>JBKBPQ010000037.1:0-1602 GCA_046293155.1 Allosphingosinicella sp. | reverse complement strand
GAGGGGCGCGGGAGCGACCTGCGGCCGCTCCCCGCGCCGTCTCAGAAGGCGATGCCGAAGCCGGCGATCAGCTGGTGGCGGTCGGTGCCCGCTTCGTAGTTCGAGTAGCGATACTCGATCTTCGAATAGAGGCCGTGGCCGAGGTTCTGCTGGAAGCCGGCGCCGAGGCGCAGGCCGTCCAGATTTTCCGACGTGCGCGTCACCGCGCCGCCGGCCGGGCGGTAGTCGGCGCGGAAGCGGCCGTTGGTGTAGCCGGCAAGCGCATAGATCTGGCTCTGCGGTCCGACCATATAGCCGATGCGGCCGACCGCGCTCAGATCGCGCCGTACCCGGACGCACAGTTCGTCGCCCGCGGCGATCACCGAACCGGCGCATTCCTTGAGATTTCCGAAATCGGCATTGGCCTCGATGCCGAGGAGGACGCCCCCGCCGACCGCGACGTCGTAGCCGACGCCGACGCCGTAGAGGATGCCGTCGTCGCGGACGGTGCCGTTGCCGACCCTATCCCAGCCGCCATGGGCTTCGATCCGGAAGCCCTGGGCTTGGGCGGGCGTGGCGGAGGCCGTCAGTATCGTGCCGGCGAAGAGCACGGCCGCGGCCGCGCTGAACAGTCGATTGCGTGTCATTTTTTACCCCTTCATGCTCGTTGCTGGCGAAGGCGCCGATCCGTGGGCACCCTGCCGGTGGGGTCTCGATAGGGCGCCGGTGCCACGCCCTGATTTCACCGTCGCCGCCAGTTTGTGGCGATTGTTACGGCCGGGCACTTTTCCCGGTCCGGAGCGGCTTCGATGCAGCCGATCGTTACCGCCGTGCGACGGCGGCGGCGCCATTTGGTTGCGATTGTTACAGAGGCCGCCGCGGGCGTAGCCAAGCGGGTCGGAATCTTGTCATATCGATTCGCCGAAAGCATTGGGGAGCGCCGATGACGGCCAGAGGCAAACAGTTCGACGGGCCTGCCGCGCCGGACGCGGAGATGGACCACAACAGCTTTCTGCTCGCGCTCGCGGACGTGACGCGTTCGCTCGCCGATCCCGACGAGATCCTGCTGACGACGCTCGAGCGCCTCGCCCGCCACCTTGGCATCGACCGCGCCGGCTATATCGAGGGCCGCGAGGACGGCCGGGGCTACAGCGTGGCGCGCGAATGGCGCGACGGGATCGACAGCTTCATCGGCGAGCATCCGCTCGACGGCATGTCCGAACAGTCGCTGCGGACGCTGCGGCAGGGCAAAATGCTGGTGATTCCGGACATCGCCGCCGATCCGACCCTGGGCCGGACCGCGGAGACGCTCGCCAGGAGCGGCGCGCGCTCGACCCTGTGCGTGCCGCTGCTGCGGGCCGGACGGCTGCGCGGCGCGCTCGGCATCGCCCATCACCAGCCGCGCGCGTGGAGCGAGGAGGAATGCGCTTTGGCGCGGGAGGTGGCCGAGCGCACCTTCGAAACGCTCGAGCGCGCCCGCGCGGAAGAGCGGCTGCGCGAGGAGCAGGCGCGGCAGACCTTCCTCCTGGAACTCAGCGACGCGACGCGCGGCGAGGCCGATCCCGAGCTGATCCTGGCGCTTTCGGCGGAGCGGCTGGGTCGCCGCCTGGGGGTCGAGCGCGT
>JBKBPQ010000036.1:0-4391 GCA_046293155.1 Allosphingosinicella sp. | reverse complement strand
CGGAGGCGGCGCACATGGCGTTCGCGCCGCAGAATCTGGACCAGGAGGCGATCGAGCGGGTGGTTCGGGCGCGCTATGGCCGCTGCTCGATCGAGCGGGTCGTGTCGGGTCCAGGCCTCGTTGAGATCTACGCGATGCTCGGCGGCGGCGAGTGGGACGTCCTCGACGCCGGCACCCTGTGGGCCGCGGCGATCGACGGCAGCGATCCGGTCGCGGCGCGGGCCCTCAACCTTCTCGTCGCCTGCTTCGGAGCGGCGGCGGGGGATATCTGCCTCGCCCACGGATCGATGCGGGTCGTCGTCACCGGCGGCCTCGCCAACCGGATGAAGGCGCGGCTCACGACGCCCCTGTTCCATGAGCCGTTCCAGGCCAAGGGCCGCTACCGGCCACGCATGGAGCGCGTGCCGGTGCAGCTGTGCACTTATCCAGAACCCGGCCTGCTCGGCGCCGCCGTCGCCTTCCAGCGCAGCAGCGGCGCCTGAGAGGTCAGCGCGGCGCCATCCGGATGCCGCCGTCAAGGCGGACATATTCGGCGTTGAGATAGACGGTCTCGGCCATGAACACGGCCAGTTTGGCATATTCCTCGGCCTGGCCAAGGCGCTTGGGGAACGGCACCTGCGCGCCCAACGCGTCCTGGACCTTCTCCGGCATCATCGCGACCATCGGAGTCTTGAACACGCCCGGAAGGATCGTGTTGACCCGGATGCCCTCGTTCATGAGGTCGCGGGCGATCGGCAGCGCCATTCCGAGAACGCCGGCCTTCGACGCGCTGTAGGCGGCCTGGCCGATCTGGCCGTCCTGGGCGGCGACCGAGGCGGTATTGATGATGCAACCCTTCTCGCCGTCGGCGAGCGGCTCGAGATCGGCCATTCCGGCGGCCGATGCGGCGATGCAGCGGAAGGTGCCGATCAGGTTGATCTGGATGGCGAGCTCGAACTGGTGGATCGGATAACGCTTGGCCGCTCCGGTCTCCTTGTCGCGGCCGACCGTCTTCATCGCGTTGGCGACCCCGGCGCAATTGACGAGGATCCGCTCCTGGCCGTGCGCCGCGCGCGCCTTGGCGAAGCCCGCGTCGACCGCCTCGTCGGAGGTCACGTCGACCTGGCAGAACACGCCGGCGATCTCGGCCGCAACCTTCTCGCCTTTGTCCACATCGCGGTCGAAGACGGCGACCTTGACGCCCTTGGCGGCGAGCGCTCGGGCGGTGGCCTCGCCGAGGCCGGAAGCGCCGCCGGTGACGACGGCCGCGATGTCGGAATTGAGCTGCATGAACGGTCCTCCCTTTGCGCGGCTCCCTAGAGCGCAGGAGGACCGTCCTGCAAGGTCAGGCGGCGCGGGCGCTCAGGATCGGGCCGGACTCGGCGAGCGCCTCGAGATCGGGGATGAGCGGCGACCGCTCAATTTCGGTCCGGATTCGGCCGCCGAGATCTGCTGCCGCATGGGCGAAGGCGGGTTCGCGCAGAAGCCGGGCGACCGCCTGCTCGAAGTCGGTCACGGACGCGTCCGGCATCAACGACAGGCCGGCGCCGCGTTCGGTGACGCGGATGGCGTTGTCATGCTGGTCGCGACCGTGCGGGACGACGAGTTGCGGGCGCCGGTGGACCAGCGCACGCAACGTGGTGCCATGGCCGCCATGGCCAACCACGACGTCCGCCTCTCGCATGACCGCGTCGTGAGGCGCGCTGTGGACGAGCTTCACATTGGCCGAGGCGACGATCTCGTGCGGTAGCACGGTGTCGCCGAGGGTGATCAGGCCACGCACGGGCAGTCGGCCGAGGGCGTCGGCGACCCGCTGGAGCGAGGCGATCTGATTCTGAAAGCCGGTCGAGAAGGACACGGCGACGAGCGGGCGGCGGTCTCCCGCGCCCGAAGGCGATTGCCACGGTTCAGCCCAGGCGGGCTCGCCGAGCAGCGGCCCGACATAGCTGACCCGGTCCGGAAGCACGCGCGGGGCAAAGTCGAAGGCGCGGGCAGTCGCCAGGAACATCCGGTCGGCACGGAACGGATGCTCGGACAGCGAGCCGAGCGGCGCGAGGCCTAGCGCCTTACGGGCCGCGTTCAGCGGTGGCAGGCCGCGGTCGAAATAGGCGATGGTGGCGGCGCCAACGTGGGCCTGCATCGCCGCCTGTTCATCGCTCTCGGGCGGTGCGAAGCCGGGACCGAGAACCGGAACTCCGGGCATCGGAAACAGGCTGACGTTGCAGCACAGGTGCGCGAACGGCACGCCGAGGGCCTCGGCCGCGGCCGAAACGCCGGGCAGGATCTCGCTGTTGACGATGAGGTCTGCCGGGCGGCGAGTCAGCTCTTCGATGACGTCCTCGGCATAGGCCAGAGCCGGGCCGGTCATAATGCCGTCGATGAGGCGACCGAGGCCGTCGATCGGCTCGGCAACGTCCCAGTCGCGGAGAATGTCGGTGTCGCGTGTGCGGTCCGGTCGGCTCGGCGCGCGGGTCCACGCGATGAACTCGGCGCCGGCCGCCTGAGCTTCGGGGCGGTTGCAGGCGTCGCTCATCACTCGCACGCGGTGGCCGCGGTCGGCGAGCTTGCGGACCGCGGTCAGGGCCGGTGCGACGGAGCCGCCGCCCTCCCAGGTCGTGAACAGGAAATCGCTCATCAGTCTCTCCCTCCAGCGCCCCTGTCAGAAGATCGCGTACTCCGGTTGTCCGAGCGCGGCGGCGATCAGTCGGCGCATGGTGGCGGCGAGCGCCTCCGTGGACCGCCCGAAGTCGCGTCGCACCAGCTTCCAGACGTAAATGTCGGTGGCGACGACCAACGCGTCGTGCGCGGCGGTTCGGGCCGGCTCGTCCATTCGCTCCAGCCACGGCGCGAACTGCTCGCCGGTCCAGGCGCGATGCGAGGCGCGGCCGACGTCGCTGACCTTCTTGAGCGGCGGATAGCGCTCCTCCTGCGCAAGCACGCGCAGGATGAGGTCGCCGACCGCCTCATAGTCCTCGATGATGGCCGCGACCGCGGCCTTGGCGTCGCCCTTCGGCGTGGCGCGGCGGGCGCGGATGGCGGCTCCGAAACGGTCGTGTGCGGAGTCGAGCAGCCCTTCCTTGCCCCCGAAGCGGCGGATGACGGTCTGGACGGTCACTCCGGCATCGCGGGCGACCTCATCGAGCGTGATCTCGTCGAACCAGCCGTCCTGAAGGCGCCGGGTGAAGGCGTCGAGGATGCGCTCGCCGGTCGCCTCGGCGGCGGCTGCGCGGACGCTCTGGCGATAGGAACGGGCGGCGGCGGATTTCATGTCAGCTAAGCTAACGCGAAATCACGAGCCGTCAATTCATGTTAGTCGCGCTAACATGAACTTTGGTCGCAGGATCGATTCAGTCGAAGCTGATCCGCACGCCGGCGCCGGCGATGGCGCGGTTTTCTCGTTCCATCAGATTGTCGCGGACTCGTTCCATGTTACTGCGACGGCGGGGGAGATCGCCGATGCGGAAGCGGCCGATGCCGAACACGGCATTGTCGTCGACGTCCCAGCTTTCGAGGAAGCCGGAGCCGGCGGACTGGGCGGGCTCCTCGAGCGGACGCAGGCGAAGGCTCTCGTCGGCCTGGCCGGAGGGTATCTGGCGGAGATCGAAGGTGGCGGGCGGCTGGGCCCGGGTGGCGCGGCGGTTCTGTGCATCGGCCGGATGGGCCAAGACCAACAGACATGGGATCGCCATCGCCGCTGCAACGCGACGTGCGTTCATTTCATCACCCCTGTCGTAACCTGAACTTGGTGAGCACAAGCGGTCAAGGGCCATGGAAGTTCCCTCAGTTGCGCCGGCGCAACGAGCGGCGGTCGCTCAAAATGGCACGGGCGGCATTGTGGCCGGGGGCCCCGGTGACACCGCCGCCGGGGTGGGCGCCGGATCCGCACAGGTAGAGACCCTTCAGCGGCATCCGGTAATCGGCATGGCCGAGCATCGGCCGGACTGAGAAAAGCTGGTCTAGACTCATCCGGCCGTGGAAGATGTCGCCGCCGATCAGGCCGAAGCGGCGTTCGAGGTCGAGCGGCGACAAAGCGAGGCGGCCGACCACGGAAGCGGCAAAGCCCGGCGCATAGCGG
Source organism: Allosphingosinicella sp. (assembly GCA_046293155.1). GTDB lineage: Bacteria > Pseudomonadota > Alphaproteobacteria > Sphingomonadales > Sphingomonadaceae > Allosphingosinicella. The sequence continues at coordinate 337 of JBKBPQ010000036.1, read as the reverse complement.
TCGACATGAGCGATGATCGCGCCGGCGACCTTGTCGCGATTGGCGTCCCAGCCGCCCGGAACCTCGTAGCGGAAATGCTGGCAGAACAGGCTGGCGACATGGGCACCCTTCGGCGCGAGGCTGTCGTCGAGGGTCGACGGGATCAGCATCTCGACGATCGGCTCGGCCGACCAGCCGTCGCGGCGCGCGTCCATATAGGCGCGGTCCATATATTGGAGCGACGGCGCGATGATGATCCCGGCGGTGAGATGGTCGCCGGGCTCGGGCAGCGAGGTGAAGCGCGGCAGCTCCGACAACGCCACGTTCATTCGGAAGGTCGCGGACTCGCTCTTCCAAT
>JBKBPQ010000035.1:0-4776 GCA_046293155.1 Allosphingosinicella sp. | reverse complement strand
TGGCTGGCGGTCCGGGCAGTCCGCAAGCGGATGCCGAAGCCGGCGGGCGAGCCGGCAGCGTGAGTCATTGCCCTCCCCGCCGGGAAGAAGGCTTTTGTCGGAACCCGGGCAAGCGTTCGCGCGCTTGCCCGGGCCATGCCCCACCTCGTCCTCCTCGGCGATTCGATCTTCGACAATGCCCGCTACGTGCCGGGTGAACCTGACGTAGTGCGGCAGGTGCGGGCGGCGCTCCCAAAGGGATGGACTGCTTCCTTAGAGGCGGTCGATGGGGCTACCACGCGGAACGTGCCGTCGCAGACTGCGCGGCTGCCGAAGGATGCGACCCACCTGGTTGTCAGCATGGGCGGCAACGATGCGCTGGGCACGTCCCACATCCTTTACGAGAACGTACGGCAGGTCGCCGAGGCGGTGCTCAGGCTGCGCGACGCACAGGAGCGTTTCGCCACCGACTATCATGCAGCACTCGACGCGGTTCTGGCGCGCGGGCTGCCGACGGCAGTCTGCACAATCTACGACACGCCGCAGACGCGAACCGAGCAGCCGATCATCCGCACGGCTCTGTCCGTGTTCAACGACGTCATCAGCCGCGCCGCCTTCTCCCAGGGCCTGCCGCTGATCGACCTGAGGCTGATCTGCAATGAGGATGCCGACTACGCCAATCCGATCGAGCCTTCCGCACGCGGCGGCGAGAAGATGGCACGCGCCATCGCTCGGCTGGTCGCGAGCGAATGGCAGATGCAGGTCGTCGTCTAGCCGCCCGTCCGAAACGTCCTTTAGGCCGCGTCCAGCTCCGGCGGTTCGAAAATGACGGCGGGCTCGGTTTCGGCCATTTGGCGGATCTCGGCGAGGAGCCAGTCGCGGAAGGCGACGACCTTGGGCTGGAGCCTCTTATAGTCGGGATAGACAAGCCAATAGGAGCGCGGTTCGACGCTGAGCTGCGGGAAGAGCTGGACCATCGCTCCGCTGCGCAGGGCGCCGCGCCAGAAGATCGGCGCCAGGATCGCGACCCCGGCCCCGGCCATCGCGGCATTGCCTTCCATCGACTGGGCGTCGAGGCGGATTCCGCCATGGCTCTTCTCGGGCGCGGCGAGGCCGACCTCCTGGAACCACAGCTCCCACCAATAATCGTCCGGCGTGATCCGCGGGACCCGGAGCAGGTCGGCCGGCTCCGTGATGGCGTGGCGGTCGCGGAATTCCGGCGATGCCAACGCCGCACCGTGGACCCGGAACAGGAAATGGCTCTTGAGCCCCGGCCACATGCCCGGGTCGCGGCAGATGCGGATGGCGACGTCGACCTCGTGCTGAGCGAAGTCGACGACGTTATTCTCGGAATTGAGGCGGACCGCGAGCTGGGGGCGGTCGAGCTGGAAGGCGCCAAGGCGGGGCGCCAGCCATTCCGACGCGAAGGTCTGGGTGGTGCTGATCGTCAGTACGCCCTCATTGTCGGCGAGCAGGCCGGAGAAGGCGTCGGCGATCTGGTCGAGGCCGGCCGACACCAGGGTCGCGGCGCGGCGGCCGGCCTCGGTCAGCTGGACCCGCCGCTTGGCGCGAAGGAACAGAGGCACGCCGAGCCGCTGCTCGAGCAGCTTGATCTGATAGCTGACCGCCGCCTGGGTCATGCCGAGCTCGGCCGCGGCCTGGGTGAAGCTCTGGTGGCGCGCGGCGGCTTCGAAGACCCGGACGGCGGACAAGGGCGGAAGCGATCTCATCGCCCGTTCTATAAGCCAAGCTTATCATGACTGTCGATCCTTTCGTTGGCGGTCCGATCGTATTTCGATCATCTCCAGCCATGCAGCGGCCGCCGCTTCGGTCGCTCCAAGGGATGAAGGGAGAAGGGACATGCAGGACCAGATTTTCGGGAGGCTGTGGGAAGCCCATCACGAGCAGTTCAGCGCGGATACCAGCAAGGCGATCGGCGCGGCGTCGGCCAAGGCGCGCAACCTCTTAGGCGGCGTGCCGATGCCGCTGAAGGCGATGGCGGCGGTGCTCGCGATGAGCATCACCAGCCTGGTCTTCGCGACTCCGAGCCTGGCGCAGGATCAGATCGCGGTGCGCGCGGTGAGCAGCGAGGTCAGCTATGCCGACCTTAACCTTGCCAACGCCGAAGGAGTGGCAGCTCTCGAGCGGCGGGTGCGTGGTGCGGCCAGCCAGCTGTGCCAGCCGACCGTCACCGGAGTGACCGCCGAGCGCTACCTGCGCCACCGCTGCTACGTCGCCGCGATCGAGGGCGCCCGCCCGCAGATCGAAGCAGCTGTCGTCCGGCGCGCCCAGGCGCAGCTCGCCGCCGCCCGCACGATCACCGTCACCGCCCGCTGATGGGCGGTGAAGAAGGGGCGGCGCAGACCCCACCCGCCGCCCCTTTATTTCGTTCACGTGGGGGATGAGGAGATAAGCCATGCTGATCATCCGCGACGCGTCGCAGGCCGTGCGCAAGCTCGTGTCCGATTTCCGCACGCTGCAGCGAATCCAGTTCGCAGCGCCCTGGCAGAACCGGCGCTAACCCAGCCCGTCATTCCCGCGGAAGCGGGAATCCAGCTTCCTTTTCGGCACCGTCTTCGCAACAAGGCAGCTGGATCCCCGCTTTCGCGGGGATGACGGGGCACGCTCTTGATCGATTTTGCGAAGACCATTGTCATTCTCGGGCTTGCGGCGTTAGCCGGCTGCACGATGAGCACCGGCGGCGACAGCGATGCATCGGCCCCAGCGCCGGCGGCGGGCACGTTGCTGACCTGGGACCAGTTCCTCGCCCGGCCGCGGCCCGCCCCCGACCGCACCATCCGCTACGGCGATCATGAGCGGCAGGTCGTCGACCTTTATCTTCCGCGAGGCGCCGGGCCGCACCCGGTCGCGGTGATGATCCATGGCGGCTGCTGGAGCGCGCCGTGGGACCGGAACCTGATGAACTGGATCTCCGACGATCTTCGGCGCCGCGGGATCGCGGTGTGGAACATCGACTATCGCGTGATCGAGGACGGCAATGGCTGGCCGCATGTGTTCGACGACACATGGGCGGCGATCCATGCTCTGACCATCCAGGGCCGCGAAATCCGGCTGGACCCCAACCGCGCCGTGGCGGTCGGCCATTCGGCGGGTGGCCACCTCGCCTTGTGGTACGCGGCCAAGCGGCGGCGCTGGATGCCGCCGGCGAATGTGCGGATGATCCCGCCGCCGGAGCTTCGCGCGGTGGTCAGCCTCGGCGGTCTCCCCGACCTCGAGCTCGCCGCGCGGCCGCCGGGGAGCGGCTGCGGGACGGAGGTGATCCGTCAGCTCGTCGGCCAGGGCCGACCGGGCCGCGGCGACCCCTTTGCCGACACGTCGGTGCCGCGCATGGGTCCGCTCGGAATCCCCCAGGTGCTGATCAACGGCAATCAGGACCGCATCATCCCGACCCATTTCGCCGAGGATTATGCCGGCAAGATGCGCGCGCTGGGCGACAACGTTCGGGTGCGGGTGATCGACGGCACCGGCCATGTCGAGCTGATCACGCCTGAGAGCGCCGCCTGGGCCGCCGCGGTGGAAGAGATCGAGAGGGTTTTGCGCTGATGGCCGTGACCCTGGACCAGGCGCGGGCGATGGACGAGGCGGACCCGCTCCGCGCCTATCGCGAGCGTTTCGCCCTGCCCGAGGGGATCATCTATCTCGACGGCAATTCGCTGGGCGCTCTGCCGCGGTCGACTCCGGATCATATTGGCGCCCTCATCTCGCGCGAGTGGGGCGACAGCCTGATCGGCGGCTGGAACAAGCATGGTTGGATAGACGCGCCGCAGCGGGTTGGCGCGCGGATCGCCGCGCTCATCGGGGCGAAGCCGAACGAGGTGTTGGTCGCCGATTCGACCTCGGTGAACCTGTTCAAGCTGCTCGTCGCCGCGGCGAAGCTGTCGGACCGCAAGACGATCCTCAGCGAGAGCGGCAACTTCCACACCGACCTGCACATCGCGGCCGGAGTCGCGGACCTGCTCGGGCTGGCCCTCGATATCGCTCCGCGCGCGGAGGTGGAGCAGCGCATCGGCCGCGACACCAACCTGCTTCTGCTCACCCACGTTCATTACAAGACCGCCGAGAAGTTCGACATGGCGGCAGTGACGGCACGCGCTAAGGCGGCCGGAACGACGACGATCTGGGACCTCAGCCACAGCGTCGGCGCGGTTCCGCTCGACTTGGGCGGCGCCGGCGCCGAGCTCGCGGTCGGGTGCGGCTACAAGTACCTCAACGGCGGCCCGGGTGCGCCGGCGTTCCTCTACGTCGCCGAAGCGCTTCAGGAGCGGATCGGCAATCCGCTGCAAGGCTGGATGGGCCATGCGGAGCCGTTCGCCTTCAGCGACGATTATCGCCCCGCGCAGGGCATCAGCCGCTTCCTCGCGGGCACTCCGCCGGTGCTCGGAATCGCCGCGCTCGAGGGCGGGCTCGACACGTTCGAGGGCGTCACCATGGAGCGGCTGTGGCGCAAGTCGGTGCAGCTGTTCGAGGTCTTCTACGAGTGCATGCCCCGCCACTGCCCCGAGCTCGCCTGCATTACCCCCCGAGCGGAGGAGCAGCGCGGAAGCCACATTTCCTTCCGTCATCCTCATGCCTACGAACTGTGCCAGGCGCTGATCGAGCAGGGCGTGATCGGCGACTTCCGAGCGCCCGACGTGCTCCGCTTCGGCCTCACCCCCCTCTATCTCGGCTTCGAAGACGTCGTCCTGGCGGTCGATCGCCTGGCTGAAATCCTGCGCGGCGAACGCTGGCGCGAGCCGCAATTCGCTGTCAGATTGAAGGTCACCTGACTTTCTCCGG
>JBKBPQ010000034.1:0-6651 GCA_046293155.1 Allosphingosinicella sp. | reverse complement strand
GGTGCTTCGCCAGGTCCAGCGACTTAACCTCAAGGGCATCGCCGCGGGTCTCGACGATCTCGTCGAGCGGGCGCGCAAGGAGCAACTCACCGGCAAGGACGTGTCCGGCGGGACGTTCACCCTCTCCAACCATGGCGTGTCGGGGTCGCTGTTCGCGAGCCCGATCATCATCAACCAGCCGCAGTCGGCGATCCTTGGGATCGGCAAGCTGGAGAAGCGCGTGGTGGTGCGTGAGGTGGACGGCGTCGACACCATCCAGATCCGGCCGATGGCCTATGTGTCACTGACCATCGATCACCGCGTGGTAGACGGCCACCAGACCAACGCCTGGCTAAGCCGCTTCGTCGAGCTGCTAGAGACCTGGCCGGCGGAGTAAAACGGTCGACAAACCCTCCGGAACAATCGGATTAGCGCCCTGTTGGGGCGCAATGGCGGAGCACGAGAGCGACCTCACCCCGGAGGAACGGGAAAACGTCGAGCAACGCAGCGCGCCGACCGCCAAGGTCGTTCACTCCGCCGTGAGCCGCCAAGGGCGAGATGAACTCGATCGCCCGATCTCATCCCTGTTCTGGTCCGGAGTCGCGGCCGGTTTCGCGATCATGGCATCCGTATGGGGGCAGGCCGCGCTCCACGGGCAACTGCCTAACGCCCCGTGGCGCGAAGCCGTGGCGGCGTTCGGCTACACGCTCGGCTTCCTGATCGTCATCCTGGGACGTCTCCAGCTCTTCACCGAGCAGACGATGGTGCCGATCCTGCCGCTGGCGCAGAGCCCCTCAATAGCCCGACTTGGCCGCGTCGCGCGGCTATGGACCGCCGTCCTCGTCGGCAACCTCATCGGCGCCGCGGTGATCTCCGCAATGGCCATCTGGGGCGATCTCCAGACGGACGAACTGCGCTCGGCTATGGTCGACGTCTCCGCCAAGCTGCTGGAAAAGGACTGGGGCGAGACGCTTCTTACCGGCATCCCGGCAGGATTCCTGATCGCGTCCATTGCCTGGATCCGGTCGGCCGCCAACGAGAACAGTTTCTGGATCGTGCTGGCGATCACCTACTTCATCGGCGCCTGCAGCTTCACTCACGTCATCGCCGGCGCCACCGAGGCGTTCCTGCTGTTATGGACCGGCCACGTCGGCGCCGGGTGGCTATTCGGCCGATTCCTTGCCCCTGCCCTTCTCGGGAATATCATCGGCGGCACGGGCCTGTTCGCGATGCTCGCCCATGCCCAGGTGAAAGAGGAGATTTGAGGTTCCGCCGCGCCGCGCGGCTCAGCGGGTCTCGGTGGCTGGGGCGGTCGTTGCGGACGGCTGCGCGGCCGGCGCCGCCTCGCTCGTCGTAGGTCGGCGGCGGACGCCATCCAGCTCGGGAATGGCGGCGGCGCGGCCCAGCGGGCGCTGCTGCTGCGCATCCGGCGACGGCCGGCCGGTGAGAGCCCAGCGGTTGGTCGAGCTCGCCGGCTGGGCCGCGGCGCGATCCTGGAGGACCTGACTGGCCCGTTCGCGGCTGGTCGGTTCGTAGCGGCGCAGGACGGCGCGCTGGAAGCTGTCGACGCTGTGGCCGCCATTGGCGGACTGCGCCTCGGCGGCGGCGGCTGCCGCGGCGGCGTCGCGCGCATCGACCGGCGCTCCTGCAGCAGCAGCGAGGGCGGCGCGGTCCGGCTGGCCGAAGCCGCCGCGCCAGGCGATTGCGGGCTCGGCGCCGGCGTAGCGCGAGGTGAAGGCGGCGGGACGGCCCCAACCGCCCTGCCAGCGGTAGAAGATGTGCGCCCCGATCTGGGTGATCTTTGCGAGCGTCGGCGCCCAATAGGGGAAGACGTAATTGGCGTGATAGTGGGTGGCGAGACCGACCGGGCGATGCACGTAGCCATTGAGCGCCGCCTCGGCGATCGCCTTCACGCGGTTCCAGATCGAAGGCACGGGCGTGCGGCGAAGCGAGCCGTCGCAGGTGAAGCTGAACTGGCAGCCAGTGATCCGCTGGTGGCCCTGGAAGACGACTCCGCACACCGTGCTTGGATAGGCCGGGTGACGGACCCGGTTGAGCACGACCTGGGCGACCGCGCGCTGACCATCGACCGGCTCGAGCGCCGCCTCATAATAGATCGCCGCCGTGAGGCAGTCGATCGACCGCATCCGAGCGACCTCGTCATTAGTCAGCCGGAACGCCGCGGCGGCTGGATTGGGACCGGACGCAACCGGGATCTCGGCATTCGCCTTCTGCGCATCCTCGGCGGAGATCGGCGCCAGGGCGTTCGGGTCGCTCTCCGGAGCGACCGGCGACACCACGCCGGCGAGCACGGCTCGGGCCGCGGCCTGGGGCACGGCGGGATCATTGCTGCCCGCGGTCAGTGAGAATGCGGCGATGGCGTACAGGCTCAGGCCAAACAGCAGGACCAGCCCGGCCAGAACGGCGCGCAGCGGCACGGCGCCAAGCCGCAAGAGGCTCGGCACGGCCGGGAGCACAGGTCGAGGCAGGGTCAACGCACGCATGGGATAAGGGCCTCTTCATACTCCATCAGGTGTATTAGTACAACCCTACACCTTGGCTCGGAGCCGCGATCCGTCTAGTCTAGGGCGCGTCAGGCCGCTAATCGTCTCCGTAGAGACGTGGAGACGGGTTCCCAATGAACGAGATGATCCCACCCCCGACCGACGCGGTCGCGGGCGCCCATTGCACGATCGAAGATTACGAGAGGCTGTACCGCGAGTCGCTGGACAGCCCGGACACCTTCTGGGCGCGCGAGGCGCGGCGGCTGGACTGGAACAGCTTTCCGACCCGGATCGCCGACTGGTCCTACGATCCCGTCGAAATTCGCTGGTTCGAGGACGGGGTCCTCAACCTCTGCTTCAATTGCGTCGACCGGCATCTCGAGACCCGCTCGGACCAGGTCGCGATCATCTTCGAGGGCGACGAGCCGGGCCAGGGCCGCACCCTCACCTACGGCGCCCTCCACCGCGAGGTGGTGCGGATGGCGAACTGCCTGAAGGCGCTCGGCGCCGGCAAGGGCGACCGGGTCACCATCTACATGCCGATGATCCCAGAGGCCGCGGTGGCGATGCTCGCCTGCGCCCGCATCGGCGCGGTGCACAGCGTCGTGTTCGGCGGCTTCTCCCCAGAGGCGCTTCACGGCCGGATCGACGATTGCGCGAGCCGGATCGTCGTCACCGCCGACGGCGGCAATCGCGGCGGCAAGCTCATCCCGTTGAAGGCCAACGTCGACGCCGCGATCGCCAAGGGTGCCGACGTCGACGCCGTCCTCGTCGTCGGCCATTGCGGCAACGACATCGAATGGGTCGAGGGCCGCGACCACTGGTACAACCGGTTGGGGGAGACGGTGCCGGACACCTGCCCGTGCGAGCCGATGAACGCCGAGGACCCGCTGTTCATCCTCTACACGTCGGGCTCCACTGGGAAGCCCAAGGGCGTTCTCCACACCACCGGCGGCTACGGCGTGTATACGGCGAGCACGTTCCGCTACGTTTTCGACTACAAGCCCGGCGAGATCTTCTGGTGCACGGCGGACGTGGGCTGGGTCACCGGCCACTCCTACGTCGTTTACGGTCCGCTCGCGAACGCGGCGACCGTTCTGATGTTTGAGGGCGTTCCGAACTATCCCGACTTCAGCCGCTTCTGGGAGGTCGTCGAGCGGCACAAGGTCAACATCTTCTACACCGCCCCGACCGCGATCCGCGCGCTGATGCGCGAGGGCGAGGCGCCGGTGAAGAAGCATGACCGCTCGTCACTTCGCCTGCTCGGCACGGTCGGCGAGCCGATCAATCCCGAAGCGTGGCGATGGTATTGGCGAACGGTCGGCGACGAGCGCTGCCCGGTCGTCGACACCTGGTGGCAGACTGAGACCGGCGGGATCATGATCACCACCCTGCCCGGTGCCCATGGGATGAAGCCGGGATCGGCGGGCCGGCCCTTCTTCGGGGTGGAGCCGCAACTGGTCGACGAAAGCGGGCAGCCGCTGGAGGGCGCCGCGTCCGGCAACCTCTGCATGGCCCGCTCCTGGCCCGGGCAAATGCGCACCGTCTATGGTGATCATGAGCGGTTCGTTCAAACCTACTTCTCGACCTATCCCGGCCGTTACTTCAGCGGCGACGGCTGCCGGCGCGACGAGGACGGCTATTACTGGATCACCGGCCGGGTCGACGACGTGCTCAACATTTCGGGCCACCGACTCGGCACCGCCGAGATCGAGAGCGCGCTGGTCAGCCACAGGCTCGTCGCCGAGGCGGCGGTGGTCGGCTACCCGCACGACATCAAGGGCCAGGGCATTTATTGCTACGTGACCCTGATCGCCGGCCAGGAGGGCTCGGCGGAGCTCGAGCAGGAGCTTCGCAAGCACGTCCGGACCGAGATCAGCCCAATCGCCAGCCCCGACCTCATCCACTTCACCCCGGCCCTGCCCAAGACCCGCTCGGGCAAGATCATGCGGCGAATTTTGAGGAAGATCGCGGAGAACGATTTCGGCAATCTCGGCGACACCAGCACCCTCGCCGAGCCGGCGTTGGTCGACAGCCTGGTCGCGGGCCGCAGGAACCGTTAGCCGTCGCCCTCGTCGGGCGTCTGCATCGGCAGGCTCCAGCGGATCTGCTCGCGGAGCCGGGCTTCCGTCTCAATGTCGCCGATCTGCTGGGCGTGCGCGCGGCGGCGGAGCAAGCGGTTAAGCACCGCCGCCCGTGAATGGGGGGCCCCGCGTGCTTTCGCCATTGCCTGGGACAAATCGATCGGACGACGGGCCATGATTCCCGCCTAGCCCATGCCGGATTAAATTTAGGTTAGGGATGTTCGGCGCTCGACGCCGGCGCGTCTAAAGCAACTGGGCAGGCCGCGTCGCAAGGCGGGACAGGCCATTCTTTCCCTTCGCTTTTTCGCCGGAAGCGGCGCATTTTTCGGAATGTCCGTTGGAGGCGGGCCGAAACATGTTGGTGGAGCTGTTTCTTCTCGACAGCGTCGAGCTCGGTGCCGGCGCCGCGCTCGCGTTAAACGCGATTGCAGCCGCAGCCCTTCCGGCCCAGCGTTTCCTGACAGCCGGCTGGTTCGCCGCCGCCGCGCCGGAGAGCCGCGGAGTCGGAATGCGCCGAAGCAGCGGTGAGCCGCTCGCGGCCATCCCGACCGTGGCCCGCAAGCTGGGGCCGTTCACGGTTCGGGAAGTGTCGGGCAGCTACTGGCCCTATCGCAGCTTCCCGATCGCCGCGGACATGACCGATGGCGAGCTTTCGATGATGATGCGCGATCGCCGAGTGCGCGCCGCGCTCGGCCCGCTGTGGCGAATGGGGCCGGTCTACGGCGACGATCCGACCGTGGCACGACTGACCCGCGCCGCCCAGGACTCGGGATGGGCGGTGCTTCGCCGCAATCTCGGCACCTGCTTCGAGCTCGATCTCGCCGCCTTGCGGGCCCAAGGGCCGTGGCCACGCAGCCCGACCATGCGCAAGAACCGCTGGCGCGAGAACCGGCTCGCCGAGCTCGGGCCGGTCGCTTACCGCTTCCGCACCGGCGTGGACTGGAGCGACGAGGACCGCGACGCGATGGCGTCGGTCGAGGCCAACTCCTGGGTCGGCGGGCTGGACAAAGGCGGCAACACCAAGTTCCTCGACGCCGATTGCCGGCGAAATTGGGAGCGGATGGCCGAAGACCCGGTGCTCGCCGACATGATCAGGTGCAGCATCATGACGGTCGGTGAGACGCCGGCGGCTTTCACCTTCGGCCTCGAAGTGGGCAAGGTCCGCTACACCATTGCCAATGCCTATGACGAGCGGTTCGGACGCCATAGCGCGGGCAAGCTGCTCCTCTACAAGGACTTCGAGCGGGCCGCGGCGCTGGGCATCGAGCGGATCAGCTGGGGCTCCGGGGATGCCGGCTACAAGTCCGCGATGGGCGCCCAGCCGGGGCCGCCGATCCTCGACCTGCTGTTCGTCCGTCCGAGGGCGCTGGCGCTTGCCCTTCGACCGATCTGGACCCACCACGCCGTTTCCTAGCCAGGAACCTTCCCTGCCGGCGCCGCTTCTGTAGAAGTCATGGCCGCGATGACCGAGACCCCACAGCCCGAATGAGGATTGTCGCAGGCGACATTGGCGGCACCCATGCCCGCTTCGCGATTGCCGAGCTGGAGCCTGGTGAGCCGGCGCGGCTTGGAGAGATGCACAATTACCGGACGCGCGAGCATGCCGACTTCGCCTCGGCCTGGGAGGCATTCCGGCGCGACTGCGGCGGCGTGCTGCCGGGCGCCGCATCGCTGGCCCTCGCCACCGCCATCGAAGGGGAAGTTCTGCGCTTTCCCAACAACGATTGGGCGCTCGACCGGCGAACGCTCGCCAGAGAGCTGGGCCTCGACCGGCTGCTCCTTCTCAACGACTTCGGCGCGGTCGCCCATGCGGTATCGGCGCTGGGACCGGCGTCGCTGGAGCGGCTCGGCGGCCCCGAGGAGCCGGGCGCAAGCAACGGCATCACGACGGTGATCGGACCCGGAACCGGCCTCGGCGTCGCGCTCTTCGCCGAGAGCGGCGACCGCATTCAAGTGATCGAAACGGAGGCGGCGCACATGGCGTTCGCGCCGCAGAATCTGGACCAGGAGGCGATCGAGCGGGTGGTTCGGGCGCGCTATGGCCGCTGCTCGATCGAGCGGGTCGTGTCGGGTCCAGGCCTCGT
>JBKBPQ010000033.1:0-6701 GCA_046293155.1 Allosphingosinicella sp. | reverse complement strand
CGTCCAAAGGACGAGCACGAGCATGAACGCGCTGATCAGGGGCAGGAGACGACGCATTGCGGGCACCTCCCTAGCAGTGGAAAAAGAAAATGTGGAGCCGTGGCGTCGACGACGCGGGCGGCACGGTCAATCGGCATGTCAAAGCCATCGGCGCACGCTTGCTCGATAGCGTCGAAATTCGGCGTCGTGGACCGTCGAGAGATGCTGCTCCTCAAGCCGAACTTGCACCTGGATCAGGATTTCGCCGGCGATCAGAATGGCGAGTGAGTATGCGTTGGGAAGGACCAGGAACAGTCCGAGCAGGCTCGCTCGCATGCCGAGGAAGATCGGGTTTCGGCTGATCGCGAACAGGCCCGTCGTCACCAACGGCGGTCGAGTTCCGCCATCGATGCCGATCCGCCAAGAGGATCCCATCTGAGCCTGAGCCGCGATGACCCAGACAAGCGACACGACGAGTAATGCCCAGCCGGTAGATCGCGTAATCTCACCCTCGATCCATTGAAGCGGTCCCGTTGCTGACGCTGGCACGCCGCTGAGAAGCGCAGCGAGCATCACGAAGATGCCGAGCAGCGTTACGCGGAACCACTTGGCGACAAGGCCATGTGCGGTGTCGCCGTAGGTTAGCACGAGCGCCTTTACGCGCTCCCGCTTCCATAGACGCCACGTCGGCCAGAAGAAGGCCGCCATGAAGAACAGCGCGAAGAAGATGAGCAACTCGAGCGCCACCGATTTCACTCCGCCGGTTGGAGGTTCAGTTGGCGGACCTGGCGCAACTCGCCGCGTGCCTGGCCAATGATCTGCCATCCGCCGGCCAGGCCGAGCGTCGCCAGCACCGATGCGACGATGAGGTCGGGCCATGCGGTGCCGGTCCCGAAGACGCCAGCGGCCGCGGCCACCACCGCGATGTTGCCGATCGCGTCATTCCTGGAGCAGATCCACACCGACCGCATATTCGCGTCGCCGGTTCGGAACTGAAACAGCATCACCGCCACGATCACATTCGCGGTAAGCGCCAGGACGCCGATGATCCCCATGGTTTCAGGTTCAGGTGAGGAGCCGTTCAGGGCGGCCCACAGCGCGCTGGCGAGGACATATAGGCCGAGGAGCGCGAGGGTGGCTCCTTTCAGAAGGGCTGCGCGGGCTCTCCAAGCGAGCGCCATTCCCGCTACGAGTAAAGAGATGGCGTAATTGGCTGCGTCGCCGAAGAAGTCGAGCGCGTCCGCCTTGAGGGCATGGCTGTCGGCCGCAGCACCCGCATATAGCTCCACTCCGAACATAGCCGCGTTCACGATGAGCGCGATCCACAGGGCACGCCTCCACCGGGGGTCGATGATCCCCTCAGGCGCGGCGGATGCGCAGCTATTGCAGGCCATAAATGTCACCTCGACCGAATCACGGTGACGCCGCTATGGTCCTTGTAGCGGCTACAAGGTCAAGAGGCGGTCTCGACGGGATGAAGATTGGCGAACTTGCGAAGGTGACCGGCACGAAGGCCGAGACCATCCGTTACTACGAGCGGATCGGACTCCTGCCGAAGCCCGGACGGACGGAAGGGAATTATCGCGATTACGGTTCCGGCGATCAGGAGCGGCTGACATTCATCCGCCACGCTCGCGGGCTGGGGTTCGACATCGCCGACATCCGCTCGTTGCTGGACTTGGCGGAAGATCCCGGTCGCGATTGCGGTGGGGTCGATCGGATCGCCAGCGGCCATCTCGAAGCTGTTGAGCGGAAGATCGCACAGTTGGAGCAGCTTCGGGATGAATTGGGCAGAATGATCACGCAATGCCGGGGCGGCCAGATTGCCGACTGCCGAATTATGCAGACGCTCGGCGACCACGGTTTCTGCGAGGCCGACCACCCCGCCGCCTCTTGATCATCGGGCAGTCGGATATCGATGAACGACGAGCCGGGCTCGCCGCCCACCGCCAGGCTAGTTGTCCTTGATCGTCGTGCGAGGGCTCGCCTTGCCGTGCGCCGTGGTCACGAAGCGACCCGAGATGGCGCTGCGATAGCGTCCGCCCGAACTGCCCGTGCCGGCGCCGTGGCGGACGGTAGTCCGCGGACTCGCCTTGCCGTGCTTCGCCGTGACGAAGCGCCCCGAGATCGCACTGCGGTATGAACCGCCACCTTTTCCTTTTGCCATGAACTTCACCTCCTCCAATTGAGGAAAGAGCCGCACCCGAAGATGCGGCCCCCCTTGCTCAGCCCTGCGGCGGGAACGGATCCCCGCCAAAGCTGTCGCGCTCCCGGATCTGGCCATTGCGGCCATGGATCAGCATCTCGCTCTGCTGGTTCTGCGCGATGCCGCGGGCGGCGTCGATCGCCTCTCGCTGCGTGTCGTGGACCGACGTTGCACGACTGTTCCCAGCACCGCGGACAGCCCAGCCATCCGCATGCGGGACGACATGTTGGTTCTTACCGGCCATGGATATAACCTCCTTTCCCGCACCTGAGGGTAAGACGGCTTGCGACACCGCTCCCGATCGTCTTGATTGACGTTCAAGGGAGTAGGCTGGGAATTGGCATGTGCGCGGACATCGAGAAGATATTTTTCTGCGTGTCCGAGGCCGCCGGAATGTCAGCCTACGCTCGTGGACAGCAACGGCGGAGCTAAGTGAGCAGGCCAATCCTCGACGTCTCGGAGGCTCACCAGGCTTTTGAAGCTCTGACGAGCGCTGACCTGCTGAGGCTGGAGAGGGCGGGCCGCATCTACGCGATGGGGCTCAACTGCGATGCGGGCGATCTGCTCAGCGACGCGATCTGCCAGACGCTCGAAGGCGTCAGGAACTGCCCGCGTGAAATGCCGCTTGCTTCGTTCTTGATCGGCGTGATGCGTAGCAGGGCCTGGGCCCTGCGGCAGAAGGCCACGTCGAGGCTGCAGCTCGTGTCAATCGACGCAGAGGATGCGGAAGGTCGGCCCCTCGTCGCGCCCGCCTCGCCCGAGCGCAATGCCGAGGAGTGGATCCTGGCGAAAGAGGACGTGGAGGCGCGAATCTCGGCGCTGGAGCAGCTATTCGCGGACGATGAGGAAGCGATGCTGATGATGTGGGCAGATCTGGATGAAACACCGAAGGAGGAGATCATGGCGATGAACGACTTGGACGCCACCGGATACGCGACCATCCGTCGGCGCATGCGCCGCAAGATCAACGCTGCGTTTCCCACCGGGTGGGGAAGGTGAGCGGCGGGGAGAAGGCTGGCCCCTCTCTCCATCGCCTAGCGGACGAACTGGTCGCCGACCTCACGCAATTGTCCGACGCCGAGTTGCTGGCCGAGGTGAAGGCCGAAGGGCTGGACCCGGACAAGGAGGCCGATCGCGTTCGGGAAACGATCAGGATGGCGCTGGCTGGACGAGGAAAGGCCCGCCTTAAGGCGGCGCGGTCGGCTTTGGAAGCGGCACGTGCACCGGCACCGGGAGCGAGGCGCCACCTCCACGTTCAGCACCGCCGAGCGGTGCTGGCGCGCTTCGCTAACGACGACGACAAACTCCGCCAGCGGCTGACCATGGCTGCCCGCAATGGCGAAGGGATCACGGATCAGGAGATCGACGCCATCCTCAACGATCTGAGGGATCTCGGGGCCATCGACGACGAGGGCAATCCGACTTGAGGCGCCTGACGGTGGCCGAGCAGCTTCTCCAGTCGCTCGGCGTCACCACGCCTGGTGAGATTGACGTGGAGGCGATCGCCTGGGAGGCCGGCGCGTCCGTCAGATATGGCGCGCTGGAGAGCTGCGAGGCCCGCATCATCGGCTACCGGGATCGTGCGATCATCACGGTCAGGGATGGTGGGGACTGGCGGCGCCGTCGCTTCTCGATCGCGCATGAGCTCGGCCATTGGCATTTCCATCGCGGGAGGTCGTCCATCTGCCGGGCGAGTGAGATCGGGAGCCCACGTCAGCAGGGACCAGCGCTCGAACGGCAGGCCGATGGTTATGCCGCGGACCTCCTCATGCCGGCTTATCTGTTTCGGCCCATGGCCGCCGCCTACAAGCGACCCTCATTTGAGGTCGTGGAGGCCCTGGCGAAGGAGTTTTCGACCAGCCGGCTGGCGACCGCCCTCCGCTTCGTGGACTTGAGTCCGTGGCCGTGCCTAATTGTCTGTCACGGCCCCGAAGGCCGCCGCTGGTTCCGGCGCGGTCCGGACATTCCGACGCACTGGTTCCCGCAGAACGATCTCGATCCCGAGTCGTCCGCTATGGACGTGCTTTATGGCAAGATTGGGTGGTCTGCGCCCAGCTTAATCGGCGCCGACGCCTGGTTTGATCGCTGGAATGCCGACAGGTTCAACCTCGTGGAGCAGTCGGTGAAGGGGCACGGCGATGAGGTGTTCACCCTTCTTACGCTCACTGACGGAGCGATGCTTGATTAAACGCTTTAGTGGGGCGTGTGTCGCCGAGACTGGGGGGGCCGCATGACCCTCGTGGAGCATCTCGCTCAGCCCGATGTCTCGATCGAGACGCACATCGCGGCTCGCGCGGCTGCCCTCGCCACCTCGCTCGCCGGCAAGCTACCGATCTACTTGGACACCCGTTTCTGGATCGTAGTCCGGGAGGTCGGCGACGGCACCAGCACGCGCCCGGACGAGCGGGAGATCGTCTCGCTGCTCGAACGGCTAGTAGAACGCGGGGTAGCTTTCTGCCCGATATCCGAGGCGACCTTCTCAGAATTGATGCGCCAAGGGCGGGAAGCTCAGCGCGCGGCGACGGCCTCCGCAATCGAAAAGCTCAGCTGCGGGGTCACGATCCATCCGGACCCCGATCGGATGGTAGAGGAGGCGGACAGGGTTGTGCTCGGCCGCCTGACCACGGGCAAGATACCGCCTCTCGCGCCAGCTTGGACCAGCTTGGCGTATGTCCTTGGTGACATGTATCCCACCGCCACGCCGCTTCCGGCCGAGCAGGAGCTCGCCATCCAGAAGGCATTTTACGACAGGATGTGGGAAGAGCCGCTCTCCAGCATCGCGCTCTCGATGGACAGCGAGAGCTACACGCGGGACACGGAGTTGCAGGAGCAGGCGCGCAGGCTGACCCAGCTAAACGCCGAGCATCGGGGATCCATGACCTCGTTCGAGAGTGTCCTAGAGCAGGAATTCCACGGCGTGGCGCTGACCATCGCCGAAGCGTCCCCGAGTCTGAGATCGGCGCTCGGGCCGCTCGGTGCGAGGCTCAAGATCGATCCTCTCCTTCTGTTTACCAACGCCATTCGGGAGATGCTGAAGGACCTCGACTCCGCGCGGGCGATGCCGACGGCGCACGTCCACGCCGTGGTTCATGCGCTGTTTCGTTGGGAATATCGCGACAAGCCGATCACGGCGAACGATCTGGTCGACTTCCGGCACGCTGCCGCCGCGTTGAGCCACTGCGACCTCTTACTCACCGAGGGTGGTCTTCGCAGGACGCTCTGTCACCGGCGAATGCCGTTGGCCGAAATCCACCGCACGACCGTGCTCAGCGATCGTGCCGGGATCGTGAGGCATCTGCGCAAGCTGATTGCCTGACACCGCGCGAGCTTCGGGGGAGAGGCATTACCAGCTCGATGCTCAAGGCTGCGGGGCTTAGGGCTACATGACGGCGACGATGATGCTCCGCCGGGTTCATCCTCCATGACGAATCGCGGATTAGGAGCAGTCATAAAAAAATATTGCGCAAACCTTGTAGTCGCTACAAGGTTCTCTATATGTGCGTTCCGGCGCTGTTCCTCGGCACCGGTAGGCCTGCGCGCCGGCGTTGGACGGGGCGATTCAGTTACGAGGTGCCAGGCTTCAATGTTGCGTTTGCCCCAGTAGGGAAGGGAGCACGCTTATGATGCACGTCAGCAACGTTCAGCGAACGGTCGGTCTTTCTGGCTCGGCCTTCCGCGACAAGCCGCGACATGGTGCGCGCCAGCGGAGCATCACCTATGTTGATCCGCTCGATCAGGATCATCCGGACGACGCCGCCATCACGATGACGGAACGCCAGCTGATCCGGCTGCTCTTCGTCGCCGCCGAGACCGGTGCGCGTTTTGCGAGGGAGCGGATCGACCTGGATCCTGCGGCATGGCTGTTCGCCGGCCGCCGGCTCTTCCATGGGCGAGCGGCGGTCGTAGCCTGTCGCGAGCGTGACGCCTTCGTGCGTGCGCTCCTCCTACATGGCCTTTCGATCGGTCTCGACGCATCGCCCGAAGCAGTCGACTCGCTCGTCGTCGAGGGCGGCGACATCCTCGACGTCGACGCTAGTGCGATCCGGCCAAAGCAGCCTGGCTGTCCGAGCCAGTTGCAGCCGGTCTGATCGGGCACTCCTGACCGCGGCGGCTCTGCCGCCGCTCTCCACCAACGTCCCGGTGCTCGCGCTCACGCGCGCGAGCCCGCGCGCGCGGGGAATACGAAGCATGGAAGATAGAAACGCGGCTGATCCTTGCGGCGCGGCGACGGACACCCGGACGCTGCGGCGGCTAGTGATCGGAGAAGGACCGACCGGCGAGGGCATGCAAGGCCCTACTTCATTGGCGGCGGCTGTCGACGTCGAAACGACCGGCATCGATCCCGCCCAGGACCGCATCATCGAATTGGCCATCCGCCAGTTCCGCTTTGACGCGGCCGGGGTGATCACCGAGATCGGCTCGGTCCACAGGTGGCTCGAAGATCCCGGCTGGTCGCTCGACCCGGAGATCACGCGGCTGACTGGGCTCAAGGATGCCGACCTGGTCGGTCAATATA
>JBKBPQ010000032.1:0-7507 GCA_046293155.1 Allosphingosinicella sp. | reverse complement strand
AGATCGAGTATCGCTACTCGAACTACGAAGCGGGCACCGACCGCCACCAGCTGATCGCCGGCTTCGGCATCGCCTTCTGAGACGGCGCGGGGAGCGGCCGCAGGTCGCTCCCGCGCCCCTCCGGAGACCCGCCATGGACGCACCCATCGCCATCGGAATGACGGGAGTGGTCGGGGTCACGCTGACCCTGCTCCTGCTCCAGCTTCAACGCGACGCCCAGTTGCTCCTCACCTTCTGAGCCGGGCGGGCCGCTAAACCTTTCAAATCATCGGAGAATGCTATGTTGACGAATATGATGCTCATGGTGGCCGCCACGGCTGCCTATTCCGACCTCACGGTGGCGCCTGCGGCCGCCGCCGACCCCATCGTGTGCCGGCGAGAGGAAATCACGGGATCGCGCGTCGCCAAGCGCCGTGTCTGCCGCCCCCGTTCGGAGTGGGCGCAGCTGCGCAACGCCACCCGTGACACAACCGACCAGCTCATCCGCGCCGCCACCCAGGGCGCCCGCGAAAGCCGCTGACCCGCTCCCTAGCGCGGGCGACTGCCTTCGGACCTGCAGGTGGCCTCTCTCCCACCGGAAGAGTGGCCGCCTGCCTTTGAACACCCCTTCATCGATCTGCCGCACTGCACGAGCCGGGCGATGATTTAGTCAGAAAGGCCCGGATTGGCACACCGTTTCATTTCACATTGGAGTGATGAAGCCAACTCACGGACTTACGCGCCAGCCAGCCTCCCGCAACTTCCGTTCGCGATCCCGCGCGACCGGAGCTTCGATGCCGCCGCGGAGTCTCAGGCGAAGGCGCCGGCCATCCCGCTGTACTGCTTCGACCGCGTCGCGGGCTACCCACCAGCTGCGGTGAACGCGCATTCCATCTGCCGGTGCTAGCTCGGCCTCCGCGTCGCGCATCCGCATCAGGATGAGCGTGCTTCTCCCAGGCGCATGCGCCCGCACGTAGTGATCCTCCATTTCCAGCGCGATAAGGTCGGCCGCTATGTCTGGCGGAAGCCGCTCGAGGAATGGGGTGTAGGGAGGCGTTGGTTCGTCACCGGCCGCGGTGCCCGACCCCCTTCCACCCATTGCCGCGCGCTCGATCAGTATGAACAGGAGGACGACGAGCGCGCCTATTATCGCTACCTGCAGGTAGAGCTGAAGCCATTGGCCTCGCGCGTAGATGTCCGCGAAGCGAGCGCCGTTCCACCACAGAATGAGGAGCGATGCAGGCAAGGCGCCGAGCAGAACCGCGGCGATCACTCCGCCGATCTTTGGGAAGCGGAGCTTGTCGGCCGCCGCAACGACCAGCACGTAGTTCAGTCGGAAAGCAGCGTAGCCGAGGAACGCCCCCGGCAACCAATAAGCGAGGCGGGTTCCATAATCTCCCATTCCGAAGCTGCCGAAGGGTCCGAGCGCCGCCAGCACTGCTCCGATGGCCGCGACGATCGCGACTTCTATCAAATAGCCTCGGACTCGTTCCAAGCCACCGCCAATCCGCGCTTCGTGAACTGGCGCTTGGCACTCCAATGGCGCGGTTCACGAACCCCAGCGGCGGGTTAACGCACCGGCGATTGACGGCCAAGCGCGGCCCTCCAGTTTTGTGCTGTCAAGAACAGCATGGGTCTCGTCGATGTCAAATATGACGCTGCAACCTCGCGCGGAGGTCGGGGATCGCACCGCCTTCCTGCTTTCCAAGCGCCTGCGCCTCTTCCTCGTCGCCGCAGCCGCGGTGCTCACGCTCCTGTCCTGTTATGGTGTCGTTCGCTGGCTGCTCGGCTATTCCGTTCTGCAGCCGCGCTCGATTGCCGTCGTCATCCACATAGCCACCGTGTTACCGGCCATTCCGTTGGGCGCCTACCTTCTGTTGTCGATGAAAGGCGACTATCGTCACCGGATGCTGGGGTACGTCTGGCTGGCGTTGATGATGGTGACGGCGATCTC
Source organism: Allosphingosinicella sp. (assembly GCA_046293155.1). Classification (GTDB taxonomy): domain Bacteria; phylum Pseudomonadota; class Alphaproteobacteria; order Sphingomonadales; family Sphingomonadaceae; genus Allosphingosinicella. The sequence goes on along the minus strand of JBKBPQ010000032.1, from coordinate 5,574 downwards.
TACAATATTCATTCGCTTCAATGGCTCTTTCAGCCTGATACACATCTTCACCGTGCTAGCCTTCATCGCTGTGCCTGGAGCGATCACCTCAGCCCGCAGCAGAAACATCGTCAAGCACCGTAAGCACATGATCCAGTTCTACATTGGGGCGCTGATCATCGCCGGAATCACCGCTTTCGCTCCAGGACGGACAATGTGGCACTGGGCGTTCGGCTGAGATGAATAGTCATGTCGGGGGCGCTTCCGGCCGGAAGCATAGGGCTTTATTAGGGACTAAGACCGCGAGAAGCAGTCAATCCGGGATTTTCCCATTTTACTCGCGCCATTTCTCCATTGCGGCATCACGCCGCGCTTTTGACTTCGCGAGAGACTTGCCCAGTCGTTCCAACATCTGGCGCCGCTTCGCTTCTCGATCATGGCGTTCAGGCGCCCGTTCTCGAGGTTTGGATCGCAAGTGCTTAGGACCGCAACGGGTCGTTTTCGGCCATAGCTGTCTTGTATGAACGAATGACGGCTTTCGGGCGGGACCGCCGCCGCCGTGGACGACCTGGATTGGCGCATAGCAGCCATGGCAGAATCTGGCCGGGAGCAGTCCGACTGCTTATCGGCATCTCGCGCGGAAGACGGGCCTTCATGAGCGGAGGGTGCAGTCAAAAGAGGTCGACGTTAAGCGGGCACGAAGCACCTGCCTCAACGTTCGGTACGCAGGCGGCTGACCAGGGCAGCTTCGAACGCGACGGGGTCGGCAAGGCCTGCTCTAAGGTCAGCTTCCTCCATCGTCATTGCGATCTGGCCCCCCGACATGAGCAGGCCGCGATTGCAATAGGCGGTGAGTGTGTTGACGTCGTGCAGGGCGGTGAGGAGCGTGAGGCCGCGTGCCGCGACCAGATCGCGCAGGGCGTTCTTCACGTCGAACGCAGTGAGCGGGTCGAGCCAGTTGAAGGGCTCGTCGAGGATGACGATCACGGGCAGGTCGAGAAAGGCGCCCAGCAGGGCTACGCGCTGGCCCATGCCCGCCGAAAGCGCGCCGCAGCGTCGGTCCAGGAAGTCCTCGACGTCGAGCGCACGGCGCAGGGGGGCGAGCGCAGGCTCGTCGATCGCCGAGCGGCTGCGCGCCGAGATGGCAAAGATTTCCCGCGGGCTGAGTTCGGCGGGCAGCATTGCGGCATCGACCGCGAAGCCGATGCGCGCGGCTCGCGCGGCGCGGTCCCAGGTGACGTCCTCGCCGCCGAGGAGGATGCGGCCCGCTTGCGCCGGCAGCCGGCCGGCGAGCGCCCGCAGAACGGTCGTCTTTCCCGATCCGTTGGCGCCGACAAAGCCGATCCAGGCGGATCCGGCGCCTGCATAAGTGAAGCCCCGGACCACGGGCACGCCCCCGCGCTCGACGGCGAGTTCCTCCAGCGAGAAGGAAAGGCTCATTGCAGGCTGTGGCGGAGCGTGGCGGCGGCGCGGTGAAGCATCCACAGCCGGGCCGCGAGGAGGGCAGGTGCGAACGGCGGCGCGATCAACGCGGTCGCAGCGATGAGCGCGAGATCGATCTGGAGGGCGAGCGCAGCCGCCTGCCGCGATTTCGCGGCATGATGGTAGGCGCGCAGCAGCGCGATCGAGCCGAGGAAGAGAAGGACCGCGGCGGCGCCCCCGGCCAGCCACGCGGGCGGGATGGCGCCGATGCTTGCCGCCGCGATCACGAAGCCGGCGACCAGAACGGCACCAAGGAGAAGCGGCACCAAGGCCGCCACCGTGGGCATTATGCCGAGGAACAGAAGATAGCGGAGCAAAGATGGGGGCTGGCGGAGCGCCCGCCCGACGAGAAGTGCTGCGGCGAGCCCCATGATCGGCAGGACGAAAACGAGGGGACCGGACGCGCGGAACGGAACGAGAAGGCCCAAAGCCGCTCCCAAAGCGGCGAAAAGAACGACGTTAACGGCAGCCGGGACCTGGCGGAGCCCGCTCCGGGCGATCAGTAGCCGCGCCATCCGCTGCCGCCGAGTGCCCACTTCCAGGTCCGGCAATGCGGCGCGCGGCTCGCCGCCCCTGCGCTGCGCGATCCAGTGGCGAAGCTGACGCGAAAGCGCACGCGACCCGAGCGCGGCCGCCGCACCGGCGCCACAGGCGGCGAGCAGCGCGCCAATCTCCACTGCCGGCTCTGGGCCCCTCGCGAAGACGGCGAGCGCGGCCAGAAGCGGCGGCGCGCTCCAGAAGCCGGCATGAGTCACGGCCGGGCCGCCCTGCAGAGCGTCACGAGCAAGAATGCTATGTGCCCGAAGATGGCCAAGCCTCGCTGCCACGGTATTCGCCACCGCGAGACCACCCAAGCCGACCAGCACTGCCTTCAGGGCGAGCGGAAGCGCCGCCGCCTTGTCTGCGATCTCTCCTGCCGCGGTCCAGGCGAATAGCGCGCCCGATGCCGCCATCAGCGCCAGCAGCAGCATGTCGCGCTTCCCCGAGAATGCCGCCGCCGCACCGCGCCGAAGGATCAGCAGGTCGTAGGCCACGAGCGAGGTCCCTGGTATCCGTCGCATGCCTCACATTCGCAGGTGCGGCAGGCCGGTCAAGTGCGGGCGTGTTGCGTCGACGCCCCAGCCGGGGTGCGCCACCAACTAGGCAGACATTTCCGGGTTCGCGGAACTCCGAAGACGAAACGTCGGCTTACTGGAGAGGAAGTCGCAAGCCCCAACGTCTGGATGTGGCGCGGAGCGGACCGACAGGATCTGGCCGGAAGCCGCCCGCCTGCTCGTAAACTGGTGCCTGATAAGCGGACATTCAGGGCATCCGCATGCCTACGCATGGAACGACTCATTCCGGAGATGAGACCGGTCTTACGTGTTGCTGGGATGATCAAGATGGGCCGTCGGTACCGCAGTGCTGGCCCTCACAGGCTCGACGCAGAAACTAAGGTTGAAGGCATCGCTCGATTGTCCTCCGGCGGCGCCCAGCAGGGCCGCGGGTTTCCCGGCCCGGTGGCGAGAAGGGCTATGTTAGCGCGAAGGCTCGCTGGTTCTCGGGCAAGAAAGGCCGGATCGGTGACCCGGGTCGCGAGGGCGTCGATCGCGGTGCGGTGCTCCTTCGTCTCAGCAGACCTGACAAACACTTCAAACCCATCCTCGCCGAAGAAGCGAAGACTGGCCTCGGCCAGGTGCAACCGGGTCTGTGCATAGGCGATCAACCGCCGGTCGCGTTCGGCGCGCGACGAGGCAACCACTCGCGATGCCGCTTCCGAACTATCAGCGAGCAGGGCATGAAGCGGCGCGGGCGGAGGTCGGCCCGATCTGTCGGCCCCCTCCCAAGTTCCAGTGAAGCAGCCCCGCTCAACCCGCGTTCGATAGTCGCGCGCGGCGATCTGCGTGAAGGTCAGATGTTCTCGTGGCCCGCGTGTGCCAGGCAATATCTCGAACAGTCGGAATGCCTCGGCTGCTTCCTTGTCGCAGCGTTCCTGCTCCTCCGCCGAGGCGGTGAATGCGAACAAGCAGCGGCTGTGGGTCAGGCCGAGGCCGCTGAACTGCCGGGCGGTCGCGATGTCGAACAACTGGTTCAGCCGGTCGGGTTGGCGAATTGAATCCTGGTGGATGAAGCCGATACCGACGAGAGACAGGGCAACGATCAGCACAGCTTTTCGGTTGAGCCCGAGGAGATTGCGCTCTGGATCCCGCGCCGATCGGAAGGCGCCCCAGAAACCGCGCCGCGGCGCGCAGGCGGCGAGCAGCGCGATGCGCTCGGTCTCCTTGTCCGGATGCCAGCCGGGATCGGATTCCCGCCGCCCGCCGGACGGGCGTGTGTCGAGGCGGGAACTGGTGTCGAGGACCATCGATCCCGTGGTCCGCGCGAGAGCGCCGACGCGCTCCCCTCGGGTGGGATGGGTGGCCAGCGGACCTTCGGTTGGTCCGAACATGAGCATCGACGCATATTCGTCGCGGAACTCGTTGGCCGCGCAGCGCTGCTCCATCTTGTGAAGTGCCGATGCCAGGGCGGCTGGGTTATGCGTGAGCCGGACGGCTTCGGCATCTGCGATCAGTTCCCGGGAGATGCCGATCAGGGCACGCGAACCGTAGCCGAGGCGGAAGGCGATCTGGATCAGGAAGCCGAAGACCAGCATCAGCGGCAGGAAGACAGGAAATATGACCAGCGGCAGGACCTGCAGCGGATGGTCCAGCCGTAGCCCACGCCCCCCTTGCATCACTGTCATGTTGCGCATGAAGACGGTCGCCGCGGCGAAAAGGCGGGTATCGCGATTGCGGATATGGACAATGGCATTGGCCAGCACCGCGGCCAATTCATCATCGTCAAGGCCGTCGATGAGCCCGCGGGTGGCGACGACGACCATATGCCGATCCCGCACACCGCACGCGAAGGCGTTCATCGCGGAAGTTTCGATCACGCCGGCGAATGGCGTGCGGATGCCGGCGGCAATCGCAAGAGGCTCCAGGATGCGGCAGAAGCGGGGTTCGTCATCTCCGTCGACGTAGCGAAACCGGGTTTGCCGATGCACCGTGCCGACGAACCACCACATCTGCGCGGCGAAGAGCAGCAGCGACAGAAGAAGCACCCAGACCAGGTAGCGCCGAGCATAAGCAGCCGGCACATAGATCGGCGTGTGCGCCGGGTCGAAGAGCAAGAGCGGAATGGCGAGTCCGACCGCCATCAACAGCTGGAACGCGACGGCGAACATGGCGAACAGGAGCAGCGAGCGCTGCCGGTTCGCCTGGACGTGGCCGTAGAGTCCGGCAGGCGCCGCCACGCCCGGCGCGCCTAGAATTTGAACGCGAGGGGAGCGTTGATCTCAGCGCGCTGCGCCGCCTCAACCGAATAAGGCGAGCGCCTGGCCCGCTTCTGCAACTTCGCGAGCAGATTGGAGGGGAAGCTGCCGAGCTGGTTGTTATATTCTTCGGTCGCGAGGTTGAAGAAGCGGCGGGCCGCGGTGACCCGGTTCTCGACATCGATCAATTGCCGCTGAAGCTCCTGGAAATGCGCCGATGCCTTCAGCTCCGGATATTTGTGCGCCGCCTGGAGCAGGCTCGTGATCGAGTTTCCGAGCTGGGTCTCGGCCTCGAACCTCATCTGCCGGCTGGAGGCCTGGAGCGCCGCAGCATTGGCCTTGGTCACCGCCAGCAGCACCTTGTGCTCGTGGCCAAGATAACCGCGAACCGTCTCGACCAGACCGGGGATGAGGTTGTGCCGATGCTTCATCTGGGCATCGATGTCGGCATCGGCGGTAGTGCAGCGATTGTCGAGTGCGGACAGCCGGTTGTTGCCGCGCCAGAAGAGGATCAGGCCGATGAGGAGCGCCGCGACGAAAAGGATGAAGAGCAGGACAGGTCCCACGCGCAGCTGGAGCCACTCGAAATTCAGCAGTTGCTCGAATGTCATGTTGAACATGTTCGTCCCCCACATGTTCCGAGCCGCGCAACGCGCGCTTTCGGTCGACGGATCAAATAGCCGACAAGAATTAAGGAGTTTCTAGGTTTCGTGGACAAAGCTTGACGGGGGACTCGCAGGTTGATTCAAAGCTTCCTTTTGGAGGCGGCGTTGGGCGAGTGGATTGGTCTTACGGATGACGAGTGGGCATTGATCGGGCCG
>JBKBPQ010000031.1:0-7742 GCA_046293155.1 Allosphingosinicella sp. | reverse complement strand
GCGGCCCGTGGAGCCAGACGGGCAGTTTCTCATCTCGCAGGCATGCTTCCACATCTCGTCGCTCGCGAACCACGGCCCACTGCTCGCCATCGATCAGCACCTCGGCCGCCAATGCGCGCGAGTTGTACGTGCCACTCATGGTTGCCGCATAGGCTCCTGAAGTGCGGATGATCATCAGGTCGCCAGCGTCGACCCGTTCCATCGGACGCGATGTGGCGAATGTGTCTCCAGTCTCGCACACCGGGCCGACCACGTCCGCCACCATTCTCTCCCGCTTCGGTTCGACGGCTTCGATCGTATGCCAGGCGTCGTAGAGGGTCGGGCGGATGAGGTCGTTCATCGCCGCGTCGAGGACGACGAACGGATATGTGGTTCCCGGCTTCACCCGGATCACCTCAGTGAGGAGAACGCCGGCCTCGCCGACGATGAGCCGGCCTGGCTCGAAGATCAGCCGGACGCCCCAATCGCGCGTTACCCGGAAGACCATTGCGCCATAATCGGCCGGGCTGGGCGGTGGGGGAAGGGACGGATCGTAGCGGATTCCGAGGCCGCCGCCGAGGTCCGCGGTGCGGATCGAATGGCCCTGGGCGCGCAGCTCGGCGATCATCGCGCCGACCCTGGCGAACGCCATTTCCAGCGGGGCGAGGCTGGTGAGCTGGCTGCCGATATGGACGGCCAGACCCTGGAGAGCGAGGCCGGGCAGGTCCCGCACGCGCGCGCACGCCTCAGGCGCGTCGCCGATCGGGATCCCGAACTTGTTGTGCGCGGCTCCGGTCGAGATCTTGGCGTGAGAACCGGCCTCGACGTCGGGATTGACCCGGAAGGCAACGGGCGCGGTCTTGCCCATGGACAGTGCGACCTCCGACAGCATCTCTGCCTCAGGGACGGATTCGAGATTGAACTGATACAGGCCGCCCTCAAGCGCCTCGCGCATTTCGGCCGCGGTCTTGCCGACGCCGGAGAAGACGATCCTGTCCGAGGATATTCCGGCCGCGCGGGCGCGGCGATATTCTCCGATGGAAACGACGTCGGCGCCGAGGCCCTCGTGCGCCAGCGTGGTGAGCACTGCGAGGTTGGGATTGGCCTTCACGGCGTAAGCCACGAGCGGGTCGTCGAGTTCGGCAAGGGCGGAACGGAGCTCGCGCGCCTGGCTCCGGATCTTGTTGCTCGAATAGACGAAGACCGGAGTGCCGACCTCAGCAGCGACAAGGGGGAGCGGAACGCCCTCGCAATGGATCGTACCATCTCGGAGGGGGAAGGGGTCCATTAACGCCGCTCCTCGGGCCCAAAATATCCCGGGCAAGAAAAAAAGCCGCGGCCGCAAGGGGCCGCGGCTTTGCGAGTCTGTGCTTCCTCAGCGCATCTGCAGGCGAACGCCGACCCGGAAGGAGCGGCCGAGAAGGTCGCTGTAGGTGCTGTTCGCCGCGAGACCGGTTTCCGGAAGAAGGATCGGGCCGGCGTCGAATACATTGGTGACGTTGACGAAAAACTCGCCGTCGCCACGGTTCAGAGCGTCGAACTTCGCAGTGTAGTTGAAGTCGACGTAGAACGTCCCCGAGACCCGATTGCTGTCGTATGTGGGGAATTGCGAGGTGGAGAGGGGGCAACCGGTTTGGCACTCGATGCCGTTGGCCACGTACTTGCCGTCGCTTACGCCGCGCGCCACGGCAGTGATCGTATAGCCCGGCGTGTCATAGGCTGCGGCGATCCGGTAAATCCAGGTGGGCGTGCTGTACTGGCCCCCGTTCGCGCCCACCGTGTTCACTGGAACGGTGTTGGCAATGCCGGTGTCGACCGTGTTTTCGATATAACGGGTCGCGACGCCGCGCAGCGTGAAGTTGCCGTCGGCGTTGGTGAAAATCCGGTCCAGCGGCATCCGGTAAGATGCCTCGAAGTCGATTCCCCGGACGAGCCTGCTCGCGAAGTTGAACGGCCGGGTCTGGATGATCAAGTACGGCTGCCCTGGCGTGGATCGCACCGGATCCTGGCTGATCGCGTCGCAGAACTCCTGCCGGCCCTCGTTGCAGCGGTTGACGATCTCCTGAGCGCTGAGGGTGTCGATCGCGTCGCGAAGATCGATGTGGAAATAGTCGACCGAAGCGGCGAAGCCGGGAAGGAAGCGGGGAGAGACGACCGCGCCCACATTCCACGAGTTCGCCACTTCCGGACTGAGGGTGGGATTGCCGGTCGCGAATCCGGAGTAGCCGAATGACGCCGGTCCGTTCGCTCCGTCGGCCGTGAAGGCGGGGTTGCGCACCGAGTCGCTGTTTGCCGTGCCGGCCTGGAACAGCTCGTTGAGGTTCGGCGCGCGGACGTCGCGTGAGCGCGTGGCGCGGAGGCGGATGTCCTCGATCGGCTGCCAGGTCGCGCCTGCCCGCCACGTCGTCGTGTAGCCCGCAGTCGAATATTCGGTGGCGCGCACTGCTCCGTTGAACTCGAGCCCCAGGCCGAGCGGCACGACGGCCTCGAGATAGGCCTCGACCACGTCGTAGCGGCCGTTGGTCGGCAGGTAATTGCCGACCGACCAGCGATTGGTCGTCGTTCCGGTCGCAGTGATGATGGGCTGGAATTCCTCGGGAACGAAGCCGCGAATTTTCTCTTCTCGATATTCGCCGCCGACCGCCACGCTTACGTCGCCCGCCCATGTCGCGAACGGGGTGAAAGACAAGTTCGCTCCGACGACAGTCTGCTCGACGATCTCGTCGCGGTAGGGGTCCCCCAGCACGTAGGGGATCGCGGCGGGATTGACGACGTTGAGCCCGAGCCGGTTGATCGGCACGCAGTTCGGATCATTGTTATTCGGGTTGGCGTCGACGTTGATCCGGCAGACGATCGGGCTCGAGGTATTGCCCGGTACCGAGAAGACCGCGTCGGTCGCCTGCGCCATCCGCGTAAGATGCATGATGTTGCGCAGCTGCTCGTGCAGGTCGGCGCGGCCATATTGGGCGAAGACGTCCCACGCGGCGCGATCGCCGAACAGGTCGAAATCACCGCGCGCGCCGACGACGTACCTCTGCACTTCGCGGACGTTGTTGACCGCTCGGAAGGGCAGGTCGGCGGCGGTCGTCGCGAGCGTCACCGTGTTGATGCCGGCGAGCGACCGCCCGTTGGCGTTGAAGGCGTTGATCAGGAAGGCGTTGTCGCGCTGAAGCGTGATTCCGGTCTGCAGGTTAGGGCCGGCGTTGAAGAATACTTCCTGCCAATTGTAGGAGCCCTCGGCGAACAGCTCGATCGCGTCCGAGATCTCGTAACTGATCCGTCCGTAGACACCGTGGCGGTCGTCCTCGGGGTCGAGACCGATGCGACGGCCGGAATCGTTGACTTGCCACGAGCCTCCCTGGGTCAGAGTCGGCGCGGCCGACCCCGTTGGAGATGGGAATGTCAGGGCCCCATATTGGTATTGAAGGATCTGGCCGCCGGACCCGAAATAGAGGCCGCGCAGGTTGTTGGCCGAAAGGCCGCTGCCGGCAAGCACCGTGTTGCCGGTGATGAGGCCCCCGGGCGTCGAGTTCGCCGCGCCGACCATCCGTCGGATCAGGAATTGAGGGGTCGTGCTGTTGGCGGTCCAGGTCGGGTCCTGGATGCGCACGAACCCGGTATGGTTCCAGTCCCGGTCCACCTCGAAAATGCCGTCGCGGTGGGCGATCTCGCCGCTAACCAGGATGTGGCCGCGGCCGCCGGCGAACGACAGACCGCCGGCAAAGCCCGCCGAATAGTTGAACCCGTCGCCATAGGTGGTGACGCCCATGTCACCCTGGACTCTCAGACCCTCGAAATCGCTGTCGAGGATGAAGTTGACGACGCCGCCGACGGCGTCAGAACCGTAAGTCGCCGAGGCGCCGCCGGTGACAACCTCGACTCGATCGATGAGAAGCTGCGGGATGGTGTTCACGTCGACCAGACCGGTGACCGTCGAGGCAACGGAGCGGCGCCCATCGAACAGAACGAGGGTGCGGACTTCGCCGAGGTTACGCAAGTTGAGCGCGTTGATACCCGCCTGGCCGCTGCTCAGGTTGAGCCGCGAGTTGGACGGGCGGGTCGAGCCCGCGAGCGAGGGCAGCTGATTGACGAAGTCTGCGAGATTGTTGGTCGGCGACGTGTTCTGGATCTCTTCCTGGGTGTGAACGCTGAGCGGCGTCGGCGCCTGGTAGCCGTCGCGGACCACTCGGGTGCCGGTGACCACGACAGTATCTTCGCTGCCTGTCGCGGAGGTCTGCGATCCGCTGGGCTGCGTCGCGCCCGTGTTGGTGTCCTGAGCCACTGCGGATCCCGGCAGAGCAAAGATCAGACCAGCAAAGGCGGTGCCCGAGAAGAGCGCCTTCTTCAGAGACTTGGAAGCCAGCATCCTTTTTCCCCCTGGGCGTTAGCCAGCCGGCATTAAGGAGCAAGCTTGCCGCGGCTCGCCATAGTTTCTGTTGGCCGAGCCATAACCTTCCGTCATTGTGCGTGAAGAAATCCCGTGCGCCGACGCTCGCCATGCAGCAGTTTCGACGCGTCCCCGGGCGTCAGCCGCCCGCGCGGCTGCACGGGAGGGGTGATGGCGTCACAGGCGCAGGTCGGCGCGGGTCCGGGAGTTCAGTCCGTCCCGAGGGGAGGCGGCCGACAGGCGCTCTACGTCCTGCTCGGCTTTTCCGCAGGGCTGCCCTTCTACATGTTCTCGACCGTGCTGTCGCTGCGGCTCGCGGCGCATGAGGTGGGGCTGGTCGTCATCGGCTTCTTCGCCTGGGTCCAGCTGCTGCCGACCTTCAAGTTCCTGTGGGCACCCATTCTCGACCGCTATTCGGTGCCGGGCTTCGGCAGGTTCTGGGGCAAGAGGCGCGGCTGGATCATGCTCGCGCAGCTCGGAATCGCCTCGTCAATGGTGATGATGGCCCTGACCTCGTCCGACCGAAGCCTCGGAATCACGGCCCTGTTCGCGGTCCTCCTCGCATTCTGGACGACGACCCTGGAGGTCGCAGCGGATGCGTGGCGCATAGAGCTCGCGCCGACCCAGGAGGAGCAGGGCCCGCTCGCGGCGGCGAATCTGTGGGGCTATCGCACGGCGATGGTCGCGGCCGGGAGCGGCGCCTTGCTCATCGCCGACCAGCCGGGCTGGGGCTGGACCGGTGCCTATCTCGCGATCGCTGCGGCGGCCTTCGTGCCCTTCCCGATCCTGGCCAGCATGCGGGCAGATCCCGGCCACGGCGGGAGCCGGATGACGGCGCTCGCAAGCGGCCTTGCGGCAAGCGCGGCCATCCTGCTGGCGGCAACGGTTGCGACCGCGGCGGTGGGCTGGCTGTTGCTCGAAGCCGCCTCCGGAATGGGCATCAGCGGCCAGACCAACGTCACGCCGTACGTGCTGGCGCTGTGCATGTTGCCGTTCCTCATTATGGCGGCGGCGCTGCCGAAGATCCGCAAGTTGCCGTCGACGGCGCCGGCGCGCCGGTCCGTGGCGATCGGGCCCTATGTCGACTTCTTCTGGCGCTACGGCTTCATGGCGCTGGCGCTGATAGGGTTCGTGTCGATCTACCGGATGGGCGACGTGCTCGCGCTCAACCTGTCCAAGCCGATGATCAGGGAGCTCGGCTATTCGCTGAGCGAGATCGGCCGGGCCGATTCCTATGTCGCGCTGATCGCAAGCATCGTCGGGGTCGGCCTTGGCGGCTGGATGGCCGCGCGCTGGCCTCAGGCGCGGGCGCTGGCGGTCGGCGCCTTCTTGGCCGCGCTCGGCAATTTCGGGTTCGTCTGGCTGGCTCACCAGCCGGTGTCCGAGACGATGCTCTACATCGCCACGGCGGCCGACCAGTTCGGCAACGGCATGGCCGGCGCGATCTTCGTCGTCTATCTCTCGCTGCTGGTGAACCCGCGCCACCCGGGCGCCCAATATGCTTTCCTGTCGGGCTTCGCCTTCCTGCTGCCGCGCCTTTTGTCGGGCTCCGGGGGATCGATGGTCCAAGCGTTCGACCGGGCCGGCTATCCCGGCTTCGACCTGTTCTTCATCCTGTCGGGAGTTCTGAGCCTGGCGGCGCTCATGTTCCTGCCGGTGATCGCCCGAGCCCGGCCCCGCGCGCCGGAGGACGAGCCAGCATGATCGACGAGGTCGCTGAGCGGGCGTTCGGGCCGGCGCGCCGGGCGGTCGCCGACGGCCGAATCCCCGGCGCCACGCTCGGGATCGTCAGCGCCGACGGGCGCAGCGCGGTGCGCTTCATCGGGATGGCCGCTTTGGTGCCGGAGCCGGAGCCTCTCACCGAGGACCACTGGTTCGATCTCGCTTCCGTCTCGAAAGTGGTCGCGACCACGACGATGGTCCTCAGCCTCGCCGAGCAGGGCCGGATCGATCTCGATGGACCCCTGACCGACGCGATCCCCGACCTTCGCCAATATGACGTCGACGGGGCCGCGGAGCGCAGACTCACCTTCAGGGACTGTCTCGCTCACCGCACCTTCCTCCCGGCGGTCGAGCCGATCTACACCTATGGCGGCGATCCCGATCGGCTGCGCGCCTTCGTTCTGCAGCGAGAATGGCGGCACGGCCCTGCCGTCTATTCCGACATCAACTTCATCCTGCTGGGGATCGCCGTCGAGCGGATCACCGGCCGGTCGCTGCGCGAGTGGCCGCTCGGCCCCGGTCTCGGCTTCGGGCCGCCGCTTGGGCCGGCGGTCGCCACCGAGCATTGCAGCTGGCGCGGGCGGGTCATGAAGGGCGAGGTGCATGACGAGAATTGCTGGGCCCTGGGCGGCGCGTCAGGCCATGCCGGGCTGTTCGGGACGGTGGCCGGCGTGCTGGGCTATGCGCGCGGGCTTCTCGACGGCAGCGCCTCCGATTTCCTGCTCGAGGCGATCCGGACCCGCGCCAACGAGAACCGGACGTGCGGCTGGGAGCGGCGGTTCGACGGATGGCATGGCGGCGACGCCTGCTCGGACGAGACGATCGGCCATACCGGCTTCACCGGTACCGGTCTGTGGGTCGATTTCGAGCGCGGCGTCGCCTGGACCGTGCTCACCAACCGCGTGTATCCGACGCGCCATTCCGAAACGGGCATCGCGGACCTTCGTCGAGCCACCGGTGACTCGGTGATCGCCGCGTTCAGCTAGTTCGCCTCGGCGATCGCCGCCAGCACCGAATCCATTACCGCCGTCGCGCCGCTGCTGCGCAGCACGTCGTTGGCGAAGAAGGAAAAGATCAGGGTCCGGCCGCTGCGCGTGATCATGTAGCCCGACAGGGCGTTGGTCGCGTTGAGAGTCCCGGTCTTCGCGAACAGGCGGCCCTCGAGCGGCGTGCCGCGGAAGCGGCGGGCGAGGGTGCCGTCCACCCCCGCGACCGGGAAGGTCTCGCGCCAGGCCGCGCCCCAGGGCTGGGTCGCCGCCCAGCGCAGCAAAGCGGCGACGGCGCGCGGGGACATCCGGTTATAGGTCGACATGCCGGAACCGTCCGACAGGTCCCAGCCGGCGCGCGGAGCGCCGGCGCTCGCCATCATGGCCTCGATCGTCGCCACGCCGTCCTGGATCGAACCGGACCCCTGGAGGGCGCCGAGGCGCCGGACCATCAACTCCGAATGGAGGTTCTGGCTTTCCTTGTTAATCCGGACGAGGTCCTCGGCGAGCGGCGGCGGGGTCAGCCGCGCCAGCACCGGCGCCGTGGACACGGCCGGCCGCGCATTGTTCGTCACCTGCTCACCTTCGCCGCCCTCCGCCGGGCGATGACGAACGCGGACCTCGCCGGTCACTCGAACGCCGCGCGCCTCCAGCAACGTGCGAAGCCG
>JBKBPQ010000030.1:0-7850 GCA_046293155.1 Allosphingosinicella sp. | reverse complement strand
GTGATATCGGTGCTGTCGTGATAGAAGGCGGACAAGGCGCCGACGACGCCGCACATGATCGCCATCGGATGGGCGTCGCGACGGAAGCCGCGGTAGAAGGTCGCCAGCTGCTCGTGAAGCATGGTGTGGCGCATGATCGTGCGGTTGAACTTGCTGAGCTCGTCCTTGGTCGGGAGCTCGCTGTTCAGCAGGAGGTAGGCGACCTCCATGAAGGTCGAATGCTCGGCGAGCTGGTCGATCGGGTAGCCGCGGTGGAGCAGGATGCCCTGGTCGCCGTCGATATAGGTGATCTTCGACTGGCAGCTCGCCGTGGAGGTAAAGCCGGGGTCGTAGGTGAAGACGTCGGTGTCGGCGTAGAGTTTGCGGATGTCGACGACGCGGGGACCGACCGAGCCCGAGCGGACGGCATAATCGTGGCTGTTGCCGTCGATGTTCAGGGTCGCCTTGTCGGCGAGGCTGGGGGCATCGGCCATGTTCAATCTTCCTTCTTTGCCTTGTCGGCGAGCCGAGCGAGGCTTTCGTCCCGCCCAAGCAGCGCCAGCACGTCGAATATACCCGGGGATGTCGATCGGCCCGTCAGGGCGGCGCGCAGGGGCTGCGCAACCTGGCCGAGCTTCACCCCCTTGGCCTCAGCCACCTCTCGCACCGCCTGCTCGGTCGCTTGCGCCGTCCATTCCGACAGCGACGACAGGCTGTCGTAGACGGCCGCCAGCAGGTGCGGCGCGTCGCCTTCTAGCAAAGCCGCCGCTTTCTCGTCCATGTCAAGCGGCACCCGCTTGAACAGGAAAGCGGCGCCATCGCCCAGTTCCAGAACGCTTTTCGCGCGCGGCTTCAGCTCCGGCATGGCACGCGCGAGGAGGGCACTCTCCTCACCGGTGAGCGGCCGTCCGATCGCCTGCTCCACGCGCGGCGCGGCAAGCTCGGCAAGCCGGCCGTCGTCCGCCTCGCGGATGTAATGGCCGTTCAGATTCTCGAGCTTCTTGGTGTCGAAGCGAGCGGGCGAGCGGCCGACCCCGTCGAGGTCGAACCACTGCAGCGCTTCCTCGCGGCTGATGATCTCCGCGTCGCCATGTCCCCAGCCGAGGCGCAGCAGGTAGTTAGCGACCGCCTCAGGAAGCATTCCGAGCTCGTCGCGGTAGGAGTCGACCCCGATCGCCCCATGTCGCTTCGACATCTTGGCGCCGTCCTGGCCGTGAATCAGCGGGACGTGGGCATAGACCGGCTCCGGCCAGCCCATCGCCTTGATGATGGCGAGCTGTCGGAAGGCGTTGTTGAGATGATCGTCGCCGCGGATGACGTGGGTCACGCCCATGTCATGATCGTCGACCACCACCGCAAGCATGTAGGTCGGGCTTCCGTCCGAGCGGAGAAGCACGAAGTCGTCGATCTCGCTGTTCTGAACGGCGACCCGGCCCTGGACCTTGTCCTCGATGACCGTCTCGCCTTCCTGCGGCGCCTTCAAACGAACGACGAACGGCGCATCGGGTGCGGGATCGCTGCATTCGCGCCACGGGCTGCGCGTCCGGAACGGCCGCCGCTCGCGCTGGGCCTCCTCGCGCTGCGCGGCCAGCTCCTCCTGGGTCATGTAGCAGCGATAGGCGTTGCCGGATTCGAGCAGCTGCTGCGCCACTTCGGCGTGCCGCGCCCAGAATTGCGACTGGTAATATTCGTGGCCGTCCCAATCGAGGCCGAGCCAGCGCATGCCGTCGAGGATCGCGTCGATCGCCTCCTGGGTCGATCGCGCCTTGTCGGTGTCTTCGATGCGGAGCACGAAGCGGCCGCCGTGGCGGCGGGCATAGAGCCAGTTGAACAGCGCCGTCCGGGCGCCGCCGATATGAAGGAAACCGGTCGGGGACGGGGCGAAGCGGGTGACCACCTGCGCGCCAGGATATTGTGGCGTCTCACTTGCGCTCACGCGCGCTATCTCCAAGGATGAGGGCAGGGGCGCCCTCGAGGTGCGGCGGCCCTAGCATAGCGCGGTGCGGCCACGAAAGGGGTGGAGCGGGGTGTTTGCAGCGCCAATGGACCGCCTTCGCACAGCCTCCGTCGCGGTCGAGGCGCGGCTGGAGGCGGAGCGCGAGCAATTGCCGCTCTGGGTCCCGGTCGGGCTGATCGCCGGAATCGCCGCCTGGTTCGCCCTGCCGGACCCGGCGAGCTGGTCCGCGTTCATCGCCGCCAGCGGCGGCGCGATGCTGGCGGCGCTCGCCTTTGCGCGAGGATCGCGCGTCTCAGGCGCCTTCGCGTGGTTCAGCCTGTTCGCGATGATCGGCTGCTCGCTCATCTGGATTCGCGCCGAAAGCGTGGCGGCGCCTCGACTAGAGCGCCCGCAGGCCGCGTCGTTCACGGCGAACATCGTCCGCGCCGACCGTCTCGCCGCCCGCGGCCAGGTCCGGCTGCTGCTCGCCCCGGCGGACGCGCCGCAACTGCCGCCTCGCGTGCGGGTGTCGGTGCCGCTCGACCGCGCTCCGGATGGCCTCGTGCCGGGGGCGACCGTCCGCTTGCGGGCCTATCTGATGCCGCCACCGCCGATGGCGGCGCCCGGCGCCTATGATTTCGCGCGTACCGCCTGGTTCGCCCGGATCGGAGCGACGGGGCGGCTGCTCGGCGAGGTCGAGGTCGTCGCGCCGCCGTCGCAGACGAGCTGGCAGGCTTGGCTCGCCGGCCTCCGCCAACGATTGTCCGCCCATGTTCAGGCGCGGCTTCCCGGAAGCGAGGGCGCCATCGCGGCCGCGCTCGCCACCGGCGACCAGGGCGGAGTCAGCGAGGAGGATGCCGAGGCGATGCGCGCCTCCGGTCTCGCCCATCTGTTGTCGGTCAGCGGTCTCCACCTCACCGCTGTAGTCGGCGGCACCATTCTCCTCGCCCTGCGGCTGCTCGCGCTCAGCCCGTGGCTGGCGCTGCGGGTCAACCTCGTCCTCGTCGCCGCTGGCATCGCGGCGCTGACGGGTATCGCCTATACGCTCCTCACCGGCGCCGAGGTGCCGACGATCCGCTCGTGCATCGCTGCACTGCTGGTGCTCGCCGGCCTCGCCATGGGCCGCGACGCCATCACCCTGCGTCTTGTCGCGACCGGCGCGATCGTCGTGCTTCTGTTCTGGCCGGAATCGCTGGCCGGCCCGAGCTTTCAGCTCAGCTTCGCCGCAGTGACCGCGATCGTCGCGCTGCACGAGCATCCTCGCATCAAGGCACTGCTCACGCGGCGCGAGGAGGGGGCGGGGCGCCGCTTCGGTCGTGCTCTGCTCGGGCTGCTCCTCACCGGCATTGCGGTCGAGCTCGCCATCGCCCCCATCGCCCTGTTCCACTTCCACCAGGCCGGCCTCTACGGCGCGCTCGCCAATATCGTGGCGATCCCGCTCACCACCTTCGTCATCATGCCGCTCGAAGCATTGGCGCTGCTGTTCGACGTGGCCGGCCTGGGCGCGCCCTTCTGGTGGGCGGCGGGGCAGGGGCTCAATCTCCTCATCAGCCTCGCCCATGGCGTGGCGGCCGCGCCCGGCGCCGTGGCCCTGATGCCCGCCATTCCGCCCGCCGCCTTCGGCCTGTTCGTCGCCGGCCTGCTGTGGATCGGGCTGTGGCGGACCCGCTGGCGCTGGTGGGGCGCCGCGCCTGCAGCGATCGGCGCGGCCTGGGCTCTGGTCACGCCGCCGCCGGACCTGCTGGCGACCGGCGACGGCCGCCATCTCGCGCTTCGAACCCCGACCGGCGAGCTCGCCATCCTTCGTCCTCGGGCCGGCGACTATGTCCGCGACCTGCTCGCCGAGCTGTCGGGAAGCGAGCCCGATTTCGTCGAGATCGCCGCCGCGAAGGGCGGGGCGTGCAGCGACGCGCTCTGCCGCTACGTGCTTCGCCGCGGCGGCCGCAGCTGGCAGATCCTCGCCACGACCAGCCGCGACTTCGTCCGCTGGGACGAGATGATCGCTGCCTGCGCCGCCGCCGATATCGTCGTCAGCGACCGCAATCTGCCCGCCGGCTGCCGACCGCGCTGGCTCAAGGCCGACCGCGCCTTCCTCGCCGAACATGGCGGCCTCGCCTTTACCCTCGGTGGCGGCGCGAGCCTCACCAGCGTCCGCGATCAGGTCGGCGACCACCCGTGGAGCGCGGCAACCCGCTAGGCGTTCAGGACGCGCTCAGCCAATTCTGCTAAGGGGCTGCCGTCCATGCATGCGATGCTTGTCCTTGCTGCCCTGCTGGCCCAGCCCGCCGAGGCGCCGCCACCTCTGCCTCCGGCAGCCTCACCGTTCGGCGGGCTGTTCACCGATTGGCGCGCGGCCAACGCGCAATCTCTGGAGCAGGAGCGCAGCCGCGACTCCGCAGCCAACGCGCCTGCGCGCACCGCGGCGGAAGCCCGGGCGCTCGGCGACCGGGTCGGCCGAATCGTCGCGGAAGGGGCCTGCGAGGAAGGCGAGCGAGTCGCTCGCGAGGCCGGCGACTTCGCCCTCGTCCGCGCGGTCCAGGATCACTGCCGGCGCATTCCCGCCGGCC
Source organism: Allosphingosinicella sp. (assembly GCA_046293155.1). Taxonomy (GTDB): domain Bacteria; phylum Pseudomonadota; class Alphaproteobacteria; order Sphingomonadales; family Sphingomonadaceae; genus Allosphingosinicella. Next base: position 3,368 of record JBKBPQ010000030.1, on the reverse strand, counting down.
AGCTCCCGGCCTGGGCCCAGCCTCAGTAGCGGCGGAGCAGTCCCGCCAGCTTGCCCTGGATCTGGACCTGAGCCGGCTGATAGCGCTGCGGGTCGTACTGGCGGTTGGCCGGGTCGAGGCGGATCATCTGTCCTTCGCGGCGGAAGGTCTTCAGCGTTGCTTCCTCATTGTTGATCAGGGCAACCACGATCTCGCCGTCGCGGGCGACGTCAGTCTTGCGCACCAACGCATAGTCCCCGTCGAGAATCCCGACATCGACCATCGAATCGCCGGCCACCTCAAGCGCATAATGTTCGCCCGGGCCGAGTAAGGCGGCGGGCACCGGCAGGGTATCCTGGCCCTGGAGCGCCTCAATCGGGGTACCCGCAGCGATCCGTCCGTGCAGGGGAATGTCGAGGACGTCGTTGGCCGCTTCGGGCGTGCGCACCGGGGCAGCGCCGTCATTGGCGGGAACGCCCTTCACGCTCGCGTCCGGCATGCGCAGCACCTCGAGCGCGCGCGCCCGGTTCGGCAGACGGCGAATGAAGCCGCGCTCCTCGAGCGCCGAGATCAGTCGGTGAACGCCACTCTTCGACTTCAGGTCGAGCGCCTCCTTCATCTCCTCAAACGAGGGCGAAACCCCAGTCTCGCCGAGCCTCTGATGAATATAAAGGAGAAGCTCGTGTTGCTTGCGCGTCAGCATGGAAATGCTCCCCACAGAACGTATGAGGAACGTGTACGGAACGTCTCCGCACCTGTCAAGCAACCGATTACTGGGGCGTAACGTTGCGTTCAGTGGCCGTTCGGGCCTCCGCGCTCCTCACGAAATTCGCGAGCACGGCATGGCCCTGTTCGCTGGCGATGCTCTCCGGATGGAACTGCACGCCCTCGATTGGGAGCTCGCGATGGCGGATGCCCTGCACCGTTCCGTCCTCGGCCCGCGCAGTGACGATGAGACAGCCCGGCATAACCTCCTCGCGGATCACCAGCGAGTGATAGCGTGCCACGGTGAGGGGCGCAGGAATACCGGCGAACACGCCCTGTCCATCATGGTCGACCCTTGAGGTCTTGCCGTGCATCACCTGCGGCGCGCGGACGATGGTGCCGCCGAATGCCTGGCCGATCGCCTGGTGACCGAGGCAGACCCCGAGCAGGGGACGCCGCGCGGCCGCGCAGGCCTCGACAAGCGCGAGGCTGATGCCGCCGTCTTCCGGCCGTCCGGGGCCCGGCGAGATCAGGATTCCGTCGGCGCCGGAGCCCAGCGCCTCGTCGACGGTCAGTGCGTCGCTTCGCTCCACCCGGACCTCGGCGCCCGCTTGGCGCAGGTAATGGACGAGGTTCCAGGTGAAGCTGTCGTGATTGTCGACGACGAGGATCAGCGGCTGCGCCTCACCGGCCTCCGCGAAGCTGCTGGCGCAGCGCATTGATCCGGTCCTCGTCGCGGCTGATCTCGGTCGTCGCCTGGATCGCCCGGGCGAACTGCTCCTGAAGCTCCACCGTTCCGGTCTGGTTGAACTGCTGCTGGACCGAGCCGATCAGGGCCGCACCCTCCGGGTCGGTCGCAGCGTTGCCTGGCGTACGCTGCTGGTGATGGACGATCAGCCAGCCTGCGCCGTCCGGTCCCGCGAGCACCCGCGCGCGTCCCTGCGGGATGCTGAACAGGAGAGCGAGTGGGGGCGGCACGGCCTGACCGGCCCGGGACAGATCGAGGCGGCGGCGCGTGATCGACTGGGTCGGCGGCAGCGGAACCCCCGCCTGCGAATAGGCCTGGGCCGGCGCCATGCCGCTGTTCAAGCGCTGGACGATGCCGTCGGCGGCCTGGCGCGCGCGCTGAAGCGCGGTCTGCTGGATTAGGCGCTGGCGCACCTGGTCGCGGATCTCGGCGAGCGGCGGAGCGGCCGAGGGCACGACACTGGCCAGGTCGACGACCGCCACCCGCGCATTTGGCTGGACGACCTCCATCAGCGGATCGCCGTCCGGCTCCATCTCGAACGCGGTTTGAAGCACCATGCCGAGATCGGCGGGGAACTGGAAGGGCTGGCCGTCGGGCCCCTGAACGCCCGGCGCCTGGCCGGTGCGGGTGACCGGGGGCGTCGTCTGCAGGGTGAGGCCCTCGGCGCGGGCGACTTCCTCGAAGCTCTCGCCATTGTCGAGCCGCTCCTGGATCCGCTCCTCAGCCGCGATCAGCGCCTCCGCGAGCTTGCGCTGCTCGATCGCCGCCGCGATCTCGGGCCGCACTTCCTCGATCGAGCGGCCGGGCGTCTGGCTGATGCCCTCGACGCGCACGACCTGGAAACCGAGCGGGGTGCGGAACGGCCCGACGACCGCGCCTTGCTCGGCCGAAAAGGCCGCGTTGGCGACCTCGGCCGACGACACCGTCGTGAAGGCTTGCTGGGTCTGCTGCGGGAAGTTGATGTCGGCCGCTGCGAACCCGGCCTGCTGGGCGGCGTCGGCGAAGCTCGTGCCGCTGCGCACGCGCTGGACGAACTGGCGCGCGGCATTCTCGTTCGGAAGGATCACGCGCTGCAGGTTGCGGGTCTGGCGCGGGCCATATTGCGCCTGGTTCTGCTGATATTGCTGGGCGATCTCCTGATCGGTCGCGCGGACCCGATCGCCAAATGAATTGCGGTCGAGGATCGCGTAGCGGATCACCCGCCGCTCGGGGATCGCGAAACTGCGCTGGTTGCGCTGATAATATTGCGCGATTTCCTGGTCGGACGGGTTGATGTTGGCGGCGAAGGCTGCGGTCGGGACCTGGCCGAAGGCGCCCTGGCGCTGCTCGAGCAGGAGCGACGCGAACTCGGTTGCGACCGTCCGCGGCGCCCGCACCTGCGAGCCGACCGGAGTGAGCATCATGCGCAGGATTTCGCCGCTGGCGATGTCGTTGCGCAACTGCTGCTCGGTGATTCCCTGCTGCGACAGCGCCTGCCGGAAGGCAGCGTCGTCGAACTGGCCGGCGACGTTCTGGAAGGCCGGGATTCCGACGATGACCCGGTCGACCATCTCGCGCGGAACGACCATTCCGTGACGTCGCGCGAAATCGGCGATCGCCGCCTGGCTAATCATCCGATCGAGCAACGGCTGGAATGCCTGTTCGACGAACTGGCCCCGGTCGAGATCGGGCTGCTGGCGCGCCGCCTGGCGATATTCGCCGTCGACCATCGCGCTGAGCTCGGCATCCGTGATCTTCTCGTCGCCGACCCGCGCAATGGTCTGAACGCCCTGACCGCCGATGCCACCGAGTCCGCCCATGCCGTCGGTTCCGAAGCCGGTGATCACCATGGCGAGCAAAGCGATGCCGAGGAAGCCCAGCAGCACTCCGTTGCGCAGCTTCTTGCGGAAGGTTTCGTCGGCCATGTCGGGATTCGGTCCGTCTGTTAGAGAGGCGT
>JBKBPQ010000029.1:0-10741 GCA_046293155.1 Allosphingosinicella sp. | reverse complement strand
GGCGAGCATTTCCTCACCGCGGCGCTCGAGCAGGACGAGCGGCTGTGGGACTGGTCGTTCGAGCGGCGGGTGCTGCTCGCGACTCCGATCAACCTCATCGGCCTCGCCCGCACCATTGCGATGGAGTGGCGCAAGGAGAATCTCGCAGAGCAGGCCGCCGAGATCGCCCGGCTCGGCAAGGAGCTCCACTCGCGCATCGCCACGATGGGCAGCCATGTCGAGAAGGTCGGCCGCAACCTCGGCCTCGCCACCAACGCCTACAACGCCTTCGTCGGGAGCCTCGAAAGCCAGGTGATGAGCCAGGCCAAGCGCTTCGAGACCCTCGAAGTCGCAAGCGGCGCCAAGGAGATCGAGCCGCTGCCGGTCGTCGAGGTGACTCCGCGCCCGCTCACCAAGCTGGCCGAGCTTCCGCCCGCGGCCGAATAGCATCGGCTCCGGCGCGGAGGTCCCGCGCCATCAGCTCAATCGGCGAGGATCATCCGCTTGGGAGCAGGGGCCTGCGACGAAGCCGGCTTCTCGGCCGCAGCGGCGCTTGGAGCGCTCCCGGTGAGCGCGGGATAGGCGCTCGCCGCCATTACCGCGAGCATGATCCATGCCGGCCATTTCGGCATGGTCACCTGCGTCGAACCGTCCCTGTCCATCAACGCCCCCGAATTCCCCGAACCAGCCGGCGGAGTTCCGCTCAGCACATTGATCCACAACAGCTTTACAGGGCGTTACGTCAACCTGCGGAAAACCCGATACGGCGCCGCTGGTTGATCACCTCATAGGCCATCACCGCCGTCGCCACAGCCGCGTTGAGGCTGTCGGCTTTGCCCAGCATCGGCATTTTGACGAGCAGGTCGCATTCCGCCTCATAGGCCGCGGGCAGCCCGGCCTGCTCGTTGCCGACGAGGATGAAGGTCGGCGCCTGGTAGCGCGGCTCCTGGTAGTCGTGGGTGGCCTTCAGGCTGGTGCCGACCAGCTCGCCCGGCCCTTGCCGAAGCCAGCGGACGAAATCCGGCCATGCGGCGGCCGCCACCTTCTGGGTGAAGATCGCGCCCATCGACGCCCGCACCGCCTCGACCGAGAAGGGATCGGCGCACTCGTCGATCAGGATGAGCCCGCCCGCGCCGACAGCGTCGCCGGTGCGCAGGATCGTGCCGATATTGCCCGGATCGCGAAGCGCTTGCGCGACGATCCACAGCGGCGCCGCGCCGCGATCGAGATCGTCCAGCCCTCCGCCGAACATCCGGTAAGCGCCGATCACCGTCTGCGGATTGTCCTTGGCGGTGACCTTGCCGATGATGTCGGCAGTGGTCTCGACGACGTCGCCGCCGGCCGCCTCGGTCGCCGCGATCAGCGCGTCGAGCAGCGGGTGGCGGTGCCCGCTCGCGAACAGCAGCACTTCCGGCAACCGCCCGGCCTCGCGCGCCTCGGTGAGGATCCGAAGCCCCTCGGCTAGGAACAGCCCCTCGGCGCGGCGGTTCTTCTTCTCGCGAAGCCCGCGGATCTGCTTGATCAGCGGGTTGGAGAAAGCGGTGATCTGGCGGGTCATGCGCGCCCGCTCATTCCTCGCCGAAGCGGGCCTCGACCAGCTCGGCGAGCGCGTCGAGCGCCGCTTCCGCGCCGTCGCCGGCCGCGCTGATCACGATCGTGTCGCCCTTGGCGGCGCCCAGCATCATCAGGCCCATGATCGAGGTGCCGCATACTTTAGACCCGTCCTTCTCCACCTCGATCTGGGCAGGGAGGGACGCTGCCAGGGTCACGAACTTGGCGCTTGCCCGGGCATGGAGTCCGCGCTTGTTGGTGACCGCGACGGTCCGCGAGACCGCGCTCAACCGGCCGTCTCCCCAAGCACCTCGGAAGCGACGGAGATATATTTGCGGCCCGCCTCGCGCGCAGCGGCGACGGCTGCCCGCACGTCCATCGTCTTGCGGGCACCTTCCAGCCGGATCAGCATCGGCAGGTTGACTCCGGCGATCACCTCGATCTCGGCCGATTTCATCAGCGAGATGGCTAGGTTCGACGGAGTCCCGCCGAACAGGTCGGTGAGGATGATGACTCCCTTGCCCTCGTCGACCGCGGCGATCGCCTTGGCGATGTCGTCGCGCCGCGCTTCCATGTCATCGTCGGGGCCGATGCAGACCGGCAGGATTCGCTCCTGCGGCCCCACCACATGCTCCATGGCGACGATGAACTCGCGGGCAAGCTGCCCATGCGTCACCAGAACCAGACCAATCATTCACTCACCTTGGATCAGTTCTGCGGCTCGCCCCCGGGCCGCCATCTCCGACTCGCCGCCGCCCTCAAGCTGGTCGCGGGGCGGGAGCGCGAGATCACGATGTTCGACCGTGGGCGAAAAACCCTCGTGGCGCAACCGTGAGGCGACCCGCTCGGCGACATGGACCGAGCGGTGTCTCCCTCCGGTGCAGCCGAACGCGACGGTCACATAGGATTTCCCCTCCGCCCGGTAGCGCGGAAGCAGGGTGATCAGCAGGTCCTCGATCTTCGCCAGCGCCGGATCATAGGCCTCGTCGGAGGCGATATAGTCCCGCACCGCAGCGTCGGTGCCGGTCAGCGGACGCAGATCCTCGTCCCAATGGGGGTTCCTGAGGAAACGCATGTCGAAGACCAGGTCGGCGTTGCGCGGAAGGCCGCGGGCGAAGCCGAACGAAACGATTGACAGATGCGGGATGTCGCCCCCGGCCGCGAAGCGCGTCCGGGTCAGGTGGCGAAGCGTGTTTGAGTCGGTGTCGGTCGTGTCGATGACATGGTCGGCCCAGCGCCTCAGCGGCGCCATCAGCTCGCGCTCTTCCGAAATGCCGTCGATCGCGGGACGGTCGGGCGCGAGCGGGTGACGGCGCCGGGTCTCCGAATAGCGACGCAGGAGCTCGGTTCCGGCGCAGTCGAGATAGAGCATCTCAACCGGGTAGCGGTCGTCGCTCGCCAGTTTCTTCACCTGCCGGACGATGCGCTCGGCGTCGAAACCACGTGTTCGGGTGTCGAGCCCGATCGCAAGCGGCCTCTGCTCGCCGCCACCCGATCCCGGCGGGGTCGCGAGCAAATGGTTGACCAGCGACAAAGGCAGGTTGTCGACGACCTCCCAGCCCACATCCTCGAGTGTCCGAAGCACGGTCGACTTGCCGGCGCCGGACAGGCCGGTGACGAGCAGGAGGCGCTGGGGATGGGCTAGGGCGGGCAAGGGGAGGCGAGTCCGTGAAGGAGGAGCGCTTTCTCTACCTTGATGGGCGCCGACGGCTCAAGGCCGTGCAGGGAAATTACGGGGATTGCGATGCCCGCGATCTCACGGGCGCCCGGCTCGGGCAGACGGTCGGGATCCTGGTCGAGATCGACGATCAGGGCTGCAGGAACACCGCTGTCATGGGCAAGCTCGATGATCCCGACCCCGCGAAGCTCCATCTTGCCGGCGATCGTGTCGGGCGGCGATGTGACGAGTGCGCCGTCCCGCGCAGCCACGATCGTGTAATCGTCGCTGACGAGCGTTGCGCCGCGGTCGACCAGGCGGAGCGCGAGATCCGACTTGCCTGCCCCGGACCGGCCGAAGATCAGCACCGCCCGCCCGCCGATCGACACCGTGGTCGCGTGAACCGTCTCGCTCATGATTGCCCCACCGGCAACCGCAACTGGAACCAGGCGCCGGGACGCCCGTCTGGGCGATCGCCAACCTCGATGCTTCCGCCATGGCCTTCGGCGATCGCCTTGGCGATGGCGAGGCCAAGCCCCGAATGGCGGCCGAAATCCTCGTCCGGGCGGACGCTGTGGAAGCGGCTGAAGATCGCCTGGCGCCGGTCCTCGGGGACTCCCGGTCCTTCGTCTTCGACGCTGAGCAGCATCTCGTCCTTGCTTCGTGTCGCGCGGATCGTGACCAGCCCGTCCGGCGGCGAGAAGGACAAGGCGTTGTCGACGAGATTGTCGATAAGCCGGGCGAGGCGCGACTCGTCACCCATTACGACGGCGCTTCCGCCGTGCGGGCGGGCGAAGGCGACGCGCTGGCCGTCCTGCGCGCGTTGCTCCCAGCCGGGCAGCATCACGTCGATCAGCGCTCCTAGATCGACCGGCTCGAAGCGCGCCCGCGACAGCTCGGCGTCGACTCGGGAGGTGTCGGCGATATCGACGACCAGCCGGTCGAGCCGGTTGACGTCCTGGCGGACGATGTCGAGCAGCTGCGCCTGGAGCGCCGGGTCCTGGGTCCGCTCCAGGCTGTCGACGGCCGAGCGAAGCGAGGCGAGGGGGTTCTTGAGCTCGTGGGTGACGTCGGCCGCGAATGCCTCGGTCGCGTCGATGCGCTGGCGAAGCGACTGGGTCATGTCGTGAAGCGCCCGGGCGAGTAGCCCGATCTCGTCGCGGCGCTCGGGCAGGCGCGGCACGTCGACCTCGCGCGATCGGCCAAGCCGGACCCGGTGGGCGGCGAGCGCCAGCCGCCGAAGCGGCCCAGCCACCGTGCGCGCGAGGAATCGCGACAGCAGCACCGACACGGTGATCGTCGCCACGAGGATGATGACCAGCGTGAGTCGCTCCGCGCGGACGACGCGGCGGATCTCGGTGGCATTGTCGCTGAGCAGGAGCACCGCGCGGCCGTCGCTCTCGATCGGCGCCGCCGCGGTCACGAAGGCGGTGCCCTCAGGCGCCCGCCGCAATGCCGTGGTCGTCCCGGTGCGGTCGTGCGCCTCGATCGCCTCTGGCCAGGCCTGCAGCCGGTCGTCCTCCGGCAGCTTCAGCAGAGGCGGCTGCGGCGCGCCGACGATGGCGTCGAAGCCGTTGTCGAGGGCGCGAGCGAACCAGCGCGGCCACGGCTCTTCAGCGGGGTCGGGGAGCTGGTAGGTCGGCTCCGCGCCTTCCCAGCTGTCCGCCTGCTTCTCGCCGTCCAGATTGTAGATGCGCAGCCGGGCGCCGCTGTCGCGTCCGAGCCTCACCAGCAAGGGCTGGTGGAGGTGGTCCGGCACCTGGCTCAGTGATCGGGCGATCATCGTCACCTCGGTCGCCGCCTGCTCGACCCGCGCCTGCGTCAGGCGGCTCCGGAAGCTGTCGAGATAGAGGATCGATCCGGCGAGGATCGCGATGGCGAAGATGTTGACGGCGAGGATCCGGTGACGAAGCGAGATTCGCCGCGACCACTTGAGCGAGAGTTCCTGCTCGTCACTCTTCGGCAAAGCGGTACCCGATTCCGTAGAGCGTCTCGATCGCCTTGAACTCGGAATCGACGACCCGGAACTTGCGGCGCATCCGCTTGATATGGCTGTCGATGGTGCGATCGTCGACATAGATGTCGTCCTGATAGGCGACGTCCATCAGCTGGTTGCGGTTCTTCACCACCCCTGGCCGCTGCGCAAGCGCTTCGAGGATCAGGAACTCGGTGACGGTGAGGGCGACTTCCTTGCCGTCCCAGCGAACCCGGTGGCGTGCAGGGTCCATCCGCAGGCGCCCGCGCTCGATCTCGCTCGCCTCGGCCTCCTCGCCGCCGTCCTCGGGCTGGGCGCGCATTTCGGTGCGGCGAAGCACCGCGCGGATGCGCGCGATCAGCAGCCGCTGGGAGAATGGCTTTGCGATATAATCGTCGGCGCCCATTGCGAGACCGAGCGCCTCGTCGAGCTCGTCGTCCTTGGAAGTGAGGAAGATGACCGGGATCGCGCTCTTCTCGCGAAGCCTGCGAAGCAGCTCCATGCCGTCCATGCGCGGCATCTTCACGTCAAGCACAGCAAGATCGGGCGGGTTGTCGCTGAGCGCCTTCAGCGCACTTTCGCCGTCGCTGTAGAGGCGAGTCACGAAGCCTTCCGACTGCAGGGCGACCGACAGGGAGGTGAGGATGTTGCGGTCGTCATCGACCAGCGCGATCGTGATCGCCATGCGCGAGAACAGGCCCTTCGTTCCGGAACGGGTCGGTTTAGCGGGGGCCTTGGCCGGGCGCCAGCCTTTGACGGATCGGCCCCCTTTCGATATGGGCCAACCCCATGCACGAGCGGGGCAAAATCGCTGCCCAACGCTCACATTAGGCTATTGCAGGGAGTATCCACGTGATCGACCGCGTGCCCGCTTACGGGCTTTCGAAACAGGGCATCGAGACCGGCGCCAAGCTCAACTGGAATTTCGGCCCGCCCGCGCTCGTCGAGCAGGCCGTGAGCCGCGGCGAGGGCATCCTCGCCAAGGACGGCCCGCTCGTCGTCAAGACCGGCAAGCACACCGGCCGCTCGGCCAAGGACAAGTTCATCGTCCGCGATACCGAGACCGAGAACAACATCTGGTGGGACAATAACGCGTCGATGACGCCGGCTCATTTCGCCGCGCTCAAGGAGGACTTCCTCAAGGTGCTCGGCGACAAGAGCGAGCTGTTCGTCGCCGATCTCTATGGCGGCTCGCAGCCCGAGCACCGCGTCCGCGTGCGCGTCATCAACGAGCTCGCCTGGCACAACCTGTTCATCCGCACCCTGCTGGTCCGCCCGCAGCCGGAGGACCTCGCCGAGTTCGTGCCCGAGTTCACGATCATCGACCTGCCGAGCTTCCGCGCCGATCCCGAGCGGCACGGCACCCGTAGCGAGACCGTGATCGCGGTGAACCTCACCGAGAAAATGGTCCTGATCGGCGGCACCGCCTACGCCGGCGAGATGAAGAAGTCGGTGTTCGGCATCTTGAACTACCTGCTCCCGGTCGAGGGCGTGATGCCGATGCACTGCTCGGCCAATATCGGCCCGAACGGCGACACCGCGGTCTTCTTCGGCCTCAGCGGCACCGGCAAGACGACCCTGTCGGCGGATGCCAGCCGCACCCTCATCGGGGACGACGAGCATGGGTGGTCGGATACGGCGGTGTTTAATTTCGAGGGTGGCTGTTACGCGAAGATGATCCGGCTGAGCCCCGAGGCCGAGCCGGAGATTTATGCGACGACCAAGCGGTTCGGCACGGTGCTCGAGAATGTCGTGATCGACCCGGTCACCCGCGAGCTCGACCTCGACGACAACAGCCTCGCCGAGAACACCCGCGGCGCCTATCCGATCGACTTCATCCCGAACGCCAGCGCCGAGAATATGGGCCCGGTGCCGAAGAACATCGTGTTCTTGACGGCCGACGCGTTCGGCGTGCTCCCGCCGATCGCCCGCCTCACGCCCGACCAGGCGATGTACCACTTCCTCAGCGGCTACACCGCCAAGGTCGCGGGCACCGAGATCGGCGTCACCGAGCCGGAAGCGACCTTCTCGACCTGCTTCGGCGCTCCGTTCATGCCGCGCCACCCGACCGTCTACGGCAACCTCCTCAAGGAGCGCATCGCCAAGGGCGGAGTCACCTGCTGGCTGGTCAACACCGGCTGGACCGGCGGCAAGTACGGCGTCGGCAGCCGGATGCCGATCAAGGCGACCCGCGCTCTGCTCAACGCCGCGCTCGACGGCAGCCTCAACAGCGCCGAGTTCCGCAAGGATCCCTATTTCGGCTTCGAGGTTCCGGTCGCGGTCCCCGGCGTCGACAGCGCGATCCTCAACCCGCGCGACACCTGGGCGGACAAGGCCGACTACGACGCCACTGCCGAGAAGCTGGTCAACCTGTTCAACGACAATTTCGCCAAGTTCCTGGCGCATGTCGACGACGGCGTCCGCGCCTCGGCGCCCGGCGCTCAACAGGTTCAAGTCGCCCGCCCGGAGGTGACCGCCGCCTGACGCACTAGACACCCAGCTTTCTTTCAAGGGAGCGTGTCGGCGAGGGCCGGCGCGCTCCCTTTCTTTTTGGGGAGACGACATGAGTGACGAACACGAGCCGCGCCCGTTCGCGGACGACGACAGCATCCGACGGGTCGGGGAGGGCATGCTCGCCTGCACCCTGCCCAAGGCGGAATGGACCCACGAGGCGCATATCGCGACCTGCGCCTGGCTGATCCTCGAGCGCCCCGACATCGTGCCCGAGCGCGACCTGCCGCACCTCATCCGCCGCTACAATGAGAGCGTCGGCGGCGTGAACAGCGACAGCGAAGGCTATCACGAGACGATCACCCAGCTGTACATCGCCGCGGTCCGCTCCGCGCTCACGCGGAGCGCGGGCAGGGGCCTCGCCGACCGAATAAACGCTCTCCTTCGCGAACCGGAAGGCCGCCGCGACTGGCCGCTCCGCTTCTACTCGCCCGAGCGCCTATTCTCGACGGAGGCCCGTCTCGGGTTCGTCGAACCGGACTTGCAGCGCCCGCATTCGGCGGTCGAGAAGGGCGGATCATGACCGCGCATTACGACACGATCGGGCTCAACTATGCCGAACTGCGCAAGCCCGACGAGCGTATCGCCGAGGCGATCCGCCGCGCGCTTGGGCCGGCGCGAACCGTTCTCAACGTCGGCGCCGGCGCCGGGTCGTACGAGCCCGCGGACAGGCAGGTCACCGCGCTCGAGCCGTCGATCGAGATGATCCGCCAGCGCCCCGCCTCCGCGGCGACGGTGGTTCAGGGCCGGGCGGAGGAGTTGCCGTTCGAGGACAAGAGCTTCGATGCGTCGATGGCGGTGCTGACCGTCCACCATTGGTCTGACCAGGCGAAGGGCCTCAGCGAGATTCGGCGGGTGACCCGCGGCCCGGTCGTCATCCTGACCTACGACCCCAGCTTCCGCGGCTTCTGGCTGGCGGATTACATCCCGGAGCTGGTCGCCCTCGACGAAGCGCAGATGCCGCCGCTGTCCACTTACGAACGATGGCTCGGCGCGGTCGCGACCTCGCCGGTGCCGATCCCGCACGATTGCAGCGACGGCTTCCTGTGCGCCTATTGGCGACGGCCCGCGGCCTATCTCGACCCGCGGGTGAGGGCGGCGATCTCGTCCTTCTGGGCGCTTGGCGACGTGTCGCAGGCGCTTGCCAGGCTGGAGCAGGACCTGGCGAGCGGCGCCTGGGCGGAAGGCTACGGCCACCTGCTCGGCCTCGACTCCTGCGACTGCGGCTACCGGCTCATCGTGGCGGAGTGAGCGCCGCGACTGGACAATCAGCCGTATTATTCCTATAATACACCCTCAGGAAAGGAAGGTGTCATGTTGGACAATCCAGTGGCGAAGCGGACGGCGGTCGCGGCGGGAATCGGCGCGCTCATCGCGATCCCGGTGCCGTTCGTGGGCCCGCTCTTCGGCGCCCTCGTCGGCGGCGCCTATGGCTTCGCGACCGCGAACCGGCGGGGGTGACGCTCGTCCCCAACGTCCGCAAAGGGTCGCAACCGGTCAATGCCGATGAACGTCCGCCCGGTTTCTGAGCGGACATCTCCAGGCATCATCCCACGATGCGCAGGCGCTCGTCGGGTTCGTAGTCGGCCTGCAGATAGCCGGCGTTGAACTCGCCGACCTTGGCAAGCTTCTCCCAGTCGAGAATGCGCACCGAGCGGCTGGCGACGATGACGAGGTCCTCGGCGGCGAGGGCCTTGAGCGTCCGGTTCACGTGCACCGACGTGAGGCCGGTGGCATCCGCCAGATGCGCCTGGGTGACCGGGAAGGCGTATGTGACCTCCCCTCTCAATGGCTTCATGTCGTATCGCACCGCCATCTCGCACAGCAGGTGCGCCATGCGCGTTCGCGCATCCCGTCGGCCCACGTTGACGACCCACTGCGCCGCGACCGCGGCATCGACGGAGCAATCCCTCCAGAAGGCTTCGGCGACGGCAGGATAGCGGCCGGCAACCGCCCGCAAGGCAGAGTGCGGGATTCGCAGGATCGTGGTCGTGCTGAGCGCCTGGAGGGCGGAGGAGTCCCTGGGCAGCACCACGGAATGGAGGTCCGGCGCGTCGCCGGCGACGAAAAAGGCTGTGATCTGACGCGCGCCCTCCGAGGTCTGGCCGAATCGGCCGACGACGCCTTCGACGACGACGCAGGCGTGATCTACCCGCTCGTCGAGCCGCACGAAGTCCCGGTTGGTGCTCACCTGCGCGGTATGCGTCGGCAATCCGAGGATCGCCTTTTGCTCGCTTTCGCTGAGGCGAGAGCGGCTGGTCAGCCGGTCAAGGAACGGCTGAAGGTCTTGTTTCGGAAGCATGTGTGCGTCCCCTGCTTTGCAAGCGGGAGCACGTTGGAGTCTCTCAGCCGCCGAAGCCTGCGGGCTATTGATCGGCGATAGGCGGCATATATCACCGATCAGGAAATTCACCTAATCCGGCAGCTTCGCGCCGGCGTGCCGCGGGCGGTGCCGACGCGCGGTTAACCTCCTGATTGTTCTGGAGTCTCGTCACTGACGCGCACCGCATCGGCGAACGACACGATGTCCACCAGATGATGCTCTTCGTTCTCGATCTCCGCGAAGCAAGCGGCGTGAGCGGAGCATCTCGGCGACTGCGGCGGGCGGGCCGGAGGTTGTCCTAGCTCTGAACGGCCCGTTCAGCGAGCTCCACCTTGGCCAGCAGCCATTCCAAAAGAACGAGAGCGAGGACTGCCGCCGCAACAGCCACAAGAGGAATACGGCCGGACAGCGATGAGAGTAAGACGAAGGCCAGCATCGCCAGACTTGCTGCTGCGCGCGGCACGACAAGCGTGCTTCCGCAGTCAGCGCATCGAAAGGGACGACCGCGCCGCAACATGGCTCGACCGAACGGGATAGTCTTCCCACAACGCGGACAGCCACCCCTAGCGGATGTTTTTCGGTCCTGAGCCATGTCGGCAACTCACCAGAAAAGGCGCGTGTCTACAATTGATGTCGTGGACGGCGCTCCACTCGGCCGACATTTTTGTCGGTGTCTGTGGAGAGGAGGACACGATGGAAGAAGTTGCGGTGTTAGGCGTCGATCTCGCCAAGTCGGTGTTCCAGG
>JBKBPQ010000028.1:0-11710 GCA_046293155.1 Allosphingosinicella sp. | reverse complement strand
CAGGCGCGCTGGTTCCTGTGTACCGCCGAATCGATGCCGGTGCGCGGCAAGGAGGAGAGCGACCTTCGCCGCGACTTCGCCTTCGTCGCGATCGACGAGGCGCAGCTCGGCATCGATCCCGAGCGTGGCCACGTCTTCACCGACCGGCTGCTGAACGCGCGTGGCCGCGAGGAGACGATGATCCTCGGCTCGGAAAGCCTCGCGCCGATGGTCCGGGCGCTGCTTCCGAAGGCCGAGATCATCCGGCGCCCGCGCTTTTCGACCCTTTCCTATGCGGGATCGGCCAAGCTCTCGCGCCTGCCGCCCCGCTCGGCGATCGTCGCCTTCTCCGCCGACCAGGTTTATGCGGTCGCCGAGGCGCTCCGGCGCATGCGCGGCGGCGCGGCGGTGGTGATGGGCGCGCTGTCCCCGCGCACCCGCAACGCTCAGGTCGAGATGTTCCAGGCCGGCGAGGTCGACTATCTCGTCGCCACCGACGCGATCGGCATGGGCCTCAACATGGACGTCGCCCATGTCGCCTTCGCCGGCCTCTCCAAGTTCGACGGCCGCCGCCGGCGCCGACTCACCCCGGCCGAGATGGCCCAGATCGCGGGGCGCGCCGGGCGCCACCAGCGCGACGGCACGTTTGGGACGCTCAATATCGAGGGCGAGGCGCTCGCCGAGTTCCGCGAGGACGAGATCGACGCGATCGAGAACCACAAGTTCGCTCCTCTCGACTTCCTCTATTGGCGCGAAGGCGATCCCGATTATCGAAGCGTCGAAGGGCTGATCCGATCCCTCGAGCGCCGCCCCGACCGGCAAGGGCTTCGCGCCGCTCCCGAAGCCGTCGACCTCGCCGTGCTCAAGTCGCTCGCGATCGATCCCGCGGTCGCCGGCCAGGTGCGCGGAGAGCGGGCGGTGCGGCGGCTCTGGGCCGCTTGCGGCCTGCCCGATTTCCGCAAGACCGGGCCGGAAGGGCATGGCCGCCTGGTCGCGCGCCTGTTCGAGTTCCTGAACCAGGGCGACCATCGGATCCCGCAACCCTGGTATGCCGAGCAGCTCGCCCGGCTCGACAACGTCCAGGGCGACATCGACGCGCTTGCCGACCGCCTCGCCGGGGTGCGGACCTGGGCCTATATCGCCCATCGCCACGACTGGCTCCACGAGCCGGCGCAAATGGCGGAGCGCGCCCGCGGCATCGAGGAGAAATTGTCTGACGCTCTCCACGAGCGGCTGACCCAGCGCTTCGTCGACCGGCGCACGTCCGTCCTCCTCAAGGACCTCGGCCGCAAGGGCGGGGTCGACGAGCATCCGGTGATCGTCGACGAGCAGGGGGAGGTCAGTGTCGGAAGCTATGCGATCGGCAAGCTCCAGGGCTTCCGCTTCGAGGTCGACCCGGCGGCCAAACATGCCGACCGCAAGATGCTTCTCGCCACCGCCGAGCGTCGCCTCGCCGGCGAATATGAGAAGCGCGCCGCTGCGCTCGTCGCCGACACCGACGACCATTTCTCGCTCCGCGCCGAGCCGTCCCTGCCGCCCGCACTCCTGTGGCGCGGCCATGAGGTTGCCAGGCTCGTGCCGGGCAAGAACCTGCTCAGCCCGCGGGTCCAGCTCGACCGCCGGATCGACAGCGTCTCGGAGCGCGGCCGAAACGCGGTGATCGACCGGTTGAAGACCTGGGTCGCCCACCAGGTCGAGCGAAGCCTTGCCCCGCTCCGCCAGGCCGGAATGGCGGGGCACGACCGCGCCGCGCCGCCCGCTTTCCGCGCGGTGCTCGCGATGCTGGTGGACGAGGGCGGGGTGATTGCCCGCGAGACGGTGGCGCAGCCGCTCGAGGCGCTCGACCGCGATCACCGCCGCAAGCTCCACGCACTCGGAATTCGCATCGGCGCGCTCGACCTGTTCATGCCGGCGGTTCTGAAGCCCGAGGCGATGCGCTGGCGCGCCGCGCTTCGTTCCGCCGCGGCCGGAGCGCCGATGCCCTGGCTTCCGCCGCCGGGCTCAGTCGTCCTTCCCGCGACCGGCGATGCCGCTGCGACCGCCAGGCTCGGATTCCGCCGCGTCGGGCCCCAGCTGCTCCGGGTCGACATGGCCGAGCGGATGGCAGCCCACGCCCATGAAGCACGCGCCGGCAAGCAGGAGGCGGTGGTCAACGACGCTCTCGTCACTTCGCTCGGCCTCACGCCCGACGCCGTGACCAAGCTGATGCGCGACGTCGGCTTCCGCGCCGAAGGAGAGGAAAGCACCTGGGTGTGGCGCGGCCGCGGCCGCCGTCGCAAGCAAGGCGTCGGTCCGATCTCGCCCGCCTTCGCCGCGCTCGCGGGACTGGCGCGTGGCTGACCCCGCCGCTCCACGCCTGCGCCTCGACAAGTTCCTGTGGTTCGCGCGGGTGGTGAAGACGCGCTCCGCGGCTCAGGCACTGGCCGAGGACGGCCGCCTTCGGATCAACGGCCGGGTCATCGACCGAAGCCACGCCCCCGTCGGCGTCGGCGACGTGCTGAGCTTCGCAGTCCACGGCAAGGTCCGCGTGCTGAGGATCGAGACCCTGCCCGTCCGCCGCGGTCCGCCGGCGGAGGCGCGCGCCCTCTACAGCGAAATCGAAGGTTAGGCCGCGGCCCGGCTCGGGATCACTTCCCCGAAGGCCTGGCTGATCGACGTGAAGCCATAGGGCTTCGACACCATTCGGAACTTGTTGGCGGCGCCCCGCACCACCTCCTCGCTATAGCCGCTCGCGAGCAGGATCGGCAGGTCGGGAAAGTCCTTGCGGACCCGGTTAGCCAGCTCGATCCCGCTCATTCCAGGCATCACGACGTCGGTGAAGAGAAGATCGAAGCTCTCCTTGGCGAGCACGGCCAGAGCCGCCTCGCCCGAGTCCGCGCTCGTCACGTCGCACTGCATCTCCTCGAGCAGATGCTCGGCGAAGTGGCGAACCTGCTCATTGTCCTCGACCAGCAGCACGCGAAGGCCGGCGAAAGGCAGGCTCGGGGCCTCGGCCGCCTCGTCCTCCTCCTCGGCCTTGTGGCTGCGCGGAAGAATGATGCTCAGCCGCGTTCCTTCGCCGCGCCGTGACGTGATCTCCGCGCGGCCGCCGGTCTGCGCGGCGAAGCCATGGATCTGGGAAAGGCCGAGGCCGGTCCCCTTGCCGACCGGCTTGGTCGTGAAGAACGGCTCGAAGACCCGCTCGACAACCTCCGGGGACATTCCCTCGCCGCTGTCCTCGACCTCGATCGACACTTCGTTGCTCTCGGGCAGGTTGCGGGTGCGAAGCACCAGCGTGCCGCCGTCGGGCATCGCATCGCGCGAGTTGATCGCGGCGTTGAGAAGTGCGGTCTCGAGCTGGGTCACGTCGACCTCGACCAGCCAGAGGTCGGGATCGAGGTCGATCGTCACCTCATATTTGCTGCCGAACGTGCGCTGGACCATCTCCGCGAAGGCGTCGAGCCGGACGTTCAGCTGGAGCACTTCAGGCTTCAGCGCCTGACGCCGGCCGAAGGCGAGAAGGTGGCTCGTCAGCGCCGTCGCCCGGTCCGCCGTCTCGATAATCGATCCGAGATAGCGTTCGCGCCTCTCGAGACTGAGCCCGGGCCGAAGCAGCAGCTCGGCCGAGCCGCGGATCACGGTCAGCAGATTGTTGAAGTCGTGCGCGATTCCGCCGGTGAGTTCGCCCAATGCCTGAAGCTTCTGCGACTGGTAGAGCGCGGCGCGCGCTTCCTCCAGCGCCTCCTCGGCCTTCTTGCGCTCGGTGATGTCGCGCGTGACCTTGGCATAGCCGGTGAGCTCGCCTGACTCGTCATAGATCGGGTCGAGAAGGACGCTCGCCCAGAAACGCGTGCCGTCCTTGCGGACCCGCCAGGCCTCCTTCTCATATTTGCCCTTGGTTCGCGCCGTTTCGAGCGCCCGCTCCGGCTCGCCGGCCGCGCGGTCCTCCTCGGTGTAGAAGCGGGAGAAATGCTCGCCGACGATCTCCTGGGCGCCATAGCCCTTGATGAGCTGCGCCCCTGAATTCCAGTTCGTCACCCGGCCGTCGGTGTCGAGCATGTAGATGGCGTAATCCTTGACGCTCTGGACGAGCATCCGGAACCGCTCCTCGCTCTCCTTGAGGGCCTTCTCGGCGTCGCGTTTGTCGGAAAGATCGCGGGTGATCTTGGCGTAGCCGACGATGTTGCGGTCGCCGTCGTAGATCGCGTCGACCACGACATGGGCCCAGAAGCGCGAGCCGTCCTTGCGCATCCGCCAACCCTCGCCTTCGAACCGCCCTTCGCTGGCGGCGGTGGCGAGGATCTGCTGCGGCAGGCCTGCCTCGCGGTCCTCGGGGAGGAAGAAAGTCGCGTAGGGCTTGCCGATGATTTCTTCGGCCTCATAGCCCTTGAACCGCTTGGCGCCCGGGTTCCAGGTGGCGATCGTGCCGTCGGCGTCGATCATGTAGATGGCGTAGTCGACCACCGAGTTGACGAGCAGCTGGAACCGCTGCTCCTGGAGGTCGGGGGAAGGTTGAGCCATCACGAATCCCGTGCACGGCGCCGTGCCTTGCACGCACGCCGCCAACAATCCCGCCGCCCGGTTGCAGGTCCTAGCGGTGTCGGCGCTGAAATCCAACGCTTCTTGCGGCGGCTCGGGTCCCGGCGCGAACCGCCGCGCACAAGGTGCGTTGACGAGGCGAGCGGCCCCGGCCTAGGGATTGCGCCGTCCGCCTGAGAGAAGCGAGAAACCATGACCTACGTCGTCACCGATGCCTGCATCCGCTGCAAATATATGGACTGCGTGGAGGTGTGCCCGGTCGATTGCTTCTATGAGGGCGAGAACATGCTGGTGATCAATCCCAGCGAGTGCATCGACTGCGGCGTGTGCGAGCCCGAATGCCCGGCCGAGGCGATCCTTCCCGATACCGAGAACGGCCTCGAGAAATGGCTCGAGCTCAACGCGACCTATTCGGCGGAGTGGCCCAACATCACCCGCAAGAAGGACAGCCCCGCCGACGCCGACGAGTTCAAGGGCCAGGAAGGCAAGTTCGAGAAGTTCTTCTCCGCCGAGCCCGGCGAAGGCGACTGATCCACCTAACGCGGCGACGCAATCCGGTCGCTTCCGCGCGCGCTCCCGGCGCGCGCCCCTAGCTTTTTGACGACGGCGGTGCTATATAGCCCCCGCCGGCGCGTGCAGCCGCCGGTTTCGCATCTGGGCAGACAGAGTGCGCCGCGACAACCCGGGCAGGACGCGGCGCCGTCCTATTTAACGGAAGGCTGGATTGATGGCAGCGAAGGCGTTGAGCTTCGACGTTGGCGATTTTGTTGTTTACCCCAAGCACGGCGTTGGCCGTGTGATCGAGCTGCAAAGCACCGAGATTTCCGGAATGCGGTTGGAGCTGTACGTGCTCCGCTTCGAGAAGGAGCGAATGACGCTCCGGGTTCCGACCAATAAGGCCGAGAGCGTCGGCATGCGCAAGCTCTCCTCCGACAAGACGATGCAGGAAGCGCTGACCACCCTGAAGGGCAAGCCCAAGGTGAAGCGCACCATGTGGTCGCGGCGCGCCCAGGAGTATGAGGCGAAGATCAACTCGGGCGACCTCGCGTCGATCGCCGAGGTGGTCCGCGACCTGTTCCGCCCCGAGGACGCTCCCGAGCAGAGCTATTCCGAGCGCCAGATCTTCGAGGCCGCTTCGACCCGCCTTGCCCGCGAGCTGGGCGCGATGGAGCAGATCGACGAGAAGGCCGCGCTCGAGAAGATCCTCGAGATCCTCAACAAGGCGTGGCTCGTCCACAACAAGGCGAAGGTGACCGAGGACGCCGCCTAAGCGGTTCTTCCATCTGCTGACCTTGCCAAGAGGGCGGCCCCTGACCGGGCCGCCCTTTTTGCATCTTGCCCTCGCCACGCACCGAGTGTATTGTGTTAGCAACACAGCAGGGGAGATGACGATGCGGGCGATCTTTGTGGCATTGGCCGGAGTGGCGATGCTCACCGCGTGCAACATCGGCACCGATGCGCGGGTGATCGAGGCGAGCGGGGTGCAGGGCGCCCGCGACTTCCAGGTCGGCCCGTTTGAGACGGTTTCTCTGGCCGGATCGCACAATGTAATCGTCACGGTCGGCGGGGCGCCGTCGGTGCGCGCCGAGGGCGACACCGCGGCGCTCGAGCGGCTCGATATCCGGGTCGAGGGCGGCGAGCTGCGCATCGGCACCCAGCGCGGCACGACGTTCCGTGGCCCCGGCCAGGTCACCGTCCACGTCACCACGCCGAGCCTTCGCGGCGCCGAGATCGCCGGTTCCGGCGACATGCAGGTGAGCGCGCTCCAGACCCAGCGCTTCACCGGCGAGATCGCCGGATCTGGCAACCTCACGCTCCAGCAGCTCCAGGCGGAGACGGCCGAGTTCGACATCGCCGGCTCGGGCAATATCCGCGCCGTCGGCCGCGTGCGTCAGGCCAAGGTCGGCATCGCCGGCTCGGGCAACGCCGAGTTGCCGGGCCTCCATGCACAGGATGCCGACGTGTCGATCGCCGGGCACGGCAACGTGAACATGCACGCGACCGGCGCCGCCCGTGTCTCGATCATGGGCTCGGGCAACGTCGCAGTGACCGGCGGCGCCCGTTGCAGCGTCAGCAAGATGGGCAGCGGCGAGGTGCGTTGCGGCTGATCGGGGATCTGCCATCCCCGCAAAAGCGGGAATGACATGAGCTCGGCGCGTCTAGATCAGCGCCAGCGCCGCCAACGTCTGGGCCAGGGCCGGCGGCAGCTCGGCCTCCACATCGCCTTCCGCCAAATCCGCCGGCGCGTCCTCGCGCGGCAGGTAACGCCATCCCTGGTGGGCGCGCTTGGGGTAGGGCCGCACCGGCACCAGCTCGGAGTCCAACCGGATGATCGTGCGCCGGTCCTCCGCGCGCTCCTCGAAGCCGAGGATGGTCTGGCGCGCGGTGATCCGGTGCTGGAGGATCCAGAAGATCGAGCCGCCGATCAGCTCGTCTGCACGCTTGGGGCGGAAGCGGGTAACGATCGGCACGACGCCATTCGCGGCGCGCGCGGCCTGACGCCTGCGCAGCGCGTCGAGGCTTCCGCAGCCGACCGCGACCTTGCTGATGTTGAGGCTGGACACGCCGCTCCAATGCCGAATTTGCCGGCTTCTATCAATGGTTTGGATGCAACATTGACGGTTAACCATTGTCCGCCATGATGACCGTCATGCTCCGCTCCCTCGCCGCCCTCTTCGTCCTTTTCATCGCCGCTCTCGGAGCGGGCGCCGCCGCGGCCGCCGACCGCCGCTATGCGGTTCAGGATTTCGACCGGATCGTCGTCGAAGGCCCGTTCCAGGTTCGCCTCGTGACGGGGCGAAGCACCTCTGCGAGCGCTCAGGGATCGCAGCACGCACTCGACGGGGTCGTCGTTGACGTCCAGGGGACGACGTTGCGGGTCCGCCGCAACCAGACCGCCTGGACCGGCGCTCCTTCGCGGCCGGTAGCGCCGGCGACCGTAACCCTGTCCACCAGGGTTCTGCGTTCGGCGCGGGTCGTCGGCAGCGGTCAGCTCGACATCGCCGGTCTCGCCGGCCAGCGAATCGACCTCGTCGTCCAGGGCAGCGGCCGCCTCGTTGCCACCGGGATCGAGGCCGACAATCTCTCTGTCGGCCTCAGCGGCTCCGGAAGCATGCAGCTTGCCGGCACCGCCGAGACCTTCACCGCCGACCTTCAGGGCTCAGGCTCGCTGGTCGCGCCCGGCCTCAGCGTCGAGACGGGGACGGTCTCAGCCGTCACCACCGGCGACGTCGCGCTCCACGCGCGCCGCGAGATAACCGTCAACGCCAACGGCCTCGGCACGATCGTCATCGCCGGCCGCCCCGCCTGCACCGTCCGCGGCCCCGGCGCCGCCGAGGTGCGATGCGGCGGGGATCGCTGAGCTAGCCCGTTCTCACCGGAAATCGCTGCACGCACCGGTCGAGCAGGGACGTCGGCGTTCCGGCGAGGAAGGCGCGCACCCGGTAGCGCTCGCCGAGCTGCTCCGCCTGTTCGTTGGTCCGCGCCCGCCGCTGGAGCTCGGGCGCGGCGGCGGCGAGGGCGCGTTCGGCGAGATCGGACGCGGCGATCGCCTCGCGCGGGAAATCCGCGGCGGTGCGCGCGACGAAATCAGCGAGGCTGAAGCAGATCATCCCGGCTTCGAACGGTGCCTCCGGCAGCGGTCCCGCCGGCCGCTGGGTCTCCGGGAAGGCTGCGGCGCAATTCGGAATCCGCGCCTGCCAGTCCTGCTCGCGAAGCTCGACATGGGCGACGCCGGCACGGCGGCTGACCTCGTCGAGAGCGCGAAGCTCGACCCGCTCGCGGCCGCGGGCGCCAGCAATCATCGCGTAGTGGAGGATCTGGAGAAAACCGTCGAAGCTGCCCGGCGGGGTCCTGCTGGCGGGCGCGCGCAGCCGCATCACGTGAACCGCGCTGCACAGGCCGGCCTGCGCCTCGAATCCGGTCGGCCATTCCGGCGCGGGCTTCTGGCACCCGGCGAGAGCGAGGCCGGCGAGCCCGAGCCAGGCCCGCCTCACCCCACCAGCCCCGACGCAACGGCGAGGCCGAGAAAGGCGAAGAAGCCCATCGAATCGGTGATCATCGTCAGGAACACCGACGAAGCCACCGCCGGATCCTGGCCCCACCGGTCGAGCGCGACCGGGACGATCACTCCCGCCAGCCCCGCGATCATGATGTTGATCAGCATCGCGAGGGCAATGACCCCGCCAAGCATCGGGTTCGAGAAGACCAGGGCCGCGCCAAGGCCGATCAGAACGGCGATGGTGAGCCCGTTGAGGAGCGCCACCCTGATCTCGCGCCAAACGGTGCGCAGGGTGTTGGAACGGGTCAGCTGGTTCATCGCCAGCGCCCGCACCGCCACCGCCATCGTCTGGGTGCCGGCATTGCCGCCGATCGAGGCGACGAGCGGCATCAGCACCGCGAGCGCGACCATCTCCTCGATGGCCCCGCCGAACAAAGCGATGATGAACGAGGCGACGAGCGCGGTTCCGAGATTGGCGACCAGCCAGCGCACTCGCGCCCGGTAGCTGTCGCGGATCGGCTGGTTGATGTCGCCCTCTTCGCCGGCGCCGGACATGAGGAGGACGTCCTCGCTGGCTTCCTCCTGAATGATGTGGACAACGTCGTCGACCGTGATCATTCCGACGAGGCGGCCGCTCTGGTCGACCACCGCCGCGGAGATGAGCGCATATTTCTGGAAGCGGAGCGCCACCTCCTCCTGGTCCATGTCGACCGGGACCAGGGTCTGCTCGCGCTGCATCAGGTCGCCGACCAGGATCGTTCGCGGCGCGCGCAGGATCCAGGACAGCATGATCGTTCCGACCGGATGATGCTGCGGGTCGACGACGAAGATTTCCCAGAAATCGGTCGGCAAGCCGTCCTGGCCGCGAAGGAAGTCGATAACATCGCCGACCCGCCAATGTTCGGGCACAGCGACGACGTCGCGGCGCATCAGTCGGCCCGCGGATTCCTCCGGGAAGGAAAGCGCTTCCTCAATCGCGGCGCGGTCGTCGGGGTCGAGCGCGCGCAGAACGGCGCGCTGCTCGTCTTCCTCGAGATCCTCGATGATCGCGACCGCGTCGTCGGTCTCGAGTTCCCCGGCGATCTCCGCGACCTGGATCGGCGAGAGCGCGTCGATCAGCTCGTCGCGCACCCAGTCGTTCATCTCGGCGAGGACCTCGCCGTCGAGCTTCTCGGCGAGGGCCGCGGCAAGCTGGCGTCGCTCGTCGCGGTCGACCAGCTCGAACAGGTCGGCGAGGTCGGCGGGGTGGAGCGGGTCGACGAGGTCGCGCGCGCCCTCGTCGTCGCCTTCGGCGATGCGAGCGAGCACTGCGCTGACGAACTCGGGCTTCAGCCGGTCGTCGGCGTCGTGACGGGATTGGGGGGGAGCCTCGTGATGGCTCTCGACTGCATCCGCGACGTCGCCCGGCGGCGTTTCGAGTTCTTCGCTCACACGCCTCCTCCCGCCGCTTGAGGTCCGGTTGGGTTCCTAGGCGCGCGAAAAGCCGCCCGCAACCCGCCCTGTTCCATTGCGTTCCGGAAGCGCCTAAGCCGCCGCCAAACCTGCCAGGAGTTAGAAATGGCCGACGAACTCAACACCCTCGTTCTCAACCTCGACAGCGGCGGCGACGTCGTGATCAAGCTTCGCCCCGATCTCGCCCCCGGCCATGTCGAGCGGATCAAGGAGCTGACCCAGGAAGGCTTCTACGACGGTGTCGTCTTCCACCGCGTGATCGACGGCTTCATGGCGCAGGGCGGCGACCCGACCGGCACCGGCATGGGCGGCTCCGACCGGCCCGACCTCAAGGCCGAGTTCAGCCGCGAGCCGCACGTCCGCGGAGTCGCATCGATGGCGCGCGCCCAGAACCCGAACAGCGCCAACAGCCAGTTCTTCATCTGCCTCGACGATGCCCGCTTCCTCGACGGCCAGTACACGGTGTGGGGCGAGGTCGTCGAAGGGATGGAGCATGTCGACGCCCTCCCCAAGGGCGAGCCGCCGCGCACCCCCGGCAAGATCGTCAAGGCTTCGCTGAGGGCGTGATTTGACTCAGCTCGTCACCCTGATCACCGGCGCTTCCGCCGGCCTGGGTGCCGAGTTCGCTCGGGTCTGCGCGCGGCGGGCCGAGGTTCTCGCCCTCGCCGCGCGCCGCCGCGACCGGCTGGAGGCGCTCCAGCGGACGCTCGGCGGCGACGTCCACATCTTCGAGGCCGACCTCGCCAGGCCTGGCGCCGGCGCCAGCCTGGTCGAGCAGCTCGCCGCCGAAGGCCTCGAGGTCGCCACCCTGATCAACAATGCCGGCTTCGGCCTCTCCGGCCGCTTCGAGGCGCAGGACTGGGCGCGCCAGGCCGAGATGATCGACCTCAACGTCCGCGCCCTCACCGAGTTGTGCCGCGCGGTCCTCCCGGCGATGCGCGCCCGCGGCTCCGGAGCCATCCTCAACCTTGCCTCCACCGCCGCTTTCCAGCCTGGCCCCAACATGGCGGTCTATTACGCGACCAAGGCCTATGTCCTGTCGCTGACCGAGGCGCTTCACCACGAGCTGAAGGGAAGCGGCATCCGGGTCACCGCCCTCTGTCCCGGCCCGACCGACACCGAATTCTTCGACGTCGCCGAGGTGCGCGGAGGCCCGCTCCGCCGAATGGCGGGCGATGCCGCAAGCGTCGTCCGCGAAGGCCTCGCCGCCCTCGACCGCGGCAAGGCGGTGGTCATCCCCGGCGCTCGCAACAAGGCCGGCGCCCAGGTCCACCGCTTCCTCCCCCGAGCCGCGATGCGCCGCATTGTCGCCCGCCTGAAGGCGGACTGAAGCGGTCGCGAGGCGGGGGCATCTGTCCCCGCCCGTCGCGGATCCCGCTCCCTTCACCCCGCCCGCCCGGCGCGCGCGTGCATCGAGCCGGGAACAGCCCCCCGCCCGACACGTTTTCATGTCACCGAGGCAGATGCAGAAAGACCGGCCGCGAGGCCGGGTTCCGGGGCAGGAGCGCCGCCGACGTCTCACCGCGCGCGGCGTTCCTGCCCCATCGCCGCAGGGGCACGGGCCCTCTCCGACAATTTGCACAAGCGTCCACGTGCGACCCATCCCGGACATTTGCGCGGTGAAGCGTCTGCTTTCAGCTGATTGTGATGAAAAAGGCCGCTCGTAGTAGAAGCTGACGTTCGCCGCTGGTGAGGGCGAGCGGAGCTGATCGTCTTGTCAGGCGATCGCCGGCTGGGACATCGGGATCAGCTTCGCGAGCC
>JBKBPQ010000027.1:0-13814 GCA_046293155.1 Allosphingosinicella sp. | reverse complement strand
GAAGGCGCGCGACGATCCGGTCGAGCGCGGGTCCGGCCTCGTGCGGAAGGCCGCGGGCACGCTGGACCAGCCATTCCTCGGTCTGCGAGGCGAGGCGGTCGAGGCGGTGGGTGGCGGTGGCGTCGCCCGTTGGTGGGAGTTTGTTTTCGCGGGCCCCCCCCCTCGACGGCCAGAACAGCACCAGCAGGGTGACGATGAAGGTCGCGAACAGGGCAAGGATCGTTGTGACGATGCCGAGATAGCCGGTCGCGATCCCGCCGATGATGAGCAGAAGCATCACGAGGAAGGCGATGGCCGAATTGCGCAGGCGGCGGCCGACGGCGCGGACTCCCCGCTCCAGCCTGCGCTTGTGGGCGTCGCGCGCGGCCTGCGAGCCGAACTGGCGGCGGAGCTGCTCTTCGAAATCGCGGCGCATGATCAGGTCTCGGGCTGCGGGCCGTCGTCGCGGTAACGGCTTTCGATGAAGCGGCCCTGGGTCTCAAACGCGTCGCGCTCGTCTTGGGCGAGCTTCCGGCCGAGATCGTCGAGCGCGATCCGGGCGGCGTCGAGGCCGGCGACGAGGCGCTCGTCGACGCTCATCCCCTGACCGTCCCGCTCGCGGCGATATTGGGCGGGGATGGCCTCGTAGCGGGTGATGAGGTCGGGCAGGTGCTGGCCCATCAGCCGGCGCGCGTCCTGGGCGAGCGGGTTCAGGGGGTCGAGGCCGGCAAGCTGGCTCTCCAGCATCGGCAGCTGGGCGCCGATCGAATCGACCCGGCTCGCCGCCGCGGGTGGTAGGGCACCACGATGGCGGCTCATGAGGCTACCGAGGCGCTGGACGACAGCGCGGTTGGGCATGTCTTCCTTGTAGGGCTCGACCGGACGCTCACGCGCGGCGAGCGCGGGGAACACGCCGAGGCCGAGCACGGCGAGGACGACCATCAGGACGACGACGAAGAACAGACCGCTGAGGCCGATCGGGCCGACGACGAGGCCGAAAGCGACGGTCGCGAAAATCAGGGCGGCGATGGCCAGCCCGACATTGGTCAGCCGCCTAGCTACGGCGACGGTGCCGCGCTTGCGCCGTTTGCGCACCGCCGAGCCGAGATCGCGCGTGTCGTCGCGATGCGCGAAGGCATCGAAGCTCGACGTGACACGAACGATCTCGCTGTAGTCCATGCTTACCCTTCGATCGCCGTGAACGGCGAGGTCTGGTTGGCGATCCGGCTCTGCTCGACGCCCTCGGCGCGGGCGATGTAGCCGCGGCTCTTCTCGACCTCGCTGGTGAGGACGTTGACCGTCTGCTTCATGTTGCCGAGCGCCTCGAGCTTGAACGTGTCGACGGCATCCATCGTGTCGTAAATGTTCTGGAACGCGCGCTGCAGAGTCTGGAGCGGGATGGTCGAGCTCGCCGCCTGCTTGTGGATCTCCGCGGTCTGCGACTTCAGCAGCTCGCCGGTGCGGTCGATGATCGTCGCGGTCGTGGTGTTGAGAGCGGTGATCTGGTCGAGGACCAGCTTCTGGTTGGTCAACGCCGAGGCGACGGTGACCGCGGTGCGAAGAGCCGCGACGGTGGTGGTCGAGGCGCGGTCGACGCCCTTCACGAGCTCGACATTGTTCTTCTTGACGAGATCGAGGGCGAGATAGCCCTGAACCGTCACCGCCATCTGGGTGAGCAGGTCCTGCGTGCGCTGGCGGGTGTAGAAGAGCGCGGTCTCGCGGATCGCCTTGGCCTTGGCGGGATCGGTCGCGTCGAGCTCGGCGGCCTTGTTCTCGAGCCGCTCGTCGAGGGTCTTGGAGATGTGGATCATCTGCTCGAGCCGGCCCATCGTCTTCCACAGATTGGCGCGCTCGACGTCGATCGCGGCATTGTCCTTGAGGAGCTCGTCCTTACCCGAGGCGAGGTGGCCGAGGATTTTCGAGATGTGGGTCTGCGACGACTGGTACTTGCGGAAATAGTTGGTCAGCGAGCCGCCCATCGGGATGATCCCGAGGAACTTCTTGCGCGGCGACAGGGCACCGTTCTTGCCGGGATCGAGATCCTCGACCACCCGGCGAAGCGAGGTGAGGTTGGCGCCGATGCCTGTATCCTTGTCGATCGCTTTCACCGGGCGGTCGAGGAAACGGTTCGACGAATTGGCCGCGTCGGAAATCTCCTTGCGGCCCATATTGGTGAGCTGGTCGACCTTCTGGCCGAAGGCGGGCGAGTTGGCGTCGAGGGCCACCAGCTCGCTGATGAACTGGTCGGCCTTCTGCTCGAGCTGGCTCTTCTGCCCCTCGTCGAGCGGCACGAGGCCGGCGGCCTGATGCGTGGAAACCGGCGTCAGCGGCGCCGGCGGCTCGAGCGTCAAAGTGGTTTCGCCCGTCTGCGTCTGGGTTGCCATCGACTTACTCCCCGTCTCTCATCGTTAAGCGAGAGATAGGCCCCGCCCTCCACCCTGCGCAAGGGGGCTGTGTGTTATTTATATAACACAGCACGCAGGCGTCTAAACCTGAACGGGTGCTAACCATCCAATTCAGAGTTGGCTCACCGGAGGTGCGGTAACTCCTTCAGCAACGCCGGGAAATTGCCCGCGGCGAATGATTGAAGGAGCATCAGATGCGCAAGAAGATCGCACTCGGCATCGTGGCGGCCGCTTTGGCTGTCCCGGCCGTCTCCGCGCCCGCCGCGGCGCAGGGTTATTATGGCGGCGGCTATGGCTACAGCTACAGCCCCTACGACCTCAACCGAGACGGCCGAGTCACCCGCAGCGAGCAGCGCCGCGTCCAGGAGATGCAGCGCCAGCAGGCGCGCTACGGCGGCTATTACGGCAACAGCTACGGCTACAACCAGGGCGGCTATTACCCGCAGTCGTACAATAGCGGCCAGTACAGCCGCTATTACAACCAGCAGGGCTATTACAGCGGTCCGACCTGGCGCGGGAATGACGGCCGTTATTATTGCCGCCGCTCGGACGGCACGACCGGCACCCTGGTCGGCGGCGCCGCCGGCGCCCTGATCGGCAGCCAGGTGGCCGGCCGCGGCGACCGCACCATCGGTGCGATCCTCGGCGGGGCGATCGGCGCGGTGATCGGCCGCGAGGTCGAGCGCAGCAACGACCGCAACCGCTGCTACTAAGAGCGGCTCAACAGTTCGGCCGGACGGCGTAGTGTCCGGTCCTGTAGGGAAGGCGCCTCGGCTTCGGCCGGGGCGCCTTTTCATTGTGTCAGGAACCCGGCTTGCGTTCGGGGATTGCGCCCGGCATTCGCCCGTCGGGAACGAGCAAGCCGGAGAGGTTCATGAAGCCACTATTGCTTACCGCCAGCATCGCCGCGCTGATCGCAGTCGCAGCCTGCAACCAAGCCGAACAGGCGTCGACCAACCAGAGCCAGAACGAAGCCGTGCCCGACAATGCCACCGGCAATGCGGTCGCTTCCGCCCCGCAAGGCTCCGTCTCTCCCGAACAGGCCTATGACATCCGCCACGAGCGCTACGAGGAAATGGGCGACTCGCTGAAGGCGATCAACCGCGAGCTCAAGGGCGGATCGCCCGACGTGCCGCGGATCCAGCGCGAGGCGGCAACGTTGGCCGGGCTCGCCGGCCAGATCCCGAGCTGGTTCCCCCCAGGCTCCGGACCCGACGTCCACACCAAGAGCCGCGCCAAGGCGGAAGTGTGGTCCGACCCGCAGGGCTTCGCCCGCGCCCATGCCGGCTACATGGAGCAGATCCAGCGCTTCAACCAGATCGCCCAGGCCGGCGACGTCAACGCGATCCGCACCGCCGCCGACGAGCTCGGTAAGTCGTGCCGCAACTGCCACGAGCGCTTCCGCGGCCCCGAGCGGTGAGCGAACCGCCGCGGCCGCGGGTCCGTATCTGGGATGGGCCGACGCGCCTCTTCCACTGGCTGCTGGTGGTGCTGATCCCGGCCATGTGGTGGACGGCCGAGAACGACCAGGCGCAACTCCACGTGGCGATCGGCATCGGCGTATTCGCGCTCGTCCTGTTCCGCCTGCTGTGGGGGCTGATGGGCAGCTCGACCGCGCGTTTTGCCAACTTCGTCAGAGGGCCGCGCGGCATCATCTCCTATCTCAACGGCCGCGCCGCCAAGGTCGTCGGGCATAATCCACTCGGCGGGCTCAGCGTCACAGCGATGATCCTCGTCCTGACCGCCCAGGTGGGTCTCGGCCTGTTCGCCAGCGACGATGACGGCGAGGTTTTCGGGCCGCTGTCGCTGTGGCTCGACGAAGATATGGTCGAGACGATCACCGAGCTTCACGAGACATTGTTCAACGTGCTGCTCGTGCTGATCGCTCTGCACATCGCGGCGATCCTCTATTACACGCTGGTCCAGCGGAAGAATCTGGTCGGGCCGATGCTCAGCGGCCGCGGCGATGCGCCCGAGGGTGTCGAGGGGATGCGCCGGGCGCCCGTGTGGCGGCTGGCGGTCGCCCTGGCGATCACTCTGGGAGCGACTGCATTGCTGTGGAGTCAGCTATAGCTCCGGCAGGGCCTGGTTGGCTTCGCCCCAGCCTTGAAGCTTACGGGACGATGCCCGCTTCAGCAGCAGGTCCACGTCTCGCACCGTAAAGCGGTTGCCGCCTTCCATCTCGTCAAGTTCGTCCCAATTGATCGGCGCGGCGACCGGGGCGCCTTCGCGGGCACGGGCGGAATAAGGCATGATCGCGGTCGCTCCGCGCTGGTTGCGCAGATAGTCGATGAAGATCCGGCCCTTGCGCTTCACCTTGGCGAGATTGGCGGTGAAGCGGCCGGGCTCGGCGGACGCCATCGCGATGGCGAAGCGCTGCGCGAAATCCTTCACTTCCGGCCATTCCGCCTTGGGCAGAAGCGGAACGATGACGTGGACGCCCTTGCCGCCAGTGAGCATCGGGAAGGTCTGGAGGCCCATGTCGGCGAGGATTGCGCGAAGGTCCTTCGCCGCGCGCTTCACCTCCTCGAAGCCGAGCCCCTCGTCGGGATCGAGATCAAACACCAGCCGGTCGGGCTTTTCGATATCGGCGTTGAGCGAGCCCCAGCCGTGGAACTCGATCGTGCCCATCTGAACGCAGGCGAGCAGGCCGGCGATGCTGTCGACGTAGAGATATTCCTCCGTCTCGCCCTTCTTCTCGACGATCGGGATGTGGTGGACGTGCGGGCCGAAGCTGCCGCTGTCATGCTTCTGGAAGAAGCACTTCTTGCCGCGCCCTTGCGGGCAGCGGACGAGACTGAGCGGGCGGTTGCCAGACCAGGGGAGCATCAGCGGTCCGACCTTCTCGACATAGTCAAACAGCTCGCCCTTGGTGATGTTGGAGCTCTCGTCGATGACCCGCTCGGGATTGCTGATCTTGATACCGTGATGCGGCTGGGCGACCGGTTCGGGCTGGGGACGCTCCTCGACCACTTCCTCCGCAGGCTTGTCGCCGCGCAGGCCGATGAAGCTGGCGTGGCGTACGACTCCCTCGCTGGTGAACTCGGCGAAGGCGACTTCCGCGACCATCTCCGGCCGCACCCAGTGGGCGCCGCGGGCCTCGGCACGAGGCACGGCGGCGGACGCGGTCTTGCGTTCGAGCCGCCGCAATTTGGCGAGAAGCATCCGCTCGGTGTCGCGGCTGAAACCGGTGCCGACCTTACCGGCATAGCGGAGCTCGCCGCCTTCGTTGACGGCGAGAAGAAGCGAGCGCAGGCCGCGAGTCGCGGTCGTGCTCGGCGTCCAGCCGATGATGACGAATTCCTGGCGGTAGGTGCACTTGATCTTGAGCCAGGTCTTGGTCCGGCCGGAGCGGTAGGGCGCGTCAGCCTTCTTGGCGATGACGCCTTCCTGGCCCGCCTCGCACATCGCATCGAGAAGCTTCTCGCCGGACCCGACGATATGATCGGCATAGAGGAGGAAGGGCGGCTTGCCTGGGCCGAGCAGCGAAGCGAGCCGCTGCTTGCGCTCAATGGTGGGAAGCTTGATGAGGTCGTCGCCATCAATTTCGATCGCGTCGAACAGGAAGCAGCTCAGCCCCCTGCCCCCCTCGCTGATCCCCTGCTGGAGCGCGGAGAAGCTGGTTCGGCCCTGATCATCGAGCGAGACGATTTCGCCGTCTAGCAGGGCGTTGCCGACCTCCAGCTCGGCGGCGGCGGCGGCGATCTCGGGGAACTTATCGGTCCAGTCGAGGCCTGAACGGGTGAAAACCTTGGCTCGCCCCCCAGCGATCGCCAGCAGACAGCGGTAGCCATCATATTTCATCTCGAAGAGCCAGTTCGAGCCGGTCGGTACGTTGTCGACGAGGGTCGCCTTCTGAGGCTCGCGGAAGGACGGCATCTTCAGCGCCTTGACGCCTGCGCGGCCGAGGGCCTGGTCGCGCGCGGGCGGCGGCGCGACCTTGGCCTTGGCTTTCGCCGCGGACCTCGGCTTCATGCCCGAGACCCAGGACTTCAGCTCCTTGGCCTTTTTGCCCGCGGCAATCTCCTGCATCGAACGGCCGGTCTTGATCGAGGTGAGATAGCGCTCGACGAGGCCGCCCGAGGCGCCGGCATGCTCGTCGGTGACCTTCTTGAGCATCCAGTTCTCGTTGCGCTCGCCGGGCCGCGGCTTGAGGCGGAACATCACATATTCGCCCTTCATCCGCTCGCCATCGAGGATGATGTGAAGATGCCCTTCCTCGAGCCCCTTGCGCGGATCCTTGCCGGGAATGCTCGCCCAAGTGCCGCGGTCCCACAGCATCACCGTGCCGCCGCCATATTCGCCCTTTGGAATTGTGCCCTCGAAGGTCGCGTAGGAGAGCGGGTGGTCCTCGGTTCTGACCGCGAGGCGATTCTCCTTAGGGTCCAGACTTGGGCCGCGCGGCACGGCCCAGCTCTTCAGCGTTCCGTCGAGCTCCAGTCGGAAATCCCAGTGAAGGCGGGTCGCGTCATGCTTCTGAACCATGAAGCCGTCGCCATGGCCCCAGACGAGCTTGTCATAGGTGCCCGCGGGCTCCGCGGTCTTCGAAAAGTCCCGCTTGGCATTGTATTTGGCGAGCGGGTCGTCCTTGGCCACGACCTGGACGCTCAGCGCCTACCGCCGGCGCGCTTCTTCTCGGGAGCGGCCTTGGCTGCTGGCTTGCGCGCGGGCGCCTTCTTGGCCGGCGCCTTCTTCGTGGTGCTGCTCTTCGCGGCCGGCCTGCGCTTCGAGCTGTCCTCGTCGTTGGCGGCGCCGGGCTTGTCGATGCTCTTCTTCAGCGCAGCCATCAGGTCGACGACGTTCATGCCCTTCTGCTCTGGCGCCTCGTCCTCCTCGGTGTGGATGGTCTTGCCCTTGGACTTGCGCTCGATGATGTCCTTCAGCGCGTCGATATAATGGTCGTGGAACTTGGCCGGATCGAATGGCTGAGACTTCTTGTTGATCAGAGTCTCCGCGAGGTCGAGAAGCTCCTCGTCGGGCTGGGCGTCCTCGATGTCGCGAAAATAGCCCTGCGCCTTGTGGACCTCGTCGGCGTAGCGGAGCGTCTCCAGCACGATACCGCGGCCGCAAGGCTTCAAGCTGACGACATATTCGCGGCCGCGCAAAGCGAGTTGGCCGATAGCCACCTTCTTGGTACGCCTCAGCGCCTCACGGAGGACGATATAGGCTTCCTCGGCGAGGTCGTCGGCGGGGACGACATAATAGGGCTTCTCGAAATAGAGGACGTCGATCTCGTCGGCATCGACGAACTGGGTCAGCTCAAGCGTCTTCTTGCTCTCGAGCTTGGCAGACTCGATCTCCTCGTCGGTGAGGATGACGTAATTGCCCTTCTCGATCTGGTAGCCCTTGACGATCTCGTCCGGGTCGACCGGGCCGACGCCTTCCACCACCTTCTCGTAGCGGATGCGCTTGCCGGTCGGCTCGTGGATCTGGTTGAAGGCGATGGTCGCGCCGCTCTTGGTCGCGGTGTAGATCTCGACCGGGATCGAGACCAAGGCCAGCCTGATCTGGCCCTTCCAATATGCGCGCGCTGCCATCGCCTTCTCGCCTGATCGATTCGCCTCCGACTCAATCGCTGGAAGGCAAGGCGGTTCCCCGACCCGGCGCGGTCTTTCTCAACGAATAGACCACGCCGGTCGCGAGGATGGCCACGGTGAGGCCGAGCGACAGGGCCGGCGGGAACTTCGCGAGGCCGAACAGGCCGGCGACGAACACCTTGGAGCCGATGAACACCAGCAACACCGCGAGTGCGTGCTTCAGATAGTGGAAGCGGTCGATCATCGCCGAGAGCGCGAAATAGAGCGCGCGAAGGCCGAGGATCGCGAACACGTTCGAGGTGTAGACGATGAACGGGTCGGTGGTGATCGCGAAGATCGCCGGGATCGAGTCCACGGCGAACACGACGTCGACGATCTCGACCATGATCAGCGCCAGGAACAAGGGCGTCATCATGCGCACCGCCCGGCCGGTAACCGGGTCCGCCTTGGTTACAAAGAAGCGCTCGCCGTGAAGCTCCTCGCTCACGCGGAAGCGCTTCTTGATCCACGCGAGGATGGGCGACTTGCCGACCTCATATTGCTCATCGGCCGAGGTCCACATTTTGACGCCGGTGTAGATGAGAAATGCGGCGAAGACGTAGAGAACCCAGCCGAAGTTATCGACCAAAGCGGTGCCGAAGCCGATCATGATGGCGCGCAGCACGATGACGCCGAGGATGCCCCAGAATAGCACCCTATGCTGGTAGATCCGCGGCACGGCGAAATAGCCGAAGATCATCGCGATGACGAACACGTTGTCCATCGCGAGGCTCTTCTCGACGAGAAAGCCGGTGACGTAGTCGAGGCCCGCGGTGTCGCCGCGCTCGATCCACACCCAGGCGCCGAACGCCAGGCCCGCCGCGATGTAGAAGCCCGACATCATCAGGCTCTCGCGAACGCCGATTTCGCGCTGCTTGCGGTGAAGAACGCCGAGGTCGAGGACGAGCAGCGCAATGACGATGCCGAGGAACGCCGCCCAGAACCAGAGCGGCGTCCCCAGAAAATCACCCATTAGAAAATCCACGCCCGCCTCCTTTTAGTAGCGGCGGCCGCGGAGCAGGCGGCGCAGCGCGTGCTCAACGAGCGAGGGGCGGTGATGGCTCTGGTAGAGCGGATAATAACCGCGCGAGCGGCGATAGCCGTAGCCGCCATGATAGCCGTGGCGGCGGTGCCCGCGCAGGGCGCCGACCAGCTCGAGGATCCAGAGGAGTTTGAAAAGCTTCTTCATTGCCGTCTCCGTCGATGGGTTTGCATCGATCGGGTCGGCTCGAATGATAGGATTTGGGCCAAAGGTCCGAACCTGCATCGAGCTAACCCGATGCGGTCCGACATCACGAGCAGCTCGAAGCTGGTCGCCAGAGGGGCCCGGTCCCGCACAGGTCACCTAGGCATCGCGACGGCAGGGTTCAAGGGGAAGTCAAAAAGGAAGAGCCACCCCCGGCCCCTCCGCGAAGCGCGGAGGGGAGTCCTTTGCGCTGAAGCTCCCCCTCCAGCCCTTGCTGGAGGGGCTGGGGGTGGCACTTCCTTCACGCAATTTTGCCTTCGCTGCGGTTGGATGTATGCGCCTTGGCATGACCCTGAAAGGAAGTGAGATGTCGCAGACGGCGCAGCTGGAGCGGGCCCATTTGTTTGGGGGGCTCGAGCCGCAACCCGCCGATTCCCTGCTCGCCATAATCGGAATGGTCCGCCGCGATCCGAGGCCTGACAAGATCGACCTTGGCGTCGGAGTCTATCGCGACGCGGCGGGCAACACGCCGATCCTCCGCGCGGTCAAGAAGGCCGAGCGGATCCTCAACGAGACCCAAGTGACCAAAGCCTATCTCGGTGGTGAAGGCGACGTGCGCTTCGTCGAGCTGATGAAGGAGATGGTGTTCGGCGCGGGCGCATCGAGCGATCCGCGCATCGTTGGCCTGCAGACGCCGGGCGGCTGCGGAGCGCTTCGGCTCGGCGCGGAACTCATTCGCGCGGCCAACTCGGAGGCGCGCATCTTCGTCGGCCAGCCGACCTGGCCCAACCACGTGCCGCTGATCGGAAGCGCCGGCGTCGGACTGGTTGAGCATCCTTATTATGACTGCGACGCCCGCCGGATCCTGTTCGACGCGATGATGGCGGCGCTGGAGACCGGCAGGCCCGGCGACCTCGTCCTTCTCCATGGCTGCTGCCACAATCCCGCCGGCGCAGACCTCAGCGCCGACCAGTGGCAGGCGGTGGCCGACATCGTATCGAGGCGCGGCCTCATCCCGTTCGTCGACATGGCCTATCAGGGCCTCGGCCACGGGCTGGAGGAGGACGCCGCCGGCGCCCGGCTGGTCGTCGCGGCGTCGGACCAGGCGCTCGTCGCCCATTCCAACGACAAGAATTTCGGGGTCTATCGCGACCGCGTCGGATCGCTCCACGTCAAGGCGGCGAGCGAGGCGCAGGCGCAGGTCGTCTATTCCAACCTTCTGGTGCTCGCCCGCACCATCTGGTCGATGCCCCCCGACCATGGCGCCGCGGTGGTGCGCATCATCCTCGACACGCCGGAGCTCGCCGCCGACTGGCACGCGGAGCTTGGCGAGATGTGCGCTCGGATTCGCTCGCTTCGCGCCCGGATCGCCAGCTTCGACCCGCGTTTGGCCTATATCAACGAACAGAACGGCATGTTCTCGATGCTGCCGATCGGAGGCGCCGCGGTCGCGGACCTTCGCGAGAAGGAGGGGATCTACATGGCCAATTCGGGCCGTTTCAACGTCGCCGGCCTGTCGGACGATAATGTCGAGCGTTTTGCGCGTGCCGTGGTGGCGCGGCTTCCGGAGAATCTTTGATGGCCGCCGCGGCGCCGACCAGGGAAACCTCATCCAAGTCCGGCGGCAACGCGCCGGACCCCGACTTTGACTGGCGACGGATCGCCACACTCGTCCACATCAGCCGCGAACTCGACCGGATTGAGGAGCAGGAGCTCGTCCCCGGCCGCAAAGTGCTCTACCAGTTCAGCGCGCGCGGCCACGACATGGCGCAGGTCATGCTCGGCACCCGGCTCACCAAGACGACGGACGCGGTTTGCGGCTATTATCGCTCGCGGCCTTTGCTGCTGTCGCTGGGCGTGCCGCTGGAGGATGCGCTTGGATCCAACATGGGCCGGGCGGGCGGCTATTCGGATGGGCGCGATATCGGGGTCGTGTTCAACTTCCCGAATCCGATTGGCCCCTCGGCGCTGCCGATGTCGGGTGGGGTGGGCGCTCAATATACGCCGACCGCCGGCTGGGCTCAGGCGATCCGCTACTATCAGGACGTGCTCAAGGACCCGGCTTATTCGGACGCGATCGCGGTGGTCCTGGGCGGCGACGCGTCGGTCGCGACCAACGGCTTCTGGTCGGCGCTGACCATCGCGACGACTCAGAAGCTGCCGATGCTCTTCTCGATCGAGGACAACCAATACGGCATCTCGGTCCCATCGACCTTCCAGACCCCGGGCGGCGACATCGCCCGCAATCTGGAGAGCTTCGGCAACCTCAAGATCTTCGCCGGCGACGGCACCGAGCCGGCCGAAGCGGCGCGGCTCATCCGCCAGGCAGTGGAGCATGTTCGCGGGCGAAACGGCCCTGCCCTGCTTCGCCTCAAGGTGCCGCGGCTCCAGGGCCACAGCTTCCAGGACACCCAGGCATACAAGGCGGCGGACTTCGTCGAGGACGAGTGGCGCCGGGACCCGCTTCCCAAGCTCAAGTCCTACATCGTCGGATCTGTGCTGAGCGAAGAGGAATGGGATGCGATCGGGCGCGAGGCGACCGAGGTCGTCGCCAAGGCGCGCGAGACCGCCGAGGTGCGTCAGGTGGCCGACCCGA
The DNA here is from genome assembly GCA_046293155.1 of Allosphingosinicella sp. Classification (GTDB taxonomy): domain Bacteria; phylum Pseudomonadota; class Alphaproteobacteria; order Sphingomonadales; family Sphingomonadaceae; genus Allosphingosinicella. Next base: position 2,072 of record JBKBPQ010000027.1, on the reverse strand, counting down.
CGACGGTTCTGAAAGGCGTGCTGTTCGACGGCGAGATGCAGCAGGAAGGCGGGCAGTGGACCCACGGCTACACCGCCCCGCCCTCGCGCGACGAACCGAAGCCGGAAGGGCCGCGCATCACCATGGCCGCAGCGATCCGGCGGACGCTCGACCAGGAGCTTTCGGCAAACCCGCGCATGCTTCTCTTCGGCGAGGATATCGGGCCGAAGGGCGGGGTCCACGGCGTCACCCAAGGCCTTCAGGAGAAGCACGGGTTCGAGCGGGTGTTCGACACCAGTCTTTCCGAGGAGGGCATTGTCGGCCGCGCGGTCGGCATGGCCATCGCCGGGCTGCTGCCGGTGCCTGAGATCCAGTTCCGCAAATATGCCGAGCCGGCCTACGAGCAGATCAACGACTGCGGCACGATGCGCTGGCGCACCCATAACCGCTTCGCGGCGCCGATGGTGCTGAGGATGCCGATCGGTTTCCTGAAATGCGGCGATCCGTGGCACAGCCAGACCAACGAGGTTCAGTTCGTTCACAATCCCGGCTGGCTGGTGGCCGCGCCGAGCAATGCCGAGGACGCGGTCGGCCTGCTTCGAGCGGCGCTGCGCGGTAACGACCCCGCGGTGTTCTTCGAGCATCGCGCGATGCTGGACGACAGCTGGGCGCGGCGGCCTTGGCCGGGCGACGATTACGTCCTGCCGTTCGGCCGCGCGCGGAAGACTCGCGAAGGGGACGACATCACGATCGTCACTTGGGGCGCGATGACTCCGCGCTGCGAGGAGGCGCTGGCCGACAGGTCCGGCGACGTCATCGACCTGCGCACGCTCGTCCCGTGGGACCGGGAGATGGTCCTGGGATCGGTCCGGCGCACGCGCCGCTGCCTGATCGTCCACGAGGACCTGCGCAGCGGCGGCTTCGGCGCCGAGATTGCTGCGGTCGTCGCCGACGAGGCGTTCCTCGACCTCGACGCGCCCGTGGCGCGGGTGACCATGCCCGACGTTCCGAGCCCACACAATCCAGTGCTGCTCGACCATGTTGTGCCCTCGGTCGAGGCGATCCGCGCCAAGATCGATGAGCTGGTGAGCTTCTAGATGATCGACATCATCGTTCCCGTCGAAGGCGAAGGCACCCAGGCGACGGTCCGCGCCTGGCTGAAGAAGGTCGGCGACACGGTCGCCGAGCACGAGCCTCTGGTCGAGCTCGAGACCGACAAGGTCGCGATGGAGGTTCCGGCCCCGGCCTCCGGGGTGCTGACCGAGATCTTGCTACAGACGGATTCCGAGGCAGTGCCGGGGGCAGTGCTGGGACGCCTCACTCCGGCTGGTGAGGACATAAGCACCGAAGACTCCGCTCATCCCGAGCGCAATCGGGGGGCGCCTGGACCGGCTCCTGAAGAGCGCCCCTCGACTTCGCTCGGGTCGAGCGAGAAGTTGGGTGCGATGCGGGAGATGCGCCTGTCGCCGTCTGTGAAGCGGGCGTGTCTCCAGCATGACATCGATCCGACCCGGATCGAGGGAACCGGCCGCAACGGGCGGGTAACCCGAGCCGACGTCGACCGGGTTGTGGCTCAAGCGACCGTCACCCATGCCGGCCCGCCGGCCACAGCGCAGCCGCGCGTCGAGCATCCGCCGAGCACGGGAATCGCTTCTCACTCCGTGCCTCACGACCGCATGCGCCTGAAGATCGCCGAGAACATGCTGAGGTCGGTGACCGAGGCGCCGCACGTCACGGCGGTGTTCGAGGCGGACTTCAGCGCCATCATACGCCACCGCGAGGCGCACAAGGCGGCCTGGGCGAAGAAGGGCATCAAGCTCACCTACACCGCCTACATCGTAGCTGCTGCGGCTGAGGCGATGAAGGTCGCGCCGGCGATCAACAGCCGCTGGCATCCCGACCGGCTCGAGATTTTCGACGACATCAACATCGGCGTGGGCACGGCGCTCGGCGACAAGGGGCTGATCGTGCCGGTGCTTCGCCAGGTCCAGCGACTTAACCTCAAGGGCATCGCCGCGGGTCTCGACGATCTCGTCGAGCGGGCGCGCAAGGAGCAACTCACCGGCAAGGACGTGTCCGGCGGGACGTTCACC
>JBKBPQ010000026.1:0-20511 GCA_046293155.1 Allosphingosinicella sp. | reverse complement strand
TCGACGAAGCGCTGGAGGAAGCAGGCTGCGGTGATCGAGCCGCCTTCGCGCGAGGCGCTGTTCTTCATGTCGGCGATCTGGCTGTCCATGATCTTGTCATAGGCCTCGCCCAGCGGCATCCGCCACAGCCGGTCGCCCGTCGCCATCCCGGCATCGGCGAGCTGGCCGGCCAGCCCGTCATCGTTGCTGAACATGCCGCCATATTCGTGGCCGAGGCTGATAATCATCGCTCCGGTGAGGGTGGCGAGGTCGACCATGACCTGCGGCTTGTAGGTGCGTTGGGCCCAGGTCATCGCGTCGCTCAGGACGAGGCGGCCCTCGGCGTCGGTGTTGATCACCTCGATGGTCTGGCCGGACATCGATGTCACGATGTCGCCGGGCCGCTGTGCCTTGCCGTCAGGCATATTCTCGGCGAGCGCGCAGACGCCGACGACATTGGCCTTGGCCTTGCGGGTGGCGATTGCGCGCATGGCGCCAGCAACGGCGCCCGCGCCGCCCATGTCCCACTTCATCGATTCCATGCCCTGGGCCGGCTTGATCGAGATTCCGCCGGTGTCGAAGGTAATGCCCTTGCCGACGAACACGACCGGGGCGGCATCCTTGTCGGCGCCCCCGTTCCAACGCATCGCCAGCAGGTAGGGACGGTTCTCCGAGCCCTGGCCGACTCCGAGAAGTGCGCCCATGCCGAGCTTCTGCATCGCGGCTTCGTCGAGCACTTCGACCTCGACCCCGAGCGGCTCCATCACCTCGCGGCAGCGGGCGACGAAGGTTTCCGGGTAAATAACATTGGCCGGCTCGGTGACGAGCGTGCGGGTGAAATCGAGGCCGTCGAGGACCGCCGAGCAATGGCTCCAGGCCTGGTCGGTCCCGTCGCCGGCGCCGACCACGACCAGCTCCGCGAGCGTCGGCTTCTGCTTGCGGCCGAGCTTGGTGCGGTACTTGTCGTAGCGCCAGCTGCGCGCGGCGACTCCAAAGGCCAGCCCGGCCGCCGCCCGCGCATCCAGGTTGAGACCGGTGACGTCGACGACCAGCTTGGTCTCGCCCGACGTGAGCAGGCGGGCGGTCAGCGCGCCGCCGGCGCGCTCGTAAATGGCCTGGTCGTCGCTCTTGCCACCGAGGCCGACGAGGAGCACGCGCCGGGCGGTGCCGTCATCGTCGATGAACGTCTCGGCGATCGCCGCAAGCTCGCGCTCGAAGCGCTGGGCGTCGGGGGCACGGGGCGCGAGGGTGCGCGCGGGCTCGGGGAAGCCGGCGAGCCGCTCCGAGATCATGTCCTCGCTCCACGCCGGGATGGCGAGCGCATAGGCGCCTTCGGGACGGGTTGCGGCAAAGCTGACCTTGAGCACGGCTGTACGACCTTTCCGATACTTGCGGGCCCACGCGGCCGGGGAGCAGGCGCCGGCGCAGGACGGAACGAGGAGCCATGCCATTGCAGCCAACGACGGCAGGTGCAATAGGCTCCGCTCGAAGGCGGGAAGAGCAGCAAGCCAAGGTGACGCGTTTCAAGTCGATCTGCTGGACGGCGCTGCCGTTGCTGCTCGCGGCTCCCGGGCTCGCCCAGGCCGAGACTCAGCCGGGCGATCCGCCTGTCCCCGAGCAATCGGTCGGTCAACCGCCCGAGGTCGATCCGGTCTTCGATCCGGATGCCGAGGCTCCGGTGCGGTTCAGCTCGGACCGGCTCGAATATGACCGCAATACTGAGATCGTCACCGCGATCGGCGATGTGTTCATGTCGCGCGAGGGCTATCGCCTGCGCGCCGACCGGGTGGTGTGGGAACGCAATACCGGCGAGGTCCGCGCCGAGGGCAATGTCCGGGTGACCAGCCCGGAAGGCGACAACGTCTACGGCGACAGCGTCGTCCTCGACGACGAGCTTCGCGACGGCGCCATCGAGAATCTGCTTCTGGTGCTTGAGAATGGCGGCCGCCTCGCCGCCGAGCGCGCCGTCCGGGTCAACGAGGTCACCACCCTGGAGCGCGCCGCCTACACCGCCTGCCCGGTGGTCGACGACAATGGCTGCCCGCGCGAGCCGACCTGGCAGATCACCGCGGTCCGGGTGATCCACGATCCCAACCGCCAGCGCATCACCTATCAGGGCGCCACCCTCAATCTGTTCGGCATCCCGATCATCGGCCTCCCCGGCCTGTCCCACCCCGACCGTCAGACCGGCGGCGGCAGCGGTCTGCTCATTCCCGACATTCGCCTCAACGGCACCAACGGGCTCGAGCTCGCTCTGCCTTATTACTGGCGGATCGCGCCCAACCAGGACGCGACCTTCACGCCGCACGTTTTCACCAACGCCTATCCGATGGCCGAGGCGGAGTTCCGTCACCTCATCGACCAGGGCGCCTACCAGGTGCGCGGCTATCTCACCTACGGCAACCGCGGCAGCCTGACCGTGCCGGGCGCCGAGGATCCGGGTCTGCGCGCCTATATCGAGGGCAATGGCCGCTTCCAGCTCGATCCTCATTGGAGCGTCACCGGCTCCGCCCGCTGGGTCAGCGACCGCACCTTCCTCCGACGCTACGACATCTCGCTCGACACCCGGCTTCGTTCGGTCGTCCAGGCCGAGCGCATCGACAGTGATTCCTACATCAACATCGCCGGCTGGGCGTTCCAGGGCCTGCGCGCCACCGACATCGGCGGCCAGCAGCCCTTCGCCCTGCCCGCCATCGACGCGCGCTGGCGGATGATCGAGCCGACGACCGGCGGCCGGGTCGAGCTCCAGGCCAACAGCCTCAACATCCTGCGCACCGAGGGCCAGGACACCCAGCGCGCCTTCGCCAGCGCCCGCTACGAGCATCGCAGCCTGACCCCGTTCGGCCAGGAGCTCACCCTCACCGGATTCCTCCGCGGCGACATCTATCACGCCAACGAAACCCTGCTCACGACCAACCCGCTCTACCGAGGATCGGAGGGCTTCCACGGCCGCTTCATCGCCGCCGCCGCGGTCGACCTCAAATGGCCGTTCATCGGCCAGTTCCTGGGCGGCACCCATCGGTTCACGCCGCGGGTCCAGCTCGTCGCATCGCCCGACACCGAGAATCTCGACATTCCCAACGAGGATGCGCGCGCCGTCGATCTCGAGGATTCCAATCTCTTCGCCTTGAACCGCTTCCCCGGCTACGACCGCTGGGAGGACGGCGTGCGCATCACCTACGGCGCCGACTGGGTCATCGACCTTCCCGGCGCCCAGATCCGCTCCAACATCGGCCAGAGCTACCGCCTCGGCAGCCGCGCCGAGCTGTTCCCGGACGGCACCGGCCTCGCCGACCGCTTCTCCGACATCGTCGGCCGGACCAGCGTCCAGGTCGGCCGCAACATCCAGTTCACCCACCGCTTCCGGGTCGACAAGGATGACCTGACGCTCCGCCGCAACGAGATCGACGCGGTGGTCGGGAGCAACGAGACCTATATCAGCGCCGGCTATCTGCGCCTCGACCGCGACATCGACGCCTCGCTCGAGGACCTTCAGGACCGCGAGGAGATCCGCGTCGGCGGCCGCCTCGCCTTCGCCCGCTACTGGTCGGTGTTCGGCTCCGCGGTGGTCGACCTCACCGACCGCGACGAGGACCCGCTGTCGCAGGCCGACGGCTTCGATCCGGTCCGCCACCGCATCGGCATCTCCTACGACGACGATTGTATCGAGGTCGGTGTCACCTGGCGGCGTGACTACGAGACGACCGGCGACGTCCGCCGCGGCAACACTTTCCTGATCCGGGTGGCGCTCCGGAATATTGGCCGCTAAGCCTATGTTCAGCATGAAGAACGCAGGGTGCGGGCCTGCATTTATCGGAGGAATGATGAAGTTCGGCACTTTTCGAAGGGCGGCCGTCGTGCTGGCCGGCTCCTTCCTGTCGGTCGTTGCCGTCGCGCAGACCACCGGTGACCAGCCTCGGCAAGGCGGGCTCGCGATCCCCAGCGACGTCAATTTCGTCGGCCAGGCCGAGCCGAACGTCGCCCGCGCCACCGCCATCGTCAATGACGAGATCATCACCCAGACCGACGTCGACCATCGCATGGCGCTGATGTTGGCGTCTCAGCGGGTCCAGCTCTCGGCCGAAGAGCAGCAGCGTCTGCGCGCGCAGATCCTTCGCAACCTCATCGACGAGACGCTCCAGATTCAGGCCGCGCGCGAGAACGAGCTTGCCGTCGAGCAGCGCGAGATCGACCAATATTATGCGCGCTTCGCCCAGCAATTCGGGCACACCCCGCAGACTTTCGGCGACTATCTGCGTTCGATCGGCTCGTCCGAGCGGTCCGTAAAGCGGCAGATCACCGGCGAGCTGTCGTGGCAGCGGCTGCAGCGCTACCGCATGACCCGCGTCAGCGTCGCCGACGAGGAAGTGCAGGCTGTTCTCGACCGCCTCAATGCGTCGCGCGGCAGCACGGAATATCGAGTCGCCGAAATCTACATGGAAGCGACCCCGGAGACCGCGGCGACCGTACGCGCGAACATGGCGCGGATCGTTGCTCAGATCCGAGGAGGGGCCTCGTTCCCGGCCTATGCCCGCCAATATTCGGTGGCGAGCACCGCGGCTCTCGGCGGCGACCTCGGCTGGGTGCGCCCGGAGCAGCTGCCGCCCGAAATCGCCTCGGTCGTCCAGTCGATGCCGGTCCAGGGGCTCACCGACCCGATCCAGGTGCCCGGCGGCTTCTCGATCATCTACCTGGTGGACGCCCGTCAGGTGCTGACGACGGATCCGCGCGACGCCGTGCTGAGTCTCATGCAGATGTCGATCGACCTGCCCGCCGGAACCACCGAGGCGCAGGCGCGCGCTCGTGCAGACCAGCTGGCGCAGGCGACCCGTACCATGGGTGGCTGCGGCCGCGCGCCCGACGTTGCGCGGGCGATCGGCGCCGAGCTCGTGTCCAATGACGGCATGCGCGCCCGCGAGCTTCCGCCGCAGCTTCAGCAGACCCTGCTGAACCTCAGCGTCGGCCAGGCAACCCAACCGTTCGGCACCCTCGAGCGAGTCAGCGTTCTGGTCCTGTGCGGCCGCGACGATCCCCGCCAGATCAACATGCCGTCCGCCGAAGACGTCCAGACCGCTCTCGCCGAGCAGCGGATGAACCAGCAGGCCCAGCGCTACCTGCGCGACCTGCGTCGCGATGCGGTGATCGAATATCGTTGACCTAGCTGACGCCGCTCCGCCCCAACCGCTCGCCGTTTCGATCGGCGACCCGGCGGGGATCGGCGCGGAAGTGGTTGCGAAGAGCTGGGAGCGCCGTCGCGAGGAAAGGCTGCCGCCTTTCTTCGCGGTCGGCGACGTCTCGGCAGTCGAAGCGGTGTGGAAGGGGCCGATCTCGGTCATCGGCGAACCGTCGGACGCGTTCGATCATTTCAGTCATGCGCTGCCGCTGATCCGGGTCGTGGGCGACGAGACAATTCCCGGGCGGCCGACGCTCGAGGGCGCCCGCAACGCCTTGGACAGCCTCGAATTTGCGGTTGGCCTGACTCGTTCGGGCGCAGCCTCGGCGGTGGTGACCGGGCCGGTGTCCAAAGCGCAGCTCTACGCGATCGGCTTCACCCATCCCGGCCAGACAGAATTCGTCGCCGAACGATGCGGCGTTTCCACCGACAGCGTCGCGATGATGCTTGCCGGTCCGACGCTGAAGGTGGTGCCGGTGACCGGCCATATCGGCCTTGCGCAGGTGCCGGCCGCGATCACCGTTGACCGGATCGTTTCCAAGGGCCGGGCCATGATCCGCGGCCTTCAGCGCCAGTTCGGAATCGAATCGCCGCGGATCGGAGTCGCCGGGCTCAATCCCCATGCCGGCGAGGACGGCGCGCTGGGCCGCGAAGAGATCGACATCATCCAGCCTGCTATGGAGCGGCTCGCGGAGGAAGGCTACGACCTCATCGGCCCCCTGCCCCCGGACATCATGTTCCGACCCGCGTTGCGCGCGACCTACGACGGGGCCTTGTGCATGTATCACGATCAGGCACTGATCCCGCTGAAGACCCTGCATTTCGACGAGGGCATCAACATCACTCTGGGCCTTCCGATTGTTCGCACCTCGCCCGACCACGGCACCGCCTTCGACATCGCTGGCACTAACCAGGCCGATCCGGGCGCGATGATCGCCGCGATCCGAACCGCCGGGGAGTGCGCGCGGCGCATGCAGTCGGCGTGACTCTCCCGCCGCTGCGGGAGGTCATCGCGCGTCACGGCCTCAGCGCCAGCAAGGCGCTCGGCCAAAATTTCCTCCTCGACGAACAATTGCTCGACCGGATCGCGCGGATCCCCGGACCGCTGGCGGGCGAGCGCGCGTACGAGGTCGGCCCGGGACCCGGCGGCCTCACCCGGGCGCTGCTTCGCGCCGGCGCCGACGTCACCGCGGTCGAGCGCGACCGGCGCTGCCTGAGCGCGCTGGCCGAACTCGACGCGGCCTTTCCCGGCAAGCTCGAGGTCATCGAGGGCGACGCCCTGGAAATCGACGAGGCCACGAGGGTTCCCGGCGCCCACGTCGTCGCCAATCTCCCCTACAATGTCGGGACCGCCCTTCTGGTGCGCTGGCTGGGCGACAAGGACTGGTCGCCGTGGTGGCGGTCGCTCACGCTGATGTTCCAGCAGGAGGTGGCCGAGCGCATCGTCGCCCAGCCGGGCACCGGCGCTTATGGCCGCCTCGCAGTCCTCGCCCAATGGCGCTCGACCGCGAGATTAGCGATGAAGGTCCACCGCTCCGCTTTCGTGCCGCCGCCCAAGGTGATGTCAGCCGTCGTCCACATCGTTCCCGCCGAGCAGCCGGAGGGCGTGAGCCCCGCCAGACTGGAGCAGGTTACCGCCGCCGCCTTCGGTCAGCGCCGGAAGATGCTTCGTCAGAGCCTGAAGTCGGTGCCGGGTGCGCTGGGTGCACTCGAAAGCTTAGACATCGATCCCGAACGGCGCGCCGAAACGCTCAGCGTCGCCGAGTTCGTCTCAATCGCGCGAGAGCTAGGTGTCTAGTTCGGCTGGCGCGGAGTCGGGGCGGGCTGGGCCGGCGTCTGCGCCTGGCTCTGCGCCGTTTCGACCGGCGGGCCGCGCTGGATCACGGCGGCGAGCTGGTTGGCCTGCGGGCACGTGCGGCCGCACAGCTCCTGGACCCGGGTCAGGTTGCGACGGGCGCGCTCGACTGCGCCGCGCTGGACATAGGCCTCGCCCTGGCCGGCGAGCGCGTTGACGTCGTTCGGCTCGATGCGCAGCGCATCGGCATAATAGCCGATCGCCTTGCCGGGCAGGCGCTGCGCCTGGGCGACTCGGGCGAGCCCGAGATAGGCGGCGCGGTTGCGCGGATCGACGGCGAGCGCCGTCTCGTAGAAGTCGATCGCCTCGTTGTTGCGGCCGGCGGTGGCATGGGCCTGCGCCTGCTGCGAAAGGGCGCTGGACCGCGGATCGATCTGGTCGTCCGGGCGCTGAGTCACGCCGGCGCTCGACATGGTGGCCGCCGCAATGGTGACAGCGAGCAGAACGGGCGTGAGGCGCATCATCAACTCCTTGGGCACAGCATCAATGACCTATCACGGCCGGGACCAGCAGGCGACGAAAAAGCCGTCGGTGCCGTCCGGGGCGGGACTGAGCAGCCGCCCCGTGCCCGCGGGACGTCCGGCAGTCAGGGGCACAGGCTGAGGGTCCAGCGATGAACGAACGCTGAGCGCGGCCGCCTGATCCCTTCCCTCCTCCGCGAGCAGCGAACAGACGGCATAGACGAGGCGGCCGCCGGGCTTCAGCAGCCCGGCTGCGACGTCGAGCAGGCGCGCCTGAAGGGCGACGAGTTGGTCAAGCCGCTTCGGGGTGAGCCGCCAGCGGGTCTCGGGATTGCGACGCCAGGTTCCGCTGCCGGAGCAGGGCGCATCGACGAGGATAAGGTCGAAAGTGCCGGCAAGGTCGGCGAGCTGCTCCGCCTCACGGCCGGGATCGAGGAGTCTCGGCTCGACGTTCGTCACGCCGCCACGCTCCAGCCTCGGCGTGAGGCGCGACAGGCGGCCGCGGTCGGCGTCGCTGGCGACGATGCGACCCTGGTTCGCCATCTCGGCGGCCAGCGCTAAGGTCTTGCCGCCGGCGCCAGCGCACAGGTCGAGCACGGTCTCGCCGGGCTTGGCCGCGCAGGCGAGCGCGAGCAACTGGCTGCCCTCGTCCTGGATTTCGACGAGGCCGGAGCGCCACGCGTCCGTCTCCTCGACCCGAAACCCCTCGGGGAGACGCAAACCGAGCGGCGACAGCGGTGTCGGCTGAGCCTCGGCAAGCTGCGCCAGCGCGTCCTCACGAGCGCCACTCAGGCGGTTGACGCGAAGGTCGAGTGGCGCGCGTTCGAGCAACGCCGGCCATTCGGCCTCTCCGATCAGCGGATCGAGGCGCGGCACAATCCAGCCCGGCAGCAGGCTGGACGACGCCGCTTCCTCGCCATCGGCAACCGGTGCCGGGCCGTGCGCCGAGCCGTCGAACAACTCGGCCAGGGCTGGATCGTCCTGCACCAGGCCGAGCATTGCTGAGCGTCCCGAGGACGGCGCATCGCCGGAGCGGCGGATGGCGCGGTAGACCAGGTCGCGCACCGCGCGGCGATCCTTCGAGCCGGCGTAGCGCCGTTCCTTGAAGTAGCGCGCGATCAGCGTGTCGGCCGCGGCACCGCCAGAGCGTGCGGCTTCGAGCACCTGGTCGAGCAGCTCGATCGCCGCCTGGACGCGGGCGGACGGGGTCACTTACTGCGCCGGGTAATTGGGCGCCTCGCGCGTGATGGACACGTCGTGGACATGGCTCTCGCGCAGGCCCGCATTGCTGATCCGGACGAAGCGGGCGCGCTCCTTCAGCTCGCGGATGGTGTGTGCGCCGGTATAGCCCATCGCCGCCTTCACTCCGCCGACCAGCTGGTGGATCACGTCCTTGGCCTGGCCCTTGTACGGGACCTGACCCTCGATGCCCTCGGGGACGAGCTTGAGCTGGTCCTTGATGTCCTGCTGGAAATAGCGGTCGGCCGAGCCGCGCGCCATCGCTCCGACCGAACCCATGCCGCGATAGGATTTGTAGGCGCGGCCCTGGTACAGGAAGGTCTCGCCCGGCGCTTCCTCCGTCCCGGCGAGAAGCGATCCGATCATCACCGCCGACGCGCCGCCCGCAAGCGCCTTGGCGATGTCGCCGCTGGTGCGAAGGCCGCCATCGCCGATGATCGGCGTGTCGCTCTTCGCCGCCTCCTCCGCGGCTTCCATGATGGCGGTAAGCTGGGGGACGCCGACTCCGGCGATGACGCGGGTCGTGCAGATCGAGCCGGGGCCGATCCCGACCTTCACGGCGTCCGCGCCGGCGCCGATCAGCGCCTTGGTCGCCTCTGCCGTCGCGACGTTGCCGGCGACGACCTGGACCGAGTTGGACAGGCGCTTGATCCGCTCGACCGCGGCGGCGACGTCCTTGTTGTGGCCGTGGGCGGTGTCGATGACGATGAGGTCGCACTCGGCGTCGATCAGCGCCTCGCTTCGAGTGAAACCCTTGTCGCCGACGGTCGTCGCCGCGGCGACGCGCAGCCGCCCGGCGGAATCCTTGGTGGCGTCGGGATAGGTCACCGCCTTCTCGATGTCCTTGACGGTGATGAGGCCGATGCAGCGCCGCGAATCGTCGACGACGATCAGTTTCTCGATGCGGCGCTGATGGAGCTGCCGCCGCGCCTCCTCCTGAGTGACGTCGGGACCGACGGTCACCAGATTCTCGCTGGTCATCAGCTCCGACACCGGCTGACGCGGATTTTCGGCGAAGCGGACGTCGCGGTTGGTGAGGATTCCGGCCAAGCGGCCGTCCGCCTCCGTGACCGGGATGCCGGAGATGCGGTGCCGCGCCATCAGCTCCTGAGCCTCGGCGAGCGTCTGGTTCGGCCGGATCGTGATCGGGTTCACCACCATGCCGCTCTCGAAGCGCTTCACCGCGCGCACCGCCGCCGCCTGCTCCTCCGGCTCCATGTTGCGGTGGAGAACTCCGAGGCCGCCCGATTGCGCCATGACGATCGCCATGTCGGCCTCGGTCACCGTGTCCATCGCCGACGACAGGATCGGGATGTTGAGCGCGATGTCGCGCGTGACCCGAGTGCGCGTATCGGCCTGGCTCGGCAGCACGTCCGATTCGCCTGGCCGGAGCAGAACGTCGTCGAAGGTGAGGCCGAGAGAGATGTCCATTTGATCCTGCTTTTCGTTGTCCGGCCCTTTAGGAGAGGGCCTCATCTAGGTGTCGAGTACCCGCTTCGCTAGCGCGCGGCGGGGCTGTATCCGTTGCGGTCGGCGAACGCCCGGGCGAGCGCGACGAGCAAATTCGCGTCTTCCGCCGCGCCGCCGAGCTCGAGCGACGGCGTCGCCTCGTCGTCAGGCCCGTGATAGGCGCCGTTGAGGAAGGCGGCGAGCAGCCGCATGTCCGAGAAGGACCCGCCCGCCATCATCGCCGGAATATTGTTGCGGACGAGCGCCCAACCGTCCTGCCGCTCGACCAGGAGGTCCGCTTCCTGGTCGCCGTCCAGCCGCCGCCCGAGCCCGGTCGCGACGCGCGCAACCACAGCCCGCATTCCCTCGCTGCCTCCGATCATCGCGACCGGCATCCCCGCCGGATGGATGGCCGCGGTGTCGACATTGACCGCGGCGACGATCGAATTGGCCGGAACCACCGGGTTGCGCGCGAAATGCTCCGCGCCGAGCAGCCCGATCTCCTCCGCCGTCGTCGCGAGGATGAGGATGTCGCGCTGCGGCCGCTGCCCCGCCGCGAGCCTCCCCGCCGCCTCGATCAGGGTCGCCATTCCGCTCGCATTGTCGACGGCGCCGTTGCAGATCCGGTCGGGCGTCCCTTCCGGCCGGCAGATGCCGATATGGTCCCAGTGGCCGAGCAGGAGCACGCTCTCGCCGCCGCTGTCGCTGCCCCGGATCCGCCCGACGACATTGTTGGTGGTGAAGCGGCGGATCTCGGTCATCACGTCGATGCTCGCCCGCACCGGCAGTGCCACCGAGCGGAAGGAGGATCCCGGCTGCTCGTCCAGCATCGCCGTCAGGTCGCGTCCTGCCCCTTCGAACAGGGCCATCGCCCCGTCCCACGAGAGCGCGCCGTACGCCGCCGGCAGCGGTCCCCTGTCGAGCGCGACCGCGCCCCGGGTCGCGGCCCGGCGCACCTGCGCGAACGGCAGGTCGGGCGGCGTGACCCCGATGACCGCGACCGCTCCGGCTTCCGCCAGCGTTCGGATCCGCTGCTCGAAGCTCGGAAAGCCCTCGACCGCGGGGCCCTCGTACATGACCAGCGCGACCGCCCCCCGGAAGTCGGCCCCCGCGAGCTGGTCGATGCCGCGCTCGGGCATGACCGCACCATGGCCGGCGAAGATCACCGGCGCATTGCCGATCCGGGCGCGCGGATCGCGGCCGGTCAGGACCAAAGCTTCGTCGGGCACGCCGATCCGCCGGCCATTGCTGACCCATTGAGTCTCATGCCGGCCCACGCCGCGCTCGGCGATGGCCACGGCCTGGAGCCAGCCACCGCCCTCCCCCGCCGGCTCGACGCCGCGTGCGGCAAGCTCGCGGACGAGATAGCCGGTGGTCAGGCTCTCGCCGGGAGTCGCCGGCTGGCGCCCCTCGAATTCGTCGCTGGCGAGGATGTCGATATGGGGGCGCAGGTCCGCGGCGGTGATCGGCGCGTCGGTTGCTTGTGTCTGGGCGCCGGCCGCTTGCGACAGGGCGAGCAGCGGGGCGAGCAACAGGATTCGGGGCGACATGACGTCGCTTAGCCAAGCGGCCCCGCCGCTGGCAAGCCGAGTCGGTGGACTAGCGCCGCGCCTTTGCGATCAGCGCCCGCGCCTCTGCGACGTGGAGCGCCTCGATCATCCGGCCTTCGTAGCGTTCGGCGCCGTCGGTCGCCGCCGCGACCAGGGCCGCGGCGGCCTCGAGCTCCTGCTCGGACGGGGAGAAGACCCGGTTCACGGTGGCGATCTGGCTGGGGTGGATGACCGACTTGCCGTCGAAGCCGAAGCTGCGCCCTTCCCGCGCCTGTTCCGCGAGGCCGTCATCGTCCTCCAGCCCGTTATAGACGCCGTCGAAGACTGCCACCCCCGCGGCGCGGGCGGCGATGACGATATGCTGAAGCGCCGCGGAGAGGCCGGAGCGCCCGGACCCCGGCGGGATCCGCAAGGAGGCGGCGAGATCGTTGGTCCCAGCGACCAGCCCTGCCGAATGCGGCGCCAGCGCCCCTGCGCAGAGAACGCCCGCCGCCGTCTCGATCATCGCCAGCACCGGCTTCTCGCACACTTGGTGCGTGCCGATGAGCTGGCGCTCCTTCTCCGCCTTGGGAAGGATCACGTAAGGCGCCTTGGAGTAGCGCGCTGCGATCATGTCGTCTCCGTGGCAGCGATGGCCGACGGCGTTGATCCGGATCGCCACCGGCCTGCCGCCGAATCCCTCCGCGGCCGCGCTCACTGCTGCGGCGCGCGCCGAGCCCTTCTGGTCCTCGGGCACCGCATCCTCGAGGTCGAGGACGATCATGTCGGCCTCGATCTGGCGCGCCTTCTCGATCGCCCGCGGGTTGGACGCCGGGAGGAACAGCAACGAGCGGCACAAGGTGAGATCGTGAACGGCCATGGCGCGCACCCCTTTTCTTTCGGAATGGGGAGCATAACCTCCCGTCCGGCAAAGGTTAAACCCCGGTTCAGCGGCTCGCCGCTAGCAAGCCCGTCCGTTTGAAGTTAAGAGCCGCGGCGATTCCGGGCTGCGTCGGCAAGGCGCATCCGTGCAGGCGGACTAAGGAGGAAGCTCATATGAAGGTTTCGAAGGTCGCGCTCGCCGCGGCGACTGTGCTCGGCGGCTCGGCCCTGGTCGGAACGCCGGCGCTTGCGCAGCAGCAGAACCAAGCCCAGCAGAACCAGCAGGGGCAGGCCCAGCAGCCGCGTCTCAACCTGTCGCGCGCCGAGCAGGCCGCGCTCAATCCCCTCATCCAGGCCAACGCGGCCGCGGCCGCGGCGCGCCAGCAGGGCCAGACCCCCGACTGGGCCGCGGTGCGTGCGCTCCTCCCGGCGGCGGAAGCCGCTGCCCGAAGCAACGACGCCAAGTATCTCCTGGCGCGCGTTCAGCTCGAGGTCGCCCTCGGAGCCGACGATCTGGCCGGGCAGGAGCGCGCCCTCGCGGCGCTTCTCGCCAATCCTTCGACTCCCGCCGCTTTCGCCGAAACGCTGCGCAGCGCCCAGAACAACATCCTGAACCAGCGCGCCGAGGCGGCTTTCCGGGCGAACGATTTCGCGACGGCCGAACGCATTTACGTCCAGTTGCAGCAGGCCAACCCGAACGATCAGCGGATCATCAACAACCTGGCGCTGGTCCGTGCCCGGATGGGCAACACGGAAGGTGCGCTGGAGCCGGTCCTGGCGCAGATCCGCACGGCCGAGGCTGCCGGCCAGCGGGCGGCCGAGAGCCTGTACCAGCGTGCATGGCGGGTTCCCTATGCCGCCAACCAGCGGCCGCAGGCGCTCGAGGCGCTCCGTCGCCTTCTCGCCGCCTATCCGACGCCTGCCAACTGGCAGCTCGCGCTCGACGTCGTCCGTGAAGGCGGCGGCTCGGATGTAGGCTTGCTTCTCGACACTTTCCGCCTCGCGCGTGTCGCGAACGCCGTTCGCGCGAACGAATATCTGCCCTTCGCCGCCAGCCTCGACCAGGCCGGTCTGCCCGGTGAAACGAAGGCTGTCATCGACGCGGGCATTGCGGCCGGTGTGCTTCAGGCGAGCAACGGCGACGTCAGCCGCTTGCTCGGCGTTGCCAACCGGCGGATCGCCGAGGACCGCGCCGGCCTTGCCGGCCAGATGGCCCAGGCCCGCAGCGCGAGCCGCGGCCAGCCGGCGCGGATCGTCGCCGACGCCCTGTTCGGCTACCAGCGTTACGCCGAGGCGGCCGAGATGTATCGCCTTGCCCTGAGCAAGGGCGGCGAGGATGCCAACCTGGTCAACACCCGGCTCGGTGCGACCCTCGCGCTCGCCGGCCAGCGTGCCGAGGCGGAGGCGGCACTTCGGGCCGTCACCGGTCCGCGGGCCGAGCTTGCGTCGCTGTGGCTCGCGTGGCTGGCCAGCCGTCCGGCCTGAGCGCTGCACGTAAAGTCGACATCGTGGGGAGGAGCGCCTTGCGGCTCTCCTCCCCTTTTTGCTTTAAGGGCCTATGGTTAACCGCACTCGCGCGGGATTGAGGGAGATTGGGTGACATGAAGCTTGGCATCAGCGCGGCAACCGCGGGCATCCTGGCGGCCGCGGCGGCTTCGGCCTCACCCGCGATGGCTCAGCCCGGCGTGGCGGCGCCGCAGCCCGCCCTCACCTTCACGCGTGAAGAGCGCGCCGCATTGGCGCCCGTCAGTCAGGCGCTGATGGCGCGTAACTGGGCGGCCGCGGCGGCCGCCCTGCCCGCGGCACAGGCCGCCTCGCAAAGCCCGAGCGCCCGCTACGCCGTCGGGCGCCTCGAGCTCGATCTTGGCCGCGGCACCGTCAACGCCGAGCAGCAGCTTCGCGGCATCGAGCGAATCCTTGCAAGCGGCGCCGCCCAGCCGGCGGAGGTCGCCGCTTTGCTGAGGCTTCAGGCCCAGCTCTACAATGATCGGCGCGACGTTGAACGGGCCGAAGCCTCCCTCAACCGTCTTTCCCAGCTCCAGCCGAACGATCCGGAGACGCTCGCGCTGCTCGGCCAGCTGAGCCGGGTTCGGGAAAATTCGGGACAGGCGCTCAATTTCTTCCGCCGCTCGCTCGCGGCGAGCGACGCCGCCGGACGACGGGTGCCCGAGAGCCGTTACAAGCTGGCCCTCGCGCTCGCCCTTCAGGGCAATCAGCGCGATGCCACGGCCGATCTCGCGCGGCGCCTCGTCACCGCCTATCCGAGCGCGACCAACTGGCGAGACGCCCTGCTCAGCTATCGCGACGTCGCGCAGCTGGACGCCGCCTCGACCATCGATCTGTGGCGGCTGCTGCGCGCTTCCGGGGCCCTTGCGGGCGAACGAGACTATCTCGCCGCCGCCAATGCTTTCGACCAGGCCAATCTCGCCGGCGAGGCGAAGGCCGTGCTTGACGAGGGCGTCGCCAACAACATGCTGCGCGCCAGCGAGGGTCTCACCCGCACACTGATCACCCGGGTGAACGGCCGCGCGACCACGGAGCGCGGCGGGCTCGCCGCCCGCATCGCCTCTGGGCGGAATGCCGCCACCGGCGCTCCGGCGCGCGCCGCCGCCGATCTGCTGCTCGCCCATGGCCGCCATGCCGAAGCCGCAGAGCTCTATCGCCTCGCCGCGACCAAAAGCGGGGAGGATGCCGACCTCGTCAACCTGCGCCTCGGCGAGGCGCTGGCGCTCGCCGGCCAGACCGCGGAGGCGCAGGCCGCGCTTCAGGCAGTGGGGGGGCAGCGCGCAGAACTGGCGCGGTTGTGGCTCGCCTGGCTCGCCCAGCGGCCCGCGGCCGCGGTCGCCGGCTGACCGGACCATACTTTTCCCCAACAATCGCACCAAAGCCCGTCCCGAAACGGTGCGCTGCCCCACTTCGTGCTTGGGCCGGCGCAAAGGGCGGGTTAGCGTCTTCGCCATGCCGAAAAGCGCCTTCGACAAGGGCTGACCGCGTGCGCTTCGACGACATGATCGCGACGGTGCTGGAGCGCCCTTCCGGGCGCCCCGACGAGCGTGCCGCGCAATGGCGCCAGCTGGTCGACCTGCTCGCCCAGCGGCGGCAGGCGTCGGGCAGCGCTGAGGTCGAAGCTGCCTATGCCTTTCTTCGCCGCCATCGCGCCGAGATCCCGCTCCAGGCGCGGGAGCGGACCGCTGCGTCTCTCGGCGGCCTGCGCGTTGCCCCGGAGCTGATCGCTTTCTTCGCCGAGGACCATCCGACGGTCGCGACCCCGCTGCTGCGCAGCGCCCGTCTCGCGACTCGCGAATGGATCGAGCTCTTGTCCGGTCTGTCGCCGACCGGGCGCGCGGTGCTTCGCCACCGCCGCGACCTGCCCAACGACGTGCACCAGGCGCTCGCCGCGTTCGGGACCACCGATTTCGTCCTTGAAGGTGAGGTCGCTGAAGCCGAGGAGCAGGCTCGCCCGCTCTCTCCGGACCAGGAGGAGAATGCGGGTCAGCCCGAGGAGCGAAGCCAGATCTGGGAGCTGGTCGAGCGGATCGAGGCGTTCCAGCGCAGCCGCGACTCTGCCGTCCATGAGCCCGCCGAAGCCGCCGAGGAATTCCGCTGGGAGACGGGACCCGAAGGCGTGATCATGTGGGTCGAGGGTGCCCCGCGCGGCCCCCTCGTCGGCCAGAGCATCGCGACGATCGGCGAGCACGGTCATTATGGCGTCGACGGCCAGGCGGCGGGCGCCTTTCACAAGCGCGCGCCGTTCCGCGACGCGCGCTTCAACGTCGCGGGCTATGGCGCCGCGTCGGGCGACTGGCGAATCTCGGGGGTTCCTTATTTCGACGTCCATCGCGGCAATTTCCTCGGCTATCGCGGCACGGCGCGCCGCCCGCGCCTCGGTGAGGTCGCCGCGATGCCGGACGAATCCGGTCTGTTCGGAAGCAACCTGCCGGCGGAGTCGCTGCGCCAGCTCGTCCACGAGCTGAAGACGCCGCTCAACGCCATCATCGGCTTCGCCGAGCTGATCGAAGGCCAGTATATGGGCCCGGCGGGCTCGCAATATCGCGGCCGCGCGGGCGAGATCGTGGAGCAGGCGCGTCGCCTTCTGGGCGCGGTCGACGATCTCGACACCGCGGCGCGAATCGAGACTGGCCGGGCCGAGCGCGGGCAGAGCGAGGTCGACACCGGCGCCGTCCTGTCGCGTCTTCACGAAGCTTATGAGCAGGAGGCCGCGCAGAATCGCGCCGCGCTCGCAATCCGGATCGACGGCGACCTCCCGCCCGCGGCGCTCGAGCCCGCCGCAGCCGAGCGCATGCTGTCGCGCATGCTCGCCGCGACGATCGGCCTCGCCGGGGAGGGCGAGACCATCCATGGCGACTTCACGCTCGCCAGGCGCGGGCGCCAGGACATGCTTCGGCTCGCGATCGACCGCCCCCACGCCATCCACGGCCTCGACGAACTGGCCCTGCTCCATCCCGGCTACAGCCCCGATGGCGACTGGCCGGCAGCTCCCTCGCTCGGCCTCGGCTTCGCGCTTCGCCTCGTCCGCAAGCTCGCGGAAGCGGCAGGCGGCGCGCTCGACATCGCCGACGAGCGCTTCATCCTCTACCTCCCCGTCGCCGCGCATGAGGCGCCCGCCTCCGACAGCGGTGCCGGCGCCGAAGCCTGATCCCTGCCCGCCCACTGGCGCGGCGCGCGGGGCTTCGCTATTCGCGGGGTCGGCGGGGCCTGTAGCTCAACGGTTAGAGCTGGCCGCTCATAACGGCTAGGTTGGGGGTTCGAATCCCTCCGGGCCCACGCCACTCGTCTGCGCGCCGCCGGCCGACCAACCCGGCGCGCCCCGATTATGCTTGGAAGTGCGGGCGCCTGACCGCATGATGTGCCCGGCATTCTGAAGCACGGGAGCGCGGCGATGATCGAGATCGTTCTGATGGCGGTGGTGGCGACGGTGCTTTTGTACCTCGCGATGAGCGTCAAGATCGTCCGCCAGGGCTTCCACTACACGATCGAGCATTTCGGCCGCTTCACCGCGGTCGCCCGCCCCGGCCTCAATTTCTATCCCGCCGTCTTCTACCGCGTCGGCCGGCGGATCAACATGATGGAGCAGGTCCTCGACATCCCCGGCCAGGAAATCATCACCAAGGACAATGCGATGGTTTCGACCGACGGAGTCGTGTTTTTCCAAGTTTTGGACGCCGCAAAAGCTGCTTACGAAGTGTCTGATCTGTATGTGGCGATCCTCAATCTGGTGACCACGAACCTGAGGACGGTGATGGGGTCGATGGACCTCGACGAGACCTTGTCGAAGCGCGACGAGATCAATGCGCGGCTGCTCGACACGGTCGACCACGCGACGACGCCGTGGGGCGTCAAGATTACCCGGGTCGAGATCAAGGACATCCGCCCGCCGACCGACATCGTCAACTCGATGGCGCGGCAGATGAAGGCCGAGCGCGAGAAGCGCGCCGCGATCCTCGAGGCCGAGGGCCTTCGCGCCGCGGCGATCCTCAAAGCCGAGGGCGAGAAGCAGTCGCGGATCCTCGAGGCCGAGGGCCGGCGCGAGGCCGCCTTCCGCGACGCCGAGGCGCGAGAGCGCGAGGCCGCGGCCGAAGCCGAGGCGACCAGCCTCGTCTCCAAGGCGATCGCCGACGGCAACGCCCAGGCGATCAACTATTTCGTCGCCCAGAAATATGTCGAGGCGGTCGGCCAGTTCGCGAGCTCGCCCAACGCCAAGACCATCCTGTTCCCGGTCGAGGCGACCCAGTTGATCGGAACCCTGGGCGGGATCGGCGAGCTCGCCAAGGAAGCGCTCGACAAGGCCGGATCGCGCCCGGTCGGGATCGTCGCGATGCCGGAGCAGAGATGAATTTCGGCGAGGCCGACGCCGCCTGGCTCTGGCTGGTCGCCGCCGCGGCGCTGGCCGCGGTCGAGCTCGTCACCCCCGGCTTCTTCCTGATCTGGATCGCCGGCGCCGCGCTCCTCACCGGAGTGACCGCCTTCCTTCTGCCGATCGACCTGCCCTTCCAGCTCGTCCTGTTCGGCCTGTTCTCGATCCTCGCCGTGATCGTCGGCCGCCGCCATTACGAGCGCTCGGCCGGCACCGGCGGCGATCCGCTGCTCAACGACCGCACCGCCCAGCTCATCGGCCAGGTGGTGACGGTCGTCGTCGCCATCGAGAATGGCGAGGGCCGGGTGCGCGTCGGCGACAGCGTGTGGTCGGCACGCGGCCCCGACGTCGCCGCCGGAAGCCGGGTGCGGATCCACGGCGCCGACGGCAATTGCCTCAAGGTCGCGCCGGTCCCGGCGCTCAGCGAGGACTAGGCGACCAGGATCAGGCGGTCGTCGCCGGCTGCGGGCGGGTGTCGGCCTTCAGCTTGGAGTCGGGCTCGAACACCACGTCGACCTCGGTCTCGCCGCCGCGCGCATCGGTCGCGCTGCCCTTGCGGCGGTTGTAGATGACCGCGCCGGCAGCGGCGGCCGCTCCGACCACGACGGCGCCGATCGCCGCCTTCTTCCACATTCCGCCGGAGTCGAAGATCGCCCCGCCGCCTTTCTCTTCCTCGAGCAGCACCGCGGCGTCGGCATTGGCGGTCAGCCGGACCTTGTCGTTCTCGACCGCGGCGACGAGCCCGCCCGCGATATAATGGTGGTGGTGGCTGTGCGAGCCGCTGTCGAGCTTGATCATCTTGATCCGGTCGCCCTCGACCTTGTCGACGGTGCCGACATGGACTCCGTCGGCGCCGATGATCTCCATGTGCTCACGAACCTGGCTGAGATCCGCCATCTGCACTTCTCCTCCATGATGGGTTGTCGGCGGCTAGAACGTGTCGGCGGCGTTATGGATGCACCGCGCCGCGCCGGCCCGGCGCCGAACGGCCCGTCCGGCACGGCGAACGGGGAACGTTCCGCGACCGCTGCCTGCAACTCATGGCTCCGCCAGGCATTTTGCCGCGGATGCCCCGCTATTTTTTCAACATCAGGCACGACGCCGACGTCGACGACCCGGAAGGCGCCGAGCTGCCCGACGAGGCGGCGGCGCGCGAAATGGCCCTCGACTCCGCCCGCGACCTGGTCTGCGCCCACATCCACGAACATGGCGGGGTCAATCTCGATCACCGTATCGACGTCGCCGACGAGGGTGGGACACTGCTCTTCTCGGTGACGTTCCGGGACGCCTTCACCATCACCAATTAACCTATCCGGTAAAAGTAACTTTCCTACAGCGTACCTTTTATGTTCTACGCTGAAGGATGGGCGGGGATGATTCGGAACAGCCGACGCAACGGCGGATCGACGGGACGGCGAAAGCTGCTTTCCTCGCGGCTTTGCGAACCGGGCTGAAGCGCGACGACGCAGCAGCGCACGCCGGCTTCACCGCCACCGCCTTCTATTATGCCCGCCGGCGCGACCGCGTCTTCGATCTCGCCTGCGCCTGGGCGATGGACCTCTCAGCCGCCGACGAGCGCTCCGCCCGCGCCGCCGCCGACCCGCTCGCCGCAATTCCCGGAGACGTCGCCATTGCTCCGAACAGCAACCGCGCACTCCAGGCCCGCCCGGTCCGCCGCCCGCTGTTCGACGACAGGCGTAAGCGGATCTTCCTCGATCATTTCGCCGGCACCGCCGACGCCCATGCCGCCGCCGCGGCTGCCGGCGTCGCCTATGTCACCGTGACCCAGCACCGCCGCAAGGACGCCGAGTTCGCCGTCGCCTGGGACGAGGCGCTCGCCGTCGCCTATGCCGCTCTCGAGGCGGAGGTCGTCCGCCAGCGGCTCGATGCGCAGCGCAACTTTCGCGACGGCCTGTGCCCCACCGGCGAGATCGCGACGGAGTTCGAGCGGGTCATGAAGCTGCTCGCCCGCTACGACCGCGGCGGCGGCCGCATCGGCCTTCGCCAGATCGGCCAGGGCGGCGAAAAACGGGCGACTTTCGACGAAGCGATCGAATGGCTCGACCGCA
>JBKBPQ010000025.1:0-20977 GCA_046293155.1 Allosphingosinicella sp. | reverse complement strand
CCGGTGATCACCATGGCGAGCAAAGCGATGCCGAGGAAGCCCAGCAGCACTCCGTTGCGCAGCTTCTTGCGGAAGGTTTCGTCGGCCATGTCGGGATTCGGTCCGTCTGTTAGAGAGGCGTGGGCGGTCGCCCGGCTTTGCGCGTCAATAGGAAAGGCGCGGTATCGCCGCAAGCGTCGCAAGTATCGCGGGCCGCCGCAGCTTGGCGCTCGGGCCGCCGCTTGCTAGGCGGCCCGCGACACAAGATGGAGGTTCACGTGCACGTCCGCCGCAAGCTCGTCGCCGGCAACTGGAAGATGAATGGCAGTCTCGACAGCCTTCATGAGGTTATCGCGATTGCCGAGACGGCGCGGGAGGCCGCGGGCGTCGATGTCGCCTTGTGCCCGCCGTTCACCTTGATCGCGCCGGCCGCGATGCGCAGCTCCGGGGCTGTGCGCATCGGCGCCCAGGACGTCCATCACCGGCCAAGCGGAGCCCACACCGGCTGCGTCTCGGCCGCCATGCTCAAGGAAGCGGGCGCGACTCTCGCCATCGCCGGCCATTCCGAGCGGCGCAGCGACCAGCACGAGACGGACGAGGAAGTCCGCGCCAAGGCCGAGGCGGGGCTCGCCGCCGGCCTCGACATGATCGTCTGCGTCGGCGAGAGCGACGCCCAGCGCCACGCCGGCGACCATGTTGCGGTCGTCGAGCGCCAGCTCGCCGCCTCGCTTCCCGACGATCCCAGCGGGGCCGAGCTGATCGTCGCCTACGAGCCGATCTGGGCGATCGGCACCGGCAACGTCGCGACGCCGGCCGACGTTGCCGAAATGCACGCCGCAATCCGCGCGGCGCTCGTCGCCCGCTACGGCGATGCCGGCAACCACATCCGGATCCTGTATGGCGGCTCGGTCAAGGCCGACAATGCCGCGGAGCTGTTCGCGGTCGCCGACGTCGACGGCGCCCTTGTCGGCGGTGCCAGCCTCACCGCCGCGCAGTTCGTCCCTATCATCGAGGCCGCTGCACGCAGCTGAGTCGCGTGGGGCAGGGGTGTTGAAGCTTTCGGCGTCATCCATTAAGTCGCCGCCGATGCGCCGCTCCGTCGCGCGACCAGCTTCAGCCTGAAAGACGCCATGTTCCTCTTCCTCCTCATCGTCCAGACCCTGGTCGCGGCCTCCCTCATCGCCGTCATCCTGATGCAGCGCTCCGAAGGCGGCGGCTTCACCAGCGGTGGCGGAAGCCCGAGCGGGCTGATGACCGCACGCGGCGCGGCGGACTTCCTGACCCGGGCGACCACCGTCCTCGCGACCCTGTTCGTGGTGCTGTCGATCATCCTCGCCGCGCTCGCCGCCCAGACCGGCAGCCGCACCATCGACGCCGACGCCTTGAAGCAGCAGCGCCCGCCCGCGGGCTCGCCGCTTGAGCAGCAGCCGAGCCCGTTCAGCGGCGCTCCCCAGCCCGCTCCCGGCCAAGCCGCGCCGGGCCAGCCGGCCCAGCCGGCGCCGGCCATTCCGACGCTCGGCGGCCAGCAGGCACCCACCCAGCAGCAGGCCCCCGCCACCAACCAAGCCGGCCAGTAACCGGCCCCGACCTCATCCCCGCGAAAGCGGGGATCCAGCTTCCTCTTACCGCGCTTCCGTGCGAAGCCTGATCGCGCGCTCGATTCTCGGCGCCGCTCCACCGCGCAGCATCAAATAATTCGCTTGCGCCGATTCTCCCGCTTGCCCGCGGCGGCATCCACCGCCTAAGCCCCGAATCCCATGGCGCGGTTCATTTTCATCACCGGCGGCGTGGTGTCCTCCCTTGGCAAAGGCCTGATGGCAGCTTCCCTCGCGGCGCTGCTGCAGGCACGCGGCTACAAGGTGAGGCTCCGCAAGCTCGACCCCTATCTCAACGTCGATCCGGGCACGATGTCGCCCTATCAGCACGGCGAGGTCTACGTGACCGATGACGGTGCCGAGACCGACCTCGACCTCGGCCATTACGAGCGCTTTACCGGCGTCCCGGCGCGGCAGAGCGACAACGTCACGACCGGGCGGATCTATCAGAACATCATCGCTGCCGAGCGGCGCGGCGACTATCTCGGTGCAACCGTGCAGGTGATCCCGCACGTCACCAACGCCATCAAGGAGTTCATTGCCTCCGACATCTCGCCGGAATGCGACTTCGTCATCTGCGAGATCGGAGGCACCGTCGGCGATATCGAATCGCTGCCCTTCATCGAAGCGATCCGCCAGTTCAGGAATGAGATCGGCCGCGGCAACTCGGTGTCGATCCACACCACCCTGGTGCCCTATCTCGCAGCCGCAGGCGAGCTGAAGACCAAGCCGACCCAGCACAGCGTGCGAGAGTTGACCAGCCTCGGAATCCAGCCTGAGATCATCGTGTGCCGGACCGAGCATCCGCTGCCCGACAGCGAGCGCGCGAAGATCGCCTTGTTCTGCAACGTCCGCAAGGAAGCGGTCATCCCAGCTCTCGATGCGCGAAGCATCTACGCCGTTCCCGAACAATATTCCGAGGCCGGTCTCGATACCGAAGTGCTTCGCGCATTCGATATGCTCGAAAGCGCGGCGCCGCTGGACATGCGCCGGTGGGAGGACGTGCTCGACCGCCTGTTCAACCCGGAAGGCGAGGTGACGATCGGGGTCGTCGGTAAATATGTCGGCTTGCCCGACGCCTATAAGAGCCTGACCGAGGCCCTCGTCCACGGCGGCATGGCCAACCGGGTCAAGGTCAACATCCGCTGGATCGACGCCGAATTGTTCGAGCATCCCGAAGTCGACATTCCCGCCCAGCTCGAGCCGCTTCACGCCATCCTCGTCCCCGGCGGCTTCGGCGAGCGCGGAAGCGAGGGCAAGATCGCCAGCGTCACCTTCGCCCGCGAGCGCGGCGTGCCGTTCTTCGGCATCTGCCTCGGCATGCAGATGGCCTGCATCGAGGCCGCCCGCGCCGCCGGAGTCGAAGGCGCCAGCTCGACGGAGTTCGGCGAGACCGAAGAACCGGTCGTCGGCCTGATCACCGAGTGGATGAGCAAGGAAGGCCTCCAGAAGCGCGAGGCGTCGGGCGATCTCGGCGGGACGATGCGCCTCGGCGCCTATCCTGCGTCGCTTACCGGCAACAGCCACGTCGCCTCGATCTACGGCTCGACCGAAATCAGCGAGCGCCACCGCCACCGCTACGAGGTCAACGCCCATTATCGCGACCGGCTCGAGCAGAACGGACTGGTGTTCAGCGGCATGAGCCCGGACGGCCAGCTTCCCGAGATCGTCGAGCGTCCCGACCATCCCTGGTTCATCGGAGTCCAGTTCCACCCGGAGCTGAAGTCGAAGCCATTCGATCCTCACCCGCTCTTCGCCAGCTTCATCGAAGCCGCTGTAAAACAAAGCAGACTGGTCTAGGGAAGGGCAGCGGCTAGGCCGCCATTGCCATATCGGAAGGACGTCGCGTGCTGAGCCTGACCCCGATTTTCGCCTTCCTGATTGCGTTCCAGCCCCAGTCTGCGCCCAGCGCGCTCGAGCGCTTCTTTGCCGGCCGTACCGAGGGCAGCGGCTCCGTCCGCATAATCCTGTCCGGCACGAGCTCGGTGCGCACCCAAGGCAGGGGACGGATCCTTGCCGACGGCTCGCTCCACCTCGACCATGTCGTCAACCAGGAGGGTGAGCCGGAGCGCCGCCGCACCTGGCACATGCGCCGCACCGCGCCCGGCCGCTACACCGGAACGATCAGCGACGCCCGCGGCCCGGTTACGGCCGAGCTCCAGGGCAACCGGCTCCATGTAACCTACCGCACGCGCGATGGTTATTCCGTCGACCAGTGGATCACCTTCAACGCCGACGGCCGCACCGCTTCGAACCAGATGACATTCCGCCGCATGGGCATGCGGGTGGCGACGCTTCAGGAGACGATCCGCCGCGTCGATTGACGTGCACATTTCAGTCGCGCCGCGATCGGCCGTTAACGTGACTGGAACATTGCCACGATTTGCGGCAATCGTTCCGCCACCGTCGCCTTAACCCAATCTTCAACGGATTGTGGTGACGAGGCAAAGGGAGAAAGTCTGAATGTTCGGAACGCTCAAAGGTTGGCGCGGCGGCGACGGGGGCATTGTGGAGCCGTCGCGGATCGGTGTCGTCACCGGCGGCGAGCCGACGAGCAGCGCCGGCGGCGAAGAATCGCGCAGCCATGAGCGCTATCCCTTTCCGGGCGGAGTCATCTACCTCTTCCTCTCCGACGAGCAGCGGTTCATCATGCGCCTCCGCGACGTGTCCTGCTCCGGCCTTGCAGGCCTGACCGACGCTCCGATCTCGGTCGGCGAGCTCGTCGTCGTCCAGTTTGAGGAAACCTTGATGCCCGCCGCCCACGTCGTGTGGACTCGCAACACCGCGGTTGGCCTCAAGCTCGTCAACCCGCTGCCGGAGAGCCGGATGACGCGCCTCGTCGAGCGCCATGCCGCCGGAGCGGCCTGGTCGCCGGCGATGCGTGAGTCCTCGGATCTCAATGCCTGGTGGACCAACACCGAGGAAATCGACTCCGGTCGCAAGGCAAAGGCGAAGAAGGACCCAAGGGCAGCCTGATCCTGGCTCGTCGTTTCACGCTGCCCTCCGGTCGCGGGTCCCGTCTCTTAGTCGCAGCTGAGTAGAGGCCGCGCCCGCCGCGGCTCATGCCCCATCGTGCGGAACAAGCGAGGCAAGACCCTCGTTTAACGCGCAAAACGAAACAGCTTGCGAGTAAGTAGATGCGTAGCAAACCGATCGCGCCCGTGCGGCGCGGCGGGGGCAGTTGCGCGCGGTTCCGACATGTTGTCGCTGCGCTGTCCCTGTGCGCTGCTTTCATCCCCGCCGCCGCAGCTGGTGCGGAAGCGTTGCCGCCCTCGGTGTCCATTTCGTCCGAGGTTTCGCGGACCCTTCGTGCCGCCGTTGCTGGTAACCGCAGCGTCGCTGCCTTTTACCGGGCCCGCGACTATCGGCCGCTCTGGCTGATCGGCGGCATGGTTCGGCCCGAGGCGGAGCAAGTGATCGAGCTCGTCCGCAACTCGGCCGCGGATGGCCTCGACCCGAACCGCTACAATGTCGATGGTCTTGCCGAGGCTGTCGCGGCTGCAGAGGGACGTGATCCCGTCGCGCTCGCGCGCGCTGAAGCCCTGTTGTCCGATGCGCTCGCCGCCTACGCCAGCGATCTGCGCCGCGCGTCCAGCGTCGACATGCACTATATCGATCGCGACCTTGCCCCGCAGACGTTGTCCGCCACGCAGGTTCTCGAGCGGGTCGCGTCGGCCTCGACCGTCCGGGAAGGCATCGACTCCGTTACCCGCATGAACCCGCTGTACACGCGGCTTCGCGACGCCTTCGCCAATTTCAACGGCCCGGCCGCCCAGGCGCAGCTGGTCCGCGCCAATCTCGAGCGCGCTCGTGCCCTGCCTGCGGAGATGGGCCGGCGTTACGTTCTCGTCGATGCCGCCTCAGCCCAGCTATGGATGGTCGAGGATGGCGAGGTCGTTGGAAATATGCGCGTCGTTGTCGGCCGGCCCGGCGAGCAGACCCCGATGATGGCTGGTTATATCCGCCACCTCACCCTTAATCCCTACTGGAACGTGCCACCCGACCTGGTGCCGCGGCTGATTGCTCCGAACGTGGTGAGGCGCGGCGTCGCCTATCTCGACCAGCAGGGCTATGAAGTGCTGTCCGATTGGACGGCGGATGCGCATCCGGTCGATCCCTCGACCATCGACTGGCAGGCGGTCGCCGACGGCACGGTCGAGCTGCGCGTGCGCCAGCGCCCAGGCCCGGCCAACTCGATGGGCCGCGTCAAGTTCATGTTCCCCAATGAACATGGCGTCTATCTTCACGACACACCCAACCGGGAGCTGTTTCAGCATGCCGACCGTCGTGGCAGCGCCGGTTGTGTGCGCGTCGAGGATGCCGACACGCTTGCCCGCTGGCTATTCGGCGCCCGTCCGCGGCCGGAAAGCGACGCGCCTGAGCAGAATGTCGATTTGCCCGAGCCAGTGCCGGTCTACATCACCTACTTGACGGCCCGGCCGGAGAATGGCCGCATCACCTTCCAGAACGACATTTACGGCCGCGACCGCCAGCTCCTGGCGAGCGTCGGAGGCGCGACGTCGGCTTCGCGGCGGTAGGTCCAATCCGGGCAAACATAAGTTTGCGCCCCGGTGGAACCGCAGCGCACCTAGGGATGTTACGGTCCTGCCAACAGGGAAGGGGTATAGCGTATGCGCAAAATCCTGCTGACTCTCGCGGTCGGCGGCGCTGCCATTATGGCCGTCGCTCCGGCGAGTGCTTCCGCTCAGACCTGGCAACCCGGCTCCGAATTGTGGGGTCAGGGAGTCCGAGTTACTTGGGCGAACGGCGTCTCCAATACGCTCTGGTTCGACCAGAACGGCACGGTCCGGATCGCCGGGCCAGACGGCACTCAGGTCACTCAGGGAACCTGGACCGCCAGCGGCGACAATATCTGCGTGTCGCTCGCTAATGGCGCGCGCGAATGCTGGCCGTACCGGATGGCTTTCGTCGCCCAACAGCCGGTCACTCTGACCAGCGATTGCGGCTCCACCTCGCAATGGACTGCGCTGTCGACCAACCAGCCGCCGCAGCCCACGCAGCGGCGCGCCGGCGAGCGCGGCTGACGCCGAGCACCTTGAACCAAGGCGCGCATTCTTCCGCGCCGAGAGCAAAAGGGGAGTAGCATGCGTATTGTCAGTGGAATTTCCGGAGCTGTGCTGAGCGTCGCCTTGTGCTTCGCCTCGACTACGGCTGCCGTCGCCAATGTCTGCCAACCGGGGCAGGCGGGGTGCGTGCTTCCGGTCGGCGTGTCGCCGCCGCCCGTCGTGCAGACTCCGGTCACCGGGGAGCCGGTCGGCGAGATCATCGAGAGCGAAGGCATCGGCTGGCTGCCGATCCTGCTCGGTCTCGCGGCGCTCGGCCTCGGCGCCTACTTCCTCCTCGACGACGATGACGAGGCCCCGATCAGCCCCTGACGCGCTGATCGCCCCGGGGGATCAGGGAACGGCATCGCCGTCCCTGTTCCCGGCCGGGCTGTAGCGGCAGACGAGGACATCCCAGTGGCCCGACCGCTGAATGCCGCAGCCGACATCCGTCGTGCTGCGCCAAATCATTTGAGTATAGTGAGCGACGTCGGCCCAATTGCCCGTCGTGCTGACGTTGGGGAACGTGCCGGCGCGGAACATGCGTCGCTCATCCGCCCAGCTCTGGACCATGAATTCCGGCGTGTAGGCGCCCGCGCTTCCCATCCACAGATTTTCGCCCTGGCCTGGCCGCGACTGACGCGGGGAGTGGGCCAGGTGACCCGTCCGCGCGAGCTGCGCCGCATAGGCTTCGGCACCCGCCGCCAATTGCGGGTTCCACTGGAGCGGCGGCACGCCCGCGGCGACGCGCGCGCTGTTGTGGGCGGCCAGAAGCCGCTGAGCGACATTGCCGGTGGCGGGTGCTGCCGGTGCCGCGGGGGCGCGGACGAGCCCCGGCACTTGCTCGCTGGTGGTGCCTGCGGAGCAGCCGCCCACCAGGACGGCCGCCGCACCGACAAGAAGAATCCGCTTCCTCATCACGCACTCCCTACCTGTTTGGGCAGGACAACGAGCACGCGCGCATCCGGTGCCGTGTCAGGCCGATGGCGGCGGTCGGCGCAGGCGGCGGAACAGGCTTCGCCGGGCGAACGGGTCGAAAGTCTGCTCCGGTCCGTCGGGATCGAGCAGCTGGCGCTCGGCGAGGAAGGTGCCGAAGCGGGTTAGCGCCGGCGGCAGATAGGGCTTCAGCGTCCGACCCTTGCCGCGCAACTGCTCGACCGCCTCAATCAAGGACTCCGTCACCTCGAACGCCCGGGCGAATTCGTCCGCGGCTACGCCGAGATGCTCGGCGGCCAAGTCGTCGCGGATCTCGCGGATCGTCTTCGCGATATGGGCCTGGCCGGGCAAGCTCGCATCGAGCACCACGTCACATTCGGTGTCGAGTCGCATCGACCGGTTGTTGAGGTTGGACGAGCCGACCCGAAGCATGATGTCGTCGACCACCATGATCTTGGCATGGACGTAGATCGCAACGCCGCGCTCGGTACATGGCGTATAGACTCGGAAGCGGTTGTGACGGTCATATTGCTTGACGGCTTCGAAGAGGCGCGAGCGGGCGGTGTCCATCGCCACCTGCTCCAGCCAGCCATGCGCGTGCGCCGGGCTGACCACGACGAATTCCGGCCCGTCATCCTCCGCCAGCCTGCTGGTGATCGCCTCCGCCACCCGCCCCGAGGCGAAATATTGCCCCTCGATGTAAACGTGGCGCTTCGCCCGGGCGATCATGTCGAGATAGAGTTCCTCGATCTCGTGCACCGCCTCCATCTCGCCGAAGGCGGGACGGGTGCGGGCGATTGCCACGTCGACATTCTCGAATTGCGGGGCGAGGCCGTTAGGCCATAGGTTGGCGCAGCGGTTGACCGGCTCCAGCTCGCCGCCGCCGGCGCAGCGCCAACGCTCCCGCGCCAGTTCGTCCAGCGCCTTGGCCGCCGGGCCGCTCACCGCCAGCGTTGCGTCGTGCCAGGGATAGGTCGGGTTGCCGTGCGGCTTCACCCGGCGCGGGTCGTCGTCGAGGTGCGCCCGCGTGTCCCAGCGCTCACTGGTGATGTCGATTCCGCCGCAGAAGGCGAGGCAGTCGTCGATCACCACGATCTTCTGGTGGTGAGACGCCCCCCAGGGGTGAGCCGCGTCGAGCTTGACGTGGATCCGCTTGTGGAGCGCCCAGCGCGCCACCGTGATTGGCGTCGTGCCGCGGAACATCGCCTTGAATGCGCCGAAATCCCAGCGCAGCAGATAGACATTGAGGTCGGGACGGTGGCTGTTGAGCCAAAGCACGAAGCGCCCGATCGACGACGGCGCGCCGGTCGGGTTGCGCCGCGGCCCGATCCTCACCCGGGCATCGAAGTCCCAGCCGATCAGCATGATCCGCTTCTCGGCGGTCATCATTGCTTGGCGTACGATCGCGAAATAGTCGGCGGCGTCGACGATCAGTGCGGCCTTGTCGGCGCGCTCGATCCGCCAGCAATTGCGGCCGGGGTCAAGCCCGTGATCTTCCGAAATGCGCGTCGGGCTGTCGTTCATCGCCGTCACCATGGTTGATGGCGGTATTCGCGCCTAGTCCGATAATCCAGGTGAGGAAGAAACTGGGGGCCCAAAGTAGCAAGTGCCCGGCGCCTAAGTGGAGCCGGGCACCCGCGTGACGGCTCGTGACCGTCCACCCCCATGTCAGATGCTCCCGCCAATCCTGCCGCTTCACCTCGCAGAAGCAGCCGGGCCGAAGCCTCCCCGAACCCGGGCCTGTTGG
Organism: Allosphingosinicella sp.; assembly: GCA_046293155.1. Classification (GTDB taxonomy): domain Bacteria; phylum Pseudomonadota; class Alphaproteobacteria; order Sphingomonadales; family Sphingomonadaceae; genus Allosphingosinicella. The sequence continues at coordinate 11,657 of JBKBPQ010000025.1, read as the reverse complement.
TCCTTAGTTCGACGGGATTTTGGCTAGGAAAGCAGCCGCTTCTTGTCATTCCTTTTCACCCGATCGTGGCGCGATTGCAGCGCCGCTGTGGCCGGGCGGCCACAGAAAACCGCGGCGCCGGCTCCGGTTGCCTTGCCGCCACGCCCTATCTAGAGACCGTGGCTCCAATTCCTCCACCCGGAAGATCCTCAGAGCCGATGCGCCTGTCTCGCTATTTCCTGCCCGTCACCAAGGAGACTCCGTCCGACGCCCAGATCGTCAGCCACCAGCTGATGTTGCGCGCCGGCTTCATCCGTCAGACCGCCGCCGGCATCTACGCCTGGCTGCCCCTGGGCCTGCGCGTCCTCCGCAAGATCGAACAGATCGTCCGCGAGGAGCAGGACAAGGCCGGCGCCGTCGAGATGCTGATGCCGACCATCCAGTCGGCGGACCTGTGGCGGCAGTCCGGGCGATACGATGCTTACGGGCCGGAGATGCTGCGCTTCAACGATCGCAAGGGCACCGAGATGCTCTACGGGCCGACCAACGAGGAGATGATCACTGAGATCTTCCTCGGAGCGGTCAAGAGCTACCGCGACCTTCCGCGCACGCTCTACCACATCCAGTGGAAGTTCCGCGATGAGGTCCGCCCGCGCTTCGGCATCATGCGCGGCCGCGAGTTCCTGATGAAGGACGCCTACAGCTTCGACATCGACGAGGAAGGACTGACCGCGAGCTACGAGGCGATGTTCGTCGCTTACCTGCGCACCTTCGCCCGCCTCGGCCTCCAGGCGGTGCCTGTGCGCGCCCCGACCGGGCCGATCGGGGGCAATCTCAGCCACGAATTCCACATCCTCGCCGAGACCGGCGAGAGCGCGATCTTCTACGACGCCGCGCTCGAGGACGTGTCGCGCGACGACCTGCTCACCGCCGACGCCTCGACCATCGCCCGCCTGACCGGCCTCTACGCGATGGAAGAGGAGGAGCATGCCAAGGTGACCGACTGCCCGGTCCCGGCCGACCGCCTGCGCAGCCGCCGCGGCATCGAGGTCGGCCACATCTTTGCCTTCGGCACCAAGTACAGCGCCTCGATGGGCCTCAGCGTGCAGGGCAAGGACGGCAGCCAGGTCCATCCCCAGATGGGCAGCTACGGAATCGGCGTCTCCAGACTGATGGGCGCGATCATTGAGGCGAGCCACGACTCCAACGGCATCGTCTGGCCCGAAAGCGTCGCCCCGTACCGGGTCGGCCTCGTCAACATGCGCGCCGACGATGCGGCCTGCGCCGCGGCGGCCGACGACATCTACGCGAGGCTTCAGGCTGCCGGCGTCGAGCCGCTCTATGACGACCGCGACGAGCGCGGCGGCGCCAAGTTCGCCACCATGGACCTGATCGGACTGCCCTGGCAGCTGATCGTCGGTCCAAAAGGTCTTGAGAAGGGCGTCGTCGAACTGAAGAACCGCGCCACCAGCGAGCGCGAGGAACTGAGCCTCGAAAGCGCTCTTGCGAGGCTGTCCGCGTGATCCTCTCTCGCCACGAGCGGATGATCGCCCGGCGCTATCTGCTCCCGGGCAAGGGCGAGGGCTTCATCTTCCTCGTCGCCGGAATCAGCCTGTTCGCGGTGATGCTCGGTGTCGCCGCGCTCGTCATCGTGATGAGCGTGATGAATGGCTTCCGGGCCGAGCTGTTCGACAAGGTCGTCGGCTTGAACGGCCACGCCGTGATCCAGGCCTATGGCGGCCGCCTCGACAATTGGCGGCCCCTGCTCGAGCAGGCGCGGAGTACTCCGGGAATCACATCCGCGACGCCGCTGATCGAACAGCCGTTGATGGCCAGCCGGGAAGGGCGGGTCGAGGGCGTGCTCCTGCGCGGCATGCGGCTGGAAGACATCCGCAACAATCCGCTCATTCGCGACAATGTCCGCGCGGGTTCGCTCGACAGCCTGGAGCCCGGCGTTCAGAATGTCGCGATCGGCTCCCGCCTCGCCGAAATGCTCGGGGTCACCGTCGGGAGCCAGATCAGTCTGATCAGTCCCGAAGGCCGAAGCACGCCGTTCGGCACGATGCCGCGAATCGTCGGCTATACCGTCACCGCCATTTTCGAGATCGGCCTCTACGATTTCGACCGCGCCTATGTGCTCATGCCGATGGAGGAGGCGCAGAGCTACCTGATGCTCGGCGACGCGATCGGAATGATCGAGGTCCAGACCGCCGACCCGGATCGGGCAGGGGAGATCGTGGCGCCGCTCGCCGCCGTCGCTCCGCCCGGCACGATCGTCACCGACTGGCGCCAGATGAATTCCGAGCTGTTCGAGGCGCTTCAGGTCGAGCGGGTCGCGATGTTTGTCGTGTTGTCGATCATCGTGCTGGTCGCGGCGTTCAACATCCTGTCGTCGCTGATCATGCTGGTCCGCGCCAAATATCGAGACATCGCCATCCTCCGAACCATGGGCGCCACCCGCGGTGGCATCATGAAGGTGTTCATGACCGTCGGCGTCACGATCGGCGTGCTCGGGATCATCGCGGGCCTGATCCTCGGCGCGATATTCCTCTATTTCCGCCAGTCGGTCGTCGTGTTCGTCCAGTTCGTCACCGGCCAGAACCTGTGGGATCCCTCGATCCGCTTCCTTACCGAGCTTCCATCCAAGACCGATCCGGTGGAAGTGGTGGCGATCGTTCTGATGGCGCTGACCTTGTGCGTCGTCTTCACCTTCTTCCCGGCGCGCACCGCGTCGCGGACCGATCCGGTGCAGGTGCTTCGCTATGAGTGACAGCATCCTGGCCGTCCGCGGCCTCAAGCGCAGCTTCGAGCAGGGCGGCGTCCGGATCGACGTTTTGCGCGGCATCGACTTCGACGTCCGCCGCGGCGAGATCGTTGGCCTGCTCGGCCCGTCGGGCTCGGGCAAGTCGACCCTGCTCCAGGCGGTGGGCCTTCTGGAGGGCGGCTTTGAGGGCTCGATCGAGATCGACGGCGAAGCGGCGGCCAAGCTCAACGACCGCGACCGCACCCGTCTCAGGCGTGACAGCCTCGGCTTCGTCTACCAGTTCCACCATCTGCTCCCGGATTTCACCGCCGTCGAGAATGTCGTCATCCCGCAGCTGATCCACGGCGCCACGCGCGCCGATGCGCGCGCCCGCGCTGAATCGCTGCTGACCACGCTGGGCCTCGGCGAGCGCCTGACCCACCGCCCGTCCAAGCTATCCGGCGGCGAGCAGCAGCGCGTCGCGGTCGCCCGCGCGCTCGCCAACAAGCCCGCCCTCGTCCTTGCCGACGAGCCCACCGGCAATCTCGACGAAGCGACCGCGGACGTCGTGCTAGAGGAGTTCCTTCGTCTCGTCCGCGAGGAGGCCGGCGCCGCCCTCGTGGCCACGCACAACGAGCGGCTTGCTGCTAAGATGGACCGGGTTCTTCGCCTTCACGAAGGTCATCTGGAGCAGTCGCTATGAGCGTCCTCACCGCCATCCCCGTCGAGACCGCCGACGGCGAGACCACGGATCTATCGCCCTACGCCGGACAGGTCCTGCTGATCGTCAACACCGCCTCCAAATGCGGCTTCACCCCGCAATATGAGGGGCTGGAAGCGCTCTACCGCAAGTATAGGGACCGCGGTTTCGCGGTGCTCGCTTTTCCCTGCAACCAGTTCGGCGCTCAGGAGCCGGGCGATGCTGAGGAGATCGCCAACTTCTGCCGGCTGACCTACGACGTCACCTTCCCGGTTTTCGCCAAGATCGACGTCAACGGCGCCGATGCCGCGCCTTTGTTCCGCCACCTCAAGAAGGAGGCCAAGGGCGTGCTCGGAAGCGAGGCGATCAAGTGGAACTTCACCAAGTTCCTCGTCGACCGCTCCGGCAACGTCGTCGAGCGTTACGCCCCCACCACCACGCCAGAGGCGATCGAAAAGGACATCGAGCGCCTGCTCTGATCCTTCGCTTGCGTCGAGCGTTCGACGGGAGATTGATTGGGATAGGGTAAGCGTCACGATGGCAAGGCACGGCCTGGTGCTCGCCGCGTTGCTGGTGAGCGGCTGCGGATGGCTCGAGCGCAACGAAGCGTCACCGGCGGAAACCGAGAACAGGCTCGCCGAGAAGCGTGAGCATCATGAGGCATGCGCCTCCGCTCAAACCGGCGAGAGGCTGAAGGCGCTCGCCTTCGACGAAGCGGCGCGCGTCGGCGGTGGCGACTCTTCGCTGTTCGACGACGTCGCCGAGAGGGCGACGGCCCGAATGGAGGACGCCGCTGTCCTGTCGCGCGACGACGAGCTGAACGTCACCACCTGCTCCGGCCGGCTGGTGCTTGAGCTGCCCGCGGGCGTCGCCGGCGAGCGCCGGGTCGCCGCCGAGATTCGCTACGCCGCCCAGAGTGCTGCCGACGGAAGCGGTATGGTCTATCAGATGGAAGGCGCCGAGCCGCTGATCCATCGCCTCGCGCTCGGCGGAGGGGCCAATGCTCGGGCGCTTCCGGTGACGGTGCCGCAGGCAAGCGCTCCCCCTGGCGCACCGCGCCAAACGGTGGCGCCGGCCAGGGAAGGAGAGCCACCCGTCAAGGCCGCGCCGCCGGCTGCCGAACCCCAAGCGGCCGCTAACCCGAGCTTCAACTGCCGAAGCGCGCGCACGCGAAGCGAGCGCCGGGTCTGCGCCAGCCCCGGGCTCGCCGCCCGCGACCGGCAAATGTCGGCAATCTTCTACTCGGCTTTGGCCAATGCGGATGCTGCCACCCGCCGGCGCTTGCGCAGCTCGCGAGACCGCTTCCTCGCGTTCCGCGAGCGCTGCTCGACCGACGCCTGCATCGCTCAGGCCTATGCCGATCGTATCGACGAGATCGAGGATATCGCCGCCGCTGGGGAGTAGCGGCTCAAACCTGTGGACAGCGGGCACCGCCAGCCTTCCCAATCCCGGGTGAACCACCCATAGTCGGGGCGTGACCAGCCCCTACGTTCCGCTCCGCATTTTCTCGTCTTATTCCATGCTGGAAGGCGCGATCACGCCCAAGGAAATCGCGTCTCGGGCGGCCGCGCTTGGCTTCCCGGCGGCGGCGGTGACGGACCGCAACGGCCTCTATGCGGTGATGCCGTTCACCGAAGCGTGCATGAAGGCCGGTGTCCAGCCGATCATCGGCGCTCTGCTCGGCGTGATGCGGCCCGGCGGGCGCGGCGAGATCGACTATCTGCCGCTCTACGCCCAGGACGCGCGCGGCTACGAAAATCTTTGCGCCCTGGTCTCCTCGGCCCATCTCGACCGTCCGCTGGAACTGGACGCTCACGTCGCTTTCGCTGTGCTCGCCGAACGCAGCGCCGGCCTGATCGCTCTGACCGGGGGCGGGGAAGGGGCGGTCGCCCGCCTGCTCGCCGCCGGACAGCGAAGCGCCGCCGAAGAATATCTTACCAGTTTGGAGAAAGCCTTCGCCGGCCGTCTCTATGTGGAGCTCAGCCGCCGCGGCGACTCGGTCGAGACCGCCGCCGAGAAGGCGCTGATCGAGCTCGCGTTCCAGCGTCACTTGCCGCTGGTCGCCACGAACCCCGCCTGCTTCGCCGAAGCGGAGTTCCACCCGGCCCACGACGCCATGCTGTGCATCGCCCAGTCGAGCCAGATCGACCGCGACGACCGCACCCGTTCCTCGACCGAGACCTGGATCAAGCCGGGCGACGAGATGGCGCGGCTGTTCGAGGACTTGCCCGAGGCGATCGCCAACACCGCCGTCATCGCCCGGCGCTGCGCATTCGGCGCGCCCAAGCGCAAGCCGATCCTTCCCAGCATCGCCGGCGACCTCGAGGCCGAGGCCGAGCAGCTTCGCCGCGACGCCCGCGCCGGCCTCGAGGCGCGGCTTGAAGTCTATGGGGACATGCCGGCCGACGAGCGCCAGGCCTATTTCGACCGCCTCGATTTCGAGTGCGACGTCATCATCAAGATGGGCTTCCCCGGCTACTTCCTGATCGTCGCCGACTTCATCAAATGGGCGAAGGATCAGGGCATCCCCGTGGGCCCGGGACGCGGCTCCGGCGCGGGCTCGGTGGTCGCCTGGGCGCTCACCATCACCGATCTCGATCCGCTGAAGCTCGGCCTGCTGTTCGAGCGCTTCCTCAACCCCGAGCGCGTGTCGATGCCCGACTTCGACATCGACTTCTGCGAAACGAGGCGCGGCGAGGTCATCCGCTACGTCCAGGAGCGCTACGGCACCGACAAGGTCGCCCAGATCATCACATTCGGGACGATGAAGGCGCGCGCGGTGCTCAAGGACACCGGCCGCGTGCTCCAGATGCCCTATGGCCAGGTCGACCGCCTCGCCAAGCTCGTCCCCAACCATCCGACCGACCCGTGGACGCTGTCACGCGCTCTTAACGGTGTCTCGGAACTGGCTGAGGAATATCGCAGCGACATCGAGGTCCGCCGCCTGTTCGACCTCGCCATGAAGCTCGAAGGCCTGCCGCGGCACAGCTCGACCCATGCCGCCGGCGTCGTAATCGGCGACCGCCCGCTCGACCAACTCGTGCCGCTCTACCGCGACCCACGCTCCGACATGCCTGTCACCCAGTTCGACATGAAATATGTCGAGGCGGCGGGCTTGGTGAAGTTCGACTTCCTCGGCCTCAAGACCCTCTCGGTGCTCCGCAAGGGCGTCGAGCTTCTGGAGAAGCGGGGCCTCCACGTCGATCTCGACCGCCTCTCCTGGGACGATCCCGAAGTCTATGCCCTTCTGCAGCGCGGCGACACGGTCGGCGTGTTCCAGCTGGAATCGGAGGGCATGCGGCGCACGCTCGCCGCGGTGAAACCGAGCAATTTCGGCGATATCATCGCGCTCGTCTCGCTCTACCGCCCGGGCCCGATGGACAACATTCCGATGTTCGGCGACCGCAAGAACGGCCGCGCCGAGATCGAATATCCGCATCCCCTGCTCGAAGACGTGCTGAAAGAGACGTACGGCATTTTCGTCTACCAGGAGCAGGTGATGCAGGCCGCGCAGGTGCTCGCCGGCTACAGCCTTGGCGAAGCCGACCTCCTTCGCCGCGCCATGGGCAAGAAGATCAAGGCGGAGATGGACGCGCAGCGCGAGCGCTTCGTGACCGGCTGCGCCGAGAAGCAGATCTCCAAGGCCAAGGCCAACGAGCTGTTCGACTTGATCGACAAGTTCGCCGGCTACGGCTTCAACAAGAGCCACGCCGCCGCCTACGCGCTCGTCGCCTACCAGACCGCCTGGCTGAAGGCGCATCACCCGGTCGAGTTCTTCGCCGCTTCCATGTGCTTCGACATGCACCAGACCGACAAGCTGGCCATCTTCATCGACGACATGCGCCGCGCGGGCCACATTTGCCTGCCGCCGTCGATCAACGCCAGCCACGGTGAATTCTCGGTCGAGCCGCACGGCGACGGCCATGCCGTCCGCTACGCGCTGGGTGCCCTCAAGGGCGTCGGCGAGAAGGCGATGGACGAGCTGGTCGCCGAGCGCGACTCCAAGGGCCGCTTCGCAAGCCTCGAGGATTTCGCCGCCCGCATCGATCCGCGCCTCTTGAACCGCCGCCAGCTCGAGAGCCTCGCTGCCGCCGGCGCGTTCGACGAGATCGCCGAGCGCCCGCTGGCCTTCGCCTCCGCAGAGACCATCCTCGCCGTCGCCAGCAGCGCCGCCGACGCCCGGGTGAGCGGGCAGGGCGGCCTGTTCGGCGAAGGGCCGGCCAATGTCGTTCCGATCCGCCCGCCGCAGGTCGGCGAATGGACTCTCGCCGAGCGCATGGCGCAGGAGAAGGAGGCCTTCGGCTTCTATTTCTCCGCCCACCCGGTGGACCGCTTCCGCCACCTCGCCGAGGCCAACGGCGCCCGGACCTTCGCCGCTTTGTGCGACACCGCGGCGCCGGCCGAGGGCGGCCGCGCCAACGCGACCATGGCAGCCCTCGTCGAGGATGCGCGCTGGCGCACCTCGCAGAAGGGCCGCCGCTTCATGATGGCGCGTCTGTCCGACAGCTCCGGCCAGTTCGACGCCACGGTGTTCGATGACGTGGCCGCGGCCGAAGTCGAGCAGGCCGCCAAGACCGGCGCCTGCGTGCTGCTGGGGGTCGAGCTCGACCGCCGCCCCGGCGACGAGACCCCGCGCGTGACCGTCCGGAGCGTCACCAGCTTCGAGAGCCTGTCGCGCCGCACCCGCCTCCAGCTTGAGGTCGAGGCTGACGATCCCGCCGCTCTGCCGGCGCTGGCGTCACTGCTCGGCGAGCATCGCGGCGGCAGTTCGACGGTGCGGCTGAAGGTCCATCACGGCCGCGGCCTCGCCGAGCTCGTCCTCGGCCGTGACTTCCTCGTCGACGCGGAGCTCGTCGCTCGTGCCGAGCGCCTCCCGGGCATCACCGCCGCCCGGCTCAGCGCCGAGGAGAAGCCGCGTCTGGCGCTGGTCGGCTAGCGGCTCCCTTCACAGTGCCGGCCATCCATGATTACACTCCCGAAAAAGACCGGGAGAGTGACGATGCTTGGTGCGATGCAGAATTGGCCGCTGAGGGTGACCCGGCTGATCGATTATGCCGAGAAGGAGCACGCCTCCCGCGAGATCGTCTCGCGCTGGGCGGACGGCAGCGTCACCCGCACCTCCTATGCCGGCATCGCCCGCGACGCCCGCAAGCTCGCCAGGGCGCTGGAACGGCTCGGCATCAAGCGCGAGGACCGCGTCGCCACCCTGGCGATGAACCACAGCCGCCACATCGTCGCATGGTACGGCACGATCGGCATGGGCGGAATCATCCACACCGTGAACCCGCGCCTGTTCACCGAGCAGCTCGTCTACATCTTCAACCATGCCGAGGACCGGGTCCTCTTCTACGACCACGCTTTCCGGCCGCTCATTGAGGCGCTGAAGCCGCATCTCAAGACGGTGGAGCACTATGTCTGCTTCGACGGTCCCGACGGTGAATTCGAGCCGCTGATCGCCGCCGAGAGCGACGATTATCGCTGGGTAGAGGGCGACGAGCGCGAGCCGTGCATGCTCTGCTACACGAGCGGCACCACCGGCAATCCCAAGGGCGTCCTCTACGAGCATCGCTCGACCGTCATCCACGCCATGGCCGAGGTCGCACCGGACGTGTTCGGGGTAGGACGCCGAGCGGTCGCGATGCCGATCGTGCCGATGTTCCACGCTGCCGCCTGGGGCCTGCCCTTCGCTGCGCCGATCGCCGGCTGCAAGCTGGTGTGCACCGCCGACTACACGCCCAGCGCCGTGTGCGACCTGATCCACGACGAAGGCGTCACCCATACCGCGGCGGTCCCCACGGTCTGGCTCGGCCTGATGCAATATGTCGACCAGACCGGGCGCGACCTGGGACCGCTCAAGATGGTCACGATCGGAGGCTCCGCCGCCCCGCGCGCGATGATCGAGTTTTTCGAGAGGCGCGGAGTCAGCGTCGCCCATGCCTGGGGCATGACCGAGATGTCGCCGATCGGCACGGTCGGAGCGCGCCCTCACGACTGGGACGAGCTCTCGTTCGACCAGCAGATCGACGTCATCAGCAAGCAGGGCCGGGCACCGTTCGGGGTTGAGATGCGAATCGTCGATGACGAGGGCCGCGAGCAGCCCCGCGACGGCAAGAGCTCGGGGAGGCTCCAGGTCCGTGGCCCCTGGGTCATCGAGCGCTATTTCAAGGAGGAGCAGTCGGCGACCGACGCCGAGGGCTGGTTCGACACCGGCGACGTCGCCGTCATCCACCCCGACGGAGTCATGCAGATCACCGACCGCTCCAAGGACGTGATCAAGTCGGGCGGCGAGTGGATCAGCTCGATCGAGCTCGAAAATGCCGCTGTCTGCTGTCCCGGTGTCGCCGAGGCGGCGGCGGTGGGGGTGCCCCACCCGAAATGGGACGAGCGGCCGCTGCTCCTCGTCGTCCGCAAGGAAGGCTCAGACGTCGATGCGGACACGATCACCGCGCATCTCGCCAACCATGTCGCCAAATGGTGGCTCCCGGACGAGATATTGTTCGTCGAAAGCCTGCCGCACACCGCGACCGGCAAGCTGCTCAAGACGGCGCTTCGCGAGCAATATCGAACCTATCAGCTCAAGGTGGCCTGACCGCTCGCCTACATGCTTCCTTTACGATGAGGGGCTTAGAGAGCCTCCTTTGGGCGGAGGCTGGATGACGGCAGCGGTTGCAGACGCGGTCCACGCGATGGCGCGCCCCAGCGCGCCGTCATGAGCGCGCGCGCGCCTGAGCTCCTCGTCATCGTCGACACCGAGGAGGAGTTCGACTGGTCGAAGCCCTTTTCGCGCGCCAACACCGCAACCCGTTCCATTCCCGCCCAGGCCGCCGCTCACCGGATCTACGACCGCCTCGGCGTCGTTCCGACCTATGTCATCGACTATCCGGTCGCGACCGATCCAGCCGCGGTGGCGTTCCTTCGCCGGCTCAAGGAGGAGGGCAGGGCGGAAATTGGCGCTCACCTGCACCCGTGGGTCACGCCTCCCCACCAGGAGAAGGTCACCAGCCGCAATTCCTATGAGTGCAACCTGCCGCCGTCGCTCGAGCGGTCGAAGATCGCGGCGCTGACCGAGGCGATCGAGTCCGCGTTCGGCGAACGGCCGACCGTCTTCAAGGCGGGCCGTCACGGCTTCGGCGCAAGCACAGCCCGCGCCATCTCAGCGCTCGGCTACAAGGTCGATTGCAGCCTTCTTCCCTATCACGATATGCGCCGCGACGGCGGCCCCGACTTCGCCCGCGCCTGCGCCGAGCCGCACTGGCTCTATGCTGCGCCCAACGTCCTCGAAGTGCCGGTCACCAACGGCTTCTTCGGCCGTCTCGCGGGAGTCGGGCCTGCGATCGCGCATCTGTTCGACAATCCGGGCGCGGCGAAACTCCACATTCCCGGCCTGCTCGGCAAAGCAGGCCTCGTCACCCGCTCGCGCCTGAGCCCGGAAGGCATCTCCGCGCCCGAGCAATGCCGGCTTCTCGACGCCCTGGTGAAGCAGGGGCAGCAGGTGTTCACGCTCGTCTATCACAGCCCGAGCCTGGTGCCCGGCAATACACCTTATGTTCGCTCCGAAGCGGAGCTCGCTGCCTTCCTCGCCACCATCGAGCAGGTGCTGACCTATTTCCGCGATCGTATAGGCGGCCGCTTCACGACGCTCACCGAGCTCCACGCCCGGATGAGCGCCGAGCGCGCCGAGTGCGCGCGCGCCGCCCGTCCGGGCCGCAAGCCTCAGTTCGATCCGCCGGTCGCGGTCGCCGGACGCTCCGCCCGCGGCTGATTGCCGGCCAGGGTGTCGCCGAAGAAGCTGCCACGATACCAGCGCGGCGCCTGCGGCGCGTTCGCCAGCTCGCGGGTGATGCGGTAGTTGAGCTCGGCGAAGCGGGCACCGGCGCGCCAGTTGAACGGCTGGCCCAGTTCGTCCTCGACGCCGTGATAGTTGCCGGCAAGGAAGCCGCGGAAACGCTCCTCGCCGCCATTCTCGAAGCCCGTCATCAGGAACACCGACGGAATGCCCGCCTGGACGAACGGATAGTGATCCGAGCGGGTGAACAGGCCCTCCTCGGGAAGCGGGTCGTCGGACAGGCGCACGTTCATCGCCTCGGCCGCGCGCCTAACCATCGGGCCCATCTCCGAATGCTCGGAGCCGAACGCGATGACGTCCTGGAAGTCGTAGCTGAGGATCGGCATGTCGAGGTTGACGACTCCGACGATCCGGCCGTCGACCACCGGGTTGTTGGCGAGATAGCTCGC
>JBKBPQ010000024.1:0-24277 GCA_046293155.1 Allosphingosinicella sp. | reverse complement strand
TAGAACAACTCCGGCTGATCGGTCTGGCGCTCACCCATCATCGGCCCGGCTCCCGCTACCCAAAAGCAGTGAATCAGAGCCTCAACACCGGAGCAAGCGGGAGTTTTTCAACAGTATCGGCGCAAAGCGGCCGCTCCAGTATCAGAACATAAAAAGAACATTGCGAAATAGGATTTCGTTTTATTTGCTCGGCGGCATGCCGAATCAAACCCATCGCCCTGCGCCGCCGCCCGCTCCCGCACGAGCAAGCCGGCTCATGGGCAGTGCGAACATTGGGGACCTTTCGCGGTATCCGGCGTCTCCATCGTTTCCGCACATGCGCAGATCCCGGGACGTCGTGAACTTCGTGAACTTCACGGCTCCGCCGAACCGCGCAGACCGGCTGCCGCCAGCGCGTTTTGGTGTGACTTTCGTGTGACCTTCCGCGGCGCACAATCGGCGGCCACGACGTCAGAACCCCTCAGGCAACTCCGCGGGGCCGATGAGTTCCTCGTAGCATTTGATCGCGAAGCGGTCGGTCATGCCGGCGACATAGTCGCCGATCGCGCGCAGGGTGGCGGTAGGGTCGCCGGAAAGACAGCGGCGCGACTTCGGCAGGCGCGACGGGTCCTCGCAATAAGCCGCGAACAAGGAGGCGATCACCGCCTGCGCCCGCTCCCTCACCGCCTTGACCTTCGGCGCGTCGTACATTCGGGCGTAGAGGAAGCGCTTGAGGACGCGTTCCTCGGCGGCCATCTGCGCGGAGAAAGCGGCGAGCGCGCGGCCGGCGGCGCGGACGTCATCGGGGCTCCTCGGCCGCACCTCATCAACGCGGCGGCTTGTTTCGGCCAGCAGGTCGTTGGCCATGACGCCGATCTGGTGGCGGACGAGCTCGCCGGTCAGCCGCTCAACCGGCACATCCGGGTAACGCGCCCGAACCTCTTCCCAGCCGCGGCGGACGAGCGGCACCTCGAGCACCTCGTCCAGACTGAACAGGCCGGCGCGAAGGCCGTCGTCGATGTCGTGATTGTCATAGGCAATGTCGTCGGCCAGCGCGGCAACCTGAGCCTCGAGGCTCGGCCAGGTCTCAAGGTCGAGATCGAAGCCCGAATTCGCTTCCGCCAGCGCCCAGGTCGGCTCGGCGACCGGGCCGTTATGCTTGGCGAGCCCCTCCAGCGTTTCCCAGCTGAGATTGTAGCCGTCGAAGCAGGGATATGGCGTCTCGAGCTTGGTCAGCAGGCGAAGCGTGTGGGCGTTATGGTCGAAGCCTCCCGCCGGCGCCATCGCCGCGTCGATCGCGTCCTCGCCGGCATGGCCGAACGGCGGATGGCCGATGTCATGGGCAAGACACAAAGCCTCGGTCAGGTCCTCGTTGATCCGCAGCGTCCGCGCCACTGCCCGCCCGATCTGGGCGACCTCCATGCTGTGGGTGAGGCGCACGCGGAAATGGTCGCCGTCGGGCGCGACGAAGACCTGGGTCTTGCCGCGCAGGCGACGGAACGGAACGGAGTGGATGATCCGGTCGCGGTCGCGCTGGAAGGCATCGCGCGGCCCGCGCTGGGGCGCTGGATCCTCTTCGTGGCGCCGGCCGCGGCTGCGCGCTGGGTCGCAGCCGTAGGGAGCGAGATTCATCGACCGGCTGGGACCTGCGCGACTTCCTGGCCGGCGGTGCTTGACCAGGCGAAGGCGCTGATGTCCTCGCGGTTCAGCCGGTTGATGAAGGCCCGCGCCTCGGCCGGAGTTGCGAACGGTCCGACCAGCAGTCGGGCGCTGCTTCCCGACGGTGCGGTGTAGGCGTTGCGGTTGCGCAGAAGCTCGGGCGCGACGCGCCGGAGCCGGGCATATTCGCCGGGCAGCGCGCCGCGCGCGGCGGTCGCGATCTGCACCCAGAGGCGCTCCGGATGGCGCTGCGCAGGGGTCTGGGTGCGCGCCGTGTTGCGGTTGGAGGCCGTGGCGTTGCGGCCCGTGGCGGCTGCACTGCGCGTCGTCGCGGCGCTATTGCGGCCGGTCGCCGCGGGCGTTTCGGCGCGCGCCGTGCGGGTCGCGCTATTGCGCTGCGGCGTCGAATTGCGCGGCTGGCTCACGATCGGCTGCTGCGCCGGAACCTGGCGAGTGACCGCCGGCGCGGCGGCGCGCTCGGCCTCCACGGGCAAGGCGGAAATGGCGGCGGCGACATCGGTGAAGTCGATCCGGGACGCCGCCGGCTGGGTCGCCGGAGCCTCGATTGCCGCGGTCTGCACCGGGGCGGGCTGAGTCATCGCCTGGCGGACCGCCTGGGCCGTGCCGAGCCGTTCCCATGCGCCCGGATCCGGCGCGGCCGGCTGAACGACGGCGGGCGCCGCGGCCGTCGTAGTGCTCACCCCGGCAAGCTCGACCGGCGCCTGGACCTGAGCCGTCAGCGTCGGAGCCGAAGCCGGAGCCGATGCGGTGCGCGTAAGCGGCTCATGCGGATGCGGCAGGTTGATCGCCAGTCGCGGGGTCGTGACGGCCGCGGCGGCGGCGGGCGGGCGGCTGGTCGTCGTGGGCGGCGTTGTGGTGCGCCGCGTCTCCGCGACGCGGACCGGAGTCTGCGCTGCGCCCGGCCGGCGACGATCCGCGGTGGAGGCGACCGCAATTGGCAGCCGGCCCTGGAGCGGCGAGGCGCTGCCGCCCGCGAATGCGAGGGCACCCGGGTCGGCGGACAGCGATGCGCGCGCACCGCCGCCGGTGGTTGGGAAGCGCCCGAGATGGGCCGCCGACGCCATCTGCACCGGCGACAGGTTCGCCATGCGCTGGAGGAACGGCACCATCGCGTCGGCGGAGCCGTTCGGCATTGCGGCGCGGGCCGCGTCGCGCGCCCCCACGGCGTCGCCGCTCAGTGCGAGCACGAAGGCGCGGGTGCGCAGCGACGCGCGATCTCCGCTCCGGACCAGGCCCTCGATAACGCGAAGGGCGGGTTCGCGCTGCCCGGTGATCGCAAGCGACAGAGCCAGGCGGCGGCGGATCTCGGGATCCTCGCGATGGCGCAGCGCCAGCACATAATCCTGCTGGGCGCGGGCGGGCTGGCCGATGAGGTCGTAGGCGAGCCCGCGATCGCCGGCGAGTGCAGCCTCGAGATGACCGAGCGACAGCGCTTCCTGGAACAGCCTAAGCGCCTCGAGCGTGTTGCCGTTGTGGACGTTGGCGGCGGCGAGGCCGGCCTTGGCGCGGGCGTCGCGCGGCGCCAGCTCGGCGGCGCGGGTGAAGAAGCCCAGCGCGGCGGTGCCGTCGCCGAGGTCGAGCGCGGCGCGGCCGGCGTCGATCAGCGCCGCGACGCTGTCGGGATTGTCCGCAAGCGTCGTGAGCTGCCGGCGCAAATCGGCGCCCGGCGCCCCCGACTGGGCAGCGGCCGGCGCGGCGAACGACAAAGTTCCAGCAACCGCAGCGAGCAAAGCGCCGCGGAGTCCCCGTCCCCGTGCGAAAGTCATGACCCGGTTAGACCTCGAACCATGTTTAACGACAATGACCAACCCGCTGGAGTTGCGGCCAGTCGGTGCGGGAAAGGGTTGGGTTGCATCACCGCCGATACAAAAAGGGCGACGGAAGAACCGCCGCCCTCTCCACCAGCCTCGGAAGGCCAGGCTTATTGGTTGTTCTGGCGGTTAAGGAAGCGCGGGATGTCCAGCGGATCGCGCTCGCGGCGCATGCGCGGGCCCTCGTCCTCGACCTGCGCCTTGGCTGCGCCGCGGGCGATGTTGGACATGCGCTCGAACAAGGTACCGCCCTCGCTGCGCGGGGCGGACTTCTCGGCAGCGCGCGGCGCCTCCTGCTCCTGAGCGACCCAGGAGCGGGTCTCGGGCTGCGGCTCCGGCCGCGGCTCCTCGTCGGCGACCATGTCGACCTCGCCGAGCAGAAGCTCGTCGCTGACCTCGGCCTCCGCCGGAAGCTCCAGCGTCTCTTCTTCCTCGGCCTGGGCGGCGATCGGCTCCGGGTCGGCCATCGGGGGCGCGGCCGGCTCCGGCGTGGGCTGAGCGGCGGCCTTCTGGCTGTCCATGGTGCGGCTGCCCGGGAAGGCGAAGACCTTGGCCGGCTGGACCGGAGCCTGGGTCACCGCCTCGGCGTCGATTCCGGTCGCGACGACCGACACACGGATCTTGCCCTCGAGGTCGTTGTTGAACGCCGAACCCCAGATGATGTTGGCATCCGGATCGACCAGGTCCTTGATGTGGTTGGCGGCCTCGTCGACCTCCATCAGGCGCATGTCCTCGCCGCCGGTGATCGAGATGATCACGCCCTTGGCGCCGCGCATGGAGACGCCGTCCAGAAGCGGGTTGGCGATCGCCTGCTCGGCGGCGGCGATGGCGCGGTTGTCGCCCTCGGCCTCGCCGGTGCCCATCATCGCCTTGCCCATCTCGCTCATCACCGAGCGGACGTCGGCGAAGTCGAGGTTGATGAGGCCGGGCATGACCATGAGGTCGGTGATCCCGCGGACGCCCTGCTGGAGGACCTCGTCCGCCATGATGAACGCTTCCTTGAAGGTCGTGTTCGGGTTGGCGATGCGGAAGAGATTTTGATTGGGAATGACGATCAGCGTGTCGACATGCTGCTGAAGCTCGGAAATGCCGTTTTCGGCCGAGCGGGCGCGGCGGTTGCCTTCGAAGCTGAACGGCTTGGTGACGACGCCGACGGTGAGGATGCCCTTGTCGCGCGCCGCCTTGGCGATGACCGGGGCCGCGCCGGTGCCGGTGCCGCCGCCCATGCCGGCAGCGATGAAGCACATATGCGCACCCTCGAGCGCCTGCTCGATCTCGGCAAGCGCTTCCTCGGCCGCGGCCTTGCCGATCTCCGGACGGGCGCCCGCGCCGAGACCCTGGGTGATCTTGTGGCCGAGCTGGATCTTGCGATCGGCGAGGCTGTGGTTGAGCGCCTGCGCGTCGGTGTTGGCGACGACGAAGTCGACGCCCTGAACATCGGAGTGGATCATGTTGGCGACCGCGTTGCCGCCGGCCCCGCCCACGCCGATCACACTGATCCGTGGCCGGAGCTCCTCAACTTCCGGACGGATGAAATCGATGCTCATTCACTTCTCCCCTGTTCCTCGATCGCGGGCGTGAAAAACCTAGTTAAGCCTTTCTGCACCATGCGATTCGGCCGTGCGAGCAAAAACAGCATGGCGGTGGATAAAGCTGTTAATAACCACTCCTGAAAGCTGTGATCAGCCTCTGCAAAACACTGCCTGACGAGGCGCGGCCGCCGGTTTTCGAGGGGCGGACCATGCGGACGCGCAGGTCAAGCTCATCCGATCCAGCAAACTGCGCGAGGCCCGCCAAAGTTGCGAAAGCCGGGCCGCTATGTGCTTCAGGCAAGCCGGGCAGACGCGGACGGCCGACCCGGACGGTGCGTCCGAGCGCGCCCTGGAGGTAGTCGGCGATGCCCTTGAGCTCCGCACCGCCGCCGGTGATCACCACCTGGCGTCCGAGTGGGCCGGAGAAGCCGAGCTGCTTCAGCGCCGCCGCGATCTCGCCCGTGAGCTGATCGAGCCGGCGGCGGATCACTGCGACTAGCTCGGCGCGGGTGATGCGCGCGGATTCCACGCCGTCTCCGCCGCCGGCGATCGGCGCCAGCTCGATCATGTCGTGATTGTCGCGCGGCGTCGTCGACGCCGAGCCGTAGAAGCATTTGATCCGCTCCGCCTCGGCGCGCCGAGTGCCGAAGGTCGAAGCGATGTCGTCGGTGATGTCGCCCGCCCCCATCGGGATCGACTTGAGCCCCGCGAGCGTGCCGACCGCGAACACTGATACGTTGGTCACCCCGGCGCCCAGCTCGACGAGAGCGACGCCGAGCTCGCGCTCCTCGTCGCTGAGGCACGACTTGCCGGTCGCCACGGGCGAGGCGACGATCGCCTCGACACCGAGGTGGGCGGAGCGGACGCACAGGTCGAGGTTGGCGGCCGGCGCCGGCTCGGCGGCCACGAGATGGATGTCGACCGCGAGCTTGTCGGCGTGGAGGCCGAGCGGCTTCTTCACCCCGTCGAGCCCGTCCAGCGTGTAGAAGGCGGGCACCGCGTGGAGAATGGTGCGGTCCTTGGGGTCGATCGCGTCGCGGCCTGCGTCGAGCAAGGCGTCGATATCGGATTGGCCGATCTGCCGCCCGCCGATCGCCACCTCGACATTGGCGACGTCGCTGACCATTCCGCCGGCCGAAAAGCCGACATAGACCTGCTCGACGCGCGTCGCGGCGATGCGCTCTGCCTGCTCGACGGCCTCGCGGATCGCCGCCTCGCACGCCGCCATGTCGGAGATGAAGCCGCGTTTCACCCCGCGGCTGGCGCGCTGGCCGGTGCCGAGGATGTTGAGCGCGCCGTCCTCGCCCGGCTCGGCGATCAGCGCGCACACCTTCGACGAGCCGACGTCGAGAGCGCCGACGAGAGTGCGTTGGACGGTGGGCGTCGGACGCTTCACGATCAAATCGTCCTCGCCATTTGTTCAGGGGACTGGCCCGCGGCGACCGGCGGCGCCACCGACGGCAGCTCGCCATTCTCGCCGGGCTTCAACCGGACGATCATCCGCCCCTCGATGCGCATGTCGAAGCGCACGAAGTTGCCGCCGAGCAGCTGGCGGCGCTGGTCCATGTCGGCGAAGCGGCGGAGGGCGCGCTGCGCCGGCTCCATCCCTTCCGGCAGGGCCAGGGTCTCGCCGGTGCGGAACTTGAGGTCCCAGCGCCGGTCGCCGATCCAGGTCGCGCTGGCGAGCAGCGGGCGAAGCCGCGGCGAGGCCTCCAGCAGGGCACCGAGCTGGTTCACCTGCCGCTGGGCGCCCGGACCGGCGACCACCGGGAGCGTCGGCACCGCCTCGGGATGCACTTCGCGAAGCGCCACGCCTTCGGCATCGATCAGGAACAGACGCCGCCCGTTCTGCCACAAGGCTGCCGGGCTGCGCTCCACGACCTCGACAACCAGCGTGTCCGGAAGCCGGCGCGACACGCGCGCATCCTTAATCCAGGGGAAAGACATCAGCCGCGCGCGGATCGCGTCGAGGTCGACCAAGGGCATCGCCCGCGACGGCTGGTCGAGCACGGCGTTGTAGACCGTGTTGTGGTCCATCCGGTTGAGGCCGCGGAGCTCGACCCGGCGCACCTCGAAACCGGTCGCGCCAACCTGCTCGCCGATCGCCGTCCCGGCCATTTGCGGCAGGCGAAGCGCCACTGCGGCCGCCGCCCCGACGACGAGGAGCACGATCGCAACGCCCCACATGGTCAGCCGCCGCATGGTCGCGGAGGAGACCGGCAGGCTCTCAATCAGGCCGGGCTGCTTCTTATTCGGGCTCGAGCGCTTGCGGGCCGGCGCAGAACGGCCGCCGCTGCGGCTCGCCGGGCGGCGCGCGGAAGATTGCGAACCTCGGGCGATGCGAGCGGCGGTCATGGTGAGATGCCCAATGCTTCGGCGACGATCCGCTCGACGAGGTCGGCGTAGCTGATGCCGCGATACTTGGCCTGCTCGGGCACCAGGCTGAGCGGGGTCATGCCGGGCTGCGTGTTGACCTCGAGCAAATAAAGGCCCTCTACCCCCATCTCGTCGTCCCAGCGGAAGTCCGACCGCGACGTGCCTTTGCAGCCGAGCACTTGGTGCGCCTTCAGAGCCATCGTCATCGC
This sequence comes from Allosphingosinicella sp., assembly GCA_046293155.1. Taxonomy (GTDB): domain Bacteria; phylum Pseudomonadota; class Alphaproteobacteria; order Sphingomonadales; family Sphingomonadaceae; genus Allosphingosinicella. The sequence goes on along the minus strand of JBKBPQ010000024.1, from coordinate 16,690 downwards.
GGCATCGCGGACGGTGTCCGGGATCTGCGCCGGGCAGACATGGGTGGTGAGGCCGTCGGTATATTTGGCGTCGTAATCGTAGAAGCCCTGGGTCGGCTTCAGCTCGGTCACCGCCAGCGCCTCGTTGCCGAGCACCGCCACGGTGAGCTCGTGGCCCTTGATGAAGGGCTCGGCGAGGAGATGATCGAATTCCTGCCACGGCCCCTTCACGTCGCGGCCGATCGGGTTGCCGTAATTGCCGCTGTCGGTGACGATCGCGACTCCGACCGAGGAACCCTCATTGACCGGCTTCAGCACATAGGGCCGCGCCATGGGATCGCCGCGATAGAGGCTCTCGCTCTCGACGATCTTCCCGTCCGGCATTCGGATTCCGGCTGGGACGAGGACCTTCTTTGTCAGCTCCTTGTCGATCGCGACCACCGAGGTTTCGAGGCCGCTATGCGTGTAGGGCACCTGCATCAGGTCGAGCATGCCCTGCACCGTGCCGTCCTCGCCGGGCGTGCCGTGGAGCGCGTTGAACACGACGTCGGGGCGGACGCCGGCGATGACCTGGGCGAGGTTGCGGTCCATGTCGATGCGCGTGACCTGGTGGCCCCGGCTCTCGAGCGCGTCGGCGACTCCGTTGCCGGACGTGAGCGACACCTCCCGCTCGGCCGACCAGCCGCCCATCAGGACCGCGATGTGCAGCTTCTTCATTACCCACTCACTCCAACACGCTGAATTTCCCATTCAAGCTCGACGCCCGAATTGGCTTTGACCCGCCGACGCACTTCCTCGCCGAGCGCCTCGATATCGGCCGCGGTGGCCGAGCCGAGGTTGAGGAGGAAGTTGCAATGCTTCTCCGACACCTGGGCGTCGCCGATGGTGAGTCCGCGGCAGCCGGCGGCGTCGACTTCCTTCCACGCCTTCGTGCCCGGGGGGTTCTTGAACGTCGAGCCGCCGGTTTTCGAGCGGAGCGGCTGGGAGGCCTCGCGCTCGGAGGCGATGCGGTCCATCTCGGCCTGGATCGCCCCGGGCTCGCCGGGCTCGCCGCGGAACACCGCGCCGACGACGATCGCGCCGTCGGGCAGCTCGCTGTGGCGGTAGGTGTAGCCGAGCGCGTCGAGCGGCAGAGTCGTCCGCTCGCCCGAGCGAAGCACCAGCTCCGCCTCGACCAGCACGTCCTTGACCTCGCGGCCATAGGCGCCGCCGTTCATGCGGACGAAGCCGCCGACGGTGCCGGGGATCGAGCGCAGGAATTCGAGGCCGGCGATGCCGGCGTCGCGCGCGTTCGACGAGACGAGAATGCCCGAAGCGCCGCCGCCGCAGCGAAGGGTCGTGTCGTCGATCCGCTCGACCTTCGCGAACGGCTTGCCGAGGCGGACCACCACGCCGGGGACGCCGCCGTCTCGGACGATCAGGTTGGAGCCAAGGCCGAGACCCATGACCGGTACGTCCGGATCGAGGCCGGCGAGAAAGTCGGACAGATCCTCGACGTCCTTCGGCTCGAACAGCCACTGCGCGGGGCCGCCCGCCTTGAACCAGACGAGCGGCGCCAGCGGCGCCTGTTCGGTCAGCCGGCCACGCACCCGGGGAAGTTCGGCCACCGCGCTCATTTGTTGAGCCTCGCGCGGTTGATGCCGTCCGCCAGCCCCGCGGCCCATTTGGTGATGTCGCCCGCGCCGAGGCAGATGATCATGTCTCCGCGCGCGGCGATGTCGCGGAGCGCCTGGCAGGCGTCCTCCTGGCTCTCGACCGCGCGGACGGCGCGGTGGCCGCGCTCCTTGAGGCCCTCAACCAGAGCGGCGCTGTCGACGCCGTCGATCGGCTCCTCGCCGGCGGCATAGACCGGCGCAACCAGGACGATGTCGGCGTCGTTGAAGGCGCCCTGGAACTCGTCCATCAGGTCGCGAAGCCGGGTGTAGCGGTGCGGCTGGACAAGCGCGATCACCCTGCCTTGCGCGCCCTCGCGGGCCGCGGACAAGACCGCTTTGATCTCGACAGGATGGTGGCCGTAATCGTCAATGACGATCGCGCCCTGGACTTCGCCGACCTTGGTGAAGCGGCGCTTGACCCCGTCGAACTTCTCGAAGCCGTGCGCGAGCACCTCGTCGGAAATGCCCATCTCGGCCGCGACGCCAATCGCGGCGAGCGCGTTCTGGATGTTGTGCCGGCCGGGCATGGGAAGAGTGACGCCCTCAATGGTCCGCACCGCGCCGTGGCGGTCGCGGATCGCGACGTCGAAACGGTTGCCCCCGGGGAAGGGCTCGACATTGTCGGCGCGAACGTCCGCCTGGGCGGCGAAGCCGTAGGTCACGACGCGCCGGTCGCGAAGCCGCGGGATTATTCCCTGCACCTCGGGGTGATCGACGCACAGGAGAGCTGCGCCGTAGAAAGGCACGTTCTCGACGAACTCGACATAGGCGTCCTTCGCCTTCTCGAACGAGCCATAATGGTCGAGATGCTCGGGATCGATGTTGGTCACGACCGCGATGGTGCCGTCGAGGCGAAGAAACGAGCCGTCGCTCTCGTCGGCCTCGACCACCATCCAGTCGGACGAGCCCAGGCGGGCGTTTGAGCCATAGGCGTTGATGATGCCGCCGTTGATCACCGTCGGATCGATCCCGCCCGCGTCAAGCAAAGCGGCGATCAGCGACGTGGTGGTCGTCTTGCCGTGGGTGCCGGCGACGGCGATCGTCGACTTCAGCCGCATCAGCTCGGCGAGCATCTCGGCGCGGCGAACGACCGGGATCCGGCGCTCATAGGCCGCCTCGACCTCGGGGTTGTCGCGCTTCACGGCGGTCGAGATGACCACCACGGCAGCGTCGCCCAGGTTGTCGGCATTGTGGCCGATCGCGACCGGGATTCCGAGCTTGCGCAGCGCCTCGATGCGATAACCCTCGGCGGCGTCGGAACCCTGAACCTTGTAACCGAGGATGTGCATCACCTCGGCGATGCCGGACATGCCGATGCCGCCGATTCCGACGAAGTGGATGGTGCCGATTTCCTGGAGCGCGCCGCGCATTCCGACCTGGTGCTTCATGCGTAGGCTCCGCCGGCGATCGGCTTCTTGATCTTCTCGTGGATCGGCAGAGTCACCGGCTCCGGACCGCTGCCGGTGCGCTCGACGAGGTCGGCGAGGTCGCGCGCGGCATGGGGCCGGCCGACCGCCCGGGCGCGTGATGCCGCGTTGGCGAGGGCCTGCGGCTCGAGGCCGAGCTTCTGCATCTGCTTGGCGAGCTCGACCGGGGTGAACTGGTGCTGGGCGATGACCCGGGCGCCGCCGGAGCGCGCCATCTCGCGGGCGTTGGCGGTCTGGTGATCGTCGGTCGCGGACGGCAGCGGGATGAGGATGGCGGGCCGGCCGGCCGCGGTCAGCTCGGCGATGGTCGAGGCGCCGGCGCGGGCGATGACGAGGTGCGACCAGGCGAGCTTGTCCGGCATGTCGGTGATGTAGGTGGCGAGATCGGCGGGAATGCCGAGCTCGGCATAGCGCGCGCGCACCTGCTCGATATCCTCGGCCCGGCACTGCTGGGTGACCTGCAGGCGGCGGCGGAAATGTTCGGGCAGGAGGCCGAGGCCTTCGGGCACCGTGCTCGACAGGACGGTGGCGCCCTGGCTGCCGCCGGTGACGAGGACCCGGAAGATGCCGTCCTCGCTCAAGAGCGGGAAAGGCTGTTCGCGAAGCTGCAGGACCTCGTCGCGGACCGGGTTGCCGACGATATGGACCTTGTCGCCGACGCCGGAGGGAAGCCGGTCGACCTTGTCGTACGCGGTGGCGATCGCGTCCATCCGCCGCGCCATCAGCCGGTTGACCCGGCCGAGCACGGCATTCTGCTCGTGGATCACCGTCGGGATGCGGAGCTTGCGCGCTGCGAGCAAAGCCGGAAGCGCCGGATAGCCGCCGAAGCCGACGACGGCCGCCGGATCGAAGCTCTCGTAGAGCCGGACCGCCATGTCGCGGCCGGTCAAGATCGCCCGGGCGGCGCGGAGCAGGCCGATCGGGTTCTTGCTGAGGCGGCCGGCGGGCAGGACATGGACCGGCACCTGCTCGAACAGGCCCGGGATGCGCGCGCCGCGCTCGTCCGTGATCAGAGCGACATGGTGACCGCGAAGCATCAGCTCCTCGGCAAGCGCATGGGCCGGGATCATGTGACCGCCGGTACCCCCGGCGGCGAGAACGTAATGGCGAGGGGGACGCGCAGCACTCATTCGCGGCCACTCCAGCGAACAACATAAGGGGAGCGGTGCAGATAGGGGTTTCGCCTGGTGAAGGCGAGCAGCAGTCCGAAGCCCATCGCAAGCGCGATCATCGACGATCCGCCATAGGAAATGAACGGCAAGGTCATGCCCTTTGATGGCAGCAGGTGGACGTTGACCGCCATGTTGATGATTGCCTGGACCCCGATCTGGATGACAAGGCCGCCGGCGGCGAGGATGACGAACATATCCTCCTCGTTGAGCATCCGGATCAGCACCCGCCCGATGATCGCCAGATAGAGGATGGCGATGGCGATGCAGGCGAGCATCCCGAACTCCTCGCCGATCACCGAGAAGATATAGTCGGTGTGCGGCTCGGGCAGGTGGAACTTGCGGACACCCGCGCCCGGCCCGAGCCCGAACAGGCCGCCCGAGACGAGGGTTCGAAGCGCGGCATCGGTCTGGCCGTTGTCGCCGGCGTCGAACAGGAAACCGTCGATGCGCGCAGTCGCGACCGGATAGAAGAAGTAGGCGAGCACGATCCCGGCGAGGCCGAGGCCGGCGAGGATGTAGAGGAAGCGCATCTTGGCGCCCGACAGGGTCAGCAGCGCGACCCAGCAGGACACGAAGATCACCGTCTCGCCAAGGTTGGGCTGGCGCATCAGCGCGAAGGCGATGACCCCGGTGAGCAAGGCGGTCACCGTCACCATCGGAAGCTGCGGGTCCTTCTGCTTCAAGGACAGCAGCCAGGCCATGGCGACGATGTAGAGCGGCTTGAGGAACTCGGACGGCTGGACGTTGGTGACTCCGAGGTCGATCCAGCGCACCGCGCCGTTGCGCTCCATGCCGATGATCGGAACCAGCATCAGAACGACCGTGCCGATGCCGGCGCCGAGCAGAGCGAGCCGCCGGGCCATCGTCTTGGGCAGCATCGACACGAAGATCATCACCGGGATGGCGACCAGCGTCCACACCAGCTGCAACGTGAAGAAGTGGAGCGGCGCGTAGCGGAAGTTGCCTCCGGACAGGCGGCTGGCGGCCGCAGGCGAGGCCGCTGCGACCGCGATCAGGCCGATGACGATCAGGATCGCGACGAGCAGGAGAAGGACCCGGTCGGTCTCCCAGAACCAGCGGCCGACCGGCGACAGGTCGGAGCGCCCGCCCCAGCGCGGCGCTTTCTTCTCCGCTCCCGCCTTCATGACGCCACCCCCGATCACGCCAACTTCTCCACCGCGGCGCGGAACGCCTCGCCGCGCGCTTCATAGTCCTTGAACTGGTCGAACGAAGCGCAGGCGGGCGACAACAGCACCACCTCCCCCGGTCTAGCGGCCGCCGCGGCGTCGGTCACCGCCTTTTCAAGCACTTGGCTCTCGGTCACCGGCACTTTTCCGTGGAGAAGTCGGGCGAACATCGGCCCGGACTCGCCGATCGCATAGGCGGCGCGGACATGATCGAGATGCTGCTCGCACGGACCGAGGTCGTCGGTCTTAGCCAGCCCGCCGACGATCCAGTGGATGTGCGGGTAGGCGGCAAGCGCCGGAGCGGTCGAATCCGGGTTGGTCGCCTTGCTGTCGTTGACGAAGAGAATGCCGTTCTTCTCGCCCACCCGCTGCATCCGGTGAGGAAGACCGGGATAGGTGCGCAACCCCTCAGAAATTACCTCAGGCGGCACGCCCAGAGCGTTGCAGGTAGATACAGCCGCCGAGGCGTTCTGCAGATTGTGCGGCCCCTGTAGGGTGGGCCATTCGTTCTGGGCGGCAAGATGTCCGACGCGATCGTGGGTGAACCAGAAGCCGTCCTGCCGCCGCCCCAAAGCCTCTTGAACGAATTGGGCCTCATCAGAATCGAAGTTGTACACCGCGCGGCCATGCCGAGACTGCATCTCGAACAGCCGGATCTTGGAACCACGATAGGCCTCGAAGCCCTCATACCGGTCAAGATGGTCGGGCGTGATGTTGAGCAGCACGGCGACGTCGCAGTCGAGGCTGTAGGTGAGGTCGATCTGGTAGCTGGAGAGCTCCAGCACATAGACGCCGCCCTCCGGAAGCGGGTCCTGGGCGAGGATCGGCAGGCCGATATTGCCGCCCATCGTCGTCGGCACGCCCGCGGTCTGCAAAATGTGGTGGATGAGCGCGGTGGTCGTCGACTTGCCGTTGGTGCCGGTGATCCCGACCACCTTGTGCGGCGGAAGCTCAGCCCGCGCCTGGGCGAACAATTCGATGTCGCCGATCACCGGCACCCCCGCCGCGCGTGCATGCGGCGCGATCGGGTGGCGGTTGAGCGGCACGCCGGGCGACACCACCACTCCGGCGAAGCCGGTCAGGTCAATGGTCAGCGGGTCGGCGAAGCTCAGCCCCTCATGTGACGCAAGCGCGTTCCGCGCCTCTTCCCGCTCGTCCCACGCCACCACCTGCGCCCCGCTGGCGAGCAGCGCCTCGACCGTGGCGCGGCCGGAGCGTGCGAGGCCGAGGACGGCATATTTCTTCCCTGAGAAGGCGCGCGCCGTGATCACCGCAGCTTCAGCGTGGACAGGCCCGCCAGCGCCAGGACGAAGGCGATGATCCAGAACCGGATCACCACGGTCGGCTCGCTCCAGCCCTTCTGCTCGAAATGGTGGTGGATCGGCGCCATCCGGAAGATTCTCCGGCCGGTGCGCTTGTAGAAGAAGACCTGGATGATGACGGAGAGCGCCTCCATCACGAACAGGCCGCCGACGATCCCGAGCACGATCTCATGCTTGGTTGCGACCGCGATCGCCCCAAGCGCTCCGCCCAAAGCAAGGCTGCCGGTGTCGCCCATGAAGACCGCGGCCGGCGGCGCGTTGAACCACAGGAAAGCGAGCCCCGCGCCGACGATCGCCAGGCACAGGACGGTGAGGTCGCCCGCGCCGAGCACGTGCGGGATGCCGAGATAGTTGGCGAAGATCGCGTTGCCGACGAGATAGGAGATCACCACGAAGGCGAGGCTGGCGATGATCACCGGCATGGTCGCGAGCCCGTCGAGCCCGTCGGTGAGATTCACCGCATTGCCCGCGCCGACGATCACCAGAGCTCCGAACGGAATGTAGAACCAGCCGAGATCGACCACCGGCCCCTGGAAGAAGGGCAGATAGAGTTCGCCGCCCGCGGACCACACGATGATCGCCACGCCGATGCCGGCGATCGCGAACTCGAACAGCAGCCGCATCCGCGCCGACACGCCCTTGTGGCTGCGTTTCGTGACCTTGTCGAAATCGTCGAGGAAACCGATGAGGCCGAAGCCGGCGGTGATGAACAGGCACGCCCACAGATACGGGTTCTCGAGGTCCATCCACAGCAGCATCGCGACCAGCACCGAGGTCAGGATCATCAGCCCGCCCATGGTCGGAGTGCCGCGCTTGGCGAGATGGGTGAGCGGGCCGTCGTCGCGGATCGGCTGGCCCTTGCCCTGGCGGACTCGAAGCCAGCCGATGAAGCGCGGCCCGATCAGCAGCCCGACGACGAGCGCGGTCGCGGTCGCACCGCCGGCGCGGAACGTGATGTAGCGGAAGAGATTGAAGATGCCTTCGTTGCCGAAGAGATCAGCGAGCAGCAGAAGCATTACGGCCTGTCCCCCGCCAGCGCCTCGACGAGCCTGGCGAGCCCCAGCGAATTGGATCCTTTGACGAGTATTGCGTCCCCGGGGCGGATCGATTGGCGGACGATCTCTGTGGCGGCGGACGCGTCGGCCACATGCGTCAATTCGGCCTCATAGCCAAGGGCTTTCGCGAGCGCCGTCATCTCTTCGCCGACGAGAATGACCCGTTCGACGCCCGCGGAACGAACCGGCTCGGCGAGGGCGGCGTGGAAAGCATCGGACTCCGCGCCCAGCTCCTTCATCGATCCGAGCACGGCGATGCGCCGGCCCTCGACCTTCTCGGCGCCGAGCACCGCCAGGGTTGCGGCCATCGACGCCGGATTGGCATTGTAGCTCTCGTCGATCAGCAGCGCCTCGCCGCCGGCGACCGCGATGCGGTGCCGCTCTCCGCGTCCCTTGAGGCCGCCGAGCTCGGCCAGCGCCAGCCCCGCCGCGCCGAGATCCCCGCCCACCGCCTGAACGGCGGCGAGCACGGCCAGCGCGTTCGACACCATGTGCTGGCCCGGCTGGGGCAGAGTGAAATTGACCTGGCTGTCGCCGACCTTAGCCGAGACCATCGTGCCGCGGTCGGCCGGCATCGCGTACGCGGCGTGAACGTCGGCGCCCTTGTCGAGGCCGAAAGTGACGATCCGGTCGGCATGAGGCTCGGCCGCGGCGATCAGGCGGTCGCGGTGCGGGCTGTCGAACGGGATGATCGCGACGCCGCCCGGCTCCAGCCCCTCGAAGATCTCGCCCTTGGCATCGGCGATGTCCTCGTCGCTGGCGAAGAACTCGCGGTGGGCGCTGGCGATGGCGGTGACGATGGCGACGTGCGGCCGCACCATCGCGGTGAGCGCGCGAAGCTCGCCCGAATGGTTCATGCCCATCTCGAGCACCGCGTAGCGGGTGTCGCGCGGCATCCGGGCGAGGCTCAGGGGAACGCCGGTATGGTTGTTGTAGCTCTTGACCGAGCGGTGGACTCGGTCCTGAGCGCCGCGGTCGAGCGCCGCGAACAGGGCTTCCTTGGTGGTGGTCTTGCCGACCGACCCGGTGACTCCGATGACGCGCGCCGACGTCCGCGACCGCGCCGCAATGCCGAGGTCGTTCAGCGCCCGGGTCGTGTCCGGCACCAGAACGTGGAGCGCGTTGACCGGCTCGCTGACGATCACGCCAGTGGCTCCGGCCGCGACCGCCTTATCGACGAAGCGGTGGCCGTCGGTGGTTTCGCCTTTCAGCGCGATGAAGAGGTCGCCCGGTCCGATCTCGCGCGAGTCGAAGGCGACTCCGGTGACCGAGAAGTCGGCGGAAGCGGTGCCGCCGGTCGCCTCGGCGATTTCAGCGGAGGTCCAGAGGCTCGTCATCAGCTCCAGCCTCCCCGCTCGTCCCGAGCGAAGTCGAGGGGCGCTTGCACGGACTCTGAGCGGGCGCCCCTCGACTGCGCTCGGGACGAGCGGAGACTTGGGCGCCCTGCAGTAATTTCGGTCATGCCGCGCACTCGCGCGCTACGGTCACGTCGTCAAACGGAAGGACCATGTTACCCACAATTTGTCCCTGCTCATGGCCCTTGCCGGCGAGCAGGATGATGTCGCCCTCCCCGGCTTCGGCGACCGCTGCGGCGATCGCTTCGCGGCGGCCGCCGACTTCGCGCGCGCCCGGAGCACCGGCGAGGATGTCGCGGCGGATCGCCGCCGGATCCTCGCTGCGCGGATTGTCGTCGGTGACGATGACCACGTCCGAAAGGCGCTGCGCGACCTCGCCCATTTCCGGGCGCTTGCCCTGGTCGCGGTCGCCGCCGGCGCCGAACACGGTGATCAGGCGCTTCTCGGTATGCGGCCGAAGCGCCTGGATCGCAGCTTCGATCGCGTCGGGCGTATGGGCATAATCGACATAAATCGGAGCGCCCGCGCGGGTGATGACCGCCCGCTCGAGCCGCCCCCGCACCGGATGCACCCGTGACAGGCTCGCGAGCGTCTGCACCAGGTCGCCGCCGGTGGCGATGACGAGGCCCGCGGCGGTCAGCGCGTTCGCGGCCTGGTAGGCGCCGATCAGATTGAGGGTGACCTTGTGGCGCTTGCCCTCGGCCTCGATGATCATCGACTGGCCGAGCGGGGTCCGGTCGCGCTCTATCAGGCGCAGGGTCTCGCCCTTGGTCCCGACGGTGATGAGCTTGAGCCCGCGCTCTTGCGCGCGCCGCGCCACTTCGGCCGACTTGGGATCGTCCATCCAGATGATCGCATGCCCGTCCGGCTCCACCACCTCGCTGAACAGCCGCATCTTGGCCTCGAAATAGGCCTCCATCGTGCCGTGATAGTCGAGATGGTCCCGGCTGAAATTGGTGAAAGCCGCAGCCTGAACCGGAAGCCCTTCGGTACGATATTGCGACAAGCCGTGGCTCGACGCTTCGAATGCCGCGTGGGTGATGCCCATCTTGGCGAGGCCGGCCATGTTCGACAGGAAAGTCACGATGTCCGGCGTGGTGAGTCCCGTGGTGACCTGATCGTCCGCGGTGGTGACACCCAGCGTCCCGATGCTAGCGGACGGATGCCCGGCCATCCGCCACAACTGGCGGGTCAGCTCGACGTTCGAGGTCTTGCCGTTGGTGCCGGTGACCGCGACCACGGTCTTGGGGAACGGCTTGAAGAAGCGCGCCGCCAGCTTGGCGAATTCCTGGCGAGGCTCGGGCGCGGCGATGTGCAGCGCGCCTTCAACCTTGGTTTCCGGGCGTGCCACCACGGCGACGGCGCCGGAGCGCACGGCGTCGGCGATATAATCCTCGCCGTTGAAGCGCGTGCCCTGGAAGGCGCCGAAGACCGTTCCCGGCGCGACCTTACGATGGTCGATCGCGAAACCGGTGACCGAAGCGGTCTCACTACCGCCGGTCAGCGCTCCCAGGCGCATCAGTCTGCCGCACCCTGCACCAGATGCGCGATGTCGGAGACATCGATGTCGCGAGTCGCCGACGGCGTCACGCCGAGCAGCGCGCCGGTGCGGGCGATGACCCGCGAGACGACGGGCGCCGCGGTGTAGGCGGCAGTGGTCTGGCCGAGATTCGCCTCGGTGCGTTCGGGAGCGTCGAGCATGACGAGCACCACATAGCGCGGCCGATCCATCGGGAAAGCCGCCGCGAAGGTCGAAACGTTCACGGAGCGCGAATAACCCCCGACACCCGGCTTCTCAGCGGTGCCGGTCTTGCCGCCGACCCGAAAACCCTCGGCCTCGGCGCGGCGGCCGCTGCCGTTGGTAACGATAAGGCGAAGCATCTGGCGCATGCGCCGGCTGGTCTCGGGCGTGAACACCCGCTCGCCAGCGGGAACCTGCGACGGCGAGCGCCGCAGCAGGGTTGCCGGGCGCCACAGGCCGCCGTTGACCAGCGCCGCATAAGCGCTTGCGAGGTGAAGCGGGGTGACCGCGATGCCGTGGCCGAAGCTGGTGGTGAACAGGGTCGCCCGACTCCACTCGCGCGGATAGATCGTGCCCCCGCGCTCGCGAAGCTCGATCGCCGGTCTCTCGTGGAAATGGAGCGCCCGGAACATGGCGTCCATTCGCTGAGCGCCCAGCCGGTCAGCGATACGCGCGGTGGCGACGTTCGAAGACTTGGTCAGGATCTCAGGAACGCTCAGCGCTCGGCCGGCCGGGTGGCTGTCGCCGATGCGATGACGGCCGACCATCAGCGCGGTCGTCGTGTCCCAATATTCGCTGGGGCGAGTGACGCCCGCATCCAGCGCAGCGGCCACGGTCAGCGGCTTGAAGGTCGAGCCAAGCTCGTAGACGCTCTGGGTGATGTTGTTGCGGCGGACGTCATTGCTGCCCTGCCCCGGCACGTTGGGGTTGAACTGGGGCGCCGAGGCCATCGCGATCAGTTCGCCGGTGTCGACGTCGAGGACGATTCCGGTGCCGCCGATCGCGCGCATTTCGGTCATCGCCCAGCCTAGCTCGGCCTCCATCGCGGCCTGGACCCGGCTGTCGATCGACAGCGCCAGCGACTGGGAGCGGCCGGCCTCGCCGAGCAGAGTCTCCTCAAGCGAGCGCTCGACTCCGGCGACGCCGTGGCCGCTGTCGTCAAGCCAGCCGAGCAGGTGGGCGCCGAGCGCCGCCTGCGGATAAAGACGGGTCGGCTCCTGGGCGAAGGTGATTCCGGGGTCGCCGAGCGCGTTCACCGCCTCGACCAGCTCGGCGTCGGCGCGGCGGCGAAGATAGGTGAAGCTGACGTCCCGGCGGAGCTGCGTGAGATACCATTCGGCGCTCTGCTCCGGCATCAGCTCGTTGAGCCGGGCGGCGAGCTCGACCTTGTCGCCGATGATGTTGCGCGGCTGGACTCCGATCGCCCAGGCCTCGATCGTGGTGGCGAGGACCACCCCGTTGCGGTCGACGATGTCACCGCGCGGCGGGAGAGTCGCTGCGGCAGCGCTGCGTCCGCCGGTGTCCGATGATAGCTGCAGCTGCGCCAGCCGGGCGCCGATCAGGAACACGGCGCCTGCGAACAGCAGCAGGACCAGCATCAGCCGGTCGTAGGCGATGCCCCCCTGCTCTTGCTTCGGATTTTCGGCAGCCGGCAGGACATGCGCGGCGAGTGTCGCCATTAGCGACCCTCGCCGCCCGCGGTCGCGCGGCTCTCGCTGCGTTCACGGGCCGACAGCTCGCGCAGCGTGCGCTCGTTGAGGAGCGAGGCGGCGCGGGTCGTGGCGCGTTGCGGCGGAGTAGCTGACCGCGAAGTGGGTGTGCGCTGCGCCGCTGCCGGGCGCGCTTCGGCGGGCGCCGACGTGCGGGTCACCGACGCCTGGCGCAGCAGAGGCTGCTGAGCGGCGCGCGGCTGCGAGGCTACGGTCACCACCGGCCGCGCGGGAGTGGACGCGGCCGACGGCGCCGAAGCCTGGACGACTTGCGGCATGGTGGCGGCCGGCTGCGGCGCCGTGGCCATGCGCACCGGCGCATCCATCGGCGACGCCTCGGACGGCAGCTCCAGCTGCGCCAGCGTGACCTCACTCTCGAGAAACTGGCCGGCGGTCGGGGCGGTGAAGCCGAAGTCGGCCGACGCCCAATGCTGAAGCTGGTGGACTCGGCCGCGCGTGCCGAGCTCGGTGTTCAGGGTGCGGATCGACTGCTTCAGCTCGACGATCCGGGAGTCGAGCTGGGCAAGCTCGGCGCGCTCCGACGCGACGCTCAGCGAGAACATGTAGCAGGTGAGCGCGGCCGCGCCGATCCCGGCGACCCAGCCGACCGACTTGAAGCTCCTGGCGCTCATGCGTGCCTCCCTTTGATATTCGATGCCCGGGCCGGCGCGGCGGTGCGCCGTGCGGCGCGCAGCGTTGCGGAACGTGCGCGCGGGTTGCGTTCGGTTTCGGCGTCGGACGGGCGAACCGCCTTCGCCACCGCCTCGAAGGTCGGCGCGGGGCCGGCCTTGGCCTCCGGCAGGTGACGCGATCCGCTGCCGGCCGCGCCGCTGCGCTCCTTGAGGAAGCGCTTGACGATTCGGTCCTCGAGGCTGTGGAAGGTGACGACCGCGAGCCGGCCGCCCGGCTTCAGCACCTGCTCGGCCGCCTCGAGCCCTTCCTCGAGCTCTGCCAGCTCCTCGTTCACGGCGATGCGCAGCGCCTGGAAGGTGCGGGTCGCCGGATCCTTCTTGATGCCGGGATGATGGCCGACGGCGCGGCGGACGATTTCAGCCAGTTCGCCGGTACGAGTGATCGGCCGCGCCGCGACGATCGCCCGGGCGATCCTGCGCGACTGCTTCTCCTCGCCATAATGATAGAGGATGTCCGCGAGCTCGCTCTCGTCCGCCTCGTTGACGATGTCGGCTGCGCTGCGCCCTTCGCGGCCCATGCGCATGTCGAGCGGGCCGTCCGATTGGAACGAAAAACCGCGCTCGGCCTGGTCAAGCTGCATCGACGACACGCCGATATCCAGCGTAACTCCGTCGACTTGGTCGACTCCACGGTCGGCAAGCGCCTGGCGCATCCGGGAAAAACGCTCCGGAACCAGCGCCAGGCGCCCCCCGCTGGCGGCCGCGATACGCTCTCCGCCTTCGATCGCCAGGGGGTCGCGGTCGAAAGCGAAGACACGGGCCGCCCCACAATCGAGCATGGCCTTGCTGTAGCCGCCGGCGCCGAAGGTGCCGTCGACATGAGTCTCGCCGGGGGCAATGGCGAGCGCTGCCATGACTTCGTCGATGAGCACCGGCACGTGCGGCGCCGCATTGTCGTTGGACACGGTCAGGGCGCTCATGCCGCGCCCCTTTCTTCAAGCAGGTCGGCAGCGACGGCGCGGATGGCCGCGGCCTCGCAGGTGAGCGCGACCTGCGGGTTCCACACCTGGAACTCGCCGCCCATGCCGACGAACATGGCGAGCTCGTCGATCCCGGCCCGCTTCTTGAGGCGCGGGGGGAGGATGATTCGGCCGGACGTGTCGTAGGGTGTGTCGACGGTGCCGGCGAACAGGCTCGCCTGCATTTCCAGCTCGGCGAGCGGGTCAGGATTCTCGCCGAGGCGCTTCTCGGCCTTGTCCTGCATCACCGCCGAATAATTGGTGTCGTAGCCGACCAGGCACTGGAAGCTGGGGTGCGGGCTGAGGACGAGGAGCTTCTCGTCGGAGCGGCGCTCGATCTTCTGGCGGATGAACGCAGGGACCGACAGACGCCCCTTGGCGTCGATCGCGTTCAGCGCGCTTCCCCTGAAGAGATGCTCCCGTTCCACTGACGCCCCAGCGACCCCCCCCAAAACACGGGGCCGCTCCTCAGCGGTCGCACGCATCCGTGCGGCCGCAGCCGTCAGTTCACGATGATCGGGAACAGCCCCTGACTAGCAATTGGGGATTACCCCAAATGGCTTGGGGATGGAAGGGGTTTTGATGGGTTTTTTGGGGATTTGGTGGGTAAAGAGGGCTCGCGAGACTTTGTTTCTACTCTGTTCCCCCGAACTGTTCTTCAGCTGTTCACGTGTGCAACCCTGTGGATAATGCTGTTGGTGAACGACGCGCGCAAGTGCGCCCCTCCGCGGGCGTCAGAGGACGACTCGAACGGGGTCGCGACCGCGACGCAAGTAATCGCCAAGTCGAAATGGCCTCGCGGCCAGATTACTGCTGGGCGGATGCGGACGTATTGGCCTGATTGACGTCGGCGCGCGGGGCGACGCCGAGCTGGGCAAGCGGCTCCTCCGGCGCGGCCTGGTTGGCCGCGACCGAATTCTCGCCGGTCAGATCCTCTGAAGTGATCGGCGCCTCATTCTGCGGGGTTCCGGTCAAGGCCGCGGCGAGAAGCACCGCGACGAAGACGAATCCCAAGCCGGTGAGGCCGATCCGAACTCGCTGCATGATTGCTCCTATAGCGGCTGCCGAGGGCGAGTTCCACCATGCGGCTTTCCCCGTAGATTCCCGGCTCGGCCCCCCAAAAGTTAACATCGCGCTTGACGAGTGGGGACTCGGTCGCAAAACGCCACCTATGAAGACCCCCACCCTCCTCGCGGCCGCCTCGCTGGCGGCCATGTTCACTCTCGCCGCCTGCAATAGCGAGCCTGAGGTCATCGGCGGACCGGCCGATCCGCAGGCCGAGGCCCTCAAGAACGCCCCGCCGGTCGAGCTTCCGCCTTCGATCACGGCCAGCCGCACCTATCGCTGCGCCGACAACAGCCTCGTCTTTGTCGACTTCTTCAGCAACGACACGGCTGCGGTGCGCGCCACGGAGAATGGCGAGCGCCACCAGCTTGCCAAAGCCGAAGGCGGCGCGTTCGAGGCCGAAGGCTATGAGGTCAGCGCCAACGCAGAGACCATCCAGTATAAGGCTCCTGGAAAGTCGGAGCAGCGCTGCCGCGCCTGACACGTCCCGAGTACGCAACCGACGGGCCGGCCGGACGACGTTCCGCCGGCCCTTTTTCTTGCCGGCCAGACCAGCCCCCCGGTTTGCGACGAAGCGAGAAACCTCACGACCTTGATCGAGTTTAAGCTCCCGACGTTATTCGCGGGGAAATTCAGTGGCCGAGTCGAGAGATGAGCAGCTTCGCGAAATCGAAGCCACTCAGCAGGAACTAAAGCAGAGCATCGAGCGCAGCCGCGAACTCGTCGAGGAGACCCGGGTCAAGCTCGAACGGCTCCGCAGCGAGACGACCGAGCACTAACCGCTTCGGCCGGCCCTCGAGACGTCTTCAGGCCTTTTTCAGCTCTCTCCCCGACCGTCGCGCTGCCAGGCCGGCGTGCGCGCTCAGGCGGGTTGCGGCTGGGGCGCCGCCGCCTGCTCGGCAAAGGCTTCCATCCGCCTTTGCATCTCCTCCTCGGACACGTCCTCGACGTGGGTCGAGATCGTCCAGCGATGACCGAACGGGTCGACGATGGCACCGTTGCGGTCGCCGTAGAACTGGTCCTCGACCGGGCGCTCCACCGTCACGCCGGCCGCGACCGCACGCGCGAACGCCGCGTCCGCGTCCTCGACATAGATCATCAGGCTCGACGTCGCGCCGCCGCGGCTCTTGGGGCCGCGAATGTCCATCTCCGGCCATTCGTCCGACAGCATGATGACGGAATCGCCGATGCGGATCTCGGCATGGCCGATCTTGCCGCCCATGGGGAGGCGCAGCACCTCGGTCGCGCCGAGCGCTTGGCTGTAGAAGCGAATCGCCTCCTCCGCCCCGTCGACGACGAGATAGGGCGTAACGCTATGATAGCCTTCGGGTATCGCATTGACCGCCATGCTTCCTCTCCCTTTCAACGGAACAAAGCAGGATCAAACATACACCCGTCCGGACTTTTCGACAAACTAATTCGCCCCGGCTAAGGGCGCGGTCATGCAGTCCCAGATCACCCCCGAAATCGTCGCCGAGCACGGCCTCAGCCCCGAAGAATATGACCGCGTGCTCCACGCGCTGGGCCGCGAGCCGAACCTCACCGAGCTCGGTATCTTCTCGGTCATGTGGTCGGAGCATTGCTCCTACAA
>JBKBPQ010000023.1:0-25424 GCA_046293155.1 Allosphingosinicella sp. | reverse complement strand
CGAGGCCTGGTCCCGCTACGACGCGCTCCACGCCGACGAGGCGGAACAAAAGACGGCTTCTCTTGATGAGGCGCCTTCGCGCTCAATCCTTCGCAGCCTCAACGTTGCGGCATTCGAGCTGGGCCAGCTCGAGCATTGGCCGGCGCTCGAACATGAGGAGCCGCACGGAACCGCCTTGCTGATATCGGAAATCAGTTTTGACCTTTCGGCGCAGCTGGATGCGGACGGCGGCGGCGCAAGCGGACGGGAGGCGCGAGATCGGCTGCGCCAGACGCTGTCGAACTTCGTGGATCCGTTCGGCCGAGGCTCAGGCTCCTCCTCCGGGCACGATCCCGATTTCTCCTATTCGGCAAGCGTCTGGCGGGATGGGCGAGAGCAAGTGCTGGTCGGCACGAACTCACTCTCGAGGGGCATGGTTGAGCCGCTCGAGCACCAGGTAGAAGGCCAAATCGCGGAAGACGGATCCTTCCACGGCCGGATCAAGGCCTTCGGAAAATGGCTGCCGGAAGAAATCCTCATACAGCGGCCGCCGGACGTGATCCTTCCGCGCGAGGCCTCGTCGCGGGTCGGTCCGATCGAGATCTACATGGCCACCATGGAATTCTCGATGGCGAATACGAGCCATACGCGCGAGGAGTTTGAGCGCTTCAGGGGAATGGCTGAGCAGACCGCCGGATTCCTGATCTTTCGCGACGGGCTGCGAGTGCTGCCCTATGGGCGCCCGGACAACGACTTCTTCGAAATTGAGAGTCGGCGAACTCGAAATGCCGGCCGCGAGTTCTGGAACCACCGCCGTATGTTCGGCCGCATCGCGATAAGCCGCAGCGCCAATCCGAACCTCCGCGACAAAGCCGGCCGCGAAGGGCTCATTGATAACCGCGCGGCGAAGACGCTGAAAGGCCTTGTCGAGAACATCCTCATCGAGACGGCGCGCCGCTATTTCGGCTCCGCGTCGGAGCACCGTCAGCAAGTCTTGGCACCGATCCGCGAGGAGAATGCCAAAGAGAAGGCAGAGAGGGAGCGCACGAAGCTGCAGAAAGCGCAGCGTGCTCAGTTCCGGAATGCGCTCGACGAGCGGTCCGTGCAGGCTCGGGCGCTCTTGGCCGATATGCACTCGCTGCGCGAGTGGACGCGCATCTCCACCGAACGCGAAGCGAACGACGCGCTCGCCGCATTGGACGAGATCGACGAACGTATGTCAGAGCTGACCTTGCCGTCGCCGCCCAAGCCGCTCGGGACGCTGGAGCGAAAATTCGAGGCATTCCAGCGGGACCGCCGGGAAATCCAAGCGGTGTTCGAGCACCGGCGCGCGCGGATCGACAGCGCCTTGGAGCATTGGGAAAGCGAACGGCCCCGACAGATATTGGAAGCGACCATCGATCGCGCGGCTCGGCGTATCGGCAGACGGATAGACGATTGGAACAAGCGCATCGTCGAACTCCAGCGCAAGGAGTTTGACCGGATTAAATCCCTGCTTGCAGAGCGGGGGCCGGTCTTTCCCGAGGAAGTGAAGCCGATATTGCTGCGCTTCGACCGGGCTGAGATCGACCTTAGGGAGGCTCGGCGTCTCGTCGGATCGAAACTCGAGGAGATCAGCAGGGACAACGAGGAGGTCTTCGAACCCTATATCGCGGCGCTCCAGAGCCTTCAGGAAAGCATCGACATCCAACGCCTCGCATTCGCGGGCATGGAGGAGGCCGGAGAGATGCGAAACGAGCTCGACCGGCTGAATGCCTTGGCGCAACTCGGTATCGCAGTGGAGATCGTCGGGCACGAGCTCGAAGCCCTCGACAACATAATCGGCTCTGGGCTTCGGCGGCTGCCTCCAGAGGTGCGCGACAGCCGCGCTGCGAAGGACATCGAGTTCGGATACGAGGGACTTACCGATCAGTTGCGATTCCTGTCTCCGCTGAAGCTTACGGGTAACAAGGTCCAGGAGTGGGTTACCGGCGAGGAGATCGCCGACTACGTCTCCGAGTTCTTTAAGCTGCCTCTGGCTCGCCAGGGTATCACGATCGAAGCCGACGCTGCTTTCAAGAAGATGAAGATCTTCGAGTATCGACCGCGAATTTACCCGGTTTTTGTTAATCTGATCAACAACAGTATCTACTGGCTTCGCGTTGGCGAGGAATCTAACCCTCGCATCAGGCTCTCAGCGTCGAATGAAGCAGTGTTCGTGTCGGATAACGGGCCCGGCGTACCAGCCGCGGACATCGCAAATCTCTTTACGCTCTTCTTCACCCGGAAAATTCGCGGCGGGCGGGGAGTTGGGCTGTATCTTTGTCGCGCCAATCTTGCGGCGGGCGGACATCGGATTTCATATGTAGGGGATTCTGGAAGCGAGACTGATCTGCTTTCGGGGGCAAATTTCAGGATCGAGTTCAGGGGCGGCGTGAATGGCGAGGGATGAGGCATACAAGGATTTCATCAAGGAGGCTTTGATTGACCCGATCAGGTCCGTTCTGATCGTCGACGATGATTATCCCACGCTCGACGAGATGCTCAGCGCTTCATCCGCGGGAAGGGGGTCGGAGACAGGCGCGGCTCCGCGCAAGGTCAAAAGCTGGGTGCAGGATCCCGGCTCTGTGAAGGCGGTCCTTGACCATTTTCGCAGCCTTGCTGTGCTCGTCGACGTCGATGACGCCTCTGAAGGGACCGGGGAGACGCCGGCGGAGGTCGCTCGACACCTTCACCAATCGGATCTCCTGATCCTCGATTATCATCTGGACGAAAGCGACAGCGGTGACAGGGCGATCGACATCGCCCGGGCAGTGGCAGCGAACGACCACTTCAATTTGGTCGTGGTCAATACGCGACACACGCTCTCGGAAGTTTTTGAGAACATGCTGTTGGGGTTGCTGACGCCGCTGGATTGCTTAACCCAGGAGGCCGATCGTGAGGCAGCTGACGGGGCGATCGCCGATGTCGAAGGCGACTTTCCTGACGCGCAGGATCGGATCAAGGAGTCCATCGGCCTGAAGCACTACATGTACGCTTTCCGCCACGGCCCCTCCGGGTTCAGGGACGCGATCCAAGGGAAAGGTATTTTCGGCGAGTTTAAGTCCAAGCTGGATGAGTTCAAGATCCACCCAAGGCACGCCCGCCCTATATTGCTCTGGGCGTTGGGGGAGTTTCAAGAGAGTCAACGAGAGAAGATGAGCGCCCGCAGCTGCGGGACGTTCGAATGGAGCGATGAAGCACCGTTCTGGATTCGCTCCGATCGCCTGTTCATGGCCTTCTCCGAAAAGGCGAAGGGCCGCAAGCCGCTCGAGGTCCTTCTGGAGGCGCTATGCCGTTGGGGACCGCCTCCCTCTCGACTGATCCTGGCGAAGTTTCGAGCCGAAATGGAGGCTAAGGGCGTGGTCGGGGAGAGCAAGGTCGTTGCCGACACGCTTGCCACCGCCCACTGGTACCTGACGCTGCTCAAGGCGGAGGAAGACGCACGCAACGTGCTCATCGAAGAAAGCATCGGCCGACACGCCGAGCAGTTGGTGGACGACGTCGCGAACCAGGTCCGCGTCTTTGCTGATAAGCTGTCCTCAGCAGATCGAGCAGTCGGCGAGGCTGCCTTTCCGGCGCGGATATCGGAAAGGTTCGGGACCGGCGCCGGTGACGTCGCCGGCAGGGAAGCGGCTTTTGCCGCGAACGCAGTAGCGTGCAGCAAGACCCCGAGGGCCTGGCACCTGCACACGGGCCATATTTTCAGCATGGATCGTCAACTCTGGGTTTGCCTTACGCCAATCTGCGACATGGTGCCTGGCCAAAAGCGAGCCGGCCACAGAGGCGAGGTCGGCAGCCGAAAGCCTTTCATTGCGGTGCGGCTGCACCCCCTCAAGGACGGCCAGCTGGAGGGGCTGGACGTCAACTCGAACAACTACCTGTTCCTCAAGCTAGACGGGAAGGTGAGGGTGTACTCGTCGGTCGAAGGAGGCTCGGCAGACCCGCAGCCGCATTGGTATCTTTTTTACGCGGATGATTTCGGCAAGGTCGGCCAGGATCTCACGTTCAAGCTTTCCCGCCTTCGGGACGTCGGGGGCAGCCTCACCGTCGAATTGTGTGATGCAAAGATCGTGTCGGAACTGCGATACGAATATGCGATCAACCTCATGCACAAGCTGGGCGGCAGCTTGACGCGTGTGGGCCTTGATTTCTCGGTTTAGGTCCTGCCGGGCGGCACCCGCAGCGGGTTTTGCGGGCTGGGGTTCACAGGACACCGCCGCACCGGAACGTCGCCGACTGTTTGAGCGGCCAAGCCACGTGCCCGTGCAGTTGAAGATAGGAACAGTTGATTGAGCCTGATCACCACGGAGCGTGCGCACTTTCACGCCGAGCTCAGCGCGAAGCTGTACGTTCTCGACGGCAACGGCAAACCCTCAAATGCAGACAAGCAACAGCGCACCAGCACCGACATTGCGACGGCCCTCGCGGAGACGCTCGGCGTTGGGCCAGGAACCGCCCTCAAGCCGCAAGCTGCAGGGAACGAGTTCGAGCGGGCCACGGCGCTGTTTCTTGAGCGCACATTCTTAAATCTGGCCCTCCTTCGGCCCGGCGGTTGGGACGTCCATCACGTCAAGTCCCGTGCGGGCGTGTCGATCGCACAGTACGAGCAATATTCACATCTCGGCGACATTGAGAAGGCGGCTAGAGAGACGCCGGGGCTGCGCGTCCTCCTCGGCTTAGACTACAACGTGGCGTCCGATGTGGTCATCGCGCGGCGCCCGGAGACGGACGCCGCTATCAACGCCGGGCCGAGGATCGTCGACGACGCCTTCGGCGACCGAGCCGCGATCCGCGCCGGCGCTCGTCGCAAGCCGACGCTCCATGCCTGCATCTCCTGCAAATGGACGATGCGCAGCGATCGCGCGCAAAATGCCCGCTCGGAGGCGCTGAACCTGATTCGGAGCCGCCGCGGCCGGACGCCTCACATTGTGGTTCTCACGGGCGAGCCGTTACCGAGCCGCCTGGCTTCGCTCGCTCTAGGCACCGGCGACCTCGACTGCGTCTACCACATTGCGCTCCCCGAGCTGCAGGCCGCAGTGGAGAGCGTCGGTAAGCAGAAGCACAAGGATCTGCTCAAGCTGATGATCGATCAGCAGCGGCTTAAAGACGTCTCCGATCTGCCGCTCGACCTCGCCCTCTAACCCACGGCAGCGTCGGGAAAGATCTCCCCGAGCCTAGAACGCAGTCGGTCGGGCGCTCGAGCCTCGCACTCCCATATGATCTCGACTCGCCAGCCAAGTGCCCTAAGGGCCGCGACCTGCTCCCGGTCACGCCGCACTGTGCGCTCGAACTTCGCAGTCCAGAAGTCCGGGCGGGTCGCCGGATCAGAGCTGCGGCGGCAGCCGGAATGCCGATGCCAGAAACACCCGTGCACAAACAATATCGTCCGCCTGCGCGGAAGCACGATGTCCGGCCGTCCGGGCAAGTCGCGCCGATGAAGCCGGAATCGCAGGCCCATAGCGTGAAGTGCCCGCCGTACCAGATGCTCCGGTGCGGTATCCTTGCCTCTGACGCGTCGCATGTTCTCGCTGCGGTCTTGAGGCGAGAGGTGGTCCATCTGCTCACACATCCAGGGTCAGGCGGCCGGCATGAACCTTATCATGGTGGACATTGCACAGGGTGATGAGGTTCTCGACGCTGTTCTCGCCCTTCTCGGAGTGTGTCACAAGGTGATGCAGCTCGAGGAACTTCCTAGGGTCGTCCGGTCGTAACAGGTCACGTGTCCAGCCGCAGACGCGGCAGGTGAAGTCGTCGCGGATCAGGACCTCGACCCGAACGTCGTCAGGAATCCGACGATCGTGCTCAGGAGCCTGCTTATCTTCATCGAGGACATAGGTGCCGACCGGCAGTTCCGGACGGCCCTGCATCCGAGTGTAGATCGGCCAGCCCTCCTCCGTGCGCAACTCACGCATACGCCGGGCCCATTCACTTTTGTCGCCGGCGAGATAGCGCAGTTCCTCGATGGATACGGGGCTGCCCACGTTCGCGCGCATATATTCCAAAAGGCGGGCCCTCACGCCGAGCCCCTTCTTCTTGCGAATCGTGTTGAGAAGGTTCCAACGATGCGCAGCTTCTCGATCCTCCTCGGTGCTGACCATAACATATTGATCAGGCTTCAACTTCCGCGGGTCGGCGCCGAGGGCGTCCTTTAGGCTGGCGGCGAGCTCGGGCTCGTCGTCAACCAGGTCCTTGAACGTAACGCCACTGCATATCGACCAGCCGAACTGGACACGCAGCTCGCGCACACGCCTTGCCCATTCCCCGATCCCCGCCACGACCAGCAGCTCGTCGCCCTCGATGACCTGAAGCGGGTAACGCTGAAAATAGAGGAGGATGCGTTCCCGGGCTGAGGAGGCAAGGTCCGGAGGAATCAGACCTTTGCCCAGGCCGCGGAGCGTCTCGAAAGCAGGGACCAAGCTGCGCACCTGATCGCGCAGATCGTCGTCATTCAGCTTGGTGAGAAAGTTGTCGAGGAGCCTCTTGATCCGCTCGACCGCCTCGGCCGGCGCCTCCGCCGCCGCGCGGCGTCGCATCTCAGGCGCTCTGCGCCACGGGCGCCAACATGTCAGCCACGAGTCGGCCGAGTGCTCCTGCCAAGGGGGGCGGCACGGCGTTGCCGATCTGCCGCGCGATCTCGACCTTCGTCCCGCAAAAGCGGAAGTCGTCAGGAAATCCCATCAAGCGGGCCGCTTCTCGATGGGTGATCGGGCGATGCTGGACCGGGTGCAGGTAGCGTCCCTTCTCAGGCTTATAGAATTCCGTTCTGATCGTGACCGAAGGTCGATCCCACCAAAGTCGGCCGAACAGGTCTGTGCCGCCCGAAGTCTTGCGGATCCAGCAGTCGGGAGTGATCTCCCGCGCGTTGCGCTGGAGATCGAACCTGTTGCCCCCCGGCGGAACAGCGCGATAGCGGGCGAGGCTCTTAGCTGTCGGGCTGCGCCTGATGTGGAGGTCGAGCGGCGCAGGGCCGCCGATCTCCAACTTCTTCGGGGGAGGCAGGTCTGCAATTGCGTCACGTACAGTCCGCCACGGCGGTAGGTTGCTGTCCGTGTTCTTTTCAGCGTGCGTCTTGAGCGGCGGGAACTCGGGTTGCCACACGCCGAGTTTCCAGCCGATGACGATCGTCCGCCGGCGCGTCTGCGGCGCGCCGTAGTCCGCTGCGTTCAAGATCGCAGCTTCGGTCCTGAACCCGTCACGCGCCGCCCGCGCGCGAATTTCCTCGAGTTCCGGTGAACGGTAGAGTTCCGCTACGTTCTCCATGATGAAGACGCGTGCGCCGGATCGTACCGCTACATCGAGGAACGGCTCCCAGAGCGCGCGCCGCGCATCCCCTTTTCGCTTCTTGTTCAGAAGGCTGAACCCTTGGCAGGGGGGGCCGCCGATCACGACGTCCGCCTGCGGAACGTCCGCGGTCTCTAGCCAGGTTTCGATGTTACCGCACACCGCACCTCCGCCGAAGTTGAGCTTATGCGTTTCGAGCGCTGCGGCATCGTTGTCCACCGCCAGTACGCTCTCAAAACCGCCGCAGAATCGTGCGTCCGTGAACCCCAGCGACATCCCGCCGGCGCCGCAAAACAGGTCAATAAGCTTCCAAGCCATAAGCACCTTCTGTCATGAAATGCGGCGCGCATGCAACCGACAGTCTATTGAACATACAGAGAACATCACGCCCGCTCAAGCGCGATTGCGGACAGCCCTCAGCCGGCTCGAAAACCGCGGAGGGGCCGCACTGCAACTAAATGCCGCCGTCCTCATTCCCGAGTCCGCGCGACCGTCGGCCGGACGCAAGCCGTCGGGCAACCCGCTCGACAAACCTTGCATACCGATCACGCCCAACCGCCTGCGCAGTCTCATCTCCCTCCGGCAGCGGTGCGTTCACGGTGAGCATGTAGCGAATGAAGAGCCCCAAACTCTCGATGCTGACATGTCCGTCGCGCTCGATGCGCGCCAGCTGATTCGACATCCGGTCCAGTCTGCGCGCGAACCGTTCCTCAAGCTCGTCCGTGCCGCGCCGCCTCAGCCAGGCCGCCCACGCCGTCGCCAGCAGTCCCGACTTGGACGCCCCCGGCTCCAGCGCCAGCGCCTCCAGTCGCTCGGCATCCTGCTTCGGGATGAACACCTGAACACGCACGTCGTCCGATCTACGCACGGCCTCTCTCCTCAACGCTCCGGAGTCATGTCATCGCTGCGGCCCCTGCCCTGGTTGATGCCGAAGGCCGTCGTGCCCGGCGGCTGCGGCGAACCGAGCGTCGGATCGTCATCGTCAGAACCGATGCCGAGCCCGTCATCACGCTTCGGCTCCGACGGCTTCCGCTTGTCCTCTTCCCCCGGCGTCCGCTGGTGCTGCCGATCGACAGCATCATCGCCTTTGCCCGGCAGTTCCTGGGACGGGAGCTTCAGCTCCGGGTGCATGGTCGCAACACGGCCGATCCAGTCATGTCCGCGGGGGGTCGGACAGTCGGCATAACCGCCCGAGAAAAGCGCCGGCGCCCGCAGCACTCGGGACGAGAAGTTGCCGTCCTCGAAGTAGCGAAGCTTCTTCGCCCTGACCGGCGGGAGCCCGGAGACGAGCACGAGTTCATCGGTCGGCGGAAGCTGCATCACCTCGCCAGGCGTCAGCAGCGGCCTCGACGTCTCTTGGCGGCTGACCATTATATGCGCGAGCCACGGCGCCAGCCGGTGGCCGGCATAGTTGCGCATCGCCCGCTGCTCTGTAGCGGTCCCGAGCGCGTCCGAAATTCGTTTAGCCGTTCGCTCGTCGTTGGTCGCGAAGGCCACTCGCACATGGCAGTTATCCAGAACCGAGTTGTTCTCGCCATAAGCCTTGACGATCTGGTTGAGGCTCTGGGCGATGAGAAAAGCGCGGACACCATAGCCGGCGAGGAACGCCAGCGCCGTCTCGAAGAAGTCGAGCCGTCCCAGCGCGGGGAACTCGTCAAGCATCAGCAGCAGCTGCCGCCGGTTCTCGCCGCGGCCGAGCGGCAGCTGCTCGGTCAGGCGCCGGCCGACCTGATTGAGGATCAGTCGGACCAGCGGCTTCGTGCGGGAGAGATCCGACGGCGGCACCACAAGGTAGAGCGAGACCGGCCGCTCCGCCTCCAGCAGATCCGCGATCCGCCAGTCGCAGTGGGACGTCACCGCCGCCACGGTCGGATCCCGGTAGAGGCTTAGGAACGATAAAGCCGTCGACAGCACGCCCGAGCGCTCGTTGTCCGACTTGTTGAGGAGGTCGCGCGCGGACGCCGCGACCACAGGATGCACCTGAGGCGCCTCCTTAGTGCCGAGATGGTTGGTGGCCATCATCCGCTTCAGCGTGTCGATGAACTCGCGGTTCGGGTCGGAAAGGAAGGCGGCAACCCGCGCCAGCGTCTTCTCCTCCTCCGCATAGAGGACGTGGAGGATCGTCCCGACGAGGAGCGAGTGCGAGGTCTTCTCCCAGTGGTTCCGCCGCTCCAGGGCTCCTTCCGGGTCCACCAGGATGTCGGCGATGTTCTGAACGTCACGCACCTCATGCGCCCCGCGGCGCACCTCGAGCAGCGGGTTCCACCGCGCCGAGCGGGCATCGGTTGGGTTGAACAGCAGGCAGTGCGAGAACTTCGACCGCCATCCGGCGGTCAGACTCCAGTTCTCGCCCTTGATGTCGTGCACGACCACCGAGCCCGTCCAGCTCAGAAGCGTGGGCACGACGAGGCCGACGCCCTTGCCGCTGCGCGTAGGCGCGAATGCCATGACATGCTCCGGCCCCTCGTGGCGCAGATAGTTGCGCTCGAGCCTTCCCAAGAGCACGCCGCAGTCGCCGAACAGACCCGCCGCTCGCACCTCCCGCTCCGAAGCCCAGCGCGCGGAGCCGTAGGTGGTCACAAGCCCCCTCTGCCGAGCCCGCCAGAGAGAGCCGACCACCGCCGCAGCGCAGCCCAGGAAGCCGCTCGCAGCCGCCAGAGTTCCGGCCTTGTCGAACACCTCCGGCGCATAGGCCTCGTAATGATACCACCAGCCGAACAGTGCCCACGGCCGGTAGACCGGCCAGCCCGCGAGCTTGAACCAGGGTGCGCCGAGCTGAGACTGGTAGCCGAGCATCGCCGCCGCCCATTGGGTGGATGCCCAGAGGCCCAGCACTACGATGGCGAACACGACCAGGATCTGGCCGATAAGGATCTTGGTAGGTGTCATGAGAGGGTCCCGCCGGCGGCGTGCCGGCGGGAAGACATGCGCCTCAGGCGCGATCGGCAGTAGCGCTCCTTCGACGCAGCCCCCGCTCCTCCGACGAATCCTAACCCGGACTAGGTCAACTACATTCCGATCTGGGGGCCCGAGCGCTCCCGGCCGATCGTCCAGCTGATCCCGCCGCCGCGCACGCGTACCGACAGCTCGCGCCCGATCCGCTGCTCCATCTCAGGGCGCCAAGGAACCAAGGAGAATTCGAGGCTGTCGGAGAGCAGCGCGAAGCGGCCGCTCGCCAGATCGACTCGCCTCACCAGCTTCCCCTGTGCGGTCCCCTCCTCCCCCACCTCACGCCAGCCGAGCCCAAGCTCCGACTGCAGCTGAGCCGCGGCCCCAGCCAAGTCCCTCCGCCGCAGCGTCGCCAGCAGCCGCCCGTTGGTCACCAAAGCCCCCTGCTCCTCCCGGGCCAGCTCCTGCTCGATCAGCCACTGCCGCCGCGTGGCGAGCGCCGACTTCACCTCGCGCCCGAACCCTGCGTCCCGCATCGGCTCCGGCGACGCCGACAGAAGCTCGCGGTCCAGCCACGTGGCGCCGTCCGCCCCGACGAGCCGCTCCATCGGCAACGGCGACAGCAGCTCCACCCGCACCGGGCGCTCGCGGGCCACCCGCGCCTCATAGACCTCCGCCCGCGAGAGATGGTCGTCAGCTATGGTCCAGGTGCCGTCCTCACGCCGCTCGACCCCGCCGGTGCCGCGCCGGATCGCCTCCAGCCGCCGCACATGCGCCTCGGCGAAGGCGATGCTCGCGCTCTTATCGTGAAGGAGGTGCCGCTCCACCGAGTAGAGCCCGTCATTGGCCGCGGCGACCTCCGCCACCACCCGGTCCGCCGGCCGCACCTCCGGCACCACCGGCACCACCCGCACGACGGCGCCATCCGGCAGCGGCCCCACTGCATCCCCCCGCCCGAGTTCGACATAGTGAACCCGCCCGTCCACCCCATCGACGAGCAGATATTGCCGGTCCCGCACCTCGTCGGACAGGCCTCGCCCGGCTACACGCCCCACCAGCGTTCCCGTCAGTGCCGCCGCATCCGGCACCAGCTCCGCCACCCCGCGCTCGATTGCCCTAGCCGACAGCTCCCGCTGCATCGTCCTTACGATGTCGCCCCGTTCGCCAAGCCTGCGCAGCCTCTCCTCCAGTTCCTCCGCAAGTCGCCAGCGTCCGGCGACTAGAGGCTCCGCAAGCCCAAGCGCCTCCAGCTTCTTCAGCCGCCCCGCCCGCAACGCCTGCTGCAGAGGGTCCCTCCGCGACGCCGAGACGATCCGCTCCTCATCCGCATCGTGCAGCAATCCATGGTCTAGACCGGTGAACCGCTCCGCCGAGACATCCCGCCTCAGTGCCCGCTGCACATCGAGCTCGGTCCGCGGCCCTAGATCGAGCGTCACCAGCTCCGCCAGCCGCTCCCGCATCCCGCGCTGGATATACGACGGCGCGATGACGAGGTTCTCGCCGCGGTCGTCCCTTCCTCGAACGATGATGTGCGTGTGCGGGTGGGCCGTGTCGCGATGATCGGCCGCGACCCAGTCGAGCTTTGTCCCGAGATCCTCCTCCATCCGCGCCATGAAGCGCCGAACCAGAGGCCGCAAGTCGTCATACTCGCCGCCGTCCTCCGCTGAGACGATGAACCGGAATTGGTGCCGGTCGCCGGCGCCCCGCTCCAGGAAGGCCTTGCCGTCCGCTGCGTCCAGCTCGGCCGAGTAGAGCGCCCCCCGCTCGCCATCTCGCGAGACGCCGTCCCGCTGCACGTACCGAATATGTGCCCGCGCCGCCGCGACTCCCTTACCGCCCAGCCGCACCAGTCGCGTCTTCACGACTGCCCGGCGGGCGCGGAAGCTAGCGGCGCGGCCACGAGATGAAAGAATGGCAGCCACCGGTCCGCCGCGACCGATCCGACTGCCGTCGAAGCGTCGTCCGCCCCAGTCCGGTGCGCCGCCGGCGCGGGCGGTCGCTGCGATCACCTGATGAAGGTACTTACGGCCGCGCCGGGAGCGGGTGCTTCGTATGCGCCCCAGCCGAGGCTCGAATCTGTTTTCCTCCATGAGCGACTGTTCGCCTCGCGGGCCGGAACTCTCCTTGCCACCATGGCAGAACGCGGCGCTCTCCCTGAGTCCCCGTTCAGGGAAAGGAAGGGCGGTCCGGCGCAGCTCACGAAAGGCAGCAACGTCGCTTCTGCGTCTGGCTCCGCCGTTCAACGACCGGGTTGCTGATCCTCCACTGCTCGCCCGGCGTCTCGGACCCGTAAGGAACGCCTTGATTATGATACTGGATCGCGACAAGGTTGCGTTGTCGGAACGGTCTGGGCGTAATGGCGGGTAAGGTCTCAACACTTCGGGAAATCGTCGACCGGATAAACACTTCTCCGGGCCCTGACGATATCCGCGCCAATCTCACGGCCATTGCCGGTAACGAGCAGCCTGATTTCCCGCTGATCGATCCGGCCCTGCTCGAACAGCCGCGCTTCGGCTATCGTCAAGGCATCCCTTGGATTGTCGGCAATCAGGATGCGCTCGCTGGCTTGCAGGCGATGCCCGACAAATCTATCGATTGTGCTGTCACCAGCCCCCCGTATTACTGGCAGCGTGAATACGGCGTCGAAGGCCAGACCGGCCAGGAAGACACGGTCGAGGAATATGTCGCGAAGCTCGTGGCGGTATTCGCCGAGGTCCGCCGGCTCCTGAAGCCCCGGGGCACAGCGTTTCTTATCATTGGTGACACTTATTATTCGGGCAAGGGCCAGCCTAAGGGGGGCGATCGCAAGCAGGTGTGGCGCGGCGTCGCGCGCGACAAATATCGCGCCGTCGACAAGCCAGGGTTCGGCGTGCCGAAAAAGTCGCTGCTCGGCATACCGTGGCGCGTAGCGCTCGCCCTCCAGACCGATGGCTGGACGCTTCGCTCGGCGGTTACATGGGTCAAGCCAAAGACGCTGGCGGAGCCGAGCGTGCGCGACAGACCGCGCACGACGAGCGAAACGGTCTTCATCCTCGCCAAGGGCCGCGACTATCATTTCGACCGTGCAGGCCTAGCGGGTGAGGAGGATGTCTGGCACATTCCGGCACCGCCCGGCTCGAAGCGCTTTCGGCACGCCGCGCCTTTTCCCGAGGCTCTGGTCGAGCGGTGCCTCGCAGCCGGCTGTCCCGCGGGCGGCATTGTGCTCGACCCCTATGCCGGTTCGGGCACCACGCTGGCGGTCGCGGCGCGGCGCGGCCACCCTTCGATCGGCATCGAGCTCAATCCGCAATATTGCAAGCTCGTGGCCGAACGCCTGATCATCAAATCGGCCGGTCGGTGAGGCGGCGCTCGTAGATACCGCCGCGCGCCTCAATCGGATCCATGCCGATGTGCTGATGGGGGCGCCGACGGCATCGCTCGCGCTGTTCCAGGAAGCGCTCGATCCTTTGGCCGCGGTTGTTCGCCGCCAGTTCCCAGGCGGTGGGAGCGAACTCGCGCACGACATCGCGACCGATGCGATCCTGCACTATCTCGCTGACCCATCGCGCTGCGATACTGCGAGGGGAACACTGTGGAGTTTTCTCTGCGGCGTCGCCGCGCGAGATGCGATCGATGCGGCGCGTCAGGCGACTGGACGCGCAAAAAAGCAGGGCGATGTCCAATTTCATGTCGAACTTTGGGGGTCGCAAACGAATGAGTCTGAGCAGGTAGAACTCGGGATCGACGCGAGGAGAATTATGGAGACGCATGGCGACAAGTTGATCCGCCAACCAGCAGACAGCCGATTACTCAATCTGATCCTTCAGGGGGAGCGCCGCACGAGTCGCTTCGCTGATGCGCTGGGGCTCGATCCGATGGGCTCGGACGTCGAGAAGACCGTCAAGCAGGCGAAAGACAGGATGCTCCTCAGACTGAAGCGGCTGCGCGATGAGCTTTGAGGATCCTGGAACCGCCGCCCTGGTCCGCGCGGCCGAGCGCGCAGAGCTGACCCAAGCCGGTCTTGTCGCCGACTTGCTACCCCGCTGGCGCGCGGCCTTTCCCGACAGCGACCCGGCAACGGCCCTCCGCGCTACCCCGGACATGCTGGCCCGAGTCGCCTTGTGCCGGCGGCCGCGCGTCGCCTGCTGGCTCGTCGACGCCCGCACCATCGCCGATGCGAGCGGGGTCGACCGCGACCTAGTCGTCCGCTTCCTGCGTACAGCCGAGGCGCTGGAGGCGCTGGCCGGGGACGATGAGGCCGCAGTGCCTGGCATCACGCTCATGGCCGCGCGCGACCGCGAGGAGGACCCGAGCTGAGCGGAGGCATCGCAGCCCTGGCCGAAACGTTCTGGCAAGCCGCGGGCGGGCGGCCGGCGCCGCTCCATGCGGAGGCGCTCGCGCGCGCGATTGAGCGCGCTATGCCGGCGGCGATTGTCGCGCTTCCCGGGCTGACCAATCATATGGCCCGCGCTTTGCTGGCGCGTCTCGGAGTCACCGCGGGCGACAGCCCCGTTACGCGGCGCCTCCGTGGGTGCGTGCTGGCGCAACGCGGGCGGGCCCTCATCCTGCTGGACGCCGGTGATCCAGAAGAAGAGCGCATGATGACGTTGGCGCATGAAGCTAGCCATCTGCTGGTCCATTATCTCGAACCGCGCCGCCGTGCGATCGAGGCGCTCGGACCGTCCGTTCTCGCCGTGCTCGACGGTGATCGCCAGCCGACCACGGCTGAAGCGCTAACCGCTGTCTTGCGCGGGGTCACACTGACACGCTTTCGCCACTCACTGGAACATCTCCCCCGCCGCGGCCAGATCGAGCGTCTGGAGGACGAGGCTGATCATTTAGCGATCGAGCTGATCGCGCCCCAAGCGGTGCTGCGCCGTCTCGGAGACCGCTCGCCCGGAGCGCTGCGAGCCCAGTTCGGTTTCCCGGCGTCAATCGCCGCCAATCTGTCGGCCAGCCTCGCGCCCGCTGGCCGGGGCCAGCGCGGCGTGCTGCATTTGCTGAAGCCCGGCCGGGTGAGGAACTGAATCGCCGGCCGCAGACCGGAAGAAAATTTCACGCGACGAGTCGAGGATGTCCATTCTGGTCCGAATAGGGGATATGAAGAGCGGAGAAGAACAGCATGGATGATCCTCGGGATCCCCGGCGCGATGCTACGTCCGAAACCGCCGGGAACGATGATTTCGGCAATGAGGGGCTGACATCGTCCGACACGCTGGAGCTGGAATTCCGCGAAGCGCTCAACCTCGCCAATTGGACTTCGGGCAATCGCCTGCAGGAACTGGGCGAGCGGCTGGAACGCGAGGTCGAGCTTGCGGCCCGCCACGAAAGCGAGATGGCGCCGCGCGTCCTCGACATCCTGCGCCGGAACCTCGCCAGCGCCGAGGGTGCCTCGGTCGAGAGCGGCGTCTTTCAGCTAAAGCCCGAAATCGTGCTCAATGCGTTGCGCAACGTCCTCTTCAACGGCTTGGTCGAGGCGAGCGACGGTACCCGCGTTACCGTGGCGACCCTCCCCGTCACCGTGGTGCAGATCGGCGTTTGTCTGACCTCCTATAGCGGCGACGGTGACGGCGGCTCGATCGGGCACCGCCTGTTTCGGCACGACATCATGCGCCGCAACAGCGCGGCGGAACAGGATGTGATCGACTTCCTTGGGCGCCGGCGCCGCCGCGGCATGGACACCTCTGCCTATGGCGATGACGACCAACCCATGGGCATCAGCGACATGCTGTGCCGCGCGCTCATGATTTATGGCGAGCGTGCAATGCTGCTCGAGCGCTCCGAGCGCCCCTGGCGCCTCGGCCATGGGGGACCAATGCCGCACGAGCTGATTGTCGGGTCGGGTCGCAAGGAGATGGCGTTCGCGAGCCTCGAGATGCTGCGCAAGCTTCTCCTCGACCACAAGCGCTTCATCTTCGTGCCCTCAGAAATCTCGGACCAGACCGTGGTTACGATCGCCAACTCGCTGCAGCCGCTCCAATATGCCGTGCTGCGTGACACGACCGACATCATCGAGAATTACGTTCAGGGCAGCAGTTATGAGCGGCCGCACTACAAGCGCTCGGGTCTCTACCAGGCGGTGCGCTCGTTCCAGGTCGATGCTGGCTCCAAGGTGCTTCTTTGCGTCTATCGCGCCTCGGCGATCGCGCCCGGCCGGGTTTTCTACGCGCATGAGGATCATGTCCACGAAGCCGCCCAGATCGTGATTGCCGACGCCGCCCTCCAGGAGTCGCGGGGCTTTCCCAATCTCATCGACATCGCCGATCGCACGTGCCGCGGGATGTTCGAGCCCGGGGGCCTGTCCGCCCAAGTCCACGCCACGCTCGCCCGCAGCGGCTCGCCGTTTCGTTTCCTCGAAGAGCGCCGCACGCGCCCCTGATAAGATTGAAGGAGGTTTCACCCCATGGAGAATATCGCCAAGATCGAGGACGCCGCCGAGCGGCTGCGCCATACCGCCGATGCCAATGGTGGGCCCTATGAAGAGCCCGAGGCCTATTGCGGCTCATGCGCGCGTACGATGTTCGACAAGCCCGGCTCTCGCGACGGCACGATCACCGCACTCGTCCCCGAGCATCACATCCACGCACTGGCGCGCGAGCATTATGTCCGGATCGATAGCGTACATCCGCGCACCGGCGAGATCGAGGGCGACTATGTCGGTGTGGTGAGCTCGGGTCCGTTCGCCGAGCCCGATGCGCTCGGCGCGACCGCGCCGACCTTGATCGTGGCGGCTGCGCACGGCGCGGTGCTGACGCCACGCTATCACGGCATTGCCGAGATCGAGCTGCTCGGCGAACGCTTGGGCGGCGTCCTTATCCCAGCGATGCGCCGGCCGTGCCCGAACAGCCCGGTGTTCCGCCTCGACGACGAGGCAGTGGCAACCGTGCTGGGGCTGAATATCGCGCACACTGAGCGGCCCTGCCGACTCGGCCTGCTCGAGGGCGCGTCAGGCCTCGCCGTCTCCGTGCCGGCCGCGACCAAATCGGTGCTCTTCAAGCATCTCGCGATCCTAGGGACGACCGGCGGCGGCAAGAGCACCACCGTCTCGGGCACGGTCATGAAGCTGGTCGCGGAGGGCAACGCGGTCGTGCTGCTTGACATCGAGGGTGAATATGCCTCGATGCACCGGTCGGCCGACAATCCGAGGATGCTGGCGGCACTCGCCAAACGGGGGCTTGAGGCGAAGGGCGCGAGTGACACCCAATTGTTCTATTTGAGTGGACGCAAGCCCGCCGATCCGGCCCACCCTCACAAGAAAGCGTTCAAAGTCGGGTTCGACCAGCTGTCGCCTCATCTACTGAGCGAGGTTCTAGATCTGAGCGAACCGCAGTCCCGCCGCCTCTTCGACGCCTATGACATCTGCCGTAAAATGATGGAGCGGCTGAAGATCTTCCCCCGCGACGATCAAGAGCAGCAGGACGCCCTAGAGATCGACGAGCTGTCCTCGGGTTGGCCGCGCATGACGATCGAAATGCTGATCGACGTGATCAACGCTGGCATCGCATTCGCGACCAAAGAGCTTGATGCTTACGAGGCGCGGTATGCGCCTGAGTTCGAACAGGCCTCGTCGCAGATCCGCGCGCTCGTCGTCCAGCAGCATCTCGAGGCCGACAAGAAATCTTGGCTTGGGCTTGCTAAACGACTGTGGCGGATGCGGAAGGCCGGGATCTTCTCGCAGCGGCCGAGTGAGCAGCTCGACCCGGCCGCGCTGGTAAAGCCCGGCGCCATCTCGATCATTGACCTGAGCGACATGGATGCGCCTTATTTGCGCAACCTCGTCATCGCCCAGGTACTGCGCTTCGTCCAGGAGCATCAGGATAAGAGCTACAGGTTGATGGAAGCGGCGCGCACGGCGGGGCGCGGCTATGTCGATCTTACTCGCGTCAACATCTTCATCGAGGAGGCGCACGAGTTCCTGTCGCGCGAACGGATCAAGCAGATGCCCAATCTTTTCGCCGAGGTCGCGCGGATCGCGCGGCGCGGGCGAAAGCGCTATCTGGGACTGGCCTTTGTCACTCAGCTGCCGAGCCACTTGCCCGACGAGGTGTTCGGTCTCGTCAACAACTGGATCCTCCACAAGCTGACCGACGAGAATGTGATCGCCCGATTGCGCAAGGTCGTAACTGGGATCAATCCCGCGAGCTGGGGCGCGATGCCCAATCTGGCGCCGGGCCAAGCCATGTGCTCCTTTACCCATATGAGCCGCCCGGTCATGGTATCGATCGACCCGTCGCCATGCCGGCTGCGGATGGTCGACTGACGTCGATCAACAGCTCGCCTCCGAACTGTAGGCTGAGGCAGATTGTTTCGCCAAGATGTGAGTGCGCTCACCCAAAAAAGATGTGCAGACAAAGACTTGGCAGCAGTCGCGAGACTCTGTCTTTATCTTGCCTTACCCTGCCCCCTTCTGTCTCCCTCCACCATCCTCCTGCTCATCTCATCGCGCTATGGACGCTGCTGGATCTCCCTGGACACGAAGCCTGCGAGAGGGCGTCCCCCGCCCCAAGAGCATAAGAAAGCGGGAGCGACGCCACCGCGCCGCCCCCTCTGATGCATTTCCGTGCCGATTATCGCGCCCGATCAAGCGCGATCTCGGCCTCTTCGAAGCTTGGAAACTGCCGCTTCCAGAGCAGCTCGACCGCCGCTCCGTCGCCATCAACGAGGCACATTGCGACGTACCAGCGGGCATCCAGCATGCTCAGAATTGCAACCCGAGAGAGCTCCTCGGAACCATCTTCGTCGTCAAAAATCGACCCGATCTGCTGCCCGAGATAACGCTCCCGCACCCGCGCCTCCCACAGGAATTCGAGCGCTTCAGCTTCGATGATCCGCTCGGCAAGGACCGCTCCGAACTCCGCCCGAAGCGCATCGATCACCGCATCCGAACCCCGGCCAATCCTCGTCATCATGTTCATCTGCCGTCTCCTCCAGCACCGTCTCCAGGATCGAAGACGGCGCCTGCGGAGCGGACGGCGGAGCGGATGTCAGGGACGCCGCAGGCGCCGCGAAGCGGGGCGCGGGGGTGCCGATTTGCGAAGCAAATTGGGGGGACCGCGCATCCTTGATCAGCCGCTTCGCCGTCCGCCACACTGGGCCTCTACGAGACGAGCCCCCCCCCCCCGCAGCCTCTCCTCCCGCTCAAATCTGCAGCTGAGCCAATGTTCGAGGGCTCGAAGATTAGCGCTGACAGGCATGAAAAAAGCCCCGGCGGCCGCAGCCGCCGGGGCGATGATCCGGCCTCAGAACGGCACGTCGTCGTCGAGATCCGGCTGGGTGTCGGCGCCGCCTTCGGACCCGCTCTGCCGCGGCCGGCTGAGGAACTGCACGTCGTCGGCGATGACCTCGGAGCCGAAGCGCTCGATGCCCTCGCGGTCGGTCCAGCGGGTGTAATGGAGCCGCCCGCGGACGCTGACGAGCATGCCCTTGGTGGCGTGCTGCGCGATGATCCGGCCCAGGCCGTTGAAGCAGGTGATGCGGTGCCACTCGGTGTCCTTGGCGGTGAAGCCGCTCGCATCCTTGTAGGTCTTGCCCTCGCTGTCGCGCTTCGGGCGGCTGGTGCCGAGGCTGAAGCTCGCGATATCGGTGCCGCTGTCGGTCGAGCGGACGGCCGGGTCGTTGCCCAGGTTGCCGACGAGGATCACGATGTTGGTCATGTCGAGAATCTCCTGTTCCTGTCGCCGGGACCGCCCCGTCGACAGCCCGGAGAGAGGCGCGGCACAGGCGGCGGCGCGCACCGGAAGCGAAGCTGAAGGGGAACCTGCGGCCCAAGGCCGGCGCGGGCAGCCCGAAGGGCAACACGGGCCGAAGGGCCGCGGGTTGCGCACCGCCGCAGCCGCGCCATCAGGGCTGAAGAAGGAGATGGGTGCGGTCCGGCCGAGCAGGTAACGGAGGCTGAAATTGGCCAGAACCGATCTGTTTCGGCTTACCTGATCAAGGGCTCTGAAGCCGCTCTTCCCGAACGATCAGGCGGCCGTCGCCTGCGCCTCGAGCTGCGCGATCCGCTCCGAGCAGACGGCGTGCACGACCTGCCCGAGCTCTTCCACGCGCTCGCCGAGCCAGGCCAGCTCCTCCTCGCTGATGCGGTAATGCCTGGAGTAGCGCGCCTTCACGTAAGCGGCCTTCAGCTTTTCGAACAGCGCGCGATCGCGACGGCTGTCCTTCGGCCAGATGTAGACGAGGCGGCGGTCGATGCGCTCGGCCTGGGTCCGCAGAAACGCTAAGTTATGCACATGCGGGGTGTAGAAGGTGCAGACCAGCAGGACGCAGTGGTATAGGTACTCAGTCGTTTGATGGAGATCGAACGCTGCAGGCTTTAGAAATCCCTTTTCGATGGCGACACTGGCGAGTTCAAAGCGCTGCATCGCTGCGGGAAACCACTCCTCAAAATACTCCTTCGCCATCGCCACCGCCTGCTCAGGGGTCTTGGGCTTGGGCGTGTGCAGTTCGCTGTCGTCGCTCTGGTAGAGGGCGATTCCTTCCTTTGCGATGTCCATGAAGAAGTAGCGCCCATGCGCCAGTCCGTCGTTCACCTCTTGCAGGGTGTGGACGATGAAATTGACCGGCGTGCGCAGCGTCTTCGTGATCGCCAGCTCCCGGATGAGCCGGTCCTCCGCCTTCGCCCAATACTCCACGCGGTCCGTCAGGCGCTTGTCGCTGACGATGATCAGCAGGTCGAAATCAGACTGGTAGCCCTTGGCGGTGTGCGGCTCGTCCACCCACCCGCCGCGTGCATAGGAGCCGTAAAGGATGATCTTGAGGATGCGGCCCTTCTTTTTCCACTCCTGCGTCGCGAGGCCGATGGCGTCGCCATATTCCTCGAACAGAATCTGCACGACGCGCTCCATCTCGCGCTGCTTTGCCGGAGGCAGATGGTCAATGTCGGTGCGCATCGGGATCGATCCTAAGAGGTCAAAGGCGCGCTGGCGAGTGCGCTCAGAACCAACGCTCCCACCAGCTGAGCTTGCGCCCACCCAGTTGCTTGGCCAGCTTGTAAATCGCTCTCGCCATGTGACGCTCCACCTGTCGCACGGTCAGGCCCGTGCGCTCAGCAATCTCGCCGTAGGTCATATTGTCCAGACGGTGGGCCATGAATATCTCCCGCTGCAGCTTGGGTATGTTGCCGACGGCCTCATTGAGCCGCCGCAGGAGGTCGGGGTCTGTAGTGTCGGGCATGGCTCGTTCCTCATCCGGAATCGGAGGCTGGCCGCGTCCGAACGACGCGCCTCGCACCTCCGCCAGCCACGCCGCGCCCTCTCCTCTCGTGCGCATGGCGAGTACCGGACCGGCCGAAGCCGGTCCGGTTCGCGGCGCTCAGGCCGCCGCTGCCTCGCGGGCGGCGCGCTTGGGATGCGTGCCGAGCGGCCCACGGCGATCGACGACCGAGATGCCCTTCTCCTTGGCCTGAATGACGAGCCGCTCGAGGACGCCGTTGCCGGCAAAGGCCACGACATAGCGGGGATTGAGAGAGAGCATCTGCTCGTTGCGACGGAACCCGGCGCGCTGTCCCAGCCGCCGGTCCAGCGAGAAGGTCAGCTGCGGCACCTTGCGCCGCTCGGCCCAGGAGGCGGCAAGCCGGTCCACGCCTTTGGTGTCGCCGCCATGGACCAGGACCATGTCGGCAACATACTCGCTCACCTTGTCCAGCGTGTCCCAGACGTTCCCGGCGAACGCCTTGGCCTCGTCGTCGGTCGGGAACGACAGCCGCCCGCCGGCGAACACCACCGGCGTGCCCCGAGGCATCACTGCCTTGCGTCGGCTCTCGGCCCGCGCATTGAGGAAATCGCGGCCGTCGACGACGGCGGAGGTGAGCGCCGCGCCGTGATTGGCGCGGGA
The DNA here is from genome assembly GCA_046293155.1 of Allosphingosinicella sp. Classification (GTDB taxonomy): domain Bacteria; phylum Pseudomonadota; class Alphaproteobacteria; order Sphingomonadales; family Sphingomonadaceae; genus Allosphingosinicella. Next base: position 3,443 of record JBKBPQ010000023.1, on the reverse strand, counting down.
GCCGCCGGCCGGGCGCCAAGAATGGCCGGTCTCATCGAGGTATAGACGCGCTGCTGTTTCGCGGAGGCACTCGAGCGCCAGCATTGCGGCCTCGGCGGATTGCGCCCGGGCGACCTCGTTCTCAAGCTGCGAGGTGTGAACCTCGGAGCCGTCGCCGGAGGCGATGAGGCACCGTATCTCGTCGGTCGCGCGATCAATCTGCCGGGAGCGCTTCTGCGCCGCGCGGTGGAACAGGTTGACGAACGCCCAGCCGAGTTCCTCCGCATCGTCCTCCAACGCGGTGTCGGGGAACAGCGCAAACAGGTCGGACCAGACAGCGGCGAGCGTCTGCTCGGCCGCCTCCGGATCGACATGATCGGTGCAGGGCGACCGCCCCAGCGCGGCGATGTTGAGGTGTCCGAGCTCCAGGGCGGCGAGCTGGGCGGCAAGGGTCGTATGCATGGGAAGGCTCCTCCTGAAAGGCGCCGGGATCGGCGCCGGGAGCCCGAAGCCCCGGCACGAGGCGAGCGGACCCGCACCGCCGCAAAGCGGCGGGACACCCCGCAGCCGCGGCCGGCGCGGGCAGGCCGGCGCGCAGCGGCCGGTCAACACGGGCCGCAGGCGAAGCGGGTTGCGGTCCGCCGCTGCCGGGGCAGGGCCTCTCCCGCGCCGGCACGGCAGCCACGGAAGACCGCGCGAATGTACGCCAGGTGCCGCGCGCGCCTCCGAGGGCGCTCATTTTTAGGCCGCGATGGGCTCGGCCTGGTCAGCCGTGGCCTGTTCCGCATCGGTCTCCACCGACTCTCCTCGCCCGAGCCGCAGGAGCAGCGAAGCCGCTTCCTCGGCCTTGGCCGCGGCGGTGAGGATGGCGCGGCTGTCGGCCTTCAGCACCTTCAGCCACGAAGCGAGATAGCTGGCGTGATGATCGAGATGGTCCACCGGCAGACCGAGCTCCGCGCCGAGGATCGCGGAAGAAAGCTCCGCCACCAGCTCCTCCATTGCGTAAGCCTCGCTCCCGAACCTTCCGGCCAGCTGCCGGGCGAGCCTGCTCTCGTGACCGGTCCAGTGCGACAGCTCGTGAGCCAGGGTCGCACGGTAATGGTCCAGGTCGCGGAACAGGCCCGGCTCGGGCATCGTCACCTGGTCCAGCGTCGGGGAGTAGAAGGCTTCGGCTCCCCAGTGGCGGATCCTCGCTGGAATGGCTGCGAAGAAGCTGTCCAGAGCGCTGTCCCGCTCGCTTGGCGGCGGGAGCGGGCGCGGCTCCGGAAAGAACTTCTCCGGCAGCCCGTCGATCTGGCAGGCATTGAACACGGTGAAGCTCTTGAGGACGCGGCGGATGCGCGCGCATTCGGCTTCATCGCTGTCACCCGATTCCTCGGCCTGATAAGCGCGATAGAAGATGGCGATGGTGCCGCGCTCGCCCTTGCGTACCTGGGCGCCGAGCAGTTGCGACTGGCGGTAGGTCATCCAGAAGGGTGAGCTATGACCCGCGGCCTCGGCCGCCATCCAGAGCCACAGGACGTTGATGCCCTGATAGGGCGTTCCGCAGGCGCGCAGCGGTCGCGACACGGATGTGCCTGTCCAGGGCTGGACCCAAGGCCGCGTGCCCGCCTCGAGCCGTTCGATGATCGCGGCCGTGATCGTCTCCGCCGGCGAAGACCGGCTAGTGGAACGTTGCATGGGAAGTCTCCGAAACCTGACCGGCTCCTGTCGAGCCGTTCTGCGGAAGCTTCCTCTTCTCTCGTAGGAGGAGATGGGTCGTTCAGCTGCTCCCCTAATTGGGGGAATTGCCCAGCATTTCTTTCTCATGTCATAGTGATTCTGCGAACAAGCTCGCCGATGAGCAGGTGAGCGTGGTAGAGGACTATGGCGACCACGTTGCGGAGTGAGATCCCGGGGCGTGGTCTTGAAGGGCGGCGCGTGAGCCCGGCGGACTTGGAACGCTGCACGTGACCGTGCGGAATGCGATGTTTGAACGCGCTGGTGCATTCGTCAATGACGTAGGCGCCGCGGAGACCGAGACTGAGCTGAAGTCGGTCCTCGCTGATATCACGAAGGAGCTGGGCTTCTCCCACTTCGCGCTCAGCCATCATGTGTACCTGAGCAGCTCCTCCGAGCCGGCGATGCGCATCCACAATTATCCCGAGGAATGGGAGGTCTATTACGACCGCCAGCAACTCGGCCGGACCGATCCGGTCCATCGGGCTTGCCAGATGACGGCGGTCGGGTTCGCTTGGTCTCAGCTGCCGAACATGATCCCGCTCACACGGAGGGACCGCTGGATGATGAGGGCCGCTGCAAAGCAGGGGCTCGGGAACGGGTTCACCGTCCCGGCGCATGTGCCCGGCGAGGTGAACGGCTCTTGCTCGTTCGCGACAGCCAAGGGCAAGACGTTGCCGGCCGAGCATTTAGCGACGGCGCAGCTGGTCGGCTCCTATGCGTTCGAGGCTGCCCGGCGGCTGCTGAAGCGCGAGCGCCAGAAGCTTTACGACCCAGCGCGTGTGTCCAACCGGGAGCGGGACTGTTTGATCTGGGTCGCTCGTGGAAAGTCAGATTCCGAGATCGCGACCATCCTCGGGATCAGCACAGAAACGGTGCATCAGTATGTGAAGCAGGCCCGCGCCAATTATGACGCGGTGAGCCGGTCGCAGCTGGTGGCGCACGCGCTGTTCAGCGGCACCATCAGCTTCATGGATATCTTCAAGAGGTGACGCGATCCCTGCAACTGCTGGCGATTGGGGCGTGTTGAAAAAGGGGGGAGGTCGTAGGCTGGATCCATTACCATCGGGCCGGTTACCATTCGAACGACAGGGTCTGAGCAGGGACAGTTGGCCCAAGCCCATTCCGTTTCAGACAGCACGGCAAGACAGATCCGGCTCATCTCTTTGGTAGACAACATCGCGCGCAGCTGGAATGGGTTAAGGCTGACCTTGGAAGGGCAACAATGGCGATCAGCGCCGCACTCAAGACGAAGCTACTCGGCGCAATCGATACCGACGCACTGGTCTTCTTGTGTGGGGCCGGCCTTTCTATGCCTTCGCCAAGCTTCCTCCCAAGCGCTGCCCGCGTAGCCGAAATCTGCTACGATAAATGGGTCGCAAATGAGCAGCTGGCGGCCGATTGCCGATATGACGTCGACAAGCTCGCCGGTCATTTTCACGCCAGTAACGATTTCGAGTCCATCTTTATCCCCTTGGTGCCGTGGAACGAGCTCTCCGGCGCACCAAACAAAGGTCATGCGGCCGTTGCCGATCTGCTCGTGAGCCGGGCTGCCCACGCGGCGCTCTCCGCCAATTTCGACACAATGATCGAACGGTGGGCCGAGCAGCACAAGGTTGCCATGCAGGGTGCGCTCACCGGACAGGAGGCAACTAATTTCGCGACTGATTACGGCCCGCTCTTGAAGTTTCACGGTTGCATGCAGCGGGGGCGGTCTGCGACGCTCTGGACGAAGGCCCAACTAG
>JBKBPQ010000022.1:0-25804 GCA_046293155.1 Allosphingosinicella sp. | reverse complement strand
CTCTATCTCGGCTTCGAAGACGTCGTCCTGGCGGTCGATCGCCTGGCTGAAATCCTGCGCGGCGAACGCTGGCGCGAGCCGCAATTCGCTGTCAGATTGAAGGTCACCTGACTTTCTCCGGGGGGAGATGAATGAGCCTGATCGTTTCAGCCGCGGCGATCGCCGCGCTCGCCCAGCCCGCACTTGACGCCTGCTACGCACGAATGCCCGATTATTCGACGTGGCGTGAGACGCCAGGCCAGCAATGGGATTATCGTTGGGCGGGTGACGCTGGCGCCGTGACCATCCTCGGCTCCGAGCATCTGCGCGACCCGGCCAATGCCCAGTTTGCCCGCTTCTCTGCCGCCTTCGCCGAGGCTAGGCCGACGCTGGCCCTGTTCGAAGGGCCAGACCGCGGCGTCGACTCCTCCGAGGAAGCGACGATCCGCAACATGGGCGAATCCGGCCAGCTCCGCTTCCTCGCTCGCGCCGCCGGAGTGCCGGTGCGCTCGCTCGAGCCATCCCCGGGCCAGCAGGTCGCCATGCTCCTCGGTGAATATCCGATCGACCAGGTGCTCCTCTTCTTCACGCTGCGCGAGTCGGCTCGGCTACGCGACCGCGAGGGGCTGAGCGGGGCGGCGCTCGATACCGCGGTCGGGTCTCTGCTCCAGCGCGTGTCTCAGATGGGCAGCAGCGCGGGCCTGACGCTGCCGTTCACCGACGTTCCTGGTCTTGACCGGGCCGCGGCGCGCTACTGGCCGGGCCGCGACTGGCGGAGCTTTCCCGCCAACTGGTTCTCACCCGGCGCCAACGACGCCGAGACGGGAGGGGTGTTCGTCGGAGCGATCAACCGCGCCGACAGCACCAACCGAAACCGTCACATGGTTCGCGAGATCGCCGAGGCGGCACGGCGCGGCGAGCGCGTCTTCGCCGTTGTCGGCCGCAACCATGTGCCGATGCAGGCGCCAGCGCTCGACTGCGCGCTGGGAAGATAGGCCCGGCCGGGGCTTCGGTTGCCCTCCCCGTCCCCAGAGCCTATAGGATCGCTCCCGAAACGCCCCGGGGCCAGCGACACGACGCGCCGCCGGGGCTTGATCTTTGGAGCGTCGCACAGCCCATGTCCCGCCGTCGTCTCGTCTATGAAGGCAAGGCCAAGATCCTGTACGAGGGCCCCGAGCCGGGGACCCTGATCCAGTATTTCAAGGACGACGCGACCGCGTTCAACGCCCAGAAGAAGGGCTCGATCGCCGGCAAGGGGGTGCTCAACAACCGGATCTCCGAGCATATCTTCACCCTGCTCGGGCAGATCGGCGTCCCGACCCATTTCGTTCGCCGCCTCAACATGCGCGAGCAGCTGATCCGCCAGGTCGAGATTGTCCCGATCGAGGTGGTGGTGCGCAACGTCGCGGCGGGATCGCTGTCGACCCGGCTGGGGATCGAGGAAGGCACCCAGCTGCCGCGAACGATCATCGAATATTATTACAAGGACGACGCGCTCGGCGACCCGATGATCGCGGACGAGCATATCGCCTGCTTCGGCTGGGCGAGCCAGGAAGAGATGAACGACATCGCCGACATGGCGATTCGCGTGAACGACTTCCTGTCCGGCCTGTTCGCGGGCATCGGAATCCGGCTGGTCGATTTCAAGCTGGAGTTCGGGCGTTTGTGGGAGAACGACTACTCCCGCATCATCCTCGCCGACGAGATTTCCCCGGACGGCTGCCGGCTGTGGGACATGGCTAGCGGAGAAAAGCTCGACAAGGACCGCTTCCGCCGCGACCTCGGCGGCGAGGCCGAGGCCTACCAGGAAGTCGCTCGGCGCCTCGGTCTCCTCCCCGAAGGCGAGGCCAACATGGTCCTGGACCTCGACACCCACCGGAAGAAGCGCGGGAAGTAGCTTCGTCTGCGGGGCTGAGGTGGTTTCGGTAAACTTTCGACAAGCCCGAGCCCCCTCACCCCAACCCTCTCCCCGCTGGGGAGAGGGAGCGTAAGCCCGCGCCCTTCTCCAGGCTTTGCGCAAAGAAAAGAGGCGCCTTTCGGCGCCTCTTTGTCTCGAAATTCGTGAGAAGCCTTAGCGGCTGCCGCCTTGGCCGCCGGTGCCGCGCTGGAGGGCGGCGAGGGCCTGGCCGGACTGGAGGAAGGGCAGCGGATTGACCGCGCGGCCGTCGATGCGGACCTCGTAGTGGAGGTGGCTACCGGTCGAGCGGCCGGTCGAGCCCATCAGGCCGATGACCTGGCCGCGGGTGACCCGCTCGCCGTTGCGGACCATGATCCGCGACAGGTGGCCGTAACGGGTGGCGATCCCGGCGCCATGGCCGAGCTCGACGAGGTTGCCGTAGCCGCCCTGCCAGTCGGCGGTGGAGACGATGCCGTCGGCGGTCGCGTAGATCGGGGTGCCGACCGGGCCGGCCATGTCGATTCCACCGTGCATCGCGGCGCGGCCGCGGAACGGGTCGGAGCGAACTCCGAAGCTGCTCGTCCAGCGCGCACCCTGAACCGGCATCATCGACGGGATCGATGCGACGCCCTGCTCGAGCTGCTCGGTCCGGCGCCAGCTGGCGAAGAGCTGGGCGTAGCGCGGATCGACATCGGCACTGGCGGTCGTGGCGCCGCCGGCGGCTTCCTCAAACGGACCGCCGACGCCGCCCTGGGCGAGACGGCGCGGATCGATGCCGAGGCGGCGGACGGCGTCCGCGGTCTGACGATAGCGGGCGCGGGTGGCGGCGTCGGCCTGCGCTGCGAGCGACAGCTGCATGCCGTCGATCTGTTCGAACTCGGCAGCGACGCGGGGATCCTCGATGTCGCCGTCGGCGGCGGCGGGAAGAAGGCGGGCGACCTCGGCGGGATCGGCTTCACCGGACAGCATCGCAGCGAGGAAGGCCTGGCGCTGGGCGACGACTTCGGCGCGCTCGGCGGCGGCGGCGCGAAGCGCCTCCACGTCCTGCTCCATCTCGGCGACCTGACGCTGCATGGTCGCGACGTCGCTGGTCATCGCGCTTGCATATTGGACCGTCGCATAGCCCGACCAGGCGAGCAGGCCGAAGACCGCGCCAGTGGCTGCGGCCTGGGCGCGGCGGCCCAGAGTGAAGCGGCGCAAGCTCTTGCCATCGTGAAGGAAAATGTCGCGGGGCTTGAAAGCGCCCCGGAACTTGCTGCCCCACCCGACGTTCTTACGCTGAACCGTTAACTGCATTCTCATCCTCAAAACATGCGGAGCCCCATGAGGCGCTCCGTTCGCGCTCGCGACGATGCAGTCTGCGCTGCTTCTTGCGTTTCGAGTGCCCACCCGATCGATGTCCGGTAGCTGGCCTAGCAAGTGGTTAAGGGGCAATCCCTGCGTAGAATTCGCGGGATAAACCGGCCTCGGCCCGCGCCGAGTCGTTGAACGGTGGCTTAATCGCCCCTCGGAAATGGCGGCGAACAAGGTTGTGCCAGAGAGAAACCGGCTCCTCTCCCGCCGATTCGCAGCCGTAACGGAACCACTTCATCCCAGCCCCGACGTGGCGGATCTCGTCGCGGTAGATGCGGCCCAGGATCGCTGCCGAGCGGCCATCGCCAGCCCGCTCCAGCGACTCGACCGTGGCCGGAGTCACGTCCAGGCCGCGGGCTTCCAGAACCGTCGGTACGACGGCGAGGCGGGCGAGCGGATCGTGAGCGGTCGCGGCGGCCGCATCCCACAGGCCGGCATGGGCAGGAAGGTCGCCATAGCCCGCTCCCAGGGTGCGCAGGCGCCGGTCGAGAAGCGCGAAATGCATCGCCTCGTCGGCGCCGACGCCGATCCAGTCGTCGACGAAGCCACGCGGAAACTGCGCTCCGAACCGGCCGACCAGGTCGAAGGCCAGGTCGATCGCGGCGAACTCGATATGGGCGAGCGCGTGGAGCAGAGCGATCCGGCTGCGTTCCGAACCCGCTCTGCCGCGCTTCGGCATCCGGTTGGGCGGCAGCAGCTCCGGGCGATCGGGCCGCCCGGGCGAGTCCGGCATGGCGACGTCGAACCTGTGCTCGAGCCCACCGCGGCACCAGGCGCGGGCGGCGGCGCGCGCGGCTTTCACCTTAGCGGCGGGATCGGCGGCAATGAGGACGTCGCGGCAGGCCTGGGCGATGGTTGAAGCAGTCATGTCATTCCCGCGAAAGCGGGAATCCAGCTGCCATGCAAGCGCGTCCGATGATGAAAGGAGAAGCTGGATCCCCGCTGAAGTTTATGCCGAGCGCCGCCGCAGGCGGCGTCGAGGCGCGGGGATGACGGACAGGTCAGAGACCGGCGAGGCCCTCGCCGGCGGGCTCGGTTTCGATCACGACGCGCTCGAGCTCGGGCTCCTGGGCGACCGGATAGCTCGTGTAGCGGGTGACCTCGCGCTCGAGCTTCGTCTCGCGCGGCTCGTAGCTCGGGATCGACACCGGCACCGCGCGCGGCCCAGGAGCGGCGGCATAGACCGGCTCCCAGGTCGCCGCGACGGCGGTGCGGGCGGCGGGAACGCCGCAATCGCCGCATTCCGCCGCGAGCGCGGCCTCACTCTGCGCCCAGCCATAGGCGCTCGCATAGGACGGGCCCAACGGGGGCAGCGGATCGCGGGAGACGTCGCGCGGAGTCGGCGCGGGGCCCTGGAAATGAATCGGGTCGATCTGCGCGATCGCGCTCTCGCCAAGCTGCAGGCCGATCGCACCCGCGACGATCGTCAGCACGCCCATCACAGGGAAGAGATTGGAATTGCCGAGCTTCATGATGGTGCGAAAACGAGGATTCGCCGCAGCCGTTCCGCCGCGCTGCCCCGTTGGCGCACATTAACTCTCCGCCCTAAAAACCCGGCCTCAGGGCAGTTCGCGCGCCGCTTCGAGCACTTCCTCGGCATGGCCGGGCACCTTCACCTTGCGCCACGCCCGCTCGACCACCCCCTCACGGTTGATCAGGAAGGTGGCGCGCTCGATGCCCATATATTTGCGGCCGTACATCGACTTCTCGACCCAGGTGCCGAACGCCTCGCACGCGGCCCCGTCCTCGTCGGACAGGAGCCGCACCTTGAGGCCGTATTTGTCAGTGAACTTGGCGTGGCTCTTGGGGCTGTCCTTCGACACGCCGACCACGAAGGTGCCGGATTTGTCGAACTCCTCGGCCAGCGCCGTGAAGTCCTGCGCCTCGCGGGTGCAGCCGGACGTGCCGTCCTTCGGATAGAAATAGAGGACCAGCTTCTGGCCCTTGAAGTCGCCGACCTTCACCGTCGCGCCGTCCGCGCCGGTGAGCGCCACGTCCGGAGCAATGTCGCCCTCGTTGACCATCGTCATTCCTCTGCTTGCGCCGCGAAGGCGGTCCATGATTGCGATATTCTGTGGCGCGCCTTGGCATGCGCTTCAAGCAAAGCGTCCCAGTCGGCAAGCCCGCAGGCCTGCGCCACCAACGCTCGAGACGGCGGCGGCGGCTCGGCGGATTGCGGCGAGACGAGGCGGAAGGTGACCAGCATTCGTGTGAGGAGCCGGTAATCGTCAACGAGTTCGGACGAGACCAGGCCTGCTTGGGCGAGTTCGTGGAGCGCGCTTTCCATGCAGGAGTCGAGGCCCGTGCGGTGAATGAGCTGGAGCGACTGGACGAGGAATTCGAGGTCGACGAGGCCCCCCTCCCCCAGCTTTATGTCGAACGGCCCCTTGGGCGGCTTATGGCGCGCGATGTCGCGGCGCATCGCGGCCGCGTCGGCCGCCACCCTGGTCGGCTCGCGCTCGCGCTGGAGGATGTCCGCGACGGCCTGGGCGAGTGCCGCCCGCGCCTCGGGGGAGCCGAAGACCGGGCGGGCACGAGTCAGCGCCATATGCTCGAAGGTCCAGGCCTGGCCCGCTTGATAATCGGCGAAGCTCGGCAGGGAGACGGCGAGCAGGCCGTCGCGACCGGAGGGGCGAAGCCTGAGGTCGACGTCGTACAGGGGGCCGGCGGCGGTGGGCACACTGAGCGCCGCCGACACGCGCGGCGCCAGGCGGTTGAAATAGTCGGTTGCGCGCAGCGGCTTTGCCCCGTCCGACTGCGCCTCGTGGGTGCCGCTGAACAGGTAGATGAGGTCGAGGTCGGAGGCGTGGGTGAGCTCGCCGCCGCCGAGCCGGCCGAGACCGAGGATGAGCAGCTCCGAGCCCGGCACCTTGCCGTGCCGCTGCTCGAACTCGGCGATCGCGGCGCGGGCGAGGACCTCGATCGCGGCTTCGGCGACACGGGCATAGCCGCGCGCCGCGTCGAGCGGGTCGGAGCGGGCGAGGACGATTTGCGCGCCCAGCGCGAAACGCACACCGTTGACCCGCGCCCGCACCCGGTCGAGCAGCAGCTGGTAATCCTCGTCCGGCCGCTCGCGCCTCGCGAAGTCGGCGGCGAGCGCCTCGACGTCGCGCGCCGGCTCGAAGGCGGAAGCGTCGATGAGGCCGTCGAGCAGCTCCGGGCGCCGTCCGAGCTGGTCGGCAAGGGTCGGGGCGTGGCTGAGGATGCTTGCGAGATAATCGACCACCGCGGGCCGGGCTTCGAGCAGGCGGAAGAAATTGACGCCGCTCGGAAGCCGCTCGACGACCGTGTCGAAGCGGTTGAGCGCCGCCATTGGATCCGGCGCCTGGGCGAACGCCTCGACAAGCCCCGGAAGCATCGCCTCGAACGGGTCGCGCGCGGCCGCGGTGCGGAGCGAGCGCGCCTTGCCGCTTCGCCAGCTTTCGATGCGCGCGGCGGCGGCTGCGGGATCGGGGAAGCGGAGATCGGCGAGCCGTTCCTCGAGCGCCGGCGATCCCGGCAGCCGCTTCTGCGACTGCGGGGCGAGCGCGCCATAATGATCCGCCACCGCCTCGACATGGGGACGGAGGAGGTCGAGAAGCTCGGTGCCTCCGGCGAGGCCGTGGAGCCGGGCGAGATTGTCGAACGCAGGCGGCGCCGACGGCAGCTGGTGGGTCTGCTTGTCCTCGATCATCTGAACGCGATGCTCGATTGTGCGAAGCAGGCGATAGCCCTCGCTCAGCGCGGTCGCTTCGGCGGCCGGGATCCGGCCGGCCCCCGCGAGCGCGGCAAGCGCGTCCATCGTCGCGGGTGCGCGGAGCTGCGGCTCGCGGCCGCCATGAATGAGCTGCAAGGCCTGGGTGTAGAACTCGACCTCGCGGATGCCGCCGCGGCCGCGCTTGAGGTCGAAGCCGGGGCCGAAGGTCTGGCCGACGGCATAATGGTCACGGATTTGGCCGGTGACCGCCTGGATCTCGCCGACCGCGCCGAAGTCGAGACTTCGCCGCCACACGAACGGATGGATCGCGTCGAGGAAATAGCGGCCGAGCGCGGCATCGCCGGCGGCATGGCGGGCGCGGATGAAGGCGGAGCGCTCCCAGGGCAACGCCGAGGATTCGTAGTGGCTGATCGCCGCGTCGACCGGAAGCGCGATCGGGGTCACCTCCGGCGACGGCCTGAGCCGCAGGTCCACCCGGAAGGCGTAGCCGTCTTCGGTGCGCTTCTGAAGCAGCTCGACGACGCGCTGGCCGATCCGCACCGCGGCCTGCCCAACGTCCTCGCGCTCGCGGCGCGGCAGCGATGCCGGGTCGAACAGGAAGAGAAGGTCGACGTCGGACGAGTAATTGAGCTCGAAGCTGCCGAGCTTGCCGACCGCGATCGCCGCGAAGCCGCGGACCGGCGCATCGGGATAGCGCTCGGCGATCGCTGCTGCGATGGCGCGCTCCAGCACCCGGTCGGCGAGGCGCGACAGCTCGGCCGTCACCTGCTCGAGCGTCAGGGCGCCGGCGAGGTCGCCGATCGCGAGGGCTACGGCGTGCCCGGTCCGCTCGCGCCGAAGCGCCGCCATGACGTCGTCGCCCTCCCCTTGCGCCCGCGCCGCGGACAGCGCTTCGCCGAGCCGGCCAGCGCAAAGTGCTGCCGCAACGGGATTTTCCGACTCGAGATGGAACCGAAGGAAAGGAGAGTGCGTTCTGGCCCGTTCAATCACCGGCTCCGGGTGCGCGATATTAACTTGGTCGCAACCAAGTGTCTCTTCGACGCACCATTGTTCTGAATCCGTCATTTGGGGTCCGGTACAATTGCAACCGCATCTCGGAACGTACGTTAAAAAGGCCGTGGAACCGTTGAAAGCAAGCCAGGACGCGATGGCGACCCCCGCCAACAAGCGCTTCGTGAAGGTGGCCCCGCCCACCGTTCACGCGGGCGTGGGCAATGCCTTGCGCCAGGCCTTCCAGCTCGACGGAGAGACCCGCTCGCTGAAAAGTTTCGAGGACTTGCTGTCCCGGCTCGACTGAGCCGCTCCTCGCAATGCCAGCGCGGGCTGGCATCCACCGATCTTACTCCAGACGATGGCAGACCCCAGCTTTCGTTGGGGTGACGGATTACCTCAAACCTCAGTCCTCGTCGTCCTCACCCTCTTCGGGCGTGGGAAGCCGGTCGCGGCTGAGGTCGTCGACGTCGCTCATGATCGCCTGGAGCGCGGTCTTGTCCTGATTGTCATGTTCGCGCCGCGACGGCAGCTTGCCTTCGCTGAGCAAGGCCTCGAGCGCGACCCGGCCGCGGGCAACGCGGCTCTTGATCGTTCCGACCGCGCAGCCGCAAATCTCCGCCGCTTCCTCATAAGCGAAGCCGCCGGCGCCGACGAGGATCAGCGCCTCGCGCTGCGGCTGCGGCAGGTGAAGAAGCGCGCGCTGCATGTCGGCGAGTTCGATATGGCGGTCCTGGCTCGCCGGAGCGGCGAGGATCTTGGACGCGGTCAGCTCGTCCCACTCGCCCTTGAAGCGCGCCCGGCGCATCTGGCTGAGGAACAGGTTGCGCAGGATGATGAAGGTCCAGGCGCGCATGTTGGTGCCGGCCTGGAAGCGCTTGCGCGCCGCCCATGCCTTCAGAAGCGTCTCCTGGACGAGATCGTCCGCGAGGTCCCGGCTGCCCGACAGAGAGCGGCCGAACGCGCGCAGGTGCGGAATGACCTGCGCGAGCTGGTCCTTGAACTCATTGTCCGGCAGCGGCACGAGCTCTTCGCGCTCGATCGTCGCGTCATCTTGCGCCGGCTTCACGCCCGACATGGAGCTGCCCCCGATATACATTGGATATTACGCGTGCCCTGGTGGACTAGCACCGATCCGCTGTCGCGGCTCAATCCCAGATCAAGTAGATGATGACGAAGGCCAGGATGGTCAACGTCAGTCCGAAGAACAGCACGTAGCGCGTCATGTGCGGCGTCGTGCCGGCACGCGCCTCGGTCTTCCCGATATGGTCCGGGCCTTGATTCATGGCGAATGGGATACCCTCGCTCAAAAGTTCCAATCGTTTCGCGGCTAACGCGCCCCTGCACGGGCGGTTCCCCGCCCGTGCAAAGAGATTGGCGACTTATGCCGGCAGGGTCGCCGGATCGAAGAACAGCGCCTGGGCGATCGCCGCCTTCACCGTGGAGCGCTGGAACGGCTTCGTGATGAGGAAGGTCGGCTCCGGCCGCTCGCCGGTGAGCAGCCGCTCGGGGAAGGCGGTGATGAAGATCACCGGCACCTCGAACTCGGCGAGGATGTCCTTGACCGCGTCGATGCCGGAGCTGTCGTCGGCGAGCTGGATGTCGGCGAGCACGAGGCCCGGCCGCTTGGCGAGGGCGAGGCTGACCGCCTCGTCGCGGGTCACGGCGACTCCGACGACGCTGTGGCCGAGGTCGCGGACGATCGTCTCGATGTCCATCGCGATGATCGGCTCGTCCTCGATGATCAGAACCTCGGCGCGGGTCTGCCGCTCGATCTCCTCGAGCGCCTCGGCGACCAAGGCCTCGACCTCTTCCGGAGCCGCGCCGATCAGATAGCCGGCGTCCTCGGGGGTGAAGCCCTCCATCGCGGTCAGCAGCAACGCCTGGCGCGACAGCGGCGTGATACGGGACAAGCGCGCCTGGGCGATGTCCTCGGCCCCACCGCCACCTTCGTTGCTGTCATAGCCCGGCTCTTCCTCGATGTTCGCGGACGACCAGATGGCGTGGAAGGTACGATACAGTCCGACCCGGGGGTCAACGTCGCGCGGGAAAGAGTCCGGCGCGGCGACAATCGCTTCCAGGGTTGCGCGAACGAACGCGTCGCCATGCTGCTGCGTACCCGTGAGGGCACGCGCGTAGCGGCGAAGGAAGGGAAGATGAGGCGCAATTTCCTGGCCGAGCGACATTCGTTTCGACTCCTCAATCAATAAAGCGTGCGCCTATGAGGGCGACCCCCGCTTGGCAAGTGTGACGGCGGCCCGGAACGGATTGTGACAGCCAATGGCCCCCGCCCCGATACGCCTGGAGAACCTGTGGAACCATCGTGGGAGTTTTTTGTTTCCAAGCCCACGCGGGCCGATTATTTCGCCCGCGCAAATTGTGCTGGAAGAAACACGGATTGATCCAACCCCGCGAGCGGTTGATCAGACCCGTACAATGAGCGGACCGCGGGTGGGGTGAACCTTTGACCTTTCACAACGAACTGGAACGTGAGCGGCGTCGCAAGGCCGAAGGCGAACATTCGGCTGAACCGGACTCGCAGCGAAAGCCGCGCAACCGGAAGAAGCAGTCCGCCGACGTCGGCGATGCGCTTCGAACCGTCTATGAACGCGCCGTCGCCGAGGACATTCCGCCGGAGATGCTTGATCTCCTCGGCAAGCTTGGCTGAGTCCCCCCGCACGCATGATATGAAGCGTCGGGGACGCCGGTGACCGAACGACAGCATAATTTCCTCCGGGCCTGGTTCGGCGGCCTCCCAACCGCGACCAAGATGCTTCTGATCCTCGGCGCGGCCTTGCTGCCGCTGCTGGTGATCTCGGTTCTCGCAAGCGTCGACAGCGCGCGCGACAGCCGCTCGAACGCGATCGCCGAGGCGCACACGAATCTCGCCCTGTCGGCGCAGCGCCTTTCGTCGGTGATCAACCGCGCCGCTCTCGTCGTTCGGATCGCCAGCGACGCCGTGCGCCGGCCGGAAAGCGCCGCGGCCGCCTGCCAGCATGCCGACGCTCAGCTGCGGGCGAGCGGATCGCCGCCGCTTCGCTTTCTCCTTTATGATCCGGGGGGCGGAGTCGCTTGTCCGCCGCTCGCGGTCAGCCCGTCTCCCCCGCCGCGGGTCGCGCCAGGCGCAGCTTCCGCCGCCTTGATCGACGACCAGGGCGAGTTACTTCGGATCTGGCTGTTCGACGGAGCCGGCCGCCCGCTCGGTCAGATCGACTTTCCGCGCTCCTCGCTCGAAGCCGCGGCCAACCTCGGCACCACAAGCCAGCCGACCGAGCTCGAGCTGGTGGTCGACAATGCCGCGATGCGCCTGTTCGCGTCGGAGCCCGGTCAGCAGGCGCTCGGCGGAGTAGTCCTCAACGAGCCGATCACCGCGAGCGGGGTCGAGCTTCGCCTTCACGCTGCCGCGCCGAGCATGACCTGGGCGGAAGTCGCGATGATCGTTCTGCCCCTCCTGATGTGGCTGCTCGCCGCGGTGGTCGGCTGGCTGGTCGTCCAGTATTTGCTGCTTCAGCCGCTGCTTCGAATGCAGCGCGCGATCGCCGCCTATGAGCCCGGCGAGAGCGGCTTCGAGCGGCCGGCCGTGCACAGCGCGGCCAGAGAGATCGACGATCTCGGCAACGCCTTCGCCGAGGTGACCCGCACCGTCGCGCGCCACGAGGCCGAGCTCGAGGCCGCGGTCGAGCGGCAGACCAAGCTGGTCCGCGAGGTCCACCACCGGGTGAAGAACAACCTTCAGGTCGTCGCCTCCCTGCTCAACATCCATTCGCGAAGCAGCGTCAGCGACGAGGCGGCCGCGGCCTACGCCTCGATCCAGCGGCGCGTCGACGCGCTCGCAGTCGTTCACCGCAACCATTATGCCGAGCTCGAGGAAAATCGCGGAGTCGCCTTGAAGGCGCTCGTCTCCGAGCTCGCCGCCAACCTGCGCGCGACTGCGCCCACCGGGGCGTCGGGAATGCAGATCCGCCTCGCCCTGGAGCCGCTCTACGCGACCCAGGATGTCGCGGTGTCGACCGCCTTCCTGGTGACCGAGGTGGTAGAGTTCGGGATGCTGTGCGGCGCGCGGATCGTCGCCATTGCGCTCGAACCCGAGCAGGATGGCCGTGCCCGCCTGGTCATGGAGTCGGAGGTGCTGGCCGGGCAGATAACCTGCTCGCCCGACGTCCAGGAACGTTTCGACCGGATTATCTCGGGGCTAGCGCGCCAGCTGCGCTCGACCCTTGAGCGCGACACGGAGGCCGGCCGCTACAGCCTCACCATCGCGGTCGTTGACCGCGAGACTCCGGCGGTTCCTTAGCGTCTTTTATCGGGTTCGATCGTCGCCGGAGCTGTCGTCGCTATAGTCCGGCCTTGCCGAGTCCTCGCGGGCGGCATGCTCCAGCTCCTCGGTGCCATCGTCTCGGCCCACGAGCTTCTTGCTCGGGCGGGTACCGTCGCGATTGACTCCGTCGATGTCCGAATGGGGCGGCGAATTCGGCGGCTTGGGCATCGGGCTTCCTTTCATCCGCTCCAACCGGTCAGCGCGATCTCGGTTGCCTCGCCACACCACGAGCGCGGTGTTCGAAAAAAAGCGCAGAAAAAATTGCACGGCTTGGAACCCTCCCCCGCCAAGGCCGTTGAGCAGTCCGGATAGTGACCTTTTGCCCCCCCGCTCTCGCTATCCAGAACCATGAGCCCGGACGCGCTAACCTCCCCCCCCCCCCGGTAGCGCCTCCGGGCTCAACTTTTTTAAGAGCCAGGGCCTTCCCCCGTATTCGCCACGCCTTGACGAGACTCGCTTCCGCGGCTGGAACCGAGCCGCACCGGCGGCATTGACCGGTTCATAGGCGGGCACCGTGCCCGCGGCGTCTCAGGAGAGTGGAATGCGCAAGATGCTCACGCTGTTGGTGCTGACCAGCGGCCTTGCCCTGGCGGCGTGCAACACGATCGAAGGGGCCGGACGCGACGTCCAGTCGGTCGGCGAAAAGGTCTCCGACCTGGCCGACTGAGCCCCAAGCTCGCAAGTTTTCCTGGAGGCGCCGACTGCAAATCGGCGCCTTCTTCTTGTCAGGCGCCTTCGGGCGCCTTTTTCGAGCGCCGCCGGTTGGTGAGCATGATCGCGATCAGGGCGATCTCGTAGAGCAGGACCAGCGGGATCGCGAGCAGCAGCTGGGAGACGACGTCCGGCGGGGTCAGCACCGCCGCGACTACGAAAGCGGCGACGATCGCATAGCGGCGCCCTTTGCGCAGCTGCTGGAGCGACAGCAGACCGGCCCGCTCGATCAGCATGAGCAGGACCGGCAGAAGGAAGGAAACGCCGAAGCCGAACAGGAACTTGGTGATGAAGTCGAGATAGTTGCCGACGCCGGGCAGCGCCTCCTGGGTCACGCCGCCGAGATTGCCTTCATATCCGAGCAGGAAGTGCAGCGCGACCGGTACCGCGAAATAATAGGCCATGGCCGCGCCTGCGATGAACAGGACCGGAGTCATCAGCAGGAAGGGCAGGAACGCCTTCTTCTCATTGCGATAGAGGCCGGGGGCGATGAACAGCCACAACTGCGCCGCGAGCATCGGGAACGAGATCATGAGCGCGCCAAAGAAGGCGATCTTCACTCGGGTGAAGAAGGCCTCCATTACCCCGGTGAAGATCATCCGGCTGTGGCCCGCCTCGAGCAGCGGCTGGACGAGGAAGGTGAAGATCGGATCGACGAAGGCGAAGGCGATGCCGAAGGCGACGATCAGAGTGACGAAGCTCCAGATCAGCCGCCGCCGAAGCTCGATGAGATGGTCGAGAAGCGGCGCCCGGCTGGCGTCGAGCTCGTCGGCCTCGACCTTGGGGAGGTCGTTCATGGCGCGCCCGGAGTCGCCCGCGGCGGTCGGCGCGAAGGCCTGCCGGCTGGGCTTGCTTCGGCGACTGCCGCAGGGATAGCGGGCGCGCTCGGCTGCGGCGTGTGATCGGCAGGCTTGTCGAGGACGACCGGCGGCGGCGCAGCTTCGTCCGGCAGCGCCGGCTTGCCCCAGTCGCTGTCGATCAGGGCCGCCGGGTGCGCCTTCATGATCGCCTCATTCTGCTCGCGCCATTTCTTCTCGAGCTCGGCGATCTCGGTTTCACGCATCATCTGGTCCACGCCGAGGCGGAACTGGCTCGCCATGTTGCGGGCCTTGCCGACCCAATGGCCGATCTGGCGCATCACGCGCGGCAGGTCCTTCGGCCCGATCACCACCACGGCGACCAGGACGATCAGGAACAGCTCGCTGGAATCGACCCCGAACATCGAACGATCCTATTTCGTCATGCCGGACTTGATCCGGCATCTACCTTTTCTTTCCTGAAGAAAGGTGGACCCCGGCTCAAGGCCGGGGTGACGGGGACTTAGACCGTCACCCCTGCAATTGCCTCAGCGCTTGTCGAGGTCGGCGGTCGGCTGAGCCGTCGTCGTCGGCGTTTCGGCCGGGCGCTCGTCGCTCAGCCGCGGCTGAGGGCGCGGCGCGGCCGGCTCGTCATCTTCGTTGAGGCCCTTCTTGAAGCTCTTGATGCCGCGTCCGAGGTCACCCATCACGCCGGAAATGCGGCCGGCGCCGAACAGCAGCATCACGACCAGCAGAACGATCAGCCAGTGCCAGATGCTCGTCATACCCATTTGAAAATTCTCCTCGGAGCCGTGCTTACACCTAAGCGGCGCCGTTGTCAGTTTCCAGATCGAGCAGCTCCGTCTCGCCGCCGAGCCGCTCCATCGCGGCGTCGATCGGGTCGAGCAGGCCCGCCGCCTTGAGGTCGTCGATACCCGGCAGGTCGCGCCTGCTCGCCAGTCCGAAATGCGACAGGAAGGTCGCGGTGGTGGCGAAGGTCAGCGGCCGCCCCGGCGCCTCGCGCCGCCCCGCCGGCCGGACCCAGCCGGCTTCCAGCAGGACGTCGAGCGTGCCCTTGCTGATCTGCACGCCGCGGATCGCCTCGATCTCGGCGCGGCTGACCGGCTCGTGATAGGCGATGATCGCCAGCGTCTCGACCGCGGCGCGCGACAGCTTGCGGTTCTCCTCGCGCTCGCGGCGAAGCAAAGGCGCGAGATCGGCAGCGGTCTGGAAGTGCCAGCGCCCTCCCCGCTCGACCAGCTCCACGCCGCGCCCGGCGTAATGGTCGCGAAGCTGCTGGAGCGCGGCGCGCACCGCCAGCGCCTCCCCCGCCATCTCGGCGATCTCGTCCGCGCTCAGCGGCTCCTCCGCGGCGAACAGGATCGCCTCGACCGCGCGCACCATCTCGTCCGGTTCGTTCATGCCCGCCTCAACAACAGATCGCCGAACGGTTCGTCCTGGGCGATCGCGACCTTGCCCTGGCGCGCCAGCTCCAGAGCGGCGACGAAGCTCGAGGCCAGCGCCGAGCGGCGATAGTCGCCGTCCTGAGTGTCGGGAAGGAAGCTTCGGATATCGGTCCAGTCGACGCGCACGCCGACCAGCTGCTCGATCCGGACGATCGCCTCCTCCAGGGTCATCACCGGCCGCCGCGCCACCATGTGGACGACCGGCTCGCTCCGCGCCCGCACCCGGCCGTAGGCCGCGATGAGATCGTAGAGCTCGGCCTGCCAGCGCGCGCGGCGGATCAGCGGCAGCCCCTCCGGGCGCCCTCGCAGGAACACGTCGCGGCCGATCCGATCTCGGGCGATCAGCCGAGCGCCGGCCTCGCGCATCGCGTCGAGGCGCTGGAGGCGCATCTGCAGGCGCAGCGCCAGCTCCTCGGGGCTCGGCTCGACCTCCGGGTCCTTGGGCAGGAGCAGGCAGGATTTTAGGTAAGCGAGCCACGCCGCCATCACGAGATAGTCGGCCGCGATCTCCAGCTTCAGCCGCCGCGCGTCGGCGATGAAGGCGAGATATTGCTCGACCAATGCGAGGATCGAGATTTTCGCGAGGTCGACCTTCTGTGCCCTGGCCAGGTTCAGGAGCAGGTCGAGCGGTCCCTCCCAGCCATCGATGTCCAGCCGAAGCCGGTCCGGCTCGTCGGGCGTGTCGAAGGGGTCGGGCGAATCCACGAAGGAAAGATGTAGCGGCTCGCGTCACCGAGTCGAAGCCCGCCGGCGCGGGAAGCCGTCGTTCCTGTGGATGAGTTTCGATCGAAGGGGCGGAAGGGCCACCTCCCTAGGCGCCTTCCGCAGGTCCGATCGAAGCGCGGGGGAGGAACGCCCTGCGCAGGCTCTCCCATGGGCCGCCGCCCGCGGCCGCGCACCTACACAGGTGAGTGTCCGCCGACTTTTTCGCAAAGACAGGTTATCGCCGCCCCCCGGGCCCGGAACGCCGCGCCGCTTCCTGCGTCATGACCTGTAAGGAGCGGGCCAATGCACTGGTACTGCCTGTTCATCGACGACAAGCCCGCCGCCGCCTGGCACCGCCAGCGCCGCGACGCGCTTCACGACGCCATGGCGACCGGCGCCGCGACCCGGCTGCCCGGCAGCGGCAACCGCCTCGCCTGGCAACCGAGCGCCCACATCCACGTTTGCGACAATGCCGCGGACCGCAATCAATGGCTGAAGCTGGTCGACCGGCCGACCGCCCGATAATCGCCCTGGAGACGGACAATCCACCGATGACCGAAGACCCCGACCGCGACGTCTATCAGGAAGGCAGCAGCGCCGCCCATTCCGACGACGCCGCGGCCGCGGCCCCCGGAGACCTGGCGCCGGACGAAAATCTGCGCGAGCGGCAGGAGCGGCTGCTCGACGAAGCGGTGCAGGAGACGTTCCCGGCCTCCGATCCCATCGCGGTCGCCGACGTGACCGAGACGCCGGACGACAGCGCCTGAACATAAGCTTCGCCCCACGACGCCTGTTTCGCGCCCGCCGACCGAGCGCTAGGGCGCAACCACCCTTTTGCAGCCGCTGACGAGGAATCCCCGATGGTCACCAAAGCCTATGGCGCCTATGCCGCCGACAAGCCTCTCGAGCCGATCGACATCGAGCGCCGGGCGCCCGGCCCCAGCGACGTCGAGATCGAGATCGCCTTCTGCGGCGTGTGCCATTCGGACCTCCACACCGTCCGCTCCGAATGGGGCGGCACCGTCTATCCGTGCGTCCCCGGTCACGAGATCGTCGGCCATGTCACCGCGGTCGGCGGCGATGTCACCAGGTTCGACGTCGGCGACACGGTCGGGGTCGGCTGCATGGTCGATTCCTGCCAGCGTTGCGCGTCATGCACCGACGGGCTCGAGCAATATTGCGAGAACGGCTTCACCGCGACCTACAACTCGCCGACCCAGGACCCGCCCGGCCACACGCTCGGCGGCTATTCGCAGCGGATCACCGTCACTGAGAAGTTCGTCCTCAAGATCAACCACTCCGAGGACCGGCTCGCCGCCGTCGCTCCCCTGCTGTGCGCCGGGATCACCACCTGGTCGCCGCTCCGCCACTGGAAGGTCGGTCCGGGCATGAAGGTCGGAATCGTCGGAATCGGAGGGCTCGGCCATATGGGCGTGAAGCTCGCCGCCGCTCTCGGCGCTCGCGTCGTCGCCTTCACCACGTCCGAGAGCAAGCGCCAGGCCGCTCACGATCTCGGCGCCCACGACGTCGTCGTGTCGCGCGACCGCGAGGCGATGAAGGCCCATACCGGAAGCTTCGACTTCATCCTCAACACGGTCGCTGCGAGCCACGACCTCGACGCCTTCACCAAGCTTCTGAAGCGCGACGGCACTTTGTGCCTGGTCGGAGTCCCCGAGCACCCGCACCCGTCGCCCACGATCGGCGTCCTGATCTTCGGCCGCCGCTCGATCGCCGGCTCGCTGATCGGTGGGATCCCGGAGACTCAGGAGATGCTCGATTTCTGCGCCGAGAAGGGCATCGTCGCCGACATCGAGATGATCCGAATGAACGAGATCGACGACGCCTACGAGCGGATGCAAAGGAGCGACGTCAAATACCGCTTCGTCATCGACTCCGCGACGCTGGCGGGCTGACCGAAGCGAGGGGGAGGCGAATGAACACTGTCCCCCATCGACGCTCGCGACTCATCCTAGTCGCGCAAAATGTCCACGCTCGGTGAAAGCGACTTTGAGGAGGGCCGCTGGAACCTCTCTGTCGCCACGCCGGTTGCGCCTGCATGGGCTCAGAGGACGCCGCCATTCTTCACGCCGAGGTCGCCGCGTTGCAGGCAGTGCTGATCTCCCTTCTGCGCCGAGCGGCCTCCGAAC
Source organism: Allosphingosinicella sp. (assembly GCA_046293155.1). GTDB lineage: Bacteria > Pseudomonadota > Alphaproteobacteria > Sphingomonadales > Sphingomonadaceae > Allosphingosinicella. The sequence continues at coordinate 7,744 of JBKBPQ010000022.1, read as the reverse complement.
AGCCGGATCTGACGCCGCTGCTGTGCGCCGCTTTCGACGATGCCGATTCGGTGCTCACCGGGCTGGCCGTGCAGCTCGGCGGCGAAGTATCCGGTCCAACGACGCTTAACGCGTTGCGCGTGGTCGACGAGATCAGATCGGGCGTCCTGGGATCCAACGCAGCCTGTTTCGGCGCGGGCGGCTAAGAGTGCTGCCGCACATTCGCGGTTGCGCCTACGGGCAGGCCACCAGCCCGGCGTCGGCGATCGTGCGGGATTCGAACAGCAGCGCCCGCGCCGACTGGGCGAAGCGGAGGCGGAGAACGTCCTCCGCGGGCAGTCCTTCCGCGGTGCAGCGGGCGGCGATGTCGTAGCCGCCCGGCACTTCGGTCACGCGCGAGAAGCGGCATTGCGAGCCGGCCGAGGTGGCGAGCGAGGTCGCGGTGAACTCCCACGCCGCGGTCCGGCACGAGCGCACGTCCGAGGCCCAGCGCCCGACGAAGCGAGGGGCGGCGGGAGCGGCCGCCTCTACCGCTGGAATGTCGCTTCGAAAGATCCGCCATTGCAGTTGCTCGGGCGTGGCGCCGGGCACGTCGTTGACCCGCCTCAGGGTCATCGTCCCGCGCCGGCTGAACGGCGCGCCGCTGCGCAGCCGGCCATAGATTTGCACCGGCACCTCGACAAAAGCGGAGCCGGCGGCGCCCTCGATCCGTCCCGGCGCGCCGATATCGGCATGATATTCGGCATAAGGGGCGAAGCTGGCGGCGAACTCGGCCGCGCTCATGCCGCTGGCGCGTCCGCCGTCCGACCACAGCCGCCACGCCTCGTCGTGGCGGCCGGCCTCGATCAGCGCGAAATAGCTCTGCAGCACCTGCCCCGCGCCCTGCGCGCTCTTCGGATCGATCGGCCCTTCGGCAAGCGGCGTCCGGTCGTCCGGCAGCCCGCCCGGCTGCCCCGGCGCGGGCGGCGCGAGCGGCGCCTCGGCAACCTTATTGTCGACGTCTCTTGAGGGCTTCTGGCCGGTGCAGGCGAAGAGCAGACCCGTGCTTAGGAGGAACAGAATACGCATGCCCGATCGACGAGCAACCGCGTACGCGGTTCCGCGGCCCGTCGCCGGGCGCGCCCGCCCTAGGGCTTGATGAACCGGCTGACGACGTCGCCAGCCAGCCGCGCGGGCCGCTTCGTCTCGGCGTCGAGGCAGCACCAGCTGCTCTTCACTTCCGCCAAAATGTCCTCGCCGCGTTTCACGAGCGTGCTGAAGAAGGCGCGGGCGCCCTGCATGCCCTCTGCGACGACTTCGGCGATGACCGCGTCCTTGAGGAAGGCGGGCTTGCGGTAGGTGATCTCATGCTTGAGCGCGACCCACAGATGCGCCGCGACCGCCTCGGCCGGCGCCACCTTCTCCCAATAGGCGACCACCGATTCCTGCACCCACTTCAGGTACACGGCGTTGTTGACGTGCCCCATATGGTCGATGTCGGCGGTGTCGATGGCGATCTGGTGGCGGAACATGCCGCCAAGATCATGTGCGCTTACACGGGTGTCAATAAGCCGCCGCTGAATTGGCGAGCAGCGCGTCGCGCTTGGCAATCAGCTCGGCGAGCGCGGGATCTCCCGCGGCAGGCGGAGGAAGCGCCCGCGCCAGCCGCTCGCGGCTCTGGTCGGCAAGCGGCGGCAGGGTTTCGGCAAGGCGCGCGCTTTCCGCGAAATCGCCCGAGCAGCACAGAGCGAGGTCGCAGCCGGCGGCGAGAACGGCACGCGCGCGCTCCTCGGCGCTGCCGGTCAGCGCCTGCATGGCAATGTCGTCGCTGACGAGAAGGCCGTCGAAGCCAATGCGGCCGCGGATCACATCCTCGATCACAGTCGGCGAGACGCTGGCGGCGCGCCCGGCATCCCAGGCGGTGTAGAGGACATGCGCCACCATGCCGACCCGGGCGCGGGCGGCGAGGCGCTGGAAAGGCAGCAGGTCGGCGGCGAGCTCGTCATCCGAAGCAGTGACGACGGGGAGCGCGACATGGCTGTCGGCGTCGGCGCGGCCGTGTCCCGGCAGATGCTTGATCATGCCGGCGACGCCGCCCTCGGTGAGGCCGTCGAGCACCGCCCGGCCGAGCGAAGCGACGGCGAGCGGGTCGGCGGCGAACGCACGCTCGCCGATCACCGGGTCTGCGCCTTCGTGAACGAGATCGAGCAGTGGCAAAGTCGCCACGTTGATCCCGGCCTCGCGCAGCACAAGCGCCATCGCCAGCCCATTGACCCGCACTGCCTCCATGCCGCTGATCGGCGCGGTCTCGTACAATGCGCCGAACCGAGCCGCCGCCGGGAAATCCGGCCAATGCGGCGGCCGAAGCCGCGCCACCGGGCCACCTTCCTGGTCGACCATGATCAGCACGTCCTCGCGCCCGACGGAGTCTCGCAGCGAATCCGTCAGCGCGCGAAGCTGCTCCGGATCGGCGACATTGCGCCCGAACAGGATGAAACCGGCCGGCTGTGCCGCGCGGAACAGGACGCGCTCGTCGTCGGTAAGGGTCAGGCCGGCAAGGCCCAGGATCGCGGGAAGCATGGGGCGCTTCTAGGTTGATGGAAAGAAAGAGCCACCCCCAGCCCCTCCGCGAAGGCGCGGAGGGGAGTCCTTTGTGCTAAGCCCCCCTCCAGCCCTTACTGGAGGGGCCGGGGGTGGCCCTTCTTAGTCGTTCACGTCCATGCAGGGCTGGCCGGCGGCGCGCAGGCGGCGGCAGACGCTGCTCGCGTCGGCGCCGGCGGCGCGCAGGCGGTAGAAGGTCTGGCCACCGCGCTGGTGGACCATGACCTGGTGTTGGAGCCCCCCAAGATAGGGGAAGCGCGACGCGAGCCGCCGCCACTCGCCTTCCGCCGCCGCCTGGCTCGGGAAGGCGCCGACCTGGATGGTCGGGCCCGACAGGCGCGGCTGCTGCCGCGGCGCTGGCGCCGGAGCCGGCGCGGCCGGCTGCTGCGCCTGGGGCGCGGGCTGGGCCGCGGTCGCCGGCTGCTGAGCCGGCTGCTGCGCGGGTGCCTGCGGACGGCCGGCCAGCTGAGCGTTCTGCTGAATGCCCTCGCTGGTCGCGATTTGGGTCTGCGCGCTGTTGTCGAGCTGGAGGCCGCCGGCCTCGGGCGCCGGCACCTTGTAGGCGCCGGGCGAGCTGATCAGCTCCTCGCCGCCGCCGCCGCTCCGGTTCGCCGCCCAGAACAGCCCGCCGACGACCACCCCGATGACGATGAGGCCGATCACCACCGCCGCGATCAACTTGACCGGCGACGGGCCGGATTCCTCCTCCTCGACCGCCTCGAGCCAGGGCAGCCGGTCGTCGTCGTCAAGCGCGTCACCCCGCGTGGCATCGGTCATCACGCCATCTCCTCGGCCGCGGCCACCCCCATGATGCTGAGGCCGTTGCGGATAATCTGCCCGATCCCGGCGGCGAGTTCCAGCCGCGCGCGAGTCAGGCCTGCATCCTGTGCCACAAGGAAACGCCGCGCGGGGTCGTCATTACCCTTGTTCCACTGGGCGTGGAATGCGGCTGCGAGGTCGTGGAGGTAGAATGCGACCCGGTGCGGCTCGTGCGAGTCCGCCGCGCTCTCGACGATCCGCGGGAACTGGGCGGCGAGCTTGACCAGCGCCAGCTCGTCCTCGTCGAGCAGCGAGAGATCCGCGGTCTCGGGCAGGTTGGGCACTTCCGTCGCCACCTTGCGGTGGAGCGACCGGATCCGCGCATGGGCATATTGCACATAGAAAACCGGATTGTCCTTCGACGCTTCGACGACCTTGGCGAAGTCGAAGTCCATCTGGGCGTCGGCCTTGCGGGTCAGCATGGTGAACCGAACCACGTCCTTGCCGACCTCGTTCACGACGTCGGCGAGCGTCACGAAATTGCCCGCCCGCTTCGACATCTTCACCGGCTCGCCGCCGCGCAGGAGCCGCACCATCTGGACGAGCTTGACGTCGAACGGGACCTTGCCCTCGGTCAGCGCCTCGACCGCCGCCTTGATGCGCTTGACCGTGCCGGCATGGTCAGCGCCCCAGATGTCGATCAGCTGGTCGGCATTCTGCGCCTTCTGGAAATGATAGGCCATGTCCGCGCCGAAATAGGTCCAGCTGCCGTCGGACTTCTTGACCGGCCGGTCCTGGTCGTCGCCGAACTGGGTCGACTTGAACAAGGTGAGCTCGACCGGCTCCCACTCGTCATGGGGATCGAGGCTCTTGGGCCGCTCAAGCTCCCCCTCATAGACGAGCCCGCGCGCACGCAAGGTCTCTACCGCCGCGTCCGGCTTGCCCGCCGCCTGCACCTCCGCTTCCGAGGCAAAGACGTCGTGATGGATCCCGAGCAGAGCGAGGTCCGCCTTGATCATCTCGAGCATCGCCGCGACCGCGGTCTTGCGGAACAGGACCAGCCACTCGCTCTCCGGCGCGCCGACGAACCTGTCGCCATGCTCCTTAGCCAGGACGATGCCGACCGGCTTCAGATAGTCTCCCGGGTAAAGCCCCTCCGGGATCTCCCCGATATCCTCGCCGAGCGCCTCCCGGTAGCGAAGGTGCGCCGAGCGGGCGAGCACGTCGACCTGGCCGCCCGCGTCATTGACATAATATTCGCGGGTGACGGCATAGCCGGCATGTTCGAGCAGGCTCGCCAGCGCGTCACCGACGACGGCGCCGCGGCAATGGCCCATGTGCATCGGACCCGTCGGGTTGGCCGAGACATATTCGACATTGACCCTCTGCCCCTGCCCCATCGCCGAGCGGCCATAGCCCTCGCCCTCGGCGAGGATCGCGCCGAGCTCCTGCTGCCACACGTCCGGCACGAGCCGCAGGTTGATGAAGCCGGGGCCGGCGATCTCGGCCGCCGACACTTCCGGCAGCGCCTCGAGCTTCGGCGCGATCAGCCCCGCAAGCGCGCGCGGGTTGGTCCCGCCCCGCTTGGCGAGCACCATCGCCGCATTGGTCGCGAGATCGCCATGCGACGGGTCGCGCGGCGGCTCGACCGCCACCGCCCCTCGCTCCAGCCCCGCCGGCAGCTGCCCCTCGGCAACGAGGGCATCGAGCACGTCATCGAGATGCGCGGCAAAGCGGGCGTAAAGGGTCACGTGTCTGGGTCCAGCCTATCGGGAAAGGCGGCGCTTTAGCGGAGGTGGGGGAGGATTTGAAGACGGTGCCCCAGGGTGTCTGTGTCGGTGGCTGCCGCCCAAGGCTTCTAGGGCTCCTTTTGGCCGGAAGCGGACTGGCGGCTTTGGAGCGCGCCGAGGAAAGCAGATGTTCGACAGCCCGGATCGGCTTGTCAGTCATGATTGCTCTAGTTGTTCATTGCTTAATTGCTGCAGTGCTGCGGATCGGGGGGGCACCTTGCGGGCAGAGGCGAAATGCCACTGCATGATCGGCAGCTTACCGGCCCCGTATGAGGTCAGCGCCCTTCTCACCGATCATTATGGTCGGCGCGTTGGTGTTGCCGGAGATGAGCGTCGGCATCACTGAGGCGTCGATGACGCGAAGCCGGTTCACGCCGTGGACCCGCAAGCTGGAGTCCACCACGGCGAGCTTGTCCTCGCCCATGCGTGCGGTGCCGGCATAGTGGTAGCCGGTGTCGGCCGTGCTGCGCATATATTCGAGAAGACCTTCGTCCGTCGCGCCGGCAAGCCCAGGCGCCAGCTCCTTGACCCCCAGTCGGCGCATCGGCTCCGCCTCGCTGATCTTCGCAGCCATTTTCATCGCGGCGGTCAGCGTGGAGACATCCTCCGACGCCGAGAAGTGGTTGAAGAAGACCGAGGGGTCATCGCGCATGTCGGCGGAAGCGATCCGCACGTAGCCCTTGCTCGCAGGCCGGTTGACATCCATCCGGAACTGGAACCCGGACTGCTTCGCAAGGTCTGAGCCGCTCTCACCTGGGATGAAGGGGATGAAATGCAGCTGCACGTCCGGTGCGGCGAGTCCGGGACGCGTGCGCAGGTAGGCCCCGGCAATGGCAGCGCCGATGGACAATGGCCCCATCCGGCCGCCAGCATAGTAGAATATGCCGGCCAGAGCTTGGGAAAAGATGCTGCCGACGCGCATGTTGAGCGTGTCGCGGCTGGTCGTCGTGTAGCTTCTCCCAGCCAGCAGATGGTCCATCAAATTCTCGCCGACGCCCGGAAGATCGTGCACCACCGGAATGCCATGCTCCGCCAGCAGCGCCGCAGGACCGATCCCGGACACCTGAAGCAGTTGCGGGGTCTGCAACGTCCCGGCGCTGATTATGACTTCTCGCCGGGCCCGTGCGGTGTGGCTCTGCCCGCCTCGGTCATAGGCGACGCCTACGGCTTCCCGCCCGTCAAACAGGATACGGGTGACCAGCGCCTCGGTGAGCACATGCAGGTTCGACCGCCGCCGGTTCGGCTTGATATAGGCCTCTGCCGTCGATGAGCGCCGACCGAGCTTGGTGTTCAGCGGCCAATAGCCTGCACCATCGATATTGGTGCCATTGAAGTCGTCATTGCGCGGGAAGTTCAACGCCGACGTTGCCGCTTCGATGAAGGCATCCGCCAGGGGGTTCTTCCAGCGCGCATTTTCAACATGGATAGGACCGTCGCCGCCGTGCAGGTCGCTTTCCCCGCCTGCCCAGCTCTCCTGCTTGCGGAAGTAGGGAAGCACGTCTTCGTAGCCCCAGCCCCGCACGCCATGCTGCGCCCACGCATCATAGTCCGAAGGCGCTCCGCGCACGAAGACCAGGCCGTTGACGGAACTCGAGCCGCCGAGCACCTTGCCATGGGGTAGCCCCACCCGCCGATTGTTCAGTTCCGGCTCGGGCTCGGTGCGATGCGACCAAAGATAGCGGGTATCGAACAGGATTTTGGCAAAGCCGAGCGGGAGCTTGGACCAATAACTCGAATCTTCCGGTCCCGCCTCGAGCAGGAGAACGGTGACGTTGGGGTCTTCAGTCAGCCGCGCCGCAACCACGGCCCCGGCCGATCCCGCGCCGACGACGATATAGTCGTAAGTCGCTACAACTTCTCTTCCCGACGCGGCCGTCATTTTCCGCTCCTGTTGATCAAGCCATCTGCGTTCTTATGTGAGATGTTGACGCGTCAACCAGTTTTCAAGAGGCCCGAGCCGCCAATGCGAGACCAAGAAGATTGGAAATCCGCCCTCACCTGGATGATCCTTCCGGTGGGACGCACCTGGTATCGCGCCGTCAGCAAGGCATTCGAGGATTTTGGAATGTCCTTCTCCACCGCCGCGCCGATCCTGGCCATCGCCGAACTCGGGGACGGTTCGCGCCAGAACCTCATCGCTGAAGCGATTGGGGTGGACAGAGCGGCCATGGCCCGGTCGGTCGACCAGCTTGAATCAATGGGACTGGTGGAGCGCCGTATGGATCCAGACGATCGGCGCGGACGCAAACTTCACCTCACCGACGAAGGGCGCTCATTGGCAAGAAGACTCGATGGCGTAGCGTCCAATATTCGGAAGCATGCCCTTGCTTCGGTCACAGCCGAAGATGGCCCGGCGGCGGTGCGCGTCCTGCAGCATCTGGAACGGGCCGCCCAAGAAATGCTGCGAAGCGAAAGCCCCCGCTAGTTGCGCAGATGCCGCAATCGATGAGCGAGCAACGATCGACGGTCCGGTCTTCGGTGCCGATGCCGCTGCCTGGAGTGTCTGATAAGGGCGGATTGTGATGAAAAAGGCCGCTTGTAGTAGAAGCTGACGTTCGGGCTTGATGATGACGAGCGGAGGTGATCTCCCGCTCAGGCGATCGCCGGCTGGGGCATTGGGATCAGCTTGGCGAGCT
>JBKBPQ010000021.1:0-27099 GCA_046293155.1 Allosphingosinicella sp. | reverse complement strand
CACTTGCAACGCGGGAGCCATCCACACAGGACATTCGAGACCTTCGCGCAAATGTCCGCATTCGAGACATCGGAAGCAGACGGGCGAGCGCCCGGCTCAACCGCCCCCACCTCGCTCGGCCGGGACTGGAGGCGGATCAGAAGCTGAGTTGGAACCTGGCGGCGAACAGATCAGCGCGCCGTTCCGACTGCCCGGACGCAGCCTGGGCTTCGCTGCGAACGTAATTGGCCATCAGGCGCAGGTTCGAATTGAGATACCAGTTGGCGCCCAGCGTCAGGGCGCGGGCTTGGCCGCCGTTGAGAGCGGCATCGTCCTGATCGATGCCGCTGTAGCGGGCGGCAAGTTCGACCGCGCCCTTCGAACGGCGCAGCCGGACGCCGGAGACGATCCCCGAGCTGCGCGAATAATCGTAACGCTGGCCGGTAAGCACCCAGCTCGCCTGGGCGTACCAGCTGTCGGAATCGAGCGTCGGCGCCGCCGTCCGATCGAGCCAGCTGCGGACATATTGGCCCTGGAGCAGGAGCGGCCCGTGCGCAAAGGCCGCTTCGGCGCCGACATTGGTGAGGCGGTCGGGATCGGCGATTAGGCCCGTCGAGATCAGCGTCGGGGCGAGCGGGGAGCCGGCAAAGCTCTGGAACGAAGCGGTCTCGCCGTCGGCGAAATTGCGGCGCTCGATCGCCGCGCCGAAATGGACGAGATTGCCGCGGGTGCGCACCGGGGCGAATGTCCCGCGGGCCGCGAAGCCCTGTCCGCGCTCTTCGGAACGCCCGTCCTCATTGGCGAGCGCATCGCCGAAATAGCCGGCCGCGAGCGTAAAATTGCTGCCCGAGACTTCGACCGCGCCGCCGACGCTGAAGCCCGGCGACCAGGCGGTCGCCAGCGACCGCTCCATCAGCGGCGCGCTGTTCGAGCTTTGCAGCTCTTCCATCGAGAATGGGACGATGAAATTGCCGCCGCGAATGCGCACGCCGTCCACCGGCTCCACCAGCGCCCAGACGTTGCGCCAGCCGCCGCCGCGCGCGAGTTCGCGGTCCACCCGGAACCGCAGCACATCGCCGATCTCGCCGGACAGCTCGATCCGCGCGCGGCGGAAATCGACCTCCTCGAAATCGGTTTCGCCGTCATAGGACAGACCGTCGACATGGAGACGGCCGCCGAGCGTGAGCTCGACAGCCCCGTCGCCCAATTCGAGGCTGATCCCGTTGGGACCGGTCGACACGCCGTCCTTAGCCTGGGCGGCGACGGGCAAGACAAACGCAGCCAACGCCGAGCCGAGACAGAGGGCGCGAAGAGAATTGACAGATGTCATTGGACGTTCTTTCATTGCTGGAGGATTCCGAAATTGCGGAAGGCGAGTTCGGGAAGGCCGAGCCTTTCGGCCGCTTGGGTGAAAGAGTGGCTTCCGCCCGCAAGCAGGCTGAGCGTCGTCCGGGTCGCGATCCCCCGTGTCTCGGCCGCCTTGTCCATCGCCGCGGACCAGGCGCGCGCGCGCTCGAGCCGGTTCCGGCCCTGCAGCTGATCGAGCCTGCGTCCGGTGCGCAGGGCCTCGTCCCGGGCGACGTCCCGGTCGCCAACGAGGACGTGGCGCGGAATGGCTAGAAACTGCTCGGCGTCGAAACGCCCGCCGGGAATCGGATGGCTGCCGATGCCGAACGGATAGGGGAGGTCGGGATCGGGGAAGCTGTACCAGCCGGCCGCGGCGACGGCGAGCGCCGCAACCCGTTCCGGATGCAGCATCATAAAGCGATGAGCGAACTGGGCGCCGCCGGAAAAACCGAACAGGTGGACACGCCGTGTGTCCGCGCCGGTCGCGGCCGCGACCGCCGTCAGCATGTCGAACAGGGCCAGGTCGGCCTGCACGCCGCGGGCGCCATCGACGACCTGCTGATATTGGCCGTAGCTGGCTTTGGTGAAGAGCGGCGCGACCAGGATCGCATTGGCGCAGTCCGCCGCCGCGGCGAAGCGGAAGACATGCTCGGCCGCATTGCGGGTGATGCCGTGAACGAGCACCACCACCGGCGAGGCCGCCGAAGCCGCCGGCGGAAGATAGGTGAAATATTCCGCATCCGGAGCGCCGATCAGCGTTCGGAAGGAGGTCCGTCCAGTCGGCACGGAATCGGGCAAAGCCGAGTTTGGCGCGGCGGACATCGCGTCAGTCTCCCGCGCGCTCGTCGGGCCGGCCGTTGCGCGTCGGGCCGCCCTCAGGGAAGAGCGGGACGAGGCTTGGCGCGGTCGGCAACGAGGCTTCGGCGAGCCGGCCCCTGTCGAGCCGCCAGACCCGGTTAGCCGCCGCGGCGAGTTCGGGCCTCGACGCGGTCATCAGGACGATCCCCGGATAGGCGCGAAGCCGCGCTGTAAGCCATTGGATCACGTCCGGATCGAGGTGGCTGTCGATCGAATCGAGGAGCAGCAGCGGCGGCGAGCCGAGCAGCGCGCGGGCCAGCAGCAGCGTCTGGCGCTCGCCGGTGGAGAGGTTGGCGCCATTGTCGGCCAGCGGTGCCCGGAGCCCGCGCGGAAGCCGGTCTACGAGCCGATCGAGGCCGCAACCGGACATAATTTCGGCAAGCTCCTCGAGGCCGGCTTCCGGATGGCGATAACGCAGGTTCATGCCGAAGCTGCCGCGAAGCAGCGGCAGAGCCGGGCTCGCGAAGCCGACCGTTCGGCGCAGGCTGCGGGCGGAAAGAGCTTCGAGCGGCCGCCCGTCGAAGAAGACCTCGCCGGCCCGGTGGCCGACCGTTTGGGCGATTACCCCGAGCAGGGTGGACTTGCCGGAGCCGGCCGCGCCGTCGATCCGGACGACCTCGCCCGGCAACGCGGAGGCGCTGACCTCGGGAAGGACCGGCGGAAGGTCAAGCTCCGCCAAGACCAGCCCGGGAGCGAATGTGGCGCCGGCCCTGCCGCGGCGGGCGCGGATTCGCGGCGCCGGCCGAAGCGCCTTGGCGATCCGCTCTCGCGAGGTTTGTGCCGGATACCAAATCTCCAGGCCGCGGGCGAGATCGTTCACCGCGGCGCCGAGCAGCCCGACCAGCGCGAGGGCGCCGACCACTTCGCCCGGGGTCAGCCGCTGCGTGACGATTTCCTGCAGCCCGACGAGCAGGGTGACGAGCACGAGCAGCGACTGGGCGAGCTGGCCGGTCGCGCGCAGAGCGCCGCTGATCCAGGCGCGCCGCCCGCCTGCCCGGTTGAGCGCATCGGTCCGGGCGGCGAGCTTGCCGCGCTCGCTCCGGACGCGCGCCATGGCGCGGACCGCCGTCGCGCCTGCCAGCCGGCCCGAGACGAAGCCGGCGAGCGCGCCGCGGCGCCGGCGGACCTCGCGCACGGCGCCGTCATAGGGTCGCCCGAGGGCGAGGAGGGCGAGGACCAGCGATCCGAGGGTCGCGGCAAGCGCGGCGGCGAGAAGCGGGCTGCGCCAGGCCAGGATCAGGAGCAGGGCGGAGAGCGTGATCAGGGCGGCAGCGCTTCTCGCCAGCCCGCTGCCGACCCATTGCTTCAGGGCCGTGAGATCGCCGACGAAGGGCAGGAGCGCCGTGCCGTGACTCTGCCTCCCGCCCCGCCGCCCGTCGCCGAGCAGCTGACGATCGAACAGCGCCAGCCGGACCTCGGCGGTATAAGCGAGCGCAAGCCCCTCGCCGAGACGGCGCTGGAGGATCTCCATGGCAAAGCCGAGCGCGGCAGCCGCGGCGAACCCCCCGCCGAGCAGCCGCAGATCATGATCGCCCGCCTGGGAGCCGCCGACCAGCTCGTCGAAGAGATGCTGGACGCACCAGGCGGCCGCCGCCGCGGCAAGCGCCTGGGTGAGCGCCGCGGCGAGCAAGGCGGCGAAGAAACGCCGCCGGCCACCGCTTAGGATCGGTTTCATGAGCTGGTCCGGTAGACCGGCTCCGCATCGGTCGCCGCGAGGCAAAGATTCGGCGCGACGAGCGGATCGGAGAGGGTCGCGTTGTCGAGCACGTCGAGGCCGGTGGCCTGCCTGGCTTCGCGCGCGCCGAGCGGCGAGGCGCTGACCAGCCCTGATATGCCGATCAGTGGCAGGTTGCGCTGGCGGAGCCAGTTCACCCCGGCGCCGGCGCCCATGGAGTCGCCCGCGGCGAACAGGATTCCGCCGATCCGCGCCTGGAACCTTTTAGCCGAAAGCAGATGAGCGGTTTCGCGCTGGAGCACGCCGTCCGCGACCTCGATCACGATGATGTCGCTCGGCTCGTTGGCGAGGTGATCGAGAAGGGTCAGGGCAATCCGCTCGATTTCCAGCAGATCGAGGCCGGCCGTGGTGGCGTGGCCGGCATCTGTGAAATCGACGACCCGGCGGGCTCCGGCGTCGGTGAGCGTCCAAACGTCGCCGCCCGATCCGGTGCCGGTGACCTTGGCCGCCCCGACTCGGAGACCGGCAAGGGCGAGGCCGTGGACCAGGGCGGCAGCAGTCGTCGTCTTGCCGGCATTCATCGAAGTGCCGGCGACGACGATGGCGGTCGGTCGGTTAGCCGGGTGGCGCGGGTCAGGAAGGGCGAATTGGCGCAGGTTGAGGATTCTTTTGTCCTCACCGGCGAGCAGGCCGATCGGGGCGATCCGAGTCGGCTTAGCGACGCTCTCATGGCGGTGAACGACCCGCGCCGCGATCCCGCCGCCGGCGGCGAGGTGGCAGGAATCCAGATTCTCGGGGACGACCGCCTCGAACTGATCGGGTGCATAGCGCGCGCCGTAGGCGACGACGATCTCGTCTCCCGGGTAGAGCCGGCAGCGGCGGCCGTGAGGGGATTCCAGCCGTCCGTGCAGGCCGATCGACTCGATACGGGCAAGGAGAAGGTCACCGGCGCGAGGGGCGCAATCGGTCGCGAGCCTCCGCGCGAGGGACAGCTCGACCCGGCGAGTGGTGAACGCGCGCTTGGCGCCGGTCAGTCGGGTCGGCTCGAGATTCTGTTGCCCCAGGGTGCGACGGTTTAGACCAAGCCGGGCGAACGCCCCCGGCGAGTTGTCGGCAACCTCAAGCACGCAGGTACTCCGATTCAATCATCCGGGCCGTATGATCTTGGCTTCGGATCGACGCTCGCAGCTAAGCCTACTTGGTTACTGGAAGATGAACGAGACGCTTTCCCAATCGCAGCGGGAGCGCGATGATGCTGCGAGCGCAGCGTCCCATGCCCTCGACGAGACGTATATCACCTTGGCAGAGAGTTATGACCGCCTCGCAGATGCGCATGAGCGACTGCGTGCCTTGAGAGATGGGGACTGAGGGGCAGGTATTAGCCCTGGGGTCGAACGTCCGACTTAGACCGGCTAGCGACGAAAGCCGATCGTCCGCTTCCGGGCCGATTGTGTTGAAAAACTCCCGCTGGAGGCGGCGCACGGATTGCGCGGCTGAGTCCGAGCAAGAATTGACTCACAAATGGACCAATAGGCGCCGCACGATGGCGATTTTGCCGGGAACGGAGAAGGATTGTCTCCAATAACACAGGCTGTCCCCGGGTCGGGTGGACCGGGGAGTTTTTCAACACAATCGGGCCAGAACCTGCCCTTCCCCTGTGCGCCAATTGCCGTCATTCACGAGCCGTTGACGGACACCCGGAAGCAGACGTTCCGTTCAGGTATGCCACTCGGAATTGTTGGGTCTCCCCCCGCGTCCGTTGGCGTCAGCCGGTAAGGGCTTAACTCGGGCCAGCATCTCGAAGACGCGTCCGACGACTTAGCGGCGCCGCGCGATCATCGAAACCGCTCCTTAACCGGACTCGCCTAGTCTGGGCTGCTAGCGGAGATGCGATATCATGGGCTCCAGGGACGTCGGCCTTCTTGCTGTCGCCATCGCCGGCGGCCTCGCCATCGGCTGGGCCGGCGGCGCCGACATCGTGATGCCCTCCCCGAGCGAAGCGGCTCCCACGACGGGGTTAACCCCTTCGGCCGCGGCCGTTCAACACGGGAGCGGCCTTGCGCCCGGGGCGACGGCCTTACCCCCGCCCCCGAACCGCACTTCTGAAGGCGAGCAGCTGGACGCCGCGGTTCGTGCGGGCGCACCGGCGGCGTTCCAGTCCGGAATGGCAGAGAACCAACCGGCCGCGGAAATGCCGGAAGCGGCGCCTTTGTCGACAGCAACCGGCCCGGCCCCGCCCGCCTCCGGCGGCAGCTGGGGCGGCCAGGGGCAAAGCTCAGGCGGCGGCTGGGGAGTCCAAGCGGGAGTCGCCCCGGCGGGGCCCGGCCCGACACCGGCTCCGGCACAGCCGGCTTCCCCTTCCGCCGCGGCCGATCAGCAGCCGAGCGGATAGTTCGAGCAGCCTCGCCGGCCAAACTCAAGGCTGGAAGGTGTTGCAGCTGCGCGGGGTGACGCGACCCGCATTGCGCAGCGAATGGTCGTTGCGCTGGCGGACGTTGAAGGCGCTCTCATAGCGGATCTGCCGGGGACCGAAGAGCCGCTCAGACACGATTGGCTGATAGTCATAGACCACTTCGACGACCATCACAGCGGTGCCCGGCGAGGCCGAGATCTGCCGGCCCGGCGGCCCGATCTCGGTGAGCGTCGCATGGTTGGGGCTGCTCGGAGCGGTCGACGGAGTCATCCGATCGGCGCCAAGATTCTCGGTCCCGTTGGTGATGTCACCGTTGTTGGCGTTCTTCGGCCGGCCGTAGCTGGAAGCGACGTTGAGCACCCCGTCACAGCGCTGCCAGCGAATCCACTGGCTGTTATTCTGGGTGCGCTCGAAGTCGGTGAGGATGATCCGCCCGTTGGCCGCGAAGTCGATCCCGGACCCCGTCATTTTCGCGCCGGTCATCAGCTCGACGATGTTCGCCTCGTCGATGCTGTCACGGATGCGCGCCGCATTGTCGGCCGTGAGCGTGGCGATGTTGCTCACCCGCAGGTGGGCGATCGCCAAATTGGCCGTCTCGAAGCCATAGAGGCTGAGCGCCAGGAGGATCGGGAGGGACAACGCGAACTCAGTGAGCGCGAGGCCGCTGGTGCAGCGACGAAGATCGCACAGGACCGTTGGCCAGCGGTGACGGCGAAGAGTGCGGACGGAGTCGATCATGAGCAGCGCACCACGGGGGGGGAGACGGCCCGCCCGGCATAAGGCTGGTTGCGAAGCACGGTGTCGGCGGCGATCGTGTCGGTGTCGCTCCAGCCGAAGAAGCCGGCGACCGGGAACATGCGCGGATAGCTGATGCTCACCCGGTAGCGGACGATGTCGTCGGCCTGGCCGAGACCACTGCGCGCCCGATCCCGGTCGTAGCGCTGGTTGTTGTTATAATCCTCGTAGCAGTCCCCAACATTATATTGGCCGAGCGGGACGGTGTCCTGAGAAATGCGCTCCGGCACGCTCACTTGCGTAAACTCGTCATAGCTGTCGACCGAGGTGGTGATCGTCGCCGCATAGCTGAACGAGTGCAGCCGCCCTTTCACATGGGTGTCAATCTGCGTCGTGCTCATGTTGCCGACCGTGGCGAGGCGCGCGGCCTCGTGAAGCGCGCCCTGAAGCACAGACGACACGTACATCCGGTAGCCGAGCTCGAACGTGCCGAGCAGAACCAGGCACAAGGCCGGAAGGATCATCGCGAACTCGATGATCGTCGCGCCTTGCTCGTCGCGCGCAAGCCTGCGGAAGAACATGAGCGGGCTCAACGGGTCAACCTCAGCGAGCCGATATTCTGGCCGATCTCGGTGAAGCGCTGAATCAGCTGGGCGCGATCGCCGGAGGTCGAGGCATGGTCGCCGCTGCTCGCGCATTGGCGCAGCTCTGGAGTAAGGGTCGTGCCGAAAGCGATCACCCATATCTGCGCGTTGAGGCTGCGCGCCGCGTTGCAGATCATCCTGAAGCGCTGCATGTGGCGCCCGTACTGCGCATTGGGGGCGCCGTTCCCGGTGACTCGCTGGTCCATATATTCGATGCCATAGGCCGAATAGGTGAGATTGCTGGGCGCGAGCTCGCCGTCGGTCATGAAGATGATGTGGCGCGCAACTGGCATGTTCGCATGTGTGTCCGGGCTGTCGGCAAAGACACCCGCGTTGGAGATCATCCGAGCGCCCCAGATCATGCCGACGTCGTGATAGGTGCTGCCCTCGGCGCGGAGGTTGTCGACGTAAATCTGCATAGCGGTGCGCGTCCACGCCTGCAGGCGACGCGCGGCGGCCGGACAAGCGGGCGTCCCGGCGACCTGGTCGTAGCGGGCGCCGACCCGAGACGGCCGGTTCGTCAGATTGCCTCTCTCGTCGCCCCGGAAATATTCGACTTCCGCCCATTGCGGCCGCCACCGCGTCTCCTCGGAATTGGGCACCAGGTTGATGTTGAGATCGGCCGCCTGGCCGGGAATCGCCATGCCGGAATTGGGGTTGATCGCGGAGGTGGTCCCGCGTTCCTCGATGCAGCCGTTCCAGCGTACGGCGGTCGCGGTACTGCCGGGCGCGGCGGTCGGCAGCGGCACGTTGTTGGCGAAGGCCTTGTAGCTCGACGTGTCGATCGCACGGGGCTGGTGGTACCAGAACACGAAATTGGCGTTCGGCGTCGCGTCGAAAGTGCCGTTGTGGACAGTGCAGCGGCCGCGGCTGGAATCGTATATCGCGGCACGACCGGTGACAGGAAAGGCGATGTCCGCCGTCCCGATCGTCTCGTAGTTCATACAGTTGTTGTAGGTGATGTTGTTGTAGGTCGTGACCGTTCCGGACTGGCGGTAGATCGCCACCCGTGTCTGATATTGCGCTTCGCTGGTAATGTGGCCCGAGTCGAGCAGGCCGCCGACATTGACGGTGCTGGAATAGGGCACGACTCCGTACCGAAGCCGCATCCCCGCGGCCTCGAGCTGGGACTGGGTCGGCGCTAGGGCATCGTAGAGGGCCATCACCGCGTCGCGCAGAGCGACGATCTTGCGGGTGCCGTTGAGCGGCTCCTCCATCGACCCGGTGGTGTCAAGCACCAGCATGACGTCGGTGTTGACGAAATTAAGCGAGGCGTCGCAGGTGACGTTGAGCGGCAGAGTCGTGTAGCCGAACAGCCGCATGATCGTGGTCGGAATGGTCGTCGCCGCCGCCACGCGGATGGTGCCGGGACCCGAGCGCGTCACCACGGGCGTGAAGTTAGCGGTCTGGTACTGGCCCTGCTGAAAGTTGAAGTTGAAGAAGCGCAACGCCTCGTCATTGACGGCCTGGCTCATCTGGTCGCCGACCATCACTCGGCGCCCAGCGAGCGCGGCCGCGTCGCAGGCGCTCTGAAGACGAGCTTTCGCCATATAGGCGCGGCTCATGTCGACTCCGGAGCCGATCATCGCGGTGAGCGGAATGAGAGCCGCGCCGACAATGGCGAGCGTGTTGCCCTTTTTGTCGCAAGCGAGCCGGCGCAGCACGCCGCCGCGAGTCCGCTCGTTCTTCGCTCCTGATCCCTCACGCATGGCCTGTGCGCTCCCGGCTGGCTCATTACTGAGGCCGCGCAAATCTAGGGCAGGAAAGATAAGGCCGCTCTAGCGGGTTTGGTTAGCTGCATCTTAACGAGATGCCGCTTTGGACGGCTCTAGGGACCGCGTCCTTATCACTCGCTCTATCTCAGGCTGGGGCTTGAGGGGTCTTACCCGGGCGACGTTTCATATTGGACGATGCCGAGGCATACTAAAGCCGTCTGCCGCGCCGCAGTCTCGGGCAGCCAGCCGAGCGTCACCAAGGCGCTGAAATGTCTGTTTTTGGATCGACAAATGGTGCTCGAAGCGGGCTTCCCTGTGCACTTAGCTGACGCAAATCGAATGTCGCTCTGGGTCGAAAGCGGCGACGATCAGCGATCAGGATGAAGCGTCCGCTTCCGCCGACATCGCGGCCAAGACCGGACCGTCGGCTTTCGGGCCATCAGCCGCCGATCGGCTCTGCGCCCACAGTAGCTGTTGAGGTCGCGCCTGCCAGCTCCGAAAGCCGGACGTTTGCCAACCTCGTAGATTTAGGTCGGCTTCCGATCCCTTACCGACATCCCAGCCATTGAAGTGGACCGGGTGCCTGACCAAGGGTAACACCCTCATCCAGCCGTTTCATCCCTTCCTCTCGCAGAAGTGCCGCGCGCTCTTCAGTGGGCGATCGCGAACAAGCTCTCGACTCATCGAACAAGGTGTGCCGCTGCCTCTGCAGCAGGGCGAGTGGACCTCGCAGCCATTTGCGCGCGGCGGAGAACCGGCTAACGACGCGCCATGCTGGAACCTGAAGCCTGCCGATCGATGAGCGATGTTCGCGTCGGCGTCGACGATCTGGACAAGACGATCGTCGCGCTCCTGAGCAAGCGGTTCCGTTTCATGGAGGCGGCGGCGCGTATCAAGGCGGAGCGCTCGGAGGTGCGCGACGAGCAGCGCAGGCGTGACGTGATCGACCACGCGCGGGCGGTTGCCGAACGTCACGGCGCCCCCGCCAATGTCATCACGGACTTGTACGACCGACTGGTCGAAGCTTCGATCGCCTATGAACTGAAATGCTTCGACAGGGATCGGGGAGCAGCTTGATAGGGCTGTGTGCATCCCCCGGCGGATCACTTTTTGGTGAGCTGACCGTTCCCGGCGACAAGTCGATATCCCATCGGGCGCTGATCCTTGGCGCAATGGCCCGCGGGCGCACGCGAGTCGAGGGGCTGCTAGAAAGCGCGGACGTGCTGCACACGGCGGCGGCGGTGCGTGCGCTGGGGGCGTCGGTGCGAAAGGACGCGAACGGCTGGGAGGTTGAGGGCGCCACATGGCGAACGCCGGACGGTCCGATTGACTGCGGCAATGCCGGGACGTGCGTGCGTCTGCTGATGGGAGCGACCGCGGGCTATCCGCTGACCGCCGCCTTCACCGGCGACGAATCGCTCAGCCGAAGGCCGATGGAGCGGGTCGCCGCTCCGCTGCGGCTGATGGGGGCGCGGATCGAAGGCGGACCGACACTGCCGATGACAGTAGGCGGCGGCGCGCTGTGGGGGCTGCACTTCGTCAACGAAGCGGCCTCAGCGCAGGTCAAGTCGGCGGTCCTGCTCGCCGGGCTACGCGCGGAAGGCGAGGTCGAGGTCCTCGAGCTCCGCCCTTCGCGCGATCACAGCGAGCGCATGCTCCGATCCTTTGGGGTCGACGTGGACGTTCGGCCGGGGCCCAACGGCACACGCGTGCGGCTCGGCGCCCGCCGCGAGCTGACCGCGACGGATGTGCGGGTGCCCAGTGACTTTTCTTCGGCAGCCTTTCCGCTGGTCGCCGCTCTCCTGCTCGAGGGTTCGTCGGTGCGGATCCGTAGCGTGCTGACCAACCCGTTCCGATGGGGATTGTTCGACACGCTCGCCGAAATGGGAGCCGCCATCTCCGTCGGCGAGCGCCGCCCGACCGGCGGCGGCGAGGAAGTGGTCGATATCGACGCCCGATCCAGTGCACTGAGGGGAGTCGAGGTGCCCGCGGATCGAGCTCCCTCGATGATCGATGAATATCCCATCCTGGCCGTCGCGGCGGCTTGCGCGGAGGGAACCACCACCATGCGCGGATTGGGTGAGCTGCGGGTGAAGGAAAGCGACCGCCTGACCGCCATCGTCACGGGCCTGCGCGCCTGCGGAGTGGAGGCCGCGATCGACGGCGACACGCTGGTCGTGGAGGGCTGCGGCGGCCCGCCGGCAGGCGGCGCGCGAATCGACACACACGGCGACCATCGCATCGCCATGGCATTCTTGGTGCTGGGGCTGGCCGCGCAGCGTCCGGTCACCGTCGACCGCGCCGAGATGATCGAAACCAGCTTCCCCGGCTTCGCGGCATTGATGCGGCGCCTGGGCGCGGCGATTGAGCCGGCATGAGCGTCAACAGCTTCGGCCGCGTGCTGAGGGTCACCACCTGGGGGGAGAGTCACGGCCCGGCAATCGGCGTGGTTGTGGACGGCTGTCCCCCCGGCCTGAAGCTCAGCGAAGCGGATATCCAGCCTTGGCTCGACCGGCGCCGCCCGGGCTCGTCGCGCCACACCACCCAGCGCCGCGAGCCAGACAGGGTCCGTATATTGTCGGGCACGTTCGAAGGGCGCACCACTGGCACGCCGATCTCGCTCGTCATCGACAATGTCGACGCGCGGTCCAAGGATTATAAGGAGATTGCCGGCGCCTATCGGCCGGGCCATGCCGATTACGTCTACGAGGCGAAATACGGGCTACGCGACTGGCGGGGCGGGGGCCGGTCCTCGGCGAGGGAGACCGCGATGCGGGTCGCGGCCGGGGCGGTCGCGCGCCTGATCGTGCCGGAACTAAGCATCCTTGGCTATCTGGTTGAGCTTGGCGGTGATCCTATCGACAGAGGCGCATTCGACCCGGCCGCCAGCAGCTCGAACCCGTTCTTCTCGCCCGATGCGCGCGCGGCCGAGCGGTGGGCGGAGCGGGTGGACGAGGCACGCAAGGACGGGAACTCGTTGGGCGCCGTCGTCGAGTGCGTGGTGAGCGGCATGCCCGCGGGGTGGGGAGCGCCGGTCTATGCCAAGCTCGACGGCGATCTTGCGGGCGCGCTCATGTCGATCAACGCGGTCAAGGGCGTCGAGATTGGCGAGGGATTCGCTGCCGCCCGCGGCACGGGCCGCGAAGCCGCCGACGAAATGCGATCAGGCGCCGACGGCCGGCCGCTCTTCCTCGCCAACCATGCCGGAGGCGTGCTCGGCGGTATCTCGACCGGCCAGGACCTGATCGTCCGTGCCGCCTTCAAGCCGACCTCGTCGATCGCCTCGCCGCTGCGCAGCGTGGACCGCAGCGGTGCGGAGGTGGAGGTACGGACGACCGGCCGTCACGACCCCTGCGTCGGCATCCGTGGGGTGCCGGTGGTGGAAGCGATGGTGGCGCTCACTTTGGCCGACCACAAGCTGCTCCACCGGGCTCAATGCGGATGAGCGACGCCACACGCATCGACTTGGTGCTGGGCGAGCGGTCCTACCCGGTGCTGGTCGGGCCCGGCCTGCTTGCAGAGGCGGGCGCTTACCTGGCGCCTTTTGCGCGCAATGGCCGCATCGCGGTGGTCACTGACGAAGCGGTCTGGAGCGCGCAGGGCCAGCACCTGCAGGCGGGCCTCGCCGGGTCGGGCATCGAAGCGGTGCCGGTCATCGTGCAGCAGGGCGAGGAGGCGAAGAGCTGGGGCGGGATCGCCGACCTTCTCGACCGGCTGCTGGCGCTCGGGCTCGGCCGCGGCGATCACCTGGTCGCGTTCGGCGGGGGCGTGATCGGCGACCTGGCGGGCTTCGCCGCCGCCATCCTCAAGCGCGGCTGCGGCTTCGTCCAGGTGCCGACCACCCTGCTTGCACAAGTCGACAGTTCGGTTGGTGGCAAGACCGGCATCAACACGAATGCCGGCAAGAACATGGTCGGCGCCTTCCACCAGCCCTCGCTGGTCCTGATCGATCCCGACGTTCTCGACACATTGCCGGAGCGTCAGCTGCGGTCGGGCTATGCCGAGGTGGTGAAATACGGCCTGCTTGGCGACGCCGACTTCTTCGCCTGGTGCGAAGCCGAAGGAGCGGTGTTGCTTGCCGGAAATGCGAAGGCGCGAAAGCAGGCAATCTGCGCGAGCGTTGCGGCCAAGGCCGCTATCGTCAGTGAGGATGAGCGCGAACAAGGCGGCCGGCGCGCGCTGCTCAATCTTGGCCACACGTTTGGCCATGCGCTAGAAGCGGAGGCCGGCTTTTCCGAGCGGCTGCTGCACGGCGAGGCGGTCGCGATCGGCATGGTGCTGGCGTTCCGCTTCTCCGCCGCGCGAGGCCTGTGCAGCGTCGGCGACGCCGACCGGGTGGCTGCGCATCTCTCCTCGGCAGGCCTGCCGACCGGCTTCAACGCGGATGCCGCGCAGCTCGTGCGCCACATCCGCCAGGACAAGAAAGCCGAAAGCGGGCGTGTCCCCTTCATTCTGGTGCGCGGGATTGGCCAGGCCTTCGTCGTGCGGAATGTCGACCTCGAGGAGGTCGAGGCGTTCCTTAGGAAAGAGCGGAGCGCGTGAGGGTGCCATTCGCCGAAGTCATCGGCAGCCCGGTCGGCCATTCGCTGTCTCCGCAGATTCACCGCCACTGGCTCTCCGTTCTCGGCTTGCAGGGCAGCTACGTCGCGACCAGGGTAGAATCGGCTTCCGTGCGGGCCTTTGTCGCCGCGCGCAGGCAGGATCGGCTCTGGCGGGGCGCCAATGTGACTGCTCCGCACAAGCAGGCCGTTCTGGAGCTGCTCGACAGGATCGACCATGCTGCGGCCGAAGTGGGTGCCGTCAATTGCATTTATCGAGGCGCGACGGGCCTCACAGGTGCGAACACCGACCTGGAGGGCATCGGCGTGGCGCTGGCTGACCTCGATCTTGCCGGACAGCCGGTCGCCATCATCGGCGGCGGCGGCGCAGCCCGGGCGGCGCTCCAGTGGCTCCGCGCCCGTGGCTGCGGCGAGGTCTCGCTCGTGCTGCGCAGGGCCGAGGCGGGCGCGTCGATGCGGGGAGCGCGGGCAGTTGGCTTTGACCAGGCCGCACAAACGATCCGCACCGCCCATCTGACGATCAACGCAACTCCGCTAGGGCTGGCAGGCGGCGTACCGATGCCGAACCAGCTTGTGGACGCGCTTCGGAAGTCTGAGGGCGTGGCTGCATTCGACATGGTATATCGGCCGCTCGAAACGCCGTTTCTGGCCGCGGCGCGGGAGAATGGGCTGCGCGTGATCGACGGCCTCACAATGTTGGTAGGCCAGGCACAGCGTTCCTTCCGCTTGTTCTTCGGCTCCGAACCGCCGGTCAGCGAGGACGCGGCGCTGCGCCGGATGCTCACCGGGGCGCCGCCTGAACGTGTCGGCGATTGACCGGCGTCAGCGGACGTGCCTAAAGACGCCGATGACCATCGTCTGCTCCGCGCCGACCACTGCCGCCGCTTCCGCGTGGCGTTGGCGCTGGCTGCCCCCCTGTGGCGTGCCTGCCTGGCGATGGCCGAGAAGCTGCTGAACCGCTCTTCTCGCTGACCGACCAAGAAGGCCCGCCACTCCGGCGGGCTTTTTCTTTGCCTCATTGTCTCCCTCAGAAGGGATATCCTATGATCATCGTCCTCAAGCCGGGTGCGCCGTCCGAAACCGTAGACGAGCTCCTCGCCAGCATTGCCGA
Organism: Allosphingosinicella sp.; assembly: GCA_046293155.1. Classification (GTDB taxonomy): domain Bacteria; phylum Pseudomonadota; class Alphaproteobacteria; order Sphingomonadales; family Sphingomonadaceae; genus Allosphingosinicella. Next base: position 12,063 of record JBKBPQ010000021.1, on the reverse strand, counting down.
TAAGGGCCTGAAGCCGCTTCACCTACCGGGGGCGGAGCGCGTTGTGCTCGGCGCGCTCGGCGACGAGCGGGTACTCGCCCAACTGCAGCTCGAAAGCCACCCAATGATCGAATCGGTGAAGCCGGTGCTCGCGCCGTACAAGCTCGTCGGCCGCGAACTTCATCCGCAGGACAGCATCGTCAGTATAGGCCCTCTGGCGATCGGCGGCGGCGAATTCGCGGTGATCGCCGGGCCCTGCTCGGTCGAAACTCCCGAGCAGATGCTGGCGAGCGGACGGGCGGCGAAGGAAGCTGGTGCAGGCGCCCTGCGTGCCGGCGCGTTCAAGCCGCGCACCAGCCCTTACGAGTTTCGAGGACACGGGGCCGAAGGGCTGCGCATCCTGCGCTCGGTAGGTGACGAGCTGGGCCTGCCGGTGGTCACGGAAGTCATGGATGCGGCCGACGTGGAACTGGTGGCCGAAAGCGCGGATGCCCTCCAGATCGGCGCGCGTAACATGCAGAACTACACCTTGCTCAGCGCGGTCGGCCGAATTCGAAAGCCCGTGCTGCTGAAGCGCGGGATGTCGGCCCGGCTCGACGAACTGCTGCTCGCGGCCGAATATCTGCTCGCGGGGGGCAACGATCAGGTGATCCTGGTCGAGCGGGGCATCCGCACCTTCGAAACCGCGACCCGCAACACACTCGACCTCAACGCCATTCCCTACATCAAGCAGCGCAGCCACCTGCCGGTGCTCGTCGATCCTTCGCACGGCACGGGCGTGCGCGACCTGGTGATCCCGATGGCGCTGGCGGCTGCCGCCTGCGGCGCGGACGGGCTGTTGGTGGAGGTCCACGTGAACCCTGCCGTGGCGCTGTCCGATGGTCCGCAGTCGCTCTACCCCGATCAATTTGCCGAGCTGATGCGCCGGCTGCGGCCGGTGGCGGAAGCGGTAGGCCGCAGCGTGGCATGATCAAGCGCCATGCGCTGGTTCGGCCGCTCGGGAGCGTGCCGGACGCCTTGGCGCTTCATCTGCATCTCACCGGCGGCCGGGCCGACACGATGTTCTTCGAGCGGCCCGACGCGCCCAGCCTGCTGATGATCGGCGCCGCTCTCCGGCTGGAATGCCGGGGACAGGAGGTCCGCCTTCGGGCGTTCGGCGCCGTTGGAACAGACCTCTTGGCGAACGTAGCCGACGCGTTCCCCGACCGCATCACGGATTGCCGACCCGGTGAAGCCCGCCTCACCTTTCCGCGCCTCGATTCGGCGGACCCCCAGGAGCGGCTCACCGCCTCGTCCGCCTTCGACCTAGTCCGCTTTCTGACCGCACCCGCAGCGGTGGCCGACAAAGACCCGTTCGTGCGCGTCTGCCTCGGGGTGGTCGCGTTCGACCATGTCGATCTGCTGGAGGACCTTCCCGCTTATGCCGCGGACCCGCTCGGCTTTCCGGACCTGCTCTTCTGGCTCCCCGAGGAGCTCATCGTGGTCGAGCCGGACGGGTCAGCTCGGCTGATCGTCAGTCATGCCGGGGACGAAGAAGCGGCGCGGAAGCGCCTCGAGGCGCTGCTCGTGAAGTGCGCCGACGCGCCGCCTCTGCCCGTCCACGCCGGTCCGGCTCAACCGCAATTTGACGATGTGGACCTGGATGACCGCGCTTACGAGGAGGTGGTCCGCGCCGCCAAGGCGCACATTCTGGCAGGGGACGTTTACCAGATCGTCCCCTCGCGGACCTTTCGGGCACGCTGCCCGGATTCCGCCGCCGCCTTCGCTGCGCAGCGCGACCTCGATCCGAGCCCCTATCGCTTCTACGTTTCCGCTCCCGATCATGTGCTGTTCGGCTGCTCGCCCGAGACTGGGGTACGCGTGACCGCAGCCAGAGGCGCTGCGCTGGAGGTCGAGGTGAAGCCGATCGCAGGCACACGGCGTCGCGGCGCGACCGCGGACGAGGATGACCGGCTGGAAGCCGAGCTCCGGCTCGACGAGAAGGAGCTGGCCGAGCACATGATGCTGGTCGACCTCGCCCGCAACGACGTCGCCCGGGTGAGCGAGCGGGGCAGCCGACGTGTGGCCGAGCTTCTCTCCGTCGAGCGGTACGCGCGCGTCATGCACCTCGTATCGTCCGTTAGAGGCCGGCTCGCCGAGGCCCTCGACAGCGTCCACGCGCTGCAGGCGTGCCTCAACGTCGGCACCCTCTCCGGGGCGCCCAAGCTGCGCGCCATCACGCTGTTGCGCGGGCTGGAGAGGGGGCGCCGCGGTGCTTATGGCGGCGCGGTCGGCTGGCTGAATGGCGCGGGCGAGATGGATACCGGCATCGTCATCCGCTCGGCCGTCGTGAAAGACGGAACAGCCCACGTGCGTGCGGGCGCAGGAGTCGTGCACGACAGCAACCCCGCCGCGGAAGCCGAAGAGACCCGCAGCAAGGCCGCGGCCCTGCTCTCGGTACTGGCAGGGGTTGCGCAGCGATGAGGCGGCCGATCCTCCTCATCGACAATTTCGACTCCTTCACCTTCAACCTGGTCGATGCGCTGGAGCGTGCGGGCGCGAACGTTCGCGTGCTGCGCAACACAATCTCGGCCGGCACCGCCGTAGCGCGCGCCGAGCTCGACGGCGCCGCGATCATGATTTCGCCGGGCCCCGGCGGCCCGCGTGAGGCCGGCTGCTCGATGGAGGTGATCGCATCGGCCAAGGGACGGATTCCGCTGATCGGCATCTGCCTCGGACATCAGGCGATCGTCGCCGAAGCCGGGGGTCTGGTGGAGCGTGCTCCGGCTCCGGTGCACGGCAAATCCTGCAAGCTCGAGCATCAAGGCATGGGGGCCTTCTCCGGCTTGCCGAACCCGCTGAAGGTCGGGCGGTATCATAGCCTCACGACGCGCAATTTCCCTCCGCGCCTCAAGGTGGATGCGACGAGCGACGGACTGGTCATGGCCGTCAGCGACGCCGACGCCAAACAGGTGGGCCTACAATTCCATCCCGAGTCGATTCTGACCCCGCGCGGCGACCGTATAATCGCCAACCTGCTGGCTTGGTGCTGAGGCTCGTCAAGCCCCTGGTGCTGGTCGGCCTGCCGGGGGCCGGCAAGACGACGGTCGGCAGGATCCTTGCGGACCGGCTAGGCTGCTCTTTCGCCGACAGCGACGAGGCGATCGAGCGGGAGGCAGGGCAGTCAATTTCCGGCATCTTCGCGGCAGAAGGCGAAGCGGGGTTCCGGAGGCGGGAACGCGCGACGATCCTCCGCCTGCTTCGGGAAGAGCGGGTGGTGATCGCGCTCGGCGGCGGAAGCCTCGGCGATGAAGACGTCCGGCGGACGGCGCTCGGCGCCGCGACTTTGATGTGGCTATGCGTGCCAGAGGATCTCCTCGTTGAGCGGATCGCGACGGGCGGCGGGCGCCCGCTCTTCGTCGGGCAGGACGTCTGTGCCACGCTACGCTCGTTGATGGAGCGGCGCGCGGCTCATTATGCGGCGGCGCACCACCAGGTCCGGGGAAACAATTCGCAGGCGATCGCCGCCGAAATCCTGGCGATCCTTGCTCATAGTGACGCGACCGCCGCCAGCGCTAGGCGGTAGGATATCGGCCCGAAGCCGGCGATCGAGCCACGCGCCGCGGCGGCGACATAGTCGCGGTGGCGTAAGGCTACGCGGCTGGCGGTGTCGTGCAGCGCGATTGAGGTATGGGATAGACCGCTGCGTTGAGGATGACCGCCTTGGCGCCTAATGCATCCGCCTCACCCAGCCAGTCGAGCAACATCTCCGGCTCCCGCTGGCCCAGCAAGGCGAGGCCTGGCCCATTCAGGATCCAGACGGTTGTCACAAGAGTCATCTAGCAAGGTATGTCGCCTCGTCAGTCTCGCACCGAGTGGGCGCCACGTTCAGAGGAGCAAAGGGCGAAAACCGATCGCGTGTGTGTCCGCCTGAGTGTGAGGCTGGCAGGAGATGGAGAGGGCGCCCGCAGTTTGGCTGCAGAGAAGCTGAAGTTAGTCATAGTTTGGTGCTGCTGCTCGCTACGCGCCTGCGCGGCGCCCCTCAGCGGTGCTCCGGTGAGACGTCCGCTTTCCCTTCACTGCCTATGTAGTAGAGTTCGATCGCGGCCAGCTGCAGCGATCTAGCTTATCGCGAAGGTCGTTCTCAACGCACATTTTCTAGGGCTACGAGCGAACGTTCAGAATTCAGCTCGCCGGAACGGAGTAGGTCGCAAGCCAGCTCAATGGCTTCGTAGATGTGATCTAGGTCGTTTTCGGAGATGCAGTAGGGTGGCATCACATAGACCGTGGACCCCAGCGGTCGGAGCAGAAGGTCACGCTTTCGAAAATAGGCGAGCAGTCGTGGGGCGAGGTCGGAGAGATAGCCTCCAGGCCTACCGATCTCGAGCGCGGTGATGGTGCCCAGCGTGCGTGGGTTAATCACAGTTGGGTGCAGAGAGAGCGCGGTCAGCCGCTCTGCCTGTCGACGCGACAGCGCGGCGATACGATCGAGCACCGGTTCCTCGCGCCAGATCGCAAGATTGGCGTTGGCGGCCGCGCAGGCGATCGGGTTGGCTGTGTAGCTGGACGAATGGAAGAACATCCGCGACCGTTCCTGGGCGTAGTGGCTAGCGTACACGGGCTCGGTCGCCATGGTCACCGCGAGCGGTACGGCGCCGCCCGTCAAGCCTTTAGACAGGCACAGAATGTCAGGAACGACCTCTGCCTGCTCACAGGCAAGGAGCGTGCCCGTGCGCCCCCAAGCGGTCATGACCTCATCGGCGATGAAGAGCACGCCATGCCTCAAGCAGATGCGCCGCATTTCGGCCAGTGTGTCGGCGGAATAGATCAGCATCCCCCCACCTCCGAGGATCAAAGGCTCGACAATGAACGCCGCCGCCTGGCTGCGGCAGGCGCGCTCCAGTGCATCCAGTGTTTCCTGCTCGCGGCCCCGAGCCGGGAAGGGAATGGTCTCCACGTCGAAGAGGAGCGGCTCATAGGCGCGGTTGAACACACCCCGCGATCCGACCGACATCGCCCCGATCGTGTCGCCATGATAGCCATGCTCAAGCACGAGGATGCGATGGCGCGGCTCGCCCCGGTGAAGCCAGTAGCCCAATGCCATTTTGAGCGCGACTTCGACGCTGGTCGAGCCGGAATCCGAGAAGAAGACCCGCGTGAGCTCGGCCGGCATTATGGCGCGAAGCCCTGCAGCGAGCGTCTCTGCCGGTTCGTGAGTCCAGCCAGCGAAGATGATCTGGTCGAGCCGGGCAGCCTGATCGGCGATCGCCGCGCGGATTCGCGGGTGGGCGTGGCCGTGCGTGGTCACCCACCACGAGGAGATGGCGTCGATGATGCGTCGGCCGTCCGCGGTGAAGAGGCAGGCGCCTTCGGCGCGAGTGACGAGCGGGATCGGCTCCTGCAGGCCGTGCTGCGTGAAAGGGTGCCAAACCGGCGACGCGCTCACTGGAAGTCCTCCAGGCGAAAGCCGTCGCTAAAGGCGGCCCGAACCGTGTCGGAGGTCACTAGAGCGAGGCGCGGGAGGCGGCCGAGCCGCTTTACACTGGCCAGGCTCGAGATGGTCATTTCGCTATCCTCGTTCGCTTCGCCGTTGAACGCGATGCCTAAGATTGGAACAGCTCTTGCCCGCAGTGCCTCGATGGTGAGCAGGCTGTGGTTGATCGTGCCGAGGCTCGTCCTCGCAACGACGACGACCGGCTTTGCCCAGCGGGCAAACAGGTCGGCGTAGAGCAGTTGACGGGTGACCGGCACCAGTGCTCCGCCGGCGCCTTCGATGACGAGAGGATTGGATGTGGGGGGGAGCGACAATCGCTCGGCATCTATCTCAAGGCCATCGATCTCGGCGGAAAGGTGCGGTGAGCAAGGAGTCTTGAGGCGGTAGGCTTCAGGCAGAATCCGGTCGGCGGGCACTCCAAGCCTTGCGACGGTCGATGCATCCCCGCCGCCGTCGAGCCCGGACTGGATGGGCTTCCAGTAATCGGCGCGCAGGATGCCGGCGAGCGCGGCGGCAAAGATCGTCTTGCCGACATCTGTGTCGGTGCCTGTCACGACGATGGTGTTTGTCACAGCAGCTTGCCCAGCACTGTTGCAACATCCGTGATCACGGCGTTGTCGACATTAAGTGTGATGGACAGACGCAGGCGGGATGCTCCGGCGGGGACAGTCGGTGGTCGGATGCCTCGAACGTCAAAGCCGAGCTCCTGGAGCTCCGAGGCGACCTCCATGGTCCGCCGGTCGTCGCCAATGATGACTGGCTGGATCGGGGAACCCGTGGCCGCGAGCCCGAGCTTTGTTAGCTCGCGGTCTGCGTGGCGGAGGAGGGCGTGGAGCCGCTCACGTCGTTCGGGCTCTTCTCTCAGGACGCAGAGCGCCTCCGACACCGTCGCGGCGACGAGCGGGGATGGCGCCGTCGAGAAGATAAAGCCGCGTCCGCGATTTATCAGGAAGTCGCGCACGGTCGAGGGGCCAAGGATGAACGCACCTTCGCAGCCGAGCGCCTTGCCGCAGGTCCGGAGGGTCACAACATTGTCCTGGCCCTCCAGATCTGCCGCCAACCCTCGTCCATCGGGTCCGAACACGCCCGTCGCATGCGCTTCGTCGATGACGAGCATGGCGCCTTCCTGCTCCGCCAAGGCGGCAAGTTCGGCGAGCGGCGCCTGGTCGCCGTCCATGCTGTAAAGGCTTTCCACCGCGATCCACGGGATGCCGCAGCCGCCGCTGCGGCGCCAGCTGGCAAGGGCATCGGCCGCCGCCTCTACATCATTGTGCGCAAAGGCGGTTCGTTCAGCACGGCCGAGGCGCATGCCTTCATGGACGCTCGCGTGAACTAGATCGTCGTGGATCACGAGGTCCCCGCGCTGCGGCAGCGTTGCGAGGATGAGCACGTTCGCAGCGTAGCCGGAGCCCAAGAAGAGCGCGGACTTGGCACCGAAGAACCGAGCGGCCTGCTCCTCCAGCTGCTCATGCTCCTCCGCATTGCCGCGGAGCAGGCGCGATCCGCCCGAACCGACCGGCACCCCGCGTGCGAGCGCTTCTGAGACTGCCTGGCGAAGCCGGTCCGAGCCGGCGAGCCCGAGATAGTCGTTGGAGGCGAGGTCATGTCCCCGCCGAGGCCTGAGCGTCCGGCGGCGGCCTGCCTCGCCTAGTCGCCACAGGTCGGTTTCTAGTGGTTCGAGCGTCGTCATCGACGGTGCCCTTAGCGGCAGACCCCTAGCCTGACGAGGGCGGCTCTGACTTGAAGCGATCGGTTCCTGGTGTCAGGGGTGGCGTCTCAACTCAGATCGGAAATTCATGCGTCAAGACTGGACTCGCGCCGAGATCGCACAACTCTTCGACCTGCCGTTCACGGAACTCGTCTTCCGAGCGGCCGAAGTTCACCGCGCACACCACGCCCCAACCAGAATCGAGCTGTGCACCCTGCTGTCGATCAAGACCGGCGGCTGCCCGGAGGATTGCGGGTATTGTTCTCAGTCAGCCCATGCGGAGAGCGGGATCAAGGCCGAGAAGCTGATGGACGTGGATGCGGTGCTCGCCTCTGCCGCCGAGGCGAAGGCTGCCGGCTCTCAGCGCTTCTGCATGGGTGCGGCATGGCGCAGCCCGAAGGACCGCAACATGGATAATGTCTGCCGCATGGTCGCGGGCGTGAAAGCCATGGGGCTGGAGACCTGCATGACCTTGGGTATGCTTACCGGCGAACAGGCTCGGCAGCTGAAGGCGGCGGGGCTCGACTACTACAATCACAACATCGACACCTCGCCAGAGAAATATGGCGAGATCATCTCGACGCGCACGTTCAAGGACCGGCTGGAGACACTGCATAACGTGCGGCAGGCCGAGATCAACGTCTGTTGCGGCGGCATCATTGGAATGGGCGAGACCCGTGAGGACCGCGTCGGGTTTATTCATGCGCTCGCAACCTTGCCGCGCCACCCGGAGAGCGTTCCCGTCAATGCGCTTGTGCCTGTCAAGGGAACCGTGCTCGGCAACATATTCGCCGGCGAGCGGATGATCGACGATATCGAGTTCGTCCGCACTGTGGCCGTCGCGCGCATCACCATGCCGAAGTCGATGGTGCGCCTATCCGCCGGTCGCGAAAGCATGTCCGAGGCCATGCAGGCGTTCTGCTTCCTCGCGGGCGCAAACAGCATCTTTACCGGCGACAAGCTGCTGACCACGGTCAATGCGGGCGAGAACGCGGATGCAGCCCTGTTTGCCAAGTTGGGGCTTGAACCGATAAACCGAGGAGTCGATGTCAGCGACGATCCGCGCCAGATTTCTGTCGCGCTTTTTTCGTCAGCCGCATGAAGCGCTCTTTCGATAGACAACTTGGTGATGTTCAAGGCGAGCGCCAGTCATCGGAGGAATGTGAGGCACGGCAGGTTTGGCTCTTGCCACGAACTTGCGAGCGGCCGTTTTGCATGGTCATCCACGGAGAGCGGACGGTCTGCCTTCGGCCACATGCAGTCAGGCCGCCGAGCGGCGCGCGATCTCTGCGATTGCGCAAACGTCCCGAGAGAGCGTCTATACTGGACGTCGTCCGGGCCATGCGAGCGATGGCGCGCCTTGTGCTTCCAAGCCGTTCGGTACGCTGGGTTTCAGAGAGTGCCAGGCTTCAAAATGATCAAGGCTCATCGGCCGACCGGTGAGATACCCCTGGATGAAATCGCATCCCAGGAGCTGGACGACGCCGGCCTGTTCCGCCGTTTCTACCCCTTCGGCGATCACGCTCATCGAAAGGCTGTGGCCGAGGTCGACAATTACGCGGAGGAGCTCGGCGCCCTGCCGGCCATCATCGAGAGCGGTGATGAAGCTACGGTCCACCTTCAGGAAATCGAAGCCGAAATCCTTGAGATAGCTCAGGCTGGAATAGCCCGTTCCGAAATCGTCTAGCGACACTTTGACGCCCGCCTCGCGCAACTTCGCGATCGCCCGGCCGGCTGCCCGAGTATGCGTGACAAGCACGCCCTCAGTGATCTCCAGCCGCAGCAATTCCGGCGGAACCGCGTGCGCCGACAGTCGGTCGACGATTTTGCGCACGAAGTTGGGATGCCTGAACTGGACGGGTGAAATGTTTACGGCGACGGGAATGGTGCCGAGCCGCTTGATATGCTCCAGCGCGCGCTCAAGTACCCAGTCATCAATTTCGACGATCTGTCCACTCTGCTCGGCCAAAGTGACAAGCTTTGCGGGCGAGATTGGGCCGAGAAGCGGGTGCGTCCAGCGGAGCAGCGCCTCCGCGCTGGCGAGCGCGCCTGTGCGTGCATCCACCACCGGTTGAAGGTGCAGATCGAGCTGATCGCCGGAAAGCGCCTCGCCAAGATCGTGGCGCATGGTGCGACGGAAGTTGAGCGCTTCGTCCATCTCGGAATGAAAGGTCTGGACGGGCAGGCGCCGGTCGGATTTGGCGCGGTACATTGCGACATCCGCTCGGCGCAGAAGTTCCTTGCCCGTCTGCTGACCCGCCCGTCCGTGAGCGATGCCAACGCTTACTCCGATGGTGAGATGATGCTCCTCGGTTCGGACCGGCTGGACCAGCGAATCGAGCATCGCCGCCGCGAACCGGTCGATCAGCGCCTGCGCCTCGGGGCCGAACGCGGCGGCGCCGAATTCGTCGCCGCCGAGCCGGCCGAGAGAAATGCCCGGCGGAGCGGCCGCGCCAAAGCACCGCCCGACGCCGGCGAGCAACTCGTCGCCGACATCATGGCCAAGACTGTCATTGACCTCCTTGAACCCGTCGAGATCCGCAAACAGGAGAGCGACTTCCACCCCCGGTGAACCGTCCAGACGGCGGTCGAGCGAATGCAAGAAGGCGGCGCGTCCGGGCAGCCCGGTCAAGGGATCCAGATCTGCTGGTCCATCTGGTCGCGTCTTCGACCGAAGTACCTGCGCCCACAGCATCAAGGCAAGCACCGGCAAGGCCGCGGCGGCCGGACCGGAACTGGCGAGCGCGGCGGCAATCGAGGCGGGGAGAGAAAGCGCCCCGCCCAGCCGAACCCAGTGCAGCCGCTCCCCCCTTACAAAGATCGAGCTGCCAGCGTTCAGTGGCTCTGCTATCGCCTGGTTCGGGGAATGGGTGTGCGCCGGAAAGCGCGAGAATTCCGGTTCAGCGTCCGCCAGCCGATCCCCGTCCGAAACAAATGCCAGCATGCGCCGGCTGGCGCGGGTGATGCGCGACAAACGGGCTGTGTCCACCTCGCGTTCGTCCTCCGCAGCGTCCTCGGCGAGAAGTTCGCTATAGCCGACAACGACATCCAGCGCCGTCCGAAGTTCATGGCTGGTCCGCGTCATAAAGGCTGCGGCGCTTCGGTTCTCGTCCTCCAGCTCTCGGATAATCTCGCGCGAGTAACGCGCCGTCTCGTCGTAACGCGCAGCGATCTGGGCGAGGTTGGATCCCTCCGTCCGGATCCGACCGTAAAATGCGGCGACTAGCGTCAGATAGAGCGTCGCGGCGAATGTCGACGCCAGGAACAGCCAGCCCAGCTCGTTGCCGCCGAGCCGCTGCGGCTGCGGCCAGTGAGTCTCCATCGCCAGGAAGAGCAAGCCCTGCGCGAGCATTGCCGTCGCGCAGCGTAGCATAGCGCCGGGCACATAGAGGAAGCCCAGCAATGCCGCGACGATCAGCCAGACCAAAAAAGGCGAATTGAGGCCGCCGTAGAAAAAGGCTCCGAATAGGCTCAGCGCCGTGAGGAACTGAACAGAGAAGAATGAGGCGCGCCCGAAATTGATCCGTGCCAGAAATGGCAGAGACCAGAAGCACGCCACGCCCAGGGTGAACAGCAGCGCAATCGGATCAGAGGCTCCGTCCAAAGTCAGCAGGGCTGCGCAAACCGGCAAGCCGAAAAGCGGGCCTACAAGGTGCAGGATGACATAACTTCGAAACAGGCGCGGATCCGCGTTCGACCCGTCCGGCGGCATCAGGAGCCTGCTCAGCACGCCTGAAACGTACGCGCGCAACAGGGCGGGGGAAGGACGCATAAGACGGTATTAACCGCTGCGCGTTAATCGGCAGTTACGCGGGAGGACGGGCAGAGACATGCGGAAGCAGACCAGCCTGCGGCTCGAGCGGGACCGCCTTGCTCGACTGTTCGCGCTCCCACGTTGGGCGCTGCCGGAGCCGGTGATTGGCGATGTACCCGATCAGCAGCACGCGCGCATGTTCGCTGTCAGCCACTTCTGCGGACCGTTTATCGGCCTATCCCTCAGTGGCTTCTTGCTCCTGCTCGGATTCCCGCCTGATGGCCGGCTGGCCGGCTTCTCAGCCTTGGTTTGTTTGTTCTGGCTCTACCCGGTGGCGCTCGCCCTCGGAGCCCCCTATCGGCTCCTGAGCCTCTTGTCGCTTCAGCATCTGCTGATCGTAATCTTCTGGGCAAGTCAGAACTATGGCGGTCTGACCTCTCCGTTTCTGGTCTGGCTGGCGGTCGTTCCGCTGCTCGCCGCCCTCTACACCGCGCCCGGCGTTCGGCTGTGGCTGGCGCTGCTGGCGGTGCTGTTTATCGAGACCGGCCTCTTCGGCGCTTTTTCAATGTTCGTGGCGCCACCGACGGCGATCGCAGCGGAAGCGCAGCGCTGGCTCGCCTTGCTCTCACTGCTTTGCGCGTCCGCCTATGTGTCCATGATGGCCTTCTATCTTGGCCGGGTGCTCAGCTCCCGTAACGAACTGGCCATGGAGGTCGCCCGGCGGCGTGCCTTGACGGTGGCGCTCGACCGACGCGCAACGGAACTCAGGCAGCTGCGCTCTGCGAGGGTCGCGAGCCTGGCACGCTTGGAACGGCAGTGCCGTGAGCCGATCGAAGAAATGCTTTCAGGCTGCGAGGGCGAGACCTTAGTGAGCAGTGGCTCCGCAGAGCGGATTCACTCCGATATGGCGAGCATCAAAACGGCGGCCCACCGCCTCCGAAACCTGCTGGATTCCGTTGGCGTTCACCTGAGAGGGTCTGAATTGGCAGATGATCGAAGACTGCGGAAAGGACCCTCGTCCGCGGGGCGAAATTGAGTCGCCTGTGGAGCGCCAGCATTGTTCGAGCGGAGAAGATTCAACGTCCGCTTCTCATTTCGTCGCCCCCGCGAGATGACAGTCCTGTGTGGATGGCTCCCGCGTTGCAAGTA
>JBKBPQ010000020.1:0-27446 GCA_046293155.1 Allosphingosinicella sp. | reverse complement strand
CCCGATCAATGCCCACTCGTCATCCGTAAGACCAATCCACTCGCCCAACGCCGCCTCCAAAAGGAAGCTTTGAATCAACCTGCGAGTCCCCCGTCAAGCTTTGTCCACGAAACCTAGATCGGCATCGTTAAGGAATGCTAACCGGCGACGTGCCCGGAGAAGTGATTCAGTGGAAACCTCCTGCCCGTGACCCAGCTGATCCTTCTGAACAAACCCTATGGCGTGCTTTCGCAGTTCACCGACGCCGGCGCGGGCCCGGGGCGCAGAACCCTTTCCGATTTGATCGACATCCCCCACGTCTACCCTGCCGGCCGGCTCGACCTGGACAGCGAGGGGCTGCTTCTCCTCACCGACGCCGGGGCGCTGCAGGCGCGCATCGCCAACCCCAGGTTCAAGATGCCCAAGACCTATCTGGTGCAGATCGAAGGCGAGCCGGACGAAGCGCGTCTGACCGAGCTGCGCAGCGGCGTGCGCCTGAAGGATGGGCTGACCCGACCGGCTGCGGTCGAGCGCATTCCCCCTCCGGACCTGTGGCCGCGCGACCCTCCCGTTCGGTTCCGCAAGAGCGTGTCCGACTGCTGGATCAGGCTGACGATCACCGAAGGCCGCAACCGGCAGGTGCGCCGCATGACCGCCGCCATCGGCCATCCGACGCTCAGGCTGATCCGGTGGAGCATCGGCGACTGGACGATCGCCGGCCTGCAGCCGGGAGACTGGCGGCGCGAGGCAGTGCCGGCCGCCCCACTCTAGGGGGCGGCGAGGCTCCGCTCAGGCCTGAGGCAGGAAGCTGTCCGGGTCGGCCATCCTCCACCAGCGGTCGTAATGCGCAGGCCGCGGGCCTCCGAGGAGCGCGCCAGGCTCGATATAATCGTAGATCGCGTCGGCGGACTTCACCTCATTCTCGCTTGCCCGCACCCGAAGATGCTCCGGCCGCAGCTCGGAGGGGTCGCGCAGGCCCGCGGCAGCGACATAGTCCGCTAGCGCCGCAACCGTGTTCCTGTGGAAAGCCTCGACCCGAGGCCCCTTGTCCGCCACCACCAGCCCGGCCTCCCGCCAGCGGTTCTGCGTCGCGACGCCGGTCGGGCATTCATCGGTATGGCATTTCTTGGTCTGGACGCAGCCGAGCGCGAACATGAATGCTCGGGCCGAATTGCACCAGTCGGCGCCGAGCGCGAGATTGGCCGCCATCGTGTGACCGTCGAAGATCTTGCCGGCGACGCCGAGGCGGATGCGGTCCCGCAAATTGGTGCCGGTGAGAGCATTCACCACGAACACCAGAGCTTCGCGCAGCGGAGTGCCCACATGGTCCGACAGCTCCGCGGGGGCTGCCCCGGTTCCGCCCTCCGCGCCATCGATGACGATGAAATCGGGGGTGATGTCCGTCGCCAGCATGGCCTTCACGATGGCGAGGAACTCCCAGCGATGGCCGATGCACAGCTTGAAGCCAACCGGCTTGCCGCCGGACAGGCGCCGCAGCTCCGCGAGCCAGAGCAACATCTCGCGGGGCGTGGAAAAAGCGCTGTGCTGTGGCGGCGAGTGGACGTCGCGCCAAACAGGCACGCCCCGGGTTTCGGCGATTTCCGGTGAGACCTTGGGACCTGGCAGCAGGCCGCCCTGGCCGGGCTTGGCCCCCTGGCTGAGCTTCACCTCGATCATCTTGACCTGCTCGATCGCCGCGCGCCGGGCGAATTCCTCCGGGTCGAAGCGGCCGTCCGCCGTCCGGCATCCGAAATAGCCGGTGCCGATCTCCCAGACGAGATCGCCGCCATGGCTCAGATGATGGCTGGAAATGCCTCCCTCGCCGGTGTCGTGATAGAAACCGCCCGCTGCCGCCCCGTAGTTCAACGCCTCGATCGCACGCCCGCTCAGCGAGCCGAAGCTCAGCGCCGAAATGTTGAGGATGGAGGCGCTGTACGGATGGGCGCAGCTGTCGGCGCCGACGAGCACCCGATAGCCGGGATGGTGCGTCGGTTGCGGGGCGATCGAATGGTTTATCCATTCGTGGCGCGGAGCGTAGACGTCCAGATCGGTGCCGAAGGCATGGACGCCCTCGATATCCTTGGAGCGCCGGTAGATCAGCGCGCGCTGCACATGGCTGAACGGCCTGCCTTCGGTGTCGCTGTCGAGGAGATAGGCCCGCATGTAAGGGCGCAGCCACTCGAAGAACCAGCGGAAGTGGGCGATCAGCGGGTAGAGCCGGCGCAGCGTGTGCGATGGTTGGAGAATATCCCAGACACCCAGGGCGAGGAGCGGGATCAGCAGCGCGAGCGGCCAGCGGAGCGTGACTCCGCCGAGCGCCGCCACTGCGAGCAGCGTAATCGTCGCCACAGCGACAGCCAAAAGCGGGATGTAGCGCATCTATCCGCTGCTGGGCGTGGGAGAAGGATCAGGGCTCATCGGGCCGACACGCCCCGAACCGGAGGGATCGCTCGGCTGCGGGCTTCAGGCAAGCCATAGCAGGATCAGGAACGCGAGCACGATCAGCCCGAGGCTCCAGATCAGAATGTATCGGGTCTTGGGCTTGGTGGTGCCGGCCCGCGCCTCGGTTGTCGAGATGTGCTCTCTGTTATCGTCCATTGTTCTACCTTCCTTATGGGAACGGTACCCTCCCGCCAATGTTCCGGAACCAGAGGGGTGGGCCTGCGCGGGTCAGGGAATGGCGACGAGGTTGGCGGCTTCCAGCTTGTCATCGCCGGCATCGACGACATCGAACATCCAGCGCTGACCTTTCTCCAGATCATCATGACCCGCGGCGAGGACAGCCGTAATATGGAGGAACACCTTGGGTTGCTTGTCATCCCGCGAGATGAAGCCGAACCCACGATCCGCGTTGACGAACCTGACCGTTCCGGTGACGCCGCTTTCGAGGACGCGCTCGTCGCCGTCCCTATGCATTTGGAAGAGCCCGCATCAACCGGCACACTCGATGCAGGTGGTGACCGCGGGATTGTGGCTGATGCGGCCCTCCGCGATCTCCTCGCCGCACTTGATGCAATAGCCGAATTCCTCGCTGTCGATCCGGCGCAGCGCATGGCGGATTCTCTCGAGCTCGGACCGGCGCCTTTGCTGGTTGGCGAGCGCCATCGCCTGGACCTGCATCGCGTCGATCCGCGACAGCCGGCCGACGCTGGTCTGGTCGAGCTCGACAGGATCGCGGTCAGCCTCGCTGATCGCTTCCTGATGCTCGAGCTCGGCCTTCATTCCCTTCAGCTTCGCGCGCAGCGCCTCGCGGTCCGCGGCCATGTCAGCCTCCTAGCGGAACAGGAGCACGGGCAGCGTCACCCCGCGCATCACCGCGGTGGTGGTGCTGCCAACGATCATCGTGCGCAGCGGCGAATGGCCGTAGGCACCCATCACCACCAGATCGGCATTCCGGTTCGTGGCTTCGGCGACGAGCACGTCGTCGGCATTGCCGCCGACGATCTCGACCGCCTTGGCGCGCCCGCCGAGGACTTCGCTCGCCCAGCGCGAGCAGTCGCGATTGCGGTCATTGTCCGTGCCGGCGATGACGAGGTGCAGCTCCAGCCCTTCGAACAGCGGCGACGTTGCGGCGAACGCCACGGCCTTGCGCGCGCTCGGACCGCCATCGAAGGCGATCAGCACGCGCTCGATCGGCCGGAAGGCGCGCGAAGCGGCGAGGACGGGCCGCACGCTCTGCCGCACCACCCGCTCCACCTTGCTGCCGAGATGGCCCTTGGCAAAATCGGCCGATGCGCCGCGCTTGCCGATCACGACGAGGTCGGCGTCCGCCTCCCGCTCGACCACCGTTTCGACGATCCCGCCATGGCGGTGCACCAGCGAGATTGCCTCGACGCCCTGTTCGCGGAGCCTCTCCTCGGCCGCCTGGAGCAGCAGCTTGCCCTGCTCGCGGGCGAGCCGCCCTTCCTGCTCGTCGATGCGGACCAGCTCCTCCATCAGTTGGCTTTTCGCCCCGAGCCCGACCGCGCCGCTCAGATCGTGCCGCGCCGCCACCGCATCCTTGCGCTGGATGACGTGGAGCACCTCGACCGCGGCGCCGAGCCGGGTCGCCGCCCAGGCGGCATGGTCGCAGACGCTGGTCGCATATTGCGACGCGTCGATGCAGGCGAGCAATTTGGTCATGTGCCTCTCCATCAGTGCGCTCCCGGCGCATCTTGTGCGCCCGGCTTATCATGGATCGCGAACCGGTCGATCATCGTCGTGCTCGCTTCGTTCAGGCCGACGATCTCGACCGCCGTGCCCTCGCGCCGGAATTTCAGCACCGCCTTGTCGAGTGCGGCGACCGCGGAGATGTCCCAGAAATGCGCCCGGCTGACGTCGATCGTCACCGCATCGAGCACCTCCTTGAAATCGAGAGAATCGAGGAAGCGTTCGACCGACGCGAAGAAGACCTGGCCGCTGAAACTATAGGCGCGGTGGCTGCCGTCCTCCGACAGCGTCGAGGCGACGGTGAACAGGCGCCGCACCTTGCTGGCGAAGAAGACGCCGCTCAGCAGCACCCCGACCAGCACGCCCTGGGCGAGATCGTGGGTCCACACGACGACGACCACCGTCGCCACCATCACCACCGAGCTGTGCCAGGGGTGGGTGCGCAGGTTCTTGATCGAGCTCCAGCTGAACGTGCCGATCGAGACCATGATCATCACGGCGACCAGCGCCGGCATCGGGATCTGCGCCACCCAGGGGCCGAGCACCACGATCAGGAACAGCAGGACGATGCCCGACATCATCGTCGAAAGCCGCGTGAAGCCGCCCGATTTGATGTTGATCACCGACTGGCCGATCATCGCGCAGCCGCCCATGCCGCCGAAGAAGCCGGTGATGAAATTGGCGATGCCCTGGCCCTTGGTCTCGCGGTTCTTGTTCGAGGGCGTGTCGGTGAGATCATCGACGATCTGGGCGGTGAGCAGCGACTCGAGCAGGCCGACCGCGGCCATGGTGATCGAATAAGGCAGGATGATCTGCAGCGTCTCGAAGGTCAGCGGCACCTCGGGAATCATGAAATAGGGCAAGGTGTCCGGCAGCTCGCCCATGTCGCCGACCAGGTTCACGGGAAGCCCCAGCCACATCGCGACCAGGGTCAGCATGACGATGGCGATCAGCGGAGACGGAACGGCTTTGGTGACCAGCGGCACCAGGTAGATGACCGCGAGCCCGGCGGCGACCAGGGCATAGGTTTCCCAGCTGACCCCGATCAGCTGCGGCAGCTGGGCCATGAAGATGAGGATGGCGAGCGCGTTGACGAAGCCGGTGATCACCGACCGCGACACGAACTGCATCAGGAGGTCGAGCCGCAGGAACCCCGCGACGATCTGCAATATGCCCATCAGGATCGTCGCGGCGAACAGATATTCGACGCCGTGATCGCGGATCAGCGGGATGACGAGCACCGCGATGGCGGCGGTGGCGGCCGAGATCATGCCGGGCCGGCCGCCGACCAGCGCGGTGATCACGGCGATCGAGAAGGAGGCGTAAAGGCCGATCCGGGGATCGACCCCGGCGATGATCGAAAAACCGATCGCCTCCGGGATGAGGGCGAGCGCAACGACGATGCCGGCGAGGATGTCGCCGCGCGGATTGGATAGCCACTCGCGCTTGAGCGAGGCAATTGAGAACATGAATGTACCTGCTGAATCGAAACCGAGGGCGGCCCTGGGGGCGTCCTCAAAAGGTCAGGATGAGAAGTGATCCGGGGGGTAGGCGCCCGGCCGAGCCACCCGGCGACCGGGTCCAGCGAAGGTGCGCCTATGGAGCAGAATGGAAAATGCTGCAAGTGCGAAGAATGCGGCGCGGGGTAGCCAGCGCGCATCCAGAGGCTAAGTAGCGGCAGCAACCGAGAGGAGGATCGATGCGGGTTCGGACGGTCGCCACCGCCGCCTTTGAGGATCAGAAGCCGGGGACATCCGGGCTACGGAAGAAGGTCGCGCGGTTCCACACACCTCATTATCTGGAGAATTTCGTGCAGGCGACCTTCGACGCGGTCCGGCCGCCCGCCGGGGCGATGCTGGTGGTCGGCGGCGACGGACGCTACTACAACCGCGAAGCCTTGCAGACGATCGTCCGGATCGCGGTTGCAAACGGAATCGGCAGGCTCGTGATCGGCCAAGGCGGCCTGCTCTCCACGCCCGCGGTGTCGCACCTCATCCGTATGCGCGGCGCGTTCGGGGGCATGATCCTCTCCGCCAGCCACAATCCCGCCGGTCCCGACGAGGATTTCGGGATCAAGTACAATATCGGCAATGGCGGCCCCGCGCCCGAGGCGGTGACCGAATCGATCCATGAGTGCACGCGCCGGATCCGCGAATATCGCATCGCCGATACTGCCGACATCGACCTCGACCGGCTCGGATCGCAGCGCGTCGGCGGGATGGACATCGAGATCGTCGATCCGGTGGCCGATTACGCGGCCCTGATGGAGCGCCTGTTCGACTTCGACCGCATCGCGCAGCTGTTCCGGGACGGATTCCGCATGCGTTTCGATGCTATGCACGCGGTGACCGGCCCCTACGCGAGCGAGATATTTGAGCGGCGCCTGGGGGCTCCCGCAGGGACCGTCATCAACAGCATTCCGCTGCCCGATTTCGGCGGGGGGCATCCCGATCCCAACCTGGTCCACGCGCACGGCCTCGTCCAAGAGATGATGGTCGAAGGGGGACCGGACTTCGGCGCCGCCTCGGACGGCGACGGCGACCGCAACATGATCTTGGGGCGGGGAAGCTATGTGGGGCCCGGCGACAGCCTCGCAATCCTCGCCGCCAACGCACACCTCGTGCCCGGCTATGCGGACGGATTGCAGGGCGTGGCGCGATCTCTGGTGACGAGCGCGGCCGTCGACAGGGTCGCCGACAAGCTCGGTATTGCCCATTACAGCACGCCGACCGGCTGGAAGTTCTTCGGGAGCCTGCTCGACGCCGGGCTGATCAGCCTGTGCGGCGAAGAGAGCTTCGGGACCGGATCCGACCATGTGCGAGAGAAAGACGGCCTCTGGGCGGTCTTGTTCTGGCTGAACATCCTCGCCGCGACCGGCAGGTCGGTCGGCGACATCCAGCGCGCGCATTGGGCTGAATATGGCCGCAATTATTTTACGCGCCACGATTATGAGGGGCTTGCCGCGGATGAGATCGTCGCCCACCTGCGCGCACGGATCGAGGGAGCGGAAGCCGATCCCGGCCATCGAGCCTTTGAGTTCAGCTATAGCGATCCCGTGGACGGTTCGGAGAGCCACGGCCAGGGGCTCTGCTTCCACCGGGGCGAAGGGGAGCGTATCGTATATCGGCTGTCCGGCACCGGAACGGAGGGGGCAACCCTGCGGGTTTATATCGAGCGTTACGAACTGCCGGAGGGCGCGCTCGACCACGACCCGCAGGCGGCACTCGCGCAGCTGATCGCGGAGTCTCGCCGGATCGCTTCGCTCGACCGGCTCGGTATCGGTGCCCCAAGCGCGATCACGTGATGGAAAGGTGCCGAGTCTGCCGGGGCGCGCAGGTCCGCGAATTCGCTGTCTTGAACGATCTTAGCTACCTGAGGTGTCCGGTTTGCGAGGCGACGATGCTGGGTTCGTCGCAACTGCTTGGTCAGGAGGCGGAGCGGACCCACTATTTGAACCACGAAAACGATCCCGACGATCCAGGCTACAGGCGTTTCGTGTCGAAGATGATCGAGCCATTGGCGGCGCGGCTCTCAGCCGGCGCTCTAGGTCTCGATTATGGCTGCGGCTCTGGCCCGGTCGGCGCCGCGATGCTCCGGGAGCAGGGCTTTTCCGTCGCCCTCTACGATCCTTTCTTCGCCCCCGACGAAGGCGTGCTCGGCGAACGGTACGACTTCATCATCTGCTCGGAGGTTATCGAGCATTTTCATCGGCCCGCGGACGAGTTCGATCGTCTCGCGGCGCTGCTGAAACCCGGCGCGTGGCTGGGCCTCATGACCTGCTTCCAGACCGACGACGACCGGTTCGCCGATTGGCACTATCGGCTCGATCCGACCCACGTCGTCTTCTATCGCGAGGCGACGCTGCGGCGGCTCGCCTCGATCCATGGGTGGGACTGCGAAATTCCAGCTAAGGATGTGGCGCTAATGCGCGTACCGGCCACCCCCTAATCATTGGCGCTATCGCGGTCGCCGGAGCTGAGCGCGACACCGGCAAGCCGGTCCTCGAAATAGGTCACCAGATTGCCATACCCCGCGAGCGTCAGTTCCGCTTCGTCGATGCCCGCAGCGGCGGCGTCGACGCGGCACTGGTGGGCCAGGGCCTTCGCCTTTCCGACCCGGAGCGCCGGGTCGGTCGAGGAAGGAAGATTGCCTTCGGTCCAGGATTTCAGAAAGTCTTCGGCTTCCGACATGGTTTCTCCTCAGAGTTCGGGCCGGCACGGGCTCGCAGCTTCCGAACGTACGGAAGCCGCGTAGCGCGCTAGCCGCCAAGATGCTGGGACAGCAGCTTCTTGGCCCTGTCGGCCAGTTGCCGCTGCTGATCCTGCGCTTCCCGGAAGAAGCCGCGCAGATCGTCGTCGCTCGCGTCCCGCTGGTAGGTCTCGCAATTGTGGGCCCCTTTCAGGGCATGATAGAGCACCGCCACCAGATCGTAGGTGGCGTCGCGTGTGCCGGTGTTCGAGTCTGCCATATCGTCTCTCCTGTCAGTCAGGAGGATGGTGGCGCATCGGTCACATCCCGCAGATCGGAAGACCGGACTGGACAGTCATGTCGCTGATAGGCGTGGAATCCGGCCGACGAGGCCCTTCCTCCGTCGATTGAAACCATGGCCGGGACGCCTTGTTCCATTCACGAGTCTTGCATCCGCAAAGGAATTGAATGTTTCGCAACCTTCACAATGACCGCCTCGACGCGGTGTACCGTCAGCTGCTGACCGCAGGAGCGGCATCCATTCTCGATCTGGGCTGCGGCGAGGGACCATTGTTCGCCCGGCTCGCCGCCAATCCCGCCTTTCGGCGGCTGATCGGCGTCGATGCCGATCCGCGCGCTCTGCTGGCGCTTCGCCGGCGATTGGCCGATGCGCGGCTCATGGACGATGATCGCCTGCGGCTTCTGCAAGCCTCGTTCACCGATCCCTCCCACGACCTGTCCGGGTTCGATGCCGCGATCCTCGTCGAGACGATCGAACATATCGATCCTTCCATGCTCTCCTGCCTCGAGCGCGCGCTTTTCGAAAAGCATCGGCCCCAAACCATCATCGTCACTACACCCAACGTCGAGTTCAACGATCTCCTTGGAGTTCCCCGACGCCGGTTCCGGCATCCCGGACACCGCTTTGAATGGACCCGAAGGAAGTTTCAGCACTGGTCGAGGGGCGTTGGCCGGCGGAGCGGATATAAAGCGAGCTTCCACGATGTGGGTGCGGCACATCCCCGGCTCGGCGGGCCGACCCAGATGGCGGTGTTCCGGAAGGCCTGAGAAAGTGCTCAGCCCGGCTGCCCCTCGCGCGGCAGTGCCTGATCCGCGAGGGAAGGTTCCAGCAGCTTGTGGAGCGGCACGATGACATATTTCATCTCCGCATCGTCGACCGTACGCTGCGCATTCGATCGCCAGGCATCGAGAGCGGTGTCGTAATCGGAGTAGAGGCCGACCAAATCGCAATTTGCCAGGTCCGTGAAATCATGTCCGCGGGGATCCCGGACCCGGCCCCCGAACACCAGATGCATCTTCTTCTTCATTATCGTCTCCTGTTGCCTGAGAGGATGAGCGGCGGGGGCGCGCTTAAATCGGTAGAGGTTCCGGTCGGCCTCGTTCCGAGGCTCGCTCCGGCAAATTCCCGATGACCGGAACCTTGCGGCCCTCCTCGGCTTGGAAGGTAAGCCCCTCCTCCCAAAGGATGAGAATGTCGTTTCTGAACCTGCTCCGGCACGAGCCACGCTCGATCGCCTTCGGCTTCCTCTACACGTTCGGGTCGAGTCCGGGACAGACCTTCTTCATCTCGATCTTCGTGCCCTCGATCATGGCGAGCCTCGCGATCGGGATCGCCGAATTCTCGGCTCTCTACGCGCTTGCGACCGTCGCCGCGGCCCTGGCCCTGCCCTTTCTCGGCCGAATCATCGACCGGGTCGATCTTGTCCATTTCGGCGCGGCCACCGGGCTGATGCTGACGATCGCCTGCGCCGGCATCGCAGCGGCGACGGGCCCGGTCATCCTTCTTCTCAGCCTGTTCGGCCTGAGGCTGTTCGGCCAGGGCCTGATGAGCCACACCGCGATGACCGCCGCGGCCCGCTATTTCGACCGGGATCGCGGCAAGGCGCTGGCGCTCGCCAATCTGGGCCATGCGGCCGGCGAGGCACTGCTGCCGCTGGCCGCGGTCTTCCTGATCGCCCTGATCGGCTGGCGCTATTCCTTTCTGGCCTCGGGAATAGTGCTGGGGGTGCTGACCGCGGTCACCGCCGCCTATCAGGTGCGGCTGCACCGCGAGTTCCGCTTTCCGGCAAGTTCGCTGGGCGGGAGCCGCGCCGCGCGCCGAAAGGCGGCGATCTGGCGCATTCCCTATTTCTGGATGGTCGCGCCGGTGATGATGGCGGCTCCGTTCACTCTGACCGCGCTCATCTTCCACCAAGGCTGGATCGCGCAGGCCACCGGCATGAGCTTGGCTTTGTTCGCCGCGTCCTTCGTCGCATTCGCGCTCGCGCAGGTCCCCGGCACGGTCATAGCGGGGCCGCTCGTCGATCGCTTCTCCGGGCGCCGGCTTCTGCCCTTTCACCTGCTGCCGGGAATTCTCGGAATCGCGACTCTCGCCGGCTTCCAGACCGTCTGGGCGGTGCTTCTCTACATGACCCTCACCGGGCTTTCGAACGGCTTCGGAGGGACCCTGCGCAATGCCGCCATCGCGGAGATGGTGGACCCGGCGCATATGGGCGCCGCGCGCAGCTTCGCGACCGCGATGATGGTCCTCTCGACCGCCGTAGGTCCGGCCGCTTTCGGACTCCTGATCGTGGCCGGATTCGACGTCACCGCCTTGCTCTGGACCGCCGCGGCGATATTCGCCGCGACGTCCATTCTCGGCCTGGCCGCGAATGCGGGGCGCCTCCAGGCGAACGTCGGGCGCGACTAGCCGCCCGCCTTGTGCGCGACATAGACGGTGTTGAGCGCGGGCGACCCCTGATAGGGGTTTTCGAACGCTACGACATGGCTTTCGACGGAGCCGAACACGGTTTGCAGCCGGGCGATGAATTCATCGTCGGGACTATCGGTCGACCACAGGCCGAACACGCCTC
Organism: Allosphingosinicella sp.; assembly: GCA_046293155.1. Taxonomy (GTDB): domain Bacteria; phylum Pseudomonadota; class Alphaproteobacteria; order Sphingomonadales; family Sphingomonadaceae; genus Allosphingosinicella. The sequence continues at coordinate 16,257 of JBKBPQ010000020.1, read as the reverse complement.
CATCGGCCAGCTTGTCCGCGAGCTCGGCGAGGCCGTCTACTTCATAGAAGACGGCATTGTCCGGATGAAGCAGGCTTCGCGGCGAATTGTCGATGTCGACGAGGATCGCATCGAAGCGCCGGCCGGCCGCCTCGGGATCGAGCTCGCCGGCGCGTGCCGCCATTTCGAAGAAATTTCCGCAGACCAGCCTGCAGCGCGGATCCTCCGCCAGCTCCTTGCCCAGCGGCAGGAGATGGCGCCGGTGCCACTCGATCACCTCCGGAATCGCATCGACCACGATCAGCGACGCGACGTTCGCATGGTCCAGCACGGCCTTGGCCGTATAGCCGAGGCCGAGGCCGCCGACCACGACGTCGAGAGGCCGATCGTCCAGCGACCCGAGTGCGATCCGGGCCAGGGCGATCTCGCCTTCGGTGAACAGGCTGGACATCAGATAGCCCTCATCGAGCTTGATCTCCCATATGTCCTCGCCCTCCGCGCTCCTGCGGCGGCGCCTGAGGCTGAGCGCACCGATCGGCGAGGGGCGGTAGTCCAGCTCTTCGAACATCGGGGTATTCAATGAAGTGTCCTTTCCTCAACATCGGCAGGAGCGGCTTCGACGAGCACCTTTCCATAGGCGTCATATGCCTCCATCGTGGGCAGTACGAGGCGAACGAGCCGAAGATTAACGAGGAAAGGCGCCTCTTGCCGGATCGCCTCCATCACGGCGAGCGCGGCCGCACGAATTGAACGGCCGAGCGCACCTGGGGGCGGGGCCGCCAGGCCAACCGACATGGCGCCACTTTGCTCGACCAATTGAAGCGCGCTGCTGTAGCAGGCGGCGATGACATGATCGGCCTGATCCTGGGGAACTTCGGCCTGATAAGAGTAGATAACCCAGCGTCTCGGACGCATGCCGTCCGGCATGAGCAGCGAGCGGAAGGCCAACGGCTTCTCCAAGCCCGCCTGCGGGGTTTGGAGGAGCAAGGATTGCGCTCGTCCATCTTCGACGTCGGCCAATCCCACTATTGCGTCGAGATCCGGCTGGTCGACAAGGTTGCCTGCCACGACTTCGATCCGCAGCCCGCCAATGGTCCGGGTCACCGAGTTCGCGAAGCCAAGTTCCAGCTCAGGGTCCCAGCCGATCGTCATCTCTTCTCCTTTCGCCGCCGCGCCTGATTGAGCCGCCCCTCCGCCTCGCAGTCGGGCAAATGGGTCATCGACGGTGCGACCTTGCGCGGGTCCAGAGCCGTAGCACGCCGTCTCGCGGCGAGGATTGCCTGGAACAGCTTGCTCGTGATCAGCCCTTTGGCCAATGCGGAATTCCTTTTGGCATGATGCGCAAGCCTAGATGGACGGGTCGCGGCGTCTGGCTACGTAGATCGTGTTCACCGAATGAGCATCGTCATGGGAGGAATCGAGGAGGACGGGTTCGGCCTCGACGTGCCCGAAGATGATTTCCAGCCGCTGGATGAATTCCGGATCCGGCTCGTCCGTCCAGGCAAGAGCAAGGACGCCGTCGTCGGTAAGCTTGTCGCTGATGGCGAGCAGGCCGTCGATGCCGTAGAAGAAATTGTTGAGCGCATAGAGCAGATGCCGCGGCGAGCGGTCCATATCGACGATGATCGCGTCATAGCGGCGGCCTCTGTCGTCGATATCGAAGCAGCCGCCCGGCGCGGCCATGTCGAAGAAGTCTCCGGAGACGAACCGGCATCTCGGATCTTCGGTGAGCGGCTTGCCCGCCGGTATCAGGTGCGCCTCGTGCCATTCGATCAGCTCCGGGATGGGCTCGACGACGATAAGGCTGCGGACATTGGATAGGTCGAGCACAGCCTTGGCGGTGAGGCCGAGCCCGAGCCCGCCCAGCACGATGTCGATCTCTTGCTCCCCGAAATGTCCGAGCGCCCGCTCGACGAGAGGGCCGGCGCCGACATTCCACCGCGTGGACATCAGAAGATGATCGTCGAGCTGGACTTCGTAGACGTCATCGGCGGTCGTCGACGCCCCGTGGCGGCGCAAGCTGAGCTTGCCTGTGGGTAGCGGTCGTGAATCCAGCTCCTCGATCGGACGGGCGCTCACTGGACCGATCGTCCGCCGGAAGAGCGAACACGCTTTCGATGGCGACGAGCGGCATCCCCCGCCCGTCGCCCGCATTTTGCTACCTTCCGAATCTTTGTCATCTCGTCTCCACATCAGCACGCGTCGCTGCTTCGCCGCGATCCGGGCGGAGCGCAGCGCGGCGACAACCGACCAAGGAGGCAGCCGGCTGGAGCCGGTCTGTGCCGCCGAGGTCGAGCTTGGCGCCGGCGCGGGTTGCGCAGCACCTCATCTCGTTCCTCGGCCCCTCGATCCTGCAGCGTCGATTCGACGGTGACAGAGGCGGAGAACCGTGCGGAGCCTCGCATAGAGGCGCTTCCGCAGGAACCTGGCGACGCGCATACGCGATCCGGGGGGCTTTTTGTAGTGCGAATGGCTTGGCGGAAAAATAGATGGCCGGCACGGCTAGCCAAGGTTCCGTCCGAACCCTATATCGGCCTCAAGGTGCTGACTTGCACCGGTGCGGGGCCGCATTTCGGCCCATCCCCAAAAGCAAGTCCGCCTCCATTGACACGCGCATGCGTAGCGGTTCGAACGGCTGTTTCGATCCTGGCATGCAAGGGCCAAAAGCCTGCGTGTCCGGAGGTCGGGACAGAAGCTCGGATGCCCTCGGGCCGCCGGAGCCGCCGCCATGCGTTCATCCGAAGGAGGACGAATGACGGTTCAAACAGCAACAGCAGAAAAGACGGATCATCGAAAGCCGGCCGGGGCGGCAGCGGAGCGGCGCGACCTCACTTACCGGCAGCTTCGGATCGTCGCCGGCGCTTTGGGCGATTGCTACCGGGCGATCGCCTATCAGGGAGGGCGAAAATTCCTCGAAGCCGATGCGCCCGACGTCGATGAGGCGATCACAAGTCTCAAGGAGATGATCGATCGCCTTCAGGATCAGCGGTCCCGTCACCGACGGGGGGGAGTGCCCACACCCGAAGAATATGCCGACGCGCTGGCCAGGCTCGACAGGGTCGTGACCCCGGTCCAGCAGATGGCACTGGTGCGCCACGCGGCGGCTCCGGGCGGCCGAACGACCTTCCAGCGCCTCGCCGTCCAGATCGGGGTTGGAGAAGAGGCCGTCACAAGGGCCTATGTGCGGCTGGGCAAGCAGATCTCCGACATCCTGAACTACCAGCCTGACCCGCGGGGCCTGAAAAAGACGCTTCAGCCGATCGCCACAATTGCAGAGCCGATCGATGCCGCCGCCGAAACTGTCGAGTGGGTGCTGCGCGCCAGCCTGGCGGTTGCCTTGGAGGAAACGGCTCCGCGCCGCTGGTTCTCGCCCGCATAGGTGCCGGAACGAACGGATGCGCAGTCCAGCGACAAGGAGGTGAGATGCCCCTTTTTCGAGTAAGAACCATTCCCGGCGCACCGGCCGGCAAGCGCGAACTCCGGACGGATATCGCAGTCGAGGCAGCGGACCTGACCCTCGCCCGCGAGAAGGCGGACCTGATCGCCCGGTCGGTCGTGACCTGGCACGATGGCGACCGGATCGAGATCCTGGGCGAGGAAGAGGAGCTTCTGGCGACCCGGCGGTCAGGCCGCAGCTGGAGGACGTTCCGGCACTCCTCGATCGAGGTCGACCACTCTGGTCGAAGAGCAGAAGGAGCATGATCATGGCAGCGAAAGACGTTCGCTTTTCCCGCGACGCCCGCGAGAGGATTCTCCGCGGCGTCGACATCCTGGCCGACGCGGTCAAGGTGACCCTCGGCCCAAAGGGCCGCAATGTCGTCCTCGACAAGAGCTTCGGCAGCCCGCGCATCACCAAGGACGGCGTCACCGTCGCCAGGGAGATCGAGCTCAAGGACAAGTTCGAGAATATGGGCGCGCAGATGCTGAAGGCGATCGCATCGCGGACCAATGAGACGGTCGGTGACGGCACGACCACGGCGACCGTTCTCGCCCAGGCGATCGTCCGCGAGGGGATGAAATCGGTCGCGGCGGATATGAACCCGATGGACCTCAAACGCGGCATCGACCTCGCCGTCACCAGGGTGGTCGAGGACCTCAAGGCGCGCTCGAAGCCGGTCAGCGGCTCCAACGAGATCGCGCAGGTCGGCATCATCTCGGCCAACGGCGACACCGTCGTCGGCGAGAAGATCGCCGAGGCGATGGACAAGGTCGGCAAGGAAGGCGTGATCACCGTCGAGGAAGCCAAGGGCCTCGAATTCGAGCTCGATGTCGTCGAAGGCATGCAGTTCGACCGCGGCTACCTGTCGCCTTACTTCATCACCAACCCCGAGAAGATGCAGGTCGAGCTCGCCGACCCCTACATCCTCATCCACGAGAAGAAGCTATCGAACCTGCAGGCGATGCTTCCGATCCTGGAAGCGGTGGTCCAGTCGGGCCGTCCGCTGCTGATCATCGCCGAGGACATCGAGGGTGAGGCTCTGGCCACTTTGGTCGTCAACAAGCTACGCGGCGGCCTGAAGGTCGCGGCGGTCAAGGCTCCGGGCTTCGGCGATCGCCGCAAGGCGATGCTCGAGGATATCGCGATCCTGACCGGCGGCGAGATGATCTCCGAGGACCTCGGCATCAAGCTCGAAAACGTCACCGTCGCGATGCTCGGCCAAGCCAAGCGCGTCACCATCGACAAGGACAATACCACCATCGTCGACGGCGCCGGCCAGAGCGAGAACATCAAGGGCCGCGTCGAGGCGATCCGTTCGCAGATCGAGAACACGACCAGCGACTATGACCGCGAGAAGCTCCAGGAGCGTCTCGCCAAGCTTGCCGGCGGCGTCGCCGTGATCAAGGTCGGCGGCTCGTCCGAGATCGAGGTCAAGGAGCGCAAGGACCGTGTCGACGACGCGCTCCACGCGACCCGCGCCGCGGTCGAGGAAGGTATCGTTCCCGGCGGCGGCACCGCTCTGCTCTATGCCACCAAGGCGCTGCAGGGCCTGACCGGCGTCAACGACGACCAGACCCGCGGCATCGACATCGTCCGCAAGGCGCTGCAGGCGCCGGTGCGTCAGATCGCCGACAATGCAGGCGTGGATGGTTCGGTGGTTTCAGGAAAGTTGCTGGCCGCGCAGGATGATTCCCTCGGCTACAATGCCCAGACCTCCACGTACGAGCACCTCGTCGACGCCGGCGTGATCGACCCGACCAAGGTCGTGCGCACCGCTCTGCAGGACGCCGCCTCGGTCGCCGGCATGCTCATAACGACGGAGGCCGCGGTGGCAGAGATCGTCGAGGAGGACGGGGCGTCCGCAGGCGGTGGAATGCCGGGCGGAATGGGCGGAATGGGCGGAATGGATTATTGAGCCGCCAATTCGAAACCGCAGCAATCGGGACATTGGACCAGCATATTGGAACGTAAGACCCTCACCCGTTTTCTGATCGAGCAGCAGCGATCCTCCCAGGCGCTGCCGGCTCAATTGCGCCTCCTGCTCGAGGTGATGGCCCGCGCTTGCAAGATGATAAGCCACGCCGTGGGAAAGGGCGCGCTCGGCGACGTCCTGGGAAGCATCGACAGAACGAATGTGCAAGGCGAGGTTCAAAAGAAGCTGGACGTCCTCGCAAACGAAATTCTTCTCGATGCAAACGAATGGGGCGGCCATCTGGCGGCTCTCGGCTCGGAGGAAATGGAGGCTATTCACCTCATCCCGAACCGCTATCCCAAAGGCGAATATCTGCTGGTCTACGACCCGATCGACGGATCGAGCAACGTCGATGTGGACCTTTCAGTCGGAACCATCTTCTCGGTTCTTCCGGCACCCGAGGACGCGGCGGGGCGCGCCGTGACCGAGGCCGACTTCCTGCAGCCCGGCCGGCGGCAGGTGGCGGCCGGTTACGCCATCTACGGGCCGCAAACGATGCTTGTTCTGACCGTCGGGACGGGCGTCCACGCCTTCACCCTCGACCGGGAGACCGGGACCTGGATCTGCACGCAGGAGAATCTGACGATACCTGCCGAAAGCCGGGAATTCGCGATCAACATGGCCAATTCCCGCCACTGGGACCCAGCGATCCGGCGCTATGTCGACGAATGCATCGCCGGAGCCCAGGGTCCGCGCGCCGGCGACTTCAACATGAGGTGGACCGGCTCCATGGTCGCCGACGTGCACCGCATTCTCGGGCGCGGCGGAGTCTTCATCTACCCGGCGGACGGCCGCGACGCCGTCCGTTCCGGAAAGCTCAGGCTGATGTATGAGGCCAATCCGATGGCCTTCCTGGTTGAACAGGCGGGCGGTCTCGCGACCACGGGTGAGATCCCGATCATGGATGTCGAGCCCACCGGCCTCCATCAGCGCGTGGGCGTCGTCCTCGGTTCGCGGGATGAAGTAGATTATATCGCGTCTTGCTACGGCGATCGCTCGCCGGACGGGCACGACCGGGAAGGCGCGACCATTTGATCGAGCCTGACCCGACACCTTTGCAATGCAACTCGACAGGAGATTGAATGAGCGACCGGATGACGGGTGGAAACGCCGCTTTGACGAAGAACCAGCAGAACCTCAGGCTCATCGATCTCAAGATACGGGGCTTACGCGCCAATCAACCCGATTCCCCCGAGGTTGGGCGGATGAACGCCGCCCGCGAAGACGTGATGGGGCAGATGTCCGCAGACGAGCGCGCGGCCTACGAGAAGCTGGTCAACCAGCAAAAATCCCGGGAAGAATTGGAGGCGGAGGCGGAGGCCGAACGGCTCGCCATGGACGCGAACAGGGACAAACCCGCTATCTGAAGCGCCGGACGAGACCAGTGGAAACCACTGTGCAGCTTGCGCAGGGTGCGTCCCGTTCCCTCAGACGGACGGGGTCGTCGTGGCGCAGCGATGAAAAGGAGGCCACCTTGATCCCGACTGGCAGAATTGCGCTCATGGCGGCGTTGCTGGCAGGCTGCTCCCAGCCTGCCGAGCACAGCTTGGTGATCGGCTCGGAGCATTATGCCTTCCCTGCCGCCCACGTGCTGTCGCTTGAGACTGACGATCACCTCTTCATCCGCCTCAAACCACCCGAGACGCAGTTCAGCCTCGTCCACGACAGCCGAACGGAAGGACAGCGCGATCCAAGGGGCATGCCCGTGATTTTCTCCGTTTCCGACGGCGAGAATCCGCGCCTCCAATATCGCGAGGCAGGCGGGCAGACTATGGTGTGCAGAGTGACTGCCAACCAACGGGGCGGGTGCGGCCTCGTCCTGCGGGAAGGCGGCGCGACTTGGGCCATATTGGTTCCGTCGCCCGTTCATGCGGAAACGGCAGTGGCCGACGCTCGATCCGTGCTCAGGTCCTATCGCACGCGCTGACCAGGGGCTTCCCTTTGAGCCTCGGCAGAGGCGCAGGCGACGTTTTCAACAGCAGGATGATCATCAATGAACCAGCCGGAACATCAGCAGCCCAGGGTCCTGGACTATGTCGACCGCGAACTCGAGCCCAGTCTAGGCCGGCTCTTCGAGCTGCTCCGCATCCCGTCGATATCGACCGATCCCGAATTCGCCGGCGATTGCCGCCGGGCCGCGCGGCTGCTGGCCGACGAGCTCGCCGATCTCGGCTTTTCCTCCCGGGTCGCCGATACCGAGGGTCACCCGATGGTGGTGGCCCACCATGAAGGCCGCGGACCGCATATCCTTTTCTATGGCCATTATGACGTGCAGCCCGTCGATCCGCTCGACCTGTGGCGGCGGGATCCGTTCGACCCCGTAATCGAGGAGCGCGGGGATGGGTCGAGATATATCGTCGGGCGCGGCGCTTCCGACGACAAGGGCCAGCTGCGGACCTTCGTCGAAGCGTGCCGCGCCTGGAAGGAGACGACGGGTGAATTGCCTTGCAGCGTGACGATCTTCCTCGAAGGCGAGGAGGAATCGGCCTCGCCGAGCCTCGACCCGTTCCTGCGCGCCAACAGGGACGAGCTTGCCGCCGACTTCGCTTTGATCTGCGACACCACGATGTGGGACCGCGACACCCCTGCGCTTACGATGGGCCTGCGCGGCACCGCGGCGGGCGAGGTGCGCATCAAGGCCGCGGCGCGCGACCTCCATTCGGGTCTTTACGGGGGTCCCGCGCGCAACCCGATCCAGCTGCTGTGCGAGATTCTCGCTTCGCTGAAGGACGCGGACGGCCGGGTGACGCTGGACGGCTTCTATGACGGGGTGGGGCCGGTGCCCGAAGAGATGAAGGCCTCCTGGGCGCGTCTCGGCTTCGACGAGGAGGCTTTCCTGGGCGAAGTCGGCCTGTCCGAGCCGGCGGGCGAGCGCGGCCAGCCGGTGCTGGACCAGTGCTGGGCGCGCCCGACCGCCGACATCAACGGCATATCGGGCGGCTATACCGGCGACGGGTTCAAGACCGTGATCCCGTCCGAAGCGTTCGCGAAACTGTCCTTCCGTCTGGTCGGCGAGCAGGACCCGAAGAAGGTCTGGGCGAGCTTCGAGCGCCATGTGCGCGACCGGCTTCCGGCCGATTGCACCGCAACGTTCTGGGAGCGGGGCGGATCGCGCGCCATCTCGCTCGACAGCGACAGCGATGAGGTCCGGTCGGTCCGCTCGGCGCTTCGGGCGGAGTGGGGCACCGAGGCGGCGTTGCTTGGCTGCGGAGGATCGATCCCCGTGGTGCATTCGATCCGCGAGATCCTCGGGCTCGAGTCGGTCCTGGTCGGCTTCGCGCTCAACGACGATCAGATACATTCGCCCAACGAGAAATATGAGCTGAAGAGCTTCCACAAGGGGATCCGATCCTGGGTTCGGATCCTCGGAGAACTGGGCGGAACGCGCGTCCACCAGAGCGCCGGCGAGACTGAGCCCGCGCTGTAGACCGGCTGACGCCTTTGGGAAGATCAGCCGGTCGGCAAGGACGGCAATAGCGGCGACGGATCGCCGGTTGCGAGCAGCGTCAACCGGTGCATGGCCCGGGTGCAGGCGACGTAGAGGAGGTTGCGGTCCAGCTCCGTCCGATAGTTTCCGGCGCTGGCATCGGCGACGAGGACGCGATCGAATTCGAGCCCCTTGGCCAGATGCGCGGTGCAGACGATCGCGCCCGTCGAATAGCCGGTGCTGTCGGCGTCGAGGAGGCGCGGCTCAATGCCGCTGGCAGCCAGCCGGCGATGCAGCTTCGCCGCCTGCTTCGAGGTCTTGGTGATGATCGCAAGGCTTCGGTGGTCCGAAGCGGCGAAATCCTCCACCTCCTCCAGGATGCGCGTAACCGCCTCCTTCTCCGTCCTGCAGGCAAGGACCCGCGGCGCCTCGCCATGGCGCGCGATCGGCTCGAGTTCCGCATTTGGCGAAATGCCCAGCGCGAACTGCATGATCTCCCAGCTCGATCGATAGCTCTTGGTGAGCTTCACGGGCGACGCGGCGCGCAGGATCTTCCGGATCTGCTCCGCGTCCGATCCGCTATAGGGGTTCACCGACTGGGCCGCATCGCCCAGAATGGTCTTGCGGCAGGGAAAGAGCTTCCCCAGCACCGCATATTGGACCGCCGTATAGTCCTGCATTTCGTCGATCAGCAGGTGCTTCACCTCGGCGCGGGGATTGTCGACGCCAACGAGCCGCATCTTGAGGTAGATGAGCGGGAAGACGTCCGAATATTCCAGCTTCGTGCCCGCCGGCTTGAACAGGGCGGGCCGCTCCATCCATTCGAACATCCCCTTGTAGGCGGTCCGAAGCGTGGCCCGCCGAACCATGGCCCGCACCGCGTCCCGGAGGCTCCGCCGCTCGTCCGGCCGCAGCTCGCGCTTGTAGTGCATGAAGATCTTGTGCTCGGTCATGCTGATCACCTCGGCGATCCGCTCCTTGAGCGGCAGCTCGCGATAGCGGCGCCAGGTCTCCTCGAAATGCCAGTCGGGCACGATGGTGCGGCCCGATCGCCAGTCCGCCGCCTCGAACGAGCCCGCCTCCAGATGATCGACATAGCGGTCGATGGTCTCGAGGAATTCGGGCGCGGCCTTGAGCGAGATCCGCTCCTTGAGCGCCTCGTCGTTGCCTTCGAGCAGCAGCGAGGTTTGCTCGAAAAAGGTCTGGAACCGGAATTTTCCTTCCAGCAGCTCGTCGGCGAGCGTCTCCGCGCCGATCTCGCCGACCTGCTCCTCCCCAAGCTCCGGAAGCACGTTGCCGATATAGTCGGCGAACACCCGGTTGGGCGACAGGATCAGGATGTCGCTGGAGCTCAGGCTGTCCTTGAAACGGTAGAGCAGGAAGGCGATGCGATGGAGCGCGATCGAGGTCTTGCCTGAGCCCGCCACGCCCTGGATGATGAGCGTGTGCGCCTCCGCGTCGCGGATGATCGCGTTCTGGTCGCGCTGGATCGTCGCGACGATCGTTTTCATGCCCTCGTCGGACGAGCGGCTCAATTCCTCCTGCAGCACGTCGTCGACGATGTTGACGCCCGATTCGATCATGAACTGCATGACGCCGTCGCGGATCCGGAATTGCCGCTTCAGCTCAACATTGCCCCTGATCTCCCCGCTGGGCGCTTCATAGGAAGCGAGGCCGATCTCATGGTCGTAGAAGATCGACGAGACGGGCGCGCGCCAATCGTGGACGATCGTGGTGCCGGTCTCTTCATCTCGAAAGTCGTGGACACCCACATAGATGGGGACGGCCCCGCTCTTCACCGCCTGCTCCCGAGCGAAGTCGAACCGGCCGAAATAAGGCGACTTGCGTAGCTTCAGGAGCTTCTGCTGCTGGGCGCGCAGAATCTCGGCGGATCGCATCTTCTGGTCGATCGACTGCCGCATCGCGATCTTGTCGATATGGTCCATGTCGCGGCGAGCTTCCCACATATGCTCGTGGCTCTCCTGGACCTCCTTCGCATAGTCGTCGAGACGGCTGCCGATGAGCTGGAGATTGCGCCCGATGCTCCGCTGACAGTCTTCGAGCCGGGTGAGCTCCTTGGGGTCGATGGAAGTCATGGTACTGGGGTTCGTTCCTGTGCTTGGGTCCATTTCTAAAGGTGCCAGCTTGTCGGCGGCCCCGCGATTTCCGGGGGAAAGTGAAAGAATCTTCGTCCGGGCGGAGATCCGGGAGCTCCGGTCGCTTCAGATTTCGATAAGAGCATAAGGAAGGCCGGTCGCCTTTTCGGCGACGAATCGCGCGCAATTGTAAACCGGGGTTCCCCGCGGCGTCTGGCCCCGGAAAGTGCCCGTGTGGGCATGGCCGTGCACGATGGCTTTCACATTGTCGAAGCGGTCGATGGCGTGTGCCAACCTCGAGGAGCCGAGAAACGGGAAGATCGCCTCGGGCTCGCCGGCAAGCGTGTCCGCAATGGGTGCATAATGGAGGACCGCAACTACTCGTTCCGTCTTGAGCGTCCTGAGAGCGTTCTCCAGCACCCGGGCTTCTTCGCGGGATTCATCGACGAACGCCTTGATTGCCTGCTCGCCAAAGGCGCCGAGTTCGCCCCGGCCGAAACCGCCGATGAACCCTTTCACTCCGGCGAATCCGACGCCTTCGACGACGGTGGCGTGCTCACCTAGCATCGTGACGCCCGCCTGCTGAAGGATGCGCGCGACTTCCCCGGGCTGGCCGCATTCGTGATCGTGGTTCCCCAGCACCGCCACGACGGGAACCGTGCAGGATCGAAGATCCTCGGCCAGTATCTCGGCCTCTGCTGTCTTCCCGAAATCCGTCAGGTCGCCGCACAGAGCGATGATGTCGGCTTTCTCGGACATCTCCGCAAACAGGCGGCAATATCTCTTCTGGTCGCCCTCAGTGACGTGGAAATCTCCGATCGCAGCCACGGTGACCGTATCGATCTGCTCGTCCATCGATGATGCTCCTTGGCTACCTGTCTGCCGCAGCGGCAAGTCACCCAGGGAGTTTGGCTCAAGCGGAAGCGGAGCCGGGGGACGGCATCTGCAAGAATGCTGGTCTTCCAGGAGGCTCGTTGGCCGCTGGCAGACGCACGCCAGATAAATGGAAGCGCAATGCGCAGCAACCCCGTGGGCGAAGTGCGGCGAGCGGAGTGGGTATTCTCCCTGCGGGACCCGTGGGCGCGGGCGCACCGCACCTTCAATGCGCAGTGATGCCTGAACGATGGAGTGGGGCCAGCCGGCTATCGCTTGAAGATGTCCATGAAGCTGATCGTGCCGCTGAACAGGGCATGGGCGACGAGTTGCGATCGGCTCACGGCGTCATAGTTGGCGCGGGCGCTCTTCACATATTGGTGAACCGTCTCCGGGCTGATCCCGAGGATCGTGGCGATCTCCGAGTCCGATTTTCCGCGAGCGACCCAGATCAGGCAGTCCCGCTCGCGATTGGACACCCGCGCCGGATCGTAAAGCCGCTGGCGCTCGCGCTTCAGCAGTCGCCGCGCGGCTTCGAACGCGTAGGCGCCAACCAGCTGCGCCGTCGCCAAATGCTCGGCCGGCAACGGCTTGCCCTTGGCCGTCGCGAACGAGCAGGAACCATTGACCTCGCCGGGCACATGCGCCGGGACGGTGAAGCCGCTTCCGAGCCCCTGCTTGGCGGCAGCCCTCATCATCCAGCGGTCCCTTCGCGTGAGCGGGATCATGTTCGGCAGCTGAGACCAGGCGAACCCGACCGCGGTCATCTGGCAGGCACGATGGACGGGGTCCGTCCGCCCAAGCCGCTCCTGATCGTAGATGCGCTCCCACTCTTCGGGGTAATTGTGGATGCGCATCGCCGGCTCGGAGGAGCTGCTCGGGTACACATGATGGCTTAGCGCGAAGTGGGCGAAGCCTAGCTCCCTCGTGATGTCAGCCAGGACCGACTTCAGCTCGGCTTGTTTGCCGACAGCGCTTACGTCGCTGACGAAGGCGCCAACTCGTTCGAACATCGCATTCCGCACGGACACGTGCAGCGTTCCAAGTCCGCCGGGCTCACGCACCGCCCTTCAAGGCCACGCCCCGGGATCTCACTCCGCGACGTGGCCGCCATAGTCCTCGACCCGCTCACCTGGTTATCGGCGGGCCTGTTCGCAGAACCGCTATGACATGAGAAAGTAATGCTGGGCAATTCCCCCAATTAGGGGAGCATCTGGGCGATCGATGTCCTCCTACGAGAGTAGAGGAAGCTTCCGCAGAACGGCTCGACAGGAGCCGGTCAGGTTTCGGAGACTTCCCATGCAACATCCCACTAGCCGGCCTTCGCCGGCGGAGACGATCACGGCCGCGATCATCGAGCGGCTCGAGACGGGCACGCGTCCCTGGGTCCAGCCGTGGACCGGCGCATCGGTATCGCGCCCCTTACGTGCCTGCGGCACGCCCTATCAGGGCATCAACGTCCTGTGGCTCTGGATGGCGGCGGAAGCTGCAGGCCATGGCTCGCCCTTCTGGATGACCTATCGCCAGTCGCAACTGCTCGGCGCTCAGGTACGCAAGGGCGAGCGTGGCACCATCGCCATCTTCTATCGCGCTTATCAGGCCCACGAGCCCGAGCAGGACGATGAAGCCGAGCCGGAGCGCACCCGCCGCGTCCTCAAGAGCTTCACTGTGTTCAACGCCTGCCAGATCGACGGGCTGCCGGATCGGTTCTTCCCGCAGCCGCAACCGCTCCCCCCGCCTTCGGAGCGTGACCGCGAGCTGGCAAGCTTCTTTGCCGCCATCCCGGCACGAGTGCGCCACCAAGGAACGGAGGCTTATTATTCTCCCGTGCCCGACCAGATCACGATGCCGGAGCCCGGCCTGTTCCGGGACCTGGATCATTATCACGCCACGCTCGCCCATGAGACTGCTCACTGGTCGGGCCATGAGAGCCGACTCGCGCGCAAGCTCGACGCCCGGTTCGGCAGCGAGGCCTATGCGATGGAGGAGCTGGTCGCGGAGCTTTCCTCCGCGATCCTTGGCGCGGAGCTCGGTCTGCCAGTGGACCATCTCGACCATCATGCGAGCTATCTCGCTTCCTGGCTCAAGGTTCTGAAGGCTGACAGCCGCGCCATCCTCACGGTGGCGGCCAAGGCCGAGGAGGCGGCATCTTTGCTCCTGGGGCTCGGGCGAGGCGAACCGGCCGGGACTGATTCGAGACAGATCACGACTGACGAGGCCGAGTCCATTGCGGCCTGAGAATGAGCCGCTCGGAGAAGCGAGCGACACCCGATGTGCACTCCCGCTTCCGATGTCGCCGTGCTCGGCGCGGGAGAGGCCCTGCCCCGGCGGCGGCGGACCCGCAACCCGCTTCGCCCGCGGCCCGTGTTGGCCGGCTGCTTCGCGCCGGCCTGCCCGCGCCGGCCGCGGCTGCGGGGTGTCCCGCCGCTTGGAGCGGCGGTGCGGTCCCCCGCTTTGGTCCGGGGCTTCGGGCTCCCGGCGCCGATCCCGGCGCATTTCGAGGGAGACCCGTCATGCACACCACTCTTGCCGCCCAGCTCGCCGCCCTGGAGCTCGGCCACCTCAACATCGCCGCGCTCGGGCGAACGCCCTGCACCGATCCTGTCGACCCTGGTGCGGCCGAGCAGACGCTGGCCGCCGTCTGGTCCGACCTGTTTGCGCTGTTCCCCGACACCGCGCTGGAGGACGATGCCGAGGAACTCGGCTGGGCGTTCGTCAACCTGTTCCACCGTGCGGCGCTGAAGCGCTCCGGCCAGATCGACCGAGCCACGGACGAGATCCGGTGCCTTCTCGCCTCCGGCGACGGCTCGGAGGTTCACGCCTCGCAGCTCGAGAACGAGATCGCCCGTGCGCAGGCGGCCGAGGCCGCCATGCTGGCGCTGGAAAGCCTCCGCGAGACCGCGGCTCGCCTATACCTCGACGAGACCGGCCATAGCTGGCGCCCCGCCGGCGGCTCCCGCGCCAACCACGGCGCGGCGCTTACATCGGCCGTCGTCGATGGCCGCGACTTCCTGCGTGCCCGGGCTGAGAGCCGACGCAAGGCGGTGATGCCGCAGGGCACCCCCGTCGTCTTCGCCGGTGGGCGCCTGTCGTTCCCCACCGACGAACAGGCGAAGGCGTTCGCGGGCAATGTCTGGGACACGCTCGACAAGGTGCGCGAGCATGTCGCGGACCTGGTGCTCGTCCATGGCGGCGACAGCAAGGGCGTGGACCGGCTGGCCGCTTCCTGGGCCGAGCGACGCAAGGTGCCGCAGCTGACCTTTTCGCTGGACCGGCGCCTCGGACAGCGCGCCGGTTTTCGTCGGAATGAGCAGATGCTCTCTCTAAATCCCCGCTACGTGATCGCGTTCTCCGGTAACGGCGTTCTCGAGCGGCTGGTCATCCAGGCGAAGGAGAAGGGCGTCTCCGTCGTCGATCGCCGCGGTCCGCTTGGAACCCATCCGAAGCGCGCAGCCCGCGAGGCAGCGGCGGCCTAGGTGCCGCAAACCGGACCGGCTCCGGCCGGTCCGGCCCTTCCCGATGCGCCAGAGGAGAGGGGGCGGCGTGGCCTGCGGAGGTGCAGGCGCGTCGTTCGGACGCGGCCGGCCTCCGTTTCCCGACAAGGAGCGAGCCATGTCCGACACGCCCGATCCCGACCTCCTGCGCCGGCTCAATGAGGCCGTCGGCAACATACCCAAGCTGCAGCGGGAGATATTCATGGCCCACCGCCTGGACAACATGACCTACGGCGAGATTGCCGACCGCACGGGCCTCACCGTGCGGCAGGTAGAGCGTCACATGGCGAGAGCAATTTACAAGCTGTCGAAGCAGATGGATGGCCGCAAGCTCAGCTGGTGGGAGCGCTGGTTCTGAGCGCACTCGCCAGCGCGCCTTTGACCTCTTAGGATCGATCCCGATGCGCACCGACATTGACCATCTGCCCCCGGCAAAGCAGCGCGAGCTGGAGCGCGTGGTGCAGATCCTGTTCGAGGAATATGGCGACACGATTGGGCTTGCGACGCAGGAGTGGAAGAAAAAGGGCCGCATCCTCAAGATCATCCTCTACGGCTCCTACGCGCGCGGCGGCTGGGTCGACGAGCCGCATACCGCCAAGGGCTACCAGTCGGATTTCGATCTCCTGATCGTCGTCAGCGACAAGCGGCTGACCGACCGGGTCGAATATTGGGCGAAGGCCGAAGACCGCCTGATCCGCGAGCTGTCGATCACGAAGACGCTGCGCACGCCGGTCAATTTCATCGTCCACACGCTGCAGGAGGTGAACGACGGTCTCGCACACGGCCGCTACTTCTTCATGGACATCGCGAAGGAGGGGATTGCCCTCTACCAGAGCGACGATAGCGAGCTGCACCAGCCCAAGCCGAAGACGCACGATCAGGCGCTCGCCATGGCGAAAGAATATTACGAAGAGTGGTATCCCGCTGCGCTCAAGCGCTTCAACATCGCAAAATTTGACGTGGAACAAGGCTACCTA
>JBKBPQ010000019.1:0-38127 GCA_046293155.1 Allosphingosinicella sp. | reverse complement strand
TGGCCAGCGGCTGGTGGAGAGGCCGCGTCAACAGGTCGAAGACATGGCCGCATCCCAACGGAGCAGCGAAGCACAGCCACCCGCACTTGCTAACGGAGCGCCGTCCAGACAGGGTCGAAAGTGGACATAGCGCCGCGGCCTGGTTCCCGCAGCGGTCCGCACGCCGGCCGCAAGTACCACGTGCAGCCGAACGGTCTTGCCGCCTCCGCCCTCTTCCTCTATATGCGCGCCCCGTCCGACGGGTGCTTGAAGTGCTCGTGGGGGCCTTGGCTCTAAGGCAATCGCGCGTGAGGGGGCGGCACTGACCGGCCATTCGACGCGCATTTTTGCTTGAAAAGACAGACGCTCGCTGAACCGCGGGCTCGCAGCGCCGGCCGCCACGTCACATCTGTCCCCTCAGCGGATGCCCGCGACCGGCATGGGGCCGGCGGGGGCGGAACAACTCGAACCCCGGAACGAGGCGATCGCGCCGACCTTCCGGACACGAACGAAAGAACACAGATCTTTATGGCCACTACGGCACTCCCGACCCGCGACGATTTCGCGGCCCTGCTCAACGAAAGCCTCGGCGGCGACAAGGAAGGCTTCGAAGGCCGGGTCGTGAAGGGCATCATCACCGGAATCGAGAACGACCTCGCGGTGATCGACGTCGGCTTGAAGTCCGAAGGCCGAGTGCCGCTTCGGGAGTTCGCCGCCCCCGGCCAGAAGGCCGAGGTCCAGGTCGGCGACGAGGTCGAGGTCTATGTCGACCGCATCGAGAACATGCATGGCGAGGCGATGCTCAGCCGCGACCGCGCCCGCCGCGAGGCCGCGTGGGACAAGCTCGAGCACCAGCATGCCGCCGGCGAGCGAGTCGAGGGCGTGATCTTCGGCCGAGTGAAGGGCGGCTTCACCGTCGATCTCGGCGGCGCCGTGGCCTTCTTGCCCGGTTCGCAGGTCGACATCCGTCCGGTCCGCGACGTCACCCCGCTGATGGACATCCCGCAGCCGTTCCAGATCCTCAAGATGGACCGCCGCCGCGGTAACATCGTCGTGTCGCGCCGCGCCATCCTCGAAGAGAATCGCGCCGAGCAGCGTAGCGGCCTCATCCAGAGCCTGGCCGAGGGCCAGGTGGTGGACGGCGTCGTCAAGAACATCACCGACTACGGTGCGTTCGTCGACCTCGGCGGAATCGACGGCCTGCTCCACGTCACCGACATCAGCTACAAGCGCGTCGGCCACCCGTCCGAGGTTCTCAACATCGGCGACACGGTGAAGGTGCAGATCGTCCGCATCAACCGCGAGACCCAGCGGATCAGCCTCGGCATGAAGCAGCTCGAGACCGATCCGTGGGAAGGCGCCGCGGCCAAATATCCGGTCGGCGGCGTGTTCCGCGGCCGCGTGACCAACATCACCGAATATGGCGCGTTCGTCGAGCTCGAGGCCGGGATCGAGGGCCTGGTCCACGTCTCCGAGATGAGCTGGACCAAGAAGAACGTCCACCCGGGCAAGATCGTCTCGACCTCGCAGGAGGTCGACGTGTCGGTGCTCGAGGTCGACGGCGAGAAGCGCCGCATTTCGCTCGGCCTCAAGCAGGCCCAAGCCAATCCGTGGGAGGCCTTCGCGGCTTCGCACCCGGTCGGCACCGAGGTCGAGGGCGAGGTCAAGAACGCGACCGAGTTCGGCCTGTTCATCGGCCTCGACGGCGACGTCGACGGCATGGTCCACATGTCGGACATCGCCTGGGGCGTGTCGGGTGAGGAAGCTCTCAACCTCCACCACAAGGGCGAGATGGTGAAGGCGGTTGTGCTCGACGTCGACGTCGAGAAGGAGCGCATTTCGCTCGGCATGAAGCAGCTCGAGCGCGGCGGCGTTGCCGCGGGCGGCGCTTCGGGCAGCGTCAACAAGGGCGAGGTCGTGACCGTCACCGTTCTCGAGGTCCGCGACGGCGGTCTCGAGGTCCAGCAGGGCGACGACGGCCCGACCGGCTTCATCAAGCGCATCGACCTCGGCCGCGACCGCGACGAGCAGCGCCCGGAGCGCTTCCAGGTCGGCCAGAAGTTCGACGCGATGGTGATCGGCTTCGACCGCTCCAAGAAGCCGAACTTCTCGGTGAAGGCGATGCAGATCGCCGAGGAGAAGCAGGCGGTCGCCCAGTACGGCTCGTCCGACTCGGGCGCGTCGCTCGGCGACATCCTCGGCGAAGCCCTCAAGCAGAAGAACTCCTAACCCAAGATCGGCGGCGGTCGGGATGCCCCGACCGCCGCCGGTTACGGTCGCGAGTTCAAGCCGACCGTAAACTCTGTTATTATCAGGACCTTGCACACTTGCGTTTTCCGGCGCGGGGTGCGATTGATCCAGATCAATCGGCCAGTCAGAGATTCCGCTGCGCCGCCAAGCATCGAGAAATAAAGGGAAAGGGGGCGCCGTGATCCGCTCTGAATTGGTCCAGAAGCTCTGCGAGGATCATCCCGATCTCACCAGCAAGGAGGTCGAGCGCGTGGTCGCCGCCTTCTTCGATTCGATCATCGAGCAGCTGGAGCAGGGCGGCCGGGTGGAGCTTCGCGGCTTCGGCGCTTTCTCGACCCGCGGCCGCGACGCCCGCCGCGGGCGCAACCCGCGCACCGGCGAAGCCGTCGACGTCGACGCCAAGCGGGTGCCCTATTTCAAGCCGGGCAAGGAAATGCGCGAGCGGCTCAACGTCTGAAGCCGTCGCCGCGGCGGGGATCGTTGCGCCAGCGGCTTAATCTGCATTTACCATCGCTCCACATCCTGTAGAGTTCCCCCGCCGACTCGGGACGGCATCCGAAGGTCTGGGACGGGGGACTTTTCGTTGAATTCCGATCATCGCTTCTATTGGCGGCGGGCAGCCGCCGAATTCCAGGCGGCCGCGCGCGCGGTCACGCCGGCGGCCCGGGCACGTCGCCACGAGCTTGCCGAAACCTATGTGCGCCGATTGAAAGACGCCGGCATCGCCTTCCGGTTCGACCAGGCGCCGCCGGAAGCCGAGCGTCAGCGCGAGGCCGATTGGGGACCGCTCGGCGCGACGATCGTCCCGGCCGAATAGTCGGACCGCCGGTCCTTCGCCCTTGCCTCGCCTCCTTTGGCTGGGGCAAGTCCATACCGCGTGCGGACGTGGCGGAACCGGTAGACGCTGGAGACTTAAAATCTTCTGCCCAATGGGCGTGCGGGTTCGAGTCCCGCCGTCCGCACCACAGCGCCGGTCAGGCGATCGGCCGCGTCGTCGTCCAGTCGCAGCGGTGAAGGCTGATCGGGTCCAGGAATTTCGCGCCGAGGCGGTTGCCAACTTGCCAACGAATTTGGGCGTGGACCGGGCCGACACCGGGAAGGTCAAGCGACACGTAGGAGCCGATCAGGACCGGGCGCAGGCATTCGGCGAGGAAGCCGCTGGTCGACAGGTCGCAAAGGACGATCTCGAGCGCCGAATCGTTGGCGCGCATCTGGGTCCGCTCGCTCAGGGCGACGCGCTGGTTGCGGCGCGGAAGATAGTCCGCCGCTTCTTCCCCCGCCGCGTCACGGCCCGGATAGTTGAGGTCCATGGCACCCGACGTAACGCGAAGCGGTGAAGGACGCGTAAAGAGGAAGTCGGGGAAAGCTGCGCATTGTCGCGGCCATGCGGCAAAGGGGATGCGCTCGGCGGTCGGTCTGGCTAGGTTCGCGCGCGTGACGCTGCGTAAGGCCCCTTCCCTTCTGATCGCCCTCGCTTTCCTCGCCGGCTGCGGCGAGCGGGCCTCGGGTCCGCTCAAGGTGACCGCCATCGGGCCGCAGCCGGCGCTGATCAATCCCAACCTGCAGCCGGTCACCCCGCCTTCCGCGATGCTGCTCGAGACCGTCGCCCAGGGCCTGGTCCGATTCGACGCCGCCGGCGAGATCGAGCCGGCGCTGGCGCAGAGCTGGATCGTGTCAGACGACGGCCGCCGCTATACCTTTCGCCTGCGCCGGGCTCTGTGGGCGCGTGGCGAGCGGGTGACCGCGGAGCAGGTGGTCGCCCGCCTCCAGGCCGCGCTCAGCCGCGCCAGCCGCAACCGACTGAAGCCCGTACTCGGAGTGGTCGAGGACATCGAGGCGATGACCGACCAGGTCCTCGAAATCCGCCTGCTCAACCCACGCTCCAACTTCCTGCAGCTGCTCGCCCAGCCTGAAATGGCGATCATCGCCGACAACCAGGGCACCGGACCCTATCGGATGGGCGGGCGGATCGGCGGGGCGCTGAGACTTGTACCGCCGCCGCCCGAGGACGAGGAAGCGCCTCAGGACGAAACCGCGGTCGAGATCCAGCTCGCCGGCGCCGCGCCTGCCCTCGCCGTCGCCCGCTTCAGCGCCGGGGAAGCAGACTTCGTCACCGGAGGTACGGCCGGCGACCTGCCGATCCTCCGAGCCGCCGAGATCCCGCAGGGGCAGACCGCCTTCGATCCGACTTTGGGTCTGTTCGGCCTCGCCTTCCAGAGCGCTCAAGGTCCGCTCACCGATCCCGCCGTGCGGCGCGCGCTCAGCATGGCGATCGACCGCGCCGCGATCCTCGAACGATTCCAGGTCCCCGATTGGCGGCCGCGCACCGGCCTTCTCCCGACCGGCCTCGACGACGTGCCTACGCCAGCCGCAGCCGACTGGGCGGGCCTCGCCTTTCCGCAGCGCCGCGAGCTCGCCGCCTTGGCGATCGCCGGGCTCGACCTGGATGCGCCGCTGCGGCTGCGGGTCGCGATGCCCGACCGGCCCGGCTACCGAATCCTTTTCGCGCATCTGCGTCGCGACTGGCGGCTGATCGGGGTCGAGGTCGAGCGAGTTCCGGCAAATGCCCCGGCCGAACTTCGACTGATCGACGAGGTCGCGCCGGCGCGCCTCGCCAGCTGGTATTTGCGGCCGTTCATGTGCCCGGCGAGCCCGGTCTGCGATCAGGAAGTGACCGCGGCGCTGGGCGCGGCCCGCAGCACGGCTAATCCCGCCGAACGGCGCGCCTTGCTGACCCAGGCCGATCAGGCGCTCACCAACGCCGCGGTCTTCATCCCGATCGCCAATCCGGTGCGCTGGTCGCTGCGCACGCAGCGCCTCACCGGCTTCCGGACCAACATGTTCGCCCGGCACCCGCCGTTCGAGCTCATCCAGGCAAGGGACTAGTATGGCCACCGACACCAGGGATCTGTCCCCTTACGACCGCCGGAGTCCGGAAAATATCCGCCGCCGCCTTGAGCGAATGGAGCATCTTCTGGAAAGCGCCGTCCGCATTCCAGGCACAAGCAAGCGCCTCGGCCTCGACGTGATCTTGGACGTCGTCCCGGTCGGCGGCAGCGTCGTCGCCGCCGCGATGGGGACCTGGCTCGCCTGGGAAGCGCGCAACCTCGGCGTCTCCAAATGGACGCTCGCCAGGATGGGCGGGAACATCGGCTTCGACATGCTGCTCGGAGCGGTTCCGGTCGTCGGCTGGGTCGCCGACTATTTCTTCCGCTCCAACACCCGCAACCTGCGCCTGTTGAAGCGCTACCTCGACAAGCACCATCCGCAGAGTGCCGGCGGGCTCGACCCTAGCGGAACACGTCCGCGTTGACGTTGGGCGCCGCGGTGCGGAACCACTCGGTGGCGTCGCGCCGGAACAGGAAGACCAGAGCCGCGACGCCCAGCGCCTCGCTGACGCCGTCGATGGCGACGAGCCCCGCCTGCCACTGCGCGAAGCCGGCAAGATCCTGAGCCACCTCGCCGGGCATCAGAACCAGCATGACGAGATTGGCGAGGAAGCCGAGCACGGACAGGACCGAGACCGCGAGAAGAAGCCACTTGGCGACCTCGATCCGTCTGCGCGACGCCAGCCACATCAGCAGCAGCGGAATGCCCACGGACAGGAGCAGCCCGAAGATGATCGAGCCGATCAATAGGCCGCTGAACATGCCGCCCATGCCCGGGGGCGCATCGGCACCGGCGGGCAGCCGGCCGAATGCTTCCCGCATGACGAAATAAGCCGCCACCGACTGGATGATCACCACCGCGAGCGATGCCAGATAGAGCCGCTCGAACTGAATGATGGATGCCGGTCGCATTCGCCCCTCCTTGAACCTGAAGGCCGAGAGTAGCGATCAAGCCGGGCTGAAGTCGAGGCCTATGTCTGCAGCGGGCGCTGACTGGGTGATCCGGCCGACCGAAACGTAGGTGACCCCCGTCTCGGCCTTGGCTCGGATCGTGTCGAGGCTGATGCCGCCGCTCGCCTCGGTCGGCACCCGCCCGCCGACCAGCGCAACCGCTTGGCGCAGGATATCCGGCGCCATATTGTCGAGCAGCAGGTGTGTGGCGCCGGCATCGAGTGCGGGGCCGATCTGCTCCAGGCTGTCGACCTCCACGATGATCCGGTCGATGCCCGCCGAAGCTGCGCGGCGCACCGCTTCGCCGACGGAACCGGCGACCGCCACATGATTGTCCTTGATCATCGCAGCGTCCCACAGGCCGATCCGGTGATTGGTCGCGCCGCCCATGCGGGTCGCGTATTTTTCGAGCATGCGCAGGCCAGGCAGCGTCTTGCGCGTGTCGAGCAAAGTGGCCCCGGTGCCGGCGATGGCGTCGACATAGCGGCGAGTCAGCGTCGCGATTCCGGACAAGTGCTGAACCGTGTTGAGAGCGCTCCGCTCGGCGGTCAGCAGCGCACGGGCGCGGCCCTTGATGTGCATGAGGATCGCTCCGGCGTGGACCGGCTCGCCATCCGCGACGAGTGTGCCCACTTCGACGCCCGGATCGAGCTTGCGGAAGAACGCCTCCGCGATGGGCAGGCCGGCGACGGTGATCGCATCGCGGCTCTGCATGACGCCGGAGAAGACGGCATCTTCCGGAATCACTGCCGCGCAGGTGATGTCGCCCGCGTCGCCGAGGTCCTCAGCAAGAGTGGTGCGAACGAAGGCGTCGAGGTCGAAGCGGTCGAGGTAAAAGGACATTGGGACGGACTAACCACCCCGTGACCCCCGGGAAAGGGGTCAGGTATCTGCGGCCTTATCCTCTTCCAACGCGTCCAAGACGGCCTCAGGTGCGACATTGCGCTCCAGCTCTTCGACCTCCTCATGCTTGACCTGCACTCCGGAGTGTTCCGCAAGCTGGCGGACCATTCGGACGAGGTTCGTCACTTCATGCTCGGTCAGCAGGCTGATCTGGAGGTCGAGGTCCGCTCGCTGGTCCGCCAACGCCATCATCCGGTTCTGGCTGATCAGCACGAAGGTCGACAGGAAGATCGCTTCGACCGAAGCGACCATGGCAAGCACCACGAATGTCTCATCCCAAGGCGGCACGCCCGGCACCCAGCCGAGATTGGCGACGATCCAGAATCCGTAGATGGCCAGGTGCAGGAACACGAACAGCATCGATCCGGTAAATCCGGTGATGCGATCGGCGAGCCGATCCGAGAAGCCTGCATTCTCCTCATCATGCCGGCGGCGCTCCCGCAGCGCTTCGATATTCCGCCGAAGCGCCGAGTTGAGGCTGTCCGGACCGGGCGGGCCTACCGTCGGGCCGTGCGACTGGCGGATGGGATTGGAGGCGTTCACCCGCCCCCAACGCATCAGTGTTGCAGCTGTTGCTCGCTTCGCGGCCTCAGCGGCGCCGCGAAGGTGATCCAGAAGCGGTTGCAGTCGCGGATGGTGAATTCCCGCAGGCCGTAGAAAGTGTCGTGAAGTCCCTCGACGAGCTCGCCTTGGTCGGCGACCTCGCCGAACCAGGCGTCGACGTCGCTGACATAGCAGAACAGGTCGACGTCGCGGCGCCGGGCGGCGCTGGGCGAGCCGCCGGCATTGAACATCACCTCGCCCTCGCCGAAGCGCATCAGCGCCCAGGTGACGCGGCCCTCGTCATCCGCGCTGTCGACAAGCTCGAAGCCGATGCCCTGGTACCAGGCGGCGGTCGCCGCGACGTCGGGCACGTTCAGCATCGGCACCGCGTCCCTGGGCATGGTCTCCTCCCGGGCTGTCAGCTCCCAGCGATCACCGGCCGCCCCACGTCGCCCTTGCCGACGGTGCCGCCGGCCATTTCCAGCATCCGATCGAGCGGCTTCTTGGCGGCGATGCGCAGTTCCTCGTCGATCTCGATGCGCGGCTGAAGCGTGTCGAGCGCGACGTAGAGCTTCTCGAGCGTGTTAAGCGCCATGTACGGGCACATGTTGCAGTTGCAGTTCCCGTCCGCGCCGGGCGCGCCGATGAACTGCTTGTGCGGCGCCGCCTTCTCCATCTGGTGGATGATGTGCGGCTCGGTCGCGACGATCATCACGTCGCTGTCGGAGGCCAGCGCATATTCGAGGATTGCCCGCGTCGAGCCGACATGATCGGCATGGTCGAGGATGTGCGGCGGGCACTCGGGGTGGGCAAGCACTGGCGCTTCGGGATGCTGCGCCTTCAGCTTGAGGAGCTCGGTCTCGCTGAACGCCTCGTGGACGATGCACACGCCCGGCCACAGCAGCAGGTCGCGGCCGGTCTTGCGGGCGAGATAGCCTCCGAGATTGCGGTCCGGGCCGAAGATGATCTTCTGGTCCTTCGGAATCTGCTTGAGGATGATGTCCGCGGACGAGCTCGTGACGATGATGTCGCTCAGCGCTTTCACCTCGGTTGAGCAGTTGATGTAGGTGAGCGCGATATGGCCCGGATGGGCCTCGCGGAACGCCTTGAATTGGTCGGGCGGGCAGCTGTCCTCGAGGCTGCAGCCGGCATCCATGTCGGGCAGGATGACAATCTTGTCCGGACTCAGGATCTTCGCGGTCTCGGCCATGAAGCGGACGCCGCAGAAAGCGATGACGTCGGCGTCGGTCGACGCCGCCTTGCGCGACAGGTCGAGGCTGTCGCCGACGAAATCGGCGAGGTCCTGGATCTCCGGCTTCTGGTAATAATGGGCGAGGATGACCGCGTTGCGCTCCTTGCGCAGGCGGTCGATCTCGGCGCGCAGGTCGAGGCCGGTCAGGTTCGGAATTGCTGCAGTCATGATGTCCCCTAGCTCGCCCGCGAATATAAGCCTTTCGGGAGGGTTTTGTAGAGTGTGCCACTCTCCCCTCAAGGAGACCGAGGGGCCCGTTCGCCGCAGCGAAGCGGAGGCGGATGGGAGGGTGAGGGTAAGCCCGACGCGCCCTCACCGAGCGTCGCTTGGCTCAGCCACCTTCTCCCGGTCAGGAGAGGGTTATTTCTGCTGCTGCCTCTGGCTATCTTTCGGGTCGGCGAGCACGTCCTCGATGCGGCGCGAATAGTCCATATATTCGCGCTCCCCGCCCTGCGGCTCGTCGGCGAAGCGGACCGCGACATTGGCTTCGATGCCCGCGGCGCGAAGCGGCAGCGCGAAGCTTCGGGCGACCGCTCGCTTGGCGGATTCGCGGGCGAGGCGCATCGGCATGGGCTGGCGCGCCTGCTCCATCAGCGAACGCTGCGCCTGCTCGCGATTGGCCTGGTCGAGCGCCCGCTCGGCATCGGTCAGCCGCATCAGGATCCCGCCGCCCGAATATTCCTGGATCGCATTGATATCGATCTGCGGCTGCGACACCTCGATCGGCGGAAGAGTGACGTGCAGCGTGCTTGTTCCCTCGTCCCAGCGAATGTCGTCCTGCCCAAGATCGGCGAGGTTCACTTCGTAGCGGACGTCCCCGGGCATGATCGTCGTCTTCTGGGCACTGACGATACCGCCAAGCCGCTCCTGGGTCGAGGTGACGACGGCAACGTAGCGCGCGGCGAATACGTTGAGCCGCGACTGCTCGCGCATCGACTGGAGGCTCGCCTGGGCGATGGTCTGAGGCTGCGGCTCCTCGAACCAGCTGTCGACCCAACGCATGGCGAGAATGCCTGCGACCACCAGTATGATGATGGACAAGGGGATCAGGATGAGGGCGAGGCGGCTTCGTCTCACGCGGCGAGGCTCCAATTGTCGCCGTCGCGGCGCACGCGCCCGCGGCTTTCAAGGTCGATGAGGTGGGCGAGAACCGAACGCGCCGCGGCGGGGAAAAGCTGCGGGTCTGTGTCGGTGTAGAGCGCGGGAACCATCGCGGCGATGTCGCCCTGCCCTGCCTCGAGCTGGGCGAGAATCTGCGCCTCGCGTCCGCGGCGATGGGCGATGCGCGCTCGGACATGGCCCTTCGGGTCGGTGATCGCAGGCCCGTGCGTCGGGTAGTAGACCGAGTCGTCGCGGGCGAGCAGCTTGTCGAGGCTCGCCATGTAAGCCGCCATGTCCCCGTCTGGGGGCGAGACGATGGTCGTCGACCAAGCCATCACATGATCGCCCGAGAACAGGGCTTTCTGCTCCGTCAGAGCGAAGCAGAGGTGATTGGACGTGTGGCCCGGGGTCGCGACCGCCTCGAGGGTCCAGCCGTCGCCGCTGACGCTCTCCCCGTCCGCGAGCACGCGATCCGGGGCATAGTCGAAGTCGAAACTGGCGTCGGCGCGGGGGCCGTCATCGTCGATGGCGAGTGGGGCGCAGCCGATGATCGGCGCGCCCGTCGACGTCGCGAGCGACCTGCTCGCTGGGCTGTGATCGCGATGGGTGTGAGTGACGAGAATCGCCGTCACTTGCTCGCCGCGCAAAGCGCTCGTCAGCGCTTCGATATGCAGGGAGTCGTCAGGCCCGGGGTCGATCACCGCCACCTTTCCCTCGCCCACCACATAGGTCTGGGTCCCGGTGAAGGTGAACGCGGACGGATTGGGCGCGAGCAGCCGGCGGATGCCCGGCGCGACCTGTTCGAATGCTCCACTCACCCCAGCGATGTGGCGGCTGGGAGAGCGAAAGGGAAGAGGGGTCCTCCCTGCGACGCGACTCGCAGAGAGGACTCGAGATCAGTTCCCCGACCGCGCCCTGGCGATGGCCTGGTCGATCTGGGCGAGGACCCGCTGCTTGGTCTCGGCGCTGAGATGGTCTTCCGAGGCAATACGCTCGCGGGCGCGCTCCAGCGCTTCGACGCGGTTGGCCGCCGAGCCTTCGCCCTGCGCGCACAGGAGGATTCGGGTGCGCTCGTTGCCCCCGCTCTCGTCGACGTTGAGGAGATTGTCGCCTTGCCGGCAACGCTCGATACGCGCCTCGACCTCGGGATCGAGCCCGTGGCGGATGACATTGCCCTGCCCGTCGCGGCGCACCGAGAATTCGCGGCGCTCGCGGCGCTCCCCGCCTTCGGCGGTTGGCGCACCGTCGCGATGCTCCATGATGATGATACGCCGCTCCTGCTTCTGCTCGCCCTTGTCCTGGGCGAGGCCGGGGGCGCCGAAGGCCATGCTGGCGGCGACGAGAGCAGCGGTGACGGCGGCTCCGGCCCAGGCACGGCTGCGGTCCTTGCGATGGTGCTTCAGCATCTTCAGTCTCCGTTTGAGTTGATCGGCATGATTGAGCGGACAAGCCGCGATGAGCCCGGGCTTGCTCGCCGACTTGACGAGCGCGCTCGCATAGGTGGCGCGAGCCTCTGCCGACGCGGTCGCGGCGACCGCGGCATCGCAGGACAGCTCCTGGTCGGCGCGGAACGCGCGGAAGGCGACCCACGCGATCGGGTTGAACCAGTTCAGCGCGAGCACGAGCAGGGCGGCGTGGTTGGCGAGGATGTCGCCGCGGCCGTGATGGTGACGCTCATGGTCGAGCGCGAGACGACGCTCGGCCGGCAACTAACGGGTTTCGAAATCGGCTGGAACGACAATGCGCCGGTCGAGGAGGCCGAGCGCCAGCGGCCCGTCCACCGCGGCACTGGCGAGCAACGGCACGCCTTCATGGCTGCCGACGCTCTGCAGGGAGAGGCTGAGGCGGCTCAGGAAGAGGCGGTAGCAGACCGCCTGATAGGCGAGGAACAGCAAGGCTCCCCCGAGCCACGATCCGATCAGCAGGTCCAGCCAGGGCAGCCCGGCCGCGCGGCCGACATTTCCGCCCTCCACCGTGCCGACCGAGAGGATGATCGGCGGCAGTGTCGGAAGCGATCCGGCGAACCAGTCCATAGGCGGAGCGACCAGCCGCAGCGCCGGTACCAGCCACAAGGCGTAGGCCCCCCCGGCGCTTAAGAACGCCGCGACCGGCCGCCGGATCGCAAGCACGACCACCATCGCCGCGCTCGCCCACACCATGTTGCCGGCGAGCCAGGCGATCATGGCTTCAATGCCTTCAACAGCGCCTCGATCTCCGCAATGTCCCGCTCGGTGAGGCGATCCCGCTCCGCCAGATGCGCGACGAGCGGAGTCACCCGGCCGCCGAACAAGCGGTCGATCAGCCGCGAGGATTCCTGCGTGACATAATCGTCCTTGGCGACCACGGGGCGATAGAGATAGCGCCGGCCGTCCTCCTCATGGGTGAGCGCACCCTTGGCGAGCAGCCGGGCGAGCAGGGTCTTGACCGTTCGGTCGCTCCACTTGCGGTCGGCAGGAACACGCGTCGCAACCTCGGCCGCGGTGAGCGGGCTCTCGTCCCACAGCACCTCCATCACCGCATGTTCGGCTTCGCTGATCCGTTCCACCCAGCCTCCCCTTTGGACTACAGATGTAGTCGGAGATCGGCTGAACCGTGGATGAACGTTGCGGAGCGGTGCTCAAAGTGTCGGCGCGGCTTACACCAACCCAGGTTGGTTAAACCGCCTTCACCATTGAGAGGCCGCAATTCCGCGGGCTAGCCGATCTGGCACGACCCGTGCGTCTTGAACGGCATCCTACTTGGTCCACTCATCGGGGTGGAGATGGCAGCGCCAACCGGCCCGCCTCTCCACCCCTTCTTTTTGTCAGGCGTCGATCGGCAGATAGCCCGGCTGCGCGGCCACCCGCGCCAGCCACGCCCGGACCGCGGGATAATCGGCGAGGCGGAAACCGCCCCCATCCTCCGCCACATGGGTATAGGCGTAGAGCGCGAGGTCGGCGAGGCTGAGCGCACCGCCGACGAACCACTCACGCCGCTCGAGATGCTCGTCCATCAGCCGCAGCGCAGCCTCGCCCGCGGCTCGCTTCGCCGGCAGCTGCTGGCGCTGCTGCGGAGTCAGCCTCTCCTCGCCGACGAACGCGAGCCAGAAGCGCACGGTCGCGACGTTCGGCTCGTGATTATATTGCTCCCAGAACATCCAGCGCAGCATGTCGGCACGGCCGAATGGATCGGCCGGAACCAGGGGCGATCCGTCCGCCAGGTAGAAGCTCGCGGCATTGCTTTCCGGCAGAAAGCGATCGCCAACCTGAAGGACCGGAATACGGCCGTTGGCGTTGATCGTCGTGAGAAAATCCGCCGTCCGCGTCTCCCCCTTGAGGATGTCGTACTGGCGCCGTTCCAGCGGAATTCCGAGGAGGGCCGCCGTCAGCCGGATTTTGTAGCAATTCCCCGACAGCGCATATTCGTGAAGCGTCAGCTGCGTCATGGCTCCCCCCTTTGTTGCCAATAGCTCGCAGGCCGCGCTCGGCAGGACAATCTCGATCCGGCGCATGAGCAGACAAGCGGCGCTTATGGAATCGTGAGGACGATCTTTCCGATGTGCTCGCCCGCCTCCATGCGCCGGTGAGCATCGGCCGCCGCGTCGAGCGGGAACGTGGCGTCGATCACGGGTTTGAGCTGCCCCTCCTCGACATGCGGCCAGACGCTGGCGAGCAGCTCCTGCGCCACCAGCGACTTGAACTCGGCCGAGCGCGGACGGAGCGTCGACCCGGTGATGGTGAGACGCCTGCGCATGATGTCGAACAGGTTGAGGTCGGCCTCGGCGCCGCGTTGGACGGCGATCGATACGTGGCGGCCGTCGTCGGCGAGGCAGGCGAGGTTGCGCGAAAAATAGTCGCCGCCGACCATGTCGACGACGATGTCGACTCCCCGCCCGCCGGTGAAGTCCTTGACCGCCTCGGCGAAGTCCTGCTCGCGATAGTTGATCGCGCCGTCCGCACCCAGCGCCTCGGCGCGGGCGCATTTCTCGTCGCTTCCGCACGTGACCAGGATCTTCAGGCCGAACAATTTGGCGAGGGCGATCGCCATCGTGCCGATGCCGCTGGTGCCGCCATGGACGAGCACCGTCTCCCCGTCGCGGGCGTAGGCGCGCTCGAACAGGTTCGTCCACACGGTGAACAGGGTCTCCGGCATCGCCGCGGCCTCGATCATGGTGAGCGCATCGGGCACCGGAAGGCACTGGCCGGCCGGAGCAACCGCATATTCGGCATAGCCGCCCCCGGCGAGCAGGGCGCAAACGGGCTGCCCTGGCTCGAGCGTCGTCACTCCCTTGCCGAGCGCGGCGACAGTGCCCGCGACTTCCAGACCCGGTACGGACGGCGCTCCCGGCGGCGGCGGGTAGAGGCCGCGGCGCTGAAGGACGTCCGGCCGGTTGACCCCCGCTGCTGCGACCTTGATCAGCACCTCGCCGGGCCCGGGCTTGGGCACCGGCCGGCGAACCAATTCGAGCACCTCCGGCCCGCCTGGCTCGGCAGGGTCGATCGCATTCATTTCACCTGGAAGACTCGGCATCGCCGCCCCCGCTCGCCGAACGACGTCGCAACTTATTGACTTGGAACGCGGACCGGTCAACGCTGGGCGCATGGACCTCGACGAGCTTTTTCCGAACAAGCCGGACGACCCGCTGACCCAGCTGACCAGGCAGGACCTCGATCCCCTGTCCGTGGAGGAGCTCGAAGCCCGCATCGCCATCCTCGAGGGCGAGATCGAGCGGGTTAAGGCAAAGCTTCAGAACGCGGTTAACTTCCGCGCAACCGCCGAGAGTCTATTCAAGAAATAAGGCGGAGTCGCTCCCCAGGGCTCTTCCCCAGCTTTCTTGGGCCCCGGCCTTGATGCGGGGCGTTGGAAGGCAGACATTGAGGCCAAGAGGCCCGTGAGAGATCCTCCTCCCGGGCCGGTAGGAGTGATTTGAATGCCTTCTTTCGCCCGCGAACTCGAGCAGACGCTGCACAACGCGCTCGCTGCAGCCAGCAGCCGGCGTCACGAATATGCGACTCTCGAGCACCTTCTCCTCGCGCTGATCGACGACGCCCACGCAAGCCGCGTCATGCAGGCGTGCGGGGTCAACAATGACGAGCTCAAGGACGCGGTTCGCCACTATCTCGACAACGAGCTCGAGGCTCTGAAGGTCGAGGGCGAGACCGATCCGACCCCGACCAGCGGCTTCCAGCGCGTGGTCCAGCGCGCCATCCTCCACGTCCAGTCCTCCGGCCGCGACGAGGTGACCGGCGCCAACGTTCTGGTCGCGCTCTTCTCCGAGCGCGAGAGCTATGCCGTCTATTTCCTGCAGCAGCAGGACATGAGCCGGCTCGACGCGGTCACCTACATCAGCCACGGCGTCGGCAAGGGCGAGGCGATCGCCTCGCAGCCGGCCGAGGTGAAGGGCGCGGACGAGCCCAAGCAGGAAGAGAAGTCGAAGAAGAGCGAATCGGCACTCAAGCAGTTCACGGTGAACCTCAACGAGAAGGCCCAGTCGGGCCGCGTCGATCCGCTGATCGGCCGCTCGGCCGAGGTCGACCGCACCGTGCAGATCCTGTGCCGCCGCTCCAAGAACAACCCGCTCTATGTGGGCGATCCCGGCGTCGGCAAGACCGCCATCGCGGAAGGTCTCGCCCGCAAGATCATCGAGGGCGACGTTCCCGACGTGCTGAAGCCGGCGGTGATCTACTCGCTCGACATGGGCGCGCTCCTCGCCGGCACGCGCTATCGCGGCGACTTCGAGGAGCGGCTTAAGGCGGTGGTCAACGAGCTCGAGAAGCTCCCCCACGCCATCCTGTTCATCGACGAGATCCACACGGTGATCGGCGCCGGCGCGACGTCCGGCGGCGCGATGGACGCGTCCAACCTTCTGAAGCCTGCGCTCTCCGGCGGCACGATCCGCTGCATCGGGTCGACCACCTACAAGGAGTTCCGCAACCACTTCGAGAAGGACCGCGCGCTGCTCCGCCGCTTCCAGAAGATCGACGTCAACGAGCCGTCGATCGAGGATACGGTGAAGATCCTCGCCGGCCTTCGCTCCGCGTTCGAGGAGCATCACAGCGTCAAATACACGCCCGACGCGATCAAGTCGGCGGTCGAGCTGTCGGCCCGCTACATCAACGACCGCAAGCTGCCCGACAAGGCGATCGACGTGATCGACGAGGTCGGCGCGATGCAGATGCTGGTGCCGCCGTCACGTCGGAAAAAGACGATCACCACCAAGGAAATCGAGGCGGTCATCGCGACCATCGCTCGGATTCCGCCGAAGTCGGTCAGCGCCGACGACAAGGCTGTGCTCCAGGATCTCGACCGCGACCTCAAGCGGGTCGTGTTCGGGCAGGACAAGGCGATCGAGGTGCTTTCCTCGGCGATCAAGCTCAGCCGCGCGGGCCTCCGCGATCCCGACAAGCCGATCGGCAACTACCTCTTCTCCGGCCCCACCGGCGTCGGCAAGACCGAGGTGGCGCGCCAGCTGGCGACGATCATGGGCATCCCGCTCCAGCGCTTCGACATGTCCGAATATATGGAGCGCCACAGCGTCTCCCGCCTGATCGGCGCGCCTCCGGGCTATGTCGGCTTCGACCAGGGCGGCCTTCTGACCGACGCGGTCGATCAGAACCCGCACTGCGTGCTCCTCCTCGACGAGATCGAGAAGGCGCATCCGGACCTGTTCAACATCCTGCTCCAGATCATGGATAACGGGCGCCTGACCGATCATCACGGCAAGACGGTCGACTTCCGTAACGTCATCCTGATCATGACCACCAATGCGGGCGCCAGCGACATGGCGCGCGAGGCGGTGGGCTTCGGCGCCATGACCCGCGAGGGCGAGGACGAGGAAGCGATCAAGCGGATGTTCACTCCGGAATTCCGCAACCGCCTCGATGCGATCGTTCCGTTCGGCTACCTGCCGCCGGAAGTCGTCTCTCGCGTGGTGGACAAGTTCATCCTCCAGCTCGAACTTCAGCTGGCGGACCGCGGCGTTCATATCGAGCTCGACGACGAGGCGCGCGAGTGGCTCACCGCCCGCGGCTACGACAAGCTCTACGGCGCTCGGCCGATGGGCCGTCTCGTCCAGGAGAAGATCAAGCAGCCGCTCGCCGAGGAGCTGCTGTTCGGCAAGCTGGTCCATGGCGGCGAGGTCAAGGTCCGGATCAAGGACAATGCCCCGCACTTCGAGATCATCGCCGCGGCGCCCAAGGCCGCCAAGGGCAAGAAGAAGGGCGGCAAGCCAAGCCTAGACAAGGCTCCGGAGGCTCCCGAAGCGCAGGCGTAAGCGCCTGCGCTTCGGCGCCGCTTAGCCCATCTTAACAAATTGCCGGCTAGCCCCCTCCCATGTGGAGGGGGTTTTGCTTCAGGCTGGCCAAAGCCGTGCTGGTCGCGCTTATCGCGTCTCTCCTTGCCGCTTCCCCCGCGGCCGCCGACCATGGCGGCGACTTCAAGCTGACACCGTGCGTGGCTCCGGCGTCTCCGGCGGACGACGTCTCCGCCTTGTTCTCCGCCGGGCGTTTCGACTGCGCCACGCACCAGCCGAGCTTCGGCACCGGCGATTTCTGGATCCGCATGGACGTCCCGAATCCTCCGGCGGCGGGGGAGTCTCTCGGGCTCCGGTTCGGAAGCGTGTGGATGGACGGGATGAGCGTCCATGTCCGCTATGCCGACGGTCACATCGCTATCCGCTCCTTTAGCTCGCGCGACATCACCGGGCTCATACGGGTCGGTGCGATCATCGAGGTGCCGATCGAGGCCCGCGCCGCGCCAGTGGCGGCGATTCTCGTCCGCATGGAGGGCGCAGCGAACCTGCGCGGCCTGGTTCTCGGGCCGGTCCTCTTCACGCGCGAGCAGAGCCACGCTCACGCGCTCGGAGCGACCGCGCTCTACACCTTCTTCATCGGCCTGTGTCTCGCTCTGCTTGTCTACAATTTCGTGCTGTGGCTGACGCTCCGCCACCGCTTCCAGCTCTTCTACTGCGCGATGATCCTGGCCACGATGGGCTACGCCTTCACCTCGTCGGGTGCGGCGGCTTTCCTGTTTGATGGCCTCGACAATAACGACCGGCTGCGGATCAACTATCTACTGCTTGGCGGAATCGCAGTCACCGCTCTTCAGTTCATCCGCAACTTCTTCGAGCCACGAGTGATGACCCCATGGCTCAAGCGGGCTGTCGGACTTTCCTGCATTGCCACGTTCGGCACAGCGCTCGCGTTCGCGCTATTCGCACCCTGGCAGATCAAGCTGCTCGATCGCGCCTATTTCCTGTCGTTCGTCCTGATGCTCTGCGTGTGCGGACCACTGCTCGCAAGCGCATGGCGCAACAAGAGCCAGTTCCTCAGCCTGTTCCTGATCGCGTGGTCGGCGCCGATCGTGGTCACCATTCTCCGCGCACTCCATGGCCTCGACCTCGTCGGTTACAGCTTCTGGCTCGACAACGGGACGATGCTGGCGATGGGCTTCGAATCGCTGCTGAGCTCCCTGGTCATCGCCTACCGGATCAAGCTGCTCTCGGACGAGCGCGACCTCGAGCGTGCCGAGAAAGCAGTGGCCCAGCGCCTCGCCAGCGTCGATCCGCTGACCGGGCTGCTCAACCGCCGCGCCTTCCTGCAGCAGGCGATCGGCACCGCAGGCAGGCAGCGGCTGCTCCTCGTCGACATCGACCATTTTAAGCGGATCAACGACACGCTCGGTCATGTCGGCGGGGACGCCGTGCTCAAGGCTTTCGCGTTGGCGTTACGCAAATGGGCGCCCGAGGGATGCCTCGTCGTCCGCCTCGGCGGCGAGGAGTTCGGCCTGCTGCTGCCGCAAGCTGCGTCCGAGGCCAGTGCCGCCTCGCTGCTCGAGCGGATCCGGAGCCAGCCGATGCCACACCACCTGCCGGTCACCGCGAGCATCGGCGAGGCGGATGGTCCGCTCGCCGATCAGGAGGCGTGGATCGCGCTCTATCGGAGCGCCGACATTGCCCTCTACCGGGCCAAGTCGGAAGGCCGCGACCGCGCCTGCCATATCGACGATCTCGCACTCGGAAGCACTCTTACGAGCCGTCCTCACGCCGCCTGACGGAAGTCGTCCGCCGAAGCGTGTTGAAGGTTCGTCGAAAAGCTGCTGTATCATTCACGCAATACAGTTTGGCTTTCGTCGCCGGTTCCTTCCGACCGCACTACCTCGCCCACCTTGCGCGGCGGAGGGGACCGGCGACCATACGAGCGAGGCCACCGAATTTGCGTATCCTGATCTCCGGCGGCGCGGCCGCCTCCATCCTCGCCTCCGCCTCGCCCGCCAACGCCCAGGACGCGCCTCCCGCCGACCCGCCTGCCCCCGTCGAGGCTCCGGCCGCGACCGACCGCACCGTCTATCAAGCGGACTTCTTCCGCACCTACTCGCCGGCCAATGCGCTCGACATCGTCCGCCGGGTCCCGGGCTTCACCCTCGACTCCGGCGCGCAGGACGTCCGCGGATTCGGCGGAGCGGCGGGCAACGTGGTGATCAACGGTGCTCGACCGACATCCAAGAATGACACGCTCGAGACCATTCTCGCCCGAATCCCGGCCCAACGCGTACTTCGCGTGGAGGTCGGCCGCGGCGACCAATTCGGCGCCGAGTTCGCCGGACGCGCGCAGGTGCTGAACCTGGTGCTGAGCGCCGCGGGTGGTCTCGCCGGCAATATCGAGGCGGAGGTTCGCCGCGACGTCTCGGGTCAATTCACGCCGCAGGGCAGCGCCTCGGTCCTGCTCCGACGAGGGCCCAGCACCTTCAACCTGTCGGCAGGCTGGAACGACCGCCACACGCTGGAGGAAGGGAGCGACACCCTTACCGCGCTTCCGAGCGGGGCGCTCGTCGAGTTCCGGCGCAAGGTCAACGAATATAGCGACCAGCTCGGCTTCATCTCCGGCTCCTGGGCGCTCGACGAGGGCGAGAACCGCTCGGCGCACCTCAACGGCCGCTTCGCGATCGGCGACTTCTTCCTGTTCCAGACCAACGATGTCTTCCCCGTCGGCGGGACGATCCGGGACGACCGGCTTGCGCAGGATTTCCGCCGCTACGAATATGAGCTTGGCGGCGACATCACGCGGCCGTTCCTCGGCGGCGGCCTTCGCCTTGTCGGCCTCGCCACGCGGCGCACGCGCGAAAATGTCGAGACGTCGCTCAACCGCATCCAGGGCGATGTCATCGGCGGTCTCGAGCAGACCATCGAGGACGTCCGCGACGAGAGGGTCCTGCGCCTCGTCTGGTCGCGCAACGTTCCGAACGGCTGGTCCGTCGAGACCGGCCTCGAGGGCGCCTTCAACCGCCTCGACAGCGACGTGCGCCTGTTCGAGATCGAGCCCGGCGGCGGCCGTACCCTCATCGACCTGCCGATCGATCAGGCCGTGGTCGAGGAATATCGCCTGGAGGGCTTCTTCAACGCCGGCCGCAACCTCGCGCCGAACCTGCGCGTCGATGCCGGCCTCACCTTTGAGGCGTCGCGCCTCACCGTCAGCGGGGACACCGAGGCTGAGCGGGTGCTCCGATTCCTCAAGCCCCGGCTCGTGATCGACTGGCGCCCGGGCGACGGCTGGCGCACCCAGCTGTCGATCCAGCGCACCGTCGCCCAGCTCGACTTCGTCGACTTTATCAGCGCCGCGGAGCTCACCAACGACCGGGTCACTGGCGGCAATGCCGAACTCCTGCCGCAGCGCGCCTGGGAGGTCCTCGCAACGGTCGAGCGGCCGATCCTGGGCGACGGCCAGGTTCGGCTCGAGCTGGGCTACCAGGCGATCCAGCTCGTCCAGGACCGGGTGCCGACTCCGGAAGGCTTCGACGCTCCGGGCAATCTCGGCAACGGCCGCCACGCCTTCATCCGCGGCACGCTCGACGCGCCTCTCGGCCGCTTCGGCATTCGGGGCGGCCGCCTCACCGTCAACGGCACGATCCGCGACACGTCGGTCGAGGATCCCTATACCCACCGGCAGCGCGCCTTCTCCAATTTCCAGGAGTGGCAGCTGGAAGCGACCTTCCGCCAGGACCTCGAGCGTTTCGCCTGGGGCATCAATTATTTCGGAAGCCCGGCCGTCCCCTTCTACCGCCGCAATGAGATCGACGTCCCCAACGGCATGGAGCCGTTCGTCAACATCTTCGGCGAGTATCGGATGAACCCGCGGACGACCTTCACGCTGACGGTTGAGAACATTTTCGGCGTCGCCGGGACACGCGGCCGCACCTTCTTCACGCCCGACCGCTCCAACCCCAACCCGTTCCAGTTCGAGTTCCGCGAGCGCAACGCCCACCGCGCCGTGGCTCTGCGGCTAAGGCATTCTTTCGGCTGAAGTTCGCCCTCCTTAGGAAGCCGGGATCGGTCCAGCCCGCAAGGCTGCCGGGGGCTCCTCGCGCTTCAGCCGGAACACCGGCACCTCGCCGACGCCCTTGAGCGCGACCTCCTCGGGCGCGTCGAACAGCTCCTTGCGGCGGGTGCGCAGATAGGTGCTTTCCGACACCGCGATCGAGTTGGTTGCAGCTTGCCCTTCCAGCCGGCTGGCGACGTTCATCGTCTCGCCCCAATAATCGTAAGTCATCCGTGTCGCGCCGATGACTCCGCCGACCACGGAGCCGCTGTGGATTCCGACCCGGACCTGGATTGGGATTCCGACTTCCTTCTCGACCTCGCCCAGGCCGTCGATGACCGCCATGCCGAAGGCGAGCGCCGCGTCGGCACTGTTCTTCGCGGGCAGGTTGCCGCCGCTGATCGCGAGATAGGCGTCGCCGATCGTCTTGACCTTCTCCACGCCATGCTCGGCGGCGCAGCGGTCGGCGAGGTTGAAGAAGGCGTTCAGCATATCGATCAGGTGCCCCGGCGAAACGGTGCCGGACAGCTTGGTGAAGCCGACGACGTCGATGAACACGACGGAGGCATCGGAATAGGCATCTGCGACTACCTGGCCGGCCTTTAGCCGCTCCGCCGCGGCTTCAGGCAGGACGTTGTAGAGCAGCTCCTCGCTCTTCGCCCGCTCCGCCGCCAGCGCCTTGTTGAGAAGGAAGCCGTGGCGGTCGGCGCGGCTCAGCGCCCAGTTGAGGAACAGCATCACGCCGGCGCCGCTCGCATGGCTCATGATTTCGTAGAAGCGCACCTCCGCGCTGGGATCGAGCAGAAACGCGAGATTCACGAAGCCGACGGCGTGGAGCGCGCTCCAGGTCAGGAACCAGCGGAATCGGCCGGTCAGTGCGAATGCAGCGAAGGCGCTGACGATTAGGCCGCTGATTCCGACGTTGCCGTGAACGTCGTCGCCCTGCCGGTTGATCTCGTCGAACAGGATGACGTTCTCGCCCGTGACCAGGATCGCCAGCGCGAGCAGCGCCGTGAAGTCGATCATCGGGATGTCGGGGTAGCGGTCCCAGAAGGTCGCCGCGAGATAGGCGCCGAGGACCAGCAGGCTCGGCACCAGCAGGTAGATGAACCGCGCCAGTTCGTCCTCGTTGAAGAAGACCGGGCTGGCGGCCGCATAGGCGAGCAGCACGAGCAACGCCACGACGACATAAGCGCGGACATAATGAATCCGCGCCGTGCGGCCCGAGCGCTGATAATCTCCCTCGACGACGGCGTCAGCGAACGCGCCGGACGATAGCTTGATCATTCCTGCTCCCCCTGACCGTGTCCCTAGCACAGCTCGCTTAAGAAAGGACCACGAGTCGGCCACGGCCTGCTATGATGGCGGATAGCCGAGAAGGGAGAGTCGCGATGGCCGATCTGATTATCTACTCGAACCCGATGTCGCGGGCGCGGATCGCGCGGTGGATGCTGGAGGAAGTCGGCGCGCCCTATGAAACGGTGCTGCTTGACTATGGCACGACGATGAAGAGCGCCGACTATCTGGCGGTCAACCCGATGGGCAAGGTCCCGGCCATCAAGCATGGCGACACGGTGGTGACCGAAGCTGCGGCGATCTGCGCCTATCTCGCCGACGCCTTTCCGGAGGCTGGGCTGGCGCCGCCGCACGGCGACCCGCGGCGGGGGCCCTATTATCGCTGGATGTTCTTCGCGGCGGGTCCGGTGGAGAGCGCGGTCACCGGCAAGGCGCTGGGCCTGCTTGCCCCCAGGGACAAGGCGATGATGGCCGGCTACGGCACGTTCGAGGACGTGATGGACGCTCTCGAGGGCGCGGTCTCGAGCGGGACTTATATCTGCGGCGACCAGTTCACCGCGGCCGACGTCTATGTCGGCGCGCAGATCGGCTGGGGCCTGCAATTCGGAACGATCGACAAGCGGCCCGCCTTCGAGGATTATTTCGCTCGGCTGCGCGACCGGCCGGCGGCGGTCCGCGCCAACCAGCTCGACGACGAGGCGATGGCGCACGTGCAGCGCCCGCAAATGGCGCAGCCGGCCGAATGACCGATCCGGTCACGCGCGCGGTCATCGCGCTCTACGACCGATTCACGCACGAGGGCATGGATCGACGTGCCTTCATGGCCGAACTCGTAAGGGTCACGGGCAGCGCAGTCGCCGCGAGCGCTATGCTTGGAACGGTCGCCGCCCAGGCGGGGTGCGCTCCGGTCGTCCCGACAGACGACACTCGCCTGCGCACTGAGACCATCACGTGGGAGGTGCGACAAGGGCGGCAGCTGTCGCTCTACTCGGCAATGCCGGAGCGCGGCGGCGGCGACCGGCCGGCGGTGGTCGTGGTTCACGAGAATCGCGGTCTCAACGACCACATCCGCGACGTCGCGCGGCGCGTGGCGCTTGCGGGCTACGCAGCCTACGCGCCTGACTTCCTGACCCCAGCGGGTGGCACCCCCGCCGACGAGGACCGCGCCCGCGACATGATCGGGGCGCTCGACATGCCGGCGACGGTGGCAGACGGGGCGGCGCTGATCCGCCGCCTCGCGGGCATCAACGACGGCCGCAAGGTCGGCGCGGTGGGCTTCTGCTGGGGCGGGGCGATGGTCCATCGCCTGGCGCTAGCCGCCGGGCCTGCGCTGGCGGGGGGCGTGTCGTTCTACGGCCCGGCGCCCGAGCCCAGCGAGGCGGCGCGGCTCCAGACACCATTGCTGGTGGTCCTGGCCGGGCGTGACGAGCGGGTAAACCGCACGGCCCTGCCCTATGTCGAGGCGGCGCGGGCGGCGGGAAAGGATGTGCGGGCGGTCACCTATCCCGACGTCGACCACGCCTTTCACAACGACACGTCGCAGGCCCGCTACAACCAGTCCGCCGCCCAGCAGGCCTGGGCCGAGACGCTCGGCTTCTTCCGGCGCCACCTCGCTTGACGGCGTTGCCTAGAAGCTGGCGTAGCGCTCGTTACCGACGAAGCCCATCGACTGGACATTGGCGCGCCTGATCACCGCAAGGACCTCGTCGACGACCGCGTAACGCGCCTCTGCGTGGGGCTCGACATGAAGCTCGGGCGGACGCGGCATCCGCACCGTTTCGGCGAGCGCTGCGCGAAGCTGCGAAAGCGCGACCGGCGCGCCGTTCCAGCGCACGGTACCGTCCGGCCCGATGGCCACCTTGTTGCTGTCGAGGCGTACGGTCGGCGGATCGATGCCGGAGGGAAGATCGACGTCGACACTGCGCGTCTGGATCGGGATGGTGAGGATGAACAGGATCAGAAGCACGAGCATCACGTCGATCAGTGGCGTGGTGTTCAGTTCATGGGCCGGTTCATCGACCGGTTTGGCAACGGCGGCGCCCATAGCATCCTCCCTGTTGACGGGAGATGGTGTATCATCACTACGCGGCTAAGGCAACGGCTGCGGTGCTCATGCAAAAAGGGCGGCCCCGCGGGACCGCCCTTCAAGTCTCGCTTCGGATCCGCCGGATCAGAAGTTCGCGTATTGCTCGTTGCCGACGAAGCCCATCGACTGGACCTCGGCGCGCTTGATCACCGCAAGCACCTGGTCGACCACTTCGTAGCGCGCCTCGGGGTGCGGCTGGATGTGGAGCTCCGGCGTCGGCCGGATGGTGGTGGTGAGCTCCAGATACTGGCGCAGCGTGTTGAGATCGACCGGAGCGGCGTTCCACAGCACGGTGCCGTTCGGCTCGATCGCGATCTTGTTGCGCTGCGGATCGATCGGCGGCGCCGGACTGTCGTTCGGAGTCGGCAGGTCGATCTTCACCGCGTGGGTCTGGATCGGGATGGTGATGATGAACATGATCAGGAGCACCAGCATGACGTCGATGAGCGGCGTCGTGTTGATGTCCATCATCGGTTCGTCTTCGCTGCGCGTGCCAACCGAAGCACCCATGTGACTGAACTCCTAAATCGCGTTTATCGCGTTGTTGTCGGTGCCTGGCCTCAGCCGCCGCCCGGAACGGGCTCGGAGATGAAGCCGACGCGAGTGAAGCCCGCGCGCTGCATCGTGAAGATCGCGCCGCCGATGCAACGGTAGGGCGTGTTCACGTCGCCGCGAATGTGGACCTCCGGCAGCTCGGTCACGTTCGCCGGACCGCCCTGGCGCTCGATCTCCTCGCGAAGCGCGGCAACGCCGCGATCGAGCAATTCCTGCGACGTCACGCGGGTCACTTCCCAATAGATCTCGCACTCGCCGTTGGGCGCGCGGATCGACAGGTTGACGTTCTCCGCCTTCGTCGTGGTCGGCTCGAATTCGACCTGCGGCAGGGTCACCGGG
The DNA here is from genome assembly GCA_046293155.1 of Allosphingosinicella sp. Lineage (GTDB taxonomy): Bacteria > Pseudomonadota > Alphaproteobacteria > Sphingomonadales > Sphingomonadaceae > Allosphingosinicella. The sequence continues at coordinate 12,693 of JBKBPQ010000019.1, read as the reverse complement.
ATCGTGTTCAACACCACCGGAACGGTAATGATGAAGATGATCAGCAGCACCAGCATGACGTCCGTCAGCGGGACGACATTGATCTCCGACAGCGGGGCATCATCTTCGTCCGAGACTTCGCCGACCTGCATCGTCATGGCTTGTTTCCTATTCCTAATCCCTTGACGGCCGTCTCAGCGGCCTTGCGGGCGGCGCCGCCCCACGCGGCGCCGCCCGATGCGTCAGCTTAAGACTTGCCGAGGGTCGGGCCGCCGGCCGGCTTCGCAGTGCCGCCGGTCGCGCCGGTGGTCGAAGCGGTCGTCGGCTTGGTCGCCGCGCCGGTCGTGCCGCTGCGCGCCGCGCCGACCGGAGCGCTCGGACGCACGGTGCCGCCGGACATCATGTAGCCGTGCAGATCGTTGGAGAACTTGCCCAGCTGCTCGGCGATCGCCTTGTTGCGGCGCTGGAGCCAGTTGTACTGCATCACCGCGGGAACGGCGACGGCGAGACCGAGAGCGGTCATGACCAGCGCCTCACCGACCGGGCCGGCGACCGCGTCGATCGACGCCGAACCCGACGCGCCGATGCGGATCAGAGCGCGGTAGATGCCGACCACGGTTCCGAACAGACCGATGAACGGCGCGGTCGAACCGACGGTGGCGAGAACCGCGAGGCCCGAGCCCAGCTTCGAGACGATCGCACCCTGGCTGCGCGCGAGCGAGCCGATCAGCCAGTCATGCTGATCGATGGGGTCGGTCAGCTTGGTGTGCTGCTCCTGGGCCTGCAGGCCGTCGTCGACGATCTGGCGGTAGGCGCCGTTCTTGTCGAGCTTGTTGGCGCCTTCGCGAAGGTTGGCCGACTGCCAGAACGCGCTGCGCGCCTTGCGGCCCTCGCGCATGATTTTGTTCTGCTCGAAGATCTTGACGAAGAAGATGTACCAGGACGCCACCGACATGATGACCATGATGATCGCGGTGCTGATGGCGATGGGGCCGCCCTCGATGATGGATTCGACGATTCCGTGTTCCTGGAAACCGCCACCCGAGGCTGGTGCTGCCATGTTAACTTTCCTCTCTTCAACGGTTTGGGTCAGAGGGCGAGACCGCCCGGGTTAAACAAGGGTCTTAAAGTCGATCATTCGTCCGGCAACTGCCACCGCACCGACTGGCTGTAGGTGCTGGCGACCGGTTGACCGTTACGGGTGGCCGGAGCGAACCGGTAGCGACGCTGGGCGAGGCTGCAGGCCGTGCTGTCCAGCGACGAGTTACCGCTGGACCCGGTAACCGAGCAGCCGGTGACCCGTCCGTCGGCACCGATCTGCAAGCTCATCCGGGTCGTGCCTTGCGCCTGGGCGCGGATGGCTGAGGCCGGATAATCGTCGTTGCTGATCGTACCGCTGCGCAGGCGCGGCGGCGTCGGCGGAGCAGCGGGCGCAGGACAGGCGGTGCCGGCCGGGACGGTGACGCCTCCAGGACACTGGACCCGCGGCGGGGCTGCCGGCGGCGTGGCCGGCGCCGGGTCGGCACGCGGCGGCGTCGGATTGAACGGCGTCTGCGGCTGCTCCTGAACGTCCCGGATATCGGGCTGCTGGGGACGCGGCGGCGGCGGAACGATCGCCGGCGGGGTCACCACTTCAGGCGCGACCGGCTCGACCTCCTCCGGGGGCGGCGGCTCCTCCTCCGGGGGCGGCGGCTCCTCGACCTCGAACACATCGAGGTCCTTGCTCGCTTTTTTGATAAACTCGTTGGCGAAGCCGGTGACGAACGCGAAGCCGAGCAGCACGTGAATCAGGGCGACGATGACGATCGCCCACACTTTGCTGGGGCTCATGCCTTGGTCAAGGTACGACATTAAACGGCGGCGCTCCCTCTCTCCACATCGTACGGCTCGGTTGCGCTAACGCTCCGACCTCGTTCCAGTTCACCAATGAAAGGCGGCGTGTCTCTATCTCGACAGTTTCGGTGACGCAATGCTTCTGTCGCTGAGTTTCGAATGGGCCTCCCAGCCCTCACGCCAAACCTGATTTCCGCCATATTCAAACGCGATTCAGGGTTGGATGTCGAGAGGAGACTCTCGCAATGAGGAACTCCATGACTCGATCCCTGCGCCTGATGCTGCTTTGCGCGGCTTCCATCACCCTCGCCGCTGCCGGGCAAGCTAATGATTCGCAAGTTCAAAATTTGCTTGGCCTCACTTTTGCCGACACCGCCGACCTGGCGCTCGGCGCGCCCGTGGCCGCTCATGTGACTCTGCGCCGCGCGCGTCCGCTGCGCGCCGAACAGGCGCTCGGAGGCCCGCCGGGGCACAGCCGATTCCTGATAGAGGCCGATCTGGCCGCGCTGATTCGCGGCGAGCCCGGCACTCCCGCCCAGATCCGTTTCCTTGCCGATTTTCCGAATGACGCGCGCGGCCGGCCGGCGCGACTCCAGCGTGGCAGCCAATGGCTGGTCTTCGCCCGCTCTGTGCCTGGCCGCCCGGGCGAGCTCCAGCTGATCAGTGCCGATGCAGCGATCCCCTATGACGCCGTGACCGCGGAGCGGGTCCGCGAGATCGTCCGCGCCGAGCTGGAGGGCGACGCGCCGCCGGCGGTCAGCGCGATCGGCCGCGCCTTCCACGTGCCGGGGGCTCTGCCCGGCACCGGCGAGACCCAGATCTTCCTTCAGACCGAGCGCAGCCAGCCGATTTCGATCACAGTCGCCCGAGAGGCCGAATCGCAGCCGCGCTGGTTCGTGTCGCTGAGCGAGTTCGTCGACGCGGGCGCGTCTCGGCCCGAGCCGGACAGCCTGCTGTGGTATCGCCTCGCCTGCTTCCTTCCGGCGCAGCTCCCTGCGGCGAGCTTCTCCGACGCGCGCGAGCACGCCCAGGCGATTCAGCGCGACTATCAGCTCGTTCGCCAAGGCCTCGGCCCCTGCCCTCGCAACCGGAGTCGCCGTTAGGCGCCTTCGGGAGCGAAGGAGGACAGCTCCACCCCGACTCCGGCGCAGTCGGGATAGATGTCCGGCTTGCGGGTGCTGACGCGAAGCGCGCTGACGCCGCGGCGCGCGGCGACGAGGTCGTAGATCTCGCGGGCGAGCGTTTCCTGGAGGTTATAGCGCCGGCCGGCGACCAGGGCCGCGATCTCGGTGCGCAGGAAATCATAATCCCAGGCCCGCTCCGATTCGTCGGACGCGGCGAAGGCCGACTCCTCGACCCACACCTCCACCGTCACCAGCAGCCGCTGCGGGTTGCCGATCTCGAACTCGTGGAAACCGATGTCGAGGTTAAGGTCATAGTCCTGGAGGACGATCTTGCGGGTGCGCGGCTTCAGCCGCTCGGGAACCAGGCCTTCGAGCCGCGGAGTCGCGGCGAGGCTTTCAAAGGAATTGGACATCGCGCGGCAGGGAGAGGAAACGCTGGCCCGCGTCAAGCGCGATCGTCTGACCGGTCAGCGTCGGCGTGGCGATGACGAAGCGAAGCGCCGCCACGATATGGCTGACGTCGACTCCGCGTTGGAGCGCGTTGAGGCGGTGGACCTCGTCGAAATTCTCGCGGCTCTGCGGCCCCGACACCAAGGTCACCGACGGTGCGATACCGCAAACTCGGATTCGCGGCGCGTAGGCTCGGGCGGTCAGCTCGGTAAGGCCGGCAAGGCCGATCTTGGACATCGTATAGGTGAAGAAGTCGGGATTCGGCGCAGCAAGCTTGGCATCGAGCAGGTTGACGATGAGGCCGTTGCCCTCGAGTCGGCGGGCGAAGGCCTGGCTCAGAAGAGCCGGCGCGCGGAGGTTGATCGCCTGGTGCGCGTCCCATTGTTCGGTCGTGAAGTCGGCGGCGCTGTCGTAGCGGAATTGCGAGGCGCTGTTGACGAGCAGCCGCGCCGGCGGGCGGCCGTCGAGCGCGGCCATAATGTGCTCGGCGCAGTCAGGATCTCCGAGCTCAGCCTGGACGATGGTCGCGTTCCCGACCTCGCCCACCAGCGCCTCCGCCTCGGCCCGCGATCGGTTGTAGTGGATCAGCACGTGCCATCCGTCCGCGACGAGCGCGCGCACCAGCTCCGCGCCGATCCTCTTGGCGCCGCCGGTGACGATCGCGGTTCGCGGACCTTCGAATTCCTGCTCCATCCGCCCGACCTATCCGCTGTTGGGCTTGCGGGCAAAGGCGGGCGACTCCACTAGGGGTCAATGCCCGCGCCCGAGCCTCCTCCCGACCTCACCGGCCTCAGCCTCGCGGACATCGTGGCCCTCGCCGAGGCCAAGAAGCTGCCGCCGGTCGAGCAATGGAATCCCTCGCATTGCGGCGATAGCGGGATGCGGATCGCCCGCGACGGCGCCTGGTTTCACGAAGGTTCGCCGATCGGCCGGGCGGCGATGGTGCGGCTGTTCTCCACGATCCTACGGCGCGAGCCGGACGGCCGATTCGTGCTGGTGACCCCGGTCGAGAAGCTCGACATAGAGGTCGAGGACGCGCCGTTCGTAGCGGTCGAGCTGAAGACGGAGGGGGAGGGAGAAGCGCGCTCGCTCGCATTCCGGCTCAATACCGGCGATGTGGTCGTCGCCGGTCCCCACCATCCGCTGCGCTTCGCCGAGCGAGACGACGGGCCCCACCCCTATCTTCTCGTCCGCGGCGGTCTGGAGGCGCTGGTGGCGCGATCCGTCTATTACGAAATGGCCGAAATCGCGCTTGCCGAGGGCGCGGAACCCGCGGGGCTGTGGAGCAACGGCGCCTTCTTCGCGCTGGAGCCAGGCGAATGACGCTTGCCGACCGGCTTCGCGCCGCACTGGACGAGGGGCATCGCCGCACGCCCGAGCTTCTGCCCGGGGATGCACTCGAGCTTGAGGACCCCGACAAGGGGCCAGCGCCGGCGGCCGTGCTGGTGGCGGTCGTCGATCGCCCCTCACCCACCGTCATCCTGACGCTTCGGCCGGAGACGATGAAGAGGCATCCGGGGCAAGTCAGCTTCCCCGGGGGGCGAATCGATCCGCATGATCCCGGTCCCGTCGCCGCGGCGCTGCGCGAGGCGGAGGAAGAGATCGGACTGCCGCCGAGCGCGGTGGAGCTGGTCGGCCTTGCCGACCCGTACCGCACCATTACCGGCTTCGAAGTCATCCCGGTCGTCGGCGTGGTCCCGCCCGATCTGCCTCTGGCACCGCATCCCGGCGAGGTCGCGGCGATGTTCGAGGCGCCGCTCGACTATTTGCTGGATCCGGCCAACCATATCATTCGCGAGGCGATGTTCCGCGGCGCGCTGCGCACCTATTATGAGATCCAGTGGCGCGAGCGGCGCATCTGGGGGGCGACGGCGGCGATGATCGTGAACTTGAGCCGGAGGCTGGCGATTCCGGCATGAAGCTGCCTGACGCACCCTGGCAAGACGGCGAGGACATGCGCCGGCTTCTCGCCACCCTCGGCTCCGCCGAGGGCGACACCCGATTCGTCGGCGGCTGCGTGCGCGACACCATGTTCGGCATTCCCGTCGCCGACGTCGACCTCGCGACCCGGCTTCTACCCGAGGAGGTGATTCGTCGGCTTGAAGAGGCGCGGATCAAGGCGGTTCCAACCGGGCTTGCCCACGGCACCGTGACGGCGGTCATCCGCGGCAAGCCCGTCGAGGTGACGACGCTGCGCCGCGACGTCTCGACAGACGGCCGGCGCGCCACGGTCGCCTTCACCGACGACTGGCGAGAGGATGCCGGCCGCCGCGACTTCACGATCAATGCGCTCAGCGCCGATCCGGCGAGCGGCGAGATCTTCGACTATTTCGGCGGCTTGGACGACCTCGAGGCTCGGCGCGTGCGCTTCATCGGCGATCCGCTCACTCGAATCGCCGAGGATCATCTGAGGATCCTGCGCTTCTTCCGTTTCTACGCCCGCTTCGGCGAAGGGGCGCCGGATGGCGACGGGCTCGACGCCTGCACTCGCCGCGCCAACGACCTGATGGCGCTGTCGCGCGAGCGAATCGCCGGCGAGCTTCTGCGGCTGCTCGCCTTGCCCGATCCGGCGCCGACGGTGCGGATCATGATCGAGCGCGGAATCCTCAAGCCCGTGCTCCCGGAGATCGATATGGGGGGCGTCGAGCGACTCGCGACGCTGCCTCCACGCGAGCGGGCCGCCAACGTCGCCGCCGACGGCATCCGACGATTTGCTGCGCTGCTGCCGCGAGGGGAGATGGCAGCCGACCTCGCCTCCCGCCTGCGCCTGTCCAATGCGCAGCGCGCGCGGCTGGAGTGCATCGAGCGCAGCGAGCCTGACAATGCAGCTCCGCCGCGCCAGCTCGCCTACCGGATCGGCGCCGAATGCGCGGTCGACCGCTTGCTGCTCGACCCGCGGTTCGACGCTGAGGAAGCGGCTGCGCGGGTCGCCGCGCTTGCCTCGTGGCAGTCGCCGGATCTGCCGGTGCGCGGCGGCGACCTCGTTGCCGCCGGCGTGACGGCCGGTCCCGACGTCGCGCGGCTGCTTCGGCGGATCGAGGAGCGCTGGATCGGCGAGGATTTTCCGGACGCGGCGCGCGCCCGGGCGATCATGGAGGAGGAACTGCGGAGCAGCGTCTAAGAGGCGCGGCTAAGGGTTGCGCTCGCGCCAGTAAGCGAGCGCCTCGTCAGGCGGCATCGGCCGCGCATAGTGATAGCCTTGGCCGTAGGTGCAGCCCATCTCGGCCAGTGCATCGCCGAGTTCGGCGCGCTCGATGCCCTCGGCGGTGGTTTCGATCCCCAGTGATGACGCGAGCGACAGAATGGCGCGGACGATCGACGTGGCGTCCTCATCCTCACACATGTTGCCGACGAAGCTCCGGTCGATCTTGAGCACGTCGATCGGCAGGCGCTGGAGCGATCCAATCGAGGTGAAGCCGGTGCCGAAATCGTCCATCGCGACCTTAACGTTGAGCTTCTTGAGTCCTTGAAGGACGCTGCTCGCGCGGTCTGGATCCTGGACGATGGCGCTCTCGGTAAGCTCCAGGGTCAGGCGATCGCCGCTGATTCCGCTGCCGGCGAGCGCGCCGAACACGACCTGGGCGACGTTATCGCGACTGATCTGGATCGCCGACAGGTTGACGCTCATTCCGAACGGCAGCGGGCCGCCGTGGGCCTTGTCCCACTCCGCCATGGTGCGAAGCGCAGTTTCGAGGGCCCAGCGGCCGAGCGGCACGATCAAGCCCGATTCCTCCGCGACCGGGATGAACTCGCCGGGCGAGATCATTCCGATCGGGTCCTGGCGCCAACGCGCCAGCGCTTCGAACGACGCGATCTTGCCGGTCTTGAGATCGATCAGCGGCTGATAAGCGAGCTCCAGCGCTTCCGCCTCGATGGCGCGCCTGAGCTCGGTTTCCATGCTGAAGCGGCGGCGCACTGCCTGGGCCTGGACCGGCTCATAGACCTGGGCGGTGCCGACTCGCTTCGAGCGCTTCAGCGCGAACTGGGCATTGCGCAGAAGCTCGTCGGCGCAGCCGACTCCGCGTCCGACCAGAGCGCAGCCGATCGCGCAGTCGATCCGGATCTCGAGGTCGGTGAGGCGAAACGGAAGCGTGAGCACGGCCTTGATCCGCTCCGCGGCGCGCAGCGCGTCGGCGAGGCCGCGGTCGAGCTTCATTAGAATGCCGAACTCATCGCCCGAGGTGCGGGCGAGCATGTCGGTCGGGCGGAGCGCGGAGACCAGGCGGCGGGCGAACGCGATCAGGAGCTCGTCGCCGGCGATCGCGCCGACGCATTCGTTGACTCGGCTGAACCGCTCCATGTCGACCGCGAGCACGGCGTAGCTGCCGTCGGCAAGGTCGGGATCGGAGAGGACCCGGTCGACCTGCTCGGTGAAGGCGAGGCGGTTGGGCAGGCCGGTGAGGCTGTCGAGCAGCATCTCGGAGCGCAGGCTGCGCTCGGTCTCGACCTGAGCCGTGCGGTCAATCAGCGAGATGACGAAGCGGACGGGTCCATATTCGACCGTGCGGACTCGGGCGAAGCGGACGAGAAAGTGGCGGGCGCCGATCGAGCGGCCGTCATTGGCCTCGAACTGGTGCGCGGGCTCGCCGCTGGCGAGATATTCGGCGAGGCGGCGGCCGATCGGCCCGGTGCTGAGCAGGCGCACCTTCGAAACCCGGCGGTCGCCGAGCCGCTCGTCATATTCGGAGACGTGGCGGAAGGCGTCGTTGGCGCATTCGATGAAGGGGCCGTCAGGGTCGATGGTGACGATCGCGGCGGGAATCGGCAGGGCGTCGAGATAGACCTGGCGGGCCTGGCCGAGGAGGCGGAGCACCTCGGGCGCAAACGGCTCCGCAGCGTCCGGCACAGCCGCGAGGCTGGCCGGGGGCTCGTCGCTAACGCGTTTCTTCGCCGCCTGCATGCAAGGGGCGATAGGTTAAGTAGGTTAATTCTTGATTTCGCCCGTGGAACTCAAGTGAAGCGGTTGTTGCGGGGGAATCCGGTCGGCGGCATCCGGCCGGCCGCGCCCCGGGCGGTGAACCAGGGCGCCATGTCCTCGGTGCGGGTGCGGCCGCTCTCGCCGCCCATCGACCAGGTGAGGCCGGTCTCGTCCTTGAACGTCGTCGCGTCCGAAAGGCCGCCGTCGCGATAGCGTTGGAGGGTGACGCCCTGGCCGCGCGCCATTTCCGGAAGCTCGGACAGGCGGAACACCGCGAGCTTGCGATTGTCGCCGATCACGGCGACGCGGTCATGGCCCTCGCCGATCGGGCGTACGACCTGGAGGCGCGCGCCGGGGCGCAGGTTGACGACCTGCTTGCCCTTGCGGGTCTCGGCGAGCGCGCCCGCCGCGGAGGTAACGAAGCCGCGACCGTCCGACGAGGCGAGCAGCAGCTTGGGCGCCGCATTGGCTTTGAGCAGCGCGACGACGCTGCCCTCCCCTTCGATGTCGACCATCAGCTTGACCGGCTCGCCGAAGCCGCGGCCGCCCGGAAGCTTGTCGGCGGCGAGCGTGTAGAAACGGCCGTCGGCGGAGACGAGCAGGAGCCGGTCGGTGGTCTGGGCATGGAAGGCGAAGGCCGGGCCGTCGCCTTCCTTGAACTTCAGCGTCTCGGCCGCCGACAGCTCGACATGGCCGCGCATCGCCCGAATCCAGCCGCGCTGCGACAGGATGACGGTGATCGGCTCGCGCTCGACCATCGCTTCGAGCGGGATCTCGCGGGCCGGGCCGGCTTCCTCGATCCGGGTGCGGCGGCGGCCGATGTCGGTGTCCGGGCCGTAGCGCTTCTTGAGCTCGGCAAGGTCCTTCTTGAGCTTGGTACGCTGGCGGGCCGGGCTCTCGACGAGGGCCTTGAGGGTCTCGCGCTCCTTCTCGAGCTTGTCGCGCTCGCCCTTGATCTCCATTTCCTCGAGTCGGCGAAGCGAGCGCAGGCGCATGTTGAGGATCGCCTCGGCCTGGCGGTCGGTGAGGCCGAACTCGGCCATCATCACCGGCTTGGGCTCGTCCTCGGTGCGGATGATCTCGATGACCCGGTCGAGGTTGAGATAGGCAATGAGATAGCCGTCGAGCAGCTCGACCCGGTCCGCGATCTTGCCGAGGCGGTGGTTCGAGCGGCGGACCAGAACCTCGATCTGGAACTTGACCCACTCGCTGAGCACCTCGCGCAGGCCCATCACGCGAGGCGTCCGAGTGGCGTCGAGCACGTTGAGGTTGAGCGACACCCGCACCTCTAGGTCGGTCATCCGGAACAGGCCGTCCATCAGCACGGTCGGATCGACGGTGCGGCTCCTCGGCTCGAGGACGATTCGCACTTCGGCGTCCGATTCGTCGCGGACGTCGGCGAGGATCGGCAGCTTCTTCTCGTTGATGAGGACCGCGATCTGCTCGATCAGCTTGCCCTTCTGGACTCCGTAAGGGATCTCGCTGACGACGATCGCCCAGGTGCCGCGGCCCAGATCCTCGACTTCCCACTTGGCGCGGACCCGGAAGGCGCCGCGGCCAGTCGCGTAGGCGAGAGCTATCACTTCGGCGCTATCGGCGACGATCCCGCCGGTCGGGAAATCGGGGCCGGCGACGAAGTCCATCATCGCCGCGTCGGTCGCCTGCGGATTGTCGATGAGGTGGGTGACGGCGTCGATCAGCTCGGCCGCGTTGTGCGGCGGGATCGACGTCGCCATGCCGACCGCGATTCCGCTTGCGCCGTTCGCGAGCAGGTTGGGGAACAGGCCGGGCATCAGCTCCGGCTCTTCATCCTCGCCATTATAGGTCGGCTTGAAGTCGACCGTGCCGTCGTCGAGCCCGGCCATCAGGTCAATCGCGACCTGGGTCAGCTTCGCCTCGGTGTAGCGGTAGGCCGCGGCGTTATCGCCGTCGACATTGCCGAAATTGCCCTGGCCGTCGACGAGCGGGTAGCGAAGCGAGAAGGTCTGGGCGAGGCGGACCATTGCGTCATAGACCGACTGGTCGCCGTGCGGGTGATACTTACCGATGACGTCGCCGACGACTCGCGCGCATTTCTTGTAGCCAGCCGACGGATCAAGTCGAAGCAGCCGCATCGCCCAGAGCAGTCGGCGGTGGACCGGCTTCAGGCCGTCGCGAAGGTCGGGCAACGAGCGGGCGGTGATCGTCGAAAGCGCATAGACGAGGTAGCGCTCGGACAGCGCATCGTCGAACGGGGCGTCGGTGATCTCGGCAGGCAATTCGGACTTGGTGGCCATCAGCGCGACCTAGCAAGCGCGGCGGCAGGTGGCGAGACGTCTTGGCCAGGGCCAATGGTCACCAATGTTCGCACTGACGTCGATCAATCGACGGGGTTTCCGGCCGGCGGGTCGAGCACGAATTGCATGAGCAGAACGTTACCAGAACATCGCTGCTGTAGGAAAGCGCGCGCTACACGAGCGGCTTTGCGTAACCGTTGGTGGTGCGGGTGAAGCCGGCGTGGCGGAGGAAACCGGTGGGGGTGTCGAAGTCGATCTCAAGGGCGAGCTCGATCGTCTCTATCCCGGCGTCGCGGAGGCGTCGCTCGGCCTCGGCGAGGAGCCTGGCGCCAAGGCCCTGGCGCCGGTGATCTTCGGCGACCGCGAAGAAGGTGATGCAGCCGCGAGGGCCGTGCTGGAGCGTGGGAATCGCCGTCCAGGCGATGGCGCCGACGAGTCCCTCCTGATCGGCCACTAAGGGCGCCTCGTCGTTGCGGATCGCGGCGGCGAGGCGGTCGGCGAGGATGGACGCGGGGATTCCGATCAGCTTGGAGAGAGCGGCAGCGTCGCGGCGGGTGGCCTCGCGGATCGTGGGTTCGGGTCGAGGCCCCTCACGATCACCTTCGTCGTGCCCCCTACCGCCTTCCTCGCTCGTCCTGAGCGAAGTCGAAGGGCGCTTGCGCGATGCCGGTGCAGGGCTTTCTGACTTCTTCCGGGTGGATGACTCTTCGGTGTCTCGGACGGCCCTTTGTGCGGGCGCCCTTCGACTTCGCTCAGGACGAGCGGAGGCTTGGGTGTCCTCCTCAACGTCGGTCTTCTTTCGCGGCTTCGGCTCCTCGCCACCTACCACGCCGATCAGCGAGCGCTTCCACGACGCCACCTCGCCGCCGCGCAGGTAGGACAGGACCTCTTCGGCCGTCGCTGTGAGCCCATGCTGGCCGAAACCCATACATTCGCGACCGCTCTTGAGTTCGACGAGGCCGTAGCGGCCGAAGTCGCCGCCGGGCTTACGGCGGCGCGACTTCACCAGACGGAAGCCACGGGCCTTGGCGGCTTCGCGAAGCTGTTCGTCCGACGGGTCAGGCATCGCTGGTGCAACGCCGGGAAACAGCAGCTTGTTCAACTCTACTAATGTGGTAATGTTACGTCACCAGAAGAGGAGGATGCCCGATGCGTAGATTCCTTGTGACGACTGGACTGGTGCTCGTTCTCGCCGGCTGCGGCGCGGAGCAGAGCGACCAAGACATCCGCGCCGAGCGCGGAGGCGCAGAAAACGCTTCCGCCGCCGCTGATGTGGACCTTGAATCCCCCCGTGAATTAGTCGTCCCGCCCTCGCCTCGGTCGGGATCGAACGTCCCGGAGGTGCGGCCCGAGGCTGCGCCGGACGTGGCGTTCGGCTACAGCTATAATTTCGGCATCGCCGCCGACCGGATCGCCGGAGTCCAGCAGCGCCATGCCCGCACTTGCGAGGAGCTCGGCACCAGCCGCTGCCGGATTACCGGGATGACCTATCGACGAAGCGGCGAGGATAGTGTGGAGGCGCAGCTCAAGCTCGCGCTCGACCCGCGCCTCGCCCATCGCTTCGGGGAGAATGCGCTGGCCGCGGTCCAGGAAGCGGAAGGCGAGTTGGTCGATAGCGAGATCACCGGCACCGACGTCGGCACCGGTATCCGCCGCGACACCCGCTCGATTGCCGATCTGCAGGAGGAGCTGCGCATCCTGGAACAGAGAATCGCCGCGCCCGGCCGCGACGAAGCCAAGATCAGGCTTCGCGAGCAGGCGGAGCAGCTTCGCCGCCAAATCCGGATGCTCGAGGATAATCGCGCCGACCAGCGTGACGCCCTCGCCACCACGCCGGTGACTCTCGCCTACAGCTCGAGCGCCTACAATGCCGGACGCCCGGACTTCGGCGGCGCCGCCGACAAGGCATGGGACCAGGTCCTGTGGGGCGGCTATATGCTGTTCGTGCTACTCAGCCTGCTGGCGCCCTGGCTGCTCGCGGCGGGGCTGGTGTGGCTGGCGGTCCGGGCAGTCCGCAAGCGGATGCCGAAGCCGGCGGGCGAGCCGGCAGCGTGAGTCATTGCCCTCCCCGCCGGGAAGAAGGCTTTTGTCGGAACCCGGGCAAGCGTTCGCG
>JBKBPQ010000018.1:0-49493 GCA_046293155.1 Allosphingosinicella sp. | reverse complement strand
GCGTCGCGGCGGCCGACGTTGAGGACCCATTCGCGGAAGACCGACGCGTCGATCAGCGCGTCACGCCATAGCGCCTGGCCGATATTGGGCCGCTCGAGCGCCAATGCCCTCAGCCTGTCGGTCGGGACCCAGGCGACCTGGGCGCTTGTGATCGCCTCCACATTGTGGTCGGCGCGATCGAGCATGAGGTGCTGGATGTCGAGAATGTCTCCGGCAAGGTGGAAGGAGACGATCTGGCGCTTGCCTTCCGCGCTGGTCTTATGGCGGCAGGCATACCCTTCGACGAGCACGCAGCATTGGGTGACGACGTTTCCTTCGCTGACCAGGAGGGTGCCGGGCGGCACAGCCTCCAGGCGGTAGGGCAGGTCGGCAAGTATCCGCCGTTCCTCGGCGTCGAGCCTCGCGAGACGGCCGAGCTTCCTTATCAGCCCGGCCGCGGGCTCATTGTCATTGGCAGGCATCGATTCCTCGACGAATGTCGGTTTCCATCCGTAACGATCGATGATCGTTCGAGTTTCCGTCAGGGCGTGGTTCGCGGCCAGTTACGGGGCGGCGAGGGCAGGACTCAGCCAGTCCGGGATGATGGCGTCGCCGAGGTCGTCGACGCGGCGATGGTCGACGGCGAGGCCGAGCTCGGGATAGTGGATCCGGGTGCGCGGGCCGGGCGCGTCGGCTGGCACGACGACGAGGCGGCGGTTGACCTTCTGCCGCCAGTTCATCCGCGCAGTATTCTCCTGGCCGACATAGCAGCCCTTGTCGAAGGCGACCCCGTTGAGCTCGGCGGCATTGCACTCGAGCCAAAGCGTCTTGTCCTGGCCGAGCTCGGCGGCGCCTTCCGTGACCCCGAGACGGAGGCGATGCTCGAGCCAGCCTGATGCGGGGTCCGAGGCAGCGGCGATCCAGCGGCGGCCGAGTGCAGCCAAGCGCGGATCGGAGGCGCCCTGATCGCCGTCGGGTGTCCAGTGCACCGCGAGCACCGGCTCCGGCCCGATCGCGATCGGGCGCCGCAGGCGGTAAAGCTCGAGCCGCTTGGCGAGCGCCTCGGCCTGATCGGCCTCACAATCGATCAGCACGTCGTCGCCGTCCGCCCACAGGATGAAGTCGAACAGCGCCTTGCCCTGCGCGGACAGGAGCCCGGCCCAGAGCGGCGCGTTCGGCGCGAGGCGGGCGACGTCGTTGGTGACGAGTCCCTGGAGGAAACCGCGAACGTCGTCGCCGGACAGGCGGATGAGGGCGCGGTCGACGAGGGTGGTGGCAGGCATGAGGGGTAGTTAAGCTCGGACGGCCCTTCCTCCAACCGTCACCCTGAACTTGTTTCAGGGTCCATCTTCGGGCAGCGCGGAAGCGCGCTCATGGATGCTGAAACAAGTTCAGCATGACTTTTCCGGAAGCTCGATGACCGATACCCTCACCATCCGCCGCCCTGACGACTGGCATGTCCACCTCCGCGACGGGGCGATGCTTGAGGCGGTAGCGGAATACACCGCGCGTCAGTTCGCCCGGGCGATCGTCATGCCGAACCTGGTGCCGCCGGTGACGACGGTCGCGGCGGCTCAGGCTTATCGAGAGCGGATTCTCGCGGCGCTTCCGCAAGGCGCGGATTTCACGCCGCTGATGACCTGCTACCTGACCGACGACGCCGATGCGGACGAGATCGCGCGCGGCCATGCCGAGGGCGTGTTCACCGCCTGCAAGCTCTATCCCGCCAACGCGACCACCAACAGCGCCCACGGCGTCACCGACATCCGCAACATCTACAAGGTGTTGGAGCGGATGCAGGCGATCGGCATGCCGTTGCTCGTCCATGGCGAGGTCACCGATCCCGACGTGGACGTGTTCGACCGCGAGGCGGTGTTCATCGATCGCGTGCTGTCGCGCGTGGTCCGCGACCTCCCCGAGCTCAGGATCGTGTTCGAGCATATCACCACCGCGGAAGGGGTGGATTTCGTGATGGATGCCGGGCCGAACATCGGCGCGACGGTGACTCCGCAGCACCTCATCATCAACCGCAACGCGATCTTCGCCGGGGGTCTGAGGCCGCACGCCTACTGCCTGCCGGTCGCCAAGCGGGAGAAGCACCGGCTGGCGGTGCGCAAGGCGGCGACGTCGGGCTCGCCCAAATTCTTCCTCGGCACCGACAGCGCTCCGCACGCCGTCGAGGCCAAGGAAAGCGGCTGCGGCTGCGCCGGCATCTTCAACGCGCCCTATGCGCTGGAAAGCTATGCGACGGTGTTCGAGGAAGAGGGCGCGCTCGACAGGCTCGAGGCGTTCGCATCGGAGAACGGACCGCTTTTCTACGGGCTACCTCTCAACGACACCCGCGTGACGCTGGTGCGCGAGGAGCAGGCGGTGCCGGACAGCCTGGCCGCGGCGGGGACGAACGTGGTGCCGTTCCACGCCGGCGAGACGCTGAGGTGGAAGTTCGTCCCCTGATCGTCATTCCACCGAAAGCTGGGATCTCACTTCTTCCTCACCCCTGACGCAAAGGCAGAGAGATTCCAGCTTTCGCTGGAATGACGGTGGAGGTCAGAAGGGCAGCCAGCGGTTGCGCTCGGAGAAGCGCATGTAGCCGACATTGACGCCGAGGCGCGCTCCGACCCCGAGCCGGACCGGGATCAGAACGACGTCGCCGCGGCGCAGATAGTTGGCGCTGAAGCCGCCGACCAAATAGGCGCGGCCCTCGCCGCCCGGATAGCGGCGGAACAGGTCCTGGCCGTCATAGAGATTGTAGACCAGGATGAAGACCTTGCTGGCGTCGGCGCCGGCATCGAAGCCGATCGACGGGCCCGTCCAGTAGACAACCCGGTCGCCCTCGATCTGGTGGCGCATCACGCCCGAGCCCCAGCGCGCGCCGAGGATGAAGGCGCCGCTGGCTTCCTGGCCGGCAATATAGGCGATCGGCTCGCCCTGGTCGCGAAGGATGTCTTCGAGGATCCCGGCAAGACCCTCGGCGCCGCGGCCGAACACGCCCTCGGCGGCGGCGAAGATGTCTTCGCGGGGCACCGTCTCGTTGCGGGCGGTCGGCGTGGTGGTGCTGGTTTGGGCGGGCGGAACCGCAGGCGTGGTCTCGACCGGAGTCGAGGTGGCCGCCGCGGCCTCTTCCTCGGCGGTGCCGAGCGGGGTCCACTCGTCGCCGGCAGGCGGCGTCGCCGGCTGCTGCTCCGCGTACGGATCCTCGGCGGGGGTGGACCACCCCGCGCCCGTGTCCGGATCGACATTCTGGACCTGCGCCGACGCTATGCCGGGCAGTGAGACGAAAGCCGCCAGCGCGGCAAGATGAACGAACGCCCTCTTCATGGCGAAAACCCCCGCAGGTCACGCATTCCAACTTGGTCGCAGCATGCTCACGCTTGAGCTTTCACGTCCATGAACGGGCGGCGAGGCGAGTCGGAATTGCGCCGGACCGAGTCCGAATGCCCGGTTGAAGAGGCCGAAATGCCTCACTATAGGCATCGCTCCGGCCGGTCGCGGAGACGTGGGTGAGTGGCTGAAACCAGCGGTTTGCTAAACCGCCGTAGGGGGATTACTCCTACCGAGGGTTCGAATCCCTCCGTCTCCGCCACCTGGCCGTCCAGCGCGATCCATCGCGATCCGGAACGCCTTACATTTCCTCAACTTCTCGCCTGCACAGTGTCCGGGCGCGTCCACCCTGATCCAGCCCAAGCCAACGTAACTTGGGGGCATTTTGGGGGCACGAAAGAAGGAGTTAGGGGGCATGCTGACAGATGCAGCGGCACGGACCGCGACGGGACGCGACAAGGATTACAAGCTGAGGGATTCGGGCGGGCTCTACCTGTTCGTAACGACGACCGGACATCGATCTTGGCGTCTCAAATATCGGTTTGGCGGCAAGGAGAAGCGGCTCGTTCTGGGCACCTACCCGGCCGTCAAGATTACGGATGCGAGAAAACTTCGCGATGAAGCCAAGCAGATGCTTCGTAACGGACGCGATCCCGCGTATGAGCGGCAGAAGGCAAAGCTTGCCAACATCAACCGGCACGAACACACATTCGAGCAGTATGCGCGCGAATGGCACGAGCTTCAGCGGGACCGCTGGAGCAAGGTCCACGCTGATGACGTTCTGAACAGCCTTGAGCGCGATGTCTTTCCTCGGCTCGGCGCGATCGCGGTGACTGACATCGACGAGCCGATGGTCCTCGCCACATTGCAGGTCGTGGAGGAGCGTGGCGCCATCGAGACGGCCCATCGTCTGCGCCAGCGGATGTCGGGTATCTTTAAGTTTGCAAAGGCAAAAGGGGCTGGAAACAGAAACCCGACGGACATCGCCGAAACGATGAAGAAGAAGCCCGCTGGACGGCGGTGGCCTGCGCTTACCACATACCCTGAGATTCGATCCTTGATTGCGGTTGTTGATGGTGCCGGGGCGAATCCGGTAACAAGGTTGGCTTCCCGCTTCATGGCGCTGACGGCGCAGCGTCCGGGCATGATCCGAAGAGCACCCTGGGGCGAGTTCGAAGGAATCGACTGGCACAACCACGATGATCCCGGTTCATCGGCGGTTTGGCGCATACCTGCGGATAGGATGAAGCAGGAGCTTGAGCTGCGTGAGGACGAAGCCTTTGAGCACTGCGTACCCCTTGCCCGAGAAGCGGTCGACACGCTTCGAGCCCTGCACCGGCTGACCGGCCGAGGTCCGCTGGCCTTCCCAAACAATCGAAGCGCGACTGATCCACTCAGCGAGAATTCTGTCGGTTATCTCTACAATCGGCTCGGCTATAAGGGGCAGCATGTGCCGCACGGATGGCGTGCCTCATTTTCTACCTTGATGAACGCTCATTTCGCGGCGTTGTACCCCATCGGCACCGATCCTCGGATGATCATCGAACGCCTCTACATCGATCTGATGCTTGCCCACATTCCCGCTGGCCTGTCCGAGACAGAGCGCAAATACAACCGGGCGGGCTACATGCAGCAGCGCCGCGAGATAGCTCAACTTTGGGCAGGCAAGATCATGGCGGGGCAGAATAGCCCCCTCGATCTGCTCGACGGCCCGCGCCGTCCGCTCTCCCGAACCCGCTAGGTCGGGCTTTGCATCCAGGCGAGAACGTCGCTCTCGTACCAGGCGACGATGTTCGCGCCCAGGCGCACTTGCTTGGGGAAATGCCCCGTTGCGACCTTGTTATAGAGCGTGGAACGACTGAGGGCGCACAAGCGGAGAACCTCGGGCAGTCGTACTAATCGGTCGGCGAAAGGACGTTCAATAGGAGGTGGCGCCGGGGGCAGTTTCCTCGGTCGGCAACTACCCTCTGCAGCCTCGATCGGATCCGACTGAGTCGGCTTATCGACGCTTGCTCCGCGCGGCTGGGAGAGATCACTACTCATTTCGCCCTCGATCAACGCAGATTTTCCAGCCAAGCCTGGACGTCAGCGAGACGCCAACCAGCCCTGTTCGCGGCGAGTTGCCGATTCGACGGGAAAGTCCCGGCCTTCATTTTGCGATAGATTGTCGCGCGGCTAAGGGTCGTGAGCTCTTGCACGTCCGTCACGTCCACAATGGACGAGGGCGTCAGTTGATCAAGGCGGCGCAGTGCTCGTTGCCGCTTACGGCTCGATGGAGCATTCGATTCAGAGGGCTTTCGGGTGATCGACTCCCGGTTCGGATCGACCGGGTTTTGGTTCGAATTTTCAGTATCGGCAGACATGTAATGACCTTTCTCGAACCGGCAAAAATGCAGCCGGTGAGAACGGTGGTGCCTCGGTGAAATCCCGCAAAAGCAGGCGGAAGTGGCGTTTGTCTTGTTAGATTTCCGGAGACATTTTCGATCTAGCGGGTTCGCGGTCGGCCCGGTTTGCGCCTCTCGTGCGCCTGTGCTGTAGCTAGCTTCCAAGCGGCCCGCCAGTTCGTCTCGGAAATCTCCGATCCGCGATGTTCCACGACTGCCTTCAAGAAGTCGGCCTTCCTGAGCTCCGGACTCGATGTTGCAAACGCTCGGGTGAGGAAGGAACTGACGTCTTCGATGATCTGCTCGCTATAGCCGAAGGGCTTGGGTTCCGGCGGCCCCGGGTCGAAGAATTCGACGGCCTCCAGGTTCGCAACCTCCTTCATCAACTGGGCGCGGTCGACGAAGATCCAGTGGGTGGGAACAGCATCAGGATTCGTCGGCGCGGTTACATCAAGTCCACACCAGCTGAGGCGTGGTAGCGGATCATCAAGCTCCCACCACGAAACTCGTATCTCCTCGGGATCCGCTATGCTGCCTCCGATCGGCCGCATGAAGGACTTGAGTCGCATCTCCAGAACGGCCGACTGAAGGGTCCGACCCACGAGCCTCAAGCGGGCTTTCGCGCCGCAGAGCTGTTCTCGTTTCTCGGCGCAAAGCAGACTGACTGCCTCCCAATGATCTCGCGTCACCGGCTCGTGCCGATCTTCTCCAGCTCTCGCGCGCAGCAACAATTCTGGAATGGGATCGCCTCCATGCGGGTCAGGCACACAGGAGCGTACCCATTCGCTTTGGGAAAGCATTTCGGCGGCGAATGCCGCAGGGGATTTTATTGAGCGAACGACATCGGCATATGCCTCGTGAACGTTGGCAAGCGGCCTGCCTTCGTCGTCAAAGGCGTCGTACACGGGGGGCACCTCGGGCAGAATCTCGTTCCGCATCCACGACGGGGTTTGCTCGTCCCACGGATCGCACTTCGCAGCCCCCACTATTTGGACCGCCTCAGCAACGAACGCTGCCCCTGATGACTGTGGCCACGTCTCGGGACGAAGATAACAAGCCCAAGGCGTAGCAGGAGCCGGTCCGGTCATCGATGCCTCTCATGTACGTCCGGTCAAGAACGCGCCTCCTACACGCCTGCTTGCCTATAACTCTGTTAACGCGTCAAAATTGGCGCCAGCTGCTCCAGATCCGCGAACCCTTTCTTAAGGAGTGAAGCACCACGGATGCCGTGGACGCCTCCGAAGCACGGCCACTCGCCGAGCGGAGGCGGCGAGAGCGGATCGGAGCTTCACAAGAATGAAAAATGAGCTGCTGTTGGACGTGAAGGAGATTGAGCGTGAATTGGAGCGGTTCATTCGTCAGCGGTTTGCGCGAGCTGAGCTGAACGAAGCGAGCATGCATATCAGCGCATATGATGAGGATGCGCGGGAGATTTCGATGCAGGAGATCGCTGACCGTATGGATGCCATCGGACAGAGTGGTATCAAACCTGGCGCCACACACTACGCGCAGCTCACGATCGACGGTCCTCCGCGCGGAAGTGGGGCAGTAGACGCAGTCTTCGATCTTGCGACGGCTGATTGGAAGTTCGAGGCGGAGGCTGCCGGAAGAAAGCGGGGCAAGGAACCCTCCTTCTACCGACAAAAGCGCCTAACGATAACACAGGGCACTCATCGCTTCGTGCGCGGCCTGCAAGCGACACGCGCTTCCCAGCCCTCGAACGAGGCAGCCTAAACGATATTTGCGTGCACGCCGCCGCGCCAGTGCCTGCCGGCAACGACAGCCCAGCCGCAGGCTGCCCCGTTCATAAAGCAAACCGCACGATAAACGGGAGTGATAATGACCATCGCTGAACAACTCGTGGCCGCCATCGGCCCTCGCCGATCAGCTAAGGAGATAGCTGAGTCAGTCTATGAGTGCCTTAAACGCTTGGCAGTCGAGGAAGGGATGTCGGAAAATGAAGTCATCTTCCGGCAGCCAGGTGAAGAACGGTATTTCGAGGACAGGTCTTCCTACTGTGTGGCGTGGGAAGCTGGCCCATATCAATGGAGCTATGCCGCAAGCATTGCGATCAGCGGTGCGACTGGGGTCGTTGTCAAAGCTCAGCACAGTTTTGATCTCTGCTTCGACCCGAGCAACGACTGAACGATTAGCGGCGATCGATCTTGTCGCGTCTATGCAGGCAGCTGAACTCTCCAGCTGGTCGAGGCCGCGACTGAGTTGCGCCAGTGCCTCTCCCGATCCAGAGTATCTCGTCCGATCCTATTCGGCAGCAGGCGCTGGAGTGGGGGCGCTAGCTTCGCTCCATCCCAGCCCGAGCGACTTCTGAATCGCGACATAGCTGGCAGTGAGCGCCGCAATCGCACTGCGGAGGTTTGCCTCCGCAAGCATCCGCTGGCGTTCCGCCTCGAGGCTGTCGCCCAGGGAAATCACGCCACGCTCGTAGCGCTGCCGCATCAGCGCGGCCGACTGGTCGGCCGAGCGCTTGATCTCGGCAAGGGCGGCGACGGTCCGCCTTTGCTGCGCGAAGCGCGAGAGCGAGCTTTCAGCGTCCTGGAGCGCGCCGAGCACCACCTGCCGATACTGCGCTTCGGCTTCATCGCGGCCGGCCCGTGTCTGCGCGATCGCCGCGTTGGTTCGTCCAAAGTCGAGCAGGCCCCATTGGAGCTGGGGAACGGCGATCCTCGAAATGTTGCCGAGGTCGACCAGATCTCCGATCGACGTGCCGCCGATCCCGAGGATGCCCATGAAGCTGATCTTCGGAAAGCGAGCCGCCTCCGCGACGCCGATGCGGGCGGTGGCGGCCGCAAGGTTGCGCTCGGCGGCGCGGATGTCCGGCCGGCGGCGGAGAAGCGAAGCCGGATCGCCGAGGGCGACGCTCTCGGGCGGCAGGGGGATGTCGCGCGGAAGCGTCAGCAGCGGATCGAGCGCTCCCGGTACCTCGCCCGCGAGCACGGCCAGGGCATTGAGGTAGACTTCGGTCTCGGCCTCGGCGGCCGCAAGATCGCTGGTCGTCGCCTGCAGGGCGCGGTTCGCCTGGCCGACGGTGAAGGCCGGGACTGTGCCCTGCCGGAAGCGCTGCTCGGCAAGCTCGAGCTGCCGCCGCTGCAAGTCGAGCGCGCCACGAAGGACGGCGGCCCGCTGCTGCCGGTCGCGAAGGTTCAAATAGGATTGCGCGAGCTCGGCGGTGAGCTGAACCTGCGCGTCCGCAGCGTTGTAGACCGCCGCCGCCGCGAGCGCGTTGGCGGCTTCGATCCTGCGCACCTGACCGCCGGCAAGGTCGATTTCCCAGTTGGCGTTCAGCCCCAGATTGAAAAATTGGAGAGACGTGTCCTCACCCTGTTCCAGCGTCGGCGTCGGCGTCGGCGTCGGCGGCGGCGTGGGTGTGGGCGTGCTGCTTCCTGGGTTCGACTGCAGGTCGATGCCGGGTAGGCCGGCAATGACGGAAGTCGCCTGCGCACCCACCGTCGGGAATCGGTTTGCGCGCTCCTGGCGAACGGATGCCCGGGCTTGGCGGACCCTCGCCTGCGCGGCCTCGAGCGAAGGATTCGAGGCGAGCGCGCGCCGCTCGAGTTCGTCCAGCACCGGGTCCTGCAGCGCTGTCCACCATGCCGCGACTGCGGGCTCGTTCGAAGCGGCACCCGGCGCTTGGCGGACGAACGCGGGCTGTGGAGTGGCGCGGCCGAGCTCCGGCGGCCCGGAATAGTCCGGGCCGACAACGCATCCGCCAAGCAGCAGTGGAGCAAGGGCGAAATATCTGGATCTGGACATCGGAGCCTCAGTGCATCGCCAGGGACAGCCCCTTGGGGAGCGGCCGAAGGAAAAAGACGAGCGGAAGCGTTGCCAGCGTCGCAAGCGCCATCGCCCAAAAGATGTCGTTGTATGTCATAACAAATGCCTGCTGCTGGATGGTCCCGGCAAGCGACTGGTAGGCGGCCTCCATGCTTCCCAGCGCATTTGACATCCCGGCGAGATGTTCCTGCAAACGAGGATCGTTGGCCCAAAGCGATTCCTCCATCCGCCGGCTGTGGAGCCACATCCGCTGGTCTTGGAAGGAAGCCAGGGCGGCCAGCGCGAACGAGCCGCCCAGATTTCGCGCCGCGTTGAAGATGCCCGAGGCGTCGCCGGCGTCCTCCTTGCTGACCGAGGCGATCGTTGCCTGGTTCAGGAAAAGCATGGTGAGGATCATTCCCACCCCGCGCAGCAGCTGTCCGGACGTGAAAGCTTCGCCAGCCGATTCCGCTGTGAGGCTGGTGCTCACGAAGCAGCTGACGGCCATGATCGCCAAGCCGGCGCCGACTGCGATCCTGATGTCGACAACTCGGATCATGAACGGCACGACCGGCATCAATATGAAGGCCGGCACGCCCATGAGGAAGATGACCAAGCCTGTCTGGAGCGCATTGTAGTCGGCGATCAGCGCGAGGAACTGCGGGATGACGAAGGTCGAGCCGTACATCACCATGCCTAGCGCCAGCGCCATGACGACGACGCTGCCGAACTGACGGTTGAGGACGAGCCCCAGCTTCAACACTGGCTTTGCCGCCCGAGCCTGGCCGATTGCCAACATGATGAAGCCGATAGCCGTCATGATCGTCAGCTGGATGATGAGGGACGATTCAAACCATTCCTCGCGGTGGCCCTCCTCGAGCACCACTGTCAGCCCTCCCAGGCCGAGAATCATTCCAATGATTCCGAACCAGTCGGCTTCGCGCAGGTAGACCCAGTTTGTGCGTTCGTGCGGCAGGCCGAGCAGCAGCAGCAGCAGCAGCACCGCGCAGACCGGCACGTTGACGAAAAAGGCATAGTGCCAGCTCAGATTCTCCGTGAGCCAGCCGCCGAGCAATGGCCCGAGAACAGGGCCCAGGATCACGGTCATTCCGAACAGCGCCATTCCGATCGGCTGCTGCTGGGGCGGTAGCCGCTTTGCGACGATCGTCATCGCGGTCGGAATCAGCGCCCCTCCCATGAATCCCTGACCGGTTCGGCCGATGATCATCGTCGTGAGATCGGTGGCGACGCCGCACAGGATGGAGAAACCGGTAAAAGCGATCACAGCGATGAGAAGCAGGGTCCTGAGGCCCAGAAGGCGCTCCAGCCAGGCGCTCAACGGGATGATGATAATCTCAGCTACCAGGAACGAGGTGGCAATCCAGGTTCCCTCCGTTCCGGTTGCCCCGATCTCGCCCTGGATCGTGGGCAGCGCCGAGTTGACGATCGAGATGTCGAGCGTCGCGAGCAGAGCACCAAGTGCACCTGCTGCCACGGCGATCCACGCGCCAGCGTCGGCCCGTTCAGGACGAGGTGCACCTGCGATGGCTGCGGCTGTCGCCAAGGCTCAGCGCTCTCGGCCGGCGGCTCGGCGGATTCGGTCCAGGTCTCCCGCCGCCGAGCGCGTGTCCACCGTGACTTGGACCGACATCCCTGGGATCAGAAGGCGCCGCACCTCGGGAGGCGCATCGATCGCGATCCGAACGGGCACGCGCTGGACGATCTTGGTGAAATTGCCGGTCGCGTTCTGCGGCGGCAGCACGGAGAATTGCGCCCCTGTACCGGGAGCGAAGCTGGCGACCCGCCCAGTCAGCTCGATGCCAGGCAGCGCATCGATTTCGATGCTGACTGGTTGGCCGACGCGCATGAGCCCGAGCTGAGTCTCCTTGAAGTTCGCCTCGATGAACAAGCGGTCCACGGGCACCAGGGTCATCAAACGCGTACCCGGCTGGACGAATTGACCAACCCGGATCGCAAGATCGCCGACCCGGCCGTCAATCGCCGCCCTGAGCAGCGTAGACTCGACATTGACGCGGGCGGCCGCGAGCTGGGCGCGGGCGGCGTCGGCCTGCGACTGGGCCTGCCGAACCTGGGCGCCGAGCGTGCCGACGCGACGTTGCGCGGCGAGCAGTCCGGCCTGCGCGGCCTCGGCCCGCTCGCGTGCCTGGCGCGCCTGGGTTTGGAGCTGGGCGAGCCGCTCGCGCGGCTCCGCGCCGGATGCCGCGAGCGGCTGGTAGCGCGCGACCTGCTGCGCGGCGAATGAGGCCTCGGCTCGGGCGGCGTCGAGCTGCGCCTGCGCCTGAGCGATCGCCGCCTGCTGCTCGGCGATCTGGGAGCGCGTGGTCTCACCCGTCGCTGTCGCAGCCTCAATCTGGCTGGTGATCTGCTGGGTCTGGGCTCGATACTCGCGCGGATCGAGCTCCGCCAGCGGCTGCCCCTGTCGGACCGTCTGGTTCTCGGTGACAAGCACACGCTCGGCATATCCAGCGATCTTGGGCGCCACCACGACCGACTCTGCCGACACATAGGCGTTGTCGGTGCTCTGCATATATTTGCCGCGACGCTCATAGTCGGAATACCAGAGGAAGCCGACAACAAGGATCAGGATTGCTCCGACGAGCAAGGCAAGCCGAACGCGCGGCGACTTGAGCGGGGAACTCCGGCGCCCTTCCGTTCTTTCACTATCTTCTGAGGCGCCTGCCGATTGATCCGTCATGCCCTGAGTCCACCAAACCGATCTTGAGACGTGCGCGCTTGCCACACTGGAGAAATGGCGCCAATACCATATTATATGGAACCTCAGGAAAACCAGCTCCGCAAGACTGCGACCAGTTTCGGTTGGACCTGGTACAGGATGCGTCGTCTGATTGATGCGCACCTCGCAGCTCACGGCGCATCGATGGCCCGGCTGAAGCTGCTCGCATTTCTTGCGGAAGAGCCGCGCCGCTCGACGGATATCGCAAGCTTTTTCGACCTTGCGGCCCGCACGGTGACCCAGGCGATCGACTCGCTCGAGCAGAATGGTCTGGTCTCGCGCTCGCCGGTTCCTGGCGACCGCCGCGCCAAGCTCGTGCAGATCACGGACGCCGGCAAGGCGCTGCTTGAGCAGGGCCTGCCGCTCTACGATGATATCGTGGCGCGGTCATTCGGCAGCCTGACGAAAGAAGAGCTGGCTGGTCTCGACGCGGCGATCGCGCACTTCGATCGCATCGTGGACGAACTCGAAGAGGAGGCCGGCTTCCGGAAACGCCGTGTCGCTCCGCCCAAGGCCGGGGACCGTGACTGATCACGTGATCGAGCGGTCCGAGGCGGTTGCGCTGAGCGAGCGGGAACGGTTCGCGCAGATTCTGCTTCTTTTCGGTCGGCACGGTCTGAAGGGCCTGGCCGCCCGGCTCGGCCTTGGGCCTGTCCGCGATGGCCCGCTCGAGAATGCCCGACCAGAGGCAGTCGTTGCACTACTGCGCGATATCGGTCCCGTCGCCGTCAAGTTCGGGCAGATCCTCGCGATGCGCAGCGATATGCTGGATCAGGAATGGGTCGAGGCGCTCTCGAAACTGCAGGATCGGGTTCCCCCGCTTCCGTTCGAGACCGTGCGGGCGCTGATCGAAGAGGCGATCGGCGGACCGATCGACAGCTGCTTCAGCCATTTCGAGAAAGAGGCGATTGCTGCCGCCTCGATCGCCCAGGTCCACGCCGCGACGCTGCTCGACGGCCGGGACGTCATCGTCAAGGTCCGCCGTCCGGGGATTGAGCGGGTCGTCGACGCCGACCTCCGGATCCTGAGGCGCCTCGCTCGGATAGCGGAGCGTCGCATCCCGGAAGTGGCGCGACTGAAACCGGACGAACTGCTGCGCCACTTCGCCGAAAGCCTCGACCGCGAAATGGATCTCAGCGCCGAAGCGCGTGCGAGCGACTCGATCGGTGCGTTTCTCAAGGATCTGGACGTTCGAACCGCCCGCTTTGACTGGGAGCTCTCAGGCAGGCGGGTCAACATCCAGGAACGGCTTCGCGGCGTTCCGGCAAGTGACCTGGAGGCGGCGCGCCGGAGCCATTCCGATCTTACCGCGCTCGCAAGCACCTATTCCCAGGCGGTCCTGCGCATGATCGTCATCAACGGTCACTTCCATGCCGACCCGCATCCCGGAAACGTCTTCTTCCTGGAGGGCGGCACGCTCGGCTTCATTGACTTCGGGGCGGTCGGCACGCTCCTCCCCAGGCGGCGCGAGGAATTGGTTCGGCTCGGCTTGGCGATCGCGTCGGAGGACACAGGCGGCGTCGTCGACATTCTTATGTTGTGGGCAGGCGATCCCGACGTGGACCGTATCAGGCTGGAAGAGGCTATTGCCGAGTTGATCGACCGCTTCGGCAACGTGCTGCTCGATCAGATCGACCTGAGCGATATCTTCCAGCGGGTCTTTGCGCTTCTGCGCGAGTTTCATCTCGCTCTCCCGCCCGATCTGGCGCTGGTGCTCCGGACATTGCTCACAGCCGAGGGCTTTGTCCGGCGCATCGATCCGTCGTTCGACATCACCAGCGAGTTGGCTCCCCTTGCCCGGGAGTTGATGCGCGAGCGGACCAGCCCCGCACGCCTGCGCGGCGAAGCCGGCAAGCTGGCCGCCGCACTCGGAAGAGCGGCGCTATCGACTCCCAGCCTCGTCGGCCAAATCGAAAAGGTGGCCCGAACCGGTACGATCACGGTCAGGCTCGCGCCTAGGGACATCGAGCGGCTGCGCGGCGACATGCGCGGCACGGGAGGCAATCCCCAGCTTTATCCGGCTGCTCTTGGAATATGCGCGGCTATTGTCTTTTCCTCCGAGCCGCGTCTGGCTGCGCTGCTGGCGCTGCTTTCCCTGGTATGGACCTTTGTCGACTGGCTGAAGCGGCGATGACCGCGCCACAACCTCTCACCTGCGACGGTTTGGTGTTGGCGCCGCCGGCTGCAGAAGATTGAAGTTTCTATGGAAACGCGATCGAACTGGCTGATCGTGAGCCTGGTGGTGGGTTTCCTCACTGCCGCCGCGATGGTTTTCGCCCTGTGGCTTATGCAGGCCCGCGACGCTGAGGGGCCCACCTACGAAATTCGGTTCGAACGGTCGGTCGACGGTCTTCGGCAGGGTGCGAGCGTCAATCTGCTTGGCGTTCCCATCGGACGGGTCACCGAGGTTCGGCTTGAGCCAGCGCACCCCGGTCTTGTGATCGTTCGTTTTGCTCTGACTCGGGACGTTCAACTTCGTCGGGGCGTGACGGCGTCTATTAACAGGTCTCTGCTCGACGGATCTGCGACGATTAGCCTCGAAGGCGGAGACAATCGCGCTCCCGCGCTGGCCGCGCGTCCGGGACAGCCGTTCCCTGTGGTGCCGGTGAAGAGCGGAGGGCTCCTCGGCGGTGACCTCGATCCGACGAATGTGATCGCACGGGTGTCCTCGGGAGCCGAGAGCATATCGAACAAGCTGGATCCCGCCAGCCAGCGACAAATCGAAGAACGGCTCGCCGAGCTCGCCCGTCGCTCGCGGTCATGGGGACGCGACGCCGACCGAGTTGCGGGGGAGATCGCCCGGCCAGACAGGGTGGATGCGTTCGGGCGGGCTGTGGCTAGGGCGGGCGAGGACGCAGATAGGCTACGCCTGCGGATCGAGAGGTCGCCCGGAGACATTCGCGATAACCTTGGTCGGCCTATTCAAGATGCCGAACGCACAGCCCAATCCGTCGGGCAGTCGATCTCGCGGACGCGGCCTCGGATCAGGCAACTGGAAGAGGACGCGCGAAGAGCGACCGACACCGTGCGCGCCCTTCGTGATCCAGTGCGTCGAGTGGGCGATGGCGCCGAAGATATTGATCGGGAAGGCCTCGGATCGACAGAACTGCCTGATTATCATTCTTCGGCAGAAGATCGATGATGGTACGCGAGCGCTACTTCTCCAAGCCTGATCAGAAACTTGGCGGCCACCGCGCGAGTCAGTTGTTGCGTGAGGCAATCTCGCAGTGTCGGGGGGATCATGAGTGACGGTCGTCTATTATCCCTTGATCGTGCACCGAGCGAGTGAAGGCTTCATCGCCGCCTTTCCCGACATTCCCGGCTGTACCTCCACGGGCGCGACCGTCATGGAGGCGGTTCGAAACGCCGGGGATGCGCTGACGGGTCGGATCCGCGTCTCGGCGGGGTTCTACGAGGAGATTCCGTCACCCAGCCTCCTCGATGAGGTTTCTGGGGGACCGGTCGGAGAAGAGGTGGCCCGAGTGCTAGTGCCCGTCGAGGTCGATTGAGGCGGGATATTGCACTTCGGGCTGCGCTTGCAGACTATCGCAGCCGCACTGCAGGGGATGCGCATCTTGGGCATCGAGTTGAATTGTCCGCACTGCGGTGACAACCGCTTCAACTTCCCAGCTGCGCTGGAAGACCTGGTTCGCTGCGAGTCATGCGAGGGGGTCCTCGGAACCTATGCTGAAGTGCAGGCACGCGTCGCCGACGAACTCGCCAGACTGGCCAGTTCGAGGAGCGCTCGGCGAGGCAGGTGGGATACTCCGCAATAGCAGCGTCGCTACGGCGGGTCGCTATTGCTCCGCCGTTCGCCCGCCGAACCCTGGCAACGGCTCATTCTCGAACCAATGACGAGCTCGCTCGGCCGAGCCGAAGCGTGGTGTGACTAACGCGAGAATGGCCACTGCGTCAGACTTCATCTTGCCCATATCCTTCATTATCGCCGAAGCCAGCGTCCGATGAAAGCGGAACGAACGCCGGGAGCTTACCACGCATGAGGAGCTGGCTCTCGCTCGAGCCGAGCGCTAGGCTCCAAGAATGGACCCGATCCAACGCACGCGTCAGTGGGCTATGCAGATTCATAACGGTGACGCCGAGAAGACAGAGCTGTTCCTCGGTCGTCCCCACCCGATGCTGGAGAATCGCCGGCCGAAAGAGGTCGCTGTCGACGACAGTGGGGTTGAACGCGTTATTTCGTTGCTTGGCAGAGCTGCGTTCGGCGGCGTTGTGTGATCTCTTTAGGTCGGCCGTTTCCGCTTGGCGCTCTTCCGCAGGGGCCGCTTCGCGCCACAAGCGGCCATTCAGCGTCGTCTCCGATCTTCCCAAAAGCGGACTTTGACCTGCAGCTTCCGCATTTTTGGAAATCACTGCCGTGCCCGCGCTGGACAAGATCGTTGCACGTCTGTGGCGGGGAGTGTGAGCTCCCACCTCCGGCCAGATCCGGTCGGCCGGCTCTTCGCCCATCATGTTTTGCCCTTGTCCGGGCCTTGGATAAATCCGCAGAGCAGCACCGTTACTGCGGCAAGGGCGAGGAACGACCTGACGTGTCTCAAATCGATCGTCGGGGTCACGAGCAAGTCGATGATTACGACCAGATTGTTGCCCGCCAGGAAAAGGAAGCAGAACGCGCTCCACAGCAGCAGCGGGGTCTTGGCGCGGCGATAGTTGCGGTAGAACAGCTAGGCGCACGCTGCGCTGGTCGCGAAGCAGAGGAAGTAGACAATGGCGGGTATGATTTCGGCCACGCTCAGTCCTTCCTCATCCTGAAACGGGGCCAGCCCCGGCCGTTGGGCGTTGGCGAGCGTTCTGGGTGAGACAAGCCCAGCACGGCGGCGCCGACAACGGCCGACAGGAGCGAGCCGGCGAGCACCCCGATCTTCACCTGCGACTGGAGCGCGGGGTCGTCGAAGGCGAGCAGGCCGATGAACAGGCTCATCGTGAAGCCGATCCCGCACAGCAGCGCGACTCCGTAGACCTGCAGCATCGTCGCGTCCTCGGGCGTGTCGGCGAGGCGCATCCGGATGGCCGCCCAAGTGGTGACGAACACGCCGATCTGCTTACCGACGAACAGGCCGGCGGCGACCCCGAGCGCGACCGGCTCCAGCAGCGCATCGAGCCCCAGTCCCGCCAGCGAGACGCCGGCATTGGCGAAGCCGAAGATCGGGATGACGAGATAGGCAACCCACGGCTGGATGCCGTGCTCGAGCCGGTGAAGCGGCGATTCCATGTCGTCTGGGCGGCCCGGCGTGCAGCGGATCGGGATGGTGAGAGCCAGCGCCACGCCGGCAAGCGTCGCGTGCACCCCCGAGAGGAATGTGAACACCCACAGGGCAACGCCGACGAGGAGGTAGGGCCACAGCCTCACCACCTTCATCCGGTTGAGCCCCATGAGCAGAACGAGGGTTGCCAGCGCCGCGCCGAGCCACAGGAATGACAGGTCGCTGGTATAGAAGATGGCGATGATCATAACCGCGAGCAGGTCGTCGATGATCGCCAGCGCGGTGAGGAAAATCCGCAAGCTGACCGGCACGCGTTTGCCGAGCAGCGCGAGCACGCCGAGCGCGAAAGCGATGTCGGTGGCAACCGGCACCGCCCAGCCGCGCAGAGCGCCGCCGTCCTGGTTGATCGCCACGTAGATGAGCGCCGGCACGACCATTCCGCCCAATGCCGCGACCCCTGGGAGGACGCGTCGGCGCGGCGTCGAAAGTTGCCCGTCCATCAGCTCGCGCTTGATCTCGAGGCCGACGAGCAGGAAGAACAGCGCCATCAGCGCGTCGTTGATCCAGTGGAGGACGCTGAGCGGCCCGACATAGGTTTCGAGCACGCCGAAATAGGTTTCTGCCGCGTCGCTGTTCGCTACGAGCAGGGCGGCGGCGGCGGCGCCGATCAAAACGAAACCGGCGCTCGCTTGACCGCTCAAAAATTGTCGTAAAGCGCTTCCGGGTGCGCGGAGACCGCGAGGCATTGTCCCCCCAGGCATGAGTTCTCGGCGCTGGCGGCCCGACCAGCGCTTGAAACCCTGCCCGCCGTGAAAAGCGAACACCCGCATTCGCTATCGCATTGGCATGGACGAGACACAACGCCCCAATAGAGCACGGCGGACCTTGCAACTACATTAGGCATCACTAAATTAGCGCTACCTAATGGATAAGCCGTGATGGGACCCGACCTAGTCAATGAGTTCAGCCGCCACGCCGCCGAGGCGGTGGGCTTGCTGAAGGCGTTGGCCAGCGAGCCGCGCTTGCTCGTGCTCTGCTACCTCGCCGAGGCAGGCGAGATGTCCGTCGGCGACCTCACCGAACAGGTGGGCCTCAGCCAGTCTGCCCTGTCGCAGCACCTCGCCAAGCTGCGCGATGAGGGGCTCGTTAGCACTCGCAAGCAGGCCCAGACGGTCTTCTATCGCGTCTGCGACCCGAAGGCAGAGCAACTGCTCGCGCTTCTCCATGACCTCTTCTGCCCGGAACTTGGGAGGAAGAGCGCCACCGAAACCAAGGGAAATTGATCATGGACAAGGACATCAACCTCGAGCGCGCAGCTGCCCAGGTGGAAGCCGTGCTGCAGGGGGAGATCCGCACGCCGCATGTGAAGGCGTTCTTCGATGAGCCGACCTTTACGGCGAGCTACGTCGTGCATGACCCCGCGACCAAGGTCGCGGCGATCATCGACAGCGTGCTCGATTTCGACCAGCCGTCGGGACGGACCAGCTACGAGTCCGCTGACTCCATGATCGCCTATGTCGAGACGGAGGGGCTTAAGGTCGAGTGGCTGCTTGAGACGCATGCCCATGCCGACCACCTGTCGGCCGCGCCTTATCTTCAGGAAAAGCTGGGCGGCAAGCTCGTCATCGGCGCCGAGATCGTCACCGTCCAAAACGTCTTCGGGAAGATCTTCAACGAAGGCACCCGCTTCGCCCGCGACGGCTCGCAGTTCGACCGGCTGCTCGTCGACGGCGACAAGCTGATGATCGGCGAAATCCCCCTGATCGCGCTTCACGTCCCCGGACATACGCCGGCGGACATGGCCTACATCATCGGCGACGCCGTGTTCACCGGCGATACCATGTTCATGCCGGACTACGGCTCGGCACGGGCGGACTTTCCCGGCGGTGACGCTCGCCAGCTTTACCGCTCGATTCGCCGCCTGATGAAGCTGCCGGACCAGAGCCGGGTGTTCCTCTGCCACGACTACAAGGCGCCGAACCGCGACGAATATGTCTGGGAGACGACGATGCTCGCCGAGCGGACCGGTAACGTGCACGTCCACGAGGGTGTGAGCGAGGAAGATTTCTTCGAGATGCGCACGCAGCGCGACGCCACCCTCTCTATGCCCAAGCTCATCCTGCCGTCGATCCAGGTCAACATGCGCGGCGGGCGGATGCCGGAGCCCGAGGAAAACGGCGTCAGCTACCTCAAGCTCCCGCTCAACCAGCTCTAAGCGGAGATGAAGTCATGGAAACGATAACGCCACTGATGGCGATCGGCGGCGGCTTGCTGATCGGCACCGCCGCCGCGCTTCTCCTGCTCCTGACGGGCCGCATTGCGGGCATCAGCGGAATGGTAGCGACGGCAACTAATATGGGTGCCGGCGGTACGCCCGGGTCAGCGGCCACGGCCTTTCTCGTCGGTCTGCCGATCGGCGCGGCGCTCATTGCGCTGCTGGTGCGGACGCCGGAGGTGATCGTCACCTCATCCGTGCCGCTGCTCATCGTCGCTGGGCTGCTGGTCGGTTTCGGCACGCGCCTGGGCAACGGCTGCACCAGCGGACACGGCGTCTGCGGAATGGCGCGGCTGTCCCCGAGGTCGCTCGCCGCCACTGCGACCTTCATGGCGAGCGCCGCCGCCACCGTCTTCATCCTGCGCCACGCGATCGGAGGCTGACATGCGCAACCTGTTCCCCGGCCTGATCGTGGGCGTCATTTTCGGCGCCGGCCTGGCCCTTTCGGACATGGTCAACCCGGCGCGCGTGCAGGCGTTTCTCGACGTCGCCGGCGCCTGGGACCCGACGTTGATGTTCGTCATGGGCGCGGCGCTTGTTCCGTCGGCAATCGCCTATCTGATCCGGCGCCGGATGACGCGACCGCTTCTCGGCGACCGCTTCTCCATCCCGGAGAGCCGTACGCTCGATCGTCCGTTGCTGCTTGGTGCCGCGATGTTCGGCATCGGCTGGGGCCTCGTCGGCTTCTGCCCTGGTCCCGCGCTCGCAGGTCTCGTGTTTGGCGCCTGGCAGCCATGGCTGTTCGTCATGGCGATGCTCGCCGGGATGGCACTTCACCACCTCTACACCGCGCCTCGGAGCGTGATCCTCAAACACGAAGGATGACTGAAATGGAATTCACGATACTTGCGGACAAGCTGGCTGTCGCACCCCAGGTCAAGCCGGAGGATCTCCGCGAACTCGCAGCATCCGGGTTCGTCGGAATCATCAACAACCGCCCTGACGGCGAGGCGCCTGACCAGCCGAGCTCGCTCGAGCTCGAGGCGGAGGCCAAGCGCGTCGGGCTTGCCTACTGGCATGTCCCGGTCGAGCCCGGCGCCATGTCCGACAAGGAGGTGCGCGAGTTCTCCGCTGCGCTCGGCGAGGCGGGCGGGCCGGTGGTTGCCTTCTGCCGCACGGGCAATCGGTCCACCGCCCTGTGGAAAGCCTCCCAAGCCGTCTCCTGACGCGACCCTCTGGCCGGATAAAAAGTCATGCTCGCCATTCAGTATCTGCTTGGAGCCGGATCGGGCGTGCTGGTCGGCTTCGTTCTTGGCCTGGTCGGCGGCGGGGGCTCGATCCTCGCCGTCCCCCTCATGGTCTATCTCGTCGGCGTGCCGAGCCCGCACGTGGCAATCGGCACCAGCGCGCTGGCGGTCGCGGCCAATGCGCTGACTGGGCTAATCAACCACGTCCGCCTGGGCAACGTGAAATGGCGGTGCTCGCTGGTCTACGCAGCCGCCGGCATCGCCGGAGCCTTCGCGGGGTCGACGGCCGGCAAGGCCTTCGATGGCCAGAAGCTGCTCTTCCTGTTCGCCATCGTCATGGTCGTCGTCGGCGTGCTGATGCTTCGCAATCGGCGCCGCGAGGGCGATCCGACGGTCATTCTCGGTCGGGAGAATGCCCCCAAGCTCGTCGGCTTCGGCGCCGGGACCGGTCTGTTCTCGGGATTCTTCGGCATTGGCGGCGGGTTCCTGATCGTTCCTGGCCTGGTCGCCGCGACCGGTATGCCGATGATCAACGCGGTCGGCTCATCGCTTGTGGCCGTAAGCGCATTCGGTCTGACGACCGCCGCCAACTACGCCTTGTCCGGTCTGGTAGACTGGACGCTAGCCGCCGTCTTTATCGTCGGTGGCGTGGCCGGGGGATATCTCGGTGCGCTTTTGGCGAAGCATCTCTCCGGCACGCAAGGTCGCCTCACCACGGTGTTCGCGGGCCTGATCTTCGTCGTCGCTGCCTACATGCTGTGGAAGAGCGCCCCCGGGATCTAATGACCGAAAGTGCTGTCTGTTTCTGGTCGGCGCGTGCGTAAAGCCGACCTTCCGCTTGCGGCCAAATTCCGCCGTTCCGCTCGGGGCCCATTGCGGACCCTCAGGGCCAGCTTATCCATTACCGATTAGCGGACATTTGGCTGTCGTCGCGACGCTCGCTATGATGGGGACCGCGCTTGAGACTTGTCGAATAGCCAAGGTTCCCCTATCGGGCTCGTATTCGTCGGACCCGACTTGGTCGGGTGGCTCGGCCGGGCGCCTATCCCCCGGACAACCCAGTGAGCACCGCGTAATCGCGACCGGCCAGGCCGGCATCGCCCGCAGGGCTCGTCCGTCTTCGGATTCCTTATATGTTTTCATTCGCCGCGCTTCAGCGTGAGTGGTTTTCAAATCCGCGCGGGGACATCCTCGCCGGTATCGTCGTCGCGCTGGCTCTGATCCCGGAAGCGATCGGCTTTTCTATCATTGCCGGCGTGGATCCGCGCGTGGGCCTCTACGCCTCCTTCTCGATCGCCGTTATCATCGCCCTCGTGGGCGGGCGCCCGGGGATGATCTCGGCAGCCACGGCGGCGATCGCTGTCCTCGTGGTGCCGCTCATCCGTGATCATGGCGTTGAATATCTGTTCGCCGCGACGATTCTCATGGGGATTATTCAGGGCCTGGCCGGCTTTCTGCGCGTCGACCTGCTGATGCAGTTCGTGTCGCGGTCCGTCATCACCGGCTTTGTAAACGCGCTCGCGATCCTCATCTTCCTCGCGCAGTTGCCTCAGTTGACCGGCGTCGGCTGGGAGACCTACGCCATGGTCGCCGGCGGCCTAGCCATCATCTACCTGTTTCCGCGCCTGACAAAGGCGGTGCCGTCGCCCTTGGTGGCGATCATCGTCCTGTCGATCCTCTCGATCTGGCTCGCGCTCCCGGTCAACACCGTCGGCGATATGGGCGAGCTGCCTTCGTCACTGCCCTATTTCTTCCTACCGGATGTGCCGCTGTCGCTGGAGACGCTCCAGATCATACTGCCGTACTCGCTCACCATGGCGGCTGTCGGCTTGCTGGAGTCTTTGCTGACCGCGCAGATCGTCGACGACCTCACCGATACTCCCAGCGATAAGGAGCGCGAGGTGAAAGGACAGGGTATCGCCAACTTCGTCACCGGCTTCCTCGGCGGCATGGGCGGCTGCGCAATGATCGGACAGTCCGTAATCAACGTGAAGTCGGGCGGTCACACACGGCTCTCGACGATGGTGGCCGGCCTGTTCCTCCTGTTCCTGATCGTGGTGCTGGGGCCGTGGGTTGCGCAAATTCCGATGCCGGCGCTGGTTGCTGTCATGATCATGGTCTCGATCGGAACTTTCAGCTGGACCTCTATCCGGAACCTGAAGTCGCATCCGTGGCATAGCTCGGTCGTGATGGTGGCCACCGTCGTCGTCGTCGTCTGGACGCACGATCTGGCGCAGGGGGTGCTCGTCGGGGTGCTGCTGAGCGGCATCTTCTTCGCCAGCAAGGTGCGCCGACTGTTCGCCGTCCGCTCGACCCTGTCCGAAGACGGCCATGCGCGGACCTACGTCTTCACTGGTCAGGTCTTCTTCGCCTCCGTGGAGCGGTTCCTCGCGGCCTTCGACTTCAAGGAGGTGATCGACGGCGTCACGATAGATGTGAGCCGGGCGCATTTCTGGGACATCTCGGCGGTCGCGGCGCTCGACAAAGCGGTGCTGAAGTTCCGCCGCGAGGGCACGAGCGTCGAGATCATCGGGCTCAACGAAGCGAGCTCGACGATGATCGATCGCTTCGGCATCCACGACAAGCCCGGCGCCGAAGACGCGCTGGCGGCGCATTGAGGGAGATCCACATGAAGATCATCGCGTGCATCGACGCTTCCCAATATGCGACCAGCGTCGTCGACCATGCTGCCTGGGTGGCTTTCCACCTCGACGCCACTGTGGAGGTTCTCCACGTCATCCAGCGCAAGGACTCGGTAGCTGCCCGACATGACCTCAGCGGCGCCGTCGGCCTAGGTGCGAAGAGCGGACTGATGGAGGAACTGACCCGCATCGACGAAGCCGAAGGCCGGCTCGCGCGCGAGCAGGGCAACACCCTCCTTCAAGCCGCCGAGGAGAGGCTGAAGGCGGCGGGGGTTCGATCCGAGCTCTGTCACCGGCACGGCGGCATCGTCGAGACGGTGATCGAGCGGGAGGCGGACGCCGACCTGGTGGTTATTGGCAAGCGCGGCGCTTCGGCCGATTTTGCCAAGGGTCACCTCGGCAGCAAGGTCGAGCGTGTGGTGCGTCAGAGCGTGAAGCCGGTGCTCGTCGCCTCACGCACGTTCCGGAAGATCGCGCGTGCCCTCATCGCTTTCGATGGCGGGCCGAGTGCTCGCAAGGCGGTCAGCTTCGCGGCAACCTCGCCGTTGTTCGACGATGTTGAGTTGCACTTGGTCGTCGCCGGCGCCGAAACGGAGAAGAGCCGCAACGCGCTACGATGGGCGCGCGAGGTCCTCGGCGAACGGTGCAAAAGGGCGGAGATCGTCGCCGGCGATGCGGACGACGTGCTGATAGCCGATGCCAGCCAGAGCGGGGCCGATATGGTGATCATGGGCGCCTACGGGCACTCACCGCTCCGAACCCTGATCATCGGTAGCACGACCACCGCGATCATGAGGGGCGTGACGCTGCCGGTTCTGCTCTTCCGCTGATGGGATCAGCGTCATGGACGAAGAGGATGCCCGCAGGCGCCTGCAGGATCGGTTGGCTGAGCTTGAGGAGGAAGAGCGGATCAGCGAGGCCGATCGCGCGCCTGTGAGTCTCGATCAGGAAAGCGTCGGCCGTCTGTCGCGGATGGACGCACTCCAAGTGCAGGCAATGGCGCTTGCCGCGCAGCGGCGGCGGCATGCGGAGAAGGACCGCATTGCGGCGGCACTGCGTCGCCTCGAAGAGGGCGAGTACGGATACTGCGCCTGTGGTGAGGATATCGCGGAAGGCCGGCTGCAGCATGACCCGAGCGTGACGCTTTGCATCAGCTGTGCTGCTCAAAGAGGCTAGGCAAGTCGGCTTCCTGCCCCATCAAGCTAAGAGCGGACGATCCGGCAACGGCCAGCTCCTGCCACTCCGGTAAGGCCCACGGCATCCGTGTGATCCACGAGGCCTACGACCAGCGCGTCAGGTCTTTCGATACCGCCGAAGTCTACGACGCTTACGTCAACGAGGAGCTTACCGGAGAAGCGCTGACGCCCGTCCGCCACACCCGGCATCTGGACGATTTACCGATTCAATTTACGCTGCCACCGCCAAGATATTTTTCCGTTAGCGCATCAACGATCGCCCCAAGATCGGTAAAATACTCGTCGTCGCTGCAATCCCGGCTTTCGGTGCAGTCCGCGCATTCCATGACAATGAGATCTTCATACTCGTATGGGCGGAGAACCTGATCCACTCGATCAAGTTCGTCCACGGTGAGTGGGGCTCCGCAATTATCGCAGTTATCAAAGATTGCCCTCAGTCGCTTCCCGTCATTTGTTATAAGGACGACATCCGCTTGGAGATCGCTGCTGACTTTAGACATCGCATATTCCTTCATTCTGATCGCTAGCGCGTTTTTGATTTTGGATTGTCGCGGGGGAAATCCGGGCCGAGGTGCTTCCTCGGCCCGGATGGCGCTCACCGCGCTCGCTCCCGCCAAGCATGCTCCGCATCCCACAATGCAGCCGAAGCTTCGAGAAAGCCGGATGCGTTCTGCTTGTCGGCCGCACAAAACTGCTTCCACGCCCCGGCCATTTTCTCGTTCGCATCCATCGAAACGTTGCCAGCGAGTTCGATGTTCGAGACCCGATAATGGGTGCCTACCGGCGCTTGAGAGCCGAGAGCCTTCAAGCGGCTGATCGGTTCCTTCCCGACGATCTCCATGACGGCGTCCTGCCTCGCCGCGCGCATGAGGCGTTTCGCGATAAGGGCAGTCGCGCGCTCGTAACCGGTCTCGGGCTTGGTGAGCACTTCATCGAGCGGGATGCAGCGGCGGAGACGAACAGCCTGAAGCCCCGGCTCGATGTGCGGCAAGCTGATGATCGCAGGCCCAAGCTCGGCAAGCGACGCGTCGAAGGCGGCCGAGCCATCGCGATCGTTCTGCACCACGACCACTTCAGCTCCCCTCCGAAAGCGATGGTAGATCATTTCCACCAGATCGCTGGAACCGGCCTTGTTCGGGCTAGTGACGCCGTACACTACGATCTTCGCGCCCTTGCGCCGTGCTACCTCGATCAAGCCGCCAACGAACTTGTTGATCGGGTTCGCAGCCGCGAGCATGTTCGCTCCGGTGTCGAGGATCGCGAGGTTGCTTCCGGCCAGATATTCGTCGAACCAGGCTGCGGGGTCGGCCAAAGCCTTGCCGCCATTTCCGTTCGGCGACCAGTCAAGGGACAGTGCCGAATCATCGCCGTTCCGATTGAGATATCCGCGATTACCCGGGTCCACGTCCGCCACGACGACACCGAGACCGGCCAAACGGGCGAAGGCAGCCAGAATTTCGGCCCAGGTCGATTTGCCTTCACCGCCGGCGTTCGTGATCACGAGCGCCAGGATGAGCTGCGTCAGGTTCGCTACTGCGGTCACGACTGCGCCTCCTCGCTCGAGCCGTCCTCGCGGCCGCGACCTCGGGTATCCCGCGCGTCGAACATCGGCCCGAACATGTTGAGGAACGTGTCGTCCTCCATGTGCGGCTTGTTCGAAACTTCGATCGGGTCCGGCTCAGATGTCGAGACGCCCGGCTTCGGCTCGGGCGTCGGCTCAGTCGGCATCGGCTCGGATGCCGGATCGGCCGACTGCCCCTCCGTCGTGGAAGGCGGGGCGACGCGCGATGCCGTCCCCCGAGACGCCTTTTCGGAGCGAGAGAATGCCACCCGCACGGCATCCGCATTCAGCGGCTCGCCATCGGAAATGTTCGCGGCGATCTGCAGCCAACCCTTGCCGGCGTCGCGAGCTGCCTGGATGTCGGGCCGCAGCGCCTCAACCCGTGCAGCGATCGAGCCCGGGCGCCGCTGGCGCGGCTCCTTCCTGGCGAGGCGCGCCCTCGCATCATTCAACCATTCATCATTGTCGGCCATGTTGTTCCTCCTTTTGAACTGGCACATGACCGATACGATGATCTAATTTCAGTCGTCTACCTGTGGTGAGACGCGCTGATACACGTTGAGACTCGATATTTGTCTTTGCGCCTATTTTGCACGTTATTATCTTGCCCGAAGCCTCAGTGTAGCTCTTGGTGAGCAGACTTCCACATCAACAAGGCTGTACATCATGCGCGTGCTTTTTATTGAGGCCTTCGTGAATCCACGATCGTTCTTCGGATCACAATCATGTCCGTCGTGTGATCGCATGCGGATCGGCAAGCCGATCGGAGTCTGTTCGCATGGGAGTGCGAACACCGCTCGCCATGCGATCGCAGCACTGTCCACTGTTCGCTCGCTGTTCGCTCGCATTTGGGGAAGAAACGGGAAACAGGATGGGTCGCGTATACGCGACCGCTTGGCTGCTCGGCGGAGAACCTTCTCGCAGCTGGGAGGGGCGCGATGACTTCGCGCAAGAAAGGCGAGTCGCGGGATGCTTGGGAGAGCGTCTCTATCCGCCTCCCGCCCGAGCGGGTCAGATATTTCGAGCGCAAGGCCGCCGAAGCAAACATACGCCGTGGCACCTACATCGCCGATCTGTTGCTCGGCGAAGAGCCGGTGTCTTGGCCGTCGCTCGCCGCGCTCGCCCGCGTGATCGCCATTCATGAGACCGTCCGGGCGAGCAAGGCGACCAGCGCCGACCAGCTGACCGAACTTCGATCGATCCTCCTCGAACTCGCGGAGATTGCACACACGGAGGTCTCGCGGTGATCGGGAAGCTCATCCGGATGAACCGCAGGCAGCGCCGGGCCGCGCTGCGAAGACTGCAGGAGAGCCTATTCGCGCTGACGCGGTACATCATGGATGCCGATCCGTACCGCCTCATCGTGGACACTGACCGCGCCATCGTGTCCCTCACGGACTACGCGATTGCGGTAGCAGAGGCCGGCGTGGAGCCCGGCGAGAAGGTAGAGGCTTCCGGTGTTCGGAACCTGTTCGGAAGTGATCTGGCTCAAAGGCAGGCCGAGATGCTTGCCGTTGCCGCTCAAGCGCCGAGCATGAAGAGCCCGGTGATCCACATCATTCTCAGCCTTCAGGAACAGGAATCCTGGACCGAGGAGCAGCGGGAGGAGGCGATCACCATCATCCTCCAGACCTTGGGACTCGAGCGGTGCCAAGTGATCTGGGCCCAACACTCGAACACGTCGAACGCCCATCTTCATCTGTCCATCGTCCGGGTTGAC
Source organism: Allosphingosinicella sp. (assembly GCA_046293155.1). GTDB lineage: Bacteria > Pseudomonadota > Alphaproteobacteria > Sphingomonadales > Sphingomonadaceae > Allosphingosinicella. The sequence continues at coordinate 21,480 of JBKBPQ010000018.1, read as the reverse complement.
CCGCTGACCTTCAAGAAGGCGGGGAGCGACTGGCTCATCGACGACCTGCATCAAGCACTTGCCCTTGTGGAGGAGCGCCAAGGCCGAGCCTGCGAACCTGGTGCGCTTTATGTGGCGCGCCAGGGCGCTGTATTCGACGCCGACACCAACATCATGGTTCGTGACGCGGGCGGTGGCTACATCACCGGCTGGTACAAGCAGCTCGAACGGAAGCATGATCGTCTCCCGCCGACCATGCGGCCCCAGCGCGCGAGCATGATGGCCGCTGCCGAGCAGGCGCGGAGCTGGCCGGAGCTGCATCTAGCCTTTGAAGAGATCGGAGCCACTTACGACCGCAGCGGCAGCGGTGCACGAATCTCGTTCGAGGGCGTGTCGGCAACCGCTTCGGAGGTTCACTCCACCTTGTCGCGAACGCAACTGGAAGAGCGGCTCGGGCCGTTTGAACCGGATCTGAGCCGCCTTAATCCAAACTATGAGGCCTATCGCCATGCCTTCGAGCGCCAGCTGAAGGACCTTCGCCTTATGCGCAATGAAGAGCGCCAGCGGCTGGCGGACTGGATGTCGGCAACGATCGCCACGTTGCCGCCGGGCGCTGCCACGATCGTGACGCGGTCGATCAAGGCTGAAGCGAAGGCGGCGGACAAGAGCATCGCCGATGCGTTCAAGCTGGCGATCACGCGCTGTACCAAGCACCGCATGACTGAGGAAGCTTGGAAGGAGGCCGGCGAGCCGAAGGCGCCGCCGCCGATCATCTCGCCCTGCCTGCTCCTTCCTGCAGTGGTCGACGGCGCGGAACGGGAATGGAAGGCCTCGAATCACCTTGATCGCAAGGAGACGGACTGGGCGACCGAGTATCGGCTCGACGGGACGCCGCTCTTCACCGACCATCGGATCGCGATCGTCGTTCATGCCGCCGATCGCTCCGACGGCATCGACGAAGCGCTTCGGATCGCCGCTGCCCGCTGGGGCTCGGTCACGGCCCGAGGGCCGGAAGCTTACCTTCGGCTGGTCGCCGAGCGCGCCGCTGTTCTCCGCATCGAGGTTCTTGATGCGAGCGGCTCGCCGCTTACGGCGGCGAAGGAGGTCGAGGAACAACCCGAGCTCCCGACCTCGGCCCCGGCTCCAAATGCCGCGCAATGGGAAAAGCCCGACCTCGCTGACGATCTTGTTCGCGAGATGCGCATCGATCGGGCGATCAGGGAGCTCCAGAACTTCGCTGGCCTGCTTCTTCGGCGTCGCGAAATGCCCGGGGATACCAAGGAGAGTGGCCGGTCGGGCCCGCTCGAGATCGTGCTGAACGATGACCCGACCGACGGTCGCAACAAGCGCTTGGCTGAACATGCGATGTTCGACGACAATCCCAGGGTTCAGGAATTCCTACAGCGGAAGCGTCAGGAAGCGCTCGATGATTGGAGCCGATCGCTGTTGAGCTCCCCGCTCGACCCTTCCTCCATGTCCGCGCGGGATATGGTGAACTCCCTGCCGAGTCGTTACGAGGTGAGGCGTCCGGCGTTTCTCGCCCTCGAGGACTCCGATTGCATCGCTATGCTGCAGCACGTCCGAGAGCGGATGCTGCTCAGGGCCGAGGCTGAGCCCGAGCGTAGAAGCGCGACGACCGTTAGGGCTTCTGATTTGAATCGTGATCGAGAGCCGCTTCATGCTGAAGCTCAATCCCAGGCGGGCTATTCGGCTGAGGATCTGATGGCGTGGCAGGCCGCGCAGATGGAAAGGGACGAGTGACCCTGCCGCCTTCCAGGATCGCCAGCCCGGCGTCGCGCTCAGCTCGCCAATTTGATGAAAGCGGCGTTGCGGGCGCGGGCGTCGGCGATCAGATCGCGCCATTCGACCACTTCGATCGAGCCGCGAAATTTGCCACTGAGCTCGGTCCACCGGCCTCGGCCGTCGGCCGTCGTCTTCCATGTCGAGGTATGGATATCGAGCGCGCCGACGATGTCTGCGATGACATAGCAGTAGAAGACGCAGTCCGGCGCCACTCTCACCCGCTGTCGGTTTAGGCCCTCGATCTCGCCCTTTTCGAGCTGATTGAGATAGCGGGAGACCTGGTTGAGCGGTGAGTATCGCTCGCTGTAATCTTCACGGCCTGGCTTCTTGAACTCGATCAGCAGCACCCGCTTGAGCGGGTCCTCGCCCTCGACCCCCAAGCCGTGAATCTTGTCCCAGATCACGACGTCGGGTCGCTCGGTGCTCCGGGATTCGCTGACCAGCTGAGAGATCGGGGCGTTCGAGGCGAAATATGTGGCAAAGGTCAGGCGCTCGTCGACGACCCAGAGGTCGTGATCGGAGGTCTCGATCCGGTTCGAATCGTCACCGCGCACGCGCATCGGACAGATGAACTGGTGGAGGGTTTCCTCCAGATGGAAGTCATCCTCCCCCGTCCGCTCGCGGACGCGGGAGATAAGCAATTCCATGACGTCGAGAACGAGCTTCCGGCGAAGCACATATTCGGTCAGCTGACGCTGCTCTTCCGCCTTCACGTCATCGGCGGCCGCGCGCACCAGCTCGGCGAAGTCGCCGGACAAGGCTTCTCCGGTACCGAGCTTGTTCACCACCTCCTGGACGCGCCGATCACGCTCGGTGTCGCGGCGTATGCGTGTCGGGATCAGAGCCTGGGCGAACTGCTCAGGTTTGACCGCGTTCTTCGGGGTTTTCTCAAGCAATTCCTCCGGGCTCGCGAAGCCAAACGACGGATATTTTTGCAGAAATTCATTCATCGTCGTGAGGCGTGAGCTGTCGAAGGCCTTTACCTCATCGTCCAGTGCTTCTTCCGAGACGGCGCGCGCGCAAACCTTGGTGATCTCGTCCGCAACCGCTTCGCTGAAATTGAAGTTGGTCCGCTCCTGATTGACGCGCTCGTCCAGAAAGTCGCCCTGCACGCACCCGTGATAGACCGCTCGCGCGTTCTCGCCGAAGCGGCCGACGCCGAGCAGTCCGTCGACCTTGCGCGTGGTGACGGTTCGGCCGTTGGCAACAAGGTGGAGCTGGTGATTCCCGTCGAAGTCAGAGCTTGCCGCCTTGTCGAACACGAAATGATCGATGGCCAGCGCCCCGAATTCTCCTGCATCGATCTCCGACCGGCCCCGCTCCTCAATCAGTAGATCCTTGATCGCGCCGGGGAACTCGACCGTCTGATCGCCAACGGTGAGATGGACAGGAGGCGACTGGCCCAGAATGAACTCGGCCAAGAAATGCGAGCCGAAATGGCGCACGATCGTTTCGGAGCGGCTCGGGAATTCTCCCTGGTAGGCGGTCCCGCGCAACCCCCGTAGGGTGATCCCGGTGCCGCTTGCGGCAGAGCCTGCCGCAAGTTCCTCCACAGTCTCGCCCTGAACCTGATCGTTCTTAGCCAGAACGAAGTTGAAGGTGCGGCGGAAGAGTCTGCCATCATGCTCATAGATGCTGTCGACCGAGATGCTCTCGAAGGCGTCAAGCCAGAGGAGCCGCCCAATGCCCTTTCCACCCCGGTTGCTCTTGAAGTCGGTGTCCGTCGTCAGAAAGGCATCAAAGCGGCCGGGATCAAGGCCCACGCCGGAGTCGAGAACGGTGATAACATGCTCGCTGGGCTTGGCTCCCAGCTCAATCGTGACGTCGATCCGCCCAGGCCGACCAAGATCATCGACGGCATGCATCGCATTGCTCACCGCCTCGAACATCGGCTGGAGCGCTTCAGCGGCGCTGGTCGGCTTGGGCAGGCGACGGACACGGTTGATGATGTCGCCGGTCAACGATGGCATAAAATCCCTCCCTGCCCGGCGATAATGGGTCGCCATCGTTGTGGGACGGCGCTGTGAACCAAAGCTTATTGCGTCTCCCGGATGATACGCTTGAAGGGATGAAATGATGACAGTTAAGGCCGCCCTACGAATCGGGGCCGCGCGTGGTTGAAAGGCCAACGAAGAATGCGGCGATGCGGGTATTCGATGGCTTGGTACGGGCTTGGTCGCTCACCGAGGCCGAGCAGCTGAGCCTACTGGGGCTTCACGAAATCGCGGATCTCGAAATGGTTCGTCGCGGGCCACTCGACGATGTGCCTACTGACGTGGCAGAGCGGTTGGCGACGTTGCTCGACATCTTCCGTTCGATCAACACGCTCCTGCCGGTGCCGGATCGGGCGGACGCATGGCTCCGTCGACCGAACGCCCACCCGCTGTTCGCCGGAGGCACGGTATTGAATCTGATGCTCAATCGCCAAGGGAACGGGCTGGTAGCCACTCGCGATTATCTCCGAGGGCAGATTGCCGGCCCCTAAGAAAATCCCACGTCGCGCTCTCGCCGCGTGACAGGGCTCAGGTTGTCGCCTCGGCGATCGGGTAGACCTTCATCACCTCGTCACCATAGTGGTTGATGACCTTCACTGCGATCTTGCCGGTCGATGGTGCCGGAAAGGGGCGTGAGACGGTGGAGTTGAGGACGCTCCAGGCGTCCTCGTCGAGCTCAGCCTTGAGCGCGGTCTTGAGCTTCTCGTACGGGTCTTTGCCGCCCAGGAAATAGGCCTGGCGGACGAAGAAGCTGGTCTCGTCATAATCGTCGTCGATAAACCAGCAGGCGACGTCGTCCTCGACCTTGCCCGACGATTTCTGCTCGCCGGTGTTGGGGTTGAAGATGTCGACGCCCTTGATCTCCACCTCATAATCGCCGTCGCTGCGGCGGCGGGGCACCACGTCTGGCTCGCCGAACACGACGAACAGATTGCCCTGATCGGCCGTCTTGAGCCGATCCCCCATGCGAAGATCCTGGTTCATGTTGACCTTGAGCACGGTCAGGCGGCCGAGCTGCATGGTGTCTGTCGAGGCGTGCGCCTCGAAGGCGAAACCGCACACGACGAGCACGTCGAACAGATCGGCGGCCTCGCGCGCGGCCTGGACGATCATCGCGCGGGTGACGGTGTCATATTCCGGGCCGATGAAGATGGCCGCGCGGCGCTCGGGGGCGCCCTCCGTGTCGCCCTCGGTATAGCGCCCCTCGGCATTGACATAGCGGCCGGCGAAGGGGCGGATCGCCGTAAAGCGGAGCCGCTCGCCCTTCTTGGTGTTGCCCACGCCGGCCACCTTCAGGTTGTCCAGCACGACGCGCATGAAATCGTCGCTCGCCTCGCCGCCGTCACTGCGCGCGGCAAGCCGGTTCGGCGCCGCCTGATCCTCGTCGAGCGCGGCAAGGAGCAGCGGGTCGTCCTCATCGGCGGGAAGCACGCGGTGGGGCGAAAGGCTGTCGACGGTAAACGGGCCGGCGACACGCACCGTGCCCTTCAGCTCGACGGGCTTGTCGACAAGAAATTCAGTCTCGGCATTGTCGGCGATCGACTTGTCGATCTCCTTCTGCCGGCCAATCCGAGCCTCCCACCAGGCGGAGTGCGGCTCCAGCGCGGCGGTGGGCAGCGGGTCACCGGCATGCTCAGGCAACGTCTCGATGCTGTAGGTGCGGCCGAGCAGCTTATTAAGCTCGCCGATCGCCTTGCCGATCTTCTTGTCCTGCTTGGCGATGTCGGTTTCGTCGATCTCCTCGTCGCCGCGATCCCAGTTCGACCGCATCCGCTCACGCTCGGCGAGCAGGGCTTTGATCTTGGCATGCGCCTTGGCCGGCTTCTCGTCCCAGGGATAGATGGGGGCGCGCGGAATCTGCCACTCTTCCCACGCCGTGCCGGCGGTGGCGTTGAGTTCGGCACGCAGCGGCTCCAGCTTTTCCTGCCACTGGTCCCAGATGACGTCGATCGCCTTGTTGTTGGCGATCGATTTCAGCGTGATGTGCGGCACCCGGTTGAGAACGAGGCCTTGGGCGACATCGTTCGTGAACGGGCCTTTGCGCGCCTCGGCCGCTTCGGCCTCGCTCGGCTTGCGGCCCAACGTCAGCCTGAGTTCCTCGACCGCGCCCGCCTCGCTGTCCTTCAGCGCATACCAGGCATAGCGGGCACCCATCAACCGCGTCCGCGCGAGCGTCAGCGCGACGCGGCTGGTGTCAATGGTGATCCAGCGCCGGCCCCATTGCTCAGCAACATATGCCGTTGTGCCAGACCCGCAGGTCGGGTCGAGAACGAGATCGCCCGGGTCGGTTGCCATGAGAAGGCAACGCTCCACGATCTTTGTCGACGACTGAACAACGTAGATCTTGTCGTCAGTGAAGCTACCCGTGCCCATGTCGGTCCACACGTTGCCGATTTCGATGGCGCGGAAGTCGGAGAGCTGGCGGACGTAGGTCAGCGAATTCTTCGCCTCAGCAAGACGAGTTGCCTTTGCAAGGCGCACCATCCCTTCGGGCCCTGTTTTCCAGAAACCCTTGCCGGGCCCGTAAGCCCGGCCGTTGACGGTCACCGGGAAGCTGCCCGGCGGGCGCTGCGACGTAGTATTGTCCAGCCTGAAGACGCCAGCGTCTTACTTGGCACTTCGCCGGATCGGTCTCGAGCAGCGTGGTCTTGGCGGTAAACATGTCAACATGCCGGCTCGACCCCTCCTGATCGAAGGGTGGCAGGACGGGGAGAATCTCCTCCTTACCCGCGCGGTCGAGCGCCTTGGCGCAGGAGCGGACGATCCTCTCCACGGCCTCGTCGCGATAGCCGGCCAGGCTCAGATAGCCGACGGTGCGGCCGTCGGCGAGGTGTAGGCATTCAGAAAGCCAGCGCCGCGCGATGGCGAGAAACTGCGGAAATAGGAACAGCGGCTCGCCGCCCATGTTCTCGGCCATCAGTGCCCAGCGCTCCAGCGCGCGCTTGGCGAGCATATAGGCGATCGTCTGCGGCCGGATCGCGTCAAGCTCACCCAGGTCGAGCCGGTTGCCCGCGCCGACGAGCGGATCGATCTCGGTCTCGCGGGGGATGGGGGTATCCGCGCCCAACCGCATCGTGCTGCCATCGCCGAACGTGGAGTTGAGGCGGCCCTTAGGGAACTGCACGCGGTAGCCGAGAACGCGAGGGAAGCGGATTTCGGGCGCGGGGCGCTTCTCGTCGGCGAAAATGCGGGTGCGTGGCTTGGGCGGGGCGAAATCCTTGGCCGAATTGGCCGGCATGAAATCGAACGGCACGCCCAGCACCTCGGCATATTCCGGCCGGAACATGCCCTCGTCGTTGGGTTCGTAGGAAACGCGGCGAAGTGCGCGGCCGACGACCTGCTCGCACAGAAGGCGGGTGCCGAAAGCGCGGCATCCGAGGATGTGCGTAACGGTGTTGGCATCCCACCCCTCGGTGAGCATCGACACCGAGACGACGCAGCGCACCGGGCCGCCGAGCTTACCGTTCTGCCCGACGGTGTTCATCACCTCCCGGAGCAGATCGGCGTCGGTCAGCGCGTCCGCATCCCGTCCGGGCGTGCGGCGCAACTCGCGGCGGAAGGCTTCTATCTCGTCTGAGGCGACTGACTTGAAGGCGTCCGAGATGGCATCGCCACTGTCGAGCTCGTGGCTGTCAATCAGGACAGTACGGCGGCGATTGAGAGGCTGGCCGTCCTCGACATTGTTAAACAGGGGCAGGTTGCCTGCGCGCCAGCGGCGCTTGGCCGGATCCTCCTCGTCCGGATTCTCGCACCAGCCCGCGATCCAGTCGTGGATCAGCTTGGATGTCGACGTATTGTTGGCAACAACGATGAAGACGGGCGGCGTCTCCGCGCCCTTGGCCATCCATTCCCCGTAGCGCGCGGCATAGTCGCGATAGAGCGCCTTCAGCGCGGCCTCTAGCTGGGCGGGAAGCTCGCCCGGCGACAGCGTGCCGCCCTTGCGCCGGCCTTTGCGCGGCAGGCCGTCACGGACGTGCTTGTAAACGTGGCGGAAGATCGGCTCGTCGCGCTTCACCACATCGTCGTGGGTCGGCACGCGCGGCACCTTCACGATGCCGGCCTCGATCGCATCCATCAGCGAAAAATCCGACGCGACCCATGGGAAGAGCTTGCCTTCCTCCTGTCCCGACCCGCGCAGGAAGAAGGGAGTGGCGGAAAGGTCGTAGACGACCTTCACACCCAGGACGCGATCAACGGCACGAATGCCGTTGATCCAGACCCGCGCCTCCTTGCGGCTCGCTTCGGCTTCGGCGTCCGCTTCGGCCTGGCTCTCCTCCTCGGACCGCGCCACCGGTTGGGCGGCCGTCGGCGGCGCTTCGTAGCAATGGTGCGCTTCGTCGTTGATGACGATGATGCCGCGCCGCCCCATCAGCGGCCGGGCGATCCGCATCACCATTTCGTCCTCAGTCTCGCGGAATCGGGCGTCGAACTCCTCGGGATCGTCGCGGCCACGCATTACCTCGCGGGTGCCCTTGCTGATCTCGGTCTTGGTTTTGAGCTGGAAGGCATGAAAGTTGGTGATGACGATCCGCGCCTTCTTGAGATCGTCCATCATGTCGCGCGGCACGATCGACAGGCGCTCGTAGATCGAGTTCGTCGTCTCGGGGAGAAGGACGCGCAGCCGATCCTTGATGGTGATGCCGGGTGCGACCAGCAGGAAGGCATCGGTGAACGTCTTCGACTGCGGGCGGCGGGCCTTGTTGATCGCCTGCCACGCGATCAGCATCGCCATGACAGTCGTCTTGCCGGCGCCGGTCGCGAGCTTCATGGCCAGCCGGAACAGGCCGGGATTTGCGGCCTCGCCGGCTTCCTCGAAATAGCCGAGATGGCCGCTGCCCGCCTTCGACGCGACCTCGGTTAGCCAGATGATGGTCTCGGCCGCCTCGACCTGACAGAAGAACAGCGGGCGCTCGCGATCACTGGTGTCTCGCCAATGCTTGAGCAGCCGGGCGGTCTCATAGGTGACGCCCCAGGATGATTCCGGCGCCGCGCGCCACTTGTCGACCTCCGCGCGGATGGCGTTAATTCGATCGTTGGCGCGCGGCTCGGACCGCGCATCCTCGTCGAAGACCATCTCTTCCTGCCCGCCGCGCTTTCGCTTCGGCGTCGCGACCGCGACGATATATTCGGAGCGCCGCCGCTCGGCCACGCACTCGCCGGTCGGCTTGCCCGAATCGTCGAGCACCCAGTGCCGTGTCGGCGCCCGGTAAGGGGAATTCAGGATCGGATTGTCGAGCGTCGCCATGCGCTTGCGTTGTGCATGGGAGAAGGCGGTCGAGCAAGGGTGGTCCAAGTGGGATTGGTCCAACCCTTTGAGGAAAAAGAAAAATGAAAACCGCCGTCATCGATATCGAGACGATCGCCGATACCGCCACGATGGAGCGCGCCGGCTATGTGCCGGAACCTGGCGAATTTATCCCTTGGCCGCTTCACGCGATCGTCTGCGTGTCCGTCCTTACCGTCGAGAGCGCTCGATCGGGAGATTTGAGCTTTGGTCTCCGCAGTTTTTCAAGGACAAGCATGGCCGAGCGCGGCATCGTCGCCAGCGTCGAGCGGGCGCTCGACGGCGCCCGCACCGTGTTCAGCTATAACGGCCGAGCGTTCGACGTGCCGGTCCTGATGGCCCGTGCCATCATCGCCCAGGAGCCGGCGACGAACATCGGCAAGCTGTGGAGCCCGGCCCGGCCCACGCTTCACATCGACCTGCTCGAGGAAATCAAAGGTCGCGGTCCGGGCATCCAGCTCGTTCACCTCTGCGCCGCGTTCGGTATCCCGGTCAAAACCGGCGGAGACGGCGGCGGCGTCGCCGCGCTCGCAGCCGTCGGGGCGTGGGACGAAATTGAGCATTATTGCGAGCAGGACGTCGTCGCCACCTGGCTGCTCGCCCAACACTGGCTGTGCCGTGACGAGCCCGGCTATGCGCTGGAACAATGGGAGAAGCTGGGCCGGTGGCTGACCACCGCGAAGCTTCCCAACCCGCGACTTGCGCTGTTCTGCGACAAGCCTGAGCGTTCCGGAGCATCGAACGGCGGCCGCCTCGACACGGAGCAGGCTTACGATGCGAGCATCGTCTTCTGAGGGGACTTCCAGCGCAGAAGCTGGAAGGAAGAAAACGTGCAATCCGAATATGACGCTGTGCTCAGCGACTGGGTCATCTGCGAGATTTCCGGCGAGCGCCGGTTCCTGGCCGGCAAGGTCGCCCATGACCGCCAAGGGCAGTTTCGCGATGGCGCCTATATCTCAACATCACTCGTCGTGAACTCGGTCGGCGACATCGCCGACGGGAATGTCGTTCAGACGCTCAACCGCCGCTACCTGTTAACCGACCGCTATCGGGTGGATGACGAAATCTTCGCCAAGCTCGACGCCTGGCTCGCTTCGCGAGACAAGCCGCCGCACCTATTCGACGTCATCGCTACAAAGGACGTCGAGCTGATCGGGGCTTACGTCCTGCGCGCGTTCCGAGCCGCAACAGCGGAAGCCGTATGGCGGCGCGACGGGGGCGAATAGCCGCGCCAATATCTCAATGCGGGCCTCCCTGCCGACATGCGCCCATGCGGCAGCGACCGAAGGAGGGAAAGGCAAATGGGAGAACGCTCAGCCTGAGGCTGGCTGGGAAATGAAATCAGGCAGCCGCAACTGAATGACGCAGACGCGTCGCTGCCGAAGGACTGAATGAATGCTCGATACTCTCACTCTCGTTGAACTGCGCGACTTGCCCTTGCTCCCCGAGCCAAGGCCCAACACCAAGGAGAAGATGCTGGCGATCGCCGAGCTGATCGACGTGCCAGTGGACGTGACGCCGCATCGGAGCGGCATCCTGCCGCGCGGCTGCTGGTGGATGCCGCAGGCGCAGCTCGTGCTCTACGGCAGCGCCTGCCAGCGCCCGATCCTGCTCGACGAAGTCAGGACCGTCTGCAGTGCGACGGGCCTCTCCGGCCTGATCGTGCGAGACTATATCACGCCGGCTTCGCGCGCGCGCTACACCTTCGACGTTTATCATGAAGGGAGCTGGCACCTGCGCCACGTGCTGTGGATATCGGAAGGCGGCACCGGCTGGCTCATCCCGGATGGCGGCGGCGACACCTATTTGCGCCTATCTCAGTGGGGTCTGGACAGAGTAGAAGCGCCGCCGCTCCTGAACAGAAAGGAACGGTTCTACGGCCTCGCCCGGGGCGCCGACTATCTCGCAGACTTCGTCCGGAGGCGCTGAGATGGTCGCCGCAACGAAGAAGAAGCCTGCCGCGAAGCCCGCGACGCCGAAGAAGGTCGTCGCGAAGAAGTCAGCGGCCCCAAAGCCGGTCTCCGCCGCCGAGTCCGCACCCGCCATCCTCAAGGCCTTCCACCACGGCACCGAGGGGACTGAAAATTTCAGCTTCAGCCGATTCTGGTGGGAAAATGACGGGGCCCGCAAGGGGATCAAGGCGAAGGTCTTGAAGAAATTCCAGCCCAAGCCGGGCACCGACGACGATCCCGATGCGGTCACTGCCGCACGCGCGGATCCGTTGATCCCGCTCGATGCGCAGGCCGATTATATGGACGTGCGGCATCTGCTCGAGCGCTTCGACGCCACGATGCCGGCGCATGAAACGCACGCCTTCGTTCAAGTGACGCTTCACTTTCCGGAGGCGGTCAACATGCATGCCCCTTGGGAGGAGGCCCGAGCGTTCGCCATGGACCACTTCGTACTCAATCCGGAGCGGCGGCTCGCTGTAGTTATGGCAATGCACGCGCCGAATCTCGCCGCCTCCGGGTCGCATCTTCACGTGCATCTTCTGATTCCGCTCCGGCGCCTGGGACCGCTCGGCTGGGGCGAGGTGGAGCGGCACCTCCCGAATGACAGGGGCCGTCAGGAGACCCACGCGGCCTGGCTGGCTTTTCGGGCGGGATGGGCAACGCGATTGCTTGGGCGTCGGTAAGGATAACACACCACCCTCGCGGGAGGGCGGAGTCAATCTCCCCTATCATCCCTTGAACTGGTAAGGGACATTCAGTGCGTCCGTATCATCAACCGACCACCGTAACGAGCCGGGGGCACGCGCGGGGGCATCCGTCTCTAAGAACGGTAACCGCCGAGGAAATTCTCCTCGGTGCTCCGCCTCAGTTCGAATCCCTCCGTCTCCGCCAGCCGCTTCGCCCGGTTCAGCCGCGGCGCCGGCCGATCGACAGGCGCGGCATGATGCGCAGCTCGCCGCCCGATTTCAGCACCGTCTTGCGGAACATGCCGGCCGAGATCCGGATGATCAGAAACACCCACAGGGCCTGCCAGGCGATCGCGAGCAGGTGCGGCCACAGCTCCGGCGACTGGCCGGCCTCAGCGATCATCGCCAGCGGCGAAGAAAACGGGAAGATGTAGGCGACCATCGGCAGGACCCCGCCCTTGTTGCCGACCACCAGCATCGCCAGCACGAACACGCCCATCTGGAGGAAGGTGATCGGCATGTTCAGCGTCTGAACCTCGCGGACGCTGTTCGCCTGGGCGCCGATGCCAAGGAACAGCGAGCCCAGGAGCATGTAGTTGGTCGTGTAGTAGACCGGAAGCAGGATGGCATAGGCGCCCCAGCCCACCGCTGGAGAGATGGCGGGGAGGTCGACGCCCTCGGGCAAGAGCTGGACCGAGAAGGCCGCGGCGAGCGCGAATACGCCGCCCCACAGAGCGATGCCGACCAGCGACACGGCGAGCATGGCGAGAAGCTTGCCGAGGAAGATGGCGTCGAGTGGAACCGCGGCGGCGAGCACCTCGATTACCTTGTTTGACTTCTCCTCGATCAGGTTTGACAGAAGCATCGTGGCAAGGAGGAGCGTGAAGAAGAATACGATGAACTGGCCGAACCGCGCCACTCCGGTGCGGATCTCGCGCAGGTTGCCGACTGCCTCGCCGGTCATGTCGCGCTGGAGCGCGGCAGGGCGGAAATCGGGCGCGGCAGCGGTCAGCGCGGCATTGCGCTGGGCTTGGTCGACGATCAGCGTCATGCGCTCGCCGACGAACTCGTCGATCCGACCGGGGCCGTGAAGCACCGGCCGCTCCAGGGTGCCGCTGAACACCGCGGACAGCCCGGCTTCCTCGTCGGCGAGGAGAATTCGCGCCTGCGCCTGGACATTCTCCGCCGGGTCGATGCGGCGGAGGACCGGGAAGCTGCGCTCGCTGGTCTGCGCGACAAGCCGGGCGCGGGCCTGGTTGAGGGCATCGGCGGTAGCGCTGTCGGTCACCACCGCGACGGCCGGGATGTCCTCGAGGTCCGACTTGGCGCTGACGAAACCGATCAGGATCGAGAAGCCGACCACCAGCAGAGGCGTCAGCATGAAGAAGATGAAGCTGCGCGTGTAGACGCTCGCGATGAAGTCACGGCGGGCGATGACCCAGGCGCTTTCGAACAGACTGGTCATGCCGCAGTCTCCAGATCGCGCCGTTGGTCTTCCTCGATCGCGCGTGCCGCCGCCTCGCCGGCGATTGCGACGAACGCGTCGTGAAGGCCGGGCCGCTCGATCGACAATTCTTCGATTCCGGCGCCGCCGTCGATCAGCGCCTTGAGCAAGGGCTCGACTCCGGAGAGCGGCAGCTCGAAATGCCAGACCTCGCCCTTGCGGACCGCCTCAGCCGGCAAGGCCGAGCGCCAGGCGCCGTCCTGCTGCCGGGTGCGAAGACGGACCTGCGGGCGAAGCCGATCGCGCGCCGCCGCGACCTCGCCCTCGAAGCGGACCTTGCCCTCGGCGATGATCGCGATCCGCTCGCACAGCCGCTCGGCATGGTGGATGACGTGGGTGGAGAAGATCACCGTCGTGCCCGCCGCCGCCTCGTCGCGGATGAGCTGCTCGAGGCGGCCCTGGTTGATGGCGTCGAGGCCGGAGAAGGGCTCGTCGAGGACGACCAATTTGGGCTGGTGGACGATGGTCCCGAACAGCTGGACGGTCTGCGCCATGCCCTTGGATAGGCTCTTGATGGGCTTGGCCACATAGTCGCCGAGACCGTTGTCCTTGAGCAAGGTCTCGGCGCGCTTGCGGCCGACGTCGAGCGGAAGGCCGCGGAGAGCGCCCATGAAGGCGATCGCCTCGCGGCAATGCATCGAGGGATAAAGGCCGCGCTCCTCGGGCAGGTAGCCGACCTCGCGCGCGGCCTCGAGCGGGCGGGCGCGGCCGAGCAGGGTGCGGCTGCCGCTGTCCGGCTCGATGATGCCGAGGAGCATTCGGATCGTCGTCGTCTTGCCGGCGCCGTTGGGGCCGAGGATTCCGTAAATGCTTCCTTGGGGCACCTGGAGATCGATGCCGTTGACCGCCGGCTTCCCGTCAAAAGCCTTGAAAAGGCCTTTGGCCCCAATCGCTAAACCGCCGCTCACGCCCGCGATACTCCCCCGCCGATATGGCTTGTGCTATCGCCCGGCGATGCCACATGGCAAGCCTATGGACCGCCGCCGCCTCGAGGAAAAAGCACGCGACCTCGGCTTCTGCGCCTTCGGAATCGCGCCGGCCGACGCCGCGCCCGAAAGCGCGGCGCGGCTTCGCGAATGGCTGGACCGCGGCGCCCATGGCAGCATGATCTGGATGGAGGAGACGGCCCAGCGCCGCTCGCGCCCGACATCGCTGTGGCCGGACGTGAGGAGCGTGATCTCGCTCGGCATGAGCTACGCGCCCGCCGCCGATCCGCTGGCGCTTGCCGGCCATCCGGACCGCGGCCGGATCTCGGTCTATGCCCAGGGCGCCGACTATCACGACACGGTCAAGAAGGCGCTGAAGCACCTCGCGCGGTGGATGGTCGAGCAGGTGCCGAGCGAACTCAAGGTGTTCGTAGACACGGCACCGGTGATGGAGAAGCCGCTCGCCGAGGCCGCCGGTCTCGGCTGGCAGGGCAAGCATACCAATTTGGTCAGCCGCGAGGACGGCAGCTGGCTGTTCCTCGGCGCGATCTTCACCACTCTAGAGTTGGAGCCGGACGTGCCGCACGCGGCCCGCTGCGGCTCTTGCACGCGATGCCTCGACGCGTGTCCCACGAACGCCTTTCCGGCGCCGTTCCAGATCGATGCGCGGCGCTGCATCTCCTACCTCACCATCGAGCATAAGGGCCCGATCCCGAACGAGCTGCGCGAAGCGATGGGTAACCGCATCTATGGCTGCGACGATTGCCTGGCAGTGTGCCCGTGGAACCGCTTCGCCCAGGCCGCGCGCGCCAACGCCGCCTTCGCTCCGCGCGCCGAGCTCACCGCCCCCGCGCTGGCCGACCTGCTCGCGCTCGACGACGCCGGCTTCCGCCAGGTCTTTTCGGGCTCGCCGATCAAGCGCATCGGCCGCAACCGCATGGTCCGCAACGCCGCCATCGCCGCCGGCAATAGCGGCCTCCCCGACCTCATCCCGCCGCTCCAGCGCCTGCTCCAGGATGAGGACCCTGTCGTGGCCGAAGCCGCCGCCTGGGCTCTGGAGCGGCTGGGAACACCGCAGCGATGATGTCCTACCTGCTCGTTTTCATCGGCGGCGGGCTTGGCGCAGCGCTCCGGCACGGCGTGAATCGCGCGGTCGCAGCCGCGGGCGCCGATTTCCCCGTCGGCACATTGCTGGTCAACGTGGTCGGAAGCCTGATCATGGGCCTCCTTGCCGGCTGGCTCCTCGCCCGCGGATGGGACGAGCACCCCGGCCGCCTGTTCCTCACCTCCGGGCTGATGGGCGGCTTCACGACCTTCTCGGCATTCAGCCACGACGCGGTCATGCTTTGGCAGCGCGGAGCGACCGGAGCTGCGGCTGCCTATGTGGCGGGATCAGTCGTCCTGTCGATCCTGGCGCTATTCGCCGGCCTCGCCCTCGTCCGCCTCGCGACCTGACCGGGCAATTACTCGGGCCGGTCGCGCCCGGAGGCGGCAAGCCGTTCCAGCACGGCCGGCTGCCAGGAGGGCTCCTCGGGAGACCCAAACGCGCGCTGCAGGAGCAGCCGCGCCCGGTGCATTCGCGTAAAGGCATGCCGTCCGCGCATCGCCTCGCGCTCGTTGCGGATGCGTTCCTTTCGCATCACATAAGCCGCGCACCAGAACATGTATCCGACCATGCCGAGCACGGCCGCGGCGAGGATGGGATAGATCATTGCGCTGGAACGGGTTTCGCGCCCGACGGGTTCCGAGGAACAGCGCATGACCGTGATCTTTCGCGCCGCCTCCCCGCTTCCACCCGCCGGGATTGGCCGCTAGCGTCGCGCCGCGATGGATCTCTACCTCCCGATTGCCGGCCTGTCGGTCAACGCGCTCGTGATCATCGCGCTCGGCGGCGTGGTCGGCCTGCTGACCGGAATGGTCGGGGTCGGCGGCGGCTTCCTCACCACGCCGATTCTGATCTTCTATGGCATCCCGCCGTCGGTCGCGGTGGCATCGTCGGCGACCCAGATCACCGGCACGTCGATCTCCGGGGTGCTCGCCCACCGCAGGCGCAAGGGCGTCGACTATCAGATGGGCGGGGTGATCATCGCGGGCGGCGTGGCCGGCGCGGTCGCCGGCGTGTTCCTGTTCCGGCTGCTCCAGAATATCGGCCAGATCGATACGGTCGTTCTTCTGCTCTACGTCGTGCTCCTCGGCAGCATCGGCGGGCTGATGGCGAGGGAGTCCGCCACCGCCCTCGGCTATTTGAAGCCGAAGGCTAGCGAGCGGCCGCCTCGCCGCCACAACCCGATCGTCGCCGCGCTTCCGTTCCGCTGGCGCTTCTACCGCTCCGGCCTGTATATCTCGCCGCTCGCGCCGTTCATCCTCGGACTCTTCTCGGGCTTGCTCACCGCCTTGCTCGGAGTCGGCGGCGGCTTCGTCATGGTGCCGGCGATGATCTACCTGCTCGGCATGTCGGCTCAGGTCGTCGTCGGCACCTCGCTCCTGCAGATCCTGTTCGTCACCGCGGTCACGACGATGGTGCACGCGTCGACCACCCGGTCGGTCGACATCGTGCTCGCGGTTCTCTTGCTTTTGGGCTCGGTCGTCGGCGCTCAGTACGGCGCGCGTTTCGCCCAGACGATGAAGCCCGAGCTGCTACGCTTCCTCCTCGCCATCCTCGTCCTCGTCGTCGCGCTTCGCATGTTCCTCCAACTCACCTGGCGGCCGGAGGAGATCTACACGGTGCAGCTGCTGTGAGGCTGCTCCGCGTCCTCCTGCTCATGCTCATCATGCCGCTCGCCCTCGGCCAGAGCGAGCCGCGGCTGGTGCCGGAAGTGTCCAACCGTCAGATCGAGATCCGCTACAGCTTCACCGGCGAGGAGCTGCTCCTCTACGGCGCCATCGTCTATCCGCGCGGCCGCCCGCCCGAGGGCGTCACTGACGTCGTCGTCGTTCTGAAGGGCCCGCTCGAGCGGATCGTCGTCCGCGAGAAGCAGAAGGTCATGGGCATCTGGATGAATGTCGGGCGCACCCGCTTCCGGTCCGCACCCGCCTTCTACGCCGTCGCCTCGTCGCGGCCGATCAACCAGATCGTCGACGAGCGCACGGCGGCGATCTACGAGCTGGGGCTCAACAACCTGCAATTGTCGCCAGGCGGCGGCTCGCCGACTGACGAGATGCGCCGCTTCGAGGCCGGCCTCATCGACCTGCGCCGCCGCGAAGGCCTCTATGCCGAATATCCCACCGGGGTCTCGATCACCGAAGGCGTGCTCTACACCGCGCGCATCAACGTTCCGGCGCGGGTGCCGGTCGGCAACTACACCGCGGAGACCTTCCTGATCCGCAACGGCAGGGTGGTCGCCGGCGCCACCCGCGACATCCAAATCGAGAAATTGGGTTTCGAAGGCTTCGTCGCACGCGCCGCCGAGCGCTGGTCCTTCTCCTACGGAATCGCCGCGGTCGCGGTGTCGCTGTTGCTCGGCTTCGGCGCGAGCGCCGCCTTCTCCCGGCAATAGGACCGCAATCCGGCGTAAAGCGCGGACAAGCAGTTGTTTACGGAATTGGGCTAGCAGGTGGGGGTCTCAAGAAGAGAGCCAGTGCCGAGCCTATGACCGACATGAACAATCTGAGCCCGATCCCGATGTCCAGCGCGAGCGAGGCGGATCCCGCTCCGTCCAGTTTCGCGCCCCAGGCCGAGAGCGGTGGCCAATGGATCGGCCGGGTCCTAGCGATTTCCGGAAGCAGCGCGACGATCGAGTTCGACAGCGCTCGTCTTCACGCGCTCGCCAACGATCCCGATCCCAGCGTCGCCATGTCGGGCCAGGTCGGAAGCCAAGTCCGCCTCCAGGCGCAGCGCCACTGGCTGCTCGCCAACGTGCGCACCCTGTCGGCAAGCGAAAATGGCGCTGCCATCCTGGCCGAGGTGGACTTCCTCGGCGAGGGCGACGAGGACCCGCATTCCGGCCAGTTCACCAACTTCCGCCGCGGCGTCACCACCTATCCGCTGCCCGGGAGTCGCGCCTTCCCGGTGACCCGCAACGACCTCAAGCAGATCTACGCCGCCGATGCCCGCGCCCATGTCGAGATCGGCACCGTCTATCCGACCCGCGACGTTCGCGCCTCGCTGCTCGTCGACTCCTTCCTCGGCAAGCATTTCGCGCTTCTCGGCTCGACCGGTACCGGCAAGTCGACCTCCGCGGCGCTGATCATGCACAAGATTTGCGACATGTCGCCCGAGGGCCACATCGTCATGATCGACCCGCACGGCGAATATTCGGCCGCGTTCAAGGGCCATGGCGAGCTGTTCAACGTCGACAACTTGGCGATGCCCTACTGGCTGATGAACTTCGAGGAGCATTGCGAGGTGTTCATCACCACGCAGGGCGCCGATCGCCAGCGCGACATGGACATCCTGGCGAAGTGCCTGCTCCAGGCGCGCTCCAAGAACCGCACGGCGGAGGGGCTCAACAAGCTCACCGTCGACTCGCCGATCCCGTACACGCTGTCGGACCTCACCAACGCAATCAGCAACGAGATGGGCCTTCTCAACAAGGCCACCGACACCGCGCCCTACATGCGCCTCAAGAGCAAGATCGACGAGCTGAAGTCGGATCCGCGCTACCAGTTCATGTTCTCGGGGATGCTGATCGCCGACACCATGTCGGCCTTCATCTCCAAGGTGTTCCGGCTTCCGTCCGGCGGCAAGCCGATCTCGATCGTCGACGTCTCGGGCGTTCCGTCCGACATCGTCTCGGTCGTCGTGGCGGTGCTCAGCCGCCTCGTGTTCGATTATGCGATCTGGTCGCGCAACGAGGTCCAGCGGCCGATCCTCCTCATCTGCGAGGAGGCTCACCGCTATATCCCGGCCGACAAGACCTCGACCGGCCAGGCGGTGCGCAAGGTGCTCGAGCGGATCGCCAAGGAGGGCCGTAAGTACGGCGTCTCCTTGGGCCTCATCACGCAGCGTCCGTCCGACCTCGCCGAGGGCGTGCTTTCCCAGTGCGGCACGCTCATCGCGATGCGCCTCAACAACGAGCGCGACCAGGCGTTCGTGAAGGGCGCGATGCCGGAGGGCGCGCGCGGCTTTCTCGACGTCATCCCGGCGCTTCGCAACCGCGAGTGCATCATCTGCGGCGAGGGCGTGTCGATCCCGATCCGAGTGTCGTTCGACGATCTCGAGCGCGAGCGGCGCCCGGCCTCGGCCGACCCGCATTTCAGCGAGCTGTGGCGGCGCAGCGGCGACGAGGACGGAATCGTCAGCCGCGTCGTCAAGCGCTGGCGCGCCCAGGGCCGGTAACGCGCTTTAAGCTCTCCCCCGGCTGGGGAGAGGGAGCTTGGCTCGATATCCCGATAACCTGTCTAGCGCAGGCCCGCCTGCGTGCCGCCCACGCCCGCGAACGTTACTCGGTCCGCCGCCGGCGCGGCGCCGACCGGCGTCGCGAGCAGGCTCTGCATGCGCGCCCGGAACGAGGCTAGCTCGCCGCCCGACAGCGCAGCGCGGGTGGTGAAGCGGAACGACGCCGGGTCGATTGGCGTGCCGCCGCGGTGAAGCTCGTAATGGAGGTGCGGGCCGGTCGAGAAGCCCGACGAGCCGACATAGCCGATCACCTGGCCGGCAGCGACCTGCTGGCCGGGGGCGACGGCGAGGCTGCTCATGTGGCCGTAGAGGGTCTGGATAGCGCCGCCATGGCTGATCTTGACCGCGCGGCCGTAGCCGCCCTGCCAGCCCGCCGACACCACCCGCCCGCTCGCCGCCGCCACGATCGGGGCGCCGTAGGGCGCGCCGAAGTCGATCCCGGCATGAAAGCGGGCATAGCGCAGGATCGGGTGGACCCGGCGGCCGAAACTGGAGGTGATGCGGCCCTGGACCGGCATCCGGAAACCGCTGCTGCTCTCGCGGCCCACCCCGGACGCTTCCATCCACTGCGCGCGGCCGCCAACGGTCCACTGCATGAGCTGGATGTCGCGGCCGGTGGCGCGATCCAGGCCGGCATAGAGGAGGTTGCCGGTCTGGGTCTCGCCGGTCGCGGCGCGACGATGCTCGACGATGATGTCGAACCGGTCGCCCGCGCCCAGACCGCCGGGCACGCCAACATGGCCGGCGAGCGCCCGGATATAGGCCTCGACGATTCGCGGCGCGACTCCGGCGGCGCGGGCGGAACGGTAGAGGCTCCCGCCGACCGTCCCCTGGATACGGAGCGGGGTCGAATCGACGTCGATCGGCTGGCGGTTGAGCACCAGCTGGCCACCGGCCCGCTGAATGTCGATCTTCATTCCGAAGGTGGCGCGAAGCGTGAGCCGCTCGACCGGCCGCGGCGCGGTCATGCTGAGGCGGCGGCCGAGGCGAAGCTCGAGCAGGGTGCCGGCGGCGATCTGGTCGAGCGGGACCGCGCCCGCGATCATCGCGGCGATCGCCTGGGCCTCGGCCTGGGACACTCCGGAGCGGGTCAGGGTGGCGACGATGTCGCCGGCACCGGCGAGGGTGGCGCGGATGTCGACGGTCGGGCGCTCGGGCGCGTCGGCGAGCGGCTGGACCGCGTCGGTCGGCGCCATCCGCCGGCCCGTGGTGCTGCCGAGCGCGGCGGGCGCGATGGCGAGCGCGTCATTCTCCTCGCGCAGATCAGGAGTCAGCGGCGGCGGGCTGAGGCCCGGCGTGGTCGCCATCGCCGGCCAGAACGACCAGGCCGCGAAGCAGAGCGCGCCGCAGGTCGCGAGGCCGCGAAGCCACTGCCGCGAGCCGATGCCGCTGCCGAGATCGACGACGAGGGAGAACTGCTGGCGCGGAGCGGGCCTGGCGGCGGGCGATGCCATCCCGAAAGCCCCGGTCCCGCGCAGGCGCGCGGCCGGTACGTTCCCTGCCGGGGCAAAATCCCTGAACTGGTACAAAGCTGCTCAGCCCCTCGCGCTGAATATCAAGAGCTTACCGCTTTCCACCCTGT
The DNA here is from genome assembly GCA_046293155.1 of Allosphingosinicella sp. Lineage (GTDB taxonomy): Bacteria > Pseudomonadota > Alphaproteobacteria > Sphingomonadales > Sphingomonadaceae > Allosphingosinicella. Next base: position 432 of record JBKBPQ010000018.1, on the reverse strand, counting down.
GCGCGTCAATGGTTAAAGCCGCGTTACATATGTTTTCCGCGGACCATCGGAGTGGAAAGATTGCGCTTGGCGAACGTTCGCCCAATCTAGGGATGATGAAGGACTTGGGACTTTCGACCGTAAAGGCCGTCCTGGGCCCGACCAACACCGGCAAGACTCATCTCGCCGTCGAGCGGATGTGCGGCCATTCCTCCGGCCTCATCGGCTTCCCGCTGCGCCTGCTCGCCCGCGAGGTCTATGATCGAGTCGTCAAGATCAAGGGACCGAACGAGGTCGCTCTGATCACCGGCGAGGAGAAGATCCTTCCACCCCAGGCGCGCTGGTTCCTGTGTACCGCCGAATCGATGCCGGTGCGCGGCAAGGAGGAGAGCGACCTTCGCCGCGACTTCGCCTTCGTCGCGATCGACGAGGCGCAGCTCGGCATCGATCCCG
>JBKBPQ010000017.1:51370-59709 GCA_046293155.1 Allosphingosinicella sp. | reverse complement strand
CTAGCATATGAGCGGACCTTGAATATGGATTTCCTGTTCATCGATTTTCTCGGCACCCCGGCCTGGTTCTGGCTGTCCTTCCTGGGCCTGGTGATCGCCTTGACAGCATTCGATCTCGGCATCCTCCACAAGGAGGACCGGGAGATGGGCATCGGCGAGAGCCTCAGGCTGTCGCTCTTCTATATAGGCGTGGCTCTGCTGTTCGGTGCGTGGGTCTGGTACGCACGAGGCCCGGAGCCGGGCATGCAATATTTCACCGGGTTCTTTATCGAAAAGGCGTTGTCTATCGACAACGTCTTCGTGATCAGCCTCATATTCTCATATTTCGCCATACCCGCGAAATACCAGTACCGGGCGTTGCTGTGGGGCATCATCGCCGTGATCATATTGCGCGGTTTGATGATCGCCGGGGGAGCGGCCCTGGTGAACGAGGCCTACTGGGTGCTCTATATCTTCGCCGCATTTCTGATCTTCACCGGGATCAAGATGTTTTTCGCTGGCGATCAGCCTTTGGACGTCGCCAACAATCCGGCAATCCGGTTCATCTCCACCCACATGCCGGTGACGCGCGAGCTGCACGGGCAGCGCTTCTTCGTGCGAACCGAAGACCCCAAGACCGGGAAGCTGGCACGCGCGGCGACGCCTTTGTTCCTGGCGCTGGTGGTGATAAACTTGGCCGACCTCGTCTTCGCGGTGGACTCGGTCCCGGCCATCTTCGCGATCACGACCGATACGTTCATCGTCTACACGTCCAACATCATGGCAATCCTCGGCCTGCGCGCGCTCTATTTCGCACTCGCCGCGATGGTCCACCGGTTCCACTATCTCAAATATGCCCTGGCAGGGGTGCTGGTGTTCATCGGCACGAAGATCTTCGTAGCGGATTTCCTCCTCGGCGGTGAAAAGTTCCCGCCTGCGGTGAGCCTGGGCGTGACCTTCGGACTGATCGCAGCCGGCGTGGGAGTTTCGTTGTGGAAGACGCGGCGCATGCCGCAGTCCGATTGGCCAGCTGGCATGGGGCCCGGCGACCCGGCCCGCAGCGAGCTTCGGTGACCGCGTAAGCCGGTCAGTGGGAGAACAACGTAGGGACGGGCGGGGCGGCAAGAATGCTCTTGGTCGCACCTCCGAGCACGAAGTCGCGAAAGCGGGAGTGGCCGAACCCTCCCATGACCAGCAGGTCCGCGCGCGTCTCGCGGACCGCCGCGTGAATCGCTTCCCCTATCTCCTGCCCGCGACGCTCCGTCTGCTGGAATCTGGCCTCGACGCCACGACGGCGGAGCGCCGCCAGCACCTCATCCTGGTCGGTGCTGGCGGCGAAGTCCTTATCGTCTCCAAAGGAGATCAGAGTCACTTCACTTGCTCGGCGCAGGAACGGCAAGGCGTCGGCGACGGCGCGCGCGGCAACCCTGCTGAAGTCCCAGGCGACCAATATTCGTTCGGCACCGCAGGTTCCGCCATGATCGTGTGAAACTGCGATGACTGGCCGCCCGGACTGGAAGACCAGGCTCTCGGCCACCAGCCGCTCGCTGAGCAGGCCCTCGTCGCGGACGCCGGCGACGACGATATCCGCCAGGCGGGCATGGTCGGCGGCGATTTCGGGGGTGCTGTGGATGTGCGAACGGTCCGTGATGACGAGGGCTTCGACGCCTTGCGCTTGCGCTGCCGCACGGAGCGCATTGGCTACGGTTCCCGTTCCACCGTCGCGCTGCTCCCCGTGCCCGCGCCCGTCCGCGGCGATACTCCGGCCCGAGGCGCTCCAGGGCATCATGTCGAGTTCGATCACCAACGCCTTCAGATGAGCCTGCCAGGAGCGGGCAAGACCGAGCGCGTAGGCGGCAGCGCCACGGTTGGGTTCAAGTGTCTCCGAAGCGGCGTGCAGAAAGACGGTTTCGATCGTCATGGCGTCCTCTTCCATTCCACTTGAGCACCCGGGCCCTTGCGGTCCCCCCCGGGGCTGCGGCGCGTCGATACCCGACGTGCGACCGAGAAAGCATCAAAAATGAGACCGCGGCCGAGCCGCCGTCGGCGGGGCTCCGATGCCAGTCATCGGCATGACCGGCTGGGCCTCGAACGCCAACCCGGCACGGCCGTCGACGCTCGGTGCGGCAAAGCCGCTCGCGCGACCGTCCGCAGATGTTGGGGTCCCGCTCCGGACCACCCGGTCATTGGGGTTGGAGAAACGGCTCGAGGGGCTCCGTTTCCTGCGTCTCGGGCGCCGCATGTTCCTCGCCACGCGACACGACGACCGCGGCCGTGAGATCTCCGGTCACGTTGAGGGCTGTTCGGCACATGTCGAGAAAGCGGTCGACGCCGAGCACGAGACCGATGCCTTCGGCCGGAACTCCGACCATGGCGAGAATCAGGGCCACGACAGGGAGCGAGCCGGCCGGCACGCCCGCCGTGCCGATGCCGCCCAGAATGCAGAAGATCAGCACGGTCGTCTGCTGGACCAGCGTAAGCTCGATGCCGAAGAACTGTGCGAGGAAAAGAACGGTGACGCCCTCGAAGATGGCGGTGCCGTTCTGGTTGGCGGTGGCTCCGATCGTGAGCACGAACCGGGAAATCCGGGGCGGAAGCTTCAGCTCCTGCTCGGCGGCGCGCAGCGCGGTGGGAAGGGTGGCGTTGGACGAGGCCGTGGAGAAGGCGACCATCATCGGCTCGCGTACTGCGCGGAAGAATTCGATCGGCGACCGGCCGCCGAGAACCCGCAGCACGAGTGGGTAGACGATGAACATGTGGGTGCCGAGCGCGAGCAGCACGACACCGACATAAGCGCCGAGGCGGACGAGAAGATCCCAGCCGAAAACAGCGGCGAGATTGAACATGAAGCAGGCGATCGCCAGCGGCGCGGCGCGGATGATGATCCCGATCAGCTTCATCGTGACCATGAAGATGCCTTCGACGGTCTCCTGCAGCCGGTTCGTCGTCGGCGAGTTCACGAGGAGCAGGCCGATGCCGAACACCAGAGCGAAGAACATCACCGCGAGAATGTCGTTGTTCGCCGCGGCGGCGACCACGTTGTTCGGGATGATGTTGAGGAATGCGTTCACGCCGGATGGCCGATTCTCGGCGCCCGAAAGGATGGCTCCCGCACCCTCCCGTGCTTCAAGGAGGAGTTGCTGCGCGAGCGTCTGATCGACTCCGTCGCCCGGCCGGAAGAGGTTCGTCACCGCCAGCGCCAGAACGACTGCCACGGCAGAGAGTAATACGGTGAGCGCGAGCGTCTTGAGACCCACCCGCTTCAGCGAGCGTATGTCCCCCATCTCGGCAATGCCGACGACGAGGGCGGAGAAGAGCAGCGGGATCACCAGCATGAACAGAAGGCGGAGGAAGATCTGGCCGATCGGACCGGTGACATAGGTCGTCACCTGATCCACCCAGGCCGCATCCTGCTGGGTCATGTGGACTGCGAGCCCGCCCCCCAGGCCGACGAGAAAGCCGACCATCATCTGGAACTGCAACGAGAAGGCCCAGCCCTTGCGACTCATTCGCTTTCCCCATCGGCCACTGGCGGCCTCGAAACGCATCGGGGCCATTCGAGCGTGGAAATGTCAACTCCATTGGTTGGCTTTTCTGAGCCGGGTGGAAGTTCCATCACTCCACGTGATGACGAGATTGGCGAGGGAAGGGGATTTCCCGGGAGAACCGCAGGATCAGCACGCCCGCCTCGAACGGATCGACGGCGGAGGTGCCCGCATCGAGCCGTCCGCCCGGTAGCTTGAGGTGAGCTCTTGAACCCTTTGCGGCGCACGCTATTTTGCGGCTTGCGGCCCGGGCCCCTCTGGCAATCGCTTCGGCGGTCGCGATGTCGGACCGCATCGAGTGCGCTCGGTGCCGGTCTCATGCTGTTACAGCGGCTCCAGACGCTCGTTTGAACTTCAGGCGAGGATGTCTCGGGCATGTTCCAACAAGGTTGTGTTCACGGCGATCTCGCCGCTGGTGGAGTGGCTCTGCACGAACACGCCGGCCCCCAAGCCGGCGACGAGCCATCGGAGCCGAACGCACAGGCAGGCGGCATATTCCCGCAGCGCTCCCGCCCGGTGAATTGAACACAGACCAGGGCACCCGTCTCCGGTCGGCTTCTACCATGCATGAAAGGTGTAGATGTTCCCATGAACGACATCGTCGCAGACACGGCCGCCTTCATCTCGGAGCATCGCGGCTGGGCCGGGCCACTGATCGGGTTGCTCGCTTTCGGCGAGTCGCTCGCGGTCGTCGGGCTGCTCATCCCGGCGACAGCGATGATGATCGCGTTCGGCGGCCTGATCGGGACCGGTGTCATCGATCCCTTGCCCGTCTATGCTGGGGCGGTCGGCGGAGCGATCCTGGGGGATTGGGTGTCTTACGCGGTCGGCAGGCGCGTCGGCCCTGCAGTCTACCGGCGCCGGCCGCTCAATCGGCACCGGGGCGTCGTCGCTCGCGCGCGCATGTTTTTCCGCCGCCACGGTTTCCTGGCCGTGTTCCTCGGGCGGTTCCTCGGCCCGATCCGCGCCACTGTGCCACTGGTCGCCGGCGTCATGCAGATGGACAAAGGCGCGTTCCAGGCCGCCAACATACTCTCGGCGATGCTGTGGGTGCCAGCTATCCTCGCGCCCGGTTATCTCGCCACCCGCAACGCAGGCTCCATCGAGGAGCTGGGCGGTGTGCACCTCATCGGCTTCGGCACAGCGATCGTCTTGCTCACCTTCGCGGCGGGCATCGCCGGGGTCCGTCTCCTGGGCGGCAGCCCCAAGCAGCGGCAGCTTCGTCGCGCCCGGGTCGCGGCCCGAGCGCGGCCTGGGCCTCACGCCGCGAACATCCTGCGCAAGCGCAGCTGACGTGAACGCGGGGAGCCGATGCGGGAGCTGCTGAGGCGATATCTCACCGGAACGGTGCCGTTGGGCAGGCTCTTCTTCGTGGATATGCTGTTGACCGGGACGATGGTAAATCTCGCGGCCGGCGTGGCGGCGCTGGTGGCGTTCGGGCTCGACCTCCCGGCCTGGGCTGCCATCGCCATCTTCTTGTCGCCTCTGCCGTTCAATCTACTGCTGTCTGTCTCGGTCTGGCGATCCGCAGCCCGGCAACCCTCCCGCTGGAGCGACATCGCCCGGATCGGTGCGGCGGCGTGGTTCTTCCTCATGCTGATAGTCTGATGCCCATGCGCGTGTCGGAGCCGTGCCCGGGCGGCTTGCCGTCAGCCCTCGTCGCGGGCCAGCGCGGCATTGTTTCACCTGAACGAAGCGACCGGACGGTCGGGCCGGCCAGCCGCATGCCTGCCTTCAGGGCAGGAACGAGACCTCGGCGACCTATCCCCGATATCCTTCTTATCCACAGGCGATTTCACTTGGACCGACTCGCCGGCTGTGAGACCTTTTGGTTGCGGCCTCGGACGAAGATCCGGCAACGGAGCCAGTCTCCAGGTCGCTGTCACCGGCTTGAGGCGACATCTGCGAAGATGAACGAGCAGGACGGCGGCAGGATGGCTGGAAGAAGACGGGTGAGGCGCAAGCCAATCCGACTTTATTCGGCGATCCACCGGGACCCGAGCCTGTCGGCGAGGAGACCGGATGGGTGACCCGAGGCTCTGCTTCGGCATAACCCGAGGAACCGACGGGGGCCGAAAGGCCTCCGCCGGAACCAACCGGGGCCGGTGGCGACACCGGCCCCTTTCGTTTGCCCGTGGTGCACAGGTCTGGGAGCGATGCCGAAGTACACACCGCTCTTCGACTATCTCAGAAGGAAGCCTCATCGGGAGCTCGAAATGAGCTTCGCGGAGATCGAGCGGGTGATCGGAGCGATGCTGCCGAACAGCGCGTCCAGGCCGCAATGGTGGGCGAACGAGCAGGATCAGGATTGCAGGCACGTGCAAGTCTCTGCCTGGCTCGGGGCCGGTTTCGATGCCTTTCTCCTCCCGGAATGTGATCGGGTCCGTTTTCGGCGGCGCAGCGGCCCACCCACGATGTGAGGTCGTGACGACAAGGCATCCTACCGATCCTGTCGTCAGCCGTGCCGTCTAGCATGCGCTCGTTGGCATGGATTGCATCTCGCAGTGGTGCAAGGCGGGTCAGCCTGCCACGGGACGATCCTGCCGCCCGTCCCAGGCTTCGCCCTGCCTTGTGACAGGAGGGAAGAGACGGTAAGAAGCCTCGCTCGTCATCGAGGCAACAACTCCCCAAATGACCCTTCTGTTCACCTACGTCGCGGTCGCGCTGGCGGTCTCGTTCCTTTGCTCGCTGCTCGAAGCGTCGCTCCTCACCATCACGCCTTCGGCAATCCAGACCGGCAAGAACAGGGGTGAGGCATGGGCTCCGCGGCTCGAGAACTTGAAGCGCGATATTGATCGGCCGCTGGCGGCGATCCTCACGCTCAACACCGTGGCGCATACGATGGGCGCCGCCGGCGCGGGCGCGGAATATGCGCGCGTCTTCGGGAATGGCACCGAGGCGCTGTTCGCCGCTGCGCTCACGGTGGCGGTCCTGATCTTTACCGAAATCATTCCCAAGACCATCGGCGCCCGCTTCGCTGTCGGCCTCGCCCCTTTCACTGGGCGCGTCCTGCCGGTGATGATCGTCGCGCTGAAGCCGCTGGTCTGGTTCTCGCAGCAGCTCACCAGGCTGATCACTTTCGGCAAGGCGCAGCATCCGCCGCGTCACCGCGAGGAATTGATGGCGGTCGCTCATCTCGGGCACGAATCGGGCCAGCTGCATGCGCGCGAAAGCCAGTTCCTCCAGAACATGCTGCAGCTCGACCAGGTCAAGACGTTCGACATCATGACGCCCCGCACGGTCGTGTTCCTGCTGCCGGCGTCCACGACCTCGGACGAGTTCATCCGGCAAGTGGACGGGAAGCCCTTCACGCGGATACCGATCTGGGGCGCCCACGCCGACGACATCCAGGGCTTCGTCATCAAAGGCGAGGTCCTTATGGAACATGTGAAGCGCGCCGAGGGGGGCCTTACGCTGAGCGAGGCAGCACGGCCCATTCAAAGCGCTCACGGAGCGCTGACGGTGGACAGGCTCTTCCAGCGCTTCGTGAGCGAACACCATCAGATCATGCTCGTGGTGGACGAATATGGCTCCGTCGCTGGCCTCGTGACGCTCGAGGATGTTCTCGAGACGATCTTCGGGTTCGAAATCGTCGACGAGCTCGACAAGATACCCGATCTCCAGGCTTATGCCCGCGACCTGTGGAAGGTGCGCGCGGGCAGGCTGGGTATCGACGCAAGCAGGCGCTGAGCGGGCGCGGCACCCCGCCGTCCGTCAGAATGACTGAACCAGGGTGCGATGATGTTCGTCCAACAGTTTCTGATCGCGCTCGTCCGGCGGATATCGGACTTCCTCCCCGATCTCCTCGTCGGGCCTTCTCATCCTGATCCCGCACGGATCGTCCCGGAACACGGCCCATCGCGGGTCGCGGAACCGTTCCCGTTTCGCGGCCTGAAAAAATGCGAGCGGTCTGGCTGGTGCCGAGCAGCTTCTGCTCCCATATGATGGTGCCCAGGAACCGACGCCAGATGATCACGGCCAGAAAAAGACAAGGCGCGACGAGGTGCGTGGCATGGCTGGCCGCGTTCATCTGGCTATGGGCATTCATCCAGCCCGCCGCGATGCCATCGCTTGCCCGGGCGGAGCCGAGCGACACGCATGTGCAGAGCTCGACCAGCCTTCTCAAGACAGCAGGTCAGCGTTCGGCTGCCGCAGAGCGCGGCAAGCGCACCTGCCGTTCCCCAAGCTCCGACGCCGATCCCGATCTCGACGACGATCGCACGGCACATCTCTGCGGCTCCGCCGCAGGTCGTGCAGCGTTCGCCTCGAGCGGCGGCGCATCCGGGCGACCTGTCGTCCGGCTGGACCCGCGGCCGTCGCAGGCCTTCCGGGCGCGCGCTCCCCCTCCAAGGGTCTAGCTCACCCCGATCTCAACCGCTGCCGCGCCTCCGGTGCGGCGGAACGGCGCGCGGCTCCCGAGCCGCGGCGCTGGAGCTATGCATCATGACAAAGCATCAAGCGATATCCGAAGACCCGAATATCTACCGGGCCGATGACCAGCAGTCGTCCGTCCAACGGATCGAACAGCTGCTCAGGCGCTATCCTGCCATCGACGCCCCGCAGGCGACCGAGCTGATTTCGCTCATCAAGAAGGCCCCGCTTCGCGAGATGGCGCTGATGAGCGGCCGCGATGTGGTGGGACCCAACCTCGCGGCGTTCCAGCGGGAGCATGCGAGGCAGTTCCGTCCCGGCCTCCTCGCGAATTTGCTGTTCGCGCTCATCGCCCCGTCGATCATTGTCTTCTTCGTCTGGATAACGTCCTGACCGACGTGGGGGGGGGGGGAGGAAGGGAAGAGAAAGGAAGGACTTGGGTTT
>JBKBPQ010000017.1:0-51360 GCA_046293155.1 Allosphingosinicella sp. | reverse complement strand
TTCCTTTCCCCCCCCCCCCCCCTCCCCTCTCTTCCCCCCCCCCCCCCCCCCCCCCCCCCCCTCCTTCCCCCCCCCCCCCCCCCCCCCCCCACAGTGCGAATTTGCGTTTGCAAGGCCCGTAACCAGCCTCAGCAAGCCCCCTGATCCGAGGAGCGCGTTGTGACCAAGTTGCTCAATCCTCTCATTGCGGCAGCCTTTCTTGCGGCTGGATGCACGGGCGAGGAAGACATGCAGCCAGGCTCTCCTGGCCCCGGGGGAGCTGCCACCGAGGCGGACGTTCGCACGTTCGGCCTTCCGGAAGAACAGCTGAACGGAGCGGCGGTTCTTGATACCGACAACCAGGTGATCGGCAGGGTTGCCGACACCTACCAGGACCTCCCCGGGCGGGTCGGCTACCTTCTGGTGGAGCTCACACTGGACACGCCGCGTCTGGTCTACGTGCCCGTGGCGGAGTTGGAGGCGGCGACGTACGAAGGCCGCTGGGCAGTTCGCACATATCTGGAAGAAGAAGAGATCGCTGAGCTTCCGGCCCACTGGCCGTAGCTCAGCCCCGATCACCCCGATCACCTTCGGCAAGGATGAGCCGTCACGCACATTCGCTGGCGCGATCTTGCATGATTGTCCTTCCTGCTTGATTTTTTGAGAGTTGCTCGTGAGCGGCTTCATTCCTGCGCCCGTCGCGGCGCTCCCGTGGCGGATCCTTTCCATCGCCACGGCCTTGGCAGCCATAGGCTGCGTCGCCTTGTTCTCGGCCGCCGGAGGGTCGCCGATGCCGTGGGCGCTGTCTCATGCTCTCCGCTTCGGCGTCCTCCTGGTCGTGGCGGTCGGTATCTCGTTCGTTCCCCCCGAGCGCTACAAGCCGTTCCTGTTCCCCGCTTATGCCGCGACCTTGCTTCTGCTGATCGTGGTGCTGGCGCTGGGCATCGTGGGCGGAGGTGCCCGCAGCTGGCTCAACCTCGGCGTCATTCACCTTCAGCCGTCCGAGTTGATGAAGCTTACGCTCGTCCTGACGCTGGCCCGTTTCTACGACCTGCTGCCCGCCAGCCGCATTCGGAGCCTTGATGCGGTCTGGCCTCCGCTCGCCCTGCTCGCGCTTCCGACCGGCCTCATCATTTTGCAGCCCGATCTCGGCACGGCAACGCTGCTCATCTTTTCCGCCGTGACGGTGATGTTCCTGGCAGGGCTACCCCTGCGGCTCTTCCTGGGAGGAAGCGCGGTGCTGGCCGTGCTCGTTCCGCTGAGCTACGGCCTGCTCATGCCGCACCAGCAGCGGCGGGTGCTGATCTTCCTCGACCCTTCGCAGGATCCGCTCGGCGCAGGCTATCACCTCACTCAGTCGAAGATTGCCATAGGCTCGGGAGGAATTCTTGGCCGAGGGTTCCTCGAAGGGACCCAATCGCACCTGGATTATCTTCCCGAGCAGCACACGGACTTCATTTTCGCCGCGATCGCCGAGGAGTGGGGACTGGTTGGCGGATTGATCACGATCGGCCTGCTCTTCCTGCTGCTGCGCTGGGGTATGCAGGTGGCTTTGCGGGCGCCGGGCAAGTTCGAGCGGCTGGCCGCCGCTGGTCTGACGGCGACCATCTTCTTCTACACCTCCGTCAATCTGATGATGGTCATGGGCCTCGCACCCGTTGTAGGAATCCCGCTCCCGCTGGTCTCCCATGGTGGATCGGCGATGATGACCGTGATGCTGTCGCTCGGCATTCTCATGTCGATCCATCGCGCCACCCCACCGAGAAGCAAGCGGAGCATCTGACCGCAGCGGCCCACGAGCGCGGCGCGGAGGCCGGCGAGAACGAATGAGCCTGATGGGAGCCCCGGCGCTCGCGCGCCGGGGCTCGCTTGCCGAAAGCTTCAGGCCTCCGCCCGATGCGCCGCCGGTCGGCGCAGGAGCCTCATTCCCGCCAGCCGGTCCTTGATCGCAAGCTTGAGCTTCTTGAGCCTGAGCAGCCGGATGCTGTCAGGAAGCCGGCGCCTCATCTCAAGCCTGATCTGCTCGTCCAGGCGTTGGTGCATGAGGGTGAGGCGGTAACGATGGTTGCTCATTTGAATTCTCCAGCGGAAGGCGCGCTCGCCGGGCGCGTGCCGGCAAGCTGCCTCGAATGTTCGCGATGACCGTGATCAGAGCGCGCGCGCTGGAGGCGCTCTTGCCTGATAGGCAAGGGGAGCGGCCGGCTTCAGGGGGAAGGCGGCCGAAATCGCCGTGGCGCCGCCGGGCCATGTGGAGGTCGGAAGCGCAGCGGGATCGGAGGGGAAAGCCGGCAGCGCGGCATCGTCGTCGGACTGATCGGACGAGCGGGTCGCCGAGCGCGGCGCGGCAGAGGCCTTGCCCGGATCGATCTGGGTGAAAGCCGCGCCGCGTGTCTCCGCGGTCGCCGCTGAGCCGCCCCCGACCAGCAAGGCGAGCAGCAACGCGACGAACAGGCCTTGCGCCTGTTTCAAACCGTTCACGCCGTTGCGGACTTGTTGCAAAACAGCCTCCCTATTCGGGAGATAGTCAGCGGCCGGGTGAGGTTCAACGGCCTCCTGCGGCCTCCGACCCAGAAGAGGACCGGGCATCCAGGCCCTGCTCTACCCCTTCCCGCTCTCGGCTCGCCGCAACGGGGGAAGGAGCCTCCGGTTTCTGTGGTAAGAAAGCAAATCGCCCCAACCGAGAATTTCAGGCAAGCGCGCGGCTGAGAGACCGGCCGTGCTCCCGCTTACAGCCAGGAGGGCCCGGAAATGAAACTCAGGCACATTCATCAACGCGTGAAGCGTCGAGCCCGTTCTCCCATCGCGCACGGGCGAGCGACATGATTCAACCCCCACATCGCGAGGTGGTTCTCGTCCTCCTCGTAGACGATGAGCCCCTCATTCTCGCCTCGGCGCAGGACGCATTGGAGGAAGGCGGATACGCGATAGCCGCCGTCGACAACGGGAGCGACGCCGTCGCGTTCATCGATGCGCGAGTGGGCGAACTTTCATGCCTTGTGACGGATATCCGGCTCGGCGCCGGACCTGATGGATGGACGGTTGCTCATCACGCGCGTGAGCGAAAGCCGGACCTGCCCGTCGTCTACATGACAGGCGACAGCAGTCACGAGTGGCACAGCAAAGGCGTGCCGGACAGCCTCATTCTCCAGAAGCCATATGCCTCGGCTCAATTGGTTTCGGCCGTATCGAGCTTGATCGTGGCGGCAGACTCGCGGTGAGTGTGCCGGAGAGAAGAAGGCCAGCGGCGTTCCAAGCCCGCCCGGCCAACACGCCGCCCTCTAGGCCGAGTCGGGCCCTCACTCGGGAGCATGACCGCCAAGGTCTCCCATCAGGCGCGCCTGATCATCGGTGAGCCCGTTCGCAGATCCGCTGTGACATTTGACCTTCTTGCTCCGCAATTCCACCAATGAGCGGAACGATTTCGCGGTTCGGGGCGAAGCGCCAGAGGGGAGGGCGCCTCCGCAGGTCGGCTCGACAGGAGCCGGTGAATTGCGGAGCCTTCCCATGCGAAATTCCACCAGCCGGCATTCGCCGGCGGAGTCGATCACGGCCGCTATCATCGAGCGGCTTGAAGCGGGCACGCGCCCGTGGGTCCAGCCGTGGACCGGCGCATCCGTGTCGCGGCCACTGCGCGCCTGCGGCACGCCATACCGGGGCATCAACGTTTTGTGGCTCTGGATGGCGGCCGAAGCCGCCGGCCACAGCTCTCCTTTCTGGATGACCTACCGCCAATCGCAACTGCTCGGCGGCCAGGTTCGGAAAAGCGAGCGTGGCACCATTGCCATCTTCTACCGGACGTACCAGCCGCGGGAGACCGGCCAGGACGATGAGCCCGACGGCGAGCGCGCCCGCCGTGTGCTCAAGAGCTTCACCGTGTTCAACGCCTGCCAGATCGACGGCCTGCCGGAGCGGTTCTTCCCGGAGCCGCGGCCGCTCCCTCCTGCGACCGAGCGCGACAGCGCCCTGGAGAGCTTCTTCTCCGCGATCCCGGCGAGGACACGCCACTGGGGCGCGGAGGCGTACTACTCGCCGGTGGTGGACCAGGTGACCATGCCCGAGCCCGGCCTCTTCCGTGATCTGGACCATTATCGCGCCACGCTCGCGCATGAGCTGTCCCACTGGACCGGGCACGAGAGCCGGCTAGCCCGCAAGCTCGGCGCCCGGTTCGGTAGCGAGGCCTATGCGATGGAAGAGCTGGTCGCGGAGCTGTCCTCGGCGATGCTCGGCGCGGAGCTCGGGCTGCCGGTGGACCATCTCGATCATCATGCGAGCTATCTCGCCCCTTGGCTGAAGGTGCTGAAAGCCGACAGCAGGGCCATCCTCACGGTCGCGGCCAAGGCCGAGGAGGCCGCGTCGCTGCTCCTGCGGCTTGGGCGGGGAGGGGCGGTCGCTCGCGACGCCGTGCATGTCCCCCTCGAGGAAGCGGAGCCGATTGCTGCCTGACCGAGGGCCGTGCTCGGACTGGACGGCGGCGCGGGGAGTGCAACTGCGCGACGCCCCGAGGCTGCCGTGAGCGGCGCGGGAGAGGCCCTGCCCCGGCGGCGGCGGACCCGCAACCCGCTTCGCCCGCGGCCCGTGTTGGCCGGGCGCTTCGCGCCGGCCTGCCCGCGCCGGCCGCGGCTTCGGGGTGTCCCGCCGCTGGAGCGGCGGTGCGGGTCGCCTCTCGTGCCGGGGCTTCGGGCTCCCGGCGCCGATCACCGGCGCTATTCAGGAGGAGCCTTGTCATGCACACGACCCTTGCCGCCCAGCTCGCAGCCCTGGAGCTCGGCCACCTCAATATCGCCGCTCTTCATCGGGCACCCTGCACGGATCCTCTTGACCCGGAGGCGGCCGAGCAGACGCTCGCTGCGGTCTGGTCAGACCTGTTCGCCCTGTTCCCGGACACAGCGCTTGAGGACGATGCCGAGGAGCTCGGATGGGCGTTCGTCAACCTGTTCCATCGCGCCGCCCAGAAGCGCTCCGGCCAGATCGACCGCGCCACCGACGAGATCAGGTGCCTGCTTGCCTCGGGCGACGGCTCCGAGGTTCATGCCTCCCAGCTTGAGAACGAGATCGCCCGTGCGCAAGCTGCCGAGGCTGCCATGCTCGCGCTGGAGAGCCTCCGCGAGACCGCGGCTCGCTTCTATCTCAACGAGACCGGCCATAGCTGGCGACCCGCCGGCGGCTCCCGTGCCAACCACGCCGCGGCGCTCACCTCCGCCGTCGTCGATGGCCGCGATTTCCTCAAGGCACGTGCCGAGAGCCGGCGCAAGGCGGTGATGCCGCAGGGCACCCCCGTCGTCTTCGCCGGCGGTCGCCTGTCGTTCGCTACTGACGCTGAGGCCAAGGCGTTCGCGACCAATGTCTGGGAGACGCTCGACAAGGTCCGCGAGCATGTCGCCGACCTGGTGCTCGTCCATGGCGGCGACACCAAGGGCGTGGACCGGCTTGCCGCCTCATGGGCGGAGCGGCGCAAGGTGCCGCAACTCACCTTCTCGCTGGACCGGCGCCTCGGCCAGCGGGCCGGATTCCAGCGCAATCTGCAGATGCTCTCCCTCAATCCCCGCTATCTCGTCGCGTTCGCCGGCAACGGCGTCCTAGAGCGCCTCGTCATCCAGGCCAAGGAGAAGGGCATCTGCGTCGTCGATCGTCGCGGACCGCTCGGCACCCACCCGAAGCGCGCCGCCCGCGAGGCAGCGGCGGCCTGAGCGCCGCAATCCGGGCCGGCTTCCGCAGGTCCGGTTCTCCTGGCCGCCAGAGGAGAGAATGCGGCGGCGCCGGCGGAGGTGCAGGCACGTCGTTCGAACGTGGCCGGCCTCCCTCCGGAGAGGAACGACCATGTCCGACACATCCGATCCCGAATTCCTGCGCCGCCTCGAGGAGGCGGTCGGCAACATTCCGAGGCTGCAGCGAGAGATTTTCATGGCCCACCGCCTGGACGACATGTCCTATCGCCAGATCGCCGACCGCACCGGTTTGACCGTGCGTCAGGTAGAACGCCACATGGCGAAGGCGATCTACAAGCTGTCGAAGCAGATGGACGGCCGCAGGCTCAGCTGGTGGGAACGCTGGTTCTGAGCACTCGCCAGAGCCGCTTCTTCCTCTTAGGATCGATCCTGATGCGTACCGATATTGACCATCTTCCGCCCGCAAAACAGCGCGAGCTGGAGCGCGTGGTGCAGATCCTGTTCGAGGAATATGGCGATGCCATTGGCCTTGCGACCCAAGACTGGAAGAAGAAAGGCCGCATCCAGAAGATCATTCTCTATGGCAGCTACGCGCGCGGCGGCTGGGTCGACGAGCCGCACACCGCCAAGGGCTATCAGTCGGATTTCGACCTGCTGATCGTCGTCAACGACAAGCGGCTGACAGACCGCGTCGAATATTGGGCGAAGGCCGAGGAGCGGCTGATCCGCGAGCTGTCGATCACCAAGACGCTGCGCACGCCGGTCAACTTCATCGTGCACACGCTGCAGGAGGTGAATGACGGGCTGGCGCACGGGCGCTACTTCTTCATGGACATCGCCCGCGAGGGAATCGCGCTTTACCAGAGCGATGACAGCGAGCTGCACACGCCCAAGCCGAAGACGCCCGAGCAGGCGTTGGCCATGGCGAGGGAGTATTTTGAGGAGTGGATGCCGGCGGCCGCCGATTTCAAGGAATCGGCTGATCACCTGATTGCCAAGCAGCGCTACAAGCGCGCGGCTTTCCTCATGCATCAGGCCACCGAAAGCCTCTACCACTGCGTGTTGCTGGTCTGCACCTTCTACACGCCGCACGTGCACAACCTCGCCTTCCTGCGCACCCAGGCCGAGCGTATCGACCGCCGCCTGGTCTACATCTGGCCGAAGGACAGCCGCCGCGATCGCGCGCTGTTCGAGAAGCTGAAGGCCGCCTACGTGAAGGCGCGCTACTCCCGCCACTATCGCATCAGCGAGGAGGAGCTGGCTTGGCTCGGCGAGCGGGTCGAGGAGCTCGGGCAGGCCGTGCACGCCGTCTGCTCGGAGCGGATTGCGCAGCTCGAGGCGCAGGCGAAAGCCGCGTGATCATGCAAGAAGCGGCCTTGGAGCCGTTGATCAGGTAGACCGAAACACATCGGTTCTGGTCAATTTCAGCCACCGTTTTCTGCTCGGCCGGACCGCACCCATCTCCTTTCTCAGCCCTTCTGGCGCGGCTGCGGCGGTGCGCAACCCGCGTCCCTTCGGCCCGTGTTGCCCTTCGGGCTGCCCGCGCCGGCCTTGGGCCCCACGTTCCCCTCCAGCTTCGCTTCCGGTGCGCGCCGCCGCCTGCGCCGCGCCTTTCTCCGGGCTGTCGACGGGGCGGTCCCGGCGACAGGAACAGGAGATTTTCGACATGACCAACATCGTAATCCTCGTCGGCAACCTGGGCAACGATCCCGCAGTCCGCTCGACCGACGGCGGCACCGACATCGCCACTTTCAGCCTCGGAACCAGCCGCCCGAAGCGCGACAGCGAGGGCAAGACCTACAAGGATGCGAGCGGGTTCACCGCCAAGGACACCGAGTGGCACCGCATCACCTGCTTCAACGGTTTGGGCAGGATCATCGCACAGCACGCCACCAAGGGCATGCTCGTCAGCGTCCGCGGGCGGCTCCACTACACCCGCTGGACCGACCGCGAGGGCATCGAGCGCTTCGGCTCCGAGGTGATCGCCGACGAGGTCCAGTTCCTGAGCCGCTCGCGGCAGGGCGGGGCCGAGGGCGCCGCCGACACCCAGCCGGACCTGGACGACGACGTGCCGTTCTGAGGCCGGATCATCGCCCCGGCGGCTGCGGCCGCCGGGGCTTTTTCCATGCTTGTCGGCTGTAAGTTGCGAGCGTCCGAGCGCCGGCTCGGCTGCAGATTGGAGCAAAAGGAGAGGCTGCGGGGGAGGGGGCTCGTCTCGTGAAAGGCCCAGTGTGGCGGACGGCGAAGCGGCTGATCAAGGATGCGCGGTCCCCCCAATTTGCTTCGCAAATCGGCTCCCCCACGCCCCGCTTCGCGGCGCCTTCGGCGTCCCTGACATCCGCTTCGCCGTCCGCTCCGCGGGCGCCGTCTTCGATCCTGAAGACGGTGCTTGAGGAGACGGCAGATGAACATGATGACGACGATTTTCCGGGGTTCGGATGCAGCGATTGATGCGCTTCGGGCGGAGTTCGGGGCGGTTCTTGCTGACCGGATCATCGAGGCTGAAGCGCTCGATTTTCTGTGGGAAGCGCGCGTCCGGGAACGCTATCTTGGGCAGCAGATCGGGTGGCATTTAGACGATGAGGATGCTTCGGAAGAGCTCTCCCGGATCGCTATTCTCAGCGTTCTGGATGGCCGCTGGCACGTCGCGATGTGCTTGGTCGACGGCGAAGGGGCGGCGGTGGAGTTGCTCTGGAAGCGCCAATTTCAGTGCCTGGGAGAGGCCGAAATCGCGCTTGTTCGGGCGCGATGATCGGCGTGGAAATGCACCAGCGGGGGCGGCGCGGCGCCGTCGCTCCCGCTTTCTTTGTGCTCGGCGAGGCCGCCGCCGATCCGTGAGGCCGTTGACGTCCAAGGGGGTCCTCTGGCGTCCATGACGGGACGAGTTGAAAGGGTCGGGGAAGCAGGGAGACAAAAGGGAGCAGGGGAAGGCAAGATAAAGCGGATTTCAGCTCGTCGCAGAATTGCCGCTATGTATTTGTCTGCACATCTTTTTTTCAGGAGACAGTTTGTCTCTGCGCCTGGGGCCAGAGAGACTTACCCTCCTCGTTCGACGCAGAAAATGGCAGATTCCCGCGGTTCGTCGGAGAGACACTTTAGCCGTAATCGTCGCTGGAGCATATCCTCGCGGATGGCGGACGACGAGAACAGGTTCGAGCCGCGGCTCGGCCGCATGCGCAGCACCACAGGGCGGCGGCGTGGCCGCTCCTTCCATGGCCAGGTGATGGAGCGCCTGGCGCGGGCAGGCGTCAATCCGCGGAAGCTGCCGGCGATCGGCAGCGGGAAGCCGGGTTCCGGGCGGTTCAATGAACGCGGGCGGGGCGGCCTCATGGCCGGCCGGGTGGGACAGGGCTCCGGCTGGTCGCGCGATCCGCTCTCCGGAATGCGCGTCCGGGCGCGGCGGGTGACGGTGAAAGCGCGGGTGGTGAAGCTGAGAGGAGCGAAGGCGATGTCCGCGACTGCCGCGCACCTGCGCTACGTGCAGCGGGACGGAGTGACCCGCGAGGGTGAGCAGGGGCGCCTCTACTCGACCTTCACAGATGATGCGGACGGCAAGGCTTTCCTGGAGCGGGCAGAGGGCGACCGGCACCAGTTCCGTTTCATCGTCTCGCCTGAGGATGGCGCGGCGCTTGAGAACCTCCGAGGTTTCACCCGTGACCTGATGGCGAAGGTGGAGGAGGATCTCCGGACCAACCTAGACTGGGTGGCTGTCGACCATTTCGACACCGGTCACCCCCACACGCACGTGCTGGTCCGGGGAGTGACCGAGGACGGCAAGACACTCAACATCGCGGGTGACTACATCGCGCGTGGGATCCGTGGCCGCGCTTCGGAGATGATGACGCAGTGGCTCGGGCCGCAGAGCGAGCTCGAGGTACAGGAGCAGCTCGCGCGGGAGGTGGACGCGGATAGGCTGACGACCTTGGACCGGAGCCTCATCGGGCGGGCGCAGGAGGGCGTCGTGGACCTGCGGCAGGAGCCGGGCGCCTGGGATGGCGACGGCACCTACCAGCAGCTGTTGATCAGCCGTGCTCGCAAGCTTGAGCGGATGGAGCTGGCGGAGCGGGAGGGGCCGCTCGCTTGGCGCCTCTCTACCGATGCCGAGAAGACGCTGCGCGATCTCGGGCGCCGCCGCGACATCATCGCGACCATGCACCGGGCGATGACGGCGGCGAAGCTTGCGCGGCGGCCGGAGCTGTACGTGATCGACAGTCTGGCGGCCGAGCAGGTTCCGGTGGTTGGGAGGGTCGTGCACCGTGGACCTGCCGACGACGATCACGACCGGCGCTGCGTCGTCATCGACGGCATCGACGGCCGCACCCACTATGTCGATATCGGCCGCTCTACTGAGCCGACCCCGGTTGGCAGCGTCGTGCGGCTGGAGCCGGTGATGCCGCAGCTGCGAAAGGCCGACGTGACGATCGCGGCCGTGGCAGGGGAATGGAAAGGGAAGTACTCTGTGGAGCGCCACCTTCTCCACGACAAAACCGCGAGCATCGCGTTCGCGGAGGCGCATATCCGGCGGCTCGAGGGGCTCAGGCGCGCCGGTGTCGGGGTCGAGCGAGACGCCGAAGGCACATGGCGAATACCGTCCGACTATACGGACCAGGTGCTGGAGCATGAGCGGCGAGCCGCACGGGCCGTGCCGGTTCGCATCCAGGTTCTGGCGCGGCTCGAGCTGGAAGCCGAGGCCAACCACAACGGTCCGAGCTGGCTCGACGGGCAGTTGAGGGCGGCCGGCTGGAAAGACATCCCGAGGCGCGGGTACGGCCAGGAAGTTCACGACGCGCTCCATCGACGCCAGCAGTGGCTGATCGAGCAGGGCCTGGTGGAGGCGCAGGACGGCATGCTTCGGTTCGATCCGAACATGGAGGCCAAGCTGCGGCAGCGCGAGCTGCGCGCGCTGGGGGCTCAACTGAGCAAGGAGCTCGGGCTCGAGTATGATTGGGCGGGCGCGGGGGAGCGGATCTCCGGCATCTGCCGCCGGCGCGTCGACACCTCCTCCGGAAGCTATGCGCTGGTGGAGCGGTCGAAGGAGTTCAGCCTAGTCCCTTGGCGGCCGGAGCTGGAGCGCGCGATCGGGCGGGAGATCGCCGGCAGGATACGCAGCTCCGGCGGCATCAGCTGGACGCTCGGGCGCGAGCGCTCGGGGCCGGAGATTAGCATGTGATTAGCGGGCGAACGTCAAGCATTCAGTTGCGGCGGAGAGGCACTCCGATGGTTGCGGCGCAGCGCGTAAGCTGCGGTCTCTCCTCAGGAGTCGTCGCGATGAAGCCGCGCAAGATCCGTCACCAGCTTTTCCTCTCCGTAGAGGACAGCACTCGCCTCGCGCGGATGGCGGCGGCGACGGGCCGCGCGCGGTCGGACATCCTGAAGGAGGCCTTCACAGCCTACCTGTTGCGGCGGAGCGCACCGTCTAAGGAAGACGGCTTCGAAGCGGCGTTGGCGAGGCTGGAGCGCCGGGCCGAGCGGGTGCAGCGCAACGTGGGGCTTCAGTGGGAGATCCTGGCGAGGCTGATGCGCCACCAGATGCAGTTTGCATCTGGCTTGCCCCGGCCCGACCGCTCCCAGATGGCTTCTGCGAACGAAGCGTTCGAGCGGATATTAGACGACCTATCGGAGCGGCTGGAGGGGAATGCGCCGAAGCCGAGCGGAGATGCAGCGATCGAAAAGATCAGGAAGCTGCATTGAGGGCGGCTGTAGCCCGTCAACGTTAAATGGGCCCACAGCCCACGTCTGCTCTGCGCCCAAGGCGGACCTGACGAGATTCGAGCGATCTTGCCTAAAGCGGACGCTCCGGATCCGAGTTTGCGCATCCAAGTGCATTATTGGTTCGAAGTGGGCGCTTGAGGAAAAGCTGCGCCGGCACGACCTGCAGGCGGCCGCCATGCAGGTCTTCGTGCACACCAACCGCTTCAACAATGATCCGTTTTACGCCAACCAGGCCACCGTCGCGATCGCGTCTACGGCTAGTAGCATGGCGCTGATCGGCACGGCGACGCGGGCAGCGGCCGCGACGTGGCGTGACGGGTTTCGCTACCAGAAGGCCGCAATCGTTCTGCTCGATCTCTAACAGCCCGGGCAGCCGCCGGTTGCTGACCTCTTCGCCTCCCGCGATCCTGAAAAAAAGTCGAAAGCGCTGATGAGTGCGCTCGATGCCGTCAATGCACGCTTCGGCCGCAACTTGCTCCGGCCGGTCGCGGTTGCCGCGACGCCGACCTGGGGCATGCGCCGGCAACCTCCCCCGCTGCTATACGACGCGCGAAGCTGACTTCCCGAAGGTCAGTGCGGTATAGTGAAGCGGGGGCGAGAAGATGTTGTATGCCTGGATTGATGGAGTGAAACGGCCGCCGCTTGCGAAGGGCGAGCGGACGACCTGCCGCGACTGCGGCGGGCTTCTGACCTCCGTTATTCCGGCCGAGAACGTCAGGCACTGGCGCCACAAGGCAGGCGATTGCGATCCGTGGAGCGAGCCGGAAGGGCCATGGCACCTCGCATGGAAAGAACAATTCGACCTGAGCTGTCGCGAAGTGGGGCTGATTGATCCTGCGACCGGCGAGCGGCATCGGGCGGACGTGCTATGCGGGGTTGGCACCCCGCAGGCCACTGTCCTGGAGCTGCAACACTCCTCGATCTCCGAAGATGAGCGCGCGGCGCGAGAGGCATTCTATCGCCAGGCGCACCGGATGTTCTGGCTGGTGCACATCCACAATGAGGCGGCGTTCCACGGATACAGCTTCGGCTTCTCGCTCGATTTTAGGTCCAGAACCTATCAGCTTGGCGGTTACACCTACGGCGTGATGCGGTGGGCTGGCCGCAGCAGCCAGTTCATCGAAAAGTGGAAGCGCTCGACGGCGCACGTCTTTTTCGAGTTCCAGGGGCAAATCTACTATCTGGCCAGCGAAGCTGTGTCTCGACAGCTGGGCGGGCCATTCAAGAAGGGGGAATTTGCCCTATGTCCCCTGACGCGCGCGGATTTCATCCGCGCCGTACACGGAGCCAGCTGAGGCGGCAATCTAGCCTTTTCGCTCGGCGTCGCGGCTGTCCAGCATGTCGGTAACGGAAAGGCCTTCCTCCATCTCGCGGGCAGCCACTTCGGCAAAGCGATCGAAGTTTTCGAGAATGTAATGGTACTGTCTGCGGGCGAAGACCATTTTCGCCTCATGGGGCAGGGCGCGCACCGAATCCCGGATGCGCTTGTGCTCGGCCGCCCGCGCCTCGTTTCCGTCGATCTCCTCGATGCCGAGAGCGTCGTGGGCTTCCTGCTCGATCCAGATATCGAAGGCACGCATCTTCGGCGAGAAATCGCCGGCGATGCGGCGATATAGCAGGGTTGCAAGGCCAATGACGGACATGGCCTCTTCGGGGTGGTGCGCCCGCAGCAGGGCATCGGGATCGCGATCAGCGTGCTTCAGGAAGTTCGCCACGCCCGACATGGCGCGCCAGCCTTCCTTTGAAATCATCGCGTCGATCTGCGCCGCGAAACCGTCCCCCTGGTGGTGAGGGTAGAGGTCGAACAGCACCTTGAAGGCCGCAAAGGCCAGCGCGTGCGCCGACAGGCTATCCGCGTTGTCGAAGTAAAGGTCGATAGCCGTGTCGAGCTGGCGACTCGCGCCTTCGATCTTGCTGATCGGTTCGCTCATGATGCCTCGGGGTTTGCGCGCGACGGAAGGATTCGAACCTTCAACCTTCCCGGCGCAGCGCTCACGTGCCTGAAGCGCTGCTCGAAACCGGGGGCTCTATCCATTGAGCTACGTCGCGGAAAATTGAGGTTGGGTGCGGCGGAAGGAGTCGAACCTCCACCTTCCTCGGCGCAGCGCCCACGTGCCTGAAAGCGCTGCTAGAAACCGGGGTGCTCTGTCCGTTGAGCTACGCCGCCGAAACTCTAGATGATGTCGTCGTCGTTCTTCACGAGGGCGAGTTTTGGCTTGCCGCGCTTGCTGAACCGCGCTTCCCGCTCGGCCATGCGCTCCTTCTTCACCTTCACCATGTCAGCGGCGAAGGGCTTCAGGTGCTCGATCAGCCCGTCCAGGTGGTAGATGTTCGTCTTGCTGCCGACCTTGGAGACACGGCGTTCTTCACGCTTAATGAAGCCGGCCTTCTCCATGGCCTGGATGCGCCGCCGCACCGTGCTCGGGTCGATATTCATCGCCTCGGCAATGGAGTTCTTCGACGGCATGGGCCGATTGTCAGCCGTCCACCAGCGGTTCGCCAGGTGCAGGATGATGTTGATGTCGATCGCGTCGATCCCAAGCGCGCGCTGATGTTCGATCAGCGCCGCCGGCAGGACGGTCCATCCTGCCTCGATCAGTTCGGGCGACCATTTCTGCTCAAGCACCTTGAGGTCGTCGCCGGTCTTCGGTTTTTCTTTGGCCACGGGGGTATTCCTTTCGTTGAAGGAACTATCTCATGACTTGCCCGAAGTTTGCAAATGGCCCCCCGAGGCGGGGAGGCCGCGGGGTCCACTTCGTATCGGCATGATGCGCAATGTGCTGTGAACCCGTCATATGGGCACGTGTCCTGCTTTGTAAGGCGGGCGTGCCGTGCGGGGGAGGGCGGAGGGCCTAGGGGGCGGGGCGGTAGCGCCCACCGATGGAGGCTTAACCGCCTCCCCACCCCCCTGAAGAATCTTCAAAAAGGGTGGCTTCCGGGCTCGATGATAGTTGGATCGGCCATGCAACGCCAGCCTTTCGGGCATTGGGCTGCCGATGATGATGTCCGCCGTGATCAGCGTAAAGGTCGCGTGGGCTCAGCCTGCTGGCGCTTAGGCTGCCGCAGGCGCGTCGATCGTGTTCTTCTTCCTGTTCCAACCGGCAAGCTTGCGAGCCGCCTTGCCGATGCTGCGCGTCGTACCGGTGCGCCGGCAGGACACCGTGCCTTCGTTGGCCGCGCGAATGTGGAGATATTCGGCATAAGCGGGATCGATGCCGCGCAAGACGTACTTCGCAACGCCGCCTGGGCGAGCGACCGCCTGAACGTGCAGGGCGTCGCCGATGTCGTCGAGCCCAGCCAACTTGCAGAGCCGCTTGTTCACGGCCGCGATGAAGTCGTCGCTTAGGTCGTGGGGCAGATGCATGAGCCAATGGACATGACGGCTGCCGGCGGGGTTGGCGTGGGCGTAGATGCCGACCGTCGGGCCAATATCACGGCCCTTGTCCCAGCGCTGATACCTCCACCACCGCGCGAGGCTGATCTGAAGCTTGCGGAAGACGGCGCCGGCCTCGTCGTCGTGGATGCCGAGCGCGATGAAGCTGATGGTGATGTGGGCGTTGATCGGCCTGCCCGTCAGCCCTGCATAGCGGATGGCGTGAAGCGCGTTCTCGGCGACGCGTCGGCCGATGCAGGCGGTCCCATATTTTGTCGCCACTGATACCACCCTATACCAGGTTGTGTGCCTCCTCGGTTTCGGATTGGCATCGGCCAAGCGCGCGGTCAAGGTAGATGTTCCTAAGACGTTTCAGGAACGTGAGGATAAGCCTGGTGAGGGGCTGCGCCGCTCGCGATCGTCCCGTAAAGGGAGGTTTTAGGGGCACTTTCGCGAACATAGCGAAAACAAAGCGCTTGCGCGTCCCGAAAGTCTGTCCCAAAATGATGGCATGAAATTGGGCTACGCACGGGTATCGACGGAGGATCAGAACCTTGATCTGCAGCGACAGGCGCTGACCGCCGCCGGCTGCGACCTGATATTCGAGGATCGCATCTCGGGCGCGACCACAAAGCGCCCTGGCCTTGATGAAGCACTTGGCCGCTGCGGTGCCGGCGACGTGCTAGTGGTGTGGAAGCTCGATCGCCTCGGTCGCTCGCTGCTGCACCTGATCGAGGTGATTCAGCAACTGGGTAACCACGATTGCGGCTTTCAGTCACTGTCTGAAAATATCGATACGACAACGGGGGGCGGCCGGCTCGTCTTTCATCTGATGGGCGCCCTGGCCGAGTTCGAACGGGCGTTGATCGGCGAGCGCACCAAGGCAGGCCTTGCGGCCGCGCGTCAGCGTGGAGTGCGCATCGGCCGCAAGCGCGCCATGACAGCCGAGCAGGTGCGCCATGCGCGCGCGCTGCTGGAGGCTGGCGAGCGGCCGACAGACATTGCCCGCTCCATGCAGGTGGGCCGCTCAACACTCTATCGCACACTCGATGCTGAGAAAGGCCACGCCGCATGAGGTCAGCTGCGCGCCTGAAGAAAGCCGTCGCGGCGGAAGCGGTCACTGTAGTCGAGGCAAAACGGGTCGAGCTGTCGCGCGCCCGCGTGATGGCGCGGGCCTGGTCGGAGACGATTGCGGAGAGCCGTCGCAAAGCGCAGGCTGCTCTGTTCACGCGCGCGGCCATGGAGGCCTTCGCGGCCAGTGTGGCGCCGGGATTGTCCTTAAGTTCCCCGCTGGCTGCCGTGCGCGGGAAGCTCGATGCGACCGCCCGCGAGCTGGCCAGTTCGATCGGGCGAGAAGCGGCGGCGCTCCCGGTGCTGGAAGGCTGCCATTTCCTGACAAGCCTCTATACCACCTTGCTGCCGGGCAAGGATCGCAGTGCTCTTGGCGCGTTCTATACGCCGCCCGCACTGACCCAGCGGCTCCTTGACCTTGCGGAGGATGGTGGCGTCGAGTGGTCAAGCGCGCGCGTGCTTGATCCGGCGAGTGGCGGGGGCGCCTTCCTGCTCGAAGCGGCGGCGCGCATGCGACAGGCGCTCGAAGGCAGCGAGCCAGCTTTCATTCTCGCCCAGCTCGGCACCCGCCTGGCCGGGTTCGAGCTTGATCCGCATGCGGCGGGGCTGTCGCAGGCTGCCCTTGAAATCCTGCTGTCTGATCTGAGCGCGGCAAGCGGCCGCGCGGCGCCGGTCTTCGTCAAGGTCTGCGACACGCTCGAAGAAACGCCAGCGGCGCAGTTCGACCTTGTGATCGGCAATCCACCTTATGGCCGCGTGGCGCTTACCGCTGCTCAGCGCTCGCGCTATGCGCGCGGCCTTTACGGCCACGCCAACCTCTACGGCGTCTTCACCGATATCGCCCTGCGGTGGACGCGGCCCGGCGGTCTGATCGCCTATCTCACGCCGACAAGCGTGCTCGGCGGGCAGTATTACACCGCCCTGCGCCAGCTTCTTGCGGCCGAAGCCCCGCCCGTCGCGATCGACTTCGTCCACGCGCGGCGCGGCGTTTTTGAGGACGTGCTGCAGGAAACGCTGCTCGCGCTCTACCGCAAGGGCGGGAAGCGCGCGCGTTTCCAGGTGCATTACCTCGATGTCGATAATGAGCGCGAGGCACGCCTTACGAAGAACGGCAAGGTCGGCCTCCCTGACGATGCCGGGGCGCCCTGGTTGGCACCGCGCGAGCCCGCCCATGTCGGGCTGATCAAGGCGGCCGAAGCCATGACAGCGCGCCTGCCCGATTGGGGTTACGGCGTTTCGACCGGGCCGCTCGTGTGGAACAGGTTCAAGCCGCGGATGCGCAATCGCGCGGCGCGCGGCCTGCATCCGCTGATCTGGGCGGAAGCGGTCACGGCCGACGGTCGTTTCGTTTTCCGCGCTGAAAAAAAGAACCATGCGCCGTACTTCAAGACGGAAGCCGGGGATGGCTGGCTTGTCGTCGATCAGTCCTGCGTGCTCGTGCAGCGCACGACGGCCAAGGAACAGCTGCGCCGCCTGATCGCGGCCGAGCTGCCCCAGGCATTTATCGACGAGCACGAGGGCGTGGTCGTTGAGAACCACCTGAACATGGTACGCGCCACTGGGAAGATGAAGGTGACGCCTGCAGCCGTCGCGGCCGTGCTCAACAGTGATGTGGTCGATCAGATTTTCCGCTGCATCAGCGGGAGCGTCGCCGTCTCGGCGTTTGAGCTGGAGTCGATCCCACTGCCGCCCGTCTCGGCCATGGCGCCGATCGAGCGCCTGGTTGCAAAGGGCGCGACGCGCGCAGCGATCGAGAAGGCCCTGCGCGGCCTCTATGGCCTTAAAGCATGACCTTGCCTCCGCTGTTGTCCTGGAATGACATTCACGCCCGCCTTCCCGAGATATTCCCGGAAGGATCGGCGAACCGCGAACGCTCGATCTGGGAGATCGCCGCCAAGACCATCTTCGTGATGCTCTATACGGGCGCGGTTGAAGGGGCGGATCGGTGGATTCGCCCCGATCAGGTCACGCGCATGACCGATGAGCAGGCGGCGCAGGTCGATGACGACGCCCGCGACGCCTGGATGAAGTCATCCATCAAGCCGAGCAAGGCCGACGTGCCGGGCCGCTGGTATGCAGTGAACACGCGGGAATCCATCCGCGATGACACGATCCGCTACGCCCTGATCCAGAATGGCGCCGTCATCGAGCGCCCTGGGCTCTCCACCACCTCGCCGGCAGGGCGCTATGCCCTGCAGGGCGACTTCGCGGAACTGCTGGCGCCCAATCTCGACGAGCCGATGTTTGTCGAGAAGGCGGCAGCCTGGCGGAAGAAGCACCTCAATGCGGGCGCGCTCGCGCGTATAGCGATTGTGCGCAAGGGCGCCGCAGGTGGCGGCACCTACGAGCTGGTGACGTTCCCCAACGGGGAGGCCCGGCGCATGACGGCTGGGCCGAGCGCCGACATTTCGAAGGCGGTGATCGAGGTTTTCGCCCCGAAGTTTTTGGCCAAGCCTGGCGTCATCGCCCTGAGCGAAAGTGGCAACAAGGTCGTGGCGCGGGATGATGAGCTGGCCAAGGCAATCGGCCTCACAATTCCGGCCGACAAGAGCCTGCCCGACATCGTGCTGGTCGATCTTGGCCCGGCGCACCCGCTGCTGATCTTTGTCGAGGTCGTGCACACGGACGGCCCCGTCAACGACGCCCGAAAGTCCACGCTCCTGCAGATTGCGGGCGGCGCCGGGTTCGCGCCTCAGCACGTCGCCTTCGTGACGGCCTATCTCGACCGCGCATCTCAGACATTCCGCAAGACGGTCAGCGGTCTCGCCTGGGGCAGCTATGCCTGGTTTGCGTCTGAGCCGGACAACCTTATCATCTTCAGCGGTAAGCCGCATCAGATCGAGGGCGGATAAATTCACGTGCCTGGGGGAGGCACTAAAGGGGGGATTGAGAATGCGCTTGCTCTCGATGAGCATCGATAACTTTCGCTCCTACAAGGAGCGGGTATCGATCAGCTTTGGCGAATTCACTGCGGTCATGGGCCGGAATGATGTCGGGAAAAGCTCTCTACTCGAAGCCCTGGAGATCTTTTTCAACAACCAGCTCGTCAAAATAGAGCAGTCGGACCCCTGCGTTCACAATGAGGGGAAGGTTGTCGAGATCAGCTGCGTTTTCGATCAGTATCCTAAAGAACTGACTCTTGATGCCCGGTCGATCACCACGCTTGACGCCGAAAACCTGCTGAACGCTAATGGGCACCTTGAAATCGTGAAGCGTTTCGAGTGCCGGACCAAAACGCCGAAGGAAGAGGTATTCGCGAAAGCGTTCTATCCAACGGCCGAGCGTCTGGCTGACCTTCTGAAGCTCAAGAACGACGCGCTCAAGGCACTCGCGCGCGACGTAGGTGTCGATTTCGCAGCGGGCGTCGATCAACGCTCGAACGCTTCGCTGCGCGGTGCCATTCGCGCCACCGTCGGCATTGCCGATCGAGCTGAGCGCCTTATCCCGCTCGCCGAAGAGGACGGCAAAAAGGTCTGGGATCAGCTTCAGAAGAATCTGCCGGCCTTTGCCCTGTTTCAGGCCGATCGTCCCAGCAAGGAAGACGATCCTGAAATCGCCGATCCCATGAAGATCGCTGTAGCGGCTGCGGTGCGGGAGGTGGAAGCCGAGCTGGAGCAGATCAAGCAGCGCGTGCAGCGCAGTGCCATGGAGGTGGCTCAGAGGACCTTGGCAAAGTTGCGCGAGATGGACCCTGACCTCGCGCGCGAGCTGACGCCTTCCTTTAAGTCGGAGCCGAAGTGGGATGGCTTCAAGTTGAGCCTCACGGGTGACGACCAGATACCGATCAACAAGCGCGGCAGCGGCGTTCGGCGCCTCATCCTGCTCAACTTCTTCAGGGCTGAGGCCGAGCGACGCCGGGAAGCCAGCAACGCCCAGCGGGTCATATTTGCGATCGAGGAGCCCGAAAGCTCCCAGCACCCCGACAACCAGATCATGCTGGTCAAGGCCTTGGTCGCGCTTTCAGAAGACCCGCACACTCAGGTCCTCATGACGACACATGTGCCGGCGATCGGTGGGCTGGTGCCGGTGGAATCCGTCCGGTTCGTCAGCCGCAACGCCGAGGGCCGGCCCCAGGTCGAGGAGGGAGATGATGCCGTCCTGGAGAAGGTCGCCGCGAGCTTGGGCGTCTTCCCTGACAAGCGCGCCAAACTGGCGATCTTCGTTGAGGGGCCGCACGACGTAAGCTTCCTTTCCCACGCTTCGCGCCTGTACACCGAACACGACGCGACTCTCGTTGATGTCGCCAATGATCATCGCGTCGCTTTTATCCCCACGGGTGGAGGCAACCTGAAGCACTGGGTGGAGAAGCGCTACCTGCAGAGAGCAGGCATGACTGAGGTGCACATTTATGATCGCGACACACAGGACAACCCGAAATACGGGACACACGTTAGTCGCGTGAACGAACGTGGGACGCGCGATATCGCCTTCCTCACCACGCGCCGCGAAATGGAGAACTATCTTCATCCCGCCTGCATCGCCGCCGAGTACCATCCGACCTACGATGTGACACTAAACTTCACGGAGTGGTGCGACGTGCCTGCACTCGTGGCCGCCTGCGTCCATGATGCAAGCGACCCACCGAGCCGATGGGCTGAGCTAGAGCCGGAAAAGCAGGAAGAGAAGGCCTCTCGGGCCAAGAAGCGGCTCAACAACGGGGCTGCCGCTAGAATGACATTGGAGCAGCTGCGCGAAATGGATGCGGATGGTGAGGTTTTGGGCTGGTTTCAGGCGATCACAGAACGGGTCGCCTGACATACCGCCGCCACCCCGATAATGTATCTTATGGCGCTCGCGAGCCTGTCCGGGTGGTCAAATTGTCCCGAACAGCTCTCGTCATTGCGCACCCGCAGCGATTTGGAACCTGCGGGCGACATCCGGGAAGGGCGCAAAGCAGCCGTACACGAAGCTCACCTCCGAGCTTCTACCGCCCAGCCATGTCCGACTTGAGTCTCAGGTCATCCCGCGACGCAACCTCGCTCCATCGCAAACGGGAAGCCCATCGAGGTCCCGTTTGCAGCGTCGGGTACTTCTGGGGGCATCAGTCCATACCGCTTTCGAAACAATCCCCAGGATGCGCCGCTCACAGAGGCTCTTCGATTCCGCCCCTGGGAGTCGCACTGCAGCCCCGTGAGATCCTGTCCTGTCTCAAGGTGCCGGCGAGCACATCGGGCGGGACGTTCCAGTCTGCGTCACTGAAGGGCACGACAGCCGAGCCGTGTAAAGGGTTGATCGGGGGCACCGGCAACGGGACTGAGCAGTGTACCCCGCGCGCGGGCTCGGACCTAGCGTGTCGAGTGCGCGCCAATGCCCGTCCTTCGGGACATGGCGAACTTCTGAGAAGCGGATGTTCGCTCGTCCGAAAACAGGGGTGGGAAGGCGGCGCCCGATGAGTGCGCTCAGGAATCTGCACGGCAACCCTGTGCGTGCCCCTGGATGTTGATGCTTGAACCTGAGGTGATCCCGCGTCGGCTCGGCACTCCACAGATTGAATACAGGTGAGCTTCTCCACCACATGTGGGCGATGGCGTGGCCCTGACCCGGAACTCAGAGTCGTCTCCGCTGGTGGGTTCCGATACAGGATGGTAGCCCTTCTAAGATGACGATGGGCTGGATTGCTCCGGCAAAGTGAGGCTTATAAGTCGACAAATACTTCGAGAGACGTGCGGGGGTGTGGAGGATGTCAGAGTTTAGGACGGCGCTTTATTACCCTTACATCGACATTGATGATCCTCAGTGGCTCCGGACGGCGATCCTTTTCTGGGAAGGCATCCAAACCATCGTTCCGAGCGAAATTGCGGATCCCTACACCAACCCGGACACGCGCCTCTTGCGGGACGAAGGGCTCCTGACTCCCCTTGCCTGCGATCTCCAAGGCGAGCTCCTTGAGGACTTGGGCAGACGCGTCGTCAAGTATGTTGAGCAGCCGGAGATGCCCCATGGCGCTCTTGGAGCGATCGCTGGGGCAACTTTCGATATGCAGCGACGCCCGCACAAGCTCGCGCGCACGCTCGCGGATCGATCAGTTCAAGCACGATTGCACCCAGCGAAGATGTCCCACTCAATGCGCGATCGCCTCGCCGGCGCTCACTACGACGACGAAGGATTTCTCCTCGTCGATGGTCCATTCGCAGCCTTCTACATGTCCGCGCTCGCGACCCGCTTAGCACGCGATACTGGCACAGTGGCATTGTCTAACGACAGCTCCGCGTTCGGTCTTCAGCTGAGCACCATGCTCGACGAGGTAGTCTCGCAGGCTCCCACAGCGGCCGAGGGGTTACTCATGAGCGTTGTGTTCGAGTCTCTTACGCTCGATGCGAGCATTCCGATCGAACGGGTGGTGAGGTTCCGCCGCCAGAACGAGGGGCGACTTCAGGCTCTCGCCATCCGTCTGGAGGACCTGACGGAGAAGATCGGGAGCGCCGAGAACCCGCGGGAATTGCGGGAGAAGGCGGGACGTTATTACGCACGCCAAGTGCGCCCAGAAATTGAAAATTTGAAAACCTCGCTTGAGGATGCTGGGATCGGAGCCATCTGGGCAGGAGTGCGTAACGCGGTGACGCTGTCGGCAGGCGCGGGAACCGCGCTCCACGAGTTCATGGGTTGGTCTGCCAACATTCTTCTCGGGGCGGGGGCGTTTGTAACGGTGGCCGACATTGGCGTCCAAGCCCATCTCGCTGGACGCAAGATCCGACGCGAATCTCCCTTCTCCTATCTGCTCGACGTCGAACAGCGGTTCGCTCTGCCACCCCACCTCACGAGGTGAGATGAACATAATCGCCGAAAGCTGTTTATAAATCCCGAGCGAACTCAGGGGCGACCTCGCGTGATTGCGCGTCGTGGCAGTTCCTTCCAGAATTCACACCAATGCAGCCACCTGGGATGCCGCGATGAGCAATTTCCTGATGCCAATGTCCGACTTCAACCGCATCCATCAGGTCATTCACGGCGCCATCAAGGACGAGGGCAGTGCGGGGAAGGGGTGCACCCTTTTCGCCTGCATCGGCGCGTTGATCTTGAACAAGCACTACAAGATCCCGGCTCGAGCAGTGGCAGGCGGCTTTGCAATTTGCGTCGAGCCCGAAAAGAACATGTTCTTTGGACGTGACGATGGCGGCGCCATCGAGTTCGATGAAGATGGGTTTCACATGTGGGTGCAGACGGAAACGCACATCATCGATTTTATGTCGCCACTCTATCAGGAGGCATTTCAGGACGTGCAGCAGGATGTTGTCATTCCTCGGCGTATGTTCCAGAAGCGCCTCACCGATGAGGCACCAAGCTTGGACGACCTTAACAAGCCGGGCGACTTCTACGCGATGCCTGATCCTGACCTTAGCGAGCGCCTGATCGACCGCATTCTAAGTAGGCCGCTCAACACGGACATCATCCAGATCGCCGACACTTGGTTTGGTAGTCGCCGCGGGAAGCAACGCCCGTCTCTGACCATCGGCAGCAATGACGGGATCATCCGCGAACTGCGACTTCCGAATACGTCTGCTCGAGGCTCGTGGTGATCTGGCACAGGGAACCGCTTCTCAGTCGTGGCAGCTTCCGCGTCTGCCGGAATTTCGCTCCCCTTTCCGCTTCTGACGGCCGAAAGCCGACGGTCCGCAATCGGCAAGATGTGGACTCCGGGGCTGAGCCTCTAGTTAGAACTAAGAGCGCTGCATGATTTGATGCGTCAGCCGCCGATTGATCCTATAATGGTCAACTCAGACCCACTGAAGCCTAAGCCGAGCGTGGGGACGAATGTGGGGGGGCGCCGAGCGCGGCTTTAGCTCCTCAAGTAAATTCATGCGCTTAGCTGGGAATGTTCGGCGACCTCCCGCGAAGCCAAACCTGACCTATCAGCAGTGGCGAGGAGCGGCCTCACTGCGGTCGTACGAGCCTCTCGTTGCAGGATCAGCTACAGTCAGGTCCGCCGGCCTTGCAGCGATGCCTGCAGCTCTCAGTTAGTGAGGCCGAACTCCGTGCGCCGTCGACCGGCATGGTCAGGACGTTGGGTGCGGGCCGAGGGTACGAATGCGTGACCAGAAGCTGCGGTCCTCATCCTCCGCCGTTCGGTCTGGAATTGGCAGAAAATGGAATGTATTTGTCATTTATGCCATAGCCGCTTGGGCAT
The DNA here is from genome assembly GCA_046293155.1 of Allosphingosinicella sp. Taxonomy (GTDB): domain Bacteria; phylum Pseudomonadota; class Alphaproteobacteria; order Sphingomonadales; family Sphingomonadaceae; genus Allosphingosinicella. The sequence goes on along the minus strand of JBKBPQ010000017.1, from coordinate 27,434 downwards.
ATCTCCTGTCTGGCCACCGACGGCCTGTTCGCATCGGGAGACGTACGATGAACGCCAATGACTGGACCGGAAACCTGCTCGGCGCCGCCGGCGCCCTGTTCTTCTCTTTGCTGCTTGTCGCGGCTGCGGTCGGACCCGCCGTTGACGCCGCCGCACAGGTGCGGGCGGAGGTGCCCGCCGCTGGAGCGCCTCATGCCTGAACGCGGCGAGCGTCCGCCGGCGGCCTCGCGCCAGATCGCCATTGTCCTGACGGACCGGGTCGAGCTGCTCGAGGCCGCCGGCCCCGCACAGATCTTCCTCCAGGCCGCCGAGGAGGCGGCACGGCTCGGCGCCACCGGCGATCCGCCTTATCGGGTCGTGTTCCTGTCGCGTGCCGGGCGGGTTGCCACCTCCGCCGGGGTGGCGCTGGAGACGGTCCCCCTTGCCTCGGCCGAGCCCGGAGCCTTCGACACGGTGATCGTCTCGGGCTGCCCGGCCCGATCCGCCGCGGCCAATGTCGAGGCGATCGACTGGCTACGTTCGGCCGCCGGCCGGGTCCGCCGGCTCGCCTCGACCTGCACCGGTGCCTTCCTGCTCGCGGAGGCGGGCTTTCTCGAAGGCCGCCGAGCCGCCACCCACTGGGCCTATTGCGACGAGCTCCAGGGCCGCTTTCCGGGCATAGAGGTGGACGGCGACTCGATCTTCGTCGAGGATGGCGGGATCTGGACCTCGGCCGGTGCCACCGCCGGGATGGATCTGGCGCTGGCCATGGTCGAGGAGGATCTCGGCCGCGACCTCGCTCTCGCGGTCGCCCGGCGTCTGGTCCTGTTCCTGCAGCGCCCCGGCGGCCAGTCGCAGTTCAGCGCGCCGCTGCAAGGCCAGACGGTGGAGGGTCAATTGAAGCCCTTGCTCGTCTGGATGCTCGACAATCCGGATGCGGACCTTCGCACCGAAAGGCTCGCCGAGCGCGCCAATATGAGCCTCCGCAACTTCCACCGCGCCTTCCTCGCCGCCACCGGCCGACCGCCGGCGGAGTGGGTAGAGGAGATGCGCCTGGGGCTCGCCAAGCGCCTGCTCGAGCAGACCGTCGAGCATGTCGACCGGGTCGCGCTCAGGTCCGGCTTCGGCACCTATCAGCGGATGTGGCGATCGTTCGTCCGTCGGGTCGGCGTGACGCCCGCCGATTATCGCGCGCGCTTCGCCCGCACGGGCCCACCCTCCGCTCCGCCGCCGCTGCTCGCGGCCTGAGCCTGCTTCAGGCGCCCTTTTATCTGCGCCAATCCCCGCTAGGGCCCCGGACGTGGCTCCAGACCCCGCGGTCTCGCCTCTGATCACGTGGATGCCGAACCATTTCGTCGGAAAGGCCTCGCGCGAGCTCTCGACCTGAGCGGCGTCGTCGAGGTCAAGCTCGCAGGCGCCGGGGGCTGGGGTCGAACTGCCCCGGACGTCCGCAGCGCGCCAAACTTGGTCAGTCGGAGGGCTGATCATCAACAGCCAAAGCCGACGTTCACGAGCCCCAATCGCTGATCGAAAGGTGGGTAGCGGCAGTCCGGACCGCGCTTCTTTAAGCGGCCCCCCAATGAGCGTCAGGCCGTCGCTACCCAACCGCGCCAGGTGAAGGCGGCGTAAAAGAGCTCCACAGCTTGGAAACCGGCTAGAGCGAGGCACTCCTCGTCCTCCCGCGGCGTCAGTAGCGCCAGGCTCGCGGACACGGCGGCGCGCGCCTGTTCGGTCTGTTCGGGGTCGGCGCCGGAGGCGACCGCATAAGCGGCATAGCGGGAGAGCCAGCGGGTGCGGGCCGGCTCGTCCTGCGGGAAGCTGGAATGCACCACCACGAGCGGCGTTCCGGGCTTCAGGCGCCGGCGCATCTCCCGCAGGGTCCGCACGCGCGCGTCGCGATCGAGGAAATGTAGCGTGAGCAGGCAGGTGGCAGCGTCGAACGGCCCCTGGGGCGCATCCTCGATATAGCCCTCGACGAGTTCGACCCGGCCGATATCCGCGCCGACCATGTCGCGCGCGAGATCGAGCATCGGGCCGGCAGGATCGACTCCGGTGAAGCGCCAATTCGGCTGCGCGTCCGCCATCGCCTTGAGTTCCAGACCGCCCCCGGCCCCGAGCACCAGCACGTGCGCGTCGGGAGGGGCGTGTTCGCCCAGCAGGATAGCGGTCATCCGGTGCACCGCGTCGAGCCCGGGGGTGAACCGCGGCGGCCCTTCGGAATAATGAGAGATGCGCTCGCGATCCGAGAACCTATCGAGGAACAGGCGATTGCTGTCGGTCATGTTGGGCTTCTCCTGGCAGGGCGCGGGTGAAGAGAGGCGCATCCTCTGCGGATCGCCTACAGGTCCATCGTGAGGAACAGCGTGAACGATCGCGGCGCGTTCACTTCATAGGCGCCGCTGCTCACCACCCGCCACTCATAGGTGTCGAGCAGGTTGGTGACCTGGAGGCGGAGCAAGGCCGGCGTGGGACCGAGGGCGAAGCGGTAGCGGAAGCCCGCGTCGAGCGTCGTGATCGCCGGAAGCTCCACCCGGTTCAGCCGGTCGCCGTAGCGGGCGCCGCGATGATTGGCGCCGAAGGTGAGGGCGAGGCCGTCGACGGCGGCGAGGTCGTAATTGGCGGACAATGTGAGGATCGTCCCCGCCTGCCCCACCGGGCGGCGGCCGATCCGCCCCTCCTCCACCGGCGCGCCGGTCACTTCCGCGTCCATCAGCACGGCGCCGGCGACGAGCGACAGCCGCTCGGCCGGGGAGCCGGAAAGGCTCAGCTCCGCGCCGCGATGGCGCACCAGGCCGAGCTCGACGAAGCGGTTCGACTCGTCGGCGGCGAAATAGGGCTTCTCGATCTCGAACAGGCCGGCGACGAGCCGCATCCGGTTCGGCAGCACCCAGCGCAGGCCGCCGTCGACCTGGCGGGTGAAGATGGCGGGGAGCGCCTCGCCGCGATTGGCGGCGCTGTCCGGCGCGACGCCGCTTTCCTCCAGCCCGCGGGCATAGCTGCCGTAGAGGACGAGGCGCGAAGCGAGCTCCAGCGCGACGGCCGCGTTGGGCAGCCAGGCCCGCTCGCGCGTCTCGGTGACGCCGCCAGGGAGGAAGACGCGCTTCCTGTAATCGGTGCGCTGCAGGCCGAGCTGGGCGGAGCCGAGGCCGCGCCAGCGCAGGCCGTAGCCGAGCCCCGGCGTCCATTGCCGCACATGTTCGGACGTCTGGGGACCGAAGGCGAAGTCCGGCCGCGGAGCGCGCAGTGGCGCGTCGTGCGGCTGCGGCCCGAAATCGACGGCCGCGCCGCCGCCATATTGGTTGCGCCGGTCGCGGGCGCGGACCGCGAGAGTGAGGGCGTGCAGCCGGTCCCCCTCGGCGAAGCCGCGGCCGATCCGCGCCTCGCCGCTGTTCGAGGTTTGCCGGCGCGGGGGTTCGGCGACGATGTGGCGGCGGGCCGCGCCGCCGGGATCGATGTCGCGGACGAGGTCGGCGAAGCCGGTGCGATTCTCCTGGATCGAACGGAACAGGCCGAGCGCCGCGTCGAAGCCGGCGACGGTCCCGCGCGAGACCAGGCCCATATTGGTGCTGACCGTCCGGGCGTCGGTCCATTCCGGCCCGAGGAAGGCGCGGCGGCGCACGCGCGGGGGCAGCGCGTCGCTGCCGGCGACGAAGATCGGCGCCGCCTCCCGGTCGATGCCGTCGATCCGGCTCCAGAAGGGAATGACCTCCGCCCCCGCCGCCGGGCGCCAGCGCAAGGCGGCCGCGTTGGAGAGGAACCAGCCGCCATTGCCGGCCGGAAGCTCGTCCGCATAGACGCCGATGCCGGCGGCGAGGCCGAGCCGGTCGCGCACCAGGGGAAGCTGGGCGTCGATCTCCAGCCGGCCGCCGCCCAGGGTGCCGAAGCCGATCAGGGTGGCGGCGAGCGGCTCCTCGCCGGCGGGACGGATGCGATATTCGGCGATGCCGGTCGGCGCGGGGAAGAGATAGTCCTGCGCGGTCAGGCCGACGCGGATGGTGGTGCCGGTGATCAGGCGGTCGGTGAACGAGCCGGCGCGGTCGTAGTAAAGGTCCTCCAGGCGGATGTTGCCTGCCGCGACCGGCGAGAAGCCGCGCACGTCGGACGCGCTGTAGAGGCCGACCCGCTCGTTGCCGACGCTGGCGCCGAACGCGTCCTGGGCGCGCGCCACCACGTCCTCGCCCGCGCGCTGGGCGAAAGCGGGAGAGGCGGACAGCAAGGCGGCGGCGACGCAGCCGCCCAAGGATTTCGGAAACATGGGACCTGTCAGGTGAGAAGGGGCTTGAGCGACGCGTCGGCCGCCGGACCGGCCGAAGCGCCGCCGCCCGCCATGCCGACCCGCCGCGCCCGGCGCAAGCCGAGGATCAGGAAGAGCGCGGCCAGCAGCCCGAGCACGGCCGCCGATCCCCAGCCGAAGCTGCCGCCGAACGGCCGCGGCTCATAGGCCGGCAAGGCCTCGAAATCGGCGCGGGTGAACGGGCGCTCCTCGAACAGGTAAGGATAATAGAAATAGCGGACGCGGCGGTGGAGATCGGAAATGCTGTCCTGATAAGCGAGCTGGGCGGCAAGATCGGTGTCGGCGAGCCGGTGCAGCAGCACCTGCGTCGCCACCGAGGGAAGCAGCCAGCCCGAACGCTCGGTCCAGCGCTCACGCGCGGCAAGGCTGGCGCGATATTCCTCGAGCTGCGGCGCGACCGCCTCGTCGCCGACCTGGTGGAAGGCGAAATACCATTTCCAGTGGAAGCGGGTGGTGACCGGCGGCGTGCCGCGCCATTCGGGATGGTTGACGAAGAAGCGTTCGAACGTCGCCTCCTTGGGCTGGTCCCAGGCGGCATGGACGGTCTCGCGCTGGGCGAGCGTCAGGTCGATGCCGCGGCCGGCGGGCACGGCGCGGTTGATCGCGGTGCTGGCGAGGGTCGGAAGGACGAGGGTGAGCAGGATCCAGCAGCCGAGCAGCGCGGCCGCCCCCGCGCCCGACGTGCGCACCATCGCGGCGACGAGCAGGCCGAGCCCGAACCAGAAGCCGAGATAGAGCGCGGCGACGCCGAGGCCGGCGAGGCCCAGCGGGACGGGCGTCGCCGCGATCAGGAGACCCGCGACGAGCGGCAGGCCGAGCGCGGCGAACACGAGGCCAAAGCGGACGCCGAGCCGGCGCAGCCACAGGCCGCGCCCGCCCGGCAGCGACAGGAGCAGCCGCAGCCGCCCGGCCTCGCGCTCGCCCGACACCAGATCGTGCATCAGGCCGATGACGACCAGCGGCGCGAGATAGATGAGCACGAACGCCCAATCGAACGGACCCGGCAGCGCCAGCTCGGGATTCACATTCTCGGATTCGTAGAGCTGCGCCTGGAGGCCGAGCGCGCGGACGCGCAGCGTGTAGGGCTGGATGTCACGCTGGCCGAGCGCGGCGAAGGCGAGCGGCGAGGGCCGGTCCCAGGTGAGATAGAAGGTGTAGTAAGCGGCATAGCCGGCATCGCCGTCCGGCTTGCCGTAGCGCTCCGCGACCGCGGCAATGTCCTGGGCGTGGGCGGCCTGGACGCGCTCGATCGCCGCCTCCTGCCGCGCGGCCGCCGACAGTCCGGACCAGACCGCCAGCGCCGACAGCAGGAAGAGGAGCAGCAGCGCTCCGGCGGCGATGCGGGAGCGCAGGACGAGCTTCAGCTCGGACGCGAACAGGCTCATCGCGCGATCCTCCCCAGCCGGCGGCCGGCCATGACCAGGAGCAAGGCGAGCCCCGCCAGCCACAACGCCAGGATGGCGGCCGCGGCGGCGATCCGCCCGCCGGCATAAGACAAAGGCCGCGGCGCGCGATAGTCGAAGGCGGGCACTTCCAGCCAATGCGACGCGTCGATCCGCGGATCGAAGCCGGGATTGCGATTGGGGATGTGATCGACCTGCATGCGGTTCAGCCGCTGCACGAAATCGTAGCGGTAGCGTTCGGCCTGCAGCAGGAAATCCTGGTGGCTGTCGGCGTCGGTGCCGGCCAGCGTCATCGACAGCTGGCGGACCGCGATCAGGGGGCTGGCGGCGCCGAACGCGCGGACGAAGGCGTTCTGCCGGTCCTCGCGGGCGAACGCCTCGGCCGCGTGGCGATCGAACAGTTCGGAGGTGAGCCGCTCGCCCTCCATCCCGACGAGGCCGGCATATTGGACCGGCAGGTCGAGCACGTCGTCCACGCCGTAGCGCTGCAGCACGCGCTGCCGGAAGGCGTTGAAATAGGGATCGTCGGGGTTGTGGCTGTCGCCGATCGCCTTCAGCTCGCGGCCGATCGCGACGTCGGTCTCGATCCGGGTGGGCAGACCCTGGCGGGCGGCCGCGACCTCGGGCAGCACGCGCGGCAGCAGCACCACCGTCACCATCCACAAGGCGACCAGCGCCAGCAGGGCGTCGCGCCCGCGCTGGACGAGAGCCGAGACCAGCAAGGCGGCGAGCGTCCAGACCATCAGATAAGCGGCATAGCCCGCCATCAGCAGCAGCGCCTGGCCCGCCGGCGCGCCCGCCGCCGCGGCCATGATGCCGAGCGCCAGCAGGGCCGGAAGCAGGATGAGGCCGGCGACTCCGCCATGAGCGAGGAGCTTGCCCGCGACGAGCTGCCGCCCGCCGATGCCTTGGGCGAGCATCAGCCGCAGCGTCCCCCGCTCCCGCTCGCCGGCAATAGCGCGGAAGGCGAGGAAGATGACGAGCAAAGGCGCCAGCGTCTGGAGCACGAAGGCGGGCGTGAGCTGGCCGAAGCGCAGCAGCAGCGAGGATTGTCGTGCCTCGGCGAAATTGGCGCTGTTCTGCCGGTGCCCCTCCAGGAACACCATGTTGCCTGTATAGGCGTCGACCCCGAAGTCGAAGAAAGCGAGCGGGGAAAGCGGCCGGAACACGAACTGGCCGTAATGGACCATGCGGTGCGGGTGCCGGTCGGGCTGGCTGTAGAAGCGTTCGATCTGCTCCGTCTGGTACTGAGCGCGGGCGGCGTCGATCGCGGCCTTCTTCTCGATGCTGATGAGGGTGGAGGTGACGATCAGCGCCAGCAGCAAGGCGGCGGCGATCACCGCCACCTTGTTGCGGGCGAGCGCGCGCCATTCCTCCCGCGCGATGCGCAGCGCGACGCCGCTCATGCCGCCGCCCGTCCGCGCGGCTCGGAATAGCGGCGGAACAGCGCCTCGACGTCGAAGCGCGCGCCGCCGCCGGCCGCCACTTCCTCGTCGAGACGGCCGTCGCGCAGGAAGCCGATCCGGTCGGCGACGGCGGCGGCGCTCAGCAAATCGTGGGTCGCCATCAAAGTGGTGATGTTGCGCGCCCGCGCCGCCTGCAGCAGGGCGTTGAACTCGCCGGTCGCGCGCGGATCGAGGCCCGAGGTCGGCTCGTCGAGCAGCAGCACCGGCACGTGGCGGGCGAGCGCCAAAGCGATGGCGACCTTCTGGCGCATGCCCTTCGAAAAGCCGCCCACCCGCCGGTCGCGCGCGTCGGCGGAAAGGCCGACCGCGTCGAGCGCGGGATCGATCACCGTCTCCCGGTCGCGGTCCGCGCCGGCGAGATGAAGGAAATAGTCCACATTCTCGAGCGCCGAGAGATGTTCGTAGAGCGCCACGTTTTCCGGCACATAAGCGAGCATGGCGCGTGCCCGGTCGGGCTCGGCCGAAGGATCGATCCCGCACAGGCGCGCGCTGCCCGAATCGGGACGGACGAAGCCCAGGAAGATGTTGAGCGTCGTCGACTTGCCGGCGCCGTTGCCGCCGAGCAGCGCGTAGATTTCGCCCCGGCCGATGTCGAGGCTGAGATCGTCAAGCACCTGGCGCGCGCCATAGCTCTGGCGCAGATGCCGTGCCTCGAGAACGCTTTCGCCGCGGTCGTGCATTTTCCCTCGCTCGTCATTTTCCGGCTTGCCGTGCCGAACAGTGCCGTTATGTGACAACGTCGCATCACGCAAGCAATGTTATCACATCACCTCCCAAATTCCGCCGAGGCCGCCGTGAAGACCGTGAAATCCCTCGTCGCCTGCGCGGCGCTCGCCGCCTGCCCCGCTCTCGCCGCCGAAGCGGACGATGCCGACGCCGCCGCGGATCAGGCGCCCGCCCCGGCGACCGCCGGCACGTTCGGCGACGAGATCCTGGTCACCGCGCGGGTCGAAAATGCCAGCATCAACGGCATCGCGATCGATCCGCTGCGGCTGCCGCAGAACGTCCGCCTGCTCGACGGCGCGCTCATTTCCGATCTCGGCGCCGTCCGCCTCGACGATCTGCTCGACCTGTCCGGATCGGTCGCCCGCCAGAACAATTTCGGCGGCGTGTGGGACAATTATGCGATCCGCGGCTTTGCCGGGGACATCAATGGCGGCCCCGATCTCCTCATCAACCGCTTCAACGCCAATCGCGGCTTCAACGCGGCCCGCGACACCGCGACCATCGAGCTGTTCCAGGTGCTGAAGGGTCCCGCCTCGGCTTTGTCGGGCAAAGGCGAGCCGGGCGGATCGATCAACATCGTCACCCGCGCGCCGTTCGAGCGGTTCGGCTTCGGCGCCGAGCTGCAGGGCGGGAGCTTCGGCCACTATCGCGGCGCGATCGACGTCGGCGGCGGCGTCGGCGGCGGGCTCGCCGCGCGCTTCATCGCGGCGCGCGAGGAGAATGACGGCTTCCGCGACTTCGCCGGCAACGACCGGCTGCTGGTCGCGCCCTCCCTTTCCTTCCGGCCCGGCGAGGGCCTGCATCTCCTCTACCAGTTCGAATATTCTCTGGTGAACACGGTCTTCGACCGGGGCGTGGTGGCGCTGGAGCGGGTGCCGGGATCGGGCGTGCTCGACGGCCGGGCGCTGCCGCGCGAGCGTTTTCTCGGCGAGCCGGAGGACGGCAAGCTGCTGCTGCGCTCTTCCCAGCACCAGGCGAGCTTCACCGCCGCGCTCGCGCCCGGGCTCGCACTGGAAGGCGGCGTCCAGTATCGGCAGGGCCTGCTGGAGGGTACCGCGTCCGAAGTCACGTCGGTCGTCGGCACCGAGGCGCGCCGCCGCCGGCAGTTCCGCGGCTACGACTTCGACGATCTGAGCGGCCGGGCGGAGCTCGCCGCGCGCGGCTCCCTGTTCGGCATCGGCCACCAGTTCCGCGTCGGCGCCGACGCCTATCGGTTCGAGATCGATTCGGTCATCCGCCGCGCCACCACGAGCCCGCTCGGCGGGCCCTATGCGATCGACGTGCTGAACCCCGTCTACGGCCGGCCGCTGCCCGCCATGGCGCCGCAGACCGACACCAATGAGCGGCAGGAGGGATATGGCATCTACGCGCAGGACCTGGTCACCTTGGGCGACCGGCTGAGCCTGCTGCTCGGCCTGCGCCACGACCGCATCGAGCAGACGGTGGTGAACAACCGCACCGGGCGGGTCACCGAGCAGAGCCCGAGCGTCACCACGCCGCGCGCCGCGATCGCCTACCGGCTGGGCGAGCATGCCTCGCTCTATGCCGGATGGGGCCGCTCCTTCCGCTTCAACCAGGGCACCGGTTTCGCGGGCGATCCCTTTCCGCCGGAGCGGGGCGACGCCTATGAGGCGGGGGTGAAGCTCGCCGGATTCGACGGGCGCCTCAACGCCACTTTGTCCGCCTTCCAGATCGAGAAGACCAACGTCCTCGCCACCGATCCCGCCAATCCGGGCTTTTCGGCGCCGATCGGCCGCGCCCGCAGTCGCGGGCTGGAGGCGGACGTCAATTTCCGCGCCTCGCGGCGGTTCGACGTCACCGCCGTCTACGCCTTGATCGACGCCGAGGTGCTGGCCGACGATCCGCCCAATCCGCGCCAGGCGATCCCCGCCGGCACGGCGCTGTCGAACATCCCCCGCCATTCCGGCAGCCTGTTCGCGCAGTGGCGCTCGTCGGAGGCGCCGGCGGGATTCGTCACGCTGGGCGGCGGCGTCACCTATGTCGGCGCGCGCGAGGGCACGCCGACCGGCACCGCCACCGTCAACAGCGGCAGCGGCCCGCGCCCGGCGGTCTTCCGCCTGCCCGCTTACGCCACGGCGCGGGCGCATATCGGCTATCAGCTGACGCCAGAGGTATCGGCGCAGCTTATGGTCGAGAACCTCACCGACGCTTATTATCTGGCGAGCTCGTTCAACGAGAATTGGGTGATGCCCGGCACGCCGCGCTCAATCCGCCTTCGTCTCCGCGCGAACTTCTGAACAATAGTTAGGGGGGCAACCCGCCCAAAACGTAGGAACGTCGACAGGTGGAATGTCTGCTATGGCCGCGCGCACAGCAACAGCAGTCCGTCTGCTATCGGCCAGTTTCGGTCGTGTGCTCTGCCCTTCAGCTGGAGCGACCTTCGTCCTCTGCCTCCAGCGAACCCAGGTCGATCACGAAGCGGCAATTGACAACGCCCGACAGCAACCGCTCGAATGCTCGTTATTAGCTGAGCCAGCCTCTACTTCTGCTGCACAGTGTCTCTAGAGGTGCCGTTCCGCTCCATGGCCGCTGTGCGCCACAATCCGCCTTTCCCGCGCGGGGGCGTTCTTACCAGGAAACCTTCATTGGTCAGGCAAGAGAAAACGGCCCGAGCGGACATTAGCGCACCGCCTGTTCGATCTTCGGAAGCATGTCCGGCGTGAGCCTCGCCTCGATCGCTGGCAAACGCCGTTCACCGCGCCCGCCGTTCGTCTCGATGTCCCGGATCAGCGCCTTCATCTCGGCAATCTCGCGAACCTGGCTTGTGATGATCTGGTCAGCCAGCTCGCGAACCCGGGGGTCGCTGATGCTCGCTTTTCGAGCGTTGTTGATGGCGATCGAGTGGTGCGGGATCATTGCCCGCATGAAGGCGGTGTCACCCACGAGTGCTTGGGAGCGATTTGCCGCCAGCAACGCCGAGGCCGCCACGACCGCCACTGCCAGAACCGCGATCTTGGTGGCTGGACCCTCGTACATCTTCCACATGAAGCCGAGCATGACGATGGTCATGACGGCGCCCATGATGAGCGCGGAAAGCAGACGGTTGAGGCTGAACGTCAGGTGCTCGGCAGAGTAAACCAACTGGTGCATCAGGAAAAACATGATGACCGTTGACGTCGCGATCATGGCAGCGAAGCGCCCCCAACCCATGTTCATTCGATTTTGCTGCTCCACGGCTCGTCTCCGTTAGGGTGAGATTGAGGATAACCGCTCGCTGAGACACAAGTTTCGCCCGGACCGAATGTCGGTGTTCCATCCCCACGAACATGACCGCCAGCCACGCACCAATGGCTTTGAGCGCCCGCTGTGGATGGAGAGAAGAGGTTCACCAGCGCCGATGCCGGGCCCAAGTCGCCTCACATACGTTGCTGGTTCTGAGTTGATCCAGTCCTTGGTAGCCAGCATGGCCACTCACCATGAACCTCCTTTCAATCGCGCAGCGGGGCGCACGGCGGCCAGGAGCGGACGCGACTATGGCCCGCTGATCAGGAATTCACCGGCCCCCACGATTTGTCAGAAGACGATAAGCTGGCTCTGAAAGCCATATGCGGGGATGTCCGAGTGGCTGAGGCGCGCCGCGACATCATCGCCGAAGGAGGCAAACCGACGTACGTGCACGTCATCCTCGAGGCCTATGCGCCAGAACCCGTCGTTCATCGCGACGGCCACCGCGCCTCAAACCTGACATCGCTCCAGCTAGGCTGCAAGGGCCGAAGGGGTGAAGACGCCCTGGCGTCTCGGTCAAGCTACGTTAGCGATGCCGCCGTTGGAGGCGTAAAGGAAGCAGTTTCCCAGGTCTGGTTGCGGCACCCGCGCCCGATGTTCAGGAAAGGTCGTGTGCATGTCATTCTTTCTCGGCGAACGGGATAGCTGATCTTCCTGTTCACCCCGTGGCCCACGCGGACCTTCACGCCGAGGGCGAGCGGCATTGCTACGATGCGGCCGCTCGCCATCCCAACACGCCAAGCTGGCGCAGGAAGTCGACGAGTGTGCCGCTTTCAAACGGCTTTTCAAGGACCACCGTGCGACTGCCGTTGCCGATGCGGGCGTGCAGCTCTTCGTCGATATAGCCGCTCACGACCAGGATCGGCATGTCCGGATGTTTGGACTTGATCTCGGCGACCACTGAATCTCCGCTGCCGTCCGGCAGACCGATGTCAACGACCGCCGCGTCGAACCCACGAGCTTCTGCCAGGAAGTTCTGCGCATCGCGCGCGCTTGCCGCCTCCTTCACTTTGCAGCCGGCGTCGCGCAGCGCCTGCGCCATGGTGGCGCGCACAAGATCGTCATCCTCGACGAGCAGCACGCGCGGTGCCTGGTTGCGACCGATCAGGGTTCTGAGGGCCGCGCGCAGAGCCGCCGGAGAATAGGGTTTGGGAAGGAAGCGGAGCTCGGGTGCGATTTCGCCGGCGCAGGCGCTGGTCAGCAAGAGCTTCATTCCCGGCCTGAGCCGACCGGCCTCGGCGGCGAGTTCCTTCCCGTCCATGCCGCCGGGCAGCGCGATATCGCTGAACATGAGGTCGAATGGCTTTTCGCCCCGCAGGATTCCGAGCGCCTCGCCAGCATCCTCCGCCTCAACGACCTCGAAGCCCATTTCTTCAAGAAGGTGGCGCGCATAATCGCGCACTGCGGCCTCGTCCTCGACCAGCAGGATGGACCGGGAGCCTTCGGCGGGAGGGACTTGAGGTGCCGGTTCTTCCGCTCGGCCGATCGGCTGATGGCGCGGAAGGTAGAGCCGCACCTTCGTTCCGGTACCGACCTCGCTCTCGAGTGTGACATAGCCACCCGACTGCTTGACGAAGCCGTAGACCTGGCTGAGACCAAGGCCGGTGCCGTGACCGACGCCCTTGGTGGTGAAGAAGGGCTCGAACACGAAGGGGCTGACATCGTCGGGGATGCCCGCCCCGTCGTCGCTTAGCGTGATGCAGACGAAGTCGCCCTCGGCGCCAGCGCGGCCGATACCGGCTCCGTCGCAATTCGTAGTCTCGATCACCATGGTGCCGGCGCCGTCCATCGCGTCCCGCGCGTTCACCGCGAGATTGATGATCGCAGACTCGAGCTGGGATTTGTCGATCAGGATCGGCCAAAGCGGTTCGGAGAGCCGTGTTTCGATCCGTACCGCCTCGCCCAGAGTTCGTCCGAGCAGGCCGGTCATTCCCTCGATCAGGGCGTTGGGATCGACGCAGTCGGGGCTGAGTGGCTGCTTTCGCGCGAAGGCGAGCAACTGGTGTGTGAGAGTCGCAGCGCGACGCGCGCCTTCCAAGGCATTGGCGATGGCCGCAGGCACCCGCGGGTGCAGCTTTCCGTCGGCAAGCCGTCGCTGCGCAACATCCAGATTGCCGAGTACGATGGTGAGCAGATTGTTGAAGTCATGGGCGACTCCAGCAGTGAGCCGGCCGACCGCCTCGAGCTTTTGAGACTGGCGGAGTTGCTCCTCGAGCGCGCGGCGCTCGCACATGTCGCGCAGGCTGGCCAGCCTGGCGGGATGGCCGCCCCACCGGATTTCAACCACTCGCATCTCGATCTCGACGGCGCTGCCGTTGAGATGGTGAATTGCGATCTCGGTGCGTTCACCCACTGCCATCGGGATACCGATCGGGCTTCCGACCAGTTTTGCCGTGGAACGGCCGAACAATGCCGCTGCCGCTTCGTTGCAGAACAGGACGATCCCGCTTTCGTCCACCACCACCATGCCGTCGGCATTCTTGTCGACAAGGGTCTGGAGGTCCGTCGCCGCTGGAGCGGACGGTTCTCCTTCCCGCGTCGCGGTGAGAGAGGCGGTCACCTCTTCATGCTCCCGTGGCTGAGATCTCCATGGCCCCAAATCATCCGTCGCCACCCTGACTTTCGAAAATCGCGGGCGCGTCCAAGATCGGGTCGCTCAGATGCATGCCCGCGCTGTCGATGGTGAAGCGGCGAATGTCCTTGGAATGCTCGCTGCCCCGCATCTTCAGCACCATCATGCCGCGGTGCATCTTCTCGGCCTCCTGGATGTAGCGGAGAAGGATGATGGAGTCGGTCAGCGTCGAAATATGCTGCTCGCTGGCGCTCGCTCCTCCGATCAACGACTTGCTGGTTGCGGTGCACAGCCCCGCAATCTCGTTCTTTTTGATGTAGGAGGTGAGGCTGATCAGGAACTCGCGAAAGCCCGTTTCCGGCGCGACTCGCTCAAGCGCCGACAGGCTGTCGATGGCGATCCGGTCTGGCCGGAACTCTTCGACCAGGCTCCGAATGGTGAGGAGATGGTCCGGTAGGCTCTGCGCCTCGGGATAGAGGCACACGACCTTGAGCAGCCCCGCTGCCTCCATCGCCTCGAAATCCACTCCCCAGCCCAGCGCATTGCGGAACAGCTGACCTCGGCTTTCCTCATAGCCAAGCAGCAGCGCCCGCTCGCCTTCGGCGACCCCGCCAGCAAGGAAATGGGTGCCGAGCAGGGTTTTGCCGGTGCCGGTGGCGCCGCTGACCAGGGTGACGCTGTCGCGGAAAAAGCCGCCCCCGCACATTCTGTCGAGTTCGTCATTGCCGCAGGTCACCCGCTTGGTGCTCGAATGCTGCTCCAGGCGGAGAGAGGAGAGCGGCACCGCGACGATCCCTTTATCGGCGACCAGCGTAAAAGGCGCTTCACCCTCCACGTGACGCCCGCCGCGCATCTTCAGGACCTCAATCGTCCGCCTCCTCTTCTCGCGATCAAGTACGTTGCGCAAAATCACGACATTGTCGGCGACGAACTCCTCCATCCGGTGGCGGGTGATCTCGCCATATTCGCTGTTCCGCTCGGCGGTCATCAGCACCGTAAGGCCGGATTTCTTCAAGGCCGTGGCGAGACGCACCAGCTCTCGCCGCAGCAGGGTCGGATCGGCAATGAAATGGTCGAACAGCTGCGCCAGCGAGTCGAGTACCACCCTTTTCGCCTGAACCTCTTCGGCCGCATGCTGAATCCTGGCGAGGAGCGCGGACAGGTCGAAAGTCCCGATGACCAACTCGTCGCGGTCGCCCGGGCTCGCATCGACGAAGGCGAGCTGCTTCTCGTCGCGCCACCGCTCGAGCTCCCAGCCGAAACCCTTCATGTTGGCCAATATGTCCGCGGGCGACTCCTCGAAGGTGACGAACACTCCCGGCTCGTCACAGGTGGTGATTCCGTGCACCAGGAACTGGGTGGCGAATACGGTCTTGCCGCTGCCGGGCGTTCCGCCAACCACGGTCGTTCGGCGCCGCGGCAGTCCACCCATGACGAGTTCATCGAAAGCCTCAATCCCGGTTTTCACGCGTTCGAGCGCAGGCTCCAACGGCTGGTCCTCACTGGGATCCATGAACGTCCTTCCTTGAGTCGATACAGAAAAAATCGAGCACCCGTTCCACATCTCCAAGGTCCCCCACGATCCGCCGAGGTGGGATGTGGTCGTCGTCGGACAGGGTGGGCGTTGCGAGGATGCCGGCACTTTCAGCGAGAGCCGGCGAACGTAGCACGTCGATTTCCTCGATCCTGAGGCCTTCTGCCGCCCGGCGCTCGAGGATGCGGCACTGATTGCGCGCCCTGATGGTACCCGCGGTCTCTCCTGCGACATAGAGCCGCAGGCACATCGCTCGCTCACGCGCCAGGCTGACGACCGAACTCACCGCTGTCGTCCGGCAGGGCGCGGCGCACGGCTGCTGTTCTTGGTGGGAGGACTGGCCATCGCGCCTTTGGGAAGTTCCATGCGCTCGGCTCCACGCGGTTAAGACGCGTCCCCGAAAGGCCGCCAGGCACCTGCCGGGCGCGAGAGCGGGGCAGGAGCGGGGCGGGCAGCTGGATGGCGGCCAATTGGATGCGGCCTAGGCCTGTCGTCGGCGCCTGTCTGCCCACTAGTGAACAGAACGGCAGTTATTTCGTTGCGCCTGCGAGATCATCGATCGTGGAGTGTGTGCCATGGACAGCACCGGCCGCCGGGCGACACATTCGCTCGACTGCATGAACAACAATCTGCTCAGGGCATTGCGGCCTGACGATTTCCGCCTGCTTGAGCCGCTGCTGACCGAGTGGCACGGTGAGCGCGGACAGATTCTGCATGAGCCCGGAGAAACGGTGCGTCATGTCCATTTCCCGTGCGGACCCAGCCTCATTTCCTATCTGGTGGTGCTGGAGGACGGGCGGGCAATCGAGACCGCCCTGATTGGCCGGGAAGGCGCGGCTGGAGGAATCGTGAGCCAGGGACGCCTTCCGGCTTATGGCCGCGCGGAGGTCCAGTTCCCCGGCGAGTTTCTCAGGATCGGGTCCGCGGAACTCGAGGCCGCCAAGCTCCGGTCTCTGACCCTGCGGCACCTGTTCGCCCGTTACGCTGACTGTCTGATGGCGCACATCTTCCAGTCGGTAGCATGCAACGCAGCTCATTCGATCGAGCAGCGAACGGCTAAATGGTTGATCGCAGCTATGGAGCGAACGGGAGACCGCCGGATTCCGCTGACGCAGGAGCAGTTGTCCGCAATGATGGGGGTTGGACGGTCATATATCAGCCGGATTCTTCAATCTCTCAAGGCAAGCGGCATGATCGCGACGCGGCGCGGCGGCCTGGTCGTCAACGACGTTGACGGACTTCACCGGCTCGCCTGCGGCTGCAACGAGGCAACTCGCCGACATTTTGACGATGTCCTACAGGGCGTCTATCCTTCGGATGAAGAGACCAACATGATGAACGGCGCGCCTCGGGGCTGACGCTAGTATCGCCATTGTCCGAGAAGCTTCGGTCAGTGCGCGGCTCGGGCGCGCCGTGCGTTCCTGGCCTCGGCCGCTCCCTCTCCGCCGCAATTAGGACCGAAGACAGCCCGGCGGATCGCCGACATTAGCAAAGGCCATCCGCGCGTGCCGTTCGGCATCCAACGACTACGGCAATCTGACGGAGAGGGCGGTCCGCCATCTGTCGCGCTGCGGTGGGAGCGGGCGCGGACCACATACGGGTGGGTCATGTGCGCTGCTGGAGGTCCGTTTTCCCAAGACCAACGGTCGAAGCTGTGTCATCAGAGTGCAGGCGAGGCCATTTCCCCTTTCCGGCATGCGCTCGGCGGCTCCTGACGCCGCTGTCAGCCGTGTCCTCCTTGTCGAGGCCGGACGTGCAGCGTCGCCGTTGGAGGAGCCCGAGGTGAAAAGGATCGAACTCCGCCAGCCGGGCCGGGCTGTTCCAGTTCAAAATCCCCACCATTTTGACCCTTGAATGCGAAAAGCCCCGTCCGCGCGGTTCCCTGGGCATCCGGTTGGCGTGCACCGGCTCAGGAGGGGACGGTCCGCAAGCTCCTTTTGGGTCACGCGCAGCTCGTAGCTGCAAACCGGAGGACGGGAGGTAGAGAGACCGACAGGCTCAAGCCGAGCCTGAAGGTGATCATCTCACGCTCACTTGTTCCAGTGATGGTGGTGGAGTTCCAGAGGAGCCGCGTCACATGGTCGTGCTTGCGCGTTGTCTCAACAGGCGCTCAGGGGAAACTTCGCTGCAACATGACCCGTCAAAGTTATGACCGGCCTCCTTCATCGGCAGACCGTGAAGGTCGTGAAGTCGCTTGGAACGGCCGAGCGCCGCAGCGCACTTCGAGGCCCGCTATGGTTGCGGGGAGCAGGAGGCCACGACGCCAAAGCGGCATAACGCTCTTGAGAGCTCAGCGACTTGTGGAACAGGTTGACGCCCGACAATCGGCGTCGGCAGGCTCGAAAGGGGGGGAAGAGAAGCTAGGCCGTGGTCCGCGGACCACAGACGAGCACAAAGTCGGGGCTTATCGTCAGGACCTCGGAGAAGCGGACGGTGGCCTTCTGCTCGCCCGGGCCTCTGATCTCGATCTGCTGCGCCAAGTTCAGCTTGCCCGTGCGGATGTCGGCGCTCATGATGTCGCGGGCAGCCTTGGTGGCCGCGACGATGGCGTCGTCGAGCGAACGAAAAGGCAGCCCCTCGAGGTCCTCGACCAGTTCCGTGTCAGATCGCAAGTGCATGAAAAACAGGCCCATAGCGCCCTCCGGCTCCGGGTTCGTTGGGCGCCTCGGGTTCGGCGTTCAAGTGCGAAGATTGGACGGTGCCGTCCAAATCTGGACGATCGCGACCCGCAAGGTCAGCAGCTTCGCCGGGGTGCGCCGGCATCGTGGGCGTCCCATCGCAGGATAGGCGAAAGCGCCCCTTATGGCTCGTGCCCGGTGGGGATGCGCACCCGTTTTTCATGCCTCCACGATCGAAAGCAAGCCAGCCGCCAACGGCGAGGTGCAGATGTCGAGGCCGGCTGACTGGCCTGGGCCAACGTGTCGTCGGGCTCTGAGGAGAGTGTGCTTGGGGTTCGCGTCGGTCCACCCTCGACCATGCCCGTGACCAGCCGAGAGGTGCTCTCTTGCGTGCCGATCGGCTGGCGGAGACTTGCCGCAGCCCATGGGCCTGCATATGCGCGCACCCCTGAGCGCGGCCACGCCGGCGCTGACGACAATCGAAGCGGAACTCCTACCCGATGACGACGCGTGCCACCTTGCTCCTCACTTGGGCCGCGACGTGGGCCTTGTGGGCCGTCTCACCTGCCACCGCATATGTCAGCAGCTCCGGCGGGCCGGAAGAACGGGAGCATGCCGCGGAAGAGGAAGAGGTGATCATCGTTCAGGGCACGAGGACGCGCCGCAGCGTTCAAGACGAGCCGATCCGGGTCGAGGTGATCACGCGCGAGGAGATCGAAGAGAAGCTCCTGATGCGCCCGGGCAATATCGCGATGCTCCTCAACGAGACTGGCGGCGTGCGGGTCCAGGTCACCTCGCCGGCGCTCGGCGCATCGAACATCCGAATACAGGGCATGGAGGGACGCTACACTCACCTGCTAGCGGACGGCCTCCCGCTCTACGGCGGGCAAGCTTCATCGCTCGGTATCCTGCAGATCGCTCCCACCGACCTCAACCAGGTCGAAGTCATCAAGGGCGCTGCTTCGGCGCTGTACGGCCCATCGGCGCTCGGCGGCGTTATCAACTTGATCTCGCGGCGGCCTGCGGACTTCCTCGAAGCCGAGGTGCTGGCGAACGCCACTACCAGGAATGGGCAGGATCTCACCGCCTACCTGTCGTCGCCCTTAGGGGGAGGGTGGAGCGCGTCCCTGACCGGCGGCGCCCATCGCCAGGGCAGTCAGGATCTTGATGATGACGGCTGGATAGACATGCCGTTCTACGAGCGTTTCACGGCACGCCCGCGCCTGTTCTGGGAAGGCACGGATGGCGCGTCGGCCTTTCTTACACTCGGGGTGATGTCTGAGCAGCGCGTTGGCGGAACCTCGCCTGGACGCACGGCGCCGGACGGGCGGCCCTTCCTGCAGGCGCAGGATACGGATCGGCTGGACGCCGGGCTGGTGGCGGGGTTTCCGGTTGCAGGCGTTGGCACGCTTCACCTGCGAAGCTCCGGCATGAAGCAGGAGCACCGGCACGTGTTCGGCGACGTTGTTGAACTCGACCGCCATGCGACGGTCTTCGGTGAGGTGTCGCTTGCCGGAGAGGAGGGCGCA
The DNA here is from genome assembly GCA_046293155.1 of Allosphingosinicella sp. Taxonomy (GTDB): domain Bacteria; phylum Pseudomonadota; class Alphaproteobacteria; order Sphingomonadales; family Sphingomonadaceae; genus Allosphingosinicella. The sequence continues at coordinate 8,067 of JBKBPQ010000017.1, read as the reverse complement.
ACGGCTTGGGTCGCGGGAGTGGCCCATCAGGTTGACAGCTTTCGCTCCGGAACATTCCCCGTTTTCAACTACACCCACGACGTGCCGGGTGTATTCGGCCAGATCCAGCATGAGGCGACGCCCGAACTGACGCTTGCCGGCAGCGCGCGTCTCGACTTCCACAACGAGTATGGCGCGAAGTTCAGCCCGCGGCTTTCAGTGCTCTACCGGCCGTGGCCGTGGACGATCAGGGCCTCGTTCGGACGTGGGTTCTACGCCCCTACGCCGTTCATCGAGGAGGTCGAGGCGGCAGGCCTCGCGCGGCTAGAGTCCCTTGGTGAGCTCGAAGCGGAAACCGCTGAAACAGTCTCGCTGGACATAGGCTATGCGCGCGGTCCGGTCGAAGCGAGCGTCACGCTGTTCGCTTCCGACATCGATGCTGCGACGCGGCTGGTGCCGATCGCCGCCGATCGTGTGCGCCTCATCAATGCCAGCGGCCGAACACGCATACGCGGTTCGGAGCTTCTGCTCCGCTACCGCTGGGACGAGTTCACGGTCACCGGCAGCTATGTCTATGCCCATGCGACAGAGCCGGTACCGACCGGAGCCGGTCGGCGGCGCGCTTCGCTGACACCGCGTCACTCGGCCGGCGTGGTGGCGATGTGGGAGGAGCATGGGAAAGGCCGGATCGGCGTCGAAGCCTATTATACCGGGCGGCAAACACTGGAAGACAATCCTTTCCGCACGAGTAGCCGTCCTTATCTCCACCTCGGGGTGCTTGCCGAGATCGTCGTCGGGAAGGTCAGCCTGTTCGCAAATGCGGAGAACATCCTGGATGTGCGCCAGACCGGGTACGATCCGCTCCTGCTTCCGCAGCGCGCGCCCAGCGGGCAGTGGACGACGGACATATGGGCCCCCACTGAAGGCTTCATCCTCAATGCTGGCATTCGGATGCGGTTCGGGGGTGAGCGCTAGGGCCGTTTGATGCCGCCCTTGCGCTGCATGCTTTAAGGGCGGCCGGTTTGAGGACGGCCAGATCCTGCCATGCTGCTATGCGCCACGGCCAGACTCTCCGCGTCGTTCGGTAGCTTCCCGATAGGGTTGCTCAAAACCAAGTTAGCAAACCAGTGTCTTCGGGGAGGCTCGGGGATCCTACGGGCGCAGGGCGATGTCCTCACTTTCAACAGCAAACAGTTCCAGAAATCGGAGTGCAACCGCGCTCTTCTCGATCTCGGCTCGCCCCAGCGGATTGCCCCAATGAAGCCCGTCGGTGTTGCCATAGACGACCAGGGTCAACCGCTTGTCGGGCACTTTGAGCAGGAACCCGGCATATGCTTCCGGCCACCATCCTCCATGCCACACCAGCCGCTGGCCGCGCCACTCCTGGCTCCACCAACCATGAGCATAAGAGGCGGGGGATCCATTCGCTTCTTGGGGCGGGGTCCACATTTCCCGGAGCAACTCGGGGGGCAAAATGCGTCCTTCGTCCAGGGCGATTGAGTAAGCCGCGAGCGTCCGGGGGCTCGCGATGATGCCGCTCGAGCCGTTGAGCTCAGGGTTGGGGAGCGCAGTCGGTTCAAAACGAGCCCGTTCTTCCGGGGCGTAGCGGAACGGCGGCGCCAGCAGCCTGAGGGCGTGGCCGCCACGCGCATCGCGCCACCCGGCGGCGATGTTTTCCAAGTCAGTTTTGTCGATGACGTAATGACGCATCCAGCGCTGGAAACTGACCCCCGTTTTCTCCTCGACCCAGTTCGACAGTCTGCCGAACACGATCGGGTTGTATAGAAAGTTTGTGCCCGGCTCGCCTAGCACCCTCATCCTGAGCACGTCACGAAGCGAGATCCGGGCACCGCAGCGGATGCGCGGCGGCCTATAGCCTTCCGCAAGCATCTGCCCGCCGCCAAAGATGTTGCCGCTGACCGACAGACGTCGGCAGCGTTCGTCCCAGTCGCTGAGGGTGGTGAAGTCGTCATCGAGATCGATCACTCCGTCCGCGTCCATTGCGAGCAAGGTGGCGGCGGTGAAGGTCTTCGTGATGGATGCAACGAGATAGGTGGTGTCGGCGGTGGTCGGCTCCTCAGCATCATGGTCCATCCAGCCGAACCCTTCGGCCGCGACGATCTCGCCGTCCTTTGCGATCGCATAGGACATCGAAAGGACGCCGTTCTGCGCCTGATAATCACGCGCGAAGGCCTTGAAGGCGTCCAGCTTGGGTTTCAACCCAGCCGCATGTGTAGCAACCGGTAAGGCCAAGAGCAGCGTCGCCGCTATCATCGCTCGCAGCATTGATATCCTTTCCTTGGTCGGAGAGGCCGCAGGATACGGCGCCCGTCCCCAAAAGGCCAATCGGCCCGGCCTCGTCGCGAAGGCTCCTGATGGAGCAGCGCTGCTTTGGAACGTTGGACTCCGCGGAAGGTCTGCTCAAGCTGTCCATGTCATCCCAACAGGACAGTATGCCTCCGGCCAGGTTGAGCCATTCCGCTATGCGCCACCATCGGTCATCCCAAAACCGTCCGGCGGGCCCTCAAAAGTGAACATTCGTTCAATCGACAGCGCGAGTTGCCCACGCCCATTGCAGACACCCCGGACGTGTGAAAAGCTGCTGGCGGCGCAATCGTCGATACAGCCAAAGGGGGGACCTTGCGACACTCGCCATCTCAGTTGCTCATGCAGACCGGTGCCGACATCGTCAGGTTGTTCAGGCATGGAGCGCATTCCGACTGCCGGATGCTCCCGCATGGCGCTATCGCGCTTTCCGGTGCTCCGGCCGCAGACCTGAACATGGTCTTCCTGACGAGAGGCGCATCGGCGGAGGAGTGCGAACAAGCGCTGGACGCGGTGGCGAGCAAGGAGGTGGACACCGTTCTGATCATCGAAGAGGGCGCGGAAGATCTCCGCGCGTGGGCGGCTGCAAAGGCCTTAACCGAAGTTGGGCAGATGCCGATGATGGAGCGAGAGGCAGACGACGTTCGGCCCATTACAAAGCTGAACGTGCATATTGCCACGCCTGAGGAGGTTGGGATCGGCAGCCGGCTGGCCGCTTCAGCGTTCGCGCTCGATAAGGCCGCGTGCGACATTGCTCTGGCGCCAGGCGCCTTTGAAATCGAGGGGAATGACCTCTGGCTCGCCGAGGACGAGTCCGGCCCGGTCGGCTGCGGCATTTTCGTCCACAGTGGCGACCATGTCGGGATCTACACCATGTCCACACCGCCTGAACAGCAGAGGCGCGGCATCGGACGGGCCATTCTCGAGACTGCGATGGCTCACTACCAGGATCACGGAGCCGAACGGTTCACATTGGGCGCCACAGAAAAGGGGTTTCCCCTCTACGAGCTGGTCGGGTTCGAGGTCGTCACTCGTCCGCACGTTTATGTGATCGGTGCGTCCACCCAGTTCCCGGCGACTTAGGCGAAAGCAAGGGAGGTCAGGTGGATGGAATAGTTGCCGTTCGCGCGCCGGCATGGTTCTGGATCGTTGTTGGGGTTGCATTGCTCTGGAATCTGCTCGGTGTGACCGCCTACCTCGCCGAAGCCTTCGGCATGGCTCAATCGGAGGCGCATAGAGCGCTAGTAGATGTCCGCCCGGCCTGGGCGACGGCCGCCTATGCGGTTGCCGTATTCGGCGGCAGTCTGGGCTGCATCGCGCTCTTGGCACGCCGCCGCGCGGCTTTCCCACTGCTTGCGGTTTCGTTCGCTGCGCTGCTGGTCCAGCAGGCTTGGAATCTAGCCGGGCCTGATGCGGCGATCGGCGTGGAAGGCCCGGCGCTGGGGTTTGCCGTAATTGTCGTGCTGGTATCCCTAGGGTTGGTATTGCTGTCCCGGGCCGCTATCCGCAAGGGCTGGGTGCGCTGACCAGGGTGCGAGTGGAAGTTTACCTGAGGACGGCATCGGCAGTTCGAGGGGGGAAGAGAAGCTAGGCCGTGGCCTGCGGTCCACAGACGGGCAAAAGGTCGGGCCTGATCGTCAGGACCTCGGAGAAGCGGATGGTGGCCTTCTGCTCGCCCGGGCCTCTGATCTCGATCTGCTGCGCCAAGTTCAGCTTCCCCGTGCGGACGTCGGCGCTCTTGATGCCGCGCGCAGCCTTGGTGGCCGCGACGATGGCGTCGTCGAGCGAGCGAAAGGTCAGCCCCTCGATGTCCTCGACCAGCTCCATGTCCGATCGCAAACGCATGAAAACAGGCCCATAGCGTCCCCCGGCTCCCGGACCTGTTGCGCGACTCGGGTTCTGCGCTCAAGTGCGAAAATTGGACGGACCCGTCCAAATTTGGATGCTCCCGGCCCGCCGTGCCAGCAGGTAACTCAACGCACCTTCTCGGCGGGATTTTTTCACGATGGTGCAGCAGCGGCGGTGTGTTTGGGGTATGATGGCCGCTCACCCGGGCCCCGGGTACGGTTGAGACGATGTACGTCGATTGCAGCCACTGTCCGCTTCGGCGAACCTCCGCCTTTCGGCCGCTGGAGGGCGCCGAACTGGACTTCGTGCGGTCGATCAAGACCGCGCAGCCTTCCGTTCCCGCACGTACGGACATCATCCATGCCGGCACCGCCTCGCAGAGCGTCTACACCCTCTATTCGGGATGGGCCTATCGCTATGTGATGCTGCGCAAGGGGGCGCGGCAGATACTCGACGTGCTGCTGCCCGGCGACCTCATAGGGCTCCAGTCTCCGCTGACCGGTAAGGTCCGCCATTCGGTTCGGTCGGTCACCGAGGTCGAGCTTTGCGACCTGAACGGCAGTCGCTTCAAGAGCGTGTTCGACGCATTGCCCGATCTGGCGGAAGCGCTGGTCGCAACGCTGCTCTACGAGGAACATAGGGCCGACATCCGTCTGATGCTGCTCGGTCGGCAGCGCCCCACCGAGCGCCTTGCTTACTTCCTGCTGGAACTGCGGGAACGCCTGATGCGCCGGGGGATGACGGACGGGCGCGAATTCCTGCTGCCTCTCACCTACGCGCAGCTGGCCGATCTGATCGGCGTCTCGAGGTCCCAAATCGGTGCGAGCCTGGGCGATATTCGCGACCAGGGCTGGGCTCGGCTTCGCGCGGGGCGGCTCTTGTTCGAGGATGTGGAAAGGATGGCCGACCGGGTCTGTTATCAGGCGCTGCCGGATCCGCGAATCCGCGCCCTCATCTAACCGCAGAGGTGACCAATCTTGGACGCTTGCCGGGAGACGCCGCCGCTGTAGAGACGAACGCGACCGGTACGATCTGGTCGAAACCAGCACCGGTCACCATCCGCGGGGAGTTCCACCATCATCACTGACGGGTCAGTCGGTTCGCCGGACGGCGATTGGTCAGACGCGGGCATCCTGCAGGAAACCCTTCGCAGCGCCGGCATCGGCCGCTGGCGCTGGAGTTCGCGCGAGCGGCAGTTCTTCGCCGACAAGGCCGGGATGCGGCTGCTGCGCCTCCCAGACCAGCCTTGGAATTCCGATCAGTTCTGGGGGGCTTTCTCGGCCGAGGGGGCAAGCGGGGCCGAACGTTTTCGCCGATTCGTATCCGACGGGGACAATACAGAAAGCTTCGAATGGGACGCCCGCGTCGGCCTGGATGGCGACGCCCGATGGGTGCGCCTGCACGCGCACATCGTCCGCGACGGCAGCAGCGGGCTTCTCGTCGACGGCATCCTGGTGGGCCTTCCCACGCGCCCGGAAGAGGATGCCGCTCTCGACCGGCGCCTCGCAGGCGCAACAGAGCAGGAAGATCGGTTTCGCCTGGCGATCGATATGATTCCCCAGATCGTCTGGTCCACGCTTCCCGACGGCCATCACGATTACTACAATCGCAGATGGTATGAATTCACCGGGATGGAGCCCGGCAGCACCGACGGTGAAGGGTGGGCGGAGCTGTTTCATCCGGAGGATCAGGAGCGGGCTTGGCCGCTCTGGCGCCACTCCCTCGCCACCGGAGAGCCTTACGAGGTTGAGTACCGTCTCCGCGGGGCGGACGGCAGCTACAAGTGGACGCTTGGGAGGGCGTTGCCGATCCGCGATGCCGGCGGTGCGATCATCCGCTGGTTCGGGACCTGCACCGATATCGACGACAAGAAGCGCTTGCTGGAGAATCAGGAGTTGCTCAGCCGCGAGTTGAGCCACCGCATCAAGAACATCTTCGCGGTGATCGGTGCGCTCATCGCCCTGAGCGTCCGCAATCGCCCCCAGGCGGGCGGCTTCGCCGCCGAGCTGAAGGAGCGGATCGCCGCGCTGGGCAGGGCCCACAACTATGCGCGGCCGCACAGCGACGAGTCACGCCCGTTTGACGACGAGGCCACTTTGTTCGGTCTTCTTCGGGAGATTATGGCCCCCTATCCGCAACTGGAGCAGGGACGCATCACCTTCCGCGGCGACGATGTTCGAGTGGGCGACCGCGCGGCGACGCCGGTCTCCCTTCTCTTCCACGAGCTCGCCACCAACGCAGTGAAACATGGCGCGCTCAGCACGCCCGCGGGGGAAGTGGCGATCTCGTGCGCGCGAGACGAGCGGGGGCAGATTCGCATTGTTTGGCAAGAGCATGGAGGGCCCCGCATTGAAACGCGTCCGCAGACGGCTGGCTTCGGCACGAGGCTCGCGGAGATGAGCGTAGAGCGCCAGCTTGGCGGATCGATGCAGCGTACCTTTCCGCCAGAGGGCTTTCGGTTCGAAGGTACTATTCCGCCGGACTCTCTGAGCCTCCCCCATTAGCCCGGCGCGCCAGCTCCAGCGGGATCAAGCCTTCGGGCAGGTTGCCGCTACCGCCTTCTCGAACAGCCACGGCATAATCGACAACTGCGGCGACCAGTGCGCTTTCGGCGGGCTTGGTCACGACGCCGAGGGCGCCGGCGACCGGCCCCTCCACCTGGCGGGGATTGGCTGTGACGAACACGATCGAAGCCCCGGCAATGCGCGCCAGCTCGCGGGCGATCAGGGGCCCCGTTGGGCCGTCTCTGAGATTGATGTCGATGAGAGCGACGTCCGGCCGCTGCGCAGCGAGCGCGATTGCGCCCGGATAATCGGCGACGACGCCGACCACCCGGTATCCGTGCGCTTCTAGCGCATGTTCAAGCTCAAGCCCAATCAGGAACTCGTCTTCGACGATCAAGACCTTGGCACTCAATCTCGTTCTCCTTGAAACCTCGAACGGTCCGGAACCCGCGAAGTTGCAGCACCGACGCCGAATACGCCGCCTTGCCCTCCCGGCGGGACGCCTCAACCGAAATCGCGCTGGAAAACGGCCCGGCGGACAAACCCCATCATCGGTGCCAGCGACCAGCGGTCGGGCTACTTCGCCGAGGAGCTCCGGTATTGTGGGCGTCCAATCAGGATCCGCTCGAGTGGCCACTATGGTGTGTGCCTAGCCATAGCTGGCGCTAAGGATGAGCGTCCGCTTTTCCGCTTCCGCTACCTAAAGCGGACCGTTGGCTCCCGGTCAGATTGAGCCATTCGCATGCGACAAACTCGGACGCCCTGGACCTCACCGGCCACACCATGATCTGGACGCCTCACCCTCAAGCAGGTGGCCTCTCTTTCGATGGGAGAGAGGCCACCTGCAGGTCCGATAAAGCTGTTGGCTTCGCCGGGGAGCGGGTCAGCGGCTTTCGCGGGCGCCCTGGGTGGCGGCGCGGATGAGCTGGTCGGTCGTGTCGCGGGTGGCGTTGCGTAGCTGCGCCCATTCAGAACGGGGGCGGCAGACGCGGCGCTTGGCGACGCGCGATCCAGTGACCTCCTCCCGTCGGCAGACGATGGGGTCGGCGGCCGCCGCGGGCTCCGCGGCCGCGTCGGCATGAGCCGCGGTAGCGGCCAGCAAAAGCATAATGTTCGTCAGCATTGCGATTCTCCGATGATCAAAAAGGTTGCGCGGCCCGCCCGGCTCACAAGATGAGGAGCAACTGGGCGTCGCGTTGAAGCTGGAGCAGGAGCAGGGTCAGCGTGACCCCAACCACTCCCGTCATTCCGATGGCGATGCGTGCGTCCATGGCGGGTCTCCGTCAGGAAGAGGGGCGCGGGAGCGACCTGCGGCCGCTCCCCGCGCCGTCTCAGAAGGCGATGCCGAAGCCGGCGATCAGCTGGTGGCGGTCGGTGCCCGCTTCGTAGTTCGAGTAGCGATACTCGATCT
>JBKBPQ010000016.1:0-59989 GCA_046293155.1 Allosphingosinicella sp. | reverse complement strand
TTGCCCGCGTCCAGCTCCGCCAGCACCTCGTGAGCGCTCGCCCAGAAGGCGCGGGTCACCTCGCCCGGCTGCGGCGACGGCTCCCCTGCCCCGTCCGGCGCCGCGGCGAGGAAGAAGGTCGCGTCGAAGCGGCGGGTCTCGCGGAAATTCGGGCACCAGCGCGCGAACGGCACGAGGCCCTGGAGGTCGAGCGAGACTCCTGCCTCATTCAGAAGATCGGCAAAAGCACGCTCGGCGAACAGGCCGGCCCGAACAAGGTCGACCTGCTCGGGTTCAAGGCCCTGCAGTGGCGCGACCCCGGTTTCCTCGATCGTCTCGCGCACCGCGGCGATCTGCGCGGCGAGCGCCGGGTCGCCGAGCCGCTCGGCCGCCTCCCGGTCCTGCGGATCGATTCGGCCGCCCGGAAAGACCAGAGCGCCGGCGGCAAAGGCCATGTGGCCGGGCCGCTCCATCATCAGCAATTCGGGCGGCCCGCCGGGCACATCCCGCATCAGCACCAGAGTTGCGGCGGGAACGGGAGGCGGCAATTCGTCCATGGCGGCCTAGCTAGGGAGCCGCCCGCGCTTTGGCAAAGAAAGCTAAATCTCGAACTCGAGAAGCGCCGGCTCCTGCTTGCCGGGCTTGTGGCCCTTCTTCAACTCCTCGTTGAGCTTGACGATCGTGTTGGTCGCCGTCGCCGTGAAGATGCCCGGAAAAATGCCGTGGACGAGGCAGGCGCCGCCCGCCGCAAGCATGCGCGTGCCGACCCGGGCCGCGCGCTTGAAATGCGCGCCATAGCCCATACCGGCCTCGTCCAAATGGCCGCGCCCGGCCCCAAATAGACCCTTGCTCGACATCCCCGACCTCATGTCTAGAACGGCCGGCAACAGGCCCGGCCCCTTGAGCGCTTCCATAGCGCAAGGGGCGACCGGGGGACAGGGTGGACAAAGGAGCGGCCGATGACCGGGCAAGTGGCGATCATCGGCGGCGGCTTCTCCGGAACGATGCTGGCGGTGCAACTTCTGCGCCGCGGCATCGGGCGGGTCTCGCTGATCGAGCCGAGCGGCAAGCCCGGACGCGGGCTCGCTTATGGCGCTGCCCATCCCACCCACTTGCTCAACGTCCGAGCCGGCGGAATGAGCGCCTATCCGGACGACCCCGGCCATTTCGCGCGGTGGCTGGAATGGCGAGGCGGCGGGGATGCAGCCGCCTTCGCGCCGCGCCTCGTCTACGCCGAATATGTCCAGGAGCAGCTGCGCGAAGCTGTCGCGAACGCACCGGGCCGGCTGGAGCTGATCGAGGACGAGGCGAGCGACGTCGCCGCGACGGCAGCCGGAGCAGCGGTCGGCCTCGCCGGCGGCGGGCGAATCGAGGCTGACGCCGCGGTGCTCGCCATCGGCAATTCGCCGCCCAAGCCGCCGCGAATGCTGGCAGAGGCGGGCCTGCCGCCGGAGCGCTTCTTCGCCGATCCCTGGCTTCCCGGTGCGACCGACCGGCTGGCGAGTGACGATGCCGTGCTGGTGATCGGCACCGGTCTCACCATGGTCGATGTCGTTCTGCTGCTCGAGCAGCGCGGCTTCGCGGGGCCGATCCTCGCCCTGTCGCGCCGCGGCCTGCTCCCTCGGTCTCACGCCGCCGGTCCGCAGCCGCAGCCGCGCAGCGAGCTCCCGACCACTGTCGCCTCCGCGCTGCTCCGGGAGGTGCGCGAGCAGGGCGAAGCCGCCGGCTGGCGACAGGCGGTCGATGCGCTGCGGCCGGTCACCCAGGATCTCTGGCAGGCGGCGACTCCGGACGTCCGCGGCCGATTCCTCCGCCACCTGCGCCCGTGGTGGGACGTTCACCGCCACCGGATCGCCCCCGAAATCCACGCGCGCCTCCAGGGGATGATCGAGTCGGGGCAGCTCCGGGTCGCCGCCGGCAAGCTGGTCAGCGCCGACAGTCGGCCCGACGGGGCCGGGGTCTCCTGGCGACCACGCGGGGCGAACGAGGTGGAGCACCTCACGGTCGCTCGGATCATCAACTGCACCGGTCCCGAAGCGGATATGCACGGAAGCAGCGATCCGCTGCTTCGGACCCTGGTCGGCAGCGGGGCGATCCGTCCGGACCCGCTCGGCATCGGCATCGATGTGGACAACGAGTCCAGGGTCGTCGGTGCCGACGGCCGGGCCAGGAACAGCCTCTTCGCCCTCGGCCCGATCACCCGCGGCACCTTCTGGGAAATCGTCGCCGTCCCGGACATCCGGACCCAGGTCGCCGGAGTCGCGGCTCGGCTATCTGAACTGCACTGACTCGCATCGCAAGAAGACTGCGGGAAGACTTATGCGCCCTATGAACACCCTCAATTGAGGCGTATAGCTGCATATGTCGACGACGAGCGGAAGGGGGAGGCTCATATGAAGAAGCCGGTTCGCAGCGGACGTAAGGGCAAGCTGAACGCGAGGACGTTCGCGGTTCGGGACAATAACGGAAATATCTACGTCACGGTGCCAGTGCTTTTGTATAAGCAAGGGAATCCCGGCTATGATGAAATGGCTGCTTACTTCACGCAGATAACAACTGCGTCGGCGGTTGCGCTCACAAGTGACTGGTGTGAAATCCAGCCGTTGAACAGCAGCACCAACAGCGTAGAGGGCGATGACGACGACAAGTAGCCGACCGTCCGTTGCGGGTGCCGGCGCCTCGCGACCCGCTTCGGGAGCATGAAGCCGAAGCATTGCTGCCGAAAGCGCGGCTGGCTGCCGCCGCGGCAGGGGTCACTCGTCTTGCCGAGATAACGCGTCTCGACCGGATCGGTTTGCCGGTGTGGCAGGCGGTTCGGCCGATGAGCCGTGCGCTGAGCGTCCACCAGGGCAAGGGAGGCTGCGATGCCGATGCTCAGCTCGGCGCATTGCTCGAGGCCGTCGAAAGCCACAGCGCGGAAAGCTTCAACCAGCCCGGTCCGGTGTGCCGGTTCGACGAATTGCCCGCAACCGGCCGGCCGGCCAGTTTCAGCGATTTCGCGGCCCATCGCCATAAGCCGCCTGCTGCGGATGCCCGTTACCGGTGGGCGGAAGCAAGCGATCTCCTGACCGGCGAGGGCCTCCACCTCCCCTTCGAAGTCGCATCGATGGATTTCACCCAGTCGGTTCCGAGCCGCTTCGATCGGGCGAGCAACGGCATCGGCGCCGCGGCCAGCGCCGAGGGAGCCTTGGCCGTGGCCCTCCACGAGCTCATCGAGCGGGACGGCGTCGTCGAGTGGCAGGCGCAATCCTTGGTGGAGCGCACCGCCAGCCAGTTGCGGCCGCAATCCGTGTCCTTTGAGTGGTTTCATTTCTGGGTTGAACGCCTTGCGGAGGCGGGAGCGGTGACACGCTGCTACTCGGTTCCATCAATCACGGGGTCACCGCTGTTCCTCTGTGAGATCCGCGACAACCGCAAGGATGCCGCGCTCTATCGCAGCTTGTCGGGTCGAGGCTGTCATCCAGACCCCGAAGTTGCTCTGTTCAAGGCCGTGGCGGAAGCGATCCAGGGCCGCGCCACCTACATTGCCGGCGCCCGCGAAGACATTCTGCCCAATTACAGCGTCGCCGCGCGGGCCATACCGGTGCCATTCGGCCTTCCGTTGGGCTCGGGTCTGCGAGGCGTGGATTTCGGCCATGTAGCGGGCGGGCTGCGGACACCCGCTGCACTCGGCGAGCGCCTCGCGAAGGCTGGCTACCCGAAGATTGCCGTCCTCCCACTTGCGCAGATCGAAGGCTTCCACGTCGTCCGCGCATTCGCCTACGGACTCGGCTCGATGACCCGCCGCCGGAGGCGGGCGTGATGACGGAACGGCCTATCCTCGTCATGGCGGGCCCTTCCTTGCCGTCGAAGGTGCGAAACCGCTCCAAGCGCTTTGAGTGGCTTCCTCCCGCGACCGCCGGCGACGTAGCAGCGCTGCTGGATGACCCACCCGGGGTCCTCTGCCTGATCGACGGGCTGTTCGATGCTCAGCCTGCCCCGTGGCACAAGGAACTGCTCATGCTGATGGCGGCGGGGACCGTCGTCCTGGGAGCCTCCAGCATGGGTGCGCTGCGCGCGGCCGAGCTTGATCGTCAGGGGATGATCGGCATCGGCGCCATTTACTCGGCATATCGGGATGGAAGATTGACCGGCGATGACGAGGTCGCGCTCATCCATGCCACCGAGCGACTTGACTGGACGCCGCTGAGCGTGCCGCTCGTGGAAGTACGCGCAACGCTGATTGCGGCCTGCCGCGACCGACTGATCGGCCCGGCGCAAGGACGAGAGCTCCGTGCCGCGGCAATGGCGATGCACTTCAGCGACCGGGACTGGCCAGCGCTCCAAAGGCAGTGGGTGAGCCTGGGGCAATGCGACGAACGCACTGCCGAAGCGATTGCCCGGGCGCATGTTCCGCTGAAGCAGCAAGACGCGTTGGCATGCATCGACGTGGCAAGCCGGAGACCCGCTACGAACCGGACGCCGCCGCCGCCGATAACCTATTTCGTGATGCAGCTGCTCGATGCTGGAGCCGCCTAGGCGGCGAGCGCTTGCTCGATCGGTGCGAAAAAGGCGGCCTCTGCTTCGGCTGGCCATGGATGATGACGCCGCACCCATGCTCGAAGGTCACCTCGATCCGGCCGCCTCCCCCCATGCCATGCCGACTCTACCCGCTGGATCCAGCGTCCGACACGCTCTTTTCCGCTCGACAAACCCAAAGCAGTTTCGCACGCTCCGAGATAAAGGTCGGCCCAAATGGTTCCGCCGACGATTTGCAGAAGGCACTGCCGCGCGCCTTCGTAGTCGCCGCGTACGAGCTTCAGGCGCCCGGCATCCTCGCACAGGTCATCGTCCGGGAACGGATCGAGCTCTGCCACCCGCGCCAGCAACTTATCGGCGCCGTCGAAATCCCCCAAATAACCCCAGGCGGTCGCAGCTTCCTCAACGCGCACACGATTATAGGGATTGAGCGCCAGCGCCTGCTCAAAACTCCGGCGGGCGAGCGCCCGCTCGTTGTGCCAGAGGTAACACCAGCCCAATACGCTATGGGCGTGTGCATTGCTTCGATCTGCCGCCAGTCCGCACTTGGCGAGGCGGAGCGCCTCGGCGCGCTCGTCCGGCCCGGTAGAGCCGAGGGCGGTCCAAGCGAAATCGGTATGGTAGAGTCGGACCAGCGGCGGGTAGGCCAGTCCGAAGTCGGGCCGTTCGGCAATGATCCGCTGGAGTGCGTCGCGCGCTTCACACGCCTGCTCGAAGGTGGTGGCCGTGAAGGATAGCCGCTTCGCCACCAAATAGGCGTCGTAGAGATCTCCAGGATGCGGCGGCAGCCCGAGGACGAGGTCCTCATCAAGTGCCGGGAGCGCAGAGCCGACGATGCGGCGTACGATCTTCTCCACACCCTCGGCAATCTCGGCGCCGTCGCCGAGCGGCATCGTCTCGGCCCAGAGCACGACACCATCTGCGAGGCGCTTGGCGCGGGCGATAACCTTGACCCCGCCGCCATCGGGAAGCAGCGTCGCTGTCAGTTGATAGCCGCGCGTCTCGTTGCCGGAGCGGTTGCCGTCGTCGGCCACAAGCTGGATCTCGCGAACGCGTGACAACCCCGACAGAATCTCTTCGCGAAGCTGGCTTCCGCAATAAGGATAGTGGTCGCGCACCGAGTCGTCGCCGAACGGAGCGACCAACACGAGCGGCGGGCGGCCTGCCGACGGCATGAGCCCGGCCGGCTCGCGCGCGGTAGACGCGGGTGGAGCCGGTTCGGCGCGGCTGTCCTCCACGGACCGGATCAGCCGGTATCCCCGCCCGTAGACGCTCTCGATGTAACGCGGCTCACGGGGATCGTCGCCGAGCGCCCGGCGCAATTCCTTGATGACTGAGGTGAGTGAGGATTCGCTGACGATCGTGCCGTCCCACACGGACGAGAATAACGCATCCTTGGTGAGCAGCTTGCCCTGATGGTCGATCAACTGCGCCAGTACCTGGAATGCCTTGTTGCCGATCTTGATCGGTCCGTCAGGCCCGATCAGCCGCTCGTCGGCCCGATCGACCGTGAAGTCGCCGAACCTCTGACAGCCACGGAGAATGTCCATCGAAGACATGGCGCTAGCCGGCGCTCCTCCTGCTCCGGAGCTTCTTATCACATGCGTGCGAGGCAGACATGGGCAGTTTGTGGGCCGCCTTTCCACAATCTTTCCAGCTTCTCGTCAGGATGCCGCCGAACAGCCCTTCTAAACAGTGGATGTCGGGCCAACCGGTCAGACGAGCTTGGAAGGGAGACCAACAATGATCCGCAAGTCACTTTTCGCAATCGCCGCTTCGTTCATGACCCTGACCGTCTTCAGCGGCACCCTCTCGGTTCTTTATCTGGGTGCAGGCCAGCCCGTCGCTCAGGCGCCGGTCGCCTGAGGTCCGGAAAGGCAACCCGCACCATTCAAAATGAAGACTAGGAGAGAGGGAAATGATCCGCAAGTTGCTGGGCACCGTCGCGGCGTCGCTGGTGATCGTTACAGCCTTCGGCAGCACGGTGACCATGGGAATCCTCCACGCGACCGCGAGTAACCAAGGCAGCGAGGCATTTCACTCGTGAAGGAGCCAGCGTTTGGGGAGTGGCTATATGAAGAACAAGCGACCCCATCCGCTTCGGGGTCGCTTGTCTTTACTTTCCTACTGATTGTAGCCTCTGGCCGGGTTCACGTTGAGAGACGCGATGCCAGATGAACTCTGGATTGGCGCCGAGCGCCTGCGGCTGAGGCCGTACCGCCTCGGCGACTTTGACGACATGCACGCGCTGATGTCCCAACCCGCCATTCACCGTTACCCAAGTCGGGAGCCGTTCAGCGAGGAAGAGAGCTGGACACGGCTGCTCCGCCACCTCGGTCACTGGACGGAGTTCGGATTCGGTTTTCTCGCCGTAGAAGAGCGAGCCAGCGGCCGGTTCGTCGGCGAGGCCGGCTTCAGCTTCTTCCGCCGTGGACTCGCCGCTGAATTTGGTCGCGACCCCGAGGCTACCTGGACGATCGCGCCCGAATATCAGGGGCGCGGCTATGCCCGAGAAGCCGCAATGGCGGCGCAGGATTGGGCGGACAATAAACTGGGCTTGTCGCCAACCTTGTGCATGGTCCACGCGGACAACGCTCCATCTCTCTCCATCTCGCGCAAGCTCGGATACCGGGAGATCGGAAGGGCGGTCTACCTCGACCAGCCGGTCATCTTTCATGAGCGGGTGCGAGGCTCGGGCGGCGCCGAACATCTGTGACTCGGCGGGTGGGTATGGAGCCGCGGTTTGTGGCGATCTTGCGCAGAGAATAGGCTGGTGGAGCTGAGGGGAATCGAACCCCTGACCTCTGCAGTGCGATTGCACGAAAATCTTCAGAAACCGCAGAAAACCGCCATTTTAGTAGAGGGATTTAGACTTCCAAGGCGCTGATTCGAGCAATTTGCGATACCAGTGCGATACCAAGCGTAACAAGGTCAGCGGCGGAGCTGGCCGCTTGCCAATCTCTATGACCGCGCGATGCGAGGGCTCAGCGATGCGGGTGAACTCATCGAGAACAACGTCCCTCCAGCCCCAGAGTGTCTTGATCGGCCATGTAGTCCTCCGTTCGTGTCGAGGACTGAGGGGCTAAAGGGAGCGTCGAAGGCGATTCGAAGTCGCGAGCATCGCCACCTTGGGAAGACAGAAGCCGGCAAGCGATTTAGAACACATGCGCATAATGTGCATGCTATTGATATAGCCGCTGGAGCTGCCTAGGCTGACCCGAAAAGCCATAGGGGGCAGAATGAAGCTCTTAGTCCCGGTCAAACGGGTGCTCGATTTCAACGTGAAGCCGCGGGTGAAGGCGGACGGCACCGGCGTCGACCTGGCCAACGTCAAGATGTCGATGAACCCGTTCGACGAGATCGCGGTCGAGGAGGCGATCCGCCTCCGGGAGAAGGGCGCGGCGACCGAGATCGTCGCCGTGTCGGTCGGCCCGGCCAAGGCGCAGGAGACCCTGCGCACCGCTCTGGCGATGGGCGCCGACCGAGCGATCCTCGTCCAGACCGATGACGAAGTCGAGCCGCTGGCAGTGGCCAAGATCCTCGCCAAGATCGCCGAGGAAGAGCAGCCCGGGATGATCATCCTCGGCAAGCAGGCGATCGACGACGATTCCAACCAGGTCGGCCAGATGCTCGGCGCCCTGCTCGGCTGGGGCCAGGGCACCTTCGCCTCGAAGGTCGAGGTGTCCGGCGACAGCGTCAGCGTCACCCGAGAGGTCGACGGCGGCCTCGAGACCGTGAAGCTCAAGACCCCGGCGATTGTCACCACCGACCTTCGCCTCAACGAGCCGCGCTACGCGACCCTGCCCAACATCATGAAGGCCAAGTCCAAGCCGCTCGCGGCCAAGACACCGGCCGATTACGGCGTCGATACCGCGCCGCGGCTGCAGGTGCTCAAGGTCGTCGAGCCCGGCAAGCGCCAGGCCGGCGTGAAGGTCGCGAGCGTCGACGAGCTGATCGCCAAGATCAAGGAAACGGGAGTCATCGGATGATCGCGCTCGTCTGGGTTGAGCATGAGGACGGCGCCATCAAGGACGCCACCCTCGCCACCGTCACCGCCGCCGCGAAGCTCGGCGAGGTCCATGCGCTGGTCGCCGGTTCCGGCGTCGGCGGGGTCGCCGAGGCCGCCGCGAAGATCGCCGGAGTGACCAAGGTCCATGTCGCCGACGACGCCGCTTACGACCATGCGCTCGCGGAAAATGTCGCGCCGCTCGTCGCCGCCATCGTCCGCGACCATTGCGACTATTTCGTCGCTCCGGCGACGACCACCGGCAAGAACATCGCCCCGCGCGTCGCCGCTTTGCTCGACGTGATGCAGATCAGCGACATCCTCAGCGTCGAGGATGGCGACACGTTCACCCGGCCGATCTACGCCGGCAACGCCATCGCGACGGTGAAGTCGTCCGATGCCAAAAAGGTCCTGACCGTGCGCACCACCGCTTTCCCGAAAGCGGCGGCCGAGGGCAGCAGCGGCAGCGTCGAGCCGGTCTCAGGCCCCGGCGATGCGGGCCTGTCGAGCTTCGTCGGCGCCGAGATCGCGCATAGCGAGCGGCCCGAGCTGACCAGCGCCAAGATCATCGTCTCCGGCGGTCGTGCGCTCGGCTCTTCGGACGAGTTCCACCGAGTCATCGACCCGCTCGCCGACAAGCTCGGCGCCGCGGTCGGCGCGAGCCGCGCCGCGGTCGACGCCGGCTATGCGCCGAACGACTATCAGGTCGGCCAGACCGGCAAGATCGTCGCCCCCGAGGTCTACATGGCGATCGGCATCTCCGGCGCCATCCAGCATCTCGCCGGCATGAAGGACAGCAAGACCATCGTCGCCATCAACAAGGACGAGGACGCGCCGATCTTCCAGGTCGCCGACATCGGCCTCGTTGGCGACCTGTTCAAGCTGGTCCCGGAGCTGACCGAGAAGCTGTGACCCGTCGTTCGATCCTTCTCGACGCTCTTCCCCCCGAGCGCAGCGGCAAGGGCGCCCCCGCCGAACTGGTCGAGCGGCGAGCGCAAATGCAGGCGTTCGAGCGCATTCAGGTCAGCGATCCGGCGGTGCCGGCGACGACCGTGACCATCGCAGGGGTGAGTTGCATCGAAGTGGCCGCGTCGGAATCTTCGACCACCCTGATCTTCCTTCACGGCGGCGGCTATCGAATGGGCGAAGCGCGAACATGGACCGGCCTCGCGACCCGAATCGCCGCAGCGGCGGGCGTTCGCGTGATCGTGCCGGACTATCGCCTCGCGCCGGAACATCCCTTCCCGGCGGCGCTGCGCGATGCCGGCGCCGTCTACGACGCCCTTGCTGACCCCGGAGCGACGCTTTTCGTGGGCGGAGATTCGGCCGGCGGCGGCCTCGCCTGCTCCCTCGTCCTGGCCGCCCTGGCCACAGGCGCACCGATCCCTGCCGGCGTCACCTTGATCTCGCCCTGGCTCGACCTCGTGCCGACCGCACCCTCCTTCCAGCGCTGCGCGGAGAGCGACAAGGCCTTCTCGGCGGCGGCCGCCGCGGACGGCGCCGCGCAATATCTGCAGGGCCAGGCGCCGGACCATGAGTTTCTCTCGCCCCTCACTGCGGATCTGACGGACTTCCCGCCCTGCTGGATCGCGGCGAGCGCGAGCGAGGTGCTGGTCGATCAAAGCGTCTCCTTCGCACAACGGCTAACGCTCGCGCAGCGGACCCATTCTTTATGCATCGAGCGCGACATGCCCCACGCCTGGCCGATGATCGTACCCGAAGCGGAGGAGACGACCGCCGCGATCGCCGGCATCGCCAATTTCATCCGGCGCAACGCCGCGTGAGCACCGAACTCGTCCGGCAGGGAAGAAAAGCCCCGTGAATCTCGACGAGATGCTCGCCCGAGAGGCCATCCGGAAGACTGCGGCGCTCTACACCCGCGCGGTCGACAATCGTCGTTACGAGGAACTGCGCCGCGTGTTCGTTCCCGACGGCTCGATCGTGGTGCACGGACGCGGCGCGCTTACTGGCATCGGCGAGATCATCGCGGCGATGGAGACGGGCGCGATTAAGCGGCGTGCTTCGGATCCCGGCAATTTCCAGCGTCACAACCTGACCAGCACAATAATCGAGCTGGAGGGACCCGACCGCGCCACTGCCGTCCATTATGTGATGATCGTGACCGAACTCGGCTTCGACCATGCCGGCATCTACCGCGACAGCGTCCGCCGAAGCGGCGAGGACTGGCTGATCGATAAGCGCGAGGCCCGGATGGAATGGGTGCGCCCCGATTCCCGGTTCGCGGCCTGGCTCGGCGCGCCGAAGCCGGCCGAGTCCTTCTGACCGGGCCCGCCGCCTTGTCCCCTCTCGACGGAGATGCGGCCCAGACCTGGGATCGCCGCCTGATGGCGGACCTCCTCGCTCTCGAGCCGGACGGCGCGGACCGGTTCCGAAGCCGCTTCAACGAGCCCAATTCCTATGCCGCTCTGTTCGGCGGCCAGTTGGTCGCCCAAGCCGCGGCGGCAGCCGACGCCACGGTCGACGGGCAGGAGCTTCACTCGCTCCATTGCCATTTCCTGCGCGCCGGAACGCCCGAGCGGCGGCTGCGCTTCGAGGTCGACCGCGTGCGCGAAGGACGGCGCTTCTCGAACCGCCATGTTAGGATCAGTCAGAACGGGGCCATGTTGGCCGCGGTCACCTGCTCCTACCGTGCGGGGCTCTCCGGTTTCGAGCACCAGGCGCAAGCGGAGGCGCGGCTCGGTCCCGAGGCTGCGATCGACGCCGGCGAGCTAGCCCGCTCAGGCGACCCGGACCTGCTGCCGTTCATGCTCCGCTTCGCTATGCCGCAGCCAATCGAGCTGCGCATGCCGGGCGAAGAGGCGTTTCTGTGTCCGGGGACGCAGCCCCGGCGCCATTACTGGCTGCGCGTGCCTTCGCTCGCGGGCGTCGACGATGCGCGCTTGCACCGCCAGGCGCTCGCCTATCTGTCGGACTTCCTGCTGTCGGGGGCAGCGCTCGTCCCCCACACAATCCCTCTGCCCGGCCCCCACGTCTTCGTGACCAGCCTCGACCATGTCCTGTGGTTACACCGGCCGGTTCGCTGCGACGACTGGCTGCTGTTCGAGACCGACAGCCCCTCAACGTCCGGCGGCGTCGCCCTGTCGCGTGGGTTGGTCTACGACCGCGCAGGAGCACTCGTCGCGAGCATCGCCCAGGAGGCGATGCAGCTCCCCCTCGAACCTGCTGCCTAGCGGCGGTCGAGGGTTCCCAGATCGTCGATTGCCGCGGCGATTCGGCTGAGGAATTCCATTGTCGTGTCGCGCGGTTGCATGTCGGGCATGGCCTTGGACGGGGTCAGGGTCATCGTCCACCAGGCGAGCGCCGACAGGAGCTGCTCGCGATAATCGTCGAAGGTCTGGTCGAAGCTCGGAACCGGGGCTCCCGTCGACGCGAGGCGATCGAGATAGAAACCTATGAGATCCCGCTCCAGCGCGCGCCGCTCTTCGATCGGAAGCGCGGTGCTGATCGTGTAGGCGAGATCGCGCGCCCAGCTGCCCTTGCCCGACGACTGCCAGTCGCTGATCCCCATCCGCGCCTCGCCGCGCCGGTACCAGTTCTTGAGATGAACGTCGCTATGGGTGAAGGTCTCGGGCATCTCGGCCTGGCGCTCTACAGAGCGAACCGTCGCCGGCCAAACCTCGGCGGCGCGGGCGAACAGACGCACCGGAATGACCTCCTCGGCCGCCAGGAAGCCGGCGTCGCAACAGGAGCGGAAGTCATGGTCGCGGTCGAGAAGGCGGAAGCGGTCGCGGAAGCTGAACAGATCCGACAACGAGTTCTGGAGCTCGTCGCCTACGAGGAAGCGCCCGTGCATGCGCGCGAGGAGGTCGAGTTGGCTCTCCACGGCCTCACGGGTCATCACTGTCTCGTGGCTGCAAAACTCGACCTCGCCCGCAATGTCGGGGAGGACGATGATCGAAGCCCAACTTTCGGGGTCATAGGCGGCGAAGAAGGCGGTCGGACTGTCGATGTCCAGCAGCGGGCGGACGCGATTGTAGAAGCTCACCTCGCTGAAAGTGCCCGACGTCGACAGCAGCATCCGGTTCACAAGGTCGTGAGTCGCCTTGCAAAAGACCGAGGCCGGCAGGCCCGCTTCCTGGCCGGCGCGGTTATATTCGATGAAGATGCGGCGACGGTTCGAGGTTCCGCTGTCCGGCACGTCCAGCCGAAGCCCGGTCACCGCCGCATCAGGGACATGGCGGCACAGGATCGCGGTCAGCCATTCCGGAGTGATCGCGTCATATGAGATTGGGATGTCGCCGTAGCGCACGGCCTTGGGTTGCTCGCGCATGTCGCGCTCATAGGCGCGCCTGATCCGCTCGATCTTGTCCTGGGCCAACGCGCCTCTCCTGGTTCGTCTGCTATCTGTACGTTTGTGTACTATCTATGTAGCCCGTGCTTTCGGTACCGGCAAGCGAGGGACGCGAATGACCGTGCAAGGCAGCAATCCGGGCGAAATGAAGCGGCTGGCCGTGGTCACCGCCGCCGCCCACGGCATCGGGCGGGCGGTCGCGCTCGGACTGGCCCGGGAAGGCCATCCGCTGCTCCTGGTGGACCGGGAAGCCGATGCGCTGGACGAGACGGCGGAGGCTGCCCGGAGCCTCGGCACCTCAGCCGATGTCGCCGTGATCGACTGCACCGACCCTGCACAGGTCGACGCGGCGCTCGGCGGCCGCGAGGATGTCGCCATTCTCGTCAACGCCGTCGGCGGCAGCGCGCGCGAACGGTCCTGCGCCTTCACCGACTCGGCGCCAGATCTGTGGGAGACGGTTCATCAGGTATCGCTGGGCAGCGCAATGCTTTGCGCCCGAGCGGTGCTTCCGGCGATGCAGAGACGCAGCTACGGCCGAATCGTCAACGTGGCGAGCGACGCGGCGCTGCGCCCGACCTCCAAAATGGCTGAATATGCCGCTGCGAAGGCTGGAGTGATCGGCTTTACCCGTGCGCTCGCGACCGAATTCGCGCCATACAGAATCACAGCCAACGCCGTCGCACCGGGGCTCACCGCCACCCGCGCGCTTGAGGCCATCCCGCGGGAGACGTTGAAGGGCGCGCTTGCCGACGTTCCGGTCGGGCGTGTCGGCACGCCGGAGGAGGTCGCGCATGCGGTCCTGTTCCTGGCGAGCGAGCGGGCCGGCTACATCACCGGCCAGACCGTCGCCGTGAACGGTGGCCGAAGCTACCTTTAGGCGACTTCGCGCGGCTTGAGCTTGGCGGGCACCTGCATGATGCTGGCCGCGGTCAGGCCGCCGTCGACCGGCAAAGTTTGCCCGGTCACGTAGCTCGCCATGTCGGAGGACAGGAACAGGATCGGGTTGGCGATCTCCTGGACCTGGCCGCGGCGCTGCATCGGCAGCGGGCTCTGCTCGATCCGCTCGCGCCATTCCTGCGTGTCCGGGAGGCGGGGCGTGATGATCGGCCCGGGCGCTACCGAATTGACGCGGATCCCATAAGGCGCCCACTCGGTTGCCATCGTCTTCACGAGGTGAATGAGCCCTGCCTTGGCCGCGCCGTAGGCGGCATGGCGATAGGCTGCCATGATTCCGCTCACCGAGGAGACGAAGGTGATCGCCCCTGGCGTGCCGGCCTCGACCTTTAACGCGGTGAACGCCTTGCCGGCGACGAAGGCGTAGCGAAGGTTGATCTTCTGCTCGATGTCCCATTGCTCGAACGAGGTCTCAAGCAGAGACGAGAAGCCGCTCGAGCCCACCACGGTGACGAGAACGTCGAGGCCGCCGAGCTCGGCGTCCGCCCGCTGGACCAGCCCGGTCAGCTCGTCGTCGTCGAGGGCGTTGCCGGACAGCGGGATCGCGGTGCCGCCATCGGTCCTGATGCGGTTGGCGACGCTCTCAGCCCGCTCCGGTTCGACATCGAGCACGGCGACGCGGCAGCCCGCATCAGCCAGCGCCAGACAGGTGGCCTCGCCAATGCCCTGCCCGCCTCCGATCACCAGAGCCGCCTTGCCCGAAAGGCCGAACCGATCGCCCATGCTCACTCTCCTCGAATTTTCTGACCGGGAGCGTAGGGCGCACCGGCGATTGACGCAAGTTCGTACACGTGCTGATGATGAGCTACTATGTTCAATCAGCCGAAGCCGTGACCGACCCGCTGTTCGATTTCACCGGTAAGGTCGCCCTGGTGACGGGCGGCAGCCGGGGGCTCGGGCGGACCATGGCGCTGGCGCTCGCCGAGCGCGGCGCCGACCTGATCGTCGCGAGCCGCAAGGTCGAGAATTGCGAAGCGGTGGCGGCGCAGGCGGCGTCGGTGGGTCGGCGGGCGCTCGGGGTCAGCTGCCATGCCGGCCGCTGGGACCAGATCGAGGCTCTGGTCGAGCGCGCGTATGACTCGTTCGGCAAAGTCGACATCCTCATCAACAATGCCGGCATGTCGCCGCTGGCGCCGTCGTCGCTCGAGACCGAGGAACGGCTGGTCGACGCCGTCCTCGCGCTGAACTTCAAAGGCCCGTTCCGGCTGAGCGCCCTCGTCGGCAGCCGAATGGCGGCCGGAGACGGCGGTGCGATCATCAATGTCAGCAGCCTCGGCGCAGTACGGCCAAACGCTCAGATCGCGGCCTATGCCAGCGCCAAAGCGGCGCTCAACGCCCTCACCCGGGCCCATGCCGCGGAGTTCGCGCCGAAGGTCCGGGTCAACGCGATCCTTCCCGGCTCCTTCCGCACCGACGTCGCCCAGCATTGGCCGGCGGACAAGGAAGCGCGCACGCCGGCGGCAATGCGTCGTTTCGGCGAACCGGACGAGGCGGTCACCGCCGCGCTCTACCTCGCCAGCGACCGCTCGAGCTTTACGACCGGGACTCTGGTCCGTGTCGACGGCGGCTGGCCATGATCCCCAATGCACAGGAAGGACGACTGATGGAGCAAGCGCACGGGATCGCGGCGCGCCTGGCCGCCTTCATGGACGAACATATCTATCCCAACGAGGCGCTCTACGAGGCGCAGCTGCACGAGGTGCCGGGACCGCCCTTCCGAGTGCCGCCCATCCTGGAGGAATTGAAAGCGCGCGCCCGCGCGGAGGGTCTGTGGAATCTGTTCCTGCCCACCTCCGCCGGCGGTCCCGGCTTGACCAATGTCGAATATGCCCGCCTCGCGGAGACGATGGGCCGGGTCCATTATGCCTCGGAAGTGTTCAACTGCTCCGCGCCGGATTCCGGCAACATGGAGGTCCTCCTTCGCTACGGCAGCGAGGAGCAGAAGGAACGCTACCTGCAGCCTTTGCTCGAGGGGCGGATCCGCTCGTCCTTCTGCATGACCGAGCCTGCCGTCGCCTCGTCCGACGCGACCAATGTCGAGACGCGCATCGAGCGAGACGGCGACCATTATGTGATCAATGGGCGCAAATGGTGGATCACCAACGCCTACCATCCCAACAACGCCGTCTACATCGTCATGGGGAAGACCGACCCCAATGCGCCGCTGCACCGCCAGCAGTCGCAGATCCTGGTCGATCCGGACACGCCCGGCATCACGCGCCTGCGTCCATTGAGCGTCTTCGGCTATCTCGACGAGCCCAAGGGACATGCCGAGATCCTGTTCGAGAATGTGCGCGTGCCGGCCGGAAACATCATCCTCGGCGAAGGACGCGGGTTCGAGATCGCGCAGGGCCGGCTCGGTCCCGGACGAATCCATCACTGCATGCGCATCATCGGCCAGTGCGAGAAGCTGCTGGAGCAGACCTGCCGACGGCTGCTGTCGCGGGTCGCGTTCGGCAAGGCGCTGGCCGAGCAGTCGCTGTGGCAGGACCGGATCGCGGAAGCCCGCACCCAGATCAACATGTGCCGGCTGCTCACCCAGCATGCCGCGCGTCTGATCGACACTGTGGGCGTCAAGGAAGCGCGCAGCGAGATCGCGCAGATCAAGGTCGCCGCCACCCGTATCGGCCAGGCCATTTCCGACATGGCGATCCAGGCGCACGGCGCGGCAGGCCTGTGTGACGATCACGGCCTCGGCTTCGCCTTCGCGCGGATGCGGATGCTGCGCATCGGCGACGGGCCGGACGAGGTCCACAACCGCACCATCGCTCGGCTGGAGCTGGATCGGCATCGCGGCGCCGAGAGCGGCCAAGCGTGAACGTACCAGCCCGCCGCCAGGAGATGTTCGCCGGGACCGAGGTCCCGCCCGAGCACCTGCGCCTCGATCTCGACAGGCTTCGCGACTTCCTCGCGCCGCGGCTCGACGGCCTCGACGGACCCCTCGACGCGGTGAAGTTCAAGGGCGGCCAGTCCAACCCGACCTATCGCGTGACGGGGCCAGGCGGCTGCTATGTGCTGCGCCGCAAGCCGCCCGGCGAATTGCTCGAGTCCGCTCACGCCATCGACCGCGAATATCGCGTGCTGGAGGCGCTGGGCGCGGTCGGCATCCCAGCGCCTCGGCCCTTTCTCTATTGCGCCAACGCCGACGTCATCGGCTCGGAATTCTATATCGCCGAGCATGTCGACGGGCGGGTCTTCTGGGACGCCGATTTGCCGGGCGTCGGGCCGGCCGGACGTGCCGCGATCTACCGGGACATGAGCTGCACTCTGGCTGCAATTCACGACCTCTCGCCCGGGGCGTTCGGCCTCGCCGGCCTCGGCGCGCCGGACGGCTACCTCCGGCGCAACTTCGCCCGCTGGGCGCGCAATTATTCCGCCTCGAAGCTGGTCGAAATTCCCGACATGGACTGGCTGCTGGAGAATATCGGCGGCATGCTGCCCGAGGACGCGCCGTCCACCTTCATCCACGGCGACTTCGGTCTCTACAACCTCATCATCCACCCGACGAAGCCCCGGCTGCGCGCTGTGCTTGACTGGGAGATGGCGACGATCGGCGACCCGCTGGTCGACCTCGCCCATCACCTCCGCGTCTGGTGGGAGCCTCCCTATCCCGGCGGGGCCGCGACCAGCCTCAATGGCCTGCCGATCGAGCAGCTTGGTATCCCGAGCTCCGGCGAGCAGGTCGCGGCTTATTGCGACGCACGCGGCATCGCCGTCCCCGACCTCACGCCCTACGTCGGCTACGCCCAGTTTCGATATGCGGCGATGATTCAGGGAATCCTCAAGCGCGCCCGCGACGGCACCGCCTCGGCCCAGGCCACGCTTCACCGGCAGGAACGGGTGATCGAGATCGCGCGGCTGGCGCGACGCACGTTCGAAGAGGGCTGGCAGCCGCAACCAGGGAAAAGACCATGAGCACCCCCTATTCAACAGCGCTGGTCACCGGCGCCTCGGGCCTGACCGGCCAGGCCATCGTCGAGCGGCTGCGGAAGGCGGGGCTGACCGTCCATGCCTTGTCGCGCGATGGCGCGAAGCTCGCCGACCTGGCGGACCGGACCGGCTGTATTCCGCATGCGGTCGACGTGGCCGACACGGCTGCCCTTACCAGCCTGCTCGAAGGCATCGAGGTCGACATTCTCGTCAACAATGCCGGCGTCGGCGCGCCGGGCCCGATCGCCCGCAACGACGCGGCGATGGTGGACGTGCAGGTCGACGTGAACTTGCGCGCGGTGCTTCACCTCGTCCGCCTCACTTTGCCACGCATGATCGCCCGCGATCGGGGCCATATAGTGTCGATCGGCTCGATCGCCGGGCATCACAATTTCCCCGGCAACGCCGCCTACCACGCCACCAAGGGCGCGCTTCACCTGATGACCCGACAGCTCCGCGTCGACCTGTTCGGAACGCACGTTCGCGTGACCGAGATCAGCCCCGGTCGAATCAGGACCGAGATGTTCGCCAAGACGCTCGGCACCAGCGCGGAGGAAGCCGAGCAGCAATTCTTCGAAGGATATGAGCCCCTGCTCCCACAGGACATCGCGAACGCCGTTGCCTACGCGGTCGAGGCGCCGCAGCATGTCAACGTCGCCCACATCGAGATCCTGCCGACCATGCAGGTGCCGGGCGGCCTGCGAATGGCGAAGTCGGCCGAATGAGCGCCGACCCCTTCTCGCTCGCCGGCAAGGTAGCAATCGTCACCGGATCGTCGCGCGGCATCGGGTTCGCCGCGGCGCGGTTGCTCGCCCGCCAAGGCGCGCAGGTGGTCATTTCGTCGCGCAAGGCGGAAGCGTGCGAGGCGGCCGTCGCTGCGCTGACCGGCGAGGGCCTGAGCGCGCTGGCGATCCCCGCCCACAGTGCCAACGCGGAGGATTGCGCGCGGCTGGTCGAGCGCACGTGCGACGCGCTCGGCGGGATCGACATCCTCGTCGCCAATGCCGGCGTGAACCCGGTCTTCGCGCCCCTTCACAGTCTCGACGAAGCCGCCTGGGCCAAGACGCTCGACACCAACCTCGCCGGCCCGTGGCGGCTCGCCAGCCTCGCCCTTCCCCACATCGCTGAGCGCAGCGGGGGCTCGGTGGTCTTCGTCTCGTCGATCAACGCCGACTTCGCGGTCGCGGGTTCCGGCGCCTACGGCCTGTCGAAGGCGGCGCTGAACGCGATGACCCGCCAGCTCGCGGTCGAGTGGGGCAAGCGCGACGTCCGCGTGAATTCGGTCGCGCCGTCAACCACGCGGACCGACATGCTGCGGTCCCTTCTCTCCCGCCCCGGCTTTGAGGAGCAGGCGACGGCGCGCACGCCGCTCGGCCGTATCGCCGATCCCGAGGATATCGCCGGCCCGATCGCCTTCCTCGCCTCCGAGGCGGCACGGCATGTCAGCGGCCAGGTGATCACGATCGACGGCGGCGAAGGCATCATGCGCGGCGCCGCCGCATAAGCAGTAAAGGAGTTTGCCATGCGCTCATTGATCTTCGGAGGCACGGGCTACATCGGCCGCCACGTCACGGCCCGTCTCGCCGCGGACGGCCTCGACGTGACCGGCTTCGCGCGCAACCCGGACGGCGCCGGCACCATCAAGGCCTGCGGCGCTCGGCCGGTGATCGGCGACATGAGTCGACTCGATGATGTCATCGCCCTTCTCGAAGCACAGGATGCGGTGATCTGGATCGCACAATTGATGCTCGACGAGGAGCATCGGGTCGTCCGCGCCATGCTTGACGCGCTGCGCGGGACTAACAAGACTTTCATCTTCACCAGCGGCACCAGCCTCCTTTCGGAGCGCACCGACGGCGAGTGGAGCGAGAACACCTACGCCGAGGACGACGCCTTCGTCCCGCGCAAGCAAATCGCGCCCCGCCTGGCCATCGAGAACATGGTCCGCGAGGCGGCCGGCCGCGGAGTGCGAGCCATGGTCGTGCGCCCGCCCTTGGTGTGGGGAAACGGGGGCAGTAAGGTGATCTCCGATCTCTACCATTCGGCCCGGGCGACCGGCGCGGTCTGCCATGTCGGGCGCGGCCTAAACGTGTACTCAAACGTCCATGTCGAAGATCTGGCCGACCTGTTCAGCCGCGCCCTCGACCAAGGCGTAGCCGGCGCGCTTTATCATGCCGTCTCTGGCGAGGCCAACTACCGCTCAATGGCCGAGCGGGTGGCCCAGACCCTGGGCGTTCCAACCCGAGGAGTCACCGTCGCCGAGGCGATCGACATCTGGGACAAGTTCACGGGACCGATCGTCTTCTCCTCCTGCAGCCGCACCCGATCGCGGCGGGCGCGGGCAGAGCTTAGGTGGCGGCCCAGCCCGGATCGCGCCGATATCTTGGAGGAATGCGCCAACCCCGCCTACGCGGACGAGGCGCCGCGCGACCTGCCGGCCCATGTCCGCGTCGGGCCCCGGGTCGCCTGATGCCGGCCTATCTCGTCGTGGCGGTGACCTATCGCAACAAAGGCTGGACCGATGCCTATCGCCGAGACGTGCCGGCGCTGGTCGCCGCCTATGGCGGGCGGTATCTCGCCAAGTCGCTGGACCCCGAGCGGCTGGAAGGCGAAGGGGATAAGCCGGATACCCTTGCCATCCTCGAATTTCCAACGGCGGAAGCGGCACGCACGATGCTCGCATCGCCGGAATACCGCCCTTACGCCGAGGCGCGAACGCAGGGCGCGCAGACGACAATATTTCTTCTTTAGCGCAGCCTTCCCGCGCATCGACGCCCTCTCTCATCAAACGCTTGGTTTCGGGAAGATCATTGACTATAAAGTAGCGAACTAACTGCCGAATTTGGGGCATAGACTTTACCTTGTAGGGGGCTCCCATTCCACCAGCTCAGAAACCAGCGGCAGCGGCCGCCAAGAAAGCAACCCGGGGCAAGTCACTGACGGCTCCCCCTGAGAAAGGGGGCCAGTTCCGCCTCGGCTTTCTAGTTCACGACGTCTCGCGGCTGCGCCGCACGGTCGTCGATAAAGCGTTGGGCCCGCGCGGAATTACGCGCTCTCAGTGGTGGGTTCTGGCGAACCTCTCGCGCCATCATGGCGAAGGCATGATGCAGACCGAACTCGCCGGAGTCCTCGATATCGGCAAGGTTGCGCTCGGCGGCCTCATCGATCGGCTCGAGAATAACGGCTATGTCGTACGTAAGCCCGACCCAGTCGACCGACGCGCTAAGCGGATCGAACTAACCGCTTCCGGCGCGGAACTTCTTGCCGCTATCCAGGACGAAGCCTCTCATCTCAACCGCGAGATGATGAAGGGGATCAGCGCCCAGGAAGTCGCCGCCACCGAGGACATTCTCCATCGCATGAAGGTCACGCTGATCGAGATGGACAAGAAGCTGCGACGCAGCGGCGGCGGCAAAGACGACGGCGGTGAGTCCCCACAGCTCTAGCTGAGCGCAGCACGAGGGTCAGAAGGCGACCTGGTCGCCGCCTTTGGTCTTCATCATCGCCCGCGCCTCGGCCGGGGTCGCGACCTCCAGACCCAGCTCCTCGACGATGCGCCGGATCTTGGCCACCTGATCGGCATTGGACGCCGCCATCTGGCCGCGTCCAAGAAAGAGGCTGTCCTCAAGCCCCACTCGAACCGAACCGCCGAGCAGTGCCGACAGCGTCACCAGCGGCATCTGGTGGCGGCCGGCGGCGAGCGTCGAGAACAGATAGTCGTCGCCAAACAGGCGGTCGGCGGTCGTCTTCATGTGGACGACATTCTCCGGATCGGGACCGATCCCGCCGAGAATCCCGAATACGCCCTGCACGAAGAAAGGTGGCTCGATCAGCTTCCGGTCGACGAAATGGGCGAGGTTGTAGAGATGCCCGATATCGTAGCATTCGAATTCGAATCGCGTGCCCTGCGCCGAAAGCTCCGTCATGCCCCGTTCGATCTGCGCGAACGTGTTGGACAGGATGAAGTCCTTGGTCATGTCGAGATAGGGCTTCTCCCAATCGTGCTTCCACTCGGCGACCTTCGCGCCGGCGGCCGAGATGTTGAAGTTGATCGAGCCCATGTTCATCGACGCGACCTCAGGCTGAGCCCATTTCGCCGCGGCAAGCCGCTGGTCCATGGTCATCCCCAGCCCGCCGCCAGTGGTGATGTTGATGATCGCGTCGGTCGATTGCTTGATGCGCGGCAGGAACTGCTCGAACAAAGCGGGCGACTGGTCGGGCTGGCCGGTCTCCGGATTGCGGGCGTGGAGATGAAGCATCGCCGCGCCCGCCTCCGCAGCGGCGATCGCCTCCGCGGCGATCTCATCCGGAGTGATCGGCAGGTGCGGCGACATGCTCGGCGTGTGGATTGAACCCGTCACCGCACAGGTGACGATGACCTTGCCGCCGCGCTTCATGCTTTCGATCCTCCCCTGCCGCGATCGAACAGATCGCGAGCGATAATCTGCTTCATCACTTCGGCGGCGCCGCCGGCGATGCGGGTGATGCGGGCGTCGATGAATGCGCGGGCGATCGGATATTCCACCATGTAACCGTAGCCGCCGAAGAACTGCAGGCATTCGTTGACGACCTTGTTGTGAAGGTCCGTCACGGTGAGCTTCACCTTCGCCGCATCGACGGGATCCAGTTCCCCCTCGAGGTGGCGGGCGATACACCAGTCGGTGAACACGCGCAGCGCGGTCGTCTCGGCGGCGAGCTGCGCAAGCACGAACTGGGTATTCTGGAAATCGGCGATGGTGCCGCCGAACGCCTTACGCTCGCTGGTGTAGGCGACAGTCCACTCGATTGCCGCCTCGGCGACACAGATGCTTCGGATCGCCTGGGTCAGCCGTTCATGCGCCAGCTTGGTCATCAGCATGGCGAAGCCGCGGCCTTCCTCGCCGAGCAGGTTGGCGGCCGGTACGCGTACGTCCTCGAAGAACAGCTCCGACGTGTCCTGGGCCTTGAGGCCGATCTTATCGAGGTTGCGGCCGCGTACGAAGCCGGGTCGGTCCGCCTCGACCAAGATGATGCTGACTCCGCGCGCCTTGGCCGCCGGATCGGTCTTGCAGGCGAGCAAGACAAAGTCGCAATTCTGCCCATTTGAGATGTAGGTCTTCTGGCCGTTGATGACGTAATCGTCGCCGTCCCGGACAGCGCGGGCGCGGATTTCCTTGAGGTCGCTGCCGGCGCCCGGCTCGGTCATCGCGACCGCGCCGATCGCCTCGCCAGTCGCCATTTTCGGGAGCCAGCGGCGCTTGATCTCCTCACCGCCCCAGGCGCGGATGTAGGGCGCGACCATTTCCGAATGGACCATGAAGCCGGGGCCGCTCAAGCCGCGCTTGGCCAGCTCCTCGATGACGACGACGTTGTAGAGCCAGTCCGCGCCGAACCCGCCATAGTCCTCGGGCGTATCGGGGCAGAGCAGTCCCGCCTCGCCCGCCTTGCGCCATGCCTCGCGCGGCACCTGCTTCTGTTCTTCCCACTGCGCGTGAAACGGCACCAGCTCGCGCTCAGCGAAGGCGGCGACGGACTCGCGGAACATTTCATGCTCGGAAGAGAACAGAGTGCGCTTCATGCCAGCGGCTCCGTATAGGCCGCGGCAGCCGCGAGCGTTTTGCGCGCCTGCTTGAGGTGCGGGATGTCCAGCATCTTGCCGTCAAGGCCGACGGTCCCCGCGCCGGGCTGCGCGTCGAACGCGGCGATGACCGCCCGCGCGTGCGCGAGCTCAGCGTCCGACGGCGAGAAGCTCTCATTGATCGGGACCACTTGGTCGGGGTGGATGGCGACGCGGCCGGTGAAGCCCTCGGCGCGCGCCCGGCGAGACGATTCCCGCAGGCCCGCCTCGTCGCGGAAATCTACGTAGAGTGTGTCGATCGCCTGCACGCCGGCGGAATGAGCGGCGAGAAGGGTCAACGAGCGGACGAGGCGATAAGTCAGCGCCCAGCCACCGTCGGGATCGAGATTGGTGCTGGCGCCGATCGCGGCGCTGAGATCCTCGGCGCCCCAGGTCAGTCCGACGAGGCGGTCGATACGCTGACTGCCGAACGCGCCGAGGTTGAACGGCGCTTGGGGCGTCTCGGTCGCGACCGGCAGGATGCCGATTGACCCTTGCTCGACTCCGCTCTGCACTTCGAGCGCATCGAGATAGTTGGACAGGACCGTCACGTCGCCGGGGCCGTCCACCTTCGGCGCCAAGATTCCGTCCGGACCCGCCGCAACGATCGCGGCGAGGTCCTGGAGCGTCAGGCCGGTGTCGAGCGGGTTGACGCGCACCCACAATGCCGGGCCCCGTGCGCCACGGGGGCGGGCCGCGAGATATTCGGCCGTAAGGCCCCTCGCCCGTGCCTTGTTCTCCGGCGCGACAGCGTCCTCCAGATCAATGATCAGCGCGTCGGCACCCGACGAATCGCCCTTGGCGAGCTTGCGCTCGCTGTCGCCGGGCACGAACAGCAGGGAGCGCAGCGGCTTCACGCCGGCTTCTTCCGCTGAAGGCCGCTGCGCTTGCACCGTGCGACCAGCTCGTCATGCTGGTTGTAGGCGCGGTGCTCGAACACGACGATGCCCTGCTCCGGGCGCGAACGCGACGGGCGCAGTTCAAGCACCTCGGTCTCGACGCGGATCGTGTCGCCATGGAAGAGCGGCTTGGGGAAGCGCACGTCATCCCACCCGAGATTGGCGACGGCGGTGCCGAGGGTCGTGTCGCCCACCGAGATTCCGACCATCAAGGCAAGGGTGAAGCCGCTGTTGACGATGCGCTGGCCGAACTCGGTCTCGGTGCGGCAATATTCCTCGTCGAGGTGAAGCCGCGCGGGATTGTGAGTCATCGCGGTAAACATCACGTTGTCGGTCTCGGTGATCGTGCGCCGAAGCGCGTGATCGAATACCTGCCCGACTTCGAGCTCGTCGAACCACAAACCAGCCATCAGTGAAGCCCCAGGATCGAGATGGCGGCCACGCCCTGATAGGGGACGCCGCCGAGATTGTGAGTGAGGCCCAGCGAGGGCGACGACAGCTGCCGATCCCCTGCGCGGCCGAGAAGCTGGCTGTAGACCTCATAGGCCATGCGCAGGCCGGACGCCCCGATCGGGTGGCCGAAGCATTTGAGGCCGCCGTCGATTTGGCACGGCACGTCCCCGTCACGATCGAACTTGCCATCCAGCGTGTCGCGCCAGGCCTGGCCGTCGTCGGACAGGCCGAGATCCTCCATCGTCACCAACTCGGTGATGGAGAAACAGTCGTGCACCTCAGTGAGGCTAAGCTGATCCCGGGGATTTTCGATGCCTGCTTCGCGGTAGGCGCGCGCGGCGGCATTGCGCGTGTTGGGAACGTAGGAGCCGTCCCAGTCGGCCATCTGCGTTTCCCGGCCGGAGCTAGTCGAGAGCTGCAGCGCCTTGATAGTGACGATGTCATGCTTGCCAAGCGCCCGAGCGATCTCAGGCGTCGTGACGATCGCGCATGCCGATCCGTCGGACACACCGGAGCAGTCGAACAGGCCGAGCGGGTCGGAGATCATCGGCGCGTTGAGGATGGTCTCCATCGACACCGCCTTACGGAAGTGCGCTTTGGGACTGTGCACGCCGTTCTGGTGGCTCTTCCAAGACGTGTGCGCGATGGCGCGCTTCAGATCCTCCTTCGACACGCCATATCTGGCGCGATAGCCCGCCGCGAGCTGCGCAAAACCCGCGGGCGCGGAGCCCATCGGCATCCAAAGGTCGTTGAACGTGCCCTTGAAGGGCGGCGGAAGGCCGCCATAGCCGGTGTCCTTGAGCTTCTCCGCACCGATGGCCAGCGCGATGTCGACGGCGCCCGAGGCAACCGCATAGGTCGCGCCGCGCAACGCCTCGGTGCCGGTCGCACACATATTCTCCATGCGGCTGACCGGAATGCCGTCAAGCCGGAGCGCTGTCGCGGCCGGGATTGAGGAATTGCCGACATTGATCGCGTCGCCGTAGCAGCCGAACCAGGCGGCCTCGATCTGGCCGCGCTCGATCCCCGCATCGGCCAGCGCTTCCTCGAAAGCTTCCTTCATCAAATCCGGCGAGCCCGCATCCCAGCGCTCGCCGAATTTGGAGCAGCCCATCCCAAGGATGGCGACCTTGTCCTTGATACCCGTGGCCATGCGTCGTTCCTCAGCCCGCCGCGATCGGCGTCGATTTCCAGAAATAGCGATTGTAGCCGCGCTGCCGGTCCTTCTCCTTGATCCGGAAGACCATGCGCAGCGGCGTGCCGGTGTCGATGCCGCGCGGGCCGACATCCACCATCTCCATCTGCACGCGCGCGCCGTTATCGAACTGGACGAAACCGACATGGAGCGGCGGCGCGGGATGGTATGACAGCCAGTCGGCCGTCGAGGTCAGGACCTTCGCTGGCGCGTCACGCAGCGAGACGTTGCTGAACTGCTCGCTCGGCGCATGGCAGCTTACGCAGAATTGCAGCTGCGGGAACTGGATGGTCCCGCAGGCGCCGCAACTGCCGGCGTTGAAACCCTGCATCTGACCGGCCGTGCGATATTGCTCGGTCAGCGCGGTCTTGGCGCTCTTTTCCGAGCGCATCCCCCACTCCATGTCGATGCCGTCGTAGAAGGACAGCATCCGCAGATAACTGTCGGTGGGGAGCGCATCGGCAATCGCGCCCGACACGCCGCGTCCGCGCCTGGCGTCGCCGATCGCATCCGTCGCCTCGAAGATAAGTGCGTCGGTGCCCTGGCCGAACCCCACGACAAGGATGCGCTCGCCGGGCGCCGTATCCTCAAGCGCCCGCGCCAGCATCAGCAGCGCATGCGCTGACCCCGCATAGCCGACGCCGTCCTCGAGCCCGGAAGTAATGCTGCCGGCGAATTTGAGCTTCCGAGCCACCGCCTCAGTGACGCCCTTCAGGTAGGACGGCATAGCGAAGTGATGGATGTCGCCGATCGCCAGCTGCGCATCCTCGAGCGCCGCCTTGACCGCTGCCGGGACGATCCTGCCGTAGCCCTCGTCGCGGACCCACCGTTCTTCCCAGACATAATCGCCCCGGGCGCCGGCGGCGCGGAAATGGTCGACGAACACTTCGGAGATAGTCGCCGAACCGACCAGCCGCGCCGCGACCCGCTGGTCGGACACGAGGAACGCCGCCGCTCCCGCGCCAAATGCGAGCTCCTGCGCGCTCGCCGGCTTGGCGAAGGGATTGTCCGAAGCGATCACCAAGGTCGACTGGTTGCCGCGCAGCGCTTGCAGCAGCGCCGATGTTCCGGCGCGCTGCGATCCCGCCATGTCCGAAGTGGCGATAGTGTCCGGACCGCCGATCGCGCCGGCCACGATCGCGGCATTCTGAAGATCGGCATAAGGCAGATTGGTCGAGGCGAGGCGCAAGGCGTCCACGGTGGCCACTTTGCTGTCGCCGATCGCGTCGCGGGCGGCCTCGACCGCCATCGTGATCGAGTCCTCGTCCCAGCTGGTGAAGGCGCGGCTGCCGTTCGCCGCACCGCGAAGGCCGGGCATCGCCCAGCGGTGGGCCTCGGCAATGACCGCCCGGTCGATGCGCAGACGCGGAACGTACGCGCCAAAGGAAGAAATGCCGAGCTCGGTCATGCGCGCCCTCAGTAGGATTTGGGAAGGTCGAGCACCTTCTCGCCGATGAAGGAGAGGATGAGCTGCTCGGTGATCGGAGCGATGCGCAGCAGGATCGATTCCCGGAACAGCCGCTCAACCTGATATTCGGAGGCGTAGCCCATGCCGCCATGGGTCATGACCGCGCGGGTGCAGGCATCGAAGGCGGCTCGGCCTCCGAGGAACTTGCCGGCATTGGCCTCGGCCCCGCACGGAAGGCCGGCATCGTAGAGCCACGCCGCGCGCATGATCATCCAGTAGGCGGATTCAAGATAGGCCCAGTTCTCCGCAAGCGGATGCTGGATGCCCTGGTTGGCGCCGATCGGACGTCCGAACACCTTGCGGTCGCGGGCATAAGCCGATGCCCGGGCGAGCGCTCCGCGGCCGAGCCCGACCGCCTCAATCCCGACGAGGATTCGCTCAGGATTGAGGCTGTGGAGGATGTACTGGAAGCCCTTCCCCTCCTCGCCGATGCGGTCGGCCTCGGGGATGAAATAGTCGTCGATGAAGACCGCGTTGGAGTCGACCGCGTTGCGACCCATCTTGTCGATGCGGCGGACCTCGATCTGCGACTTGTCGAGATCGGTATAGAACAGGGTCATGCCGTCGGTCGGCTTGCGGCATTCCTCGCGCGGCGTGGTACGGGTCAGCAGCAGGATCTTGTTGGCGACCTGACCAGACGAGGTCCACATCTTGCGGCCGCTGACCCGGTAGCCGCCGTCGACGCGCGTCGCGAAGGTCTTGATGCTGGTCGTGTCGAGGCCGGCATCGGGCTCGGTCACGCCGAAGCAGGCGCGGTCGTCGCCTGCGATGAGCGGCTTCAGCATCCGCTCCTTCTGCTCGTCGGTGCCGAACACGATGACGGCGTGCGGCCCGAACAGGTTGAGATGGATCGTGCTCGCCGCGGAATAGCCGCCGGAGCTGCGAGTCACCTCATGCATCATGATCGCCGCTTCGGTAACCCCGAGCCCGGCGCCGCCCAGGCTTTCCGGCATGGTGATGCCGAGCCAGCCCGCATCCGCCATCGCGCGGTGAAACTCGAACGGGAAGCTCTTCTCCCGCTCGCGCTCCGACCAATATTCATCGTCGAAGCGATCGCACACCTGGGCCACGGCTTCGGCGATCGCTTGCTGCTGTTCTGTCAGCTGGACTTGCACGTGCTAACTCGTCCCGTGGTTCGTTGGATCATCGGACCGCACCGGGCTCACTCGCCGTCGTCGGCGGAAGGGAAATGCGGCTGCCTCTTCTCGATGAAAGCGCGGACGCCCTCGGCGAAATCCGGATGGCCAACGCTCGCGGCGATCCCGTCGCGCTCGCCGTCGAGCTGGTCGGCGAGTGAGGCGTCGAGCGACGCCTTGAGCAATTTCTTGGCGGCACGGGCGGCGTCCGCCGGCCCCTTGGCGAAACGGCGGGCCTGCTTGCGCGCCTCCTCGTCGAGCTGGGCGCGGTCGACGATCCGGCTGAGGATCCCCAGCCGCAAGGCCTCGTCCGCCTCGACGCGGGCCGAGGTCAGCACCAACTGGCGCGCCATCCGCTCGCCGACCACCCGCGGCAGCAGATAGCTGACGCCGCCATCGGGCGTGAGCGCCAACCTTTGGTGAGCGAAGACCAGGAAGCTGCCCGGCTCGCCGACGACATAGTCGGCGCCGAGCGGATACATCAGGCCGGCGCCGGCGCTGCCGCCCTGGCAGGCGATCACAACTGGGACTTCGATATTCAAGAAGGCAGTCACGAGACTCGAGACCAGGTCGAGCCGGCGGTGGAAGTCGGCCTGTCGCTCCTCTGCCGGGCGATCGAGGTCCGCCGCGAAGCCGCGCACGTCGCCGCCGAGCGAGAAATGCGGCCCCTCGCCTCGCACGAGCAGACAGCGCACCGACGCATCGCCGTTCACGGCCTCGAACAGCTCGATCAGGCTGGTCGTCCATTCGCGCGGGATCGCGTTGCCGCTCTCCGGCCGATCGAAGGTGAGCGTGAGGACGCCCTCCGACCGCTCCACGCGAAAGCCGGCTGGATCGTCAGAATCCTTCGGGGTCATGCCCTCACCTGTTGCCGGCGGCGGGTCCTGGTTGGACAACATGTTCGCATGCGTACTATTTGCTTCCGACCAGAGTCAAGCGACGGATTGGCCGAGGTCGATCAGCATCTTGCCGCGATTGCGGCCCGAATAGACATCGGTGAGCGCCTCCGGCGCGGACTCGATGCCCCTGCGCAGATCCTCATCATAGACGAGCGTTCCGTCCCGGATCATCGCCACGAGTTCGCCCATCGTTTCGCCGAACAGCGGCTGATGGTCGAAGATCACGAAGCCACTCCATGCCAGGCGCCGCGTGAGAACCTCGCGCTCGTTGCGAAGCCCCTCGGGCGGTGGCGACCATGACGGTATCGACGCCGTGCCGCATTGAACGACCCGCCCGCCGACACGCATCTGCCGAAGGCCGGCGTCGAGGATCGCGCCGCCGACATTGTCGAAGAAGATGTCCAAACCGTCCGGCGCCGCATCCGCGAGCAAGGCCTCGATCGCTCCTGTCTTGTAGTTGAGCGCGACGTCGTAGCCGAAGCGGCTCCGGCACAGCTCCGCCTTGTCGTCACCCCCAGTCAGGCCGACGACACGGCAGCCCGCGGCCTGGGCAAGCTGGCCGACGATGCTGCCGACAGCGCCCGCGGCAGTGGAGACGAGGACGGTGTCGCCCCGCGCCGGGCGGCCGAGGTTGTGAAAGGCGAGCCAGGCGGTGAGGCCGTTGATGCCGAGCACGCCGGCATAAGCGGACAAGGCGACCTCCGGCTCATCGAAGCGGGTCAGGACGTCGCTCGGCTCCGCGACCGCGAAATCCTGCCAGTCGAACCAGCCATAAGCGTGGCTCCCAACCGGAAAACGTGGGTGGCGCGATTCGACGACGACCCCGACCGCCAACGCGCGCATGACGCTGCCGAGCGGGACAGGTTTGGCATAATTGGCAGCGTCGGCCGCCCAGCCGCGCTGCGCGGGATCGACGGAGAGATAGAGGTTGCGGATCAGGAACTGGCCGTCGCCGAGCGGCGGCACCGGCGCTTCATCGAAAGCGAAGTCGTCGGGCTGCGGGATGCCGGTCGGGCGTCGGACGAGCAGGACCCGGCGATTGATTTCACCCTGTGCTGGCGTCCCGGCCAAGATTTTCAGTCCTTCAGGCCAAGGCTTCCGCGATCGAGCACGACGACGTCGCGCTCCACCACGCGGCAGCGGAAGCGGATGCCGTCAGCAGTATCGAAGATCTCGGTGCGGATCGTCTCGCCGGGATAGACCGGTCTGCTAAAGCGCACGAACATCGATCCGAGCCGGGCCGGATCGCTCCCGCACCGGGCGCGCAGCAGCGCCCGCGCCGCCACGCCCATCGTGGCGAGGCCATGAAGGATCGGCTGCCGGAAACCCGCCTTGGTCGCTACGCGCGGGTCGGCGTGCAGCGGGTTCACGTCACCGCTCAGGCGATAGACCAGCGCCGCTTGCGGCAATGTCGCGATGTCGACCGTCTCGTCCGGCACGCGGTCGGGAAGCGCGGTGGCGGTTGCCGGCGGCGGGCCGAAGCCGCCCTGCCCGCCGTCGCCGCGCAGGAAGACGGAGGTGGCGACTGTGCACAGAAGCCGACCGCTGGCGATGTCCGTCAGCCGCTTCTCGAGAGTCAGGATTGCACCCTTGTCGGCGCCTTTGTCGACGACGCTGACGATCTCGTATGAGCCGCGCACCGCGCCGTCCGGCGACAGTGGCTCGTGCATCTCGATGCTCTGTTCGGCGTGGAGCACCTTCACCCAGTCGATCTCGAGGGCCGGCGTGTCCAGCCAGAAACCCGGATGGGCGAGCGTGTTGCAGATTGTCGGGACGGCCTGGAGACCGCGCTCGTAGACGTAGGGCAGCTCCGCTTCGTCGAGCGGATCCGACCCGTAGCCGAGACCGAGGGCGTAGAGGATCGTGTCCTTCCACGTATAGGCATGGTCCGTCTCGGGGATCGAGAAGCTCTGGACCTGTTCAAGATTCACGGACCGACCTCCGTCCGGTTGATGACAGTTGGCGGGAGCCGCGCGCGCGGGTGCGGATCAGGGTTCCAGCCAGGTGTTGCGATCGATGCCGGCATTAGCGCGGGCGAAGCGGACGATCTGGCGGATGCGGTCGCCAAGCTCGCCCGGGTCGCGCGACGCCTCCGTCTGGGGCCCGTGCTGCCAGCTTTCCATGACGGCGTAGCCGTAGCCCCAGGATTCGAAAACGCGGCCGCTGATGTTCTTGGATTCGGCGCTGGCGAGCCATGTGACGAGCGCGGCGATCCATTCCGGATCCCGCTTGGCGAGCTGCTCCTCCGTATATTCGCGAAGGCCCTCGGTCATGCGGGTGTTGGCGCGAGGCGCGATCGCGTTGACGGTCACGCCGTAGCGCTGCAGCTCGCGCGCGGCGACTTGGGTGAAGGTCGCGATGCCGCCCTTTGCCGCGGCGTAATTGGACTGGCCGATATTGGCGAAGAGCGCCGAATGCGAGGTGGTATTGATCACGCGCGCATCGACTTCATGGCCGCCTTTCTGCCGCAGGCGCCAGTAATTGGCGGCGTGATGGGTCGGCGCGAACGTGCCCTTGAGGTGCACCTTGATGACGGAATCCCATTCCTCCTCGCTCATGTTGACGAGCATTCGGTCGCGCAGGATGCCGGCATTGTTGATGAGGATGTCGAGGCCGCCGAACGCCTCCACGGCCTGATCGATCATCGACTGGGCGCCGGCCCATTCCGAAACGTCGGAAGTGTTGACCGCGGCCTCGCCGCCGAAGCCGCGGATCTCGGAGACCACTTCCTCGGCCGGTGTCTGGTCCTCGCCCACGCCAGCGGCGCTCGAGCCTAGGTCGTTCACCAGAACCTTCGCGCCATGCTTCGCGAGCATGAGGGCGTAAGCGCGGCCCACTCCGCGTCCCGCCCCGGTAACAATCGCGACCCGCCCATCAAGCAGCACTCTTCATCCTCCCAAAATCCTGCGGGCTGAATGCCCCTGTTCTCACACATGCTGATACAGCAAACTGTTCGTACGGCAATAGTATGCTTGTGCACTATATGGGCAAAAAAAGGGGCTGGCGCGGAGCGTCTACGAGCAAGCCGCGCGCGCCGCGGGCGCCCTAGCGGCCGCCGAAATTCGGCTTTCGCTTCTCCATGAACGCCGAGACAGCTTCGCGGAAATCATCCGTTTCCCGGCTCTGCCCTTCATAGGCGACGCCGGCCTCGAACACCGAGTTGAACAACTCGCGCAGCGCCAGGTTCGTTGTGGACTTGGTGTAGCGGATCGCAGTCTGGGCGCCCCGCGCGAGGCGGTCCGCATAGGTGTCGACAAAGGCCTGGAACTCATCCGCCGGCTTGGCGAACGTGATGAGGTTGATCCGCTCCGCCTCGATCGCCCCGATCGGCTCGCCGGTCAGAAGATAATGTTTCGCCTTTGCGAAGCCGATGAGCTGCGGCCAGATCAGCGCGCCCCCGTCGCCGGCCGACAGGCCGAGGCGGACATGAGGGTCGGCGAACCGGGCGGTATCGACTGCGATGACGATGTCGCACAGCAGGGCAAGCGACGCGCCGATGCCGAACGCGTCGCCGTTCACCGCCGCGACCACCGGCT
Source organism: Allosphingosinicella sp. (assembly GCA_046293155.1). Lineage (GTDB taxonomy): Bacteria > Pseudomonadota > Alphaproteobacteria > Sphingomonadales > Sphingomonadaceae > Allosphingosinicella. Next base: position 27,108 of record JBKBPQ010000016.1, on the reverse strand, counting down.
TGGGGCAATCGAGCAGCCCGTGGACGATGGCGCGCATGGTGCGGCTTTCGGTGACGAACGACTCCCCTTCGCCGCGCACCTGGCGGGCGAGCCAGTTGACGTCGCCGCCGGCGGAGAAAGCGGGATCGGTGCCGGTCAGGACGATCACGTCGCTGTCCGGGTCGTCGGCCGCATCGTAGAAGACCCGGCCAAGCTCGTGATGGAGCTCCTGGCTGACCGCATTGAGCGGCTCGCCCGAGTTGAGCCTCAGCGTGAGGACCCGGCCGCGCCGGCTGCAGGCGATCGATTGATAGCGTTCGAAGTCCATTAGGTTCTGTCCGCCCTTCCCGCTCATTCTTGCACGAACCGGCCGCCGAGGCAGCGGCTCAATAAAGGCCCCTGATCCAGCCACCGTCGACCGCGATGGCCTGGCCGGTGATATAGCTCGCCTGCCGCGAGCAGAGGAAAACGCACATGGCCGCGACTTCCTCGGGCCTGCCGGGGCGGCCGACCGGGATTCGCGGCTGCGGCTCGATCAAATCGGGAATGCCGCGCTCCTTCGCCTTCTCGGTGACTTCCTCGGACACGCCGGTGTCGATCAGCCCGGGCAGCACCGTGTTGACAGTGATGCCGTCGCCGGAAAACTCATTGGACAGCGTCTTGTTAAGGCCGAGCAGGGCGGGACGGCCCGTGTTCGACAGGATGATATTGAGCCAACGATGCGGCTCCTTGGCGCATACGGTCGCAAGATTGACGAAACGGCCCCAGCCGCGCTCCTTCATTGACGGGATCAGCGCTCGGGCGAGATGCACCTGGCTCATCACCATCCCGTCAAAGGCCTGGCGGAAATCGTCGTCCGATGCGTCGTCGAGGCCGTAGCGGTTGATCGGGCGGACGTTCCCAATGGCGATGTCAGGCATACCGAACGCCTGTTTCGCCGCTTCCACCGCGTGAGTGACGCCGTCGCGCCTGGTCATGTCCGCGCTCGCATGGGCGACGGTACCCCCGGCGGCCTCGATCCGCGCCTTGGCTTCCGCCAAGGGCCCTTCTCGGCGCGCCACCAGAACGACCCTGGCGCCCTCGGCAGCGAGGCCCTCGGCTATCGCCAGGCCGATCCCGGCGCTAGCTCCCGATACCAAGGCGACTTTGCCCCGCAGTCCAAGATCCATCAGATCGCTCCCTTGATGTCGCGAAGGCGGCTCAGGCCGCGTCACGCTCCCGCTCGAGCAAGCGCTCCGTCGCTTCCAGATAGCGCGCCAGGTGATGGTCGCCCGTCCCCAGCTGCCGGGCGATGGCAAACAGCCGCTTGTAATAATGGCCGACGATATATTCCTCGGTCATGCCAATCGCGCCGTGCAGCTGAATCGCGGCCGCGCCGACCGCCAGGCCCGCCTCCGACACCAGCGCCTTAGCCGCTGATACGCCGCGGCGGCGCACGTCGGGATCGTCGTTCTCGACGCTCGCCAGCGCCTGGAACAGGATCGAGCGCGCCATCTCGGTTTCGATCAGCATGTCCGCCATCTTGTGCTGGAGCGCCTGGAAGGCCGACAGAGTCGTGCCGAATTGCTTTCGGGTGAGCAGATAATCGCGAGTTAGCCAGACCGCCGCGTTCATCACCCCCACCGCCTCGGCGCAAAGGGCGACGGTGCCGTGATCGAGCGCCTCGTCGAGAGCGTCCGCGGGGAGGTTCAGGATCTGGTCGGGAGCGACCTCGACATTGTCGACGATGACATCCGCGGCGCGGTGATTGTCGACCAGCCTGTAGGGCTGAATCGCGGCACCCTGAGCCGAGGTGTCGATCAGGCAGAGCACCAGCTCGCCATCGCTCGCCTGTGCCGAGACGAGGAGGCTGTCCGCACCCTCTGCACCAAGGACGACGAATTTGCGCCCGCTCAAGTGCCGAATGCCGTTGCCGGTCGGATCGGACAATGTGGTCGCGATCGGCTCGCCGGGGCCCGCGCCTTCGCCATGCGCGAGGACGACGCGACGCTCGCCCAGCACCATCGCGGCGAGCTGTTCACACCCGAGGGCGCTGGTCGAGCGCGAAAGAAGGCGGGCCGCAATGATGTGCGGAACCAGGGGCTCGACCGCCAACGCCGGCGCCAGCGCCTCCATGATGACGGCATTTTCCACGGCGCCGCCGCCGAAGCCGCCGGCCTCCTCGCTGAGCCCCGCGCCAAGCCAGCCGAGCTCGGCGAACGTAGCCCAATGCCGCAACGAGCCATGGCCGGACCGCAGGATGTCGGCGCGCTGCTCCCAACCGTAGTCGCGGGCGGCGAAGCGAGTCACGCTGTCGCGGAGCGCTTCCTGTTCGGGAGAAAGGGTGAAGTCCACGGCGGCTCTCAAAGCTTCAGGATGGTCTTGGCGATGAGCGTGCGCTGGATCTCGTTCGAGCCGCCATAGATGGTGGTCGCCCTTCGGAAGATCGCCTTGGCGGAGATGCCCACGCCATGGTCCGGGACCGCTGGCGACGCCACTTCGTCGACGAGACAAAGATCCGCCTCGCGGTCGGCGCTCACCGCCAGCGCGCGTTCGCCGAGCGCGTCAGCGGCGAGATCGGCGACTTTTTGGCGAAGCTCCGAGCCGCGCACCTTGAGCAGGGAAGCGACCTGATTGTCGCCGCTGCCGCTAAGCACCCGAAGCACCGCATATTCGAGGGCAAGCGTCTCGACCTCAATGCGCGCCAGCCTGTTCCGAAACAGCGCGTCCTGGATCAGCGGCCGCCCGTTCCTCTGCTCGATAGAAGCGATGTGCCGAAGCTGCGCGAGATCGCGCTTGGTGTGTGGCACTTCGGCGCTGGTCGCGCGCTCGTTGTTGAGGAGGAACTTGGCGTAGGTCCAGCCTGCGCCCTCCTCGCCGACAAGATTACGCGCCGGCACGCGGACATCGTCGAAGAAAATCTCGTTCACCGTGAGACCCTCGTCGATCGTCCAGATCGGCCGGCGAACGACGCCAGGCGCGTTGAGATCGATAAGGAGGGCCGAGATTCCCGCCTGCGGCTTTGCGTCCGGGTTGGTACGAACCAGCGTGAAAATCATGTCCGCATGATGGGCGTCGGTGGTCCAGGTCTTGTGGCCGCTCACCACATAATCGTCGCCGTCCCGAACGGCCCGAGTGCGCAGCGAGGACAGGTCGGAACCCGAGCCGGGCTCGGAGAAGCCCTGCGCCCAGAACACATCGCCGTTGCGGATCGCCGGCAGATGCTCTTGCCGCTGCTCGTCCGAACCGAAGGTGTAGAGGACTGGCGCGACCAGCTCGGTGCCGATGCGGTCGGCGGTCGGCGCGAAGCCGCGGCGCATCTCGTCCTCGAAGATGAAGCGCTGCACTCCGGTCCAGCCCGTGCCACCATAGGCCACCGGCCAGTGGGGCACCGACCAGCCACGGCCGGCGAGGATCTTCATCCACAGCGCGATGTCCGCGCGGTGGTGGTGGAAGTCGTAGCGGCCCCGGCGCGAGACGTCCTCCGGCAGGTTGTCCCGCACGAATTGCCGCACTTCCTGGCGGAACGCCTGGTCTTCGGGGCCGAGCTCGAGTTTCACTTCAAAAATATCCGTTCGCTTGCGTACTGTTTGCTAGCGCAGATGCCGGAGCGCAAGGAAAATCGGAGGTCAGGCCAGCGCTAGCGGCCGCTCCAGACCGGTGTCCGCCGCTCGATAAACGCAGTCCGTCCTTCGCGCGAATCCTCGCTCGCCAGAAGTGCGGCGACGTTCGGGAAGTTGGCCATGTCGAGCATCGCCGCCTCGTCCATGTCCATGCTTCGATATGCGACCTCGCGGCTGCAGCGTACCGCCAGCGGCGCGCATGCGGCGATCTGCGCCGCCCACTTTCGCGCCTCGTCAATCAACAGCTCGGGCGCGGTCACCGCATTCAGGAAGCCGAGTTGCAGCCCCTCCTGCGCCGCGACAGTTCGACCGGTGAGGATGATTCCAAGCGCGCGCTTGATCCCGATTGCGCGCGGCAGACGCTGAACGCCGCAGGCCAGCGCGGCCCAGCCGATGCGCGGTTCGGGAAGCGCGAAACTGGCCTCGCTCGACGCCACGATCAGGTCACAGGCCAGGGCGATCTCGAACCCTCCTCCGAGCGCGGGCCCGTTGACCGCAGCGATGATCGGGTGGGGGAAATCGTGCCGGTTGGTGAGCCCGCCGAAGCCGGTCGGCGGAATCTCCATCGTACCGCGCTCCAGCGAATCCTTGATGTCGTAGCCCGCGCAGAAGGCGCGCCCGTTGCCGGTGACGATCACGACCCGAATGTCGTCCCGGGCGGCAAGCGTGTCGAACGCCTGGGAAAGCTGCCAATGCGCCGGCGGGTGCAGCGCATTGAGTCGCTCCGGACGGTCGATCGTCAGCGTCGCGATCCCGTCCTCGATGGTGCAGCTATGAAATCGCGATTCCGTTTCGGCCATAGAAACCCCCTCGCCAAAGGCCCTTTATTAGAAGCTGGCACATTGTACGCTAGATGCCTAGTCGAAGCCGCACCGGGACGTTAGAGTGGCTCGACGGAAGGCAAGCTCGCGCAGACGGGCACGCCGCGGGACTGGAAGCGGCTTCCGCTTCCAAGGAGAGGATCGGACGAATGATGGAAGCTGGCGGTCTCACCGGCGCCGAAGACATGATTTGGTCCGGCGACGTCGCGCGGATCGGGGCGGAAGCCCATCCCGACCGGCCGGCGCTGATCGTGCCCGAGGACGGCGTCGCTTATCCCTATCGCGAGTTCGACCGGCGCATCGGCCGTTCGCTCTCCCTCCTCGCCGATCTCGGGCTCAAGCCGGGCGACCGCGTGGGTTATCTCGGGCGCAATCGCGACCTCTATTTCGTGCTTCTGATCGCGGCGATGCGCGGCGGCTACATCATGATGCCGCTCAACTGGCGCTGCCGGCCCAATGAGATCCAATATTTCCTGAGTGACTCCGGCTGCCGCCACCTGTTCTGCGACCGCGAGCTGCGTGAGCTGGCCGACGCCGCGACCGCCGGACTGACCGCCGCGCCGACGATTCTCGACACTCGGCCCGGCGAGTCCCCGAACGCCGGCTTCGCCAACGCGCTCGAGGCCGACGGCGCGATCGTCGCCGAAGCGGTCGAGCGCGGCGACATGCCCTGCATGCTCTATTATACGAGCGGCACCAGCGGTCGCCCGAAGGGCGCCCTCTCCTCGCATTATGCCTTCTCGATCATGCGCTACATGGAGGTGGTCGCGCCGGGCTTTCCTGTCTGGGAGGGCGAGACCTGTCTCTCGGCCATGCCGGCCTTCCATATTGCTGGCACGACCTGGCCGATGCAGGCCTTCATGCGCGGCTCGACCGTCGTCCTCACCTCGGACCCGTCCGCGCCGAACCTGGTGAAGCTGACACGCGAGCATGGCGCCAGCCGCACCTTCGCGGTGCCGACAGTAATCCGCGAGATTGTTCGGGAAGTACGGGAATCGGGCGTGCCGCTGCCGACGCTCAAATGGTTCTTCTACGGCGCGATGCCGATCGGCGAGAGCCTGCTTCGCGACGCGATGGCGACGCTCGGCTGCAGCTTCCTGCAATATTATGGGATGACCGAGGTCACCGGCTCGGCGACCTTCCTCGCCCCGCGCCACCATGATCTCGCCCGGCCCGACCTGATGCAGTCGGTCGGTCAGCCCTTCCCCGGCGCCGCCATCGACATCCGCGACGCGGACGGGCGCTCGCTGCCGCCGGGCCAGGCGGGCGAAATCTACATTCGCACCCCAACCATCATGAGCGGCTATTGGGGCCTTCCGGACGCCACCGCCGAAGTCCTTCGCGACGGCTGGTACAGGACCGGCGACGGCGGCCGGCTGTCGGAGGAAGGCTTCCTGTACCTGACCGACCGGATCAAAGACATGATCGTCTCGGGCGGGGAGAATATCTATCCCGCCGAGGTCGAAGAGGTCCTGCGCCAACATGGCTCCGTGAAGGACGTCGTGCTGATTGCGCGACCCGACGAGAGATGGGGCGAGGCGGCGGTGGCCCTGGTCGAGCTCAAGCCCGGGGCGATCCTGGATGAGGCCGATATGATCGCGTTCTGCAAGGCGCGCCTCGCCAATTACAAGGCGCCCAAGGCGGTGTTCGCGGTGGATCAGCTCCCGCGAACGGCTTCAGGCAAGCTGCAGCGCGCCCAGGCGCGGAAGGACTTCCTCGCCTCGCTCTCCGAGGCGGCCAACGCGACGTGAGGGCCGGTCACCTGGTCTGTGCGTCGAAGTCGCCCTCCTCGATCGGAAGTTCGATGGCCTTCGTTTCCTCCTTTGAGGGAGGCGGCACGTCCGGCATTTGGGTCTCGCCGTCGGCGTCGCGCTTCTCGGTCATTGCCAATCTCCTTTCTCCCTTCAGCGCACGGATGCCGACGCTGTTCCAGCGGCTTCGGAGGCGCGGCTGATGGCGCGACTCGAAGGCAGCGCCGCCGATGAGTGGCGACGGGGCTGGAGCCTGCCGATCGTCGCCGCTCTTGGCTACGGGCTTGGCAACGTCTTCGGCCACTCGTTCGGCGTGTTCGTCCAGCCGATCGAGCGGGAGTTCGGCTGGACCCGCGGCGAGATCTCCTCCGCCTTCACCGTCATAAGCCTGGTCCTGGCGCTGTTCCTGCCGCTCGTCGGTCGGCTGATCGACCGCCTCGGCCCGCGCAGGATCGCCATCCCCGGCGCCATTGCCTATTGCTGCGCCATCGCGGCGCTAGGGCTGACGGGCCCCTCCCTGTTGAGCTGGTGGGGGCTTTGGGCGCTGGTCGGAATCGCCGCGGTGACGGTTCAGGCGCCGGTCTGGACCAGCGCCGTCTCCTCGCGCTTCAATCGCTCGCGCGGCACGGCGCTCGCCATCACCTTCTGCGGCGGAGCGATCACCACCACCTTCCTGCCGATCCTGGGCATGTACCTCATTGCCGAGCTCGGCTGGCGGGGGGCCTATGCGGCAATGGCGGCCATCTGCGCCGTGGTCGTCATCCCGCTGGTCGCCCTCGCCTTCTACGACGCACGTGACGTCGGGGAGTCGACGGGGCGCAGCCGCGCTGCGCCGGTCCGTCAGATCACCGGAGAGGAAATCCGAACGGCATTGCGCTCCAGGCGCTTCGTCAGGCTGGCGGTGGCCTCCTTCTGCCTCATGATTGGAATCACGGCCCTGCTCATCCACTTCGTTCCGATCCTGTCCAGCGTCGGCCTGACCACGGCGCAGGCGGCCGGGGCTGCATCGCTAATCGGGATCGGCTCGCTGCTCGGCCGGCTGCTGTGCGGTTACCTGCTCGACCGCATCAGCGGTTCGCTGGTCGGCGCCGTCGCGTTCGGATTGCCTGCCGCGGTCGCCGGCGCGTTGATGCTGTTCGACGGCGGCCTGGGCGGCGCAATGGCGATCGCCTTCCTGTTCGGGATGTGCGTCGGCGGCGAGGTCGACGTGCTCGCCTATCTTACCGGCCGTCATTTCGGCCTGACATCTTACGGGACGCTGTTCGGCATCCTGGTCGCCATCCAGAACCTCGCTTATGCGATCGGGCCGCCCCTTGCGGGAATCCTCTATGACCGGACCGGCGGTTACGACCTGTTCCTGGCAGTCGCGATCCCGCTCTTTCTGACCGCGGCGTTGCTGGTCGCTCTGCTCGGCCCCTATCCTGAGGCTGAGGAGCACCAGGCCGAGGCCGCCTGAGTACCTACCAGGGCATCGAGATGCCGCCGTTCGGTCGGAGGATCTGGCCGGTGAACTGACGGCCTGCTTCGGAAGCGAGGAACAGGATGGCGTGCGCAACGTCCTCGGCCTCCGTCGGCTCCGGCAGGACTAGGCCGCGCGACAGCTCCGCGATGACCTGCCGCTTCTTCGCCTCGTCGATCGAGCCGTCGGCCTTGGTGAAGTGGCGCGAGGTCATCGGCGTGATGACGAAGCCCGGCGCCACCGTGTTGACCCGAACGCCATGCGGGCCGAGCTCGGCGGCGAGGCACTTGCCGAGCTGCGCGACCGCCGCCTTCGACATGGAGTAAGCGACAGTCTGCGGCAGGGCGAGATCGATCGCGCTCGAGGCGACATTGACGATCGAGCCCGAGCCCGCCGCCTTCATCACCCGCGCCGCCGCCTTGCAGCCGAAGAATACGCCTTTGAGGTTGACCGACAATATGCGATCGAGCTCGGCTTCCTCGAGGTCGGCAGTGAGTTGGGTGCTGATCGTCGCAGCATTGTTGACGATTGCATCAAGCCGGCCGAACCGCTCGACCGCCATGCCGACCATCGCCTCGACCTCGGCCTGGCGAGTGACGTTCACGCGCGCCGCCACAGCCTGGCCACTCGTCTCGCTGATCAGCCCCGCGGTCTCGCCCGCCCCGTCCGAGATGTCCGCGCAAAGGACGGCGGCGCCGGCGGCCGCGAACAGCTCGGCGGTGGTGCGGCCGATACCGCCCCCGGCACCGGTGACGATCACGGCTTTTCCGGCAAGATCGTAGGCGGCCCGCAGGCTCGTCGAGGCCGCGCTCATCACCACTCTCCCGCTTATGACCGTGTGTCGATGACGGCCACAGCCGCGCCGACCGCGGCGTCCTCACCCTCTGGCACCAGGATCTCGACCAATGTTCCGTCGGCGGACGCCTCGACCACTTGGACGACCTTGTCCGTCTCCAGCTCGTAGAGCGGCTCACCGGCCCGGAAGGTCTCGCCCGGGGACTTGTGCCACTTGGCCACCGTCCCCTCCTCCATGTTCATTCCCACTCGGGGGAGGAGCAGCTCCTCACGCATGAGCCGGCGCCCTGAGGAGTTCCTCGACGGTTGCGGCGATCCGCTGTGGATTGGGCAGCAACGCCTTCTCCAGCGCCGGCGCATAGGGCAAGGCGATGTCCGGCGTGGTGACCCGGCGGATCGGCGCGCGCAGTAGGTGGAAACCACGCTCGGCAACCACCGCGGCGATGTGGCTGGCGGCGCTGCAGCTGTCCCGGGATTCGTCGACGACGACCACGCGGCCGGTCTTCCCAGCCGACGCCAGAATCGTGTCGGTGTCGAGCGGCACCAGCGAGCGCGGATCGATCACTTCGACCTCGATACCCTGCTCGGCCAGCGACGCCGCCGCGGCCAGCGCCGGTTGGAGGCAGGTGCCGATAGCGACGATCGTCACATCGCGCCCCTCCCGCCGCACCGCCGCACACCCAAACGGGATCAGCAATTCGCCGTCAGGCACCTCGCCCTTGGCGCTGCAGCGCGTGCGCGGAATGAAGAAGATGGTTGGATCGGCGCTGCGCAACGCGGTCTTGAGCAGGCCCTTCGCGTCGGCCGGCGTGGCGGGCGCGACGACGTTGATGCCGCCAAGGTTCATCGCCATCGCGTAGGGCGTGTCCGAATGCTGTGCGCCGGTCGAGGTGCCGCCGCCGACCGCGGCGAGGAAGGTGACCGGAAGCCGCGCCTGGTTGCCGCTCATCAGCCGCATCTTGGCCGCCTGGTTGGCGATCCCGTCCATGCCGAGATAGAGGAAGTTGGCGAACATCATGTGGCACACCACCGGCATGCCCGCCATCGCCCCGCCGACCGCCATGCTGGCCAGCGCCGCCTCCGAGATCGGCGTGTCGCGGACGCGTTCCTTGCCGAACCTGTCGACGAGATCGCGGGTGTCGCCGAGGTAGCTGGCGACGATGTCCTCGCCGAAGACAGTGATGCGCGGGTCGCGAGACATCTCCTCGACGAGCGCGTCATTCATCGCCTGGGTGAAGCGCCGCTTCGCCATCCGCTCACTCCATTCCGATAATGGCCGGCGCCAGTACCGCCTCGTCCGGCGGATCGGCGGCCAGCGCCGCCTCAACCGCTGCCAGGACGCTGGATTCGATTCCGGCACGAAGCGATTCCAGCTGATCCGCCGTGACCTGCCCGTCCTCGACAAGGCGCCGCTCCAATGCGGGAATCGGGTCCTTGAGCGCCCACGCGGCGATCTCCTCGTCCCTGCGATATTTGCTTCGCAGGAAGCCCATCTCGGTCTCGATATGGCCGCGCAGGCGGTATGACTTGGCGTCGATGAAGGTCGCGCCCTTCCCGCGCCGCGCGCGCGCGACTGCCTCACGCGCGGCATCCCAAACGGCGAGGACCTCGTTGCCGTCAACGGCGAGAGATGCGATGCCGTAGGCGGCGGCGCGGGCGACCAGGTCACCGGCGACGACGTTGGCAGTGGCCGAGATACCGGAATACGCGTTGCTCTCGCAGACGAGGACGAGCGGCAGCTTCCACAAGGAAGCGATATTGAGCACCTCGCTCAAAATGCCTTCGCTTGTGGCGCCGTCGCCGAGGAAGCCAACCGCGACCTGGGAGCGTCCGGCGTTCTGCGCCGCCAGCGCCGCGCCCGCGGCGAGGCCTATGCCGCCGCCGACCACGGCGTTGGCGCCGAGCATGCCCTTGGCGAAGTCGGCCACATGCATCGACCCGCCGAGGCCTGAGCAGGCGCCAGTGCGCTTGCCGTACACCTCGGCGATCAGCGCCTCCGGGCTGCCGCCCTTGGCGAGGAAATGGCCGTGCGCGCGGTGGGTGCTGGTGATGTAGTCGTCATCGTCGAGATTGGCGCACACGCCGACGGCGATCGCTTCCTGGCCGATATAGAGATGGACGTTGCCGGGCAGTCGGCCGGCGAGCGAATCATCGCCCAGTTGCTCCTCGACCCGGCGAATGAGGAGCATGCGCTCCAGCATCGCGATCATCTGACCCGCCCCCGGGCCGTTCACGCCGCCCGACTGGCGTCTCGCTTCCCCGCCCACGCCGTGGGCCTCAGCGCAGATCGTAGTCGCCAGGCTTCGGCTCGGCGACCATGGCGTGATAGTCCTCGGTGAGGAACGGAACGTTGACTCCGCAGCGGCCGAATTCGTTGTTGTAGTAGCCGCCGGCGCCCTCGAGCTCCCACAGCACCTGCTTCATCGCCTCGTCGAGGTCCTCGTTATAGGCATCGAAGACGTCGCGCCGAACCGCCGCCGAGCGATGCCCGTTCTCCAGCATGTGGACGATCATTCCCGCGGCGTAGCGGCTCCAGATCTCCGCCCATGAATAGAAGCCGCCCGAGCGCGGCTGGCCGTTGGGGCCGTAGAACATGAACAGGTTTGGGAAGTCCGGCATGGCGATGCCGAGATAGGAGCGGGCGCCGTCCTTCTCCCACGCCTTGTCGAGAGTCATCCCGCCGCGCCCGACATAATTGACCGGATGAAGATAGCGGGAGGTCTGGAAGCCCGCCCCGATGACGATCAAATCGAACTCGCGCTCCTCGCCGTCTGCGGAGAGGATGCCGTTCGGCGTGATCCGCTCGATCCTGTCGGTGACCAGATCGACATTGTCCTGCAGCAGCGCGTCGTAGAAGCCATTGTCCACCACCAGCCGTCGGGCGAGCGGGGGATATTTCGGCAGGCACTTCCTGAAAAGCTCGCTGTCCTCGCCGAGCTTGTTCTTGAGATAGTCGGTCAGCGCCTGCTTGACGTCGTCGTTGCGCTTGTTGATGCCGCCGGTCCGCTCGCGATAGTCGCGATCGTAGGTCTGCATGTCCTGGAGATGCATCGCGGTGTCGAAGCTCGCGTAGCAATACCAGTTCCAATAATAAGGCATGTTATCGAACAGCCAGCGCGCCTCGCGCGACACCGGTGCGCGATAGCCTTCCAGCTTCATGATCCAGTTGGCGGTGCGCTGATAAACGGTGAGGTGCTCGGCCGCCTTCGCGATGGCGGGCATCAGCTGCGTGCCGCTCGACCCGGTGCCGATCAGAGCGACGCGCTTGCCGGCATAATCGAAGCCATGGTCCCACTGCGCAGTGTGGAACATCGCTCCCCCGAACGATTCCGCGCCGGGGATGTCTGGCAGGTTGGGCGTGCTGAACAGGCCGCTGCCGCTGATGATGACGTTGGCGGAAACCTGCTCCTCTCGGCCGTCCTTGTGGCGGAGGGTCGCGTGCCACAGCGCGTCGTCCTCGTCCCACTGGGCCGCGACGACCTCCGTGTCGAACTGGAAATCGGGCAGGATGCCATGCCGCTCGGCGACGTGGTTGAGGTAGCGCTTGGTCTCGTCGCGGGCCGCGAAGAACTCCGTCCAGGGATAGTTCTTCTCGAACTTGAACTGGTAGAGGTAACTGCTCGTGTCGACCCGCGCCTCGGGATAGTTGTTGAGCTGCCAGGTGCCGCCGATGTCGGACTGGCGCTCAATCACTCGGTAGGGGATACCGAGCTTCTTGAGCTGGATCGCGGCGCCGATGCCGCTGATGCCGCCGCCGATGACGAGAACCTTGAAATTGTCGATGACCTGCTGAGAAGGCCGGTTGGTCCACTGGACGTCGCGCGGATAGTCTTCGAGCGCGAGCTCCTCGATCGCAAAGCGGATGAAATTCTCCGACTTCTCCTGCGAGTTGAAGAGTTTGATCAGACCGACCGTCTCTTCCTTGGAAGGCGGCGGCGGCACGGAGGCCGGCGGATTCAGGAGATAGTCGACGACCTTCTCCTTGAGCCGCGGGATGTCCTCGTCAGCGACCGCCTCCTGGAGGAGGGCCCCGCCGCGGATCGACTTCTGGACGACCTTCATCGCTGCAAGCTCGGGATCGCCCGTGATTTGGAAGAGTGCGAGGCGAAGCGCGTTGAGATTCGCTTGGTCGACCGCACGGCGGATGAAGGTCTTCAGGTCCTCCTCCGGCCGTCCTTCCGGGAAAGCCGTTTCAGCCAGCATTTGGAGATCCGCCATGCACCCACTCCTCTTGCGTCTGTTGCGCGATTCAGTTCGCTACCATACCGTCTGCTGATGAACAATCAACCGGACCCGGGCTCGCCTTTCTCCGCGCCTGGGTCCAGAGCATAGGCAGCTCGCAACGAGAATCTTTGGCCCAGGATGAGCAGCACGGAATTCACCCACCCCCGCCAAGTCGCCGCCGAGGACCCCGGCAAGCTGGCTTTCGTGCTGGTCGGCGACACCGACCAGACCCTGACCTATCGCGAGCTCGTGGAGCGGTCGGGCCGCGCGGCGCGCCTGTTCCGCGCCCTCGGCGTCGAGCCCGGTCAGACGATCGCCTTCCTGCTCGAGAATCACATCCGGCTGCCTGAGCTGTGCTGGGCCGCGAAGAATTCGGGCCTCTATTATGTGTGCATCAGCAGCCAACTGAACGCCGCGGACGTCGATTACATCATCGAGAACAGCGAAGCGCGGCTGCTGGTCACGTCGCGTCAGATGCTGCACGTGGCGCGCAAGCTATCGGCCTCGGACAAGGTCCGGATGCTGCTCGTTGACGGCAGCGCGGACGGCTTCCTGCCCTATGGAGAGCTGCTGATGGAGCAGCCGGCGGAGCCGCTCGACCAGGAGCGCCGCGGCGCCTCCATGCTCTATTCGTCCGGGACCACCGGCCGACCCAAGGGCGTGCGAATGCCGCTCGACGCCCAGCCGCCGTCCGCGCCGCCGCGCCGGCAGAAGATGCTTGAGGAGGCGTTCGGCTTCGGGCGCGACATGGTGTTCGCCAATCCGGCGCCGCTCTACCACGCCGCGCCGCTGCGCATGATGATGGCGGTGCAGCGCCTCGGCGGAACGGCGATCGGCTTCGACAAGTTCGATCCGGAGCGCACCTTGGCGGCGATGGAGCGCCATCGCGCGACGCACGGCTTCTTCGTGCCGACGATGTTCATCCGAATGCTTCGTCTGCCCGAGCCGATGCGCGAGCTCTACGTCCTGCCGTCGATGAGAGTAGCGATCCACGGAGCCGCCCCCTGCCCGCCCGACATCAAGCGTCGGATCATGAAATGGTGGGGGCCGGTGATCTACGAAATCTATGGCGGCACCGAAGGCATGGGCCACACCATGATCACCCCGCAGGAATGGCTGGCCCATCCCGGATCAGTCGGGCGGCCGCCCGCTGGCTGCCGCTTGGAAATCCGCAGCGAGGATGGCGTTGCTCTCCCGCCGGGCGAGACCGGGCTCGTCTATTTCGCCAACGGTTCGCGTTTTTCCTACTTCAAGGACGAGGCGAAGACGGCGCAGACTCGGTCCGCGGACGGGTTCGCCACCTTCGGCGACGTCGGCCACGTCGACGCGGACGGCTTCCTCTATCTCACCGACCGCAAGTCCCACATGATCATCAGCGGCGGCGTGAACATCTATCCGCAGGAAGCGGAGCATGTCCTGATCGGCCATCCCGAAGTGGCGGACGTGGCGGTGATCGGCATTCCCGACGAGGAATTTGGCGAGCAGGTGAAAGCGGTGGTCGAGCCGCGCGAGATCCCGGAGGACCCCGCGGCGCTGAAAGCCGACATCATCGCTTATTGCCGGGAACGGCTCAGCGCAATCAAATGCCCCCGCTCGGTGGACTTCGTCACCACCCTGCCGCGCAACGATCTCGGCAAGGTCGCCAAGCACAAGCTGCGCGAAGCCTATTGGGACGGGCGCGCCTCCCTGATCATCTGACCTTCCGCCAAAAATAAGGGGAGCCGGCGCAGCACCGGCTCCCCGCAGGTGGGAAGGTTATTCGGAGCCGCTTAGAAGCGAACTTCCGCGGTCAGGAACACGCGACGGGGCGCCTGGTAGGACCGGGCCTGATTCTGCGTTCCGAGCAGCCAGTAAACCTCGTCGGTGAGATTGGTACCGCCCAGCGTCAGGGACCAGCGGTCGCCCTCGGCGCGATAGCCTATCCGTGCCGAGACGAGAGTATAGGCGTCCGACTGCTGGTCGATCGTGTTGGCGACGTTGCGGAAGGCCGACGAGACGTAGTTGACGTCACCGCCGATGAAGAACCGTCCGGGCATCGCGCCAACCGCAGTCTCGTAATCCGCACCGAGCAACCAAGTAGTCCGCGGCGCGTGCTTGAGTCGCATCGCGTACGGCTGGCCCTGCGGCGGATTGATGTACTCGTCCTCCAGCAGAGCGAGATTGCCGAAGATATTCAGGCCCTGCATTGGGCGCAGATTGCCCTCGAGCTCGAGACCCTGAATTCGAGCGTCCGATGTCACGACGATTGTCTGACCGCCCGCGGTGAGCGTGGCGCCGAGATTGTTATATTCGGCGGAGAAGGCAGACGCATTCAGAGTCAACATCCGGTCGAACCATTGGGACCGGACACCGACCTCATAGGAGCTTTCCGTCTCGATTCCGAACTCGAGCTGCATTCCGACCAGATTGGCCGGGTTGGCGTTCGCCCATCCGGGCGCCCGATAGCCTTCGGAATAGGTGGCATAGAAGAGGACCGGGCCGGTATCGTAGCTGATGCCGAGCCGCGGCGTGAAATGGCTCTCCGAGATATCGTCGCTATACGTGAGCGACGGCGTCGTTGCCGTCGGCGACGAGAACAGCAGGCGCTCGACCTGCTTCTCGTCCCAGGACATTCGCCCGCCGACCGTGAGCTCCAGACCCTCCACCGGACGGATGTAGAGTTCGCCGTAGGCTGCATAGGCGTCGGTAAGCTGGCGATCGTCGTTGATATATGGGATCGTCGTCGCGGCTCCGACCTGAGACTGATAGATCGAACGAATGTCCTCGTGGTAGTAGAACAACCCCGCGATGTAACCCAGCCAACTATCGCCAGACGAAGCCAGCTGAAGCTCTTGCTGGAATGAGCTCTGCTGCAGCTCGTTACGCAGATTCACCTGCACATTGGGCGGCGGCTTCGCGAAAAGCGGGCTCGCGAAGACGTCATTGAATCCGCGGGCGCCGGTGATCGAACGCAAGGTGGCGAAGCCGAGATCGTAGCTGATCGAGGCCGACGCACCACGAGAGTCAAAACGTGGGTCGTCGTAGGGGAATGGTCCGATGAACGATGCGTACGGGTTGTTGTAGAACAGCGGACAGCGCTCGAATTGGCCGGCCGAGATTTGGCCGATCGTGCCGTTCGCGGTGAGACCGGGACGGGTTCCAAGAGCCGCGCAATTCGTTGGCGTTAGGCTCTGCAGGCCCGAGCGGTTGCGGGTCAGGTCGCCGGTGAGATAGACCGAAAGCTCCTCGGTGGGCTGCCACAGGACCGATACGCGCGCGTCGAGGACATCGCGGCCATTGCCCTGGAGACCGGTGTCGTTCCCCGTCGCATCGAACAGGGTGATATACCCGTCTTCAGTATGGGTCTGAGCATTGAACATGACCGCCAGCTCGCCCGGGATGAGCGGCACATTGACGGTTCCGCGCAGGGTTCTGCGGTTGAAGTTTCCTACCGTGGCGACGAGCCGGGCGGACGTATCGTTGAGGTCGGGCCGCCGGGTGACATACTTCACAGCCCCCGCGGTCGAGTTGCGGCCGTACAAGGTACCCTGCGGACCGCGAAGGACTTCGATTCGCTCGAGATCGACGGCGCTAACCATCGAGCCAATCAGGCGGCCGACGAAGATGTCGTCGATATAGACGCCGACATTTGGATCGGTGTTGAAGCCGGTATTGTCGATGCCGATGCCGCGCAGGAAGATCTGCGATGCCGAGGAGGAGGTCGTGCCCTGCTCCACGGAGAAGTTCGGGATTCGTCCGCTCAGTGCGCGAAGATCGGTGACCGCGAGCGTGTCCAGCGACTCGCCGCCCACGGCGGTTACCGCGCCGGGAACGTCCTGAAGGGTCTCGTTGCGCCGGCGCGCCGTAACGACGAGGACGTCGTCTTGCGCGGCGGGAGAGGCTGTCGCCTGATCCGCGACGGCGTCGTTATTCTCCTGAGCGGCGACTTCTGGATCGGCGGTCGGCGGCTGGGCGCCGTCCTCGAACGCGAGAGCGGGCGCCGGAAAGGCCAAGGCTGCCGCAATCGCGGTGAAGGCAGTGAAAGCGGCAAAGCGTCCGCGGGTGCGGGGACCCCCCATGCGAAATCCTCTCTCTCCTGAGTGTGAACGGGGATTCTTATGTTCTTGGAGCAGATCTATCGCCTGCACATGGTACGTATGAGCTAAGTACGCTAGTTTATCAATACGCTGTTTATTCCTCTTCGGCACGCCGCATTGCCCGGCGGTACGGAACAAGCGCGACGAAGATCAGCACCCAAGCCAAGGGCACGACTACCAGCCCGACGACCAGCATCGCCTGCGCCAGCGCGAACGGGCCCGAAAACTGGGTTTCGGCGACGCGCGCCACCGCGAACGGCCCAAGGGACAGGCCGATGAGGTTGCTGCAGGCGAGGCTGATCGCCATCAGTCGGCCGCGGAAGAAAGGGGGCGCCGTCAGCGCGACCGCGATCGAGGACAAGGCGTTGGTTCCGGACAGGATGCCGAAGCCGGCGATCACAAACGCCATTGTGGCCGTAAGTGAGTCCTGGAGCACGCCGGCCACGAACAGGACGAGGCCGACCGGGATCAGCGCCAGTTCGACCAGGAGCAAAGCCTCCTTTCGAGTCCCGCGCGCCAGTCGCTGCGCCACCGTCGGAATGGAGAAATTGAAGAAAGCGCCGACCATCAGGCAGAAGCCGAACAGATAGCCGCTCTCGGATGCCGACACACCATAGGCGCGGGTGAGGAAAGTCGGGAACCACGCGACCACTGCGAAGGTCAGGGTCATGCAGATTGAGTTGCCGAGGAAGAAGGCGACGTAGAAGTGGAGCGCCTCTCGCCACGACTCAAATACGCCCGTTTTGTCTGACTGCGCAGTCGCGGACTGGCGGTCGAGGACGCCGCGCTCCGGCTCTCGGACGGTGAAAGCGAGGAGAATTGCGAGGAGCAGACCAGGGGCGCCGACGACGATGAGTGTCGCCCGCCACACGGGAAGACCGCCGATGATCGGTACACCCGCTAGGGCGCCCGAATCGAGCAGGTCGATGAGTGCGCCCCCGATCACATAGGCGGTGATCAGGCCGATCGTGCCGGACGATACGAACACCGCGGTCGGCGTGGAGCGCTCCGAGCGGTGGAACATGTCGCTGATAAGCGAGACCGCAACGGGGGAGAGCACGGCTTCGCCCAGCGCCAGCCCCATGCGCAATATGAACAGCTCCTCGAAGCTTCCGGCGAATGCGGAGGCGATAGTCGCCGCGCTCCAGATCGCAACTCCGCCAACCGCGATGATGACTCGCGGAAAGCGGTCGGCGAGCCACGCCACCGGTATGCCTAGGATCGCGTAGAGAAAGGCGAAGGCGGGGCCGATCAGCAGTGCGATTTGTGTGTCGCTCAGCCCCAGATCCGCCTTGAGCGGAGTCACCAGCAAGGCGAGGATCAGCCGGTCGGCGTAGGAGAAGACGTACAGTACCGCCAGCAGGCCGACGACATACCACCGGCTCCAGCCCCTGCTGTCTGACGACATCCTCGACCTCCCATTTTTTACGGAAGATGAGGATATCCAAAATAGTACGCAAGCAAATTTTTAGCTTGCTTGCCCTTCTCGTCCGCGCAAGTTTCTTCGTGGACTCAAGCACTGCAGGAGCGCTGATCGGATGTCGCATGGGCAGCAATCGTGCAATCGCCTCGCCGAACGCCGGATCCTGATCACCGGGGCAGCCTCGGGCATCGGCCTCGCGACCGCGCGCCTGTTCGCAGCCGAGGACGCCCACCTCGCCCTGCTCGATCGCGACCGGGAGGCGCTGGAGCGGATCGCTTCCGAGCTCGGCGCCCACGCGGCGGCCGTCGAATTGACTGAGGAATCGCAGATCCGCGAAGCAGTCGCCGGCAGCGCCTCGGCGCTCGGCGGGCTCGACGGCGTCGTCAACGTCGCAGGAATCGGCGGAGGCACGTTTGTCGAGAGCATGAGACTCGACGACTGGAACCGGGTCCTCGCCGTGAACCTGACGGCGCCATTCCTAGTCTGCCGGGAGGCCCTTCCGCACCTGCGCCACGCGGGTGGGGGAACGATCGTGAACGTCGCGTCGGGCCAAGGCTTGCTGCCTTCGTCGCCGAGCCTCAGCGCCTATGCCGCCTCGAAGGGCGGACTCGTCACATTCTCGAAGGCAATGGCGCTGGAGCTCGCTCCAGAGATTCGAGTGAACGCGATCTGCCCGGGAGTCGTCGACACCCCCCTGCTCCCCGCGCAGATGCGCGCGGCGGCGCGAGCCCCCGGTTCCGGCTACGCACTCAAACGTGTCGGCGAACCGGAGGAGATCGCCGCTGGCATCCTCTTCCTGACCAGCCGCGAATCCGCCTTCGTAACCGGTATTGCACTCGCCGTGGATGGCGGCCGCACGTACCACTGAAAGGACATCGGGTGAGCGACCAGCAGCCAGCCGTCGCGATCGCCATTGACGAGGGGATCGCAACGCTCACCCTCAACCGGCCCGACAAGCTCAACGCGCTGTCGCGGCCGATGATCGGCGAGATCGTCGAGGCGCTCAACCGGCTGGAGGCCGACGACGAGGTCCGCGCGGTTATCTTCACCGGCGCCGGCCGAGCCTTCTGCGCCGGCGCCGATCTCGCGGCGGCGGGTGCGGCCACGTTCGATTACGAGCACAGAGCCGGCTCATTTTATGAAGAGGGCGACGAGCCCGTCGAGCGCGATTGGGGCGGGATTCTGACTCTGCGGCTGTTCGCCTTCGCCAAGCCGCTTATCGCCGCGGTGAACGGCGCGGCGGTCGGCGTCGGAGCGACGATGCAGCTGCCGATGGACATCCGCATCGCGTCGACAACTGCCAGGTTCGGGTTCGTCTTCGCTCGGATCGGGATCGTTCCGGAAGCGGCCTCGTCCTGGTTTCTGCCGCGCATCGTCGGCATCTCCACCGCGCTGGAATGGTGCTATTCTGGTCGATTGGTCTCGGCCGAGGAGGCGCTCGATCGCGGCCTCGTCCGCTCTTTGCATCACCCGGAAGCACTTCTTGCCGACGCTCACGCGCTTGCGCGAGAGCTGACAAGCGATAGCGCGCCGGTCTCGATCGCCCTCACCAGGCAAATGATGTGGCGGATGCTCGCCGCGGGCGATCCGCGGGCCGCGCACGAACTCGACAGCCGCGCCGTGTTCCTTCGTGGCCAGTCGGCCGATGCTCGGGAGGGCGTCGCGGCCTTTCTCCAGAAGAGGAAAGCGACCTTTCCTGACCGGGTTTCCCGCGACCTGCCAGACATCTTCGGATAGCGGCGTGCGCCAGGCCCCTTGAGTCAGGCCGGTTAGAAACTGTCCTCCGGGAGGCCCCCACCGACTGCAATGGATCCAAGCCATTCGTGGACGGCCGTGGCGCATTGGCGGCCCTCACGAATTGCCCATACGACCAGCGATTGGCCGCGGCGCATATCGCCGCAAATGAAAACGCGTCTGCGCGACGTCCCGTAGTTGCAGCCCGAGCCCTCTGCGTCCCTCCGTCGGTCGTGTTCGACGTAGGCCTTCGCCGCGATGCCGCCGGTGAGCGGACCGGTAAAACCCATGGCCAGCAGGACGAGGTTGGCCGGAATGCGCTTGAGGGTGCCCGTCTGCTCATATTCGAGCGCCGCCACCCTGCCCTCCTCGCCGACCAGCTGAAGAGTCGCCGCCGAGAAGGCGCGGCCGCAGCCCTCCTCCTGCGAAGAGGAGGTGCGCAGCTTGACCGGCCAGTGCGGCCAGGACAGCGCCTTGTTCTCGCGGAGCGGCGGCTCGGGGAGGATTTCGAGCTGGGTGACCGAGGCGGCCCCCTGGCGGTTGGCGGTGCCGATGCAGTCGGAGCCGGTGTCGCCGCCGCCGATTACAACGACGTGGCGACCAGTGGCGAGGATCGCATCGTCCGGCTCGTCCAGACCGGCGACCCGGCGGTTCGACTGGGTTAGATAGTCCATCGCGAAATGGACTCCGTCGAGCTCGCGGCCCGGCACTGGGAGGTCGCGCGGCTGCTCAGCGCCGCCGGCGAGGACGATGGCCTGATAATCGTCCATTAGCCGCTCGACCGACACATCGACGCCCACGTTCATTCCGGTCCGGAAGATCACGCCTTCGGCCTCCATCTGGGCGACCCGGCGGTCGATCAGCGTCTTGTCTAGCTTGAAGTCTGGGATCCCGTAGCGGAGGAGGCCGCCGACCCGGTCGGCCTTTTCGAACACGGTCGGTGCGTGGCCCATGCGCGCGAGCTGCTGGGCGCAGGCGAGGCCGGCGGGTCCCGAGCCGACGATGGCGATCCGGTAGCCGGTGCCGCGCGGTGAGAAGACCGGCTCGATCCAGCCTTCGTCGAAGCCGCGGTCGACGATCGCGCACTCAATCGTCTTAATGATGACCGGCGCGTCGTCGAGATTGAGAGTGCAGGCCGCCTCACATGGCGCCGGGCAGACCCGGCCGGTGAATTCCGGGAAATTGTTGGTCGAGTGGAGCCGGTCCAGCGCCTCGCGCCAGGCGCCGTCGCCCACCAGAGCGTTCCAGTCGGGGATCAGATTGTTCACGGGACAGCCCGAGTGACAGAAGGGAACGCCGCAATCCATGCAGCGCTCCGCCTGCCGCGCCACGTCGCCCTGCGGCAGCGGGCGGACGAACTCGCCCCAGGAGCGGAGGCGCGCCTCCACCGGGAGATAGTCGCGGTCGCGGCGTGGCGTTTCGAGGAAAGCGGCGGGGTTGCTCATGCGGCCTCGCTTCGGAGCGCCGCCAATGCGCGGCGATATTCGGTCGGCATAACCATGACGAATTGCGGCAGGGCGCTGATCCAGTTGTCGAGAAGCTGGGCGGCACGGGCGCTGCCGGTCCAGCTTTGATGCCGCTCGATTAGCGCTCGGAGCATCTGGACGTCCTCGACGGCATCGAGCTCGACGCTTGCCCGGTTGCAGCGGCCGGCGAAGGCGCGATCCCGGTCCCACACGTAAGCGACACCGCCCGACATGCCCGCCGCGAAGTTGCGGCCGGTCTCGCCGAGCACGACCACGGTGCCGCCCGTCATGTATTCGCAGCCATGGTCGCCGACGCCCTCGACGACCGCCGTCGCCCCGGAATTGCGCACCGCGAACCGTTCGCCGGCGACTCCCGAGAAGAAGGCCTCGCCCGAGGTCGCGCCGTAGAGGCAGGTGTTGCCGACGACGATGTTGTCGGTAGCGGCGCGCGCGACTCCGTCCGGCTGGCCCACCACGATCCGGCCGCCCGACAGACCCTTCCCGACATAGTCGTTGGCGTCGCCGATTAGTTCGAGAGTCACACCGCAGGCGAGGAAGGCGCCGAGGCTCTGCCCGGCAGTGCCGGTGAGGCGGAGATGGAGGCTGTTATCCTCCAGCCCCTCCTGACCGAAGGCTCGGGCGATCTTGCCTGACAACATCGTGCCGACGCTTCGGTCGGTGTTGGCGATGGGAAGGTCGAGGCGGATTGGGCGCTGCTCCATCACCGCCTTGCCCAGCCGGTCGATGCGCGAGCCGACGCGGCGCCAGAGTGGGGCCTCATAGCGGGTCGCGTGCGTCTCCGGCCGGTGAATCAGCGCCGACAGGTCGACGCCTTTCGCCTTCCAATGATCGAGCGCCGGTCGCGGATCGATGAGCTCGGTGCGGCCGACCATCTCCGCCACGCTGCGCAGCCCGAGCTCGGCCATGATCTCGCGAAGCTCCTCGGCGACGTAGAAGAAGTAGTTCACGACATGCTCGGGCGCGCCGGTGAAGCGCGCGCGAAGCACCGGGTCCTGGGTGGCGATTCCGACCGGGCAGGTGTTGAGGTGGCACTTGCGCATCATGATGCAACCGGCGGCGATCAAAGGCGCGGTCGCGAAGCCGAATTCGTCGGCGCCGAGCAAGGCGGCAACCGCCACGTCGCGGCCGGTTCGCAGTCCACCGTCAACCTGAACCACGATCCGCCCACGGAGGCCATTGAGCGCCAGAGTCTGCTGCGTCTCGGCGAGGCCGATCTCCCACGGCAGGCCGGCATGGGTCAGCGAGGTGAGCGGCGACGCGCCGGTGCCGCCCTCATAGCCCGAGATGGTGACATGATCGGCCAGGCACTTGGCGACGCCCGCCGCGACGGTGCCGACGCCGGCTTCGGCGACCAGCTTCACCGAAATGCGCGCAGAGGGATTGACGCTGCGCAGGTCGTGGATGAGCTGCGCGAGGTCCTCGATCGAATAGATGTCGTGATGCGGCGGCGGCGAGATCAGGCCGACGCCAGGCGTCGACAGCCGCACCGAGGCGATGTGGCGGTCGACCTTGTGGCCAGGGAGCTGGCCGCCCTCGCCCGGCTTCGCGCCCTGCGCGATCTTGATCTGGATCTCGTCGGCGTTGACCAGATAGTCGGCTGTTACGCCAAAGCGGCCGGAGGCGACCTGCTTGATCGTCGAGCGCTCGTCGGTCGCGAAACGGGCGGATTCTTCGCCGCCCTCGCCGGTGTTCGACTTGCCGCCGATCCGGTTCATGGCCTGCGCCAAAGTCGTGTGCGCCTCGCGGCTGATCGAGCCGAAGCTCATCGCGCCGGTGGCGAAGCGCTTCACGATTTCCGCCGCCGGCTCGACCTGCTCGAGCGGCACCGGCGGGCCGGCAGGCTTCAGCTGCATCAGGTCGCGAAGGGTGAGCAGCCGCCGGTTCTGCTCGTTCATCTCGGCCGCGAAGGCGCGATATTTCTCCGGCAGGCTGCCGCGCACGGCGTGCTGCAGGTTGGCGATGCTGTCGAACGTCCAGGCATGAGCTTCGCCGCCGACGCGTTGGGCGTAGAGGCCGCCGCGGTCGAGCCATTCCACCTGAGGCGCATGGGCGGCGCGATGGCGGCGGGCCGTCTCCTCGGCGATTTCGGCAAGCCCGGCGCCGCCGATCCGCGACGCGGTTCCGGTGAAATAGCGCTCGACGAAGTCCTCGCTGAGCCCGACCGCGTCGAAAATCTGCGCGCCGCAATAGGATTGGAAGGTCGAGATGCCCATCTTGGACATGACCTTGAGCAGACCCTTGCCGAGCGCCTTGATGTAGTTGGCCTGCGCCTCCTCGGGCGCGACCGCGATCTTCCCCGCCTCGCACAGATCGTCGATCGTATCGAAGGCGAGCCAAGGGTTGATGGCCTCGGCGCCGTAGCCCGCGAGCACGCAGAAATGGTGGACCTCGCGCGCCTCGCCTGCCTCTAGCACCAGCCCGGTCTGCATCCGCAAACCCTGGCGGATGAGGTGGTGGTGGACCGCTCCGGTGGCGAGCGCCGCGGGGATCGGGATCCGGTCCGGTCCCTCGCGCCGGTCGGAGAGGATGAGCATGTTGATGTCGGCGAGCACGGCTTCGGTCGCTTCCCAGCACAGCCGCTGGACCGCGGCGGCGAGCGCTTGGGCGTCGCCGCCCTTCGGCCAGGTCGCGTCGAGCGTGACGGTGCGGAAGGCGCCGTCGAGCGTGGAGTGGATCGAGCGGATCTTCTCCAGATCCTCGTTGGTGAGGATCGGTTGGGACACTTCGAGCCGCTTGTGCATGCCCGCCTGGCGCCCGAGCAAATTGGGCCGCGGGCCGACCATCGACACGAGGCTCATCACCAGGCTCTCGCGGATTGGATCGATCGGCGGGTTAGTGACCTGTGCGAAGTTCTGCTTGAAATAGTCGTAGAGCAGGCGCGGCTTGTCGGAGAGCACCGCAAGCGGCGTGTCGGTCCCCATCGATCCGACCGGATCCTCGGCCTGGGCCGCCATCGGCGCCAGGAACAGCTTCAGATCCTCCTCGGTGTAGCCGAAGCTGATTTGGGTGCGGCGCAGGGTCTCGTCGTCGGGCGGACGGCGGATCGGATCGTTGCCGGGCGGCAGGTCGGCGGCATTGAACTGTGTGTCGCGCAGCCAATCGGCATAAGGTTCGGCCTCGGCCAGCCGCCCCTTCACTTCGGTGTCCTCGACGATCCGCCCTTCGTCGAGATCGATGAGCAGCATTTTGCCCGGCTGGAGCCGCCATTTGCGGACGATCTTCTCCTCGGGCACCGGAAGCACGCCGCTCTCGGAGGCGAGGATGACGAGGTCGTCGTGCGTGACGCAGTAGCGTGCGGGCCTGAGGCCGTTGCGGTCGAGGGTCGCGCCGATCTGGCGGCCGTCGGTGAAGGCGATCGCCGCGGGCCCGTCCCACGGCTCCATCAGCGCGGCATGATATTCGTAGAAGGCGCGGCGCGCCGGATGCATGTCCGCCTTCCCCGCCCACGCCTCGGGGATCAGCAGCATCATTGCATGGGCGAGCGGGTAGCCCCCGGCGACAAGCAGCTCGAGCGCGTTGTCGAGGCTGGCGGTGTCCGACTGGCCGTGCGGGATGATCGGCCACATCTTGTCGAGGTCGGCGCCGAGCAGCGGCGATTCCAGAGTCCGCCGCCGGGCGTTCATCCAGTTCACGTTGCCACGGATCGTGTTGATCTCGCCGTTATGGGCGATGAAGCGGAACGGGTGGGCCAGCCGCCAGGACGGGAAGGTGTTGGTCGAGAAACGCTGATGGACCAGCGCCAGCGCGCTGGCGGTCAGCGGGTCGGTGAGGTCGCGGTAGAAGCTGCCGAGCTGGCTGGTCAGCAGCATGCCCTTGTACACCACCGTGCGCGTCGAGAATGACGGCATGTAGAAGTCGGCGAGGCCTTCCAGGCCCGTCTTCTCCTCCAGCTCAACCAGCGGGTTCTGGGTCTGCTTGCGGATCGTCAGCAGCTTGCGCTCGAATGCGTCCTGGTCGCGGACGTTGGGCCCGCGCGCGACGATCGCCTGGGCGATGACCGGCATCGCCGCCCGCGCCGCCTCGGCGAGACCGGAGGGATCGACCGGAACCTCGCGCCAGCCGAGCAGCAGTTGGCCCTCCTTGGCGATCAGCCGCTCGAAATGCTGGGCGGCATAGGCCCGCGCCTCATCGCCTTGTGGCAGGAAGCACATGGCGACGGCATAGTCGCCCGGTTGCGGCAGCGAGAGCCGCTGCGCTTCCGCCCAGGCGCGGAGCAGGGCGTCGGGGATCTGGATAAGAATTCCGGCGCCGTCGCCCATCGTCGGATCGGCGCCGACGCCGCCGCGATGGTCGAGGTTGGCGAGGATCGTCAGGCCCTTGGCGATGATGTCGGAGGAGCGCGCCCCTTTTACATGGGCGATGAAGCCCATGCCGCAGCTGTCATGCTCGTAAGCGGGGTCGTAGAGACCCTGCTTCACTGCGCCTCGCGGCACCGGCACCTCCCTCTTCAATCAGTCTGAACGCGTACCGAATCTCGCTTTCTTTGTTGCAGCGCAGCGTAAGTCTGTCGCACCGCGCAAACCAGCGCAAGCGGCAAATCAGGATTTGATTTTGCTGAGCGTGAATATTTCACGTGCGTTTGGAGGAGGATATTCCACTCAGGCGTTTGTCAGCTTGGGTTCATTGCGCAATGCAGCATCAAGGGGTGAGGTGATGCCTTTCTGCCCCGCGAAAAATGGGGGGTCGCGTGAAGCTGATCATCGCCATCATCAAGCCATTCCGGCTGGAGGAGGTGCGCGACGCCCTCACTGCCGCCGGAGTCGAGGGCCGGCGTTCCTGCGCGCCTTCGATGCGGCTGCGCGCGCACAATCCAAGAACTTGCTGGGGCAGGCCTATCTTCTGGCGGGCAAGAGCAATGTTCTGAGGATCGACCCGCCTGAATCGGACCGGCCGATCGCGCTCGACGGTACGGTCGGTGCGTTGCGCGAGCTACCGCTGGTCGCGCGCAGCCAAGCCGAGAGCTCCGGGCATTATATCGACGCGATGTTCCTGCACGATGAGGTGGAGCCCTTCGTTCGCTGCCCGCCAGAATATCTGATTGGCTGTCAGCCGCCGACATCGAAGTTTAGGATGCTTCCTCCCTACACCGCCCATTGAAGATTGGTCGGACACCCGCCGAACTCAGACACAAGCTCAGCGTCTGCTCAGCGAGCGTCCGTTACCGGCTCCGGCAAGTCCGCCCAGGGTCCGCAAGCCGGCCCGATCCGGCCGGGCGGCATCCGTGATCGCGAACGTCTGCTTCAGAGCAAAATGGAACCCGCGGCGGATGTCTCGATGGGCACTTAGCCGCCCCGGCTGGAATTGGCCGGGAGCCGACGGTCCGCTCTTGGCGGCGTCGTCGGCGAAAGCGGACCCTCCATCCGATCGCTGTTCGAGCGACCGCTTACGACCGATACTGTTGAAAAACTCCCGCTTGCTCCGGTGCTGAGGCTCTGATTCACTGCTTTTGGGTAGCGGGAGCCGGGCCGATGATGGGTGAGCGCCAGACCGATCAGCCGGAGTTGTTCTACGGGTTCAGCCTCGAGCGGCACGTGCCGGCGGATCATCTGCTGCGATCGATCGACCGGTTCGTCGATCTCGGCGACATTCGGGCGCAGTTGCGGCCCTTCTACAGCGATACTGGTCGGCCCTCGATTGACCCGGAGCTGATGATCCGGATGCTGATCATCGGCTATTGCATGGGCATCCGTTCGGAGCGCCGGCTGTGTGACGAGGTCCATCTCAACCTGGCGTATCGCTGGTTCTGCAGGCTCGGCC
>JBKBPQ010000015.1:0-66084 GCA_046293155.1 Allosphingosinicella sp. | reverse complement strand
CGTCCAAAGGACGAGCACGAGCATGAACGCGCTGATCAGGGGCAGGAGACGACGCATTGCGGGCACCTCCCTAGCAGTGGAAAAAGAAAATGTGGAGCCGTGGCGTCGACGACGCGGGCGGGACGGTCAATCGGCATGTCAAAGCCATCGGCGCACGCTTGCTCGATAGCGCCGAAATTCGGCGTCGTGGACCGTCGAGAGGTGCTGCTCCTCAAGCCGAACCTGCACTTGGATCAGGATTTCCCCGGCGATCAGAATGGCGAGTGAGTATGCGTTGGGAAGGACCAGGAACAGTCCGAGCAGGCTCGCTCGCATGCCGAGGAAGATCGGGTTTCGGCTAATCGCGAACAGGCCTGTCGTCACCAACGGCGGTCGAGTTCCGCCATCGATGCCAATCCGCCAAGAGGATCCCATCTGAGCCTGGGCCGCGATGACCCAGACAAGCGACACGACGAGCAATGCCAAGCCGGTAGATCGCGTAATCTCGCCCTCAATCCATTGAAGTGGCCCCGTTGCTGACGCTGGCACGCCGCTTAGAAGCGCAGCGAGCATCACGAAGATGCCGATCAGCGTTGCGCGGAACCACTTGGCGACAAGGCCATGTGCGGTATCGCCGTAGGTCAGCACAAGCGCTTTTACGCGCTCCCGCTTCCATAGACGCCACGTCGGCCAGAAGAAGGCCGCCATGAAGAACAGCGCGAAGAAGATGAGCAACTCGAGCGCCACCGATTTCACTCCGCCGGTTGGAGGTTCAGCTGGCGGACCTGGCGCAACTCGCCGCGTGCCTGACCAATGATCTGCCATCCGCCGGCCAGGCCGAGCGTCGCCAGCACCGATGCGACGATGAGGTCGGGCCAGGCGGTTCCGGTTCCGAAGACGCCGGCGGCCGCGGCTACCACGGCCAGGTTGCCGATCGCGTCATTCCTGGAGCAGATCCACACCGACCTCATGTTCGCGTCACCGGTTCGGAACTGAAACAGCATCACCGCCACGATCACGTTCGCGGTAAGCGCCAGGACGCCGATGACCCCCATCGTTTCCGGCTCGGGTGAGGAGCCGTTCAGGGCGGCCCACAGCGCGCTGGCGAGAACATAGAGGCCGAGGAGCGCGAGGGTGGCTCCTTTCAGAAGGGCTGCGCGGGCTCTCCAAGCGAGCGCCATTCCCGCTACGAGCAAAGAGATGGCGTAATTGGCTGCGTCGCCGAAGAAGTCGAGCGCGTCCGCCTTGAGTGCATGGCTGTCGGCCGCAGCACCCGCATATAGCTCCACTCCGAACATAGCCGCGTTCACGATGAGCGCGATCCACAGGGCACGCCTCCACCGGGGGGCGATGATCCCCTTAGGCTCGTCGGATGCGCAGCTGTTGCAGGCCATAAATGTCACCTCGACCGAATCACGGTGACACCGCTATGGTCCTTGTAGCGGCTACAGGGTCAAGAGGCGGTCTCGACGGGATGAAGATTGGCGAACTTGCGAAGGTGACCGGCACGAAAGCCGAGACCATCCGCTACTATGAACGGATCGGGCTTCTGCCGAAGCCGGGCCGCACCGACGGCAACTATCGCGATTACGATTCACCCGATCAGGAACGGCTGACGTTTATCCGGCACGCTCGCGGGCTGGGGTTCGACATCGCCGACATCCGCTCGTTGCTGGACTTGGCAGACGATCCCAGTCGCGACTGTGGTGAGGCCGATCGGATCGCGAGCGGCCATCTCGAGGCCGTTAAGCGGAAGATCGCGCAACTAGAGCAGCTTCGGGGTGAACTGGGGAGAATGATCAAGCAGTGCCGGGGCGGCCAGATCGCCGATTGCCGGATCATGCAGGCTCTGGGCGACCACGGTTTGTGCGAGGGCAGTCATCCCGAAGCTGCAGCCTCGCCAACTCCTCGTTCAAAATAGCCCTTGCCGACCCGCCGCGCGGCTTCCGCTGAAGATCTCCACGTTCGCGGACTTGCTTAGGTTGGGAGGTGGATCGACGTTCTCGACGACGATGAACTGCCCCGCATCCGCCACCGAGGCGAGGTGCTCGAAGAAATACTCCTTCAACGATGATGAAGCCAATTCGCGCTCATCCTCTGTCAGGACGTCATCGTCGATTGGATCCCGGTAAGTCAGGAGCGGCGTGTCGAGGACCAGGAAGCCCGGGTGAGGTAGGCCACGGTTGCGGCAGTATAGTAGAAGGGCGACCTTGAAGGCCGCGTGGGTGATCGCGCGAACGCCTTTGCCGTTATGGCTGCGCAGCTTCCCATCGATTCGAAGGTCATAGCTTCCTTCGTCGAAGGCGACGTGACGCTCGCCGGGAAACCGCCAGGCGGTGAGCACGCGGCTGACCTCCTGAGCGAAGTCATGAGCGGTGGTGCCGTCCACCCCAATTTTGGGTTTATCCGCTTTGCCGGCCGGCTTCCTTGCCGCGATTTCCTCGCGACGGCTGCGGAGGGACGCACGCTGTTCAACCAAGGCAAGGCCTCGTTTTACTTGGTCTCGGACCTCCATGACCTCCGTGACGGCGCGCCGAGCTTCCGTTGCCGCCGGTGCCAGCCGTTCAAGCTCCCGCTCAGTTTCCGATAGCGCCTGACGCAGGCCAGGAATTCGGTCCATGATGCGCTGACCGTCGGCTGTTATCTGCTGGACGGTGTTGCGCAGGTCCTCACGCTGGCGGCTGATCTTGGCTGCCTCCGCCGCTGCGGCGCCGCGGACCCTTTCGACATTGCCGAGCTCCTCGTGGTGGGCCTGCGATCCCGGAGCCGCTCCGCACAACGGGCAATCACGATCGCCCCCCAAGGTCAGCAGGAACCCGGCTTCATCCAGCGCCTCCAGACGCTGGATGTCGGAGGCGTAGACGGCATCCAGCTGATCGAAGCGGGCGAGGCTGAGGTCGAGGTCGTCCAGTCGCCCGGCTGCTAACGTGAGCTCGTGGCCGAGTTTCCGCTTGCGATCTAGGAGTTCGCGAATTGAACCTTGGGCGGCATCCAGTTCCGCCTGCGCGGCGGTGAACGTGGCTTCGAGCCGGGTGGCCTGATCCCGAAGCTGCTCCTCATCCGGGAATTGGTTGGCGATCTCCACGTCCACGGCGGCGATCATGTCGTCCAGCATTTCGAGCTGTGCGGTCGTCGACGACTTGAAGGTCTTTCGATCGACGACCTCGACAATGGCGCTATCGTCGATGCCGGTCAGGAGGAGCTTGAACGTGCTGCGCTCCGCCGTCTGTGATACGGCTTGACCGCTTTGGACCGGTGAATCCTCACTCTGGATCGTGGTCTCGTCCACGATGCAGAAGCGCGCCACGTCACGGAAGCTCAGAGAACGCTTCTTACCGTTGGCGTCGACCGCAATCCGCTTCCCTTGGAGCCCGGTGTGGCCGAGCAGGAACTGCGAAATATTTCCGTCGTCGCCAGGGTCGTGTCGGGCACCGAGAACGCGGTTCGAGCCAGCTGCGGATTCGACGACCAAGCCGCGTTCCAGCCGGAAGTTGCCGCCGGCGAGGGCGCGGGTGAGCGTCTCGTCCCCATCCGCGGTGGTGATGCCGAGCCAAACGCGGTCGTAGGGCCGTCGCTCGGAAATATCGGGCAGGACTCGGGAGGCGCCGAGCATGTAGTCGATCGCCTTAGTCGTGAAGGACTTGCCGGTATTTGACGCGCCGTAGAGCAGGTTTAGGCCGTCGGCGAACTCCAGCGCTCGCGCGGCCTCCTGCGGACCGGTGAATGCCAGGTGTCGGAGGATGATCGGCATCAGTCGTTTCCGCCCGGGGCGGACTCGGACTTGAACTCCATGGACCAGCGGTCCAGGCGTTCCTCTATCCGGGCGGCCAACTCTTCCTGCGTCAGGTCGGCGAGTTCCGCGACGAGCCAGGCGGCACGCTCCTTCAGCGCCTGCGCATAGTCGGTGCGCATCAGCCCGACGAACGCCGGCGCCTCGTCGCTGGCTCGAAACTCGACGCCGTTTTCGTCAGCGATGGCGTCTACGAGATGCACCCGCCTCATCAGCGTGAGGCTCTCCTCCACCAACCTTCGGCGGACCAGCAGTTCACCCGTCCGTTCGGGCAGGGACGGGTGAAGGCTCGGCGGCCCGCCCGCATCTGCGGTATGGACCACCAGATGATCAAACCACGTGAGACGCGCGAGGTCGAGCGCTCGGGGATAAGCCGCCTCCAGGACGATCACGGCCCGCGTGCCTGTTTCCAGCGCGCTGTTGAACAGGCCGACGGGTGCGGCGGGACTTACTTCTTCCACACCAGCTTTCCGTCATTCGCGAAGTGATGGCAGAAGCCCTGCTTCACGGGCACGCGCGCGTGCCTGGCCAAAAGTCCGGCTGGGGTGACGGCGGCCGCTTGGGACATGACCGCGTCGACGCGTGTGAGTGCATCGACATGCCGCGCGCGATAGGGGCCCGTCACGCCGTGGTAGACGTCATCGTGAAGCGCCTCCAGATCCTCTTCCAGGGTGTTGTCGCGATAGAAGCGGTTGAAGGCGTCGGCCTCGAAGAAGCGGAGCCGCTGCTCCTGGAGATGCTGCCCGAATTCCTCATGCTCGCACACCGCGTCATGATCCGCGAGGGGCGAGCCGCACCGCTCGCTATAAGCGTCGATCAGCTGATCGAGATAAGGTTGTTCACGCACGTCCACCGTGGCCGGGACGATCCCGCGAGGAGGGGCGCCAGGATCTTCGGCAATGCCCCATTTGGCGAGAACCGGCTTGATGAACGGATCGTCCAGGATGATGTCCACCGTGATCCGCTTAACGCGCGAAAAGTCATAATCATCGATGACCTTCCGCAGCGAGGCTGAAAGCGGAATGGTCTTCCCACTCACGATCTTCTTCGCACACACTGCGTCCCACCGCGCGACGAGCTCGGCCCGCAGCGCGGTCGGATTGAAGATGAGCTTTTCCAGCTCTCGGCTCATCCCCCGAGGGGCGACGAAGAAGTAGCCCGTCGGCGGCGTGAACTCGCCTTGCTCGGCGAAATGAAGGATCTTGCCCAGCTCGAGGAGGGCGGCAGCCGGCTGGAGGGTTCGACCATATTGCTTGCACTGATAGTTGTCCCAGGGGCCCTCGTGCCGCAGATCCGTCTTGAAGCCGACCACGTCCCGCCCTTGGTCGCCCGCCCCCGAAAATCGTTCGACCTCGGCATATTCGCTGGTTTTGCGCGCAATCCAATCGCGGACGAAACGCTCTAAATTCTCGTCGTCGAGAGCGAGAATCTGTCGGTGATACTGCATCGTTAGGGTCATAACCGCGGCTAAGATCAATCAGCAAGACGCGTCACGGGCGGTCGCACCGAGAGGCGTCGCGCGACTGGCTGAGATATGGCGTAAAAATATTTTTCACTCAAACCTTGTAGTCGCTACAGGGTTTTCCTACCTGCGAGATTCGGCGTGGCCTTTCCCACGCCAACACGCCGGTGCGCCCGCCTGAACGGTGTAGTGGGATCGCACCAAGCCTGGATGTTGCGTTTTACCCATCCAGGGAGGGGAACACGATTATGATGCAAGCCACCAGCGCTCAGCGCACTGTTCTTGATTCTGGACCAGCGCGTCGCCCCGTATCGCGTCGGCACGCCAGCCGCTCTAGCACCGCCTATGCTGATCCACTTGACCGGGATCATCCGGACGACGCCGCCATCACGATGACGGAACGCCAGCTGATCCGGCTGCTGTTCGTCGCCGCCGAGACCGGTGCGCGTTTTGCGAGGGAGCGGATCGAGATGGATCCTGCGGCGTGGCTGTTCGCCGGCCGCCGGCTCTTCCACGGTCAAGCCGCGGTCGTAGCCTGTCGCGAGCGTGACGCCTTCGTGCGTGCGCTCCTCCTGCATGGCCTGTCGATCGGTCTCGACGCATCGCCCGAAGCAGTCGACGCGCTCGTCGCCGAAGGCGGCGACATCCTCGACGTCGACGCTAGTGCGATCCGGCCGAAGCAGGCTGGCAGTCCGAGCCAGTTGCAGCCGGCCTGATCGGGCACTCCTGACCGCGACGGCTCTGCCGCCGCTCTCCACCAACGTCCCGGTGCTCGCGCTCACGCGCGCGAGCCCGCGCGCGGGGAATACGAAGCATGGAAGATAGAAACGCGGCTAATCCTTGCGGCGCGGCGACGGACACCCGGACGCTGCGGCGGCTAGTGATCGGAGAAGGACCGACCGGCGAGGGCATGCAAGGCCCTACTTCATTGGCGGCGGCCGTCGACGTCGAAACGACCGGCATCGATCCCGCCCAGGACCGCATCATCGAATTTGCCATCCGCCAGTTCCGCTTTGACGCAGCCGGGGTGATCACCGAGATCGGCTCGGTCCACAGGTGGCTCGAAGATCCCGGCTGGTCGCTCGACCCGGAGATCACGCGGCTGACTGGGCTCAAGGATGCCGACCTGGTCGGTCAATATATCAACGATCCTGTCGCGGTCAGCGTGCTGAACGCCGCCGATGTCATCATTGCTCACAATGCGGCCTTTGACAGGCGCTTCGTCGAAAATCGTCTGTTCCTGGCACGCGGCCTCCGCTGGGCCTGCAGCTGTCGAGAAATCGATTGGCCGGCGCGCGGCTTCGACGGTCGCGGGCTCGGCTGGCTATTGTGCCAGTCCGGCTGGTTCCATGAGGGGCATCGCTCTTCCGACGACGTCGACGCTCTGATCGCGCTTCTCCGTCACCGGAATGAAGATGGCAGAACGGCGCTCCGCGAACT
This sequence comes from Allosphingosinicella sp., assembly GCA_046293155.1. Lineage (GTDB taxonomy): Bacteria > Pseudomonadota > Alphaproteobacteria > Sphingomonadales > Sphingomonadaceae > Allosphingosinicella. The sequence goes on along the minus strand of JBKBPQ010000015.1, from coordinate 59,413 downwards.
TGTCGACACGGCCGGAACGCCTGGATGGATCGTGCGCGCGGTTGGCGCCAGCTTCGACGTCAAGGATCGGCTGAAGGCCCGAGGCTATCGCTGGGACGCGAGCCGGTCCGTCTGGTTCAAGGAAATCTCGGAAGCCGATCGTCTGGCTGAAGAATTCTGGCTGACTTCCAACGTCTACACGGCCGCGGCTCGGCCGCGCGCCTTCGCACCGGAATTGGAGCCCGTCGACTGGGCCACCCGCTGGGCCTGACTTTGCTCCGCGAGGCGCCGCTGCGCTGACCGAACAATTCACAAAAGGAGAGAGAGCATGCCCAAGAGTAAAGCCGGGGGGGCGCGCCATGAAGGCGCCATCGACAAAAGCGCTAATCGCGCGCTCGTGTCGGACAGCCCTCCGCTTGTGCTGGTGACACGGAGCGCGCTGGGAACCCTGACCGACAAGGTCGTCCGGGAGGGGAAAACCGCCCTCTTGGCGTCCCAACTCTATGCTCTGGGCGACGCGTCGGTCGTTGCCGACGTGTATTTCGTCAGCGGTCTGAAAAGCACAAAGGACGGTCCGTGGCTCGGCGAGGCGGACAAGATCGCCTGGCTCGATGAAGCCAGCGGCTACGAATGCATTATTATGAGGGCCTCCGGTGGGGGTCATCTTTGCGGCTATGTCGGAGTGCCGCCCGAACACCCGCTTTACGGTTTTGAGCACGAGGCGATTCCTCCCAACCTCGACATCGAGGTCCACGGCGGCCTGAGCTATTCCGCGCTTTGCCAGCATGGACCGTCGCCTGCGCCGGGGGTTGCCACGGAGGCGCGCAGGATTTGCCACGTGTCGACGCGTCGCGCACGCCATGGAGCGGTCGAGCATGCCACCGATTACCGGGTGCAGCGCGACGACGCGTGGTGGTTCGGCTTCGAATGCAATCACGTCTATGACGTGGTGCCTGACGAGCGGAGCCATGCCAACCGCTTCTTGGCCGCCGAGACGGGCGCGGTTTACCGTGACGAGGCCTACGTCCACCAGGAGGTGATCAATCTAGCTGCGCAGCTCAGGGCCATCGAAAGCGGCGAGCCCAAGCCCCAGCGGCAAGGACCGCCTCTTCCGCCCATCGGACTGGATCCCCGAGGAGGGAACTGACCGTGGGCGGGCGCGGCACATCGGGGGCGGACCTTCCATGGGGCTGGTGGCTGCGGGCGCGCGGCCAAGTCCTGGAAGACGAGCAGGGTCGACAGTGGTCGAGCGTCCGAAACGCCTTTTGGCAAGGGTTGCTCGGATTTCCGCCTGTCCATTTCGCGCCTGAGCAGCACGAGCTTCTCCTGCGCGTTTTAGCGTCCCTCGACCGAAATTGGGTGAGTGGCGTTGAGCGCCAGCACGACCTGTTCGGCGGCGATATGGCCAGTTGGCGTTTCTACATGTGCTGGCTTGCTTCTATCGGGCTAACGGAAACCAGCGCGCGCGTGACTGCCTTGGACGCTCCGCTGTCGGCGCTGGGGAGGTCTGTCCTTGCGATGCTTCAGGTGACTCGCGAACCCGGATGGGCGCCCCTGCCCTTTCGAGCGGTCAGGGAGGCCGTTCGATCGGCGGCAGCGACGGAAGTGGACGCGAGCCGCGAGGACGCACTAAGGGCGTTCGAGCGCGAAGTGGCGCTCTTGCGCTATGTATTCGCGCGCGAGCGGGTCAACGACTGCCATGTTCTGACTCTGACCGGCACGCGTAGCGAGGCCCGGCTGCCTCTTCGTCGCGTGATGTGGAGCCAGTCGTTCCCGGACCAAAAGGTGCGCGATGATTTCTTCGGGTGGATCGCGGAGCGGGTTGATCGATGGGAGGACTGGGGTGAGCTGGCCTATCGCCGCGGGACGGAGGTCCTCACTCAGCACCTCCTTGAGCTGCTCGCCGCCACCAGGCTTTGAATCGGAGACCGCACGTCGAAGGCAGGTCAGACGCCGTTGATTAGCTCCGCCCATAGTCGCTCGAGACGTCGCTGAATCTCCCCAAGCTCTCGTTGATCGGAGAGCGTGAAGAGGGCAATTCGGTTGCCGCCTTCGCGGTAGGCGTCTTGGATCTGGTTGCGCCGGTTGGCGAGCTCAACGAATTCGATCGCCCGCGGGTCCTCACTCGCCGGTCGGAGAATGTTGCTCCTATGCTTGAGCGGATTATACGGCGCTCCCGGGTCCGGCAGGAAGAGAATCCGGCGTCCGCTGTTCGGCTGCGGACTGACGTCGACGAGCTCGCCACGTCTGTTACGCCAGACGCCATGATGCTCGGCCTCAAAGTAGATGTCGCGCACGCTCCAGATGGCCCACCCGGACGCGAGGGATCCTCCGGCACGCTCGACCTTGCGCGCCACGTTGTCGAAGCAGGCTGACGTCTCGGCGTCTGCCGATGGCTCGGAGGGGATAAACCTCGGTCGACCCGACGCGATCGTGTGGCAAAAGTCGAGCAGCAGCGCAGAAATTTTTTCTGGGACAGTATCGACCATGCATGAGCATGGCCGAGCGCGACCCGCGCGTCGACAGGAAACGCTGGCGCCACGCCAAGCTGACTTAGTTTGGTTTTGCGAAGCTAATTAGCTTGGGCTGTCAGGAGGATGGATGCCCGACGAGGATTCGAACCTCGATTGACGGAGTCAGAGTCCGTAGTCTTACCATTAGACGATCGGGCAACGCGGACGCGCGAAATAGGTCCGCCGCCCTGCCCTGTCAACGCCTCGGAAAGCCCTGTGCTTGCCCGAAACGGTCGCCTCGTGTAGGACTGGCGCCAAGTCAGCGGACGGTATTCCCGGCCGCCAAGAGAACAAGAGTAAGTGTCAGGATGGCGCAGCAAGCCGTACCGGCTCCGCAAGCGCCGGGCGGGGGTCCGGCCGATGCGGCCTTACCGACCACCGCTTCGGTTCCCGAGAGCCTAGCCCCGCTCGCCGCGAATGGCGTTCCCCAGCATCGCCGCTTTCCGCGCCACACTTATGGCGCGATCGACCTGGGGACCAACAATTGCCGGCTGCTCGTCGCCCGCCCGACCGAGAACGGCTTCACCGTCGTCGATGCATTCTCGCGGGTCGTGAGGCTCGGCGAAGGGCTCGCCACCTCCGGCAAGATCAGCCAGGACGCGATGGACCGAGCCGTCGCCGCCCTGTCAGTCTGCTCCGACAAGCTTCGCCGCCGCCGGGTCAGCCTCGCCCGTTCGGTCGCGACCGAGGCGTGCCGCCGCGCCGTCAACGGCCGCCATTTCGTCGAGCGGGTGCGCCAGGAGACCGGCATCGTCCTCGAGATTATCTCACCCGAGGAGGAGGCGCGGCTGGCCATGCTCGGCTGCCACCGCCTGCTCGAGCCCGGCGACGGCCCGGCCCTCATCTTCGACATCGGCGGCGGCTCGACCGAGCTTGTCCTGATCGACACCGACGGCGAGTCACCGCGCATCCGCTGCTGGTGGAGCGCCCCCTGGGGGGTCGTCTCGCTGACCGAGAGCGAAGGCACCAAGTTCAACGATGCCGAGGAGCGGCTCGCCGCCTACGGGCGCATGCGCGAACGCGTCCGCCATGCCTTCCGCCGCTTCCAGGAACTGTTGCCCAAGGACAAGACCAACATCCGGCTGATGGGCACCAGCGGCACGGTCACCACCCTGGCCAGCGTCTATCTCGCTTTACCCGCCTATGACCGCAAGCAGATCGACGGTTTGATGGTGCCGAGCCCGGCGATGCGCGAGATCAGCCGGATCCTCTCAGCCGCTGATCATAACGAGCGCGCCAAATTCCCTTGCATCGGCCACGAGCGCGCCGACCTGGTCGTCGCCGGCTGCGCGATCCTCGAGACGATCATGGACATCTGGCCGGCCGAGACGCTCGGAATCGCCGACCGCGGCATCCGCGAGGGCATCTTGCGCTCGCTGATGGCGCGCGACGGCTATCGCATCTAGAGAGCGGCGATGCCCGCCCCACCGAAACAGCGCATCCGCACCGCCAAGGGGCGCAAGATCAGCTCGACCAAGTGGATCGAGCGCCAGCTCGCCGACCCCTATGTCCGTAAGGCCAAGGCGGAGGGCTACCGCTCCCGCGCCGCCTACAAGTTGATCGAGCTCGACGAGCGCTTCCAGTTCCTGAAAGGCGTCAAGCGAGTCGTCGACCTCGGCATCGCTCCCGGCGGCTGGACTCAGGTCGTGCGCAAGCAGGTGCCCCAAGCCGTCGTTGTCGGAATCGACCTCCTGCCGACCGACCCGATCGACGGAGCGACCATCCTCCAGCTCGATTTCATGGACGACAGCGCCCCCGACCTTCTCAAGGAGGCGCTCGGTGGCCCTGCCGACCTCGTCCTGTCGGACATGGCCGCCAACACCGTCGGCCACCCCCAGACCGATCACCTGCGCACCATGGCGCTGGTCGAGGCCGGCCTCGACTTTGCCGGCGAGGTGCTCCGCCCCGGCGGCGCCTATGTCGCCAAGGTCCTTGCCGGCGGTGCCGACAGCAATCTCGTCGCGGAGCTCAAGCGCCGCTTCACCACCGTCAAACACGCCAAGCCCCCCGCCAGCCGCAAGGGTTCGAGCGAGTGGTACGTCGTGGCGCAGGGGTTCAAGGGCTAGCCGCATCAGCTGCGGCCACACCCGTCATTCCAGCGAAAGCTGGAATCTCCCGTCTCTTTGACACGGACGAAGAAATGAGATGCCAGCTTTCGCTGGCATGACGATGATCCTTTAGGACCGCCCCGCCCGCGCCTCTTCGATGGCTTCCTTGAGGCGCTCGTAGCCGACCGCACCGTGCATCACCTGGTCGCCGACGACGAAAGTGGGCGTTCCGCTGGCGCGAAGCAGGTTGGCGAGCTCCATGTTGCGCTGGAGCTCCTGGCGGTGCGCGTCGTTCGATTGCGCCGGCTGGACGCCCGCGGCGCGCTGCGCCCGCGCGATCGTCTCGGGGCTGGGCGGACCCAATGCGAACAAAGCATCGTGGAACTGGCGGAAGCGGTTCTGGTCCGCGGCGGCGAGGCTCATGAACGCCGCCTCCTGGCTCGCCGGCCCGAGCACCGGCAGCTCGCGCCACACCACCTTGAGGCGCGGGTCCTCGCGAAGCAGCCGCTCGACGACCGGGTTGCTCGCCCGACAATAGCCGCAGGCGTAATCGAAGAACTCGACCAGAATGACGTCGCCATCGGCCGCCCCCGCCCATGCGCCGGCATAAGGCGTCTCGAGCTGCGCTCGGCGCGGACCGATCGCCGCCGCGGCCTCGCGCTGCTGGAGCCGCTCCATCGCCTCCGGGATGATCTCCGGGTTCTCAAGGATATAGTCGCGGATGATGCGCTCGGTGCGCCCGTCACCCGTGCCGCCCTGCGCCAGCATGATCGCCCCGCCGCCCACGAGGAGCCCGACGGCCCCCGCAAGCAGCATCCCGCTCTTGCCGCCAGTGAGGCGGCCTTGCTTGTCGCTCATTCCTCGATCACCGCCCCAAAATCACTGGCGCCGGCGCCGGCCGCGCTGGTTTTCGATCGCGGCGCGTGACACCATCAAGATGTCCTGCGCTCGGATCCAGTCGGGCGTGCCGGCCGGTATCCCTGCCATCGCGTTGCGCGCGCTCGCCAGTGCCAGCTGCGGCTCATTCATCAGGCTGTAGCGCTCGGCGCTGGCAAGGTTGGCGCGGCCGAGGTCGCCGGCGCGGTCATAGACGACTCCGAGCTGATACCAGGCGAAGGGATTGCGGTCGTCGCGCTGGACGACGGTTCGAAGCACGCGTTCTGCCTCGGGGAAATTGGCCGGGTCCTCGGTCGCGATCAGCGCATGGGCCAGGATCGTCGCGATCAGCGGCTCGCTTCGCGAACGCTCGACCGCCTCGCGCAAGATCGAGATCGCATCGGCCGGGCGGCCGGACTCGAGCAGGATCTGCCCCTTCAGCTCGAGGAAGAACGGGTCGTGGGGCTGCTCCGCGAGCAGGCTGTCGACCTCGGCCAGCGACCGGTCCGGGTGAGCGGCGCGGTGCCACGCAAAGGCCCGGGCATAGCGCGCCGGGACAGACCTGTCCGTGTCGGGATAGGCGGCGATGACTCGCTCTGGCTCGTCGATGTAGCCGCGAAGCTTGGCGCGCACCCGCTGGAAGCGGGCCTCCAGCTCCGGCGAAGTCGCGCGGTCCCAGGCGGGATCATTGCGATAGACATTCTCAAGAACCGCGATGCGCTCCCGGTTCAATGGATGGGTGCGCTGGTAACTGTCGGTCTGCGGGATGGCGAGGCGGAACTCCATGTTCTGGAGCCGCTCGAAGAAGGCGAGGCTGCCGCGGCCGCTGATCCCCGCACGGCTCAGGTAGCTGGCGCCCGCCTGGTCCGCGCTGTTTTCCTGGATCCGGCTGAAGGCGAGGAAGCGGCCCATCGCCGCCGCCTGGCCGCCCGCCATGATCGCCATGCCGGCTTCCGGCGCTCCGACGGCCATCGCCGCGACCCCGAGCAGCAGCGACAGGATCGATATGTTGCCGGCCTGGCCGATCCCCTGCTGCAGTCGGATGATGTGGCCGCCGGTGACGTGCCCGAGCTCGTGGGCGATCACGCCCTGGACCTCGTTGGCATTGCTCGCCGAAGTGATCAGACCCGAATGGAGATAGACGATCTGCCCTCCCGCCACGAAGGCGTTGATGCTGGAATCGTTGAGGAGGACGATGCGCACGTCCGCCGCCCGCAGCCCCGCCGCCTCGATCAGCGGCGCCGACATGTCGCGGAACAGGGCCTCGGTCTCGGCGTCGCGGAGCACCGATTGCGCCATTGCTGGCTTCGCGACGAAGGCGAAGCTCAGCACGAGCAGCATCAGGAGGCGGGCAACGGCGCCGCTCCAGCGGCGGGCGTGAAGAGCTTCAGCCATGGCTCCGCCTATCCTGTCGCCGCGATGAACAGGCGATGAAACCCGTCCTCCGCCATCACCCCCCGAACGTGCGCTGCCACCAGCCGCGGCGGGCGGGCTCGCCGGGAGCCGACATCTCGGCCTCGTCGCTGCCTTCCATCGTCTGCCGCTCGAGCATCGGCGCTTCCGGCGATTCCGGCTTCGCGGTGCCGCCGCCGGCATGGCCGTCGAGCTTCTCCGCCACCGGAGTCGGAGCGACTCCGCCCTCGTCATTGGCCGGCGCGGGCACCGGCTCCGCTTCGGCAGCCGCCTCGGCCTCGACGTCCGCCTTCTTGCGGCGGCCGCCGGTGCGGCGCTTCTTGGGCTTCTCCTCGGCCGGCGCTTCCTCCGCGGCGGGCGCTTCGGCAGCAACCGGCGCGTCGGCTTCGGCCAGCGCGGCTGTCTCCGTCGGAGCCTCGGCTGCCTCGTCCGACTTGCGCGCACGCGGACGGCGCCGGCCGCGCTTCGGCTTGGCCTCCTCCTCGCTCGCCGCCTCGACTGGAGCTTCGGCCGTTTCGGTCTCCACCGCCTCGGCAGTCACGGCCTCGCCGGCCTCAGGCGCGGCGGTCTCCTCGACCTGCTCACCCTCGGCACCAGCCTCGCGCTGCTCCTCGCCGCCCTGGCGACGGCCGCCACGGCGGCCGCGGCGGCGGCGGCGGCGGCGTCCGCCCTCGCCCCGCTCCTCGCGATCCTCTCGGCCCTCGCGATCCTCGCGCTGCTCGCGGCCGCGACGCTGCGGCGTAGCCTCGGCCTCGACTTCTTCCTCCTCGTCCTCTTCCTCGATCTCCGGCTCAACTTCGTCGGCTTCGTCCAGCATCGGCGTGGCGACCGCGGCGGGACGGAAGGTCGGCGGTGGACCCATCGACTCGACGCTCATCCGGGCGCCCTCGAACGCCTCCTCGATGAGCACCTCGATCTGGACTCCGTAGCGCTCCTCGACCTCGCCGATCTCGGAGCGCTTCTTGTTCAAGAGGTAGATCGCCGCCTCGCGGCCGGCGCGCAGGCGGATGATCGAGCCGCGGCCGCGCGCGGCCTCGTCCTCGAGCATTCGAAGCGCCGACAGGCCCGCCGACGAGGCGGTGCGCATCAGGCCGCTGCCGTCGCAATGCGGGCACGGCTTGGTCGAGGCCTCCAGAACGCCGGTGCGCAGGCGCTGGCGGCTCATCTCCATCAGCCCGAAGGACGAGATACGGCCGACCTGGATGCGGGCGCGATCGTTCTTCAGCGCCTCCTTCATCGCCTTCTCGACCTTACGGATATGGCCGTTCGACTCCATGTCGATGAAGTCGATGACGACGAGGCCGGCCATGTCGCGAAGCCTCAGCTGGCGGGCGATCTCGGCCGCCGCCTCGAGGTTGGTCGCATAGGCGGTCTGCTCGATATTGTGCTCGCGCGTGGAGCGGCCCGAGTTGATGTCGATCGACACCAAAGCCTCGGTCGGATTGATGACCAGATAGCCGCCCGACTTCAGCTGGACGACCGGCTGGTACATGCCGGACAGCTGGTCCTCGACGCCGTAACGCTGGAACAGCGGCACCGGGTCGGCATATTGCTTCACCCGCCGGACGTGGCTCGGCATCAGGAGCTTCATGAAGGCGCGGGCGTGGCGGTAGCCCTCGTCACCCTCGACCTGGATCTCGTCGATGTCGCGGCTGTAGATGTCGCGGATCGCGCGCTTGATGAGGTCGCTGTCTTGGTAGATCAGCGCCGGCGCTTCCGACTTCATCGTCGTCTCGCGGATCTCGTCCCACAGGCGGGCGAGATAGTCGAAGTCGCGCTTGATCTCGGTCTTGGTGCGCGACAGGCCCGCGGTGCGAACGATGATGCCCATCGTCGACGGCAGGTTGAAGTCGGCCATGATCTGCTTGAGGCGCTTGCGGTCGGCGCCGTTGGAGATCTTCCGGCTGATGCCGCCGCCGTGCGACGTGTTCGGCATCAGCACGCAATAGCGGCCGGCGAGCGACAGATAGGTGGTCAGCGCCGCGCCCTTGTTGCCGCGCTCTTCCTTGACGACCTGGACGAGGAGCACCTGGCGGCGCTTGATGACGTCCTGGATCTTGTAGCGGCGACGCAGATTCTGGCGCTTGCGGCGAAGAGTCTCGACGGCGCTTTCGTCGCTGCCGTTCTCGGCTTCCTTGGGCGCCGGGGCCTCCCCTTCGCCCTCGCCTTCCTCGTCCTCGGAGCGCTCCTGGCCGGGATCCTCGTCGATTTCGACGACGCTCCCCTCGCCTTCCTCGTCATCTTCGCGGTCGAGCTCGGCGGCGCGAAGCCGCGCCTCCTCCTCGGCATGCTCCATTTCCTCGCGGAGCAGCGCCTCGCGGTCCTCGCGCGGGATCTGGTAATAGTCCGGGTGGATTTCGCTAAAGGCCAGGAAGCCGTGGCGGTTGCCGCCGTAATCGACGAACGCCGCCTGGAGCGACGGTTCGACCCTGGTTACCTTGGCGAGATAGATATTGCCTTTGAGCTGCTTGTGCTCGGCGGATTCGAAGTCGAATTCCTCGATCCGGTTACCCTTGACCACCGCGACCCGGGTTTCCTCCGGGTGGCGCGCGTCGACCAGCATGCGCATTGTCATTATGATGTCTCCACGCGCGCACCCATGGCTGTGACAGCAAGGGGCGCACGCGCTCGATTGTGGACGGCCGCGCGGCAGATGGCAGCGGCGCGGACGATGTCCGGGTTGTAGTGAAACTGGTTTTCAAGGCTGCGGTCTGGCGGCCGGTCATGGCGAGCGGCGAATAGCCCCAAGCGTGCGGGCCCGCGGGTGCGGGACGCATCAGCTCAGTGGGGAAATGCCTCATGCAGCGGTGAACCTAAGCGAAACTGCGTCTCGAGCGATGTCCTCAGGGCGTCTTTCCCTGAGCGGCACGTCGGACTAGGCTTGCTAGCATCCATGTGGAGGGCGGGCAACCGCCAGGGAAGGGCGAAAGCGGGAAAATGGCCGGATTGAGGCGGATAGAAGCGCTTGCGGAGACGCCGCGTCCGGCATGACCTGGCTCGTTGCCTTCCTGCTGTCCCTGTTCGGTCTGGGCGAACCCGGCGACGCCGATGCGGGCGCGGCCGGCGCCGGCGTGACCCTGCCCATCCAGTCGAGCGGTGCGGAAGGCCCCCTTCCGGCGCTCACCGAGGCGCGCGGCGACGACCCTCCCGTCGTGGTGATCGACCCCGGCCATGGCGGCCGCGATCCCGGCGCTCCGGCCGCGATGGCCGGCCTCCACGAGAAGCAGGTCACCCTCGCCCTCGCCCGCGCCATCCGCGACGAGCTCGCCGCCTCGGGCCGGGTCCGCGTCGCCCTCACCCGCGAGGACGACCGCTTCATCCCCTTGGAAGGCCGCTACGAGATCGCCCGCCGGCTCGGCGCCGACCTGTTCATCTCGCTCCACGCCGACGCCGCGCCCTCGAACGACGCCGCCCGAGGCGCCACCATTTACACCCTGTCCGAGGTCGCCTCCGACCGCGAGGCCGCGTTGCTCGCCCAGCAGCAGAACGCCTCTGACGCGATCGGCGGCGTGACGATGAGCCGCGACCCCAACGTCAACCTGATCCTGGTCGACCTCGCCCAGCGTGAATCGATGGAGGCCAGCGCCCGCTTCGCCCAGATCCTCCACCGCGAGGCCGCCTCGACGATCCGGTTCCAGCCCGACTGGCACCGCTTCGCCGCCTTCATCGTGCTGAAAGCGCCCGACATCCCCTCGGTCCTGTTCGAGAGCGGCTACGTCACCAACGCCGAGGACGTCGCCTATTTGACTTCGCCCGAGGGCCGCGAGCAAATCGCCACCGGCCTCCGCCGAGCCATCGAAGCCCATTTCGCGAGGCGCTTCCTCGCGCGTCAGGCGCGCTGATCAAGCGGGGACGTAGGTCAGCCTGATCACGTCCTCCCCCATCGGCTCGCTGGCCGCGAGACGGAGCCGCGGGCGCGGGCCGGCGAAATAGGGATCGCCGCCGCCGAGCACGACCGGGTGGAGGTAGATCCGATAGGCGTCGATCAGCCCAAGCTCGGTCAGGCTGTGCGCGAGCTTCGGCCCGCCGACCTCGATCTCGCCGTCGACCTCTGCTTTCAAAGCCGGCATCGCCCTCTCGAGGTCGTCGCCGACAAGCGACGCGTTGGGCCCGACGGATGTCAGCGTTCGCGACACCACCCACTTGTGCTGCCGCCGCCAGGCTTGAGCGAACTCGCGCTCCGCCTCGCCCCACTCGTCATGATCATCGTCCCAGTAGCCCATGATCTCATAGAGCCGGCGCCCGTAGACGCCGCCCACCTGCTCCCGCGCCTGATCGATGAAATGGCGGAAGAGCCCCGGCCCCGGCGCGAACCCTTCATGGTCGACATAGCCGTCCAGCGACATGTTCATTCCAAACACCAGCGTCGCCATGTGCATTCCTCCGCTCAGTCTCCGCCACGTTAGCGTATCGCCACCACCCGGCAATGCGGACGAGACTTGCGCTCGCTAGGTCCTTCCGACCACAAGCCCCGCATGAACCTGACCACCCTCCTGATCCGCTCGCTCTCCAACCAGCTCCTCGCTGTGTCCGGGTGGCTCGACAAGGCGGAGGCCTTCTCGGCCGAGCGCGGCGAGACTCCGGACCGGCTCCTCACCCTTCGCCTCGCGCCCGACATGTTCCCGCTCGCCACGCAGCTTCGCTTCCTGGCCTTCCAGGCGCAGGAGCCGATCTACCGGCTCCGCGGTGAGGCGGTCCCGGAGGCGGTGCTTGCAGTCCGGCAGGAAGGCCGCGACGGCGGAGAGAAGCCCGGCACCTGGGCCGAGGCGCGGGCGAGAGTGACCGAAGCTATCCACTTCCTCGCCACCGTCGGCGCCGACGAGTTCGACTCCGCGGCCGACGCGCCGATCGCCCACGAGCTTCCGATGGGCATGATCTTCGACATGACCGGCGAGCAATATGTCCGCGACTGGGCATTGCCCCAGGTCGCCTTCCACCAGATGATTGCCTACGCCCTCCTCCGTCAGGCCGGCGTCCCCCTCGGCAAGGTCGACTACGTCCCGCACATGTTCGGCTATTTGAGACCAGGCACGGCACCCGGCTGACCTTTCCGCTGGGGATTTCCGCCTTCCACGCAACGCCCCGGCTTCGAACGAGTGGGGCTGTATCAGGGGCTGCCGCGACTTTCGACGAGTTGCGGTTCCTCCGCGCTTTCCGGCCCCGCTAGCTTCCGCTAAACCGCTGGCCAAATGGCAGATGCAGACACTCCGACCGAACGGCTGACGCTCCGGCGCGGCGGCCTCACCCGCTTCACCGAATGGACTCGCGAGCTGGGCGACAAATACGCGCCGAAGACCGAGCGGCTTCGGGCCGCCACCGGCAAGCGCTGGTTCAAAATCCTCGCGATCCTCGCGCTCCTGCCGTTCGTGGCCTACGCGGCCTTGTGGCTGATCTTCGCCCGCGACCTGCCGTCGGCCTCGACCCTTCTCGAATATCAGCCGGCGCTCCCGTCCTATGTCCGCGACGTCAACGGCGCGACCGTCCAGAGCTTCGCGCGCGAGCGCCGGGTCCAGCTCGCCTATGACGAATATCCGCAACAGCTGATCGACGCCTTCGTGTCGTCGGAGGATCGCACCTTCTTCAGCCACAACGGCATCGACTGGCCGGGCACGATCGGCGCGGTGTTCGATTATGCCAGCAAGGCGGGCAGCGGCGAGCGCGCCCGCGGCGGCTCGACCATTACCCAGCAGGTCGCCAAGAACCTGATCCTCGGTGACGAATATTCGGTCACCCGAAAGATCCGCGAGGCCTTCCTCGCCCGCCGGATCGAGGCGACCTTGACCAAGGAGCAGATCCTCGAACTCTATCTCAACCAGATCTTCCTCGGCCGGAACGCCTATGGCGTTCAGGCCGCGGCGCGCGCTTATTTCGACAAGGATGTCGACGACCTCGCGCTCCACGAAATCGCCTTCATCGCCGGCCTTCCCCAGGCGCCGAGCACCTATGAACCGCGCCGCAACCTCGAGATGGCGACTGCGCGCCGCAACTATGTGCTCGAACAGATGGAGCGGAACGGCAACATCACCGCCGCCCAGCGCGCCGAGGCCGAGGCCCAGCCGCTGGTCACCGTCGACGGCCCGAGCGCCACGGTCCGCAACGTCGGCGGCTATTATATGGAAGAGGTCCGCCGCCAGCTCATCCAGCAGTTCGGCGAGAATGCCGAGGACGGCCCGAACAGCGTCTATGCCGGCGGCCTTTGGGTTCGCACCGGCTACGATCCCGTCATGCAGCAGGCGTCCGAGACCGCGCTCCGCGACGGCCTGAGGCGCTACGAGGCCGGCCGCGGCTGGCGCGACCCCGGCCTCTCCATCGACGTCGACGGCAATTGGCGCCAGCAGCTCGCAATCGCCCAATTCGGAGTCGGCTATGACGACTGGCGCTCCGCCGTCGTCCTGTCGAAGAGCGGCGATTCCGCGCGCATCGGCTTCGTCGACGGAACCACCGGCACCCTCCCCGCCGGCCTCGCCTCGATGCCCAAGCGCGGCACCGGCCAGAGCGCGTTCAGCGCGCTTCGCCCAGGATCGATCATCGCGGTCGAGCGCGAGGGCGAGGGCGACAATTGGGCGCTCCGCTCCATTCCCGAGGTCGGCGGCGGAATGGTCGTGGAGGAAGTCGGCACCGGCCGAATCCGCGCGATGCAGGGCGGCTGGGACGTGCGCGGCTCCAATTTCAACCGAGCGACTCAAGCCCAGCGCCAGCCCGGCTCGACCTTCAAGCCGATCGTCTACGCGGCGGCGCTCGCCGACGGCGGCATGACTCCGGCGTCGATCATCCTCGACGCGCCCTTTTGCACGAATGACGGCACGTCCAACAAATGCTTCCGCAACTTCAGCGGAGGCTATGCCGGCCCGCAGACCATGCGCTGGGGCCTCGAACAGTCGCGCAACCTGATGACGGTGCGGGCCGCCAATCAGACCGGAATGGACCGGGTGATCCGCCTCGCCCGCAACATGGGCGTCGGCGACTATCGCTCGACGCCTTACCTCTCGCTTGCGCTCGGCGCCGGCGACACCACGGTCGCGGCGATGACCCATGCCTTCGCGACCTTCGCCAATCACGGCCGCTCGGTCACTCCGCACCTCATCGACTATGTCCAGGACAGGAGCGGCCGGGTCATCTTCCGTGCCGACAATCGCTGCCAGCAGATGGGCAATTGTAACGCGCCCGACTGGGACGGCCGGGCGATGCCCCGCCCGCCGCTGATGGGCCGCCAGGTCGTCGATCCGCTCACCGCCTATCAGATCGTCCACATGCTGGAAGGCGTCGTCGAGCGCGGCACCGCGACCCGCCTGCGGGTGCTCGAGCGGCCCCTGTTCGGCAAGACCGGAACGACCACCGGCCCGACCAACGTCTGGTTCGTCGGTGGCTCGGCCGACATTGTCGCCGGTGTCTACATGGGCTTCGACCAGCCACGGCCGATGGGCGGCTACGCGCAGGGCGGCACGCTCGCCGCGCCAATCTTCCAGGCGTTCGCCGAAAAAGCGTTCGAAGGCATGCCGGTGGTTCCCTTCCGCGCGCCCGCTGGCATTCGCATGGTCCGCATCGATCGCCGCACGGGCCGCCGGGTCCAGGGCGCCTGGCCGTCGGGCGAGGATCCGCGCGCCGCGGTCATCTGGGAAGCGTTCAAGCCGGAAAGCGAGCCCAGGCGCACCATTCAGAGCCAGGAAGTTCAGCTCGCCGCCGAGCAGAGCCGCCGCCGCGCCCCCGCCGCGCGCCGCTCGACCAACCAGTCGACCGAGCGCAGCCCCGACAGCACCTTCTTGCAAGATCAGGGGGGCATATATTAGGCTCGCCCCCCATCATGTCATTCCCGCGAAAGCGGGAATCCAGCTGACTTTCTAACAATTGAACCAAGAAGCTGGATTCCCGCGTTCGCGGGAATGACGGCAATGGAGACTTCCGATGCGCGCCGAAGCGCAAGCTTATGCCGACCAGATCAATTCCGCGCTCGCATTGCTGCGCCGCTTCCTCGACTGGGACCGCGCGCTGGCGCGGCTGGACGAATTGAATGCCCGCGTCGAGGACCCGACCCTGTGGGACAGTCCCAAGGCGGCCCAGGACGTGATGCGCGAGCGCCGCCGCCTCGACGAGGCGATCGGCGCCACCCGCGCCATCGAGAAGGAGCTCGCCGACACCGTCGAGCTTCTCGAGATGGCGGAGGCCGAGGGCGACGAGGACCTCGCCAATGACGCGGTCAAGTCGCTGGCCGAGCTCGCCGAGCGCGCCGAGCAGGACAAGGTCACCGCGCTGCTCGCCGGCGAAGCCGACGCCAACGACACCTATGTCGAGATCAACGCCGGTGCCGGCGGCACCGAGAGCAACGATTGGGCCGGCATGCTCAGCCGCATGTACCAGCGCTGGGCCGAGCGCCACGGAATGAAGGTCGAGCTGGTCGACAGCCATGCCGGCGAGCAGGCCGGGATCAAGTCCGCGACCCTGCTGCTCAAGGGCGAGAACGCCTATGGCTATGCCAAGACCGAGAGCGGCGTTCACCGCCTCGTGCGCATCAGCCCCTATGATTCATCGGCCCGCCGCCACACCAGCTTCGCGTCCGTCTGGGTCTATCCGGTCGTCGACGACGACATCGACATCGAGGTCAACGAGAGCGACCTCAAGATCGACACCTACCGCGCCTCCGGCGCCGGCGGCCAGCACGTCAACACGACCGATTCCGCGGTGCGCATCACCCACGTTCCGAGCGGGATCATCGTCGCCTGCCAGAACCAGCGAAGCCAGCACAAGAACCGCGCCGAGGCGATGAAGATGCTGAAGGCGCGGCTCTACGAAGCCGAGCTCCAGAAGCGCGAGGCCGAGGCCAATGCAGTCAACGCCACCAAGACGGACATCGGCTGGGGCCACCAGATCCGCTCCTACGTCCTTCAGCCCTATCAACTGGTCAAGGACCTGCGCACCGGAGTCACCTCCACCTCCCCGAGCGACGTGCTCGACGGCGACCTCGACCGCTTCATGGCCGCGGCCCTGTCGCAGCGAGTCACCGGCGAGAAGGTCGAGGTGGAGGACGTCGACTGAGCCGGCGCCCTCTCGACTTCACGCGTAACGAACGGATAGGACAGGCGCGGTGAACCGCCTCGCCCCCCTCCTCGTCCTGGCCCTGGCCGCCGGCTGCCGCGAGCAGCCGGAGGCGTCGCCGTTCCCGGAGCCACACCGCCCGGTCGCTCCGATCGTGTCGCCGCGCTACATGGACGAGGACGCTCGCGACAGCGTCGGCGAGTTCGAGACGGTCACCCGCCTCGCCGAAATTCGCGAGGGCATGTGGATCGCCGACATCGGCGCCGGCGAGGGCTATTACACGGTCCGCCTGTCGCCGATCGTCGGTGACCGCGGCCGAGTCCTCGCCCAGGACATCGTTCCCGAGACGATCCAGGCGCTCGCCCGGCGGGTTCAGCGCGAGCGGCTCGACAATGTCGCGCTCAAGCTCGGCCAGCCCAACGACCCGCAGCTGCCCGACGCGTCGTTCGACCGCATCCTCCTCATCCACATGTACCACGAGATCGAGCGGCCGAGCGAGTTCCTCTGGCACCTTCGCGACGCGCTGAAGCGCGACGGCCGCGTCGTCGTGGTCGACGCGGACCGCCCGACCGACCGCCACGGAACGCCGCCGCGCCTGCTCGTCTGCGAGTTCAACGCGCTCGGCTTCTCGCTGTCCCGCTTCGACCGCCTTCCCGACAGCGAGACCTTCTTCGCGATGTTCGAGGCGCACGGCCCCAAGCCCAATCCTGAGGACATCCCCGTCTGCGGCGAGGACGCCCTCAACGGCTCATAACAGGCCGAGGCCGCGCAGGCTGAGGCAGCCCTCTCGCGCGAAGATCAGATGGTCGTGGAGTCGGATGCCGAGCGGTTCCACTACCTGAGCCAGCCGCCGTGTCGCAGCGAGGTCGTCCTCGCTTGGCGCGAGCATTCCGCCCGGATGGTTGTGTGCCAGGACGAGCGCCGCCGACCCGAGCCGGAACGCTTCCTCGACGATCGCCCGGAACGGCAGTTCCGCCGAACCCGCCTTGCCGTCGAACTGCATGACCGCGAGCACCCGCCGCTCCCCGTCGAGGTGAAGCACCGCCACCGCCTCCTCCCGGAGGCCGTCGAACAGCGGCGCGAGCAGCTCGGCGGCGTGACGGGCGGTGTCCATCTGCATCGCCCGCCGTCTTGCCAAACCCGGCGGGAGAGAGGGACGCGGACAAGGTCCGGAACGGCGCCGGAATGGAGGGAAACATCCACAGACTTCTCTGTCCCCAGCGGGGACGAGGCGCCGTTAACGATTGTGCCCCCGGCTAATTTATGTCACCTCTCCGTCACCTCCGGTTCCTTCCCGCCGGGGCCTACGACGACAAGGGCAGACAGCGCCGGCGATAAAAGGGGCTCACCGATCACTGAGCCGACGCCTGGCAGCTCAACTGCGCGAACTGCCGGCATGGCGCGCGGCCAGCACGCCATGCCGGCACTCATTTAGGGCTCAGCGCGCCAGCCTCCACGCCGCGAGGAGCCACCCCAGGATCATCAGCAGCCCGCCGAGCGGAGTCACCGCGCCGAGCCAGCGCGCGTCGGTCAGCGCCATCGCGTAGAGACTTCCCGCGAAGACGAGCGCACCCGCCCCGATCATCGCCGCGGCCACGCCCATGCGGAGCGGCAGCGCCCCCAGCGCGACGAGCCCCACCGCCTGCCACATCTGGTACTGGACTCCCGTCTCCCACCAGCCGAGCTCGCGCTCGCTCAGCGCGTCCCGCAAGCCGTGGGTTCCGAACGCGCCGAGCACGATGCCAAGCGCCGCGAGCAACGCGCCCGCGACGAGGATCCGCCGCCGCCCGCTGTCGATCATCCTCTCCGTTTCGCTCATCTCAACCGGCGGTCCCTTCGCTTGCGAGCGTGCCTGAGAAGCCCGGCCTGCGCGGCCGTCGCCGCTGCGCCGCCGTCGCCAGCCGCATCACCCGCGCCCGCGAGTAGCGCTGGAGCATCGTCGGATAAAGGTTGGCGCCGATATTGGTAACGGCCAGCCACACCGCCCAGCCGCCCCAGCCGATCGACCAGGCATAATAGGCGCTCACCATCCCCCAGCACAGATAGGCGATGTGGCGCCGCTCGTTGAAGATCGACTTGGGAATCAGCCGCTCGATGTCGGCGCCATAGACGCTGTAACCGCTGCCGTGGCGGGCCCGGACGAAGCGGTTCACCAGGTCGCCATTGGCGACGATCGCTCGGAACAGCTCCACCCCGACCGCGCGATAGAAGGTGCCGCGATATTCCCACGCCTTGGGCTCGTGGAATGAGCGCGGCAGAAGGAAGGCCGGCGGGCCGGTCAGCAGTGCCCCGATGAACCAGGGCAGCACCGAGTCGAACGCCGGAACCGGATGGAACCAGGGGACAAGTCCGAGCGCGATCAGCCAGAACGCTTTGGCCGGGATCGACCAAAGGCCGAAGGCCGCGATCGGAAGGAAGTTGAGCCGCCCCGCCAGCCGCCGCGCCGCCTCGAGCTGATCCCCTGCCTTGCCCACGCCGCCGTTCCCCCTTCAGCGCCCGCGAAGCAACCCACGCGCGCCCGCTAAGTCAACCGCCGCCCGACCCACACGGCGCGCCCGACCAGCTCGACCTTGGCGGGATCGCAATCCTCCCAGCTCGGATAGGCCGGATTGTCGCTCCGGATCGTGACCGTCCGCGCCGCCGGGTTGAAGGCGAGCCGCTTCACCATCAGCGCCCCTTCCAGCCGAAGCACGTAGATGCCGTCCCGCAACCGCCCGGTCGCATCGGCGCGGTCGACCAATATCTCGTCGCCGTCCGCGAGCGTCGGCGCCATCGAATCGCCTTCGACGCGGATGATCGACAATTTGTCCGCGCCGCCGCTCGCGACCTTGCGCAGCCACGCGGGATCGAAGGCGGCATGGGCGCGCGTCAGCTCACCGTCCACCGCCGCTCCGCCGCCGGCCGAGGCGCCGACGTCGAGCATCGGCACGATCACCGGCCCGGCACGGTCGTTCGCCGCCGCCGCGCCGCCGAGCATCGCCTCGTCGACTCCGAAATAGCGCGCCAGCCGCCGTCGGTCCTCCTCGGACAGGCGCCGCGGGCTGCCCCGCTTGATGAACTGCTGCACGTAGGCGGGATTGCGGCCGAGCAGGCGCGACAGGCCGGCATAATCCTCGCCCCGTTCCTCGATCAGCCGCTGCAATGCGGCCCGCGCTCCACCGTCAGCCATGCTTATTCCTTTAGCATAGGAAAAATCCTAGACAAATAGGATTTCTCCTAGGACGATCAGAACATAACACGAACAGCGATTCGCCCGCAAGGAGGAGTTATGAGCCTTTTGAGACGCATCGAGCGCCATCTCGACGCCACCGGAATGCCGCCGACCAGATTCGGCCGCGCGACGAGACGACGCGGCGGGTCTCCGCCTGGCTGGACCGGAGGGCGCCGCGATGAGCCGATCGCTTGGAGAGCGCCTCGCGCGCGTGGTGAGTGCGAACATCGGGACCATCGGCGGCGAGGCGCGGGTCGAACCGCTCGAGCAGACCGACTGGGCGAGCGTCACCTTCACGGGCGCGCGCCACCGCCTGCGGGTCACGCTCGACGGCGAAGGCGCGGTCGGCGCCGCAGGCGATTTCCTGGACAAGCTGCCCGATCTCGACCTGCCGATCCCGGGCCACATCGTCGCCGACATTGCGTTCGTCGCCGAGGAACGCGGCGACAACGGCCGCTACGCTGTGCTGGACCTCGAAGCTCTCACCATCGAGGACCGGTGACAGTCAGCCGTGGGCGGGAGCGAAGCGCTTGAGATTCTCGAGCGCCGATCGAAGGCGCGCGTCCATCGGCTCGGCCGCTTCCTCGTTGGCCGGGGCCGGCCTCGGCTGCGACTGCGGCCGGGGCTGGGACTGGGCGGGTTCGCGCCGCTCCAGCCAATGCGGCACGGGCTTCTTGTCCAGCGCCCGCTCGAGCCGAGCGAGCAGCTGCGCGATCGTCTCCTCGCCTTGCGGCCGAACCGCGGCCTCGATCGGCTCGGGCCTCGCGGGCTCCGGCTCTTCGATGGCGTCTGCTTCGGACAGGATCAGCTCCTCGGGCTCAGGTTCGGGCTCCGGCTCCGGCTCGGGCTCGGGCTCCTTCAGCACCTCCCCGAGCCTGAACGGAGCCCGAATGACCCGTGGCTCGTCCGGATCGCCGAGGTCGCGAAGCGCCGAGATCGGCGCCGGGATCGGCGCGTCGGGATGAAGGTCGCGGCGGCGCATGCGCGGGGCGTGCTCGAACTCGGCATCGGCCTCGTCTGCGCCCCACCGCGTCGGACGGCTCGGCTTGCGCCCAAGCATCCGCATCACGCCATAGACCGCGCCAAAAGCCACGGCCGTCGCGACGAGGGCGAGCAGCAGCTTCGCCTTCATGCCCAACGGCGGCTCGGCCGCGGCGAGCAGCGACGGTAGGCCGCTGTCGATCACCAGATTCTGGAGCGCGTCGATCGGCATCAGCATCAGCAGCGCCGCCGCCGCTCCACCGGCCAGTGCCGCGACCGGCTTGTCGAAACCGCCCTCCCCCGCGCGGCGCACCGCAACGTCAAGCAAGCTCGCCATCATGCAGCCTTTCGGTTCAGCCGGCGGTAGACCGGCTCGTAATTTGCGACATTGTCCGCCCAGTTGCGCTCGCGCTCGACGAAGCGCCGCGCCGTCTCGCGCCGCTCGTCCCAGCCGTCGCGGCGGTCGAACAGGTCGGCGAGCGCATTGGCGAGTGCCGCCGGATCGCCCGCCGGGAACAGGGTCCCGGTCACGCCGTCCTCGATCAGCTCGCGATGCCCGCCGACGTCGGACGCCACCACCAGCTTTCCCTGCGCCATCGCCTCGAGCGGCTTCAGCGGAGTCACCAGCTCCGTTAGCCGCATCGCCTTCCTGGGATAGGCGAGCAGGTCGATCAGCGCGTAATAGCGCTCCACCTCCTGGTGCGGCACACGCCCGGCAAAGTGGATCCGCTCCGCGACGCCGAACGCGGAGGCCTGAGTCTTCAGCGCGTCCTCCATGGGACCGCCTCCGACCATCAGCAGCCGCGCCCGCGGCCGCCGCTCAACCAGCAATGGCATCGCCGCGATCAGGTCGTCGAGCCCTTCATAATCGTAGAAGGAGCCGATGAAGCCGACCACGTCCGCCCCTTCGAGTCCGAGCTTCTGCGCCAGGCTGAGGTCCGGCTCGGCCGGCGTTCCGAACAGGCCGAGATCGACCCCGTTGGGCGACACGATCACCTTGTCCCCGTCGATCCCGCGCGCGATCAGGTCGCGCTTCAATCCCTCGCAAATCACCGCCACCGCGTCCGCCTTGCGGCACGCGCGGGTCTCCAGCATCCTTATCAGCCGGTACCGCGCCGAGCCCTCGCGCCCGGTCCCGTTGCCGACCGCCGCATCCTCCCAGAAGGCACGGATCTCGTAGAGCACGGGCAGCCCGAACCGCCGCGCCGCCGGAAGCGCCGCAAGCGCTCCCAGCACGGGCGAATGGACATGGATCTGGTCCGGCCGCCACTCGGCGATCACTTCCTCGAGCCGGCGGCGAAGCGCCTTGACCTCGCGCCATTCCCGAAGCGGCGATCGCGCCGCTGCGACCGGTGGAGTCCGGAAGAAGGTGATCCCGTCGATCTCCTCGCGCCGCGCCTGCCGCTCGCCCTGCCTCCCGCCAGTGAGGCAGGCGACGTCCCAGCCGCGGCCCTGCTGCGCCGTGACGATGGCGCGGGTCCGGAACGCATAGCCGCTGTGAAGCGGCAAGCCATGGTCCAGGACGTGCAGGATGCGCATGGCCGGCTCTATGCCAGACATGACTTAACGGCCCGTCAACTGCCTTCACCTAAAGCCTTATCCCGCGCCGCAGCGGGACCCGGGACGAGCCATGATCGACACATTCGCGCTCGCGATCAGCCACGGCCTCATCCTTGTCGCGGCATGGCGCCTGCTTTCCCGCCCCGACCTCGACGACGACAGCGGCAAGCCGCGCCAGACCTTCGCGACCGAAGAGGGCGATCCCGGTGCGTGACCTCGCCCTCCTCGCCTTCATCGCCGCTTTCGCTGTGCTCGGCCTCAAGCGCCCGTTCCTGTGGGTGCTGCTCTATGCCTATATCGACATCATCGCGCCGCAGAGGCTCGGCTTCTCCTTCCTCGCCGGGATCCCAAACCTGTCGCTGATCGCCGCGGCCCTGGCGATCGGCGGCTGGCTGCTCACCGATGCCGGCAAGGGCGTCAGCATCGCGACGCGCCAGCTCCTCATGCTCGCTTTGCTCGCCTATGCGGGCGTCACCACGATCAACGCCGACGTGCCGCTCGACGCCTGGGCCAAATGGGACTGGGCGTGGAAGGCGATATTCTTCGCCATCTTCCTGCCCTTCGCTCTTCGAACGAAGCTGCGCATCGAGGCCTATCTGCTGACCATGCTGCTCTGCGCCTCCGCGCTGGTCATCTCGGGGGGAATCAAGACGGCGCTCGGCGGCGGCGGCTACGGCTCGCTGGTCCTCCTGCTCGACGACAATAGCGGCCTCTACGAAGGCAGCACCATTTCCACCATCGCCATCGCGATGATCCCGCTCGTCCTGTGGTTCGCCAGGCACGGCACGATCTTCTCGCCGGACTGGCGAGTCCGCGGCTTCTGCTACGCCCTCTGCTTTGCCTGCCTGCTGATCCCGATCGGCACCCAGACCCGCACCGGCCTCCTGTGCATCGCCGCTCTGTTCGTGCTGATGCTGAGGGACAGCAAGCGCCGGATCCTCTACCTCGCCGGCGCCGGCTTCCTCGCGCTCGCGGCCGTGCCCTTCCTTCCGCAGAGCTACACAAGCCGGATGACCACCATCCAGAGTTACGAGGCCGATCAATCGGCGAGCACGCGCCTCGCCGTGTGGGGCTGGACCCTGGAATATGTGAAGGGAAGGCCGTTCGGCGGCGGCTTCGAATCCTACAAGCAAAACCAGATCCGGGTCAGCACGGTCACCGAGCAGGGCAGCGGCACCGTCCAGAGCATCAGCGCAAACACCACCCAGGATGCGGGCCGCGCCTGGCACAGCGCCTATTTCGAGATGCTCGGCGAGCAGGGCTTCCCGGGCCTCGCTCTGTGGCTTCTGATCCACGCCATCGGTCTTGTGCGGATGGAGCGGCTTCGGCGCCGCTATCGCACGGACGAGGAGCGGCCCTGGATCGCCCCGCTCGCCACCGCGCTTCAGCACTTCCAGCTGATCTACCTCGTCGGCGCCCTGTTCATCGCGGTCGCCTTCCAGCCCTTCGTCTGGATGATCCTCGGCGTTCAGGTCGCTTTCGACCGTTGGGTCTCGGCGGGCGAGAAGGCGAAACGCGCGCCGACATTCGCCGCCAACCCCGCGCCGGCTGGAGCCTGACATGGCGACCGCACCGCCCCCGAGCGAGCTGAGATCGCTGACCGGCGCGCGCGGGATCGCGGCGTGGCTCGTGGTGCTGTTCCACGTCCGCGTCGCCGCCGGAAGCCAGCTCCCGGACTGGCTGCATGCATTGCTCGCCAAGGGCTATCTCGCCGTCGACTTCTTCTTCGTGCTCTCGGGCTTCGTCCTGTGGCTCAACTATCAGCAGAAGTTCCGCGACCGAGGCCTTGCCGCGGCGCCGCGCTTCATCTGCCGACGCATCGCTCGGATCTGGCCGCTCCACGCGGTGATGCTCGCCGGAGCCGTCCTGTTCGCGCTCGCGTTGACTCTGCGCGGCACCCCGGACCACGCGCAATTCCCCTGGCTGGAGCTGCCCCTCCACCTGCTGCTGGTGCAGAATTGGGGCTTCACCGACAGCCTCACCTGGAACGACCCCGCCTGGTCGATCAGCTGCGAGCTCGGTGCATACTTACTGTTCCCGCTGCTCGTCCTCGCCGTCGACTGGCGCCGCTTTCCGCCGGTCGCCCTGCTGCTGATCCTGCTCGCGTCCGGCGCGGCGCTGGCGCTCACTCTCCAGGCGCTCGGCGGCGTCACGATGAACACCGACATCCCGCGGCTCGGCCTGATCCGCGCCGTCGGCGAGTTCGCGATGGGGACGATGGTCGCTGCGATCTGGTGCGACTGGCGCGAACGCCCGGTCCGCTCGCTCGCGCCCGCAATCGCCGCTCTTCTCGCTCTCGCAGCCGCCACCCTAGCTCTCGCTGGGGAGATCATGACCGTGGCCATCCTGTGGCCGCTCGTCCTCCTGGCTCTCGCGCTCATCGACGACCGCGGAATGAATCCGCTTCGCTGGGCTCCCATCCATTATCTCGGACGGATCAGCTACTCGACCTACCTCGTCCACTATCTCCTGTTCATCGCCTTCAAGCTTCTCCTCGACAGCGCCGTCGACGTCCCGCTCGTCACGCTCGGCGGGTTCCTTGCGCTGACTTTCGCAGCGTCGGTAAGCCTTCATCACGGCGTCGAACTGCAGGGGCAGCGCCTGCTCAACCGCTTCTTCGATCGCCTGCTGGAGCGCGCCGCCGCGGCGCGAAAGCCGCTCAGCCCAGCCTGATCGGAACGACTTGCCGAGCGCCGCATTAGGCTGCGGCAATGCTCGCTTATATCGATCACCAGGAAGTGGCGGGCTACACCCGCAAGCGCCGCGGCCGCTACTGGCAATATTTCGATCAAAAGGGCGATCGGATCACCGACCGCGACGAGATCGACCGTCTGAACGCGATCGGCCTTCCCCCGGCCTACGACAATGCCTGGTTCTGTCCGAACCCCAACGGCCACATTCAAGCAATCGGCTACGACTCCCGCGGCCGCCGCCAGTATCGCTATCACAATGGCTTCCGCGAGCAGCAGGACGCGGAGAAGTACGGCAAGCTCCTCGCCTTCGGCAATGCGCTCCCCAAGCTTCGCAAGAAGGTCGATGCCGACCTCGCCAAGCGCGCGGTCAGCAAGGACACGGTGGTCGCCGCGGTGGTTCGCCTGCTCGACTGCGAGCATATCCGCGTCGGCAACGAGCAATATGCCAAGGAGAACAAAAGCTTCGGCGCCACCACCATCCGCACGCGCCACGTCAAGCAGCTCGGGCGAACCGTGAAGATGAGGTTCAAGGGGAAGCACGGCATCGAGCGGGAGCTCAGCATCACCGACCGCAACCTCACCCGAATCGTCCGCAAGGTT
The DNA here is from genome assembly GCA_046293155.1 of Allosphingosinicella sp. Taxonomy (GTDB): domain Bacteria; phylum Pseudomonadota; class Alphaproteobacteria; order Sphingomonadales; family Sphingomonadaceae; genus Allosphingosinicella. The sequence goes on along the minus strand of JBKBPQ010000015.1, from coordinate 34,509 downwards.
CAGGATCTGCCCGGCCAGCACCTGTTCCAATATGAAGACGACGACGGCCAGCCCTGCCCGGTCACCTCAGCCGACGTGAATGCCTATATCAAGGACGCGATGGGCGAGGATTTCTCGGCCAAGCACTTCCGCACCTGGGGCGCCTCGGCGATCTTTTTCGAGCAATTGTGCAATGCCCGCGGCCGCATCGGCCTCAAGACGGCATTGGAGCCGGTCGCCGAGAAGCTCGGCAATACGCCGGCGATGAGCCGCAAGGCCTACGTCCACCCCGCGCTGATCGAAGCGGTAAAGTCGAACCCGGACGATCCGCTCGGCGGCTTGCAATGCCCGCGCTCCGGCAAGTATCTGTCGCGGGCCGAGCGGGGGCTCCTCCTTTTCCTGGAACGGGCAGCCGGCGCAGAGGAGGCCGTGGCGCAAGCCGCCTGATGACCGCACCGAACCGAGCCGCCCCCCAGCCCGACCTGTTCGCCAACTGGCAGCGGCTGAGCGATTGGGCCGCCGCCCATTATGCCGAGATATTGACGGCGGTGGGCATCGGCATCGTCATCTCCGTCGCGCTGATCGGACTTCGCGGCCTCGTCCGCCGAATGCTTGGCGGCACGCAGGCAACCGGCTGGCGCCAAGTCGCCGAGCGGGTCGTCTCGCGTACCTACCTGTTCTTCATCGTCATGGTCGCCGCGAAGCTGGTCTCCGAGCAGACGCTCCTGCCAGGCCGGGTTTCCGGGACGATCGACTTCCTGTTCATCGTCGCGGCCGCCTTCCAGATCGCGATTTGGGCGCGCGCGCTGATCATCGGAGCGATTGAGCAGCGCACCGGCGAGGACGAGAGCGGCCGCCTTGGCACGGCGATGGGCCTCATCCAGGGCCTCGTCACCGTCGCCGCCTTCCTGATCGCCTTCGTCGTCATCCTCGACAATGTCGGAGTCAACGTCACCGGTCTCATCGCCGGCCTCGGCATAGGCGGCATCGCCATCGGCCTCGCCGCCCAGGGCATCTTCCGCGACCTGTTCGCTGCTCTTTCGATCATCTTCGACCGCCCGTTCCGGCGCGGCGACACGATCAGCTTCGGCGGGCCCAACGGAGTCACCGGAACGGTTGAGCATATCGGAGTCAAGACGACCCGCCTTCGCGCCCTCGACGGCGAGCTGGTCGCCGTCGGCAACGACAAACTGCTCCAGGACCGCGTCCACAATTACGCGCAGCAGCACCGCCGGCGCGTCGTGATGACCATCCCGCTGCTGCCGCACAGCCGCCCGGATGCGCTCGCCGGACTCCCCGCCGAGATCGAGAAGATCGTCAGCGCCGAGCCGCGCGCCCGCTTCGACCGCGCCCACCTCGTCCGCCTTACCGCGGCGTCCGTCGACATGGAGGTCGTCTTCTTCACTGAGACTCCGGACGCGCGCGACCATTTCCAAGCGCGGCACGACATCATCCTCGCGCTCCTTCGCCGGCTTGAGGAGCTGGGGGTGGCCTTCGCCGCGCCCCCCGCCGCTCCCGCCGCGCCCGCGGCCTGATCAGGCGGCGAGCTTCCCCGGCTCGGACAGGTTCTCGCCCGCCGCGAGCATCTTCTTCCAATTGGGAATGGTGATCGCATCGAGATATTCGCGCTGCATCTCCTCGGTGAGGATCTCCAGCATTTGGCAGTCCTCGACGAACACCTGGACGAGGCCGAACACGCCGCCCCGGCGGCAATATTTGGCCGGCCATCCCTCGCGCTCGCACAGGCTCAGCACCTCGTCGCGGTCGAGCTTGGTCGCGATCGCCATATGGGTGCCGTTGAGGCGGCGGTGGGCGCTCAGCACGCCGATCGCGCCGTCCTCGGTCTCGTGAAGCTGGGTGCCGCGCGGGTAGAATTCGATCATCGTGCCGCGGTCGTCGCCGGCGAGCGCGACCCAGGACCCGTCGATCACCGACGGGAAGGGCAAGGCCTCGCCGCCCCAAAGCTCGGCGACGAAGTTCGCCACGCGCTGCGGATCGTCGGCTTCGACGGAACAGTGAAACAGCATGATGTCTCTCCGATTGTTGGTCGTGGGGGTCGTAGAGAAGGTTACTCGGCGGGCACTGCGACCGGATCGGCCCCACCAGCGAAGGCGAGCCCAACGAGCTGCGCCAGGAAGATCAGGCAGCCGGCCAGCCAGGCCAGCGCCGCGACGATCGACAGGAACGGCCACTCGGCGAAGATCGCGAGATAGATCCCGAACGGGAAAGCGAGCGCGGCTGGAGCGGCAAGGCCCAGATGGACCGCGGCGAGGCGCCGTTCCTTGAGCTCAGGGAAGATCCGGTAGACGATCCCGAACAAAGCCAGCGACGCCCAACCGACGAGGTTGGTGTGGGCATGGATCGGCGCCAGGCTGAAGTCGTGGACGACTCCCATATAGACGCCCATCGAAACGCCGCAGACCAGCATGAACGCGGCCAGCAAAATGAACATGACGTCGATGCGCTGCATCGTCCCGAACCTCCCCCGGTGAAGTGATGGGGAGGCTGGCTAGTCGCGGTTGCGCGTCACCGGGACTTTGCCGCGACGGACGCGGCCGAGCGGTCGATCAGGCGACGAACGCGCCGCCTCGCAAGATCAACCGCCTATTCGCCGGAGCGGCGGCGCCGGCCGCAATCCGGGCGCCGGCCAGCCGCGACCTGCCTGGCCGCGCGCCACTCGCAATCCACCTGCCGCGAATGCTGGGCAATGCCCTGGTGGCCGATATTCTGGCTCGAGAAACGCTCCAGCGCCTCGAGGTCGCGGGTCTGGGCGTCGAACGACGCATGCTCGTCGTTGATCTCCCCCGTGTCGCGAAGCTCGCGCGGAATGCGGTAGGGACTGTTCTCGTGATTCTGCCCGCAGACGACGACCTCGTCCGGGTCGTCCGATTGCTGGCACCGCTGCCGCTGCACGATCCGCGGCAACGGCGGCCCGGCGACTTCCGGTGCGGAAGGCGCAGGCGCTGCGTGCTGCGCGGGAAGCGCCTCCGCGGCCATGACGATGGCCAGCACGGCCGCGTACCCTGATCTCACGATTGCTCCCGTCACCGCCAGGGGACTGACGGCCCATTGTGGCAATTCCAAGAAGGGCGCGCGGCCGGGCTTAGAAGCCGACGTCCTCCAGGCTGAGCAACGTGGCGTTGCCGCCCGAGCTGGTCGTGTCGGTGCTCGTCGTCCGCTCCGCCACGAAGCGCGGCAGATAGTGCGGGCCGCCGGCTTTTGGACCGGTGCCGGACAGGCCCTCGCCGCCGAACGGCTGCGAGCCGACGATGGCGCCGATCATCGAGCGGTTGACGTAGAGGTTGCCGGCCGTCGCCGCGTCCTCAAGCGTCTCCGCGGCGCGGGCGATCCGGCTGTGAAGGCCCATGGTCAGGCCGAAGCCGCTCGCATTGACCCGCCTCACCGTCTCGGCGAGCTGGCCCGCCGGCCAGGTGGTGACGTGGAGGATCGGGCCGAACCATTCCTTGGTGAGGTCCTCGATCCGGTGGAGGCCGATCAGGGTCGGCGGCACGAACAGGCCTTCCGCGGGCGCAGCGATCGTGTGAAGCCACTGCGCCTTCATGCTGTCGCGATAGGTCATCAGCCGCTCGAAGGCCGCCTGGTCGATGACGGGTCCGACGTCGGTGCGCGGGTCGGCGGGGTTGCCGACGACGAGCGTGTCCATCGCGCCGCGAAGCATCTCCAGCGTCCGGTCGGCGATCTCCTCCTGGAGCACCAGCAGTCGAAGCGCCGAGCAGCGCTGGCCGGCCGACCGGAACGCCGAAGTGATAACGTCGACCACGACCTGCTCCGGCAGGGCGGTGGAATCGACGATCATCGCGTTGATTCCCCCGGTCTCGGCTATCAGCGGCACGATCGGCCGGTCGTCGTCCGCCAGCAAGGTGCGGGCGATCTTCTTGGCGGTCGCGGTCGATCCGGTGAAGGCGACCCCGGCGATGCGAACGTCCTCGGTCAGCGCGGCACCGACCTCGGGCCCGCCGGGCGCGAGCACCAGCGCATCGCGCGGCACCCCCGCCTCATAGGCGAGCTCGACCGCGCGGGCGGCGATCCGCGGCGTCTGCGGCGCCGGCTTTGCGACCACCGTGTTGCCGGTGACCAGAGCCGCGGTGACCTGCCCCAGGAAGATCGCCAGCGGGAAGTTCCACGGCGCGATGCATACCCACACGCCGCGGCCTTCCATGCGAAGCACGTTGCGCTCGCCGGTCGGCCCGGGAAGCTCGATCGGCTGCAGGTTGGCGCGCGCCTGGGCGGCATAATAGCGGCAGAAGTCGACCGCCTCGCGCACCTCGGCGAGCGCGTCGGGAATCGTCTTGAACGCCTCCTGCACGGCGATCCGCATCAGCTCGTCGCGGTTGCGCTCGAGCAGGTCGGCGAGCCGGTCGAGGCATGCCGCGCGCTCCTCGATGCTGCGCGAGGACCACGGAAGGAAGCCGGACAGCGCGCGGTCTACGGGGTCGGCGGTAGGTCCCGGCAGGCCGCCCGCAAGCGGCTGGGCGACCACCGCCGCCACCCGCGCCAGCTCGTCCTCGTCCTGCAGGTCGATGCCGGTGCTGTTCTTCCGCTCGGGCATGAACATGTCCTGGGGTAGGCCTATCTGCGGATGCCGAGTGCCGCCGACCGCGGCGATCTTGGCGACCGGGTCGGCGAGCAGGTCGCGGTCCGACAGATTCTCGTCGGCGAGCTGGTGGACGAAGCTCGAATTGGCGCCGTTCTCCAGCAGGCGCCGCACCAGATAGGCCAGCAGGTCGCGGTGCCCTCCGACCGGCGCGTAGATCCGGGTGTGGAAACCCTGCTCGCGAACGAGATGCTCGTAGAGCCCCTCGCCCATGCCGTGCAGCCGCTGGAACTCGAAGTCGCGGCTCTGTCCCGCCCACTCCAATATGTTCGCGACAGTCAGCGCATTGTGGGTCGCAAAGGCCGGGTAGATGTGCGGCGCGGTGAGCATGTCGCGCGCGCAGGCCAGATAGGAGACGTCGGTCGCCGCCTTGCGGGTGAACAACGGATAGTCGCTGAGGCCGGCTTCCTGGGTGCGCTTGATTTCGCTGTCCCAATAAGCGCCTTTGACGAGCCGCACTGACAGCCGCCGCCCGGTCTTCGCGCCCAGCGCCTCCGCCCAGCCGATCACCGCGCGGCCTCGCTTGGAATAGGCCTGGACCGCCATTCCGAGCCCGTCCCAGCCCTTGAGTGGCGGAAGCCCCGCCACCTTCTCGATGATGTCGAGGCTCATCTCGAGCCGCTCGCTCTCCTCGGCGTCGATGGTGAGGCCGATGCCCTGGCTCGCGGCCAGCGTCGCCAGCGCCTCGGTCTGCTCGATCAGCGAGGAGACCGAGCGCTCATATTGCGCGACCTCGTAGCGCGGGTGGAGCGCGGACAGCTTGACCGAGATGCTGTGGCCTTCCGCGGCGACCTTGCCGACCGCGCGGATCGCTTCCTCATAGGCCTGGAAATAACGCTGCGCGTCCGGGAAGGTCCGCGCCGCCTCGCCGAGCATGTCGAAGCTCGCGGTGAAGCCTCTATTCTCCGGCTTGCGCATCCGCGCGATCGCCTCGTCGATGGTGCGGCCCATGACGAAGATCTCGCCCATCATCTTCATCGCGGTCCCGACCGCCTGGCGCACGAACGGCTCGCCGGCCCGGGCGAGAAGGCGCTTCAGCGCGCTCGCCTGCTCGCTCTCGCCGACCAGGGCCCGGCCGATGACCAGCCCCCAGGTTGCCGTGTTGACCAGCTTGGAATTGGACTTGCCCTTGTGGCGGCCCCATTCGCCCTCGCCCAACTTATCGGCGATCAGCGCATCGGCCGTCTCCGGATCGGGCACGCGAAGGAACGCCTCGGCGAGGCTGAGCAGAGCAACGCCCTCGGACGTGTTGAGGCGATATTCCTGGAGGAACTGGTTGACCCAGCCCTTGGCCTGGGCGGCGCGAAGCTCGGCGAGCAGGCCGAGCGCCCGGCTCTCGACTCGGTGGCGCGAGTCGGAATCGATCTTCGCCGCCTCCAGCAGCGGCTTCAGCACCTCCGGTTCGGGTGCGCGATGCAGCCGATCGATTGCTTCGCGCGCGGCTGCCGTAGCGTCAGTCATCAGGGGTCTTTCCAAGGGCTTGTGCGGTCCGTTCCGGCCGCCTTATGGCGGGCCGATTAGCGCGGGACATGGGGAGGCTCAATGCCGCTGGCCAGCCTGGATGAAATACGGTCGAAGGTGGGCCAGGAGATCGGCGCGTCCGACTGGATCCTGGTCGACCAGCCGCGCATCGACGCGTTCGCCACGGTCACCGAGGACCACCAGTTCATCCATGTCGACCCGGTCGCGGCGGGCAAGACGCCGTTCGGCGGCACCATCGCCCACGGCTTCCTGTCGCTCTCGCTTCTGAGCCGGATGGCCGCCGACGTCTTCCTCATTCCCGACGGCGTGAAGATGGCGGTCAATTACGGCTTCGAGCGTGTCCGCTTCCTCGCGCCGGTCCGCTCCGGCAAGCGTGTCCGCGGCCGCTTCACCCTCACCTCCGCCGAGGAAAAACGCCCCGGCCAGTGGCAATTCGTCCACCACGTCACCGTCGAGATCGAGGATGAGCCCAAGCCCGCCCTCACCGCCGAATGGATCGGCCTTATATTCGTCTGAACACCCTCCGAAAGGAACGCCTCGAATGACCCGCGAAGCCGTCATCGTCTCCACCGCCCGCACGCCGATCGGCAAGGCCTATCGCGGCGCGTTCAACGCCACCCCCTCCCCCACCCTCGCCAGCCACGCGATCAAGGCCGCGGTGGAACGCGCGAAGATCGATCCCTCCGAAGTCGACGACGTGATCATGGGCGCCGCGCTTCAGCAGGGCGTCCAGACCACCATCGGCCGAACCGCGGCGCTTCGCTCCGGGCTGCCGGTCACGGTGTCGGGCATGTCGATCGACCGCCAGTGCGCCTCGGGCCTGATGGCGATCGCCACCGCCGCCAAGCAGATCATCGTCGACCGGATGGACGTGATGGTCGCGGGCGGAGTCGAGAGCATCAGTCTCGTCCAGACCCCGGAAATGCGCCTCGGGCCGGACCCGGAGCTGCTGTCGATGCACAACGGCGTCTACATGCCGATGATCAACACCGCCGAGGTGGTCGGCAAGCGCTACTCGGTCAGCCGGGAACGCCAGGACGAATATGCGCTTCGCTCCCAGCAGCGCACCGCCGCCGCCCAGGCCGCCGGCAAGTTCGACGACGAGATCGTACCGGTGACCGCCAAGATGATGGTCAAGGACAAGGCGACCGGCGAGACCTCGATGAAGGAGGTCACTCTCGGCCGCGACGAGGGCAATCGCCCCGACACCACGATCGAGGGCCTTCGCTCGCTCCAGCCGGTGATGGGGCCGGAGGCGATGATCACCGCCGGCAACGCCTCGCAGCTCTCCGACGGCGCCTCGGCATGCGTGCTGATGGAGGCGAGCCTCGCCGCCCAGCGCGGGCTCCAGCCGCTCGGCCGCTATCTCGGAATGGCGGTCGCAGGAACCGAACCCGACGAGATGGGCATCGGCCCGGTCTTCGCGGTGCCCAAGCTCTTAAAGCGCTTCGGCCTCACCGTCGCCGACATCGACCTGTGGGAGCTGAACGAGGCCTTCGCCGTTCAGGTCCTCTACTGCCAGGACCAGCTCGGCATCCCCGACGACAAGCTCAACGTCAACGGCGGCGCCATCTCGGTCGGCCACCCCTACGGCATGTCGGGCGCCCGCCTCACCGGCCACGCCCTCATCGAGGGCAAGCGCCGCGGCGCGAAATATGTCGTCGTGACGATGTGCGTCGGCGGCGGCATGGGCGCCGCCGGCCTGTTCGAGGTGCTCTAAATCTCCTCTCCCCGGCGGGGAGAGGAGCGAGACTTGGCGAGCCGAAGGCGAGCTTGGTCGCAGCGGTGAGGGGGCTTGGGTTTCGACGCCCCCTCATCCTTGACACTGCGCATATGTTCTGTTAATGTTCCACTCGCGCGGGCATAACGCAGGCTCATTCTCATCGCCAAAGTTCACACCTACGGAAAAAGCGCGAAGACCGTGAACTTCATGAACTTCGTCACCGTCAGCGCTTGAGCAGTTTCGGCGAACGGGCGAGCAGGGACAGCACCGTCGGCCAGAACATCGTGTTCCAGATGTCGTGCCAGTGATTGCCCCAGAGCAGCGGCCCGCGGGCGCGGTTGCTCCATTCGAACAGGTCGATCACCTCGCCCGCCACCGCCGCGAGAAACACTGCGGCAAGCGGCCGCCAGTCGCGCAGTGGCAACCGGAACAGGATCGCGGTGAGCAGGAACACGCTTATTCCGACATAGATGTGGAGCGCGTCCTTCCCCAGCCCGAACAGCTGCATGAGGACGAGCTTCAGCTCCTGATACTCACCCATGGTCAGACCCGCGTGCTGAACGGCGTGAAGTCGGTCGCTTCATCGTAGATGTCGATGCCTTCCCTGCGCTTGAGCGCTCCGACCACGGCGTAGGTCACCGGGGTCAGCAGCACTTCCCATCCTACCTTCAGCGCCCATTGGATGAGCAGTACCTGGAAGAGAAGGCCGTTGTCCCAAATTCCGTAGAAAGCGAGCGGGTAGAAGATCAGGCTGTCGACACCCTGCCCGACCAGCGTCGAGCCGATCGTCCGGGTCCACAGATGCTTGCCCTTGGTCCACACCTTCATCCGCGCCAGCACATAGGAATTGGCGAACTCGCCCGCCCAGAAGGCCAGGATCGAGGCGAGCACGATGCGCGGCACCGCTCCGAACACCTGCTCATACGCCTCCTGCCCCGGCCAGGTCGGCGCCGGCGGAAGCGCCACCACCACGACCGACATGAAGACCATGAACAGCAGCGCCCCGAACCCCGCCCAGATGCAGCGCCGCGCGCGAGCGAAGCCGTAGACCTCGGTGAGGATGTCGCCGATCACGTAGGAAACGGGGAAGAACAGGATGCCCGCCCCGAACGGCACCGGCCCGATGCCGGGCACCTGGAACTCCGCCACCTTGCCCGCGCCGATCACGTTCGACAGCAGCAGGACGGTCACGAACGCCGCCATCACGAAGTCGAAATAGCGCAGGTTCCGCCCCGTGACCGCCCCCGCCTCGACCGCCTCGATCCGCCCCCCGTTCATGGCGCCGGCCTAGCGCGGTTTCACGGAACCGCAAAGCAGGCTAAGCGTGCGCCCACGCGCCCGTAGCTCAGTTGGATAGAGCACGAGCCTTCTAAGCTTGGGGTCGCAGGTTCGAATCCTGCCGGGCGCGCCAGTTTTCCGCTATTTTTCTGTTACCTAAATCTGCGCCAGGTAACGCATAGGTAACAAGCGAGGGGGATAGAGTGACATCTCGCGGCACCCAGTCGGACGAGGCGCGGGCCTTGGCGGCTGCTTGTGGCCGGGACCGGACTAGCTGCTCCCGTGCAGGCCAGCCGAGAAAGCGGACACTGACATCTTGAATGGGCACTTCTGATTTGAAGAGTCCGCCGGCGCGCCGCTCTTGGCTATTGAGCGGGTAAGGCTGAAGCGCGGCGGCGTCGTGCCTCCTCGTGCATATTGACCGGTGTAGCACCGAGCACGCGCATGACCATGGCAGCGAGGAAACGGCTAGGCGACAATCCCGGGGGCGTCCGATCTTCGAGAATGGTCACCTTCGGCAGATGATCTATAACTTCTTCGATTGTGGCCTCGGCTATCGCTGCGGGTGGTTCCTCACCTTCGGGCTCCGGCCCAGGTTCCAATATGCCCTCTTCGGGAGGTTCCGCCTCAGCATCTGGCAGCGCGGCCTCGTCCGCATATTCCATCAGGACGAGACACGTTGCGTGATAGGCGTCATCCTCCTGCCCAAGTTTAGCAAGCAGATCGAACAACCAGTCCGCCGTCTTTGGCTCCTTCTGCAGGATATCCGAACGAAGTCCGAACAGGAAGCCTAGGGCCGCCAGCGGGTGCCGTAGCCGCAGGTTCTTCGCATCGCCGTAGGACTCCTCAATCCTGTTTGGAGCGTTCTTCCCGTACGAGGAGTCCATGCGCTTCGTGGAAACAAGCAACTCGGGGCCTGTGGCCCAGTCCGTGATAATCACGTCGACCTGCTTCAGGTAATTTTTTCCCAGGATCGCCGCCGAAGAAGAGGTGACCCCGGGTATCGACGTGTTTTTCGCCAAGCGGTCGGCGACTTGGTTCCGAAGGCTGCTGGGCAGTGACTTCACGAGGGAAGTGACCGCGGCAGGAAGGATACGCGGATTTGTCGGCCTAGGCCACACTTCGTCCCGATCAAAGCCCGCTCTGCGAAGTTCGTAACTGAGCCATACATCGAGGGCCAGCGCCGGAACTCCGGATTGCGTCCCCGCCCTCAGGTGCAGGGGCACACCCAATAATCGCGCAAGCGTCTCGTAATCCGGCTCGAAACGTAGCTTTCCGTCTGGCTCGAGCACCCAAGGATTGCTGTGCACCCCGCTAGGCGCGGCCTTCGCGACTATGTGATCGAAAAAGATCCAGGCTTCAGATTTCGCAGACATCCTAGCCACCACCCGCTTCTCTTTTATCGTGGTGTCGCGCAATCCCTGGGTGCCATTTGCCGGGGGGCATCGACCCGCGCCGGCCACACGAAGATTTTGTTTCCAACTCAATCGGCATAGTGCCGCCAGCGCTGCAGCGAGCCAATTGCGTCTTCCAGTTCCTCTTCGTCGGCCGCTTTGACCGCGGTGGCCGACGGAAACACAATCCGCCCTGCCTCGCGTGGCTCAAGCTTCAACATCCCGCCGCCGAGCGCATGGCCTTCGAGCTCGCAGCTCAACCTCACGAAGGGTGAAGACCATTGCGGCAGCAGCCTCGCCGCTAGCGCGCGATCTTGCACTCGCACCGCATGGACGCTGTTGGTGCACGAAACGCCAGCGCTGTTTCTGACCAGGTTCGCGTTCCGCCCCGACATGTAGCTCAGCACGAAGTCGGGGATCTGCACATCGGGCACCGCATACCAGGGCGCGCGATTGCGGCACTTATACCCTTGCCTTGCTTCGCGGCCGGCACTGCTGTCGAGATAATTTCGCACCGCGGCTGGAAGCTCCTGATCGCGCGTCAGCCTCAGTAGCAGCACAGGCTCGTCCTTCCGCACCCAAGATTCGACGGTGGCGTTGGTGATCTGCCTGTCCGGCATCGCCCTACCGTTCCGCAGCGACGGCTGCAGAAGGCCCGCGGGAATACGCAGACGCTTCGCGTCCGAGGGCCTCAGGTGAAAAAAGTCATTGTTGCCGCTGACATAGCCGATGCCAACGGAAGCGAAATCGGACAGCCGGTGCGTATCCGGATCAGCAAGCGCAGCAGCATAGACGCGGCGCACCGACGCAGGCAGCAGGTAGGGGCGAAGGCGTCGACCCCAGACTGTCCGCCATTCTTCAAGGTTGACCCTCAAAGTTGGCTTCGGCGGCACCCTATCCGGTACGAATTCATCTAAGACAGTTAGGTCGATGGCATCGGCCCTACCGCCAAAGCCGTCAGCGTAGAGCAACCAGCAATCCTCCGAGAGCGTTGGGAACAGCTTTCTGCGGACAGCGATGATGTGCACTGTTGAAAAGGATGTAACGAGATACTCGAGCAGCGGCGCTGCGTAGGGCGCGTGGCCAATCTCGGCGGGGAGGACAAAGGCCATACGGCCGCCACGCTTCAAAAGGCCGGCGGTGGCGACGATGAACGGCGCCCATGAGGAGGTGAGCCCGCTGAAGCGGGCACCCAGATCGAGGCAGAGATCCAGCGCCCGGCGCCGCACGTCCCCTTTAAAGGTCTGATACCGGATGAAGGGAGGGTTGCCCGCAGCGCACTCGAACCTCTCACGTGTTTCAATAGCCCAGGTGAAGAAGTCGCCTTCGTGTACCAGCGCACCTGGCGCCCGCTGGATTGCGCGGTGCGCGGAGACGGGGTTCTGTTCGATACCGACGCTGTTGCGATGATGCGCCAAGAACTGGCCATCGCCACACGAGGGGTCGATCATGCGGTCGGTTGGCTTGCGGCAGGCCCAAGCCACCAAAGCCGCACTCACGTCAGCGGGCGTGAAGTACGCACCCGACCGCTTCTGCGAATATTCTGGAGATGCTCCCATCATTGCCCGCACCTTAATCAAGTCGGCTCATGCCGCAACCGCGTGAGCGAGAACATACCGTGAACTCCCCTCACCGGCAACACCGCTCTCCTAGGTGTCGGCGCTGATTATCTCGAACTCGGCATCGCACAACCCGTGCTTCAGGTTTGCCGCGGAGCCTCCCCCGTAGCGCTGGTCCCGAACGCTGCGCACAGCCTGTTCGAGAGCGTCTGAGCCTCGCGGGTTTCACATTCCCAGACCGTCAGAACCTGCCAGCCCGCATCAGCTAGCGCTCGTTCGTTGACCCGATCGCGCTCGACGTTTCGGTCGAACTTTTCGCGCCAGAACTCAGTGCGGGTTCTGGGCATTGTCGCTTTGCTGCATCCTACATGACGGTGCCAGAAGCAGCCGTGCACGAAGATCGCTGTCCGGTGCTTTGGTAGGACGATGTCCGGCGTGCCGGGCAGGTCGCGACGTTGAAGTCGAAAGCGGAGCCCCATGGCATGCAGGAGCTTCCTAACGACCAACTCCGGACCGGTGTGCGCCTGCCGGACAGACCGCATGATGCGGCTGCGCGCAGCGTCGACCGGTATGTCAGGGCTTCGGCGGCGTGAAGTCATCAATCGCCTCGAACACCCCCCAGAGCTTGTCCACCTTAACGTGCTCGTCGAGATAGTCGGCGTAGGCGCTTTCCGCGTTCGTCAGCAGCTCGTCGTAGAAGACGATGCGCGCATCAACCGTCTTGAGCGTATCGATCACCCCCGTCGGCCCAGTCCCGCTCGCGTCATTCCACTCGGGCGGCGGTTTGCCGAGTAGGCAGATGATCTCGATTGGCCAATTCTTGTACGTCGTCTTTTCGAGGATCTTCTTAGCACCGTCGCGATAGGTGCGGATTTGGCGAGCGAGCTCATCGACCGGCACGGCAACCGAGGCGCGCTTCAGCTCGACGATCACGTGCTTCCCACCCGTCGTGCGATAGCCGATGTCGATCCTGGCGGTCTTGGCCTTGCCCTTCAGCTTGGCCGTATTGTCGTCCAAGAACTTCTGCACCAGCGTTTCGGCATGCTCGCTGCCCTTAGTCCGTTCCCACGACGGATCAAGCAGCCACAGGTGATCGAAGATATAGTCGCGAAGGACGAGCTCCTTGTCGTTCTTCTTGAGCTTGTCCTGCAGCGTGCGGATCACGCCAATCCGCAGCTTCACGATCTGGCCGTAATAGCTGAGCTCCAGATCGTCGATGCTCTTGAAGATCTCCAGTATGTGCTCGATGCTTTCGTCCTTCAGATCCTCCAGGCGGTCGAGCTCCTCCTTCCGACGATAGCTTTCGAAGGCGAGGATCGACGCTTTCAGCAGCTCCTTCTTGTCGCCTTCGTCGTTCGACCGGATCGTGTTCAAGCGGCCTATCCAGCGCTCCGCCTTCTTCTTTGTGTCGCCCGTCAACTGTCCGAGCCAATCCGACACCGCCGGCACGGTCGCCGCGGCCTTGGCCCCGTCGGTACGGCGCCACTCACTCCAGCGCCCAGCAATGTTGCGCAATTCGGCGAGTACGATTGTGCGCAACGCCTCGAACCGCGGGTCGTCCTGCTTCAACGATTGCCGGCTGCTCGTCGCGATGTCACCCGCGCTGTCCAGATCCAGCTCTTCGCAGTGCAGCTCGCCGATCACGTAATCGGCGTAGATTTCCTTCTGGCCGAACTCATCAAGTATGTCCTCCTGCGCCATCTTGCCGCGCATGAAGACCGCCAGCCGATTGAGATTGTCGCCGTCTTCGTCTTTCAACTGGTCGGGCTTGGCGACGGTGCCTATCCAGCCGGTAAGGGAGAGGCCCGCCTTCTTCAGCGCGTCCTTGACGGCAGTCGACCGATCGTCGGCGGGACGTTCCAAGTTCTTGCAGAGCTTCACGAACTCCGTCTGGTCGCCGTAGGTCCAGAGGTATTGCAGCGCGTTGTGATAGGCGCGGTCTTCGGGACCGATGACGTTGCCGTTGACTGTGACGTTGAAGTCGTTCTTGGGGCCGATCACCGCAAAACGCCGTGCCACGCGGCGCTTCAGGCCTTCCACGGTCATCCCCGACAACGACCTCGAAATCTTGGAGAGGACGATCCGCGTGCCCTTCTTCAGATCCGCGGGCCAATTGCCGATTTCGTCGGGCTTGTAGCTCGCTTGGCCGGCACCGGCGATGGCCTTGCGGATCACCTCGCGATCCATGCGGAAGGCGGTCTTCTCGCCGCCCACGATGGTGTAGACTTCCGCCACCTGCGCGATCGAGAAGATCGACAGCTTGCCGATGCCCTTGCGGCCCATCGGACTGCGTCCTTTCGGAGTCTTCCCGCCGAGCACGTCCCGCCGTTTGAAACCGACGGTCAGGAAGCGATCGATCACCCCATCGCGGTCCATGCCGGTGCCGTCGTCTTCGATTGTGATGGTCTCGGCGCCCTTATCGATGACGACCTTCACATTCTCCGCGTCTGCATCCCAGGCGTTGGCGACGATTTCCGAGAGCACGGCCGGAATGTTGCTGTAGAGATTGATCCCCAGATGCTCCAACGCATTAAGGCTGATGGTCATCACGAGCTCGCGGGGCGCGGTCATTGCACGCTCTCCAGGTGCGACTTCACGGCGCGCGCGATGGCGCTCGCGAGCCTGACCGGCACGGCGTTTCCGATCAAACGGCCGATCTTCTTGAAATGGATCGGATCCCCCGGCCGTACGAATTGGTAATCGCGGGGGAATCCTTGTAGCAACGCGCCTTCGCGAAGCGTGAGCGCCCGATGCTGCTCCGGATGGCCGAAGCGTCCGTTGCCGAAGCCGTAGAACTGGGTTGTGATCGTGGGCGAGGGTGCCGACCAGCTCATCCGGCCGTATACCGAGGAGTATCCCTTGCCGGTCTCGACCTTATGGCAGTCGGCGACGAGTGATTGATCCCATTCTCGCCACGTCCCTCCCGGTTTCGCACCAGCGATCCGTCGAGCGTTCATGTCTGACAGCCGGCTCGCGCGATGAAGTGGATCGCGCTCGTCGACCTCGCCGTGTGACAAAGATGGCAGATCGCCGATTTCGTCGCGCACCGTCCGGTGCGTATTCGAGTCATGCGTCGGTGCGGGCATTGAGATTTCGCCGAGACGGGATGCCAGCAGCACCAGGCGCGATCGCGTCTGCGCCAAGCCGTAGTTGGGGGCGTAGAGCACATCCCACACCACCTTGTAACCCGCGCTTTTCAGCGTGGCGACGAACGAGCCAAATACTTCCCCGTCCCGAAAATTGAGCAGCCGCGGGACGTTCTCCATCGAAACGACATCCGGCGCGGCGCTCTTGATGAGGCCGCCGAAGGCATGCAGCAACCGCCAATTCGGATCTTTGTTCTTCTGATTGTACGTGGAGAACGGCTGGCATGGCGCGCAGCCCACGAGCACGCGCTTACCCCCGGGCAGGAACAGATTGTCGATCTCCTTGGCGGTCAGCTTTCCGACGTCCTTGCGCAGAAATGGCGCGGCATTGTTCGCCTCGTAGGGAAAGCGGCAGGCCTCGTCGATGTCGATCCCGGCGGCCAACTTAAAGCCTTCCGTCTTGAAGCCGTAAGAAAGGCCACCCGCGCCACAGAACAGATCGACGACTGAGGCCCCGGAGACGTGCTCCGATGATGCCGTCATCGTACAACTCCGCGTCGACGATCGATCAATTCGGTGTCCGAAATGGCGATGCCCTGCTCCTTCAGGGCACGCAGTATGAATGCGCGCACCGTCTCGTTTCGCTCCAATGCGTTTCTACAGATTTCCTTCTTGAGGGCTGGAGAGACCTTGAACTGGATAGCGCTCTCTTTCGAGCTGTTGCCCACCATGGCGATCGCCCCTCCGCTCAAAAATCATGATTTCACTACTTCCACATATGCGCACACGCAAGGGCTGCGGGCTACTGCTAGAACGGCAATGACGGCGAGAACCCGCTCAGGTGGCCAACCTAAGATGAGGCCGTTATCCGGCCGCGTCATCCTCGGCGGGGAGCAAGCGCAGCTTCGAATCCGACGCCAGCCGCCGCCCCACCAGATCGATGAAGGCCTGATATCGCTTGAGACCGAGCTGCCTCGTCTCGTCATCGAACGGCGGCTGATGGGCGACCATCGTCAGCTGATGGTGAACGAACGTGCCGAAGGCTTCGGCCAAAAGGTCGACCTTGTTTTCAAGTCGCTCCTGGCCGCGGCTCATCCGGTCGAGCCGCACCCCGAACCTCAAGTCCAGCTCATGACCGGCATGCCTTTCGAGTACGGCTTTCAGCCCCTCAGTCAGCACGGCCGTCTTGGACGAACCCGAGGCAGAGCAGAGCCGATCGAGAGCTTCCGATAGATCGTCGGGGAGATAGAATTGGTGGCGGGTCTTGAAGGTCTTCATGGCAGCGCGAGTATGGAGGCAAACGGCGTCGGGCCGAACGGAGCCTCCGCCGCACCAAGCGCTCGCTCACCGCATGTCCCTCCGGCTCACGTGTCGATGCTGGGTCCGCTCCGCTCGCGTCCGATGGTCCAGCTGATCCCGCCGCCGCGCACGACGCCCGATATCTCCCGCCCCATCTGCCGCTCCAGCACCGGCCGCCACGGCACCAGGCTGAACTCGAGCGAGCGCTCGACCAGCGCGAACTTGCGGTCGCCGACCTGGACCGCTCCTCGACAGATCCCCTGCACGTGGTCGCCGACCGCGAGATCGCGGAAGGCTCGCCCGCTCTCCCGCCCGATCTTCGCCGCGGCGGCCCTGAGCTCCCGCCGCTCCAGCCGATCCACCAGGTCGGACCTGAACCGATAATCCTCTCCCTCGAGATCGATCAGCCGTTGAGCCGCGAGCCATTGCAGGCGCCGGTCGATCGCCTTGCGAACCTCTGCGCCGAACCCACGACCGAGCTCCACCGGCTTCTCAGCAACGATCTCGCGGTCGAGCCACGTCGCTCCGTTGCGCTCGGGCAGAAGATCAAGCCGGTCACCGCTGAGGAGCGCAATAGTGACGGGCATCCTTGTCCGAAGCCGCCGCTCGTGCGCCTCGACCCGCTGCAGGTGGTCGGGAGGGATCAGCCACCAGCCGTCGACCTCCCGCTCGACAGGAAGGCCGGTGCGGCGAAGCGCTTCCAGCCGGCGGATATGCGCCGTGGCGAACGGCTCGGTCGCCGTCGGGTCGCGGAACCGATGAAGCTCGACGCTGTACCAGCCCTTGCTGGCGTCGGCGATCTCGGCAATCGTTCGATCCACATCCCGCACGCCTGCCTGCCGCGGCTCTATCTGGACGATCGCCCCCGGCCGCGCATCCGTGGCACCGGTCCCTATGTCCACATAGCGGGTTTGCCCATCCACCCCGTCGACTATGAGGAACCGCCGATCGGCATGCTCGTCCGCGAGACCGGCAGCGACAAGACGGCCGACAACCGGCCGCGCATCGGGTGCATCCGGATCGTAGATCGCCTGGTCTTGCGGCGCCCGCGGCTGCATCGCCACCCGGAGCGCGTGGTTCATCGTTCGCACGATGTCGCCGCGGCGACCCATTTCCCGCAGCGTCGTCTCCAAGTCCGGATCGAGCTTCCACCGTCCGCCACGCTGCTCGCTCGCCAGGCCCATTCCCGAGAGGGTCCGCAGCCGCGCCGTCCGCAGGTCCTGCTCAACCCAGCTGCCGCGCCGCGGATCGACTAGGCCATCGGCGTCCACCGACCTGATCAGCCGCCGATCGATGGTGGTGAGCCGCTCCTGCTCGACCTCCCGCAGCTCCGAGCGGAAGATCTCCCGCTCGGTCCGCGGCCCCAGGTCCAGGTTGACCAGCTCGGCCGCACGCTCGCGCAGCCCTTGCGTCAGATACTCGCGGGCGATGATCAGGTCCTTGCCGCGATCGTCTTTGCCGCGGACAATGACATGGCTGTGCGGATGACCAGTGTTGAAGTGGTCGACCGCCACCCAGTCGAGCTTGGTGCCGAGGTCCTTCTCCGCCTGGGCCATGAAGCGCCGTACGAGCGGCTTCAGATCCTCGTACTCGGACCCGTCCTCCGGCGCGACGATGAACCGGAATTGGTGACGATCCCCCTCGCCGCGAGCGACGAACTCCTTGCCGTCCGCCCGATCCTCCCGCTCCGAGTAGAGCGCGCCGCGCTCGCCCTCGCGGGTCGTGCCGTCCCGCTGCAGGTAGCGCATGTGCGCCGTCGCCCGCGCGAGGCCCTTCCGGCCCAGCTTCACGATGCTGGCCTTCACCACCACGCGCCGCGCCGTCGCGCCTCTGTACCTCGACCCGCTCGACAACACGCGCCCGGCGCCGGCACCGCGGCCGATGCGGCTCCCGTCGAACTTCCGGGCACCGCCACGCGCGCTTGGCCCGCCCGTCAGCTGCGTGGCCTGCCGAACGCGATTGGCGAAGCGCTTGCCGCTGCCGCGGCCGCGATCGCCGATACGGCCGAGCCACAGCTCGAAATCATCTTCCTGCGCCATAGCAAGGATATGAGGCGAGGCTGGCGAGCCGCTTCAAGGTCCTCCATCAACGGGCGCAGAAATCCGCCAATTCTCGAGCAAGTGGAGGCACGCGTCCTGGCATGCCTCCACAAAAAACGATGTGCAGACGCCACTTTCAGGGCCTCAGGGAGGCACTGCTTTAATCTTGCCTTACCCCGCTCCCTACAGTCTCTACCCTCCTGACGTCTCAGGAAGTCCCACAGCCATCAGTGGGTTCGCTTATGCGCAGACAAAGCGGCCAAACCGCGCCAACGCGTCGCTCCCGAACCAAAGAAATTCGTAGTGTTTGAGCCGTCTCGGTCGTCTTTAGCGGGGGGGGCTTCGACTCCGCGGTGAGCGATGGTCGATTAGGCCGTCACCCGTGGTGGAGCGGAGCCCCTGCCTTCAGGGGACGAATCCTATGGCACGAGAGATCTGGGCGGGCCTCGACGTCGGCGTTGAGACAACAAGCGTGTGCGTCATCGACGGCTTTGGTGAAATCCTGCACGAGGCAACCTGCCCCACCGATGTGAGGAGTGTCCATCGCGAGATTGTCTTCCTCAAACGCCGCCGGTGCGCCAGGGTGGCCATCGAAACCGGCACGGGAATGCACCTTGCCCGCGGCCTGCGAAGCCTCGGCTACATCGTAGACGTTTACGAGACTCGCCAGCTTAGCAAGTTCCTCCGCGCGCGGCGGAACAAGACCGATGCTGGCGACGCGCATGGGATAGCTGAAGCAGGCCGGGTTGGAGCGACCCTGATCTCGAGGGTGCACCTGAAGAGCCTAGAGTGCCAGTTCCTTGCCTCACGCCTCGCCATCCGCTCGCATATCATCCGGACGCGCGTGCGGGCCGCCTCATTTCTCTACCGCCAGCTAGAGCTATTTGGCGGCCGGATCAGATCGCGCGCGACCTCTGGCCTCATGCGTCAAAGGGTTGAGCCCGAGATTAAGAAGCTCTTCGGGAAAGCTCCGAATCCTCTGGTGGCGGAGTTGCGCTACCTGCTCGATTTGTGTGAGCGGCTGATCGCTCACCAGCAACAAATCGATCGCGAACTGAAGCGCCTGGCCTTGGAAATCGAGGTCTGCCGCCGCTTCATGGCGATCCCCGGAGTCGGACCCATCTGCGCCCTGACGTTCTATGCCGTCGTTTGCGAACCCCATCGCTTCCGCCGTTCCGCAGATGTAGGCTCCTATCTGGGACTGACGCCGAAACTCCACCAGTCGGGCTTGGTGCAACGGGTTGGTCGCATCTCCAGAATGGGAAGCGCCCCAGCGCGGACACTCTTGGTCGGCGCCAGCACCCACTTCATGAAGTGTAGCGATCCGGGCACTCAGCTGCACGCTTGGGCATCGCAGGTGGAGCAGCGCCGTGGCCGTGGGCGAGCAAGGGTTGCGCTAGCCCGGAAGTTGGCCACCATCATGCTTTCAATGTGGAAAAGCGGTGAGACCTATCAGCCCAAGCCATTGAAGTTCGAAGCTAGCTTTCAGCCATGTGAACCCCCGGACCTGGACCTCGTCGACCGACATGCGCTTTGAAAGCGCGCAACTGGTCGTGCGGCCAGGTCTACGGCCACCCCTAGAGAAATTGGGGGGTGGCAAGTGCCCCCGCGCGCTCGGCGCGGGGGCACGACTCTCTCGATCGTTGTTCCGCAAGGTCTCGACGTCGGGCCGCAGCCGAGCGAGCAAAAAGAAGGCGGGAGCGACGCTGCCGCGCCACTCCCGCCGGACGATGTCTGCGTGCATTATCGCCCCTGAGCGAAGGCCATTTCGGCCTCTGCACGGCTCCCGAACGGCCGTTTCCAGAGCAGATCGACGACTGCTCCATCGCCATCGACAAGGCACACTCCGATCTGCCACCGGCCGCCCAGATGGCTCAACACCAGCACGCGCGAGAGCTCCAGGGACACTTCCTCAACATCAAATTGATCACCGAAATGCTGTCCGAGGTAGCGCTCCGAGACCCGCGCATCCCACAGGAAATCAGCCGCTTCCGCCTCCAGGATACGATCTGCCAAGATACCGCCGAACTCGGCCTGTAAGGCGTCCACAAGTGCATGGCACCGAGTGCTGCTGCTCATCGAAATGGTCATCGCCGTCTCCATTTTTGCAGTCTTCAGGATCGAAGACGGCGCTTGAGGAGCGGGCGGCGGAGCGGCTGTCAGGGACGCCGAAGGCGCCGCGAAGCGGGGCGTGGGGGAGCCGATTTGCGAAGCAAATTGGGGGCACCGCGCATCCTTGAGAGCCGCTTCGCCGTCCGCCACACTGGGCCTCTACGAGACGAGACTCTTCACCCCGCAGCCTCTCCTCCCGCTCGAAAAATGCGCCGGAGCGAGGAGCCACTCAGCGACTGGTTGTTAGCGCGAAGGTACAAGAAAGAGCCCCGGCGGCGCCAGCCGCCGGGGCGGGATGGGACCTCAGAACGGCACGTCGTCGTCCAGGTCGCCCTGCCGCTCAGAGCCGGCGCCCGACTGCCGCAGCCGACTGAGGAACTGAACGTCGTCAGCGATGACCTCGCAGCCGTAGCGCTCGATGCCTTCGCGGTCGGTCCAGCGAGTGTAGTGGAGCCGGCCGCGGACCGAAACGAGCATGCCCTTGGTCGCGTGCTGCGCGATGACCCTGCCAAGGCCGTTGAAGCAGGTGACGCGGTGCCACTCGGTGTCCTTGGCGGTGAAACCACTCGCATCCTTGTAGGTCTTGCCCTCGCTGTCGCGCTTGGGCCTGCTCGTGCCGAGGCTGAAACTGGCGATGTCGGTGCCGTTGTTCGCCGAGCGGAGATCCGGGTCGTTGCCGAGGTTGCCGACGAGAAGAACGATGTTGGTCATGTCGAAAGTCTCCTGTCCCTGCCGCCGGGACCATCCCGTCGACAGCCCGGAAAGGGCCCGCGCGAAGCGGCGGAGCGCACCGTCAGGGTAACCCCGGCCCAAGGCCGGCGCGGGCAGCCCGCAGGGCAACACGGGCCGAAGGGCCGCGGGTTGCGTAACGCTGCAGCCGGGCCACAAGGGCTGAGCAGGAGATGAAATGGTCTGACGGCAGAGACGGTGAGACTATGTCGAAGACGAACAACTAGACGTCGGGATACCTGATCCATCCGTCACGCAACCCGCGAACCACGAGTTGAGTCCGGCTGACTACGTCGTAGGCGGCACGTGCGCGCTTGACATACTGATGGACGGTTTCCGGGCTCAGCCCGAGTATCGCCGCGATCTCCCAATCTGTCTTGCCGGCTGCCAGCAGGCTTAGGCATTCTCGCTCGCGACGGCTTAGGTGCGGTCGCGAATCCCACAACTGATAGCCGTGCATCTGGCGCGCCGCGAAGAAGGCGTGAGCACCAATTAGTTCGGCGCAGCGAAGCGCGGCCTTCGAAACCTTCATCCCGGCGGGGCCTGAAAAGGTACACGAACCGCTAGGCTCGCCGGGCACATTCGCTGGAACCGTGAAGCCGTCGCCTATGCCGTATCGACGACCGCGAGAGAGTATTCGGCGATGCTCATCGGTCAGCCTCACGAGCTTCCCAAGATCGCGCCAGGGGAAGCCCACGTTGGTCCTCACGCTCGCTTCATGAACAGGATCTCGCTCGAACAGCCGGCCCTCTACCAGCTCATCCTCCCAGTCGTCGGGGTAGTTATCGATCCGGATCAGCTTGCTCGGTCCGCCAGCGAGGCTGGCATGGTGGAGTAGGGCGAAATAGCGGAAGCCGAGTTCGTGGCTTACGTCTGAAAGCAGCGCGCCGAGCTCCTTTCCAGATCCGCAGCGACTTGCCCGAGCGTCGAACGCTTCTATCAGTCTTGATCTCTTCCACGCGCGCTCTGATGCAAGGCAGATTCCCGGCTTGGCGCCTCCCCGCCTTTCCACGTTCGGGAGCTGCCTCTGGGTGCGCCTCGCTACTCTCTTTCGTGCCCGCGCCGTACCTTGGCCTCCTCGAGCTGGAAGGCTTGGGGATTTATAACGCAACGAGAATGGGTTAGTTCAGCGGGAAGTCCCAGCAAAGAAACTGTGCCAGGATCGATCGGGTTCCGCTTTGAGCGCCGCAGGTGTCGAACGATGCTGTCCAGCGCCCGGTTTACGGTGCGCTCCACGTCGAGCGCGGTTAGCCCGAGCTGGTCCCGAATCTCTTCGTATTCCAGGCCTGCTCGGCGGGCGGCAAACACCTGTCGCGTGACCTTCGGAAGCTTTCGGATCGCGCTCTCAATGCGCACGAGTTCCTGCAGCTGACGCACCCGCTCGTCAATCCAACGCAGTTCATCCAATGTGACATGATAGGCTGGATCGTAGCGGCCCAAGACGTAAGCGCGTCTCAACTTCTCGAAGCAGCGCCTCTCAAACTTGGAATCCGTTGGCCACACCCGGACTAGAACCGGGGCAAAGTGCTCTGCGTTCGACCTCAGGAGGTCCAGCCGATGGGTCTTGGGGCTATGCAGGGTAAGCAGCAGGCAGACGCAGTGGTACGCACGTTCTGTCGCCTGATGCAGGAGGAAGGCTGCATCGCTGAGAATTCCGGCGTTCATACTATGTCCCGCCAGCTCCCGCGCGTTAACTGACCGGGGGTACCAGAAATCGAAATGGGCTAGCGCAGCGGCTTTGGCCTGCCTCTCCGGCAATCGCTTCGGTGCCGCAAAGTGGGTGCCCTCGTCATCGTAAACGGCGACCCCCCGGGAGAGGACGTCGGCGAAGAAGCGGACACCATCCTCCAGGTGACGGTTCACCTGGTTCAGTGAGTAGACAATAAGGGTGAAGTCGCGGCGGAGCGTGTTGGCGATAGTCCGCTCCCGTTCGAGCCGATCGGCAACGGGCGACCAATAGTCGGCGAAGCTTGTGAGCCTCTTGTCGTTGACGACAACCAATAGGTTCGTCGCGGCGGGCTCGTCCGCATCCGAAGCGGCAGGTCCGAAGAGCGCCCCTCCGTAGGCGAGCACCTTCAGAATGCGCCCGCCCTTCTTCCATGGCTGAGTGGCCGTCGTACGTGTCCGCTCGAACTCCTCGAAGAGGATTCGGCGCACGTCCTCCATCTCACTCCTGACTTCCGCCGGCAGATCGTCCAACCCTCGTCGCACCGTAACTCGCGCCTCCCTGGCAAAGTGCGCTTGCCCATGCCGGTGCGGCTCAGCGAAACCCGTGCAGCGAGCTGTGGCCTTCGACCGATTGGTTGTGCGCGTCACCATAGACGACGCCACCACGGCTTCCCTCCCCTCTCAGCAGCGCGATCCAGCAAATAAATTGCGTCGGCAAGTCGCCGTTCGACCTCTGCCATGCTGATCCCGAGGCGCCCTGCCACCTCGGCATATGTGAGCTTGTGGACCGCCGTCAGCGTGAGCATCTCCTGATGGATTGGTCGAAGCGTTCGAAACGCACTCTCCACGCGGTGCCGCAGTTCCAGATCGAGTCCACCGTCGACGCTGTCCATGATGAGGAATCCATTAAATCAGTCGTGCGGGATGAACTCGGCGCCCCGGCCTGCTCAAGTCCCCAGAAATGGGTATTGCGCGCGGGAGATCGCCTCCGAGGGTGCCAGCGACTCGAAGCCTCGCACGCGGATTCGGTGATCGAACGCAGCCGGCGCCCCGATCATCAAAGGAGGCTCTGTCCCTCGTTCATGCTAGCCTCGTGCGAGACCAACGGACCTCGAAACCTAGCTCAGAGGACATACCTCGCCCACAAGCTGAGGCCGTATCTCGAGTGGAGCGTAAGTCGGCGGCGGGCCCGGACTTCGAGCAGAAACGAAGGGCAATGACCCTGTATCACGTGGCTAAGCCGGGTCCGCCGAGGCAAGGAGGCCGCGCATGGGATCAGGAACGGTATGGGTAGGGTTAGATCTGGGCCTGGCCCGAACAAACATTTGCGTGCTTGATGAAGCAGGCGTTCCTCTTCGCGAGCAGCCGTGCGCGACGATCCTCGGAGCCTTGGAGGAGGCGCTGGCGCCGTTTCCAAAGCCCACGATCGGTATGATTGCCGTCGAAGCAGGAAGCGATACGCATATAGTCCGCAAGCTTCTCGACCGCGGCTACCCAGTGGCCATCTTCGAAGCGCGGAAAGCGAGCAAGTTCCTCGCGATCCGGCGCAACAAGACGGACAGCAGCGATGCGCGAGGGCTGGCTGATTTAGCTCGGCTGGGGCGGAACACCGTCTCGCAAGTTCATTTGAAGAGCCTGGAGTGCCAGCAGCTCAGATCGAAGCTCATCATGCGCCACAAGCTTGTTCACCTGCGGCTGGCCGCAGAGGGAGCAGTCCGTTCCCGGCTGGTCCTCTACGGCAGGCGGTTCAAGAGCCCCGCAGCATACGGGACGATCCGCGAGCACGTAGAGAAGGAGCTGGCGCAGCTTCGGACGGAGGAAGGAATTGATCTCTTCGACGATGTGCTGCCGCTTGTGGAAATATGCGACGGCCTGAGATCCTACATGAAGAGGCTGGACCTGGAGCTAGCGCAACGGGCGCGAGATCATCCGGTATGCAACCTCCTCATGGAGGTGCCAGGCGTAGGCCCCATCACCGCCCTTTCCTTCTACAGCGCGATTGAGGACCCAGATCGCTTCCAGCACGCGTCCGACGTGGCCGCTTATCTGGGCCTGGTGCCAAGGCGTTACCAGTCTGGCGACGTTTCCAGAACCGTTGGGATCACAAAGAATGGCAGCAAGCTGACACGCTCTCATCTGGTTACCGCCGCGACGGTACTTCGGGCGCGAGCTCCGGACTGCGCATTGAAGGACTGGGCACTCGCACTCAAGGAGCGCGTGGGCTCATCTCGTTCGAGGGTTGCGCTGGCGCGGAAACTTGCGATCGTCATGTTGAGCATGTGGAAACGCGGACGACGTTTCGAGCCATATCCATGATGCCCGATCGCCGGCCTGACCGGTCTATTTTCGGGGATCGGCTCAGCGAGCGTTCGGGGCTGGTTTATCAAATCGCCGTTTTGTTCGTTCATGCAGGACAAAATCGCGTTTTCGTAAACCGCTGCCAGAGCGGCTGGACCGGCCGAAGCCGGCCCAGCGAAGGCGGCTCATGCCGCCGCGGCGATGCGCGCCGCCCGCTTCGGATTAGTGCCGAGCGGCCCGCGCCGGTCGACGACCGCGACGCCCTTCTCCTTCGCCTGTATGACCAGGCGCTCGAGGACGCCGTTGCCGGCGAATGCCACGAGATAGCGCGGCTTGAGCGACAGCATCTGCTCGTTGCGCTTGAACCCGGCTCGCTGGCCGAGCCGCGCGTCGAGGCCGAACGCGACCTGCGGCACCTTGCGGCGCTCCGCCCACGCAGCGGCGAGACGATCGGCGCCCTTGCCGTCGCCGCCATGGACGAGGACCAGGTCGGCCACGCGCTCGCGTACCTTGTCGAGCGCGTCCCAGACGTTTGCCGCGAACGTCTTCGCCTCCTCATCCGTGGCGAAGGACAGGCGGCCGCCGGCGAATAGCACCGGCGTTCCCTCCGGCATCGCCGCCCGGCGCCGGCCCTCGGAGCGGGCGCGGAGGAAGTCGCGGCCGTCGACCACCGCCGAAGTCAACGTGGCCGAATGATTGAGCCTGGAGCCGCCCGCCGGGCGCCAGGAAGATCCGGTCTCGCTCATGTAGAGGATCGCGGCGGCCTCGCGGAAAGCCTCTAGCCCGAGCATCGCGATTTCCGCGGCTCGGGCGCGGTCGATCTGCGTCTCGAGCTCGCTGGTGTGAACCTCTGAGCCGTCGGCGCAGGCGAGCAAGCAGCGAATCTCGTCTGTCGCGCGGTCGAGCTGCGCGCTGCGCTTCGCCGCCGCTCGGTGGAAGAGATTGACCAGACCCCAGGCGAGCTCCTCGGCGTCGTCCTCAAGCGCGGTCTCGGGAAACAGCGAGAAGAGGTCCGACCAGATGGCGGCGAGCGTCTGCGAGACAGCGTCAGGGTCCGGAAGCTCGGAAACGGCGGCGCTCCCGATACGCTCGACGTTGAGGTGGCCGAGCTCAAGCTGGGCGAGCTGCGCGGCTAGACTTGTGTGCATCATGTGTCTCCTCGGTTCGGGCGCCGGAGGCTCCGGCGCCTGGAGCCCGAGGACCCGCTTTGGCCGCCTTTCCGCACCGCCCGCGAAGCGGCGGGAAACCCCCGGCCGAGGCTGGCGCGGGCCGCCGCGCGAAGCGCGGCAACACGGGCCGAGTGCCGGCGGGTTGCGGCACGGCGGCGGCGGGTCAGGGCGCTCTCCAGCGCCGGACCGGCGCTTACCCACGCGGGGAGAGACTGCACTCCGTGGCCGTTCAACGCTCTAACGGAACCGCGCATCCGACATCGAGTGAACCCGTCGCCTGCTGCAAGGCTGATGCTGAGAGACGGGATTGCCGCGGTCTACCTCCTCAGAGGGCAGCGACCGTTGACGTGGGACAGGA
This sequence comes from Allosphingosinicella sp., assembly GCA_046293155.1. GTDB lineage: Bacteria > Pseudomonadota > Alphaproteobacteria > Sphingomonadales > Sphingomonadaceae > Allosphingosinicella. The sequence goes on along the minus strand of JBKBPQ010000015.1, from coordinate 7,721 downwards.
AGCCCGCTCCGCAATGCCGGCAGAGATCATCGACGTCATAGCCTTGATTGCCGAGTTCATGTTCCTCAGCATCAAGCGGCGCGAAGAAGGGGCCTGGCAATCGAAGAACGTCGCTCGGATCGAGGACGCTCGATCCGCGAATGCGCCTAGTCATGGCTTGGGCTCCTTCGGAAAGATGTTGTCGATCGTGAGCGTCGCGCCCTGTCGGGCCGTCGCCCATTCGAGCGCCTCCTTGGCCGACCTAGCGAAGATGCGCTTCATTCCACGCCGCTCGTCATAATCCTCGCCCCAATGGACTGAGGAAGGGTAGAAGAACTCGCGCAGCTCGGAGCGATCGGTGACGCTGCTCCAGCGGTCCGCCTCGTCGCGGCTCACGAAACCGCGCCGGATCAGCAACCCCGTGGAGTCTCGTACGGCCCAGGCGGGGCCCCAGCGCTCAATCGTCGCGAACATCAGAAGCCCCCCACGCGGTCTAGCTTTGTCGGCGCGAGGTTCAGCACCACGACGCCGGTGCCGCGGTGCCTGATGAGGATTCCGCCCAGAACGGACTCCATATCGCTGCCGAAGGTGACGGCGGCATCGCCCCGAAACTCGTCATCGGCAACGAGGGCCGGCAGGTGCTGAATTAGCTCGTTGACGTTCATCTTCTCTCTCCCACCGTGCTCACAAGACGCCTCACTACGTCGGCCGCCACGGCTACCCCTGCCCATTCAAGGCTCGGACCGATCTCCTTGGGTGCTCGCCACCGGTTGGGGACGGCGGGGGAAACCGGGCGGCGATCCGTCCCGGCCGTTGCGCCATCCTTGCCAATCTCCTGTGAAGCGTCGCCGCCCCTTCCGGCTGGGGTGATGGCCGACTGTTCAGTGAGGCACCTCAGCTAGGCGCGTTGGCCGGCGTCGATCGCGGCGGATAGTGGGGAGCGCCTGCATTTCCCGTTGGACGATCCCTGCGGCCGCTTTTGACTAATTCCGGTCGCCGTCCCCAGCCGGTGACGAGGTGTGAGGAGCGACCCTTTGCGGGGCCGCTCCTCGGGTAATCGGACCGGGTCAGGCCGCTTCCTCAAGCACTCCGGCCGGCACCATGACGCCCGTCTTCTTGCCGCTCCCTCTCCTCCGGCGGGAGGACGGCGGAGCAGCGCGAACTTCTCCTTCCGCCGCCCCAGACGCCGGCGAAGTGAGTTCCCCGCCTCTTTCATTCTCCGAAGCGGACGCAATCCCAGCCGAACCGGGCGATTTGCTGTCTTTCTCATCCTCCCAAGGGGGCGTTTCGTGGTCGGCGGGCGCGGCGCTGTCCTGCAAAGGGGCGAACCGCATGGGCTCCGGCACCCAGGCAAGCGCCCGCTTCTTCACGTCGGCCGGGGCAATGTTCCCGGCGAAGATGCGCTCGGCCGTCTCGCTGAGCTCCGCCTTCTTCGCCTTCGAATAACCGTAGGCGAAGGCCGAGCCGCCGACTTCCTCTAGGGCGGAGAGGGTCACGCTCTTCGCCACCCGGTCGAAGAAGTTGGCACCGGTCGGCCTCCACCATTTGGCGACATTGATGCCGAGGAGGCGGCCGAGATGATCGTGGAAAGGACAGACGCGCCCACCGGGAAGGTTGAGGCTCGCCTCCAGCGTTCGTGCGACGGCATGGCCGAGCCACGCGGCCCGCGCCTCGTCGGGGAGCGCCCGGAAGGCGTCGAACCGGCCGGCGCGCGTGTCGGCGGCCGTCCAGCTGCGGTCGAGCGCCTCGGCCGTCTGGCCGCGGGCGCGGGTCGCCGCAGCGTCCGGCGTCTTGAAACCGAACACTGGGTCGGACGGCGGCAAAGCGAGGAGCGAAGATCCAGTCTTCTCCGACGAGTAGCCCGCCTCGCGATCGATCATCAGGAAGATCGCGAGGTCCAGCGCGAGCCCCTGATCGGCCGCCACGTGAACGGCGAGGATGTCGCGCCGCTGCATCGCGAGTTCGTCGGCGAGCGTCTGCGAGAGCGAGGCCTGCTTGATCGGCGGCTCCGCTACGATGACCGGCGCCTCCCGGGCGTCCGCGCCGGCGTCGGTCGCGGTGGGTTCGGTCGGCTCCTCCGGCTCGTGGGACGGCTCGACATAATAGCTCGTGTCGAGGCGCGGCTGACCGGTCTCGTCGAGCAGCATGAAGGTGCCAATGCGGGGCTTCAGCTCTTCGGGGATCACCGGCGGCTTGTCGGTGATAGCATCGATGCGGGCGCCTATCTCCCGCACCCTCGCCTCGGCGGCGTCGCGTGCTTCCTCGGCGGTCTCCTCGTCCTCGAGCTGGCCGATCAGGTCCTCGGTCTCGGCTTCGAGGGCCGCGACCTCGGCGCTCTCCTCTTCGGAGAGCGGCGGCGTCTCCAGCTGAACCCGCTGCAGCCCGCGAGTGACCTCGTAGCCGGACCAGCTCTCCAGCGTCGGCCGAACGAAGGCGAGGCCGGACGAAGCCGTCGTTTCGGCAGCAAGCGCGTCCAGCTTCTCGGTCGCGAGCCGCTCCAGCAAGGCAATGTCGAGCCAGCGCGCGCCGTCCTCATCTGAGAAGAGATCGCGCTCAATGCGCCCACCGGCCGCGACATAGACCTCCTCGCCGACGAATTTGGCCCGTCGGTCGGACGCGCTCACCGTCGCCTGGGTCATCATCCGGCGGATGCTGTCAGGGTGCTGGGCCATGTAGCTCCGGCTCACCTGCTCAAACACGAACGCCTGCCGCTCCAGGTCGGGTGTCGCGGCATAAGCCTTGGCCACGTCGAGCGTGATCTCGCCGGCGCCAAGCGCGGCGAACACGACGGGTGCGAGGCTCGCAAGCCGCAGCCGTCCCTCGACGAACCGGACGGTGAGCCCGAACCGCCGGGCGATGCCCTCGATGTCGGCCCCCTGCTCAATCAGCTGCTGGAAGGCGAGGCACTCGTCTGCCGGGTTCATGGCGAGCCGTTGGAAGTTCTCGGCCAAACCCGCTTCCTGCGCCGCGGCCGGACCGCTGTCGATTACGAGGCAGCACACCTCGTGCTCGGCCACCAGCTTTCCTTCTTCGGCGAGACTGGCGAGCGCCCGCAAGCGGCGGCCGCCCGCCTCGACGGTGAAGCGCCCCTTCGGCTTCTTCGCCGGGGCAACCACGAGGTTCTGCAGAAGCCCCCGCGCTTCGATGTCGGCCTTCAGCTGAAGGTCGGCTTGCTCGTCAGTGGTCCGCCGCACGTTACGCGGCGACGGCATCAGCTTATTAAGAGGTATCGTCCTGATCATGGCAGGTCTCCTAATGAGAGCCGGCGCGGCCTGTCCGCACCTTGGCTCACCCGGCGACCGCCTCCTCTCCTCTCTTCAGCTGCGGGATCACCGGCCTCAGAACAGCCGTTCCCACCAGCTGAGCCGCTCACCGTCCATCTGCTTCATGAGCTTGTAGAGCGAACGCGCGAAGTGGCGCTCCACTCGCTTGACGGTGAGGCCGGTTCGCCGCCCGACTTCCTCGTAGGACATGTGGTCGAGCCTGATTGCGAGGAAGATCTCACGTTGAATTCGAGGCATGTTGAGGAGGGCTTCCTCAAGATGCCGTAGTAAGTCGGGATCGTCCGCCCTCAACATGAGGCATCTCCTAGCAGCAAAGGGGTTAGCAGCCGTGTTGGGCGCGTTTTCGCGCTGGCCGGCCGCTCGCTGCCGCCGCCTCTCCTCTCACCTTCGGGGAATGGCATGCGGTGTAGCTGGGCCGCACCGCGCCAGATCGAAGCCCGGGCTAGAGCGAGGAATGCGTTGCCAAACGACGAGCGTCCGCCGGTCGACCGTCAGGACGACCGTACCTTTTCGGCGAATTCATGCCGTCTTGGACGCAGCGCGTGTGGGGCAGGATTGCGCGGAGGTGCGCTGCGGTTCAGCTGACTTGAGTGAAGCTCAAGCCAAATCAGGAGATACTATGTCTGGCAGCATTCCCGGCAAAATTTTGCGCCTGAAAACCGTGCTAGAGCGAACCGGCCTCAGCCGTTCGACACTGTATCGCAAAGTGCAGCGCGGTACTTTCCCAAAGCAGCTGAGGATATCCACCCGCTGCGCCGGGTGGCGAGAGTCAGAGGTGGAGGCGTGGCTCCACAACCCGGTTTCGTATTCGGTGACGGGAGAGCAGCGCTAAGCGCCAGGTTCGCGCACGCTTGGCAGGCATACCGCAGGCATTATTCCGCTGCGATCAAAGCTGCCGGGGCCTCGGCTGAACAGGCGATTGTGGCGCGCTCGATCTCCTCGGCCCAAGCCTCGAAGGCTTGCCGCTTCTCCGGCCCATATGTGTGAAGCGCGTAGACTCTCGCGGTGACCCCTCTAGCCGCATGGTTCAGCACACGACCGACAACTTCCTCGCGCACGCCGAGACGCACCATGTGCGTCGCCGCACTGCGTCTGAGGTCATGAAGCCGCCATGCCTCCACCGCACCGCCGGTCGCCGCGACGAAGGCGTCAAGCCTCGCCTTAAGCTTCGCGTAGTTCGTCATGTGAGACCGCCCGTCCGTCGTGAAGACATGGACGCCCAAACGGGGGAGCGCCCTCAGGATTTCCACAGCCACGGCGGAGAGAGGGACGTAATGCCTGCGGTCGCCTTTGGTGTCGGCGGCCGGAATTGTCCACGTCGCAGCGTCCAGGTCGAGATCGTTCCACCGCATCCCGGCCACCTCGGTCCGACGCTGAGCCGTCAGCGCCAGTAGGCGGATGTACGGCCCGAACGGGTAGCCTAGGAGTTCCGCCGCTTTCCAGATCTGCGCCATATCCGTCATGGTAAGCACCCGGTCCCGCTCCTGTTCGACCTGCGGCTTTCGTATCCCTTCGGCGGGAGAGACATCGATCCAGTCGCGGCTTAGGGCGAAGCGGAAGATCGTCTTGACGAGCGTCAACACTCGGTTGGGGAGGACAGCTCCTTCCAATCGGTCAAGGAGTTCACGGACATCCGCGCGGCGGATGTCGACGATCTTGCGGTCCCGCCATGCCGGGAGGACGTGCATCTCGAGGCGCCTCTCTTGGAGCCGCCAGCTATCATTCTTCGGCTTGGCCACCTTCTTGATCCAATGTTCGGCGACGGCGCCGAAGGTCCGTTCAACAGCCTCGGCGCTCCCGTCCCGCGCGATCGCGGCGACAAGCTTCAGGGCAGCAGTCCGCGCTTCCGTGAGGTCCATGCCGGGATAGCTGCCGAGCTTTTTGTTTATGGTCCGCTCGCCAGTTCGGGCGCGGAATATCCACGTTTTGGTCCCGCCCGCTCCGACGCGCAGGCGGAGCCCCGTCACCTTCGCGTCAGGGTGTTCCTGCTGACCCTTCGCGGGCGGCTTGACGGCCAGCACCTTCGAGTCCGTTAACATGCGCCGCTCCCGTGCTCAGACGTGATGCGGCCGCGGGCCAAGGGCCCCACAGCCGCACCAGCCGCGCGGCTTCCTCTCCTCTGGTAGTCGCCGCGCCGGCAGTGAGCCTCCGACGAAACAGGAGCGTTTTCGCAGAATCCTGTTTGTTACCTAAGCGCGGCTAGGTAACACATAGGTAACAAGCGCCGGGATTTGCTGAAATCTCGTGAGACGCTATGTGACTGATTTTGAAGGAAGCGACACTTTCTGAAGCGCCCTGAACTATGCCCTGACGAGCCTTCTAAGCTTGGGGTCGCAGGTTCGAATCCTGCCGGGCGCGCCAGTCCCGTGTCCTTTGCAGGGAGAATTGCGCCGATTTTGCAAACGTGGTCCTCAAGCGAACCGCTTGTCCTCCGGCGCACGATTGCGCCGATGTTTCACAAGTCACGCCGCCACGCGCCCCCAGCTCGGCCAGCGATTAGAGCTCCGTGGCAACTAGAAGCTCAAGAAAATGCTGGGTGAGGGCTTCCGCTCCGCGGCGGTATGCTAGCTCACCCCAGTCCTCCCACCGATCGACCCGCTCGGCGATCCATCCGAAAAGGTCGTCGCGGATTTTCGGGTCGGAAAAGGACTGGCTCCACATCACCCGACGAAGAGGCATGCGGGCCTCGCTACGCATGCCGGTCAGCGTCAGAACGTGGCAGCGGTGAAGCCGCTCGCGCGCAAAGACATAGGGCAGGAGAGCCACTTCACGCTCGAACGCGCTGAGCGCATCCTCGCGGCTTTTGTCGGCCTCCGTCACACTGGCCGAACGCACGGCATCTTTGACAGCCCGGAATGGCAGGGGTGCCCAACCGGGTTCGCGCGTCGCCTGAAGCATCGCAAGCACAGACCTCCCCAGCGCCGACAGCGGAGCGTCCAAGGCAGTCACGCGCGCGCTGGGTTCTATCAGCCCGACGGAGGCAAGCCAGCACATGTAGAAACGCCAACTCGCCATATCGCCGCCGAACAGGTCGTGCTGGCGTTCAACGCCGCCCACCCAATTTCGGTCGAGGGACGCTAAAACGCGCAGGAGAAGCTCGTGCTGCTCAGGCGCGAAATGGACAGGCGGAAATCCGAGCAACCCTTGCCAAAAGGCGTCTCGGACGCTCGACCACTGTCGACCCTGCTCGTCTTCCAGGACTTGGCCGCGCGCCCGCAGCCACCAGCCCCATGGAAGGTCCGCCCCCGATGTGCCGCGCCCGCTCACGGTTAATTCCCTCCCCGGGGATCCAGCCCGATGGGCGGAAGAGGTGGTCCCAGCCGCCTGGGCTTGGGCTCGCCGCCCTCGATGGCTCGGAGTTGCGCAGCGAGGTTGATCACCTCCTGATGGACATAGGCCTCGTCCCGGTAAACCGCGTCGGTCTCGGCGGCCAGGAACCGGCTGGCATGGCTCCGCTCGTCAGGCACCACGTCATAGACGTGATTGCATTCGAAGCCGAACCACCACGCGTCGTCGCGCTGCACCCGGTAATCGGTGGCATGCTCGACCGCTCCATGGCGTGCGTGACGCGTCGACACGTGGCAAATCCGGCGCGCCTCCGTGGCAACCCCCGGCGCAGGCGAAGGTCCATGCTGGCAAAGCGCGGAATAGCTCAGGCCGCCGTGGACCTCGATGTCGAGGTTGGGAGGAATCGCCTCATGCTCAAAGCCGTAAAGCGGGTGTTCGGGCGGCACTCCGACATAGCCGCAAAGATGACCGCCACCGGAGGCCCTCATAATAATGCATTCGTAGCCGCTGGCTTCATCGAGCCAGGCGATCTTGTCCGCCTCGCCGAGCCACGGACCGTCCATTGTGCTTTTCAGACCGCTGACGAAATACACGTCGGCAACGACCGCGGCGTCGCCCAGAGCATAGAGTTGGGACGCCAAGAGGGCGGTTTTCCCCTCCCGGACGACCTTGTCGGTCAGGGTTCCCAGCGCGCTCCGTGTCACCAGCACAAGCGGAGGGCTGACCGACACGATCGCGCGATTAGCGCTTTTGTCGATGCCGCCGTCATGGCGCGCGCCCCCGGCTTTCCTCTTGGGCATGCTCTCTCTCCTTTGTGAATTGTTCGGTCAGCGCAGCGGCGCCTAGAGGAGCAAAATCAGCTCCAGCGGGTGGCCCAGTCGACGGGTTCCAATTCCGGTGCGAAGGCGCGCGGCCGAGCCGCGGCCGTGTAGACGTTGGACGTCAGCCAGAATTCCTCAGCCAGACGATCGGCTTCCGAGATTTCCTTGAACCAGACGGACCGGCTCGCGTCCCAGCGATAGCCTCGGGCTTTCAGCCGATCCTTGACATCGAAGCTGGCGCCAACCGCGCGCACGATCCATCCAGGCGTTCCGGCCGTGTCGACAAGTTCGCGGAGCGCCGTTCTGCCATCTTCATTCCGGTGACGGAGAAGCGCGATCAGAGCGTCGA
>JBKBPQ010000014.1:0-68951 GCA_046293155.1 Allosphingosinicella sp. | reverse complement strand
ATTTCGGCGTTTTCAGCAGTCTCTGAGGTTCGGTCGCGATCGGCAAAACCGCGCGCAAGCTGGGGATTTTCTGGCCTCGCGAGGCCCATCTCATTGAATCGCATTGAGATGTTGGCGGAGCGGGAGGAGCTGAGATCCAACGTTCTCTGATGAAACGACAGGAAACATCAGGTGACCTCCGACTAGGCCTGCCGCATCTTTTCGCTATTCTCCGCAAAATAAGAGAGCGCGAATATCAACGCCTCGGATCATCTTGCTCCAGAACCCCCCGAATTTCGGGCAGCATCTCAGGCGTGACCTCCGCTGCGCGGGCAGGAAGCACGTGATCGCCCCGCGGCCCATTTCGCTCGATTTCATCGATGAGCAGTTTCATCTGCTCTATCTCTCGAATCTGGGCTTCGATAATTTCATCCGCCAGCTCGCGAACTCTCGGATCCTGGATCCGGGCCTTTCGGGCATTGTTCACGGCAATTGAGTGGTGCGGAATCATCGCTTGCATAAACCGCGTATCGTTGATCAGCCATTGACTACGGTTGACGACCAAAAGTAGACCACCAAGGGCGACAGCGCCCACCATTACGGCTATCTTGACGCCGGTTCCCCGGTACATAGACCACATAAAGCCAAGCATAACCGCCGTCATTACAGCTCCCATGATCAGTGCGGCCAGCGCACGGTTGGTGCTGAACATGGCGTGGTCGAACGCGTAGACGAGCTGGTACATCAGAAAGAACATGATGAAGCTTGATGTCGCGATCATCGCCGCGAACCTGCCCCACCCCATGTGCGTCATGTGATGTTGATTATCTGGCTGATCCATAACCGCTCCCATTCTTTTTTTGTTTGAGAACCGGGCCACGACTGAGGAAAAGCAGCCGGAAGGACCACGCTCTCCGATTATCCAACTCCAACCACATCGAGAACGAGACGGTCAGACCACAAACACTGGAGCAAACCCGCCCCCTGGCGTCCTGAAATTTGTGGTCTGGCCTTGGTAGAGGCGCGCCGCCACCAGAAGCACCCGCCCGTCGTAGGTATACAGCCGAACATCCATTTTGCGCGCCTGCGGCGCCTCGTCGATCCTTATCATGCGCTCGCTCGGCCGGGCCAACGTCTGGGCAACGTAGCCGCCCCGCTCGATTTCTGACCAGACGCCTTTCGTCACCTTGTCGCCGCGGTACACTGCCTTTCCGCCATGTCCGCCCGTCGGCTTGAAGAACAGGTCCCTACGCGACATCCAGAGTTCGTCGGCGTTCTCTGGGGTGACAAGGACAGTGCGCGGGACGCCTTGGAGATGCGCAATAATTTCTGGTTGCAAGCCCCAAGACTCGAGTAGTGCCGGATCGGAGAGCAGCGAAAGGTTGCGCTTGTCGGCTAGCAGGGCGTGATTGTGCGGATTCGGCGTCACGACCACCGCGCCATCCCGGTAGGCCTCTCGGAGCGCCCTGTGCTCTGACTGATCAAACGCGAAATCGGTCACGCGGTTATACACGAGGTCTATTTGCTTCCCCTCGATGCTGAGCCGCCCGGCCTCATAGCGAAGATGGCTGGCATCCGCGATAATCGCGTCCACGCCTCGCGCGGCCAGAACTTGCCGCACGAGCACGAACTCAGGGTAGAGATACTGTTCCTCTGGCATGTCGTCGACGATAGCAATCCGACATGCGGCGCCGGCTCCCCGCTGGCGCATCCATTCGTCCTGAAACATGCGAAACGCCGCGTCCTCAAAAGTGTGCGGCGTCAGTGGCATGTCCATTTCGGCGCAACACTTGCGCTGCGCCCTTGCAAGAAGGGCATTGAGGAATGCCCCGCCGGCGTTGGTATTGATCTCGATTAGCCGGGGACCGTTTTCGCCAAGATGGAAGTCGTAGCCCATCATCGCACCAACCGGGCCGTGGTCCTGCTGCGAGATTTCAGGCGCCCAGGCGAGAACCGCGGCTTGATATGCGGGGAGACGAGCCGTTGTTTCGGCAGCGGCCACCACCTTCTGCATCTCGGCCACCTCTGTGGCTGAAAGAAACACCGGCACGTTCGAGAACAAGTGCGCCTTGGGGCGGATGAAAGTCTCGCAGAATGCTGGATCGCTAACCTCGTGCTCCAGCGCCTCGCAAAGCGACCCTCGGTCGAGCGTGACGCAAAAGCAGTTCTGATTGAGCCGATCGGAATGGCTCCGAACTGGACCAGAGGAAGTGGGATCAGGATCGCTCATTGATGACAAAACCAGTGCTGCATCCAGGTCGAACAGCCTTCCATCATCGTTGCCCGAGCGTTTCGGCCAGCAGACCTATCCCCAGCGCTACATCAGTTTTGGCAATGGATTCTTCGGCGCTGCTAATGGTTCCAGTTAATGCCCGGATCGCGTCGATCGTCTCCGGGATGACAATCGCCTGATTATCGACCATGTACGCGTAGAATAATTCGTCCCCCTCGACTTTCAGCATGTCCGACCACAGCGCCACTTCGTATAGATTGTCATGCGGCCGGCCAAGGTCGGCCATGAGTTCCTTGACAGTGTTGAGGGCCGTCAACCCGGCATCCATGCGGATCAGGGCGATGCGGGACGATGCGGCAAAGGCATCGAGCACCTCCTCCTTGGCCGCCGGCCGGGTCAACTGCACCGACCAATAATGCAGATGCGCCAAGGTCTCCGGCACCTTGACCGCCATGGTGATGACATCGAGGTCGGGGTCGACGCTCTGCGCATCCGGCCCCTGATGGCTTGGAATCTCGGGCTCAGGGACGAGGGTATTTATAATCCCGCCTAGGTGACTTTCCCACGGATCCGTCGCCCGCCGCAGGAGCGTCCCTCGCGCACGATGTAGTAGGCCGGCTTGCTTCAACACCCTAAGGGTTCTGACGATCGATGTGGTGTTACAGGAGACGACGCGCGTGCTCTCCCGGTTCAGCGCACTGGAATAGCTCGCCTCGGCGACGAAGGAGTGTCCGGTTACCTCGTGCTTCTCGCCGCCTTGGAGGATGAACTTGATGCCCCTTTGGCGATAGACGTCGACGTTCACCGCCGCGATCCGCTTCGGGGTGCAGTCAACCACCAGATCACTCGCCCCGAGCAGATCATCAAGGTTTCCCGCCACGTCGAGACCTGATTTCCGCATCGCCGCCGCATGTTCGTCGGTGGCCGCATAAAGGCGGAAGCCCTTGTGCGTCGCCATGCGCGGTCGCCAGTCGAGACTGATGTCTGCCACCCCGGCAAGTTCCATATCGTCCTGCCGGATCACGGCGTCGGCGACGCGCTTTCCGATCACGCCATAGCCGTTGACCGCAACCCGAATTTTCGCGTGGCTCATCTGCTTCTCCTGACGCCGCTAGCGCGGCGCTATGCTGGCTATGGCTTCTGCGCCCGCTGTCGCCAGAAGCCGGGGAAGTATCTCACGAAAGTGGGTCGGTTGCTGGCCCCGTACAAGCAAGTGCGATCCACATCCTCAGACGGCTCTTGGCCCAGAACGCCCTCTTGGTGAGCATGCACGGTACCTAGCGGACGCTTGAACCGGCGCCTCGCTGTACCAACAAAATCCCGGTCAACACCAGGACGGCACCTCCAACCTGGACCGTTTCGAGACGCTCACCAAAAAAGGCCGCGCCGATCATCAGCCCAAAAATCGGCACCAGAAACGTAAAGGCATTCGCCCGGTTGAGATCGACGCGCTCCAGCGCCTCGAACCAGAGCCAGAACGCAAGCGATGATCCGAGGATCGAGAGAGCCGCGAGGATGAGGACGAACTCCGTCGACCATTTCAGCAACGTTACATCTTCTGACTGCACCGACAGGAGCGCCAAAGGTGCCGCCCCGATGAGCAATTGAAACCCCATCGCCATGATCGGGTCGGCCTGGCCGGTGAGACGCTTCATGGCGATATTGCCTACGGCGACACCTATAGCGGCAAGTACGACGTAGGCGATTCCGAGGGAGTAACCCTCAACATAGTCTGCGGCGGGGCCGGGCCAGGCGATCACCGCGATGCCGGCCAATCCCACCACCAGCCCGATCTTTCCAATGGCATCGAGACGTTCGCCCAGGAAGACGCCTGCGAGAAGCGCCGCGATGATCGGTTGCACGTTAGCGATAACCGTCGCCAGCCCCGGCGCAATGAACTCGGCCGCGTGGAACATACCGAGGAAGCCCATGCTTGTCGCCCCGAGCCCGACCACTACGATCAGGATCCAGGCGCAACCACCGTCGGGCACTGGACGACCGCAGAGCGCCCCGAGTACGATCAGGCATAGGCCGGCAACCGCGGCGCGCAAAGCCGCGAAGGCGATATGGGGCGCTAGATCGAGACCGATGGTGATAAGGGGAAAGCAGGAGGCCCACAGCATCATGACTGCCAGGAGGCGCAGGGCGGTGCCAACCGTCATAGCTGAAGCACCACAATCTGCTCGATTCTTGTGCCTCGTAGGAATATCGAATCCTTGTTCGACGGACGGAAGCTGCATTGATTCAGGTCAAGGCGGACCCGGGATCGATTTGCTAGAAGAAAAATTGTTTCGGGTGTCGAGCAACTGAAAAGGGTTTCGGGTGCAGCAGTTTGAGGCACGGCAACGCGGAAAGGCTCCGAGTCTCCGGACGTCGGGCCTTTGGCGTTGTCTCGTGCTGCTGCTGGTTCTTGCATTCTCGACCTCAGGCCTCGCTCATGTCCAGATGGGGGAACACGCCGCATCCGCACCATCGCTTTCGCATGAAATTGCCTCTGTAAGCCCGGATGCCGATAATGAACCCTGCTGTCCCGAACATGATAGCCAGGCCCACAGTACCGCCTGCAGCATGGCCGGGGGATGTTGCTTCTGCGTCCCGCTGTTGCCAGCGTTGGCCTTGATTACGCCGCTGGATACGCAATCGTCGGCAACTCAGTCCGAAGACGTTCATCTTAGCCGCGCGCCAACAACCCAATTCCGCCCTCCAAAGCTCTCTCTGAACGCCTGAGCCCGACGGCCTCGTCCGGCACGTCGGGTTAACGGTAGGGGCCGATCGGCCCAATTCGTCCGTCACGTTCCGAAGCGAGCAGTCCACATGCATTCAATGTCTCGTCGCCAGTTTCTGGCGTCCACCGCCGCCATCGGTGCGCTTGGTGCCGTTCCGTCGCTGCTGATCCCAACCCGTCCCGCCCGAGCCGCCGCCATTACTACCATTCAGGTCGATACCCGAGTGATCGAGGTGAAGGGGCGCGCAGCCACCGTCTTCAGCCTTACCCAGCCCAATGGCACCCATGGCCTCGTTGCGGAAGCCGGTCAGCGGTTCCGGGTTCGGCTTGAGAACCGTCTCGACGAAGAAACGCTCATCCATTGGCATGGACTTACCCCGTCCTGGCAGCAGGATGGCGTGCCTCTCCTGTCGCAGCCGCCGCTCGCGCCCGGAGCAGCCTACGACTACGACTTCCCGCTCGACCGGCCCGGCACCAACTGGATGCACTCCCACCATGGCCTTCAGGAGCAGCGCCTGATGGCGGCGCCGCTGATCGTGCGCGACCCCGCCGAAGCCGGTGAGGACACGCAGGACATCGTGGTTCTGTTCCACGATTTCACGTTCCGGGACCCCGACGAGATTCTTACCGGGCTCAAGGGCGGCGGCGACAGCACCGCCGGACATTGGGCGACACAGCACAGTCCCGGCCTCCTGCAGCGCATGATGGAAACCGTTATGCCTATGGGCGGCATGGATCACGGCACCGGTCATGGCGGCATGGACCACGGCACCATGGGCGCTGGCATGGCGCACTTGCACGACGTGGACTACGACGCCTTCCTCGCCAACGACCGGACCTTGGACGACCCGGAGGTGTTCCGTGTCGAACGCGGCGGCCGGGTCCGCCTGCGTCTGATCAACGGCGCCACGGCAACAAATTTCTGGCTGGACCTGGGTCGGCTCGAAGGTCGCTTGGTGGCTGTTGACGGCATGCCGGTCGCTCCGGTCACCGGGCGGCGCTTTGAGTTCGCAATCGCTCAACGTCTCGACATTCTCCTCGACCTACCAGCGGGCGAAGGGGCGTGGCCCGTCTTTGCCGTACGGGAAGGCGAACGGGCGCGCACGGGCTTTGTTCTGGCGACATCACGCGGCACCGTCGAAAGAACTGCCGGCGAAGCCGCGGAGGCTGTCCAACCGGTCGGGTTGGCGCTCGAACGCAAGTTAATAGCCACGCAGCCCTTGGCGCTGCGGGAGGCGGACCGCCGTCATACCGTCACCATCACCGAGGCGCCGGGGTACGTCTGGCTGCTGAACGGCGCTGCTCACGGCGATCACACTGCGCTCGACGTGCGCGCCGGCGAGCGGGTCGAGATCACCTTCAACGACCAGACCACCATGGCCCACCCGATGCACCTGCACGGGCATCACTTCCAAGTGGTTGCGATCAATGGCGAACGCATCGCCGGAGCAGTTCGCGACACCGTGCTCGTGCCCACGAGGGGAAGCGTCACCATCGCCTTCGACGCCGACAACCCCGGCAAATGGGCGCTGCACTGCCACCACCTCTACCACATGGCGGGCGGAATGATGACCACCCTGGAATATCAATCCTGAGCCAGATCGGAGTCATGGCAATGCAAAGCTTCGCTTCGAAATACCTCCGAAACAAAACGCCAGCACTTCCGGCGCATCATGGCCTATTTGAGCAGCTGGGATTACTGGCGCTTGCCGCGGCAGCCTTGATGCTCTCGGGCGTTGCCGCTGCTCAGGGGCAGAGTTCGCCGTGGCAGCAAGGCGCTTTCGTCTACACCGCTGACGAGCACGGCAGTTCCATCAGCGCCATCGATCTCGCCGGTGGGCACGTCTCAACCGTCCCAATCTCCATCTCACCGCACAATGTGCAGATCACGGCCGACGGCAAACGGCTTCTGGCGGTTGGGGAACCGGCCGCGGATGGGCATGGGCACGCTCATGGCGGCAATGCGCATGGCGCAAACGACGCCAGGGGGCGTTTGCTGATCCTCGATACCACCGGGCTAGGCGCCAAGCCGGCCACAGAGATTGTTGTTGGCGACCATCCAGCGCATGTCATCCCCGACCCGCGAAGCGAGCGGGCCTTTGTCACGAACGCCGGCGACAACACGGTCAGCGTTGTGGATCTTGCTGCAGGAACGCTGATCGCGACCATCGGCACCGGCCGTTACCCGCACGGGCTTCGGATGAGCCCGAACGGGCGCGAGGTCTACGTGGCCAACGTGCAGGATGGGACGGTTTCCGTCATCGACGCAGACGGGTTCACGGAACTCGCGCGTATCCCTGTCGGCACCACGCCGGTTCAGGTGGGATTCACGCCGGATGGGACCAAGGTTTACGTCTCGCTGCGCGATGAGAACCGCGTCGCCGTGATTGACACCGCTTCGCGGAGTCTGGTCGGAACGATCGAGGTTGGTCGGAACCCCATCCAAGTCTACGCGACGCCCGACGGACGATTTGTCTATGTCGCAAACCAGGGCACCGACGCCGAGCCTGCCGACACCGTGTCGGTGATCGATGTTTCGAGCGGAATGCTCGTCGACACCATCCGCACAGGGATGGGCGCTCATGGTGTCGTGGTCAGCAGCGACGGCGCCTGGGCATTCGTCACCAACATCGTCGAGGGGACGGTGTCCGCCATCGATGCCGCAACAGGGGAAGTCGTCACAAACTTTTCCGTTGGCCGCGGACCCAACGGCATCACCTATCGACCACCGCAAGAGTGAGCATGGCACAGGGTCAGCCAATCGAGGGAGACCGGTCATGATTACCTGTCCTGCCATTGTTGCGTGGGTCCTTATAGTAGAACAGAAGTAAGATAGGGTGCTGAGGAGCCAGACATGAACGACAGCACTGTACAAACAAATAGGCGTCAACTCGATGCTCATGAAGCGCACCAGGTTGGAGGGCAGAAAATCATGACGCGGCACGAATATTCACCTGGTACCTCAAATTCGGACGAGGGTCGCAAACGGCCGTTTCTGAACACGCCAGCAGGGTTTGCGCTCTGCGTGTTCCTAGCTGTCGGTGGGCTATTCCTCTGGATCGAACATCGCGCCCACGTCCTCGGCGCCCTGCCGCTTCTGCTCCCATTGGCCATCTGCCTCGGCATGCACTTCTTCATGCATCGGGGGCATGGCGGACACGGCGGAGGACGCCATGAACGGTGATCTTCCCGCTTACGGCCTGTGGCTTCTGGTGGTGGTCAATGCGGGCATTTTCATCCTGTTCGCCTTCAGCTTCTTCAAGCCGAAGACGGCGCGTGATTGGCGAACGCTGGGCGCATTCTCGGCCTTCATCGTGGCGCTCTTCGTCGAGATGTACGGCTTTCCGCTGACCCTCTATCTGCTCGCCGGCTGGCTCGGCACCCGGTTTCCGGCGCTGGATCCGATGTCCCACGACGCCGGCCATTTATGGCCCGCGATCTTCGGCTGGTCGATGGATCCCCATTGGTCGCCTTTCCACCTGCTCAGCTTCGTCTTCATCGGCGGTGGCTTCATCCTTATCGCCACGGCCTGGCGTGTTCTGCATGAAGCCCAGCGCGAGGGAAGACTGGCGACCACAGGCCCATATGCGCGTCTGCGCCATCCTCAGTACGCCGGCTTTGCGTTGATCATGATCGGCTTTTTCCTGCAATGGCCGACCCTAGTCACCGGCCTGATGCTGCCGGTCCTGCTTGTTATGTACTGGCGCCTCGCAAAGCGCGAGGAGCGCGAGGTGGAGGAGGCATTCGGGGACCAATACCGCCGCTATGCCAGAAGCGTACCTGCGTTTCTGCCGCGGTTGAGCAATCTGTCAACTCGCAAGGCAGCGTAACCGCGCAGCCTCCAAACCTCTCATCACAACCAGGAGTACAAGCCATGAAATCAAATAAAGCCCTTTCCGTTCTATTCGGCGGCCTGTTGTTCATAGGCTCAGCAACCGCCGCACTAGCGCAAACGGATTCCCAAGACCACGACGCGCACCATCCGGCGGAAACCCAGTCAGCTCCGGCTGCGCCCACAGGAGACGCCACGCCTCCCGCTGACATGCAAGGCGGCATGCCCGGCATGGGCATGATGACGCCCGAGATGATGCAAATGATGCAGCGGATGATGGGCCAGGGCGGCATGCCCGGCATGATGGGCGGAATGCAGGGCGGAGGGATGCCAGAAGGTGGCATGGGCCAGAGTCAAATGCCGATGATGGGCGGAATGATGATGTGCCCGATGATGCGAATGATGATGGCTGGTCAGGCAGGAATGGGCATGCCCGGCATGATGGGCAGTCAGGGCACCCTTCTCGGAACGCCGCTTGGCTCACCGGAAGAGATGACAGAGGACCGCGTCAGGACGCTCCTGGAGCAGCAGCTGACCAGCCTTGGCAATCCACGCCTGAGGCTCGGCGCGTTGGATACGGCTGGCGACGGAAGCATCACTGCAGAAATTGTGACCGTGGACGGTTCGTTGGTCCAGAAGCTCGCCTTCAACCGCTATCCCGGTCTGGTGCGCCAAGTAGACTGAATCTGCCAAGCCTTCGCCCGCAGGCGCTAAACGTCTGCGGGCGCCCATGCTGACAACAGAAGTCCATGGCTTCCGCTGATTAGCGAGCGGTTCCGACCAACGCCCACTGCAGGACCAGGTAGAATGACAGCCGACCAGCCAACCACTCATTCCCAACATCATCATCACCGTGCGCACGGTGATGGGAATGGTCACGCCCCGACGACCCAGCGCGCGATTGTTGCAGCTGGCGGCTCGACACATTCCGAACATGCGGGGCACGGCGGTCATGATCATGCGGCCATGGTGGGCGATTTTAGGCGCCGCTTTTGGGTCACCCTCATTCTGACACCTCCGGTCCTCCTGCTCTCGCCGATGATCCAGCACTGGTTCGGCATCGCGGAGGCCCTGGCCTTTCCAGGGGACCGGTACGTCCTGTTCGTGCTCTCGAGCGTCGCCTACGTCTATGGCGGATGGCCGTTCCTGACGGGCTTCACCTCCGAGCTGCGCAAGGGGCAGCCCGGAATGATGACCCTGATCGCGCTCGCGATCTCCGCCGCCTATTTCTTCTCTGCTGCGGTTACTTTCGGCTTCCCGGGCGAGGAATTCTACTGGGAACTGGTGACGCTGATCGCCATCATGCTGCTCGGTCACTGGATCGAGATGCGTTCGGTGATGGGG
The DNA here is from genome assembly GCA_046293155.1 of Allosphingosinicella sp. GTDB lineage: Bacteria > Pseudomonadota > Alphaproteobacteria > Sphingomonadales > Sphingomonadaceae > Allosphingosinicella. The sequence goes on along the minus strand of JBKBPQ010000014.1, from coordinate 58,838 downwards.
GCGTCGCGGGCGCTGGAGGAACTCGTCCGGCTTCTCCCAGACAGTGCGACAAAAATCGACGCTGACGGTACGACACACGAGGTTGCGATCGCGGCCTTAAAGCCGGGTGACCGCGTGCTGGTCCGGCCGGGCGCAAAGGTGCCCGTGGACGGCAAGATCATCGAAGGCTCATCCGGCTTCAACGAGGCGATGCTGACCGGCGAGTCCCGGCCAGTCTCCAAGACTGTCGGGGCAACCGCAATCGGCGGCGCGATCAACGGCGCCAACGCTGTGACTATCGAAGTGACCGCAACCGGGGACGCCACCTATCTGGCGCAAGTGATCGACCTGGTGAAGAAGGCACAAGCCACCCGCTCCCGCACCCAGGACCTCGCCAACCGCGCGGCTTCATGGCTGACCTATATCGCGCTCACAGTCGGTTTCGGAACGCTCTTCGTCTGGTGGCTGGTGCTGGACGCTCCGCTCGTATTCGCGATGGAACGGATGGTGACGGTGATGGTCGTCGCCTGCCCGCACGCGCTCGGCCTTGCAGTTCCACTCGTGGTCGCGGTGAGCACATCGCTATCGGCGGGCAACGGGCTCTTGATCCGCGACCGCGCCGCGTTCGAGCGGGCGCGCAATCTCAACGCCGCCGTCTTCGACAAGACGGGCACGCTCACCGAGGGCCGCTTCGGTGTGAGCGACATCGTGCTGCTCGGCGATGGCGACCAAAACGAGGAGCTGGCCTACGCGGCCGCCGCCGAGAGCCAGTCCGAGCACCCCATCGCCCATGGAATCGTCGCCGAGGCGAGGGACCGCGACCTGAGCATCCCCAAGGCCAGTGACGTCAGCAACATCACCGGCGAAGGCATCGTCGCCAAGGTAGATGGGCAGGACGTGCGCATCGTCAGCCCCGGCCATCTCTCGCGGCAGGGCAATGCAATCGTTCATGACAGCCTCAAACGGCTGGAAGCCCAGGGCAAGACGGTAGTCGTTCTCGTCCGGGACGGCACGCCGCGCGCCCTCTTCGCATTGGCGGATATTGTCCGCCCTGAATCCAAGGAGGCCGTCGCCGAACTCAAGTCGCTCGGGATCAGCTCCATAATGCTCACCGGCGATGCCGAGGGCGTCGCGAAGGCGGTATCGGAAGAACTTGGCATCACCGAGTATTTCGCTGAGGTGTTGCCGGATCAGAAATCGCAGAAGATCGAGGAACTGCAAGCGCGGGGGCTCTCCGTTGCCATGGTCGGTGACGGGGTCAACGACGCGCCTGCACTGGTGGTGGCCGATCTCGGAATCGCCATCGGTGCGGGCACCGACGTCGCGGTGGAATCCGCCGACGTCGTGCTGGTCCGAAGCGACCCGCGTGATGTGGGTGCGATCCTCGGACTCTCTCGTGCCACCTATCGCAAGATGGTGCAGAACCTGATCTGGGCGACGGGCTACAACACCGTCGCCATTCCGATGGCGGCCGGCATCACCTTCGGCACCGGTTTCATGATGACGCCCGCCGTGGCCGCGGTCTTCATGTCCGCTAGCACCGTCATCGTTGCCATCAACGCCCAGTTTCTGCGCTCCTACAGGCGGCACAAATGAGCAGCAATCTTCGAGCGTCCGCCAATTCCGATAGGCGAGTGATTCTTCCGCTTCCGGGCAACGAAATATTCGCCCGCCGGCTGGTCGAGGCAGGCAGATGGGAGCTGGGCGCGCTTGAAACTCGGCGCTTCCCCGACGGAGAGACGTATGTCCGGGTTCTTTCCGATGTCGCTGATCGGCCGGTGTACCTCGTCTGCACGCTCGCTCGGCCAGATGACGGCTTCCTACGGCTCGTCTTTGCCGCGGATGCTGTCCGCGCCCTTGGAGCACGCGAGGTCGCGCTGATCGCGCCCTATCTCTCCTATATGCGCCAGGATCGACGCTTCCAGCTTGGCGAGGCCATAACGTCAAAAACATTTGCGCGACTTCTGTCTTCGAGCTTCGACCGGCTGGTGACGGTCGATCCGCACCTCCATCGCTACTCCGCACTCGCGGAACTCTACACGATTCCTACTCTCACGTTGCACGCCGCACCGCTGCTCGCCGACTGGATTGCCGCCGAGATCGAGAGGCCTCTGGTCATTGGGCCCGATGAGGAAAGCGAACAGTGGGTCTCTGCCATCGCCAACCGCATAGGCGCGCCTTATGCCGTGCTACGCAAGGTTCGGCACGGTGATCGCAGCGTCGATGTTGAGCTCCCGGACCTTTCGCAATGGAAAGCTCACCGTCCAATCCTTATCGACGACATCGCTTCGTCCGGACACACCCTGATCGAAGCCGCCCGGAAACTGCCGCTCGGCGGCTTCCAGAGACCCCTCTGCGCGGTTGTCCACGGTGTGTTCGCGGATGATTCCTATCAGAGGCTGAAGGCGCTTGCCGACCGGATCGTCTCAAGCGATTCCATTCCGCATGAGAGCAACGCTGTCCGGCTTGCGCCGCTTATCGCTGGGGCGATCGCATCCGCCGAAGAAAGCCAAGAGGACATCATTCGTCATCGTCGTCCACCCGAACCACTCGATGAAGTGGAGCGCGCAGGCCTCGACTCCTTTCCAGCCAGCGATGCTCCACCGTGGACGGCCGGTCGATGATGCCAAAGCCCCGCAGGAGAACCGCCAGTGAAGCAACCCGAACCCGCTGTGGCGTCCAATTCTCGGTTGAAACGAGCAGAACTGGCGTCTTCCTTTGGTGCTGGCCTCCTCGGCTTTGGGCTGGGAGCGATGGCCGCACCTTACATTGCCGATCTGGCTCTGTACGTGGTGGTCACGGGAGCCCTGATGCATGGATGGGGCATGTACGACAAGCACGTGACCGAGCGCGATCTCGGACGACCGGAAGCCGTCTGGATGAAGGCGCTCTACTGGTCATGTTGGCTTATCCTGGCCGGCTTGGCCGTCGTGCTCGGTTTCAGGGTCTTCTCCTAGGCAACTCACTGCAAGACGCCTGGCGATCTGCCCCGCCACTTTCACCGCGCCAGCCGAACGGCATCGCTCCGGACGTCGCCTCAGCGGAAGCGCCGGCACAAAGCACAATCACCCCAACTCGCGATAGAGAACCACCGTGCTCACACTCACATCTCTCGGCGGTGCTGGCACCGTCACCGGCTCGAAACATCTGCTCACCCATGATGGTAAGCGGATCCTGATCGACTGCGGCCTCTTCCAGGGCCTCAAGAATCTGCGTGAACTGAACTGGACGCCTTTGTCAGTCAAGCCCTCGAGCATTGATGCCGTCGTTCTGACGCACGCGCATCTCGACCATTCCGGCTATTTGCCGAAGCTCGTGAGGGACGGCTTCCGCGGCAACATCTTCGCCTCGGACGCGACCCGCGATGTTGCAGAGCTGATCCTCAAGGACAGCGGATATCTCCAGGAAAAGGATGCGGAGTATGCTAACCGGAAAGGCTTCTCCAAACACAAACCTGCTCTGCCGCTCTATGGCGTTCACGATGCGGAACGCGCGCTCGAACGCTTCTCGGCAGTGCCGTTTGGCAACGTAGTCAAACTTCCGGGCGGGGCGAGCCTGATGTTCAGGCGTGCGGGCCATATCCTGGGTGCTGCCACCGCCGATATCGACTGGGGCGGCAAACGCATCGTCTTTTCGGGTGATCTCGGCCGCTACGGCGATCCCGTGATGCATGACCCGGAACCGGTATCCGAGGCCGACTACGTCGTCATTGAATCGACTTACGGCGACCGCACCCATGAACCGGGCGATCCAACGGAGCTGCTGGGGTCCGTTGTCGAGCGCACGGTTCGACGCGGCGGGACCGTCGTGATCCCGGCCTTCGCGGTCGGCCGGGCGCAGTCGCTGCTTTATCATCTATGGCAGCTGAGGTCGGGGGGCCGGCTTTCAAAAGTCCCAATTTATCTCGACAGCCCGATGGCGATCAGCGCGACGGACCTGCTTCACGCCCATCGCGACGATCACCGGCTTTCGCCGGAGGAATGCGACGCGATCTGCGGGATCGCCACCTATACAAGGGACGTCGAAGGCTCCAAGGCAATTACCGCGAACCCGTATCCGAAGGTGGTGATCTCGGCCAGCGGCATGGCAACCGGTGGCCGTGTTCTCCACCACCTCAAAGCCTTTGCACCCGATCAGAAGAACACCATCCTGTTTTCCGGCTTTCAAGCCGCCGGCACGCGTGGACGGGCCATGCTGCAGGGCGCCCGCGAGGTCAAGATTCACGGACAGTGGATACCGGTTGTGGCAGAGCTCGCCGATCTGCCCGCTCTCTCGGCGCACGGAGACTCGAATGAGCTGATGCGGTGGCTTTCCGGATTCCGCCACGCGCCTGCGCGCACCTTCATTGTTCATGGGGAGTCTGACGCCGGCGAGGCCCTGCGCGTGCGCATCGACAGAGATCTCGGATGGGACGCAACCGTCCCCCGGCAGGATCAGGTGTTCAACCTATGATTCAAAGTCACACATCGACCGAATTCTCCGGTCCACCGCCGCTCCGCGCCAAACGTCTTCGCCTGCACACGCAGCACCAGGCGGTGGTCATCATGCGGACCGACTGCCATGTCTGCCGATCTGAAGGTCTTGCTTCCAGATCGCAGGTGCTGGTTTCGAGCAACGGGCGGGAGATGCAGGCAACCCTGTTCCAGATAGAAGGGGACGATCTGCTCGCCATCGACCAGATCGCCCTGACAGAGACCGCGTGGCAGATCCTGGGCGTCGACGAGGACGCGCAGGTTACCGTCACGCATGCGCCGACGCTCGAATCCCTCGCCAGCATCCGCCGCCGGATCTACGGGAACCGGCTCGACGCGCACGCTGTCGGGTCGATTGTCAAGGACGTTGCCGCACGCCGCTATACGGATGTTCATCTGGCGGCCTTCCTGACGGCGAGCGCGGCTCTTCCGCTCGACGAACAGGAGACCGTCGATCTGACGGGCGCCATGGTCGAGGTCGGCGAGCGCTTGGGTTGGGATTCCCCGATCGTGGTCGACAAGCATTGCATCGGCGGACTTCCTGGTAACCGTACCACTCCGATCGTCGTCGCGATTGTTGCTGCCCACGGGCTCGTCATCCCCAAGACTTCGTCGCGTGCGATCACCTCACCAGCGGGTACCGCGGATGCCATGGAGACACTTGCTCCGGTCGACCTCGATATCGCGACGCTCCGACGCGTGGTGGACGCCGAAGGCGGCTGCATCACCTGGGGTGGGGCGATGCATCTCAGCCCTGCCGATGATATTTTCGTTCGCATAGAGCGCGAGCTGGATGTCGATACCGAGGGACAGCTCATCGCGTCTGTCCTGTCCAAGAAGATCGCGGCCGGTTCGACTCACGTCGTCATCGACATTCCGGTCGGACCGACCGCCAAGGTCCGCAGCGAGGCGACAGCGCGCCACCTTGCGGATCGGATCAGCGCGGTCGCGTCGCGCTTTGGTCTGTCGGCCAATTGCATCCTGACCGACGGATCGCAACCGGTCGGTCGCGGAATAGGCCCCGCCCTGGAAGCGCTCGATGTCCTCGCGGTCCTCAGGGACGCGCCGGATGCACCCGATGATTTGCGCAGACGGTCGGCGACATTGGCTGGCGCCGCCCTGGAGATCGGCGGGAAGGTCGCCAGCGGGGAAGGAATAACAGCGGCGCTCGCGATCCTTGCGGACGGTCGAGCGTGGAAGAAGTTCCAGGCCATATGCGAGGCGCAGGGGGGAATGCGAACGCCGCCGAAGGCGCCCCATGTTCATCCACTGACCGCGCCGCGTGCCGGACGCATCGTTCACATCAACAACCGCAAGCTCGCGCGCCTCGCCAAGCTCGCTGGCGCACCGGAGGCCAAGGCTGCGGGTGTCTTCATAAATGTGAGCCTCGGCCAGGAGATCGACAAAGGCCAGGTGATGCTCGATATCCACGCCGAGTCCTCGGGCGAGCTGGCTTATGCTTTGGAATATGCGCGAAGAAGCCCGGACATCATCGAAGTCGAGATTTCGTCGTGATGGTCGCAGTCGAAACAGGCTGGCTGAACGTGCTCCGGCGTTACTTGATCGCCATGGCGGTTGGGAATCTCATTTGGGAATTCGCCCATATGCCGCTCTACATGCTGTGGGAAACCGGCAGTCCGCGCGAGATCGTATTTGCAGCCGTTCACTGCACCGGTGGCGACATTCTGATCTCGGTGACCGCTCTCGTGGCCGCGTTATTCCTATTGGGAAATAGCCGGTGGCCGCATGTGGGCTACCGTCGTGTAGCGCTCGCCACCGTTCTGATCGGCATCGGCTACACGATCTTCAGCGAGTGGCTCAACATCGAGGTTCGGGCAGCCTGGGCCTATCGTGACCTGATGCCAGTCATCCCTGTGATCGGCGCCGGTCTGTCACCCGTCGCCCAATGGATCGTGCTGCCGGTCCTTGCCTTCTGGTGGACGGCACCTCGGAAAGACGCACCATGATTATTTTTCCGTTAAGGTACGTTTCCCCCATGCTGCTCGTGGCTGCTGCGCTCTTCCTTGTCGCACCCGCTCAGGCGCAACGGGACATGCCGCTGACCGAACTCTTGCGATCCACCCACATTCACGGGCTTGCAGTCGATCGCGCCAACAGCAACCGTCTGCTTATCGCCACGCATCATGGCTTGCATGTGCTGCGCCTCGATACAGCAACGGTTGAACTTGTCTCTGAGCGTCCGGACGACTTCATGGGTTTCACGCCGCACCCGACCGATGCGACAAGGCTCTACGCGAGTGGCCATCCGGCACGCGGCGGCAACCTCGGCTTCCTCGCATCGACGGATGGCGGCAAGACCTGGACAATGCAGTCACCGGGCATCGGCGGACCTGTCGATTTTCATCAAATGGACGTCAGCAAGGCGGATCCGAGCGTGATCTACGGAGTGCATGGGGGACTCCAGGTCAGTCACGACGGCGGGAGAACTTGGGCCCTCGTCGGGCCGGCGCCGCAAGGCCTGATCGATATCGCCGCCTCTTCCACTGATGCGGCGCGTCTCTACGCCGCGACACAACAGGGGCTCCTGGTCAGCGAGGACAGCGGCCGCAGCTGGCAGCCGGCCCACCTCTTGCGCCGCCCGGCCAGTATGATCGAAGCGGCGTCGGACGGATGGATTTACGCGTTCATGCTCGGCAGCGGCCTGCTGCGCGCAGAGGAGCCATCTCTCGCCTGGCAAGCTTTGAGCAACGACTTCGGTGACAGTTACCTGCTGCACTTCGCTGCCGATCCCGCTAATGCATCGCGCCAGTTCGCTTCAACACAGAACAACGAGCTCTTGACCAGCGATGACGGAGGCCGGACCTGGCGTCGGCTCGGAGCACCGTGAAGCGGACGACGATTCTCATCGGGACTGGATCGGCCGTTGCTCTGGTGCTCGTCGCCGTCTTCCTCGGCTGGATTGGTCAGCAGCCGTCATCAGTTCGGGCCGATCCGACGGACCTTAACCAGGTGGCGTTGGGCGAACGGGTCTACAGCGAACACTGTGCCGCCTGTCACGGAACGAATCTGGAGGGGCAGCCGGATTGGCAGAGCCGCCGGTCCGACGGCCGTCTGCCCGCTCCTCCTCACGATGAAACCGGACACACGTGGCATCACGCGGACGAAGTCCTGTTTCGCATCACCAAAGACGGCGTCGCGGCCCTCGTGCCCGGCTACGAGAGCGACATGCCTGCCTATGGGGACAGACTGACCGACGATGAAATCTGGGCCGTGCTCGCATTTATCAAGAGTCGATGGCCACCAGTGATCCAGGCGCGACAGGCGGAAATCAATCGGCGAAGTGACCCGCCCCGCTGAGTTCGCGGCGAAGGCAGTTGGCGCCGTGCAAAAATATTCACCAAATTGGTCGCAGACAATGGAACCGATCTTGCCGCCTATGCCGCCCTCTTCGTAAGCGCGTTCACTTCGGCGACCCTCCTGCCGGGGTCTTCCGAGGCCGCGCTCCTGACGCTCTTGGTGATGGGACGCGGTGAGGCTGCGACCTTGGTTGTTGTCGCGACGGCAGGCAATGTGCTCGGATCGCTGGTCAATTGGGTACTCGGCAGGTGCTTCTCGGCATTCCGCGATCGCCGCTGGTTCCCGGTCGATGATCAGTCATACCGACGTGCGACCGATTGGTATGCTCGTTACGGGATCTGGTCGTTGCTTCTGTCTTGGCTGCCCGTCATCGGCGATCCGCTGACCGTGGTCGCCGGTGCATTACGCGTGGGCTTGCTGCGTTTTGTCTTGCTGGTCTCAATCGGCAAGGGCGCGCGCTACATCTTTATTGTCGGCGCGTACTCATGGTGGAATGGTGCCTGAGCATTCTTAGCTGTTGCGCGGACAAGCCTGAGCTTGATTCCGCAATACGGCGTAGTCGTTCAGCATCTCGGCGATCGCCGACCCGTCAGGCAGCAGATCAAGTTCGTCGGCAGCGCGGGCCTGGAACTCGCGGCTGTACTCCACAACAGGTGGGCAGACCGTGACGATCCTCGGTTCAGAACCGCCCGTCGCGCAGCCGCCCAGCAAGCTCATCGCGATCGCGAGGACGGCGAGCCGCAGCGTCGAGCATCTGGCGTTGGACGTCATTGGCCTTCTCCATAATTTCGAGGCGTTCGGCGAGGCGGCCGGCACGCTCACCAGAACGCCGGAGCGCGAGCAGGAACAGGACAACGGCGAGGGCGATGGCTCCGTAGCGCAGCGCCGCCCGCATCCATGGGCTCGTGGCGATCCCGGTGAGGAGCCCGCCGATCATCGCCGCCCCCGCTTCCAGTCGTCGAGACGCGCGTAGACCGTGACCGCGATGCCGCCGAGGGCGACCGCGATGAACACCCAGCGAACCGTGTCGAGATACGGCACGAGCGGCAGGATGGCGGACTGGGTCTCGGCCAGGACGCTCTGCGCGACCTCCACGCCCGCAGCACCCAACGTCGCCACGCCAGCCGCTCCACCGCCCTTCATGGTGCGGCTGTCGGCCAGTGCCTCGCGCGCGAGCGGGATTTCTGCCGCGAACGCCGTCGCCCGCACCGGAAACCGTTCGCCCCACTGCCGTGCGGGCCCGAGGTCGATATGGATGAACCCGGAGCGCGGGTAGAAGCCGAACCCGAGGAACCCCACCTCGCGCGCCGCTGCCTCGAACGCCACCGGGTCGTGATTCGTCATGGCGATGTCGAAGGCCGTGCCGTCGAGATGCTTCGAGCGCGCCGCTCCGCCGACGGCGCGGTTGTGCGCCGGGCTGCGGTAGGCCGAGCGAACGATCAGCGGCTTGCCCAGCCGATCGCGAAGGGCTTGCAGCTTGTCGAGCGCCTCCTCGTGGATGCGCAAGCTACCGCTGCCGCGGCAGGCGATCTCCGCAGGCGAGAAGTTCTTCCAGCGCCAGCGGGCGGTCGGCACGTCGCGCCAGTGGTTGAAGGTGGTGGTCGTCATGGGTGGTCTCCGCACATAAAAAACCCGCCGAACGGCGGGTTGGTGGGTTGAGGATCGGAAGCGCCGGTCAGGGGCCGTTGCCGAACAGCTTCAGCTTGATGGCGATGCCCGCCATGAGGGCGAGCAGAATGCCGGTGGTGATGATGCGAACGGCGGTCTGCACGGCCGTCTGCCTGGCCAGCCGAAACCCCGCCAGTAGCGATCGCAGATCGCGGATGTCCTCGGCGGCGTCCGTCCCGTCGAGCCCGACCTCATGCAGAGCACGACGTGCGCCGGTCTCTGCGGCACGTTCGAGCAGCGCCTCGAACCCCTCGCTCGGTAGGGCGATCAGCCTGCCGATGTCGCGTTTTCGGTCCATGGATGCGGTCCTCGGCTGGTGCTTCAGACGACCAGCGTGCCGGCAAACGTGAAGCCGATATCGGCCAGGGTTGCGTCCGGCGTTGCGGGGGCGATGACGCTGAGGACGTCACCCGGTTCCAGCACGGTTTCGGTGGCAGCGATGAAATCGGCGACGGTTCCGGCCGCAGCGAAGCGCATAGTGGCGAAGCTCGTTCCGTTGCGCCGGATGTCGAAGTCCGTCTGCGCAGTGGCCGCCGCTCCCGCAACGCCCTGACTGCCGGCAAGATCGACCTTCATCCGCGTGCGCCGGGCGATCGGTACCCGCATGAGGATCTCATCGGCGCTCGGCTGGCCCATCTTGAACCCGGTCAGGTCGGCCGGTGGGTCGGCGGCATCCTGGGTTTCGACCACCTCAATGGCGAACCAGGTCCGTGCCCCGGCGAGGATGGAGTTCCAGTTGTTGTTGGTGAAGTTCACCCGGAGCTGGAAATAGTCTCCTTCGACCACGGGCAGGACCGCGGAGAAGGTCGAGAAGTCGTTGTTGGTGTAGCCGGACGAGCCCTGGCGCACGGTGTAAGGCGCGGCGCCGATCGGCTCTCCGGCGCCGTTCTTGTCGAAGGTCAGATAAACGCCGCCGGTGGTGGCGCTCGCTTTCATGGCGATAGAGCCGAGAAGCCTGACCTTGGTGATGCTGGAGCCCGGGGGGATCGTCAGACGCTCCGGCGTCCCTCCCGCCCAGAAGCCTTCGCTGTCATAGACGGAGGCTTGCCACGGGATCTGGATCGGCGGGCTGACCGTGGCGATGTCGGTCGTGCGCTGCACAAGAGCGCCGCGAAACGGCAGCAGCGCCCGCTGGAAGATGCCGACGCCTCCTGCCGACCATACCGTGCCATCGAACTGGAGCACGTCGCTGGCGACAGCGCCGCCAGCGGAAACGTCGGTCAGGTCGTTCAGCGTGCCTGCGCCGCCGCCGACCCCGAAGAGATCGCTGCCATTGCCCTGCACCAGCACCGTGCCGCCGGGCACGATGATGACCTCGGCGCCGGAGCCAGCATACTTGGCGCGGACCTCCTGGCCGCCGCTGGTCGCGTTGCGGATCGCGAGCCGGCGATGGTTGGCCGGCAGCGTCAGGACGCGCGCAGCCGTCAGCGTGCCGGTGAGGACGATCAGGCCGTTGCGGTTCGCTTGCGCGCTGGTCAGCGTCACGTTGGCGTCGGCCATAGCCAGCGACAGCGCCCGGTTCATGGCGTTGTCGAGGGCATCGACCGCGTCGTTGATCGTGACCTCCTTCTGGTTCTGGGCGGCCGCCACATGAGTCACGGCCAGATTCGGGCTGGGCATCAGGAAACCTCCAAAGTGACGGCGCGCGGGAAGCCGCGCCCGGCGACGGCGCTCAGTTGATAGACGGCGACAGACAGAGCGGCCGGCACCGCGCCGAAGTCGGCGAGGGTGTCGGCATTCGCGTAGACGACACTGGGGCTCGCCGCGGCGAGCGTGCGCTTCACCGCACCGCCGGGACCGTCGAGGATATCGACCTCGTAGGCCTCGCTCACCTCGCCGAGCGGGACGATCCCGGTCCCGTCCTTCAGCTCGCCACCGATGCGCGTGCGGCGGATCCAGGAGAGGGTGATGTTCGCCGGGCTGCCGGTCTTCACGGCGCGAACGTTCCATGGCGCATAGGGCTTGAGGTCGCGGCCCGAGTGGCTCTGGACGAGTGTCTCGGCATCCTCGAACAGCGTGCCGAAACCGACAGCACGCCAGGATCGCGGCAGTCCAAGATCGCCGAGCGCCGTAACCAGCGTCTCGACATCGTCGGGATCAAGCAGCGCGAAGACCTCACCTGCCGCATGGCCATCGACGAAGACGTCCGTGCCGCGCCGACCGCGCAAGAGACCGGTGAGCGTGTAGGAGCCATCAGGGTTCAGCGTAACCTCGCGGAACTGGATGATCTCGGGCTCGCCATTGGCTTTGAGGACCAACGCCGCGTTCGCACCATTGACGAGGGCGTCCTGTGTGACGCTCTCCAGCCGCTCGCCGCCGGTGGTCATGAAGACGGTGAGGCTGTTGTCCTCATCGGTGCCAAACGGTGAGCTTGGATTGCCCAGCGCATTCGCCGTGGCGCCCCATGCGGCTTCGCTGAGGGCCCGTCCGACCTGCGCCCACGCGGAGCCGTCGGCGCTACGGTAGAGGGCGGCTCCGGGCCAGCCGGGGCCACCGAACCCTGCCATCAGACAGTAGAGGCGCGAGCCGGCGCCGCCCGCGTCATCGACATCGCGCAGAAGCGGCAGGTCGGGCAGGATCAGCCGCGTGGCGGCGTTCGCGCCCACCAGCTGGATGGGTTTGCCCGAACCGCCATCGGCGACGACCGAGGAGACGTAGGTGGCGGCGGTCTCCGAGACGCCCTTCATCGCCAGCGAGAAATCCGCGCCGACATCTAGTCGGTTGATCCGCGTCCGGAAGGTCGAACCGGTGGCGAACACCACATCCACCACGTCGGTCGGATCGAGGCGCAGCCAGTCGGGCGGCAGCTCGGCCTCGTAGGCGCTGCGCTCGATCCAGGCGCTGTAGAGGGTCTTGGCGGCGATTCGCTTGGCCGTTGTGGCGTCGATGGCGAGCGCGAGCTCGAGGCTCGCCTGGTTGCGCGAATGCATGGTGGGCAGCGGCAGTGATGCCCGCTTCTCGCTCTGCGTGCCCTGCTGATAGTCGGCGTCGCGGTCCATGTAGACGACGGCGACGCGCTCGGGCAGCTCGACTTCCTGCGTGCGGCGCTCGCGCCAGCTTTCGCCCGTCTGGCTGTCGAGCGGCACAAGGTATTCGGCCGGGATCGTGGCGACCGGCGCGCGCCCGCGATTTCGGAAGCGAAGCGTGTCGTCGCTTTCGGCGGCGTCGAAGAAATAGGCCTGCGCCAGCGGCTCGATCGCGCCGCGCACGGTGGTCTGCCGCCCGATCACATAGCCGGGCACGGATGACGTGAGCTCGGCGACGTCAATGTCGGCGAGCCCGAGGCCGGCGCGTCCGCAGAGATCGGCGACGATGGACGACAGCGCCTCACCCTCGCCACCGCCGCGATTGAGGAACAGCCGGGCCCAGCCGCTACTGCCGCGCACCAGATGGGTGTCGGTGACGGCGTCGTAGACCTGCGCGCCCTGTTCGCTGACCGCGCCGGGCCAGATCTCATTGAGCATGATGGCGCCCGTTGCCGTGTCGAGCTGGACGACGCGCGTCGAGCGCATCAGCGTCCAGCGCTGGCCCCGCAAGCGGCTCTGGCCGAAGAACGGGCCCTCGTAGTTGATCTTGTGCGGGACGGCCGTCTTCCAGACGATCCCGGTGTCGGCGCGCCACTTGATCGCGTAGATCGTACCGGCCGTGCCGCCGTTCGACATCGTGATCTGGAAGATGACGCTGTCGTCGGTGGCGTCGTAGGTCAGTCCGCCCGCATCGCTGTAGAACCCCGTCGCGCCAGCTTCGATCTGCGCAGGCGTGAAGCTCGCCACTTTTTCGAACGTGACGCCGAGCGATTGGCCGGTGAGACTGTCATACTGCGCGAAGGCTGAAACCCGGATGCGGTAGAGCCCGAGGCTGGTGTGGTTCAGATTGCTCGATGTCGCGCTCGCCAGAATCCAGCCATCGCCATAACCCTCGCCGACGGCGCCGCCGATCGCGCCCCTTACTCGGGATTCCGTCACCGTCTGGCCGGCACCCCAGACGTAGCCCATGCTGTCGGCGCGCAGCAGGCCGATGTCGTTGAAGAGCGAGCCGCAAGCCAGGAAGTCGACGCGGCCGGACGGCCCGTAGGCCGAGATCATGCCCAACCAGGTCGTCGTCACGAAGCGGGTCGTGGTGTTGGAAAGGCCGGTGCTGGTGAAGCCGAAGCGGCCCACTTCTTTCAGCGCGTTGGGCTCCACGCGGATGATTGGCCGCGAGTTGCCAGAGCCGACCGTTAGGTAGAGGTGCCCGTCCTCGCCGCAGAACAGCGTACTCGGGAAGTTGTTGGGCGTGGCGGCGGCAACATCCGTCATCCGCGCCTGACGGTCCTCCGCCATGGTGCGGAGATTGAAGCGGCGGATGCCGGCGGCTTCGGCGTTGCTGCTCGACGAGACGAAGTAGCCGTAGCCGCGGCGCCAGTCGATGGCGAGGTCGCTGATCTGGTAGGACCCGAAATAGCCGCCTTCGCCCGTCGTGATAAAATCCAGAAGCTGATAGGGCTGCTGCGCGGCCCGCCGATAGGTGATCTCCGCCGTGATGTTCGGGATTCGATTGCCGAAGTCGGCGAGCGCCAGATCCTCGAAGATGATGACGCAGAGCCCGCGATGGGCCGGTGCGCGCCCCTGCCCGACATGGGCCTCGATCAGCGGATCGGGCAACTGGGTCTCGCTGCCGCGACGAAAACGGAAGCGCAAGTTCGATTTGGCGACATCGGGGCTTGATCCGGTCTTGTCGTAGATCAGCTTGCCGTCGGCCCAGATGCGCAGCACGTCCTCGGCCGGGCCCTCGCCGAAGCTCAGCGCGAACGACGCGAAATAGGAATAGCTGATCGAGGTCTGGGTGCTGCGCCCGCCGCCGCCTTTGCCGCCGGAGCGGGTGCGGGTGACGTTCTGCTGCTCGCGGATCCCCGACGACCAGATCATGTTGCCGGCCATGCGCAGCGTGCCGTAGCCGATCGGGATCGACGCACCGTAGGCGGAGGACGAGACGGTCAGATCGCCCAGCCGCGGACCCTCGGTCGTGACGTTCTGTCCCTTGGCGGGAAACAAGAGGCTGCCGACGACGGAGCCCACCAACCAGCCGGCCTGCCAGCCGAGACCGACGACGGAGCCGAGCGCGGCGCCGCCCACTGCGACGAGGATGGCCATGAGAAATCAGGATCCGGATTGGCGAAAGCGAAAGGCGAACTTGATCTTGTCCGGCCATTCGCCGGCATAGGGCTCCTCGATCACCTGCCGGCGCGTCGCATGGGCGTGCAGCAAATGCGGATACCCGAGCCGCTCGGTCAGGAAGCCGCAGTGGCAGGGATAGGCCTGGTCGGCGAAGACGAGTACGTCGCCGGGACAAGCATCGGGGATGGCGACGCCGTCCATGTTCGCGCGAAAATGCTCGACGAAACCCTGTCCCTGCGCGCGGCGGCTGTAGCCAGTGCTGTCATAGTCAGACAGGTGCAGCGCATGTGCGACGCAGACCACCAACCCGACGCAGTCGATGCCGGAGCGGCTCCGTCCCTGATGCCGCCAGGGAACGCCGAGCCAGCCACGCGCCTCGGCGACGACCGTCTCGGGTGTGACGGTCTTGGGTATGATGGTCTCGGGGGTAATGATCTCAGCGGGCATCGGGATAGCTCATCATGGCGTCCTGCCCCGGCACGTAGGGCTCGCCGCGGAAGTTGAGGACGTTGGCAAAGCGGGCGATGCAGGTGTCGAGGCGCTTGTCGCAGCCGGGGTGGATGCGGAAGAGGTCGCCGACCCGGATCGCGTAGCCCATGGGCAGGAACAGCTCGACGCGGCCCGTTGCTTGGGTCCACGCCTTCACCTCGATCGAGCGTCCGGCGTTGGGCCCGCTCTCCCAGGTCAGCACGCCACCGGCGAACCAGCCGTCGGTCGCGCGGGGCTCGTCGATCGATGCGGTGAACACCGCCCGGTCGACGACATCGGTGACGATGCCGGCACGGCTCCACGACTCCATGGCCGCGAAAACGGCCGTTCCGTCGGTGGTCTGCTGGCCGACGGAAGTGTCGTAGGCTGGCTGGTCAGCAGCCGTCGTACCCGCGCCGACGCAGCGGTAGATGCGATTCTCAAACACGGTCGCTGTGCCGACGCCTGTCGTCGTGTCGGTGAAGAAGCCGCTGACGGCGTCGAGCGCGGCATTGCACACTGAGCCGCTGACCCTCGTGCCGTTGAAGATCACGCGCAGCTGCCGGGTGCCGGACGGGACCAGCGCGTCAGCGACCTGGCGGAGCGTCCAGACGCCGGTCATCGCCTCATTGCCGGTGTCGAGCGGCGTGGCGAGCACGGCGCCCAATTCATCGAGCAGCTGCACGCGCAGCCGTCCCTGATCGACGGTGTTGCCGCCGCCATTGCCCCGCCAGCCTCCCACGGTCAGGCGGTAGTTGCCGGCATCGAGGATGGACTCATCGAGAACATGGGAGAGATCGACGGTCTGACGCAGCTCGAAGCCGGCGACATTGCCGCCTTCAAGAAAATGCGTGCCGGTCTTCGGCCCGAGCGCGCCGCTCGTGGTCTTGGCGGCCGCCGAACCGGAGGCGACGGTCCAGCCGGAGAGATTGCCTGCGTCGAAGCCAGGATTGACGAAGGGAATGCCGATCGTCGTGAGCGCCGATGAGGTCCGTACTCGGACGGTATCGCCGACGGCGTAGGACGTCGATCGCTGGATCTCGGGCGGATGGATCGGCACCTTGCAGCGCGGGTCGCCGAGATCGGCGCGGCATTCCGGGCTGTAAAGCTCGCCGATACGCTGGGAGAGCGCCTGCGTCATGCCGCGCAGCTCGGTGCGGAAGACGCCCTGCTCGGTCAGCACCACCTCGCCAAACCAGCCGCGCCGCATGCGAAGCGCGCCCATGGACGGATCGGCCCAGTTGACGAGGAAGATGCGCACCTCTGCCTGATCGAACAGACCAGCGCGCAGCTCCTCTTCGGTGATGGCGACGCTGTCGAACACGCCCTCGACGTCGAGATTATCGACGCTGAGGCTCGCATCGTTGGCGATCGCCGTGCGCGAATAGCCGGAGCTCGCCTTGTAAACATCGCCGTCGAAGACGAGGTCGCGGTCGTGATCGGTAAAGAAGAACTCGCGCCCATCCACACGCGTGATGCGCCAGCAGGTGGCGAGCGTGGTCACGGGGCCCGCCAGGTGAGTGGCGAGTTCTGTCGATGTTGACTTCATGGGCGGATCTCCAGCACCGGGATCTGGCCCCAGCTGCCGAGCTGATAGGTCTCGATGGTGATGTCCATCTGATCGCTGTCGAACCGGACCGGCACGTCGAACTCGAAATCCGCCGTCACCTGCACACCCGACGTTGGCGCGGTCGTGAAGGTCACGAGCCCCGTCGCCGTGTTCACCGTCCAGCCCGTGACTGCCTCGACGCCGTCGCGATAGATCTTCACGGTGCCGGTCACGGGTTTGGCGATGAGGCGCGTGTCGATCTCGCCGCCGCTTGCGTAGTGCTTGACGAGCTGGAAGGTCTTGTTGGCCCCATCGCCAACGCCGAGCACCTGCGCGAATGCCTGATAATCGGTCCAGTCCTTGAAGCGGAATCCGTAGGCGCGCCCCTTGCGGGCGCGGAAGAAGGCGATTAGCGCCGCGACCTGCTCGCGCTTCTTGAGGCCATGCGCGACGTTCCATTTGCCTCGCGCGGCGGCCCAGTTGGCATTGCGGCGCTCATGCCCCGACACGGTCGTCACCACGGTCGTCGAATATCCCGGCCCGCCTGACGCCCCGTAGGAGATGTCGGGCGGGAACACCACCTCGTGAAATCCGCTCATCTGTCGACCCGTCAGAGATTGCGCCGCGCCCGTTCCATGGCGCGGGCGGCGTCGGCGGCGATCTGGCCTTGCGCGTAACGGAAGCTGTTGGCGTCAGGCGTCGAGATGTTCATCAGGACATTGACATGAGGGCGCGTCTCGCGCGCCGAGCCCATCGCGGCGAGCTGGGAGCGCGACAGCACCATCTCGCCGCGCTGCAGGATGGCGGGCACCTCGTCGGGGCGTAGACCGGCCATGCCGCCGCCATGCAGACGCGGCGCACCGGCAAAGGCGAGCGCCGGCACGAGCCGCTGCGGCGCGGGAGCGCCGACGATACCGCCCGAATGGAAAACGCCCGACAGGATGCCGCCGCCGCCGAACAGATTGCCGAAGATCCCGCCGCCGCCGCCCATGCCACCGAGCGCGTTCGCGAGCGGTCCGAGGATTGCCGAGCGCAGCGCGACGCGAGTGATATCGGCCAGGATGCTGTCGGCGAGCGACTTGAAGTCGAACTTGCCGGTCGTCACGAACTTCGCGACAGCGTCCTCGGCCGACCGGAACGCGCTGGTGAGCGCATTGCCGAGACCCTTGCCCCAATTCGCGGCCTCTTCGGCGTAGCGCGCGAGCTCGTCCCTGACAGCGGCCCAGCCCGTTGCGGCCTCGTCAGCCGCCGCCTTGATTTCCCGGCCGGCTTCGCGGCTGGCAGCGGCGGCGCGCCCTGCCGAGCCTCTCCCACCCGCTCCATCACCTGCCTCATCGCCACTGCCGCCACCGATCGCGCCGAACGCGGTGTCAAGTCGCTCCGTCGCGGCAGCAGCCTCATCGATCTGGGTGTTCGCTCCAGCCATCGCCTCACGGAGGGCGGCAACCGACTCCAGCGGCGCGCCGGCAAGTTCACCAAGCGCATTTGCCGTTTCACGGGCGCTCTCGGCGGCGCGGCGGGCATCCTCCGCGAAGGCGGAGAACCCGAGATCCGGAACACGGAACGCATCGGTCTCGAAGGCGGCTGCAAAAGCTTCGCGCGCAGCCGCGCCGGCGCCTTCGGCGGCGCCCGCGAACTGGTTCTCGATCCGGCCGAGATCGATATCCGGAACGAGTCTGATTTCGGTCTCGATGCCGATCGCTGAAAGCGCGGCGCCAATTCCCTGCACCAGGCCGTTGATGCCGCGCGTGGCGCCGTTCAGCATCCATTCGACGGCGGCGATCAGCGCATTGGCCGCCCGGATGGCAAAGTTGCCGATCGCTGCCGGCAGTCGACTCCAGATCGCCACCATGGCGTCAAACGCGCCCTGGAAGACGTTGACGGTCCGATTGCCGAAAGCGACGACGGCATCGAGGGCGCCTTGCAGTGCGTCGGCGACGTTCGCCTGAATGCCGAGCCAGGCTGCGGCAATCCGGTTCTTCAGCACCTCGACGAGCAGGCCGATCCGATCCCACACTTCACGCGCCACGTCGCCCAGCAGATTGAGCGCCGCGCCAAAGCCGCCCGTGGCCTGCACCAGCCGCCCGAATTGGTAGATCAGTTCGCCTGCTGCGACGACCAGCGCACCGATGCCGGTGCGGATGATCGCCCCGCGCAGGAAAACGAGCGCAGTGGCGAGCCCGCGGACCGAGACCGCGGCCACCGCCATGCTGGCGACGAAGCGCCCGGCCATCAGCCCGACGAAGGCGGCGGCGATCGAGGCAAGCCGTCCGAGATTGTCGAACAGCAGCCGAATGGCCTGCCCGAGCGGACCGGTCGTGCGTGATATTGCCGCCAGCGCGTTGGCGACAGCTTCGAGCGCCGGGGCAGCGGCGACAGCCAGCTGGTTGGACAGGCCGCGCCAGATCAGACCGAGGCGGGAGATGGCGTCATTGGTGCGCTCGATCTGGGCCGCGTCCTGTTGCGACACCACGACCCCGAAGTCCCGCACGTCCTGCGTCGCCGTCCTGAGCGTCGCCGTGTCGATGCGCAGGAAGGTGAGCGCGGCGCGATCGCCGAAGAGCTGGGAGGCGACCGCCGCACGCTCGGCCTCGGGCACGTAACGGGCGAGAGCCTCCTGGATGGCTGCGATGCGCTGGTCGAGGGGAAGGCGCTGCAGTTCCTGAGAGGTCAGCCTCAGACGTTCGAGCGCGCTGACGGCAGCGCCTGTGCCAGTTGCCGCTTGGCTCAGGCGCCGGGTCAGCTGGATCGTCGCCTGTTCGATCTCGCCCATGGAGACGCCAGCCAGATCACCGGCGCGCTCCAGCACCTGGATGCTCTCCACCGTCGTGCCGAGCGAGGCGGCAAGCTTGGCCTGGTTATCGATCACCTGCAGGCCGGAGCGGATCATCGCCGCTGCGCCGGCTGCAAACGCTGCTGCAGCCGCAGCGGCGGCAATCTGGACCCGGCGATAGAAGGCAGCGACCCGCGTGTTCGCCGCATCCATCTCGCGCGCCAGGCGCCGCATGCCCTGTTCACCCGCATCGCCGATGCCCTGCAGCTCGGCGCGAACCTGGCGGCCGCCGACGACGGCAAGGCGCACGGACACCCTTTTTTCAGCCATCGTGTTCAGCCTTCATTTGCGCATTGAGACCGCGCACCATCATTGCCTCGATGTCCGGCAAGAGCTCCGCGCAGATGAGTGTGTTGAGCCCGAGCGCCTCGGCGATCGCGAGCGCCGCTGTCATATCCAGCCCCAGGACCGCGCCAGGAACGACGCGCAGCTGTCCGGTGAGCCGCAAGGCGAGATCCCAGACCTGAAAGCCCTCGATCGTGACGGGGCGGTTCAGGACGGCTGGACACTCGCCGCAGATGCGCCCTGTGTTGACATGACAGGATCGGCAATACTGGTCGCCCCCGCTGAAATGCCACTCGGCAAGGGCGCGGAGTCGTTTTTTTCCGCTTCCAGCAGCAGGCCCTTCGAGACGTAGCGCAGCTGGAAGGACTCGAAGAGCGGCAGGATATCGAGCAGCGCATCGATCCCTTCCGGCGTGACCGGCACAGGGGTACCCTCGGCGTCGCCGACGCCCTCCCAGTCCTCGACCACGAGCCGCGCGAGTGCCTTGGCCATCACAACCGCGATGGTCTCGTTCGATGCCCCCTCCGGCAGGCTGGTGACGGCCGGGTCGCTTCGTGCGGCGGCCATGAGTGCGGTGGTCAGCGGCCCCACGCGCAGGCGTACGCCGTGGCCGAGATCGAGCCAGCGCGGCTCGCGGGAGAGATCAAGACGGATCATAGGATTTGCCTCATGCGTAGCTGGTGACGTCGTTCAGGAGATGCGCGCGCAGCATCGTGCCCTCGCTGTCGTCGAAGGCGGCGCGCCAGTCGAAGCTCGCCTCGACCCCGCCGGGGCCGGAAACGGCGTATTTGGGCTTGGGCAGGAAGACGCGCGGCAGCTCGAAGCGGAGCGCGTAGCCCTCGGGGAAGGTGAAGCCGTAATCCAGTGCGACGGGATCGCCATTGGCGGCCTCGGCGACCAGCGTCGCGCCGTCGAAGCGCACCGACATCGCGCCTTCGGCGGACGCGAAGGTCGGATCGGCCGCTTCGATCTTGCCGTCCTCGCGGATCACCCGCACCCGTTCGAGATTGTTCGAGAAGGTGAGACTGCCGCCGGTGACACCCGCCAGCGCCGATCCGCCACGCCGGATGAAGCCGCGCCCCTGGCTGAAGCGACGCAGCGAGACGGCGTCCGGGCTGCCGTCGACCGTGGCCGCGAAACGTTCCTCGCCCTGCGCCACGAGCTGCAGGCGAGCATTGGCCGGTCCCTCCTGACCCATCTCGAAATTGATGCTTTCCATCACCGTGCCGAGATGGCGGAAGAACACCGGCGTCGTGAGCTTGGGGTGGCCGATCTCGATCGTGTAGCTCGGGATGTCGTCGGCGCCGCTCTCCCAGACATGGGCATAGCCGCCACCGGTCAGCGTCGGGCCGGACACGCTCGCCGCCGATGCTGCAAGGGTGAAGCTGTTACCACTCGGGCCGGCCGTGTCGAACACGATCACCAGCGTCTGGGTGCTGGTCGGCCGGGAATAGGTGCATTTCGCCACCTCAACATCGGCAGAGGCATTCAGATCGCTGACCAGTTGATCGAGGGTCTGAGTGACCGTCGCCTGGATTTCCGTCTCGTCGCCCGATGGCGTCCCGGAGACGAACGTCCAGACCGTGCCACCCAGCGTGATGGTCGCCCCGGGCGAGGGATTGGCCGCGAAGGAAATCGAGCCAGAGGCATTGACCGCCGCCGTCATGGGGTCGCCAAACAGGCCGGTCAGCCAGAAGCCGGTGCCGCGCAGATCGAACGGGATATCGATCTGCCCCTCATCGGTGATGAGGCCCCGGTAGGGATCCTGCGCGTT
Organism: Allosphingosinicella sp.; assembly: GCA_046293155.1. Classification (GTDB taxonomy): domain Bacteria; phylum Pseudomonadota; class Alphaproteobacteria; order Sphingomonadales; family Sphingomonadaceae; genus Allosphingosinicella. The sequence continues at coordinate 37,336 of JBKBPQ010000014.1, read as the reverse complement.
GCGTCCGCGCCCCAGGAGCGGGTCGTCCCCAAGCGGCTGCGCCGAAGAGAGATCGGTCGACTTGAAATCGAGGCTTCGATAGCCGGAGAGCGGAGCCACGCCGTAGCTCGCCTCGCGGCAAGCCTTCAGCGTGGCGTCCGCGCCGTAAGCGCGCACCTTGGGCATGGATAACTCCTGTTCCTGAAGATCAGTTGGTGAGCGGATCGCTCACCAGGTATTCGACCGTGACGACGAGCCGGGCGGTGAGGACCGGGGCCGCCCCCTCGATCGCCAGCGCTCCGGTTTCCGGCGCCGACGGCGTCAGGTTCTCGGCGAGCCCGCCGAGCGACGAATCGATCCTGAGCGCCACACCGATCGATCCGAGAAGCGCATCGAGCGCTGCCTCGCCTCCGCCCGTGGGATCGCGGAGCACATAGACCTCGATCTCGACCCTGTGGGCGTAGAATTCCGTGCGCGGATTGAGTGTGACGTCCGGCTCGCCCGGATCGCCGTCGCGCAGGATGACGAGACCGGATGCCGGCACCTTCTCGGGCAACACTTCATTGCGACGCACGTTCGCTGCCAACGCGGTGTCGAGCGTCTGGAAGAGGGCTCCGAGGATGGCTTCACGGCGGCTGGACACTGGTTTTCCTTAAACTTGCGGCCAATGCAGGTGATCTCTCCGCACACGGTGCGGCGCGCACATGCACCGGGATGCGAAGAAGGCGAAGACGGGGCTACCGCCCATCGACCCAGTTGCGGACGACCAGGCCGGGCAGCCGCTCCTGCCAGGTGTTCGCGGCGGAGGCGACATCGAGCCGCTTCCTGAATGTCACCTGCGGCACCAGAATGAAGATCGGCACGGTCACCAAGCCGCGCCCGCTCCGCACAGCGGCGGCACTGGCTCTGGCGTATCCGCCCCACTTCCCCGTCCGCGCCCGCATGTTGTCGGCGACGAGCAGAGACGCAGCGTGGCGCCGGTAGACGAAGCGCAGCCGCTGCCCGGTACGCCGTTCCCATCCGCCGGGCGTAATCTTGCGGCCACCGTCGCCGAAGCGTCCGGCGGCAGCGGTCGGAATGGCCAGGAAGAAACCCTTGGTCGACCGGATGGTGGCGCCGTCTTCGTAAATGCGAATGATGCCCGGCGCTTTCGACCAGACGAGCCCCGCCGCCCGGATGCTGTTCTGGCCCTTGGGGAAGGTCTCGGACCGCCAGGTGCGCGCCAGCCGAGGGCCGAGCCCCGCATTGGTGATCTGCGTTCTGAGCTCGGTCTTGAGTCCCTCCGCCGCCTCACCGACACCGGCCGTGACAGCCTTTTCGGCCGCCTTGACCTCCTCGGCCATGATGCGACCAAGGTCACCGATGATGGTCGCGGACAGCCTCATGCCGGTCTCAGCTCCACGGTCCAGACAAGGCGTTCGCTGTCGCGCACGGGCTCTCCCTGGATTACGTAGTCGGCGCCGTCGATTTCGAAGACGTCTGCTTCCGCCAGGCTCGGGGCGTCGTGCGTTCTCACATCGCCAATGACGCTTTCGCTCCAGATGCGCGTCTCGCCGAAGCTCTCGACACGATCCGGCTGTCGCAAGACAATCCGGACGGTCACCGGCGCACCCGTGCCGCCTGCACGCCAGGCGGCATCCCGCGCGAGATTGGGATCGGCGAAAAGGTCGTCGATCGCCTCTGCAAAGATGCTCATGCTCAGTTGCTGGAGAAGATGCGCACGGCGAGACGCGGACGCTTGTTGATCGGCAGGATCGAGGCCTCGGTCTTGACCTCGATGGCGCTGCCGTCGGGTCGAGCGATCTGCCGGGCGTAGATCGGCAGTCCGACCGTGTTCACCGTCTCGATCAGGTTGGCGGGCGCGCCGTGGGTGACGAAGGTGTCGAGCGTGCCGAGCGGGAAGGCGATGCCCTCGCCAGAGGGGATCAGCGTTTCCGTCGCGCCGGTCGAGAGCGTGACGGTGGCGTTGTACTCCTCGAACAGGATACCGGCGAAGGGAAAGCGGCGGCGGGTATCCTCGCGCAGCGGCTGCGCCCCGGTCGAGGAATAGTACTTGTAGGCCTCCTCGACCTTGGCGTGGCCGATCAGCTTGTCGAAGAACTCCGGGCTCACCAGCGCCAGCACGCCGGTCATGGTCTCGCCCTTGAGCTCGGTCTCGACCTTCCTGAGCACGTCGCGCACCTTGCCTTGAACCTGGGTGCCGGCGGTGCCGAGCACGAAGTCCGTCTCCAGCTGCGCCAGCCCGAACTCGGTGAAGTAGTTGTAGAGCGTGGTGCCGGCGCCGTCCTTGACGATGCCGCGCAACGCGTTGACCTCCATGTACTCGCGCGTCTGGGCGTGCTTGACCCGCATGCGGGTGAGCTTGCGCTCCATGACGGTGGCGAGCGGATCGGCGGCGTCGGCCACGCCAAAGCCGCGCACGCCCTGGATGTCCTGCGGCGTGATCACGTCGTCGTGGGGAATCCACGGCACCGTGAAGGAGCGCATGGAGCGCGTGTCGCGGTTGGCGACGGTGGCGGGGCCGCCCAGCGGCACGGTGGGCAGCAGGTTCAGCACGCCTTCGGCCTGCTCGATGACGACGGAGCGCTGGGTCACGCCCTCGAAGCGGAAGAGGCCCATCTGCCCGAGCCGGGTATAGACGTTGGGCAGGATGTTGATGGCCTGGGTCATCTCGGCGAGCGAGTAGCCGCCCGCGTCGAACGGGTTGATCATGGCGACCATGATGTCGGATCTCCTTGGGATGGAACGGGCATGAAAAAGGCCCCGAAGGCGGACGCCTCGGAGCCGGTGACGGATTGGACCTGACGAGCGTGGATCAGGCGGTGTCGCGCGGCACGATGCCGGCAGAGCTCAGCTCGGCGTGCTTGGCGGCCGTCTTGGCCGCGTCATCGACGGAGGCATCGAAGACGAGCGCCGCTTTGGACACGATCGCCGGGCCGCGGGCGACGACGAGGCCGGTCCTGTCGCCAGCCGTCGCGTCGACCGCCTCGATCAGGACGGCCGTTGCGACCTCCGCACCCTCGTCTCCGACGACCTCGGCGTCCGGCGACAGGCGGTACTTGCCCGAGGCGGTGATCCGGCCGAGGACGGATCCGAGCGCGTAGTTCGTGTCAGCCTTGAGGGTCACAGCCTCGCGGCAGTAGCTCGCATTGAGCTCGTATTTGAGCAGGTCGCCGAGGGTCGGCGACATGGTGAGAATGGTCATGATGATCCTCCTTGTCGTCAGCTGCGGTTGGCCGAGGCGCGCTCACGCGCACGACGCACGATGGGGCTTTCGCCGCCGTTCGAGGCCGGCGAGCCGGCTAGTGACGGCGCCACGGCGACGACAGAGCTCGCCTCGGCGCGTGCCGCGAGGGCGTCGAGGATGGAGCTTCGCAGCGCATGCGGCGCCACCCCCTTCGCCATGGCGTCGGCGGCGTCGATGGCGACGCCCAGCCGGGCGCCTTGGGCGGCGATGGCGGCGATCTCCGCATATTCGGCGCGCAGCCGCTCGGCCGTTTGATCCGTCTGCGCCTCCGTCGCCTCCGGCGGCGCGGCGGGCGCCGCTGGTTGCGGCGTTCCGAGAGTTTCCGGATCGGACGCGTTCGTCTCTTCGACAGCCGCGTCTTCGGCAGCCGGGTTGAGGTCGGGTTTTACTGTCATTGCGGTCTTTCTCCTTGAAGGTTGATGAGCGCGGGCACGTTGCGATGCGCCCGCAATGAGGCGTGGCGGGTCCAGCGCCCTGGCGAGATCCACAAGAGCGAGATCGACAGTGCCGAGCTTGTCGGCGAGGCCGGCGTCTATGCCGCGCTGACCCCGATAGATCGCGGCTTCGGTGGCGCGCACGGCGTCGGGACTCATGTTCCGATTGCGCGCCACCAGGGTGACGAGGTCGGCATGGAGCGCGTCGACATCCGCCTGGATCGCCGACAACGCCGTATCCGAGAGCGGCTCGTGGGCATTGCCCTCGATCTTGCGGTCGCCCGCGTGAACGAGCGTCCATTTGAGGCCGGCCATGACGTCGGCGACGCTCTCGTCGACATGGATGGCGACGACACCAATGGATCCGACCTCCGCCGTCCGGGTGACGTAAAGGCGGTCCGCCACACTGGCGATGGCAAAGGCAGCCGACAGCGCGCTTTCGCTCGCGACAGCCCAGAGCGGCTTCTGCGCGGCTTCGCGCAACGACACGAGGCGATCGACCAGGTCGAAGAGACCGCCGACCTCGCCGCCCGGCGAGTCCAGCTCCAGCAACACGGCCCGCGCGGCTGGATCGGCCAGCGCGGCTTCCACGGCGGAGGCGATTTCGCCATAGTCGCTGGCGCCCAGAAGACTGGTGAGCCAGTCGCCACGCGTCACCAACGGTCCGAGGATCGGCACCACGGCGATGCCGGGACCGGTAACGGAATGGCTCGCCACCGGCGGCGCATCGCGGGCCGTATGCATGGCCTGGCGTGTATCGAGCATTGGGCCGGCGGCGAGCAGGCCGTCGAGCGCTCGCGGGGCGATCGCCAAGGGCCGGCCGCCGAACCGGGCGAGCAGCGGTTGAGAAACGGTCATGAAAACCTCAGTCGGCGGCGACGTTCGCCTGGTTGTCCGCTGGTGCTGCCTGAGCATCGTTCAGCAGCGTGGGGTCGGAGGATGCGCTGCCGAAGGAGAGGCCAAGCTGACGCTCTCGCGCACGGTCCGCAGCAATCTCGGCATCGACCTGATCGGCGTCATAGCCGCGCTCGGCGAGCGCCTGCGTCCGGCTCTTCAGCCCCGCCTCGATCTGTTCGATCTCGGCGCGCGCGTCCTTCAGCGGATCGACCCAGTCCCATTTGGGCGGCAGCCAGGAACAGCCGAGATAAATGCGCCTCTTCTGTTCGTAATCGGGCAAGGCAATCGCGCCCGCCATGACCGCCGTATCGAGCCATCGCGCCCAGACCCGTCGACAGATCTGCCAGACCATGACCGAGTGCTGGTAGGCCTCAATGCGGCGGCGAAACTCGAGGAGCGCGAGCCGCGAGTTCGAGTAGTTCGCCTTCAGCATGTCGTTCGACAGATACGCATACGGAATGCCGAGCGCCGCCGAGACCTGCAGCAGCGTGCGGTACTGGAACGGCTCGTAGGTCTGGCCGACATCCGCCGGCGCCGAGGTCTGCACCTCTTCGCCCGGCTCCAGCATGACGATCTGGCCGGGCTGCAGATCCATCGTCCGCTCGCCGCCTTCGTCGCTCTCGGCAATGTCGAAGGGCTCCGCCGGCGCCGGCGTGGTGATGAAGAGCGCATGCATCGCCGCGACCTTCTTCCGGTCGAGCTCGGCATCGTCGTACTGGTCGAGCAGGAATAGCTTCACGATGCCCGGCGCGAAGCGGGAAATCCCGCGCAACTGCCCCGCATCGACCGGATCGATCACGTGGATGACCTCGGACGCCGGCACCCGCACTGTCTCGCCGGAGAGGCCCGGATCGGTCACGTCGCCGGGATGGCGGCGCAGGAAGTGGTAGGCCACACGCCTGCCGATACGGTCGAATTCGATGCCCTGGCGAATGACACTGCCGCCCGCCACCTGCTCATTGCGCGAGAGCGGCAGCATCTCGGAGGGGATCATCTGCAGCTGCAGCGGCACCATGAGCCCGTCCTCGGGCCGGCGCGGACGGAAGCGGAAGAACACCTCGCCGGCGATGAACACCTCGCGCGCGGCGCGCCGCTGCTGACCATAGAAATCGGTAAAGCCTTCGGCGTCGCTGTCGTCGGTCCAGTCGAGCCAGAGGCGCTGCACGCGCGCCTTGAGATCGGCATCGGCGATCAGGGACGACGGCTTGATGCCGTCGCCCACCACATTGCCGGCCCAACTCTCGATGGCGTTCGCCGCATAGCCGTTGTTGCGCACGAGCCAGCGGGCGCGCGCGGTGATGTCGGCGCCGGCGGCGGCGATCAGCGTGTTGAGATGCGCACGGCTCGGCTGGAAGTGCCGCAGCCTTCGGCTTCCCTGTCCCGCCTCAAAGCCGCCCACCAGAGCGCCGATGCGGCGGCGCCACCGTGTGATCGATTCCAACACGGGTCAGAGCCCCTTGCTTGCCGTCGTGCGAACGATGCGACGGCGCGCGCCGGTTTGCTCCTCGGCGATCCGACGTTCGAGATCGCCGAGGGCGGCCGCCATTTCGGCATCGCTCGCATAGGTGATGCGGCGCCCCTCGACCTCGACGGTGCGCACGCCGCGCCATCGGGCGGCGAGCAGCGCATCGCGGCGCGCGATCATGTCCTCAAGCGTCATGGTCTCGGTCTCAACTCAGATAGCTTGGCGTGAACACCCGTCGGCCGCGCCGGGAACGCGCTCGTCGCACCAGACCCGCGGAGGCGATCTCTGGCGTGCCGGGGTCACAGGCCGTGGTCTCTGGCGCCGCTGTGTTGCTCGGATCGAACGAGCCGACCTGGCGTTCGAGATCGCGCCATTTCTCCTCGCCCCAGCGGTCGGCGCCGGCGATCCAGGCGGCGGCACGGGCATAGACCCGGCAGTCCAGCGCCTCGTTGCGTTCGCGCAGCTTCTGCCATTCGAGCCGCTGAAACCCGCGCCTGGTCTTCACCGTCACCAGCTGCTCGGCGACGAACTGCTTGCACCACTCGCTGTCGGCCCAAGCCGGCAGGTGGATGGTCCCTGCGGGAAAGCGCGCGCCTCCGGCACGCTCCTCGTCGGTCGGCCGTTCGAGCCGGAGGTAGCGATAGGTCTCGGCCTTGAAAGTCGAGACCGCGACCGACCACAGCCGCGCGCCGCGCCGCAGTCGCTTGCCGCCGGCGGTCGCATCGACATAGGTCGGCCCGGAGACCGGGCTCGCCCGATTGAAACCCTCGACACCCTTGACCGGCGCCACCTGCGCGAAGCCGGCGCGCCGGGCCCAGCCGTAGACCGACGGCGCCTCGAAGCCGGTGTCGATCGCGAGGCGCGACAGGCCCATCGCCACCCCAGAGGCGTGCGGCCAGTTGCGGCCCAAGAGACCGTCCAACGCGGACCATGCGGCGGCATGTTCGGGGCCGCCCTCGATGATGATGTGGTCGACGAGCCAGCTCTCCAGCCCGCGCCCCCATGCCCAGACATCGACCTCGATGCGATCCTTCTGGACGTCGGCGCCGGCGGTGAGAAACAAGCCGCCCATCGGCACCGTGCCGGCCGGCCAGCTCTCCCTGCGGTCGTAGAGCCGCTGCCAGTCCGGCGCTTCCCCGGTTTCGACCCATGTCTCGCCCAGAGATGTATTGACGAAGGTCTTCATCGCCTCGTCGCCGTGATCCTTCGCCGACAGAAAGGTGCGCACCATGGCTTCCAGACGAACCCAGGAGGAATAGACCTCGTTCAGGTGAAAGCCGGCGATGCCGTCGAACGGGGCCTCGGCCCGCCATTCGCCCCTGCGCACGGCGGCCCAGCGTTCGGCGTCGCTCCAAAGCGCGCCACAATGGCGGCATTGGTATCGCGCGGTCTCCGGCCGGTGGGCGCCATCTGCATCGCGGTCCCAGCGAACCCGCTCCCAGACCAGCGTCTGATGCTCGCCGCATTCCGGGCACGGCACGAAGAACCGGCGCCTGTCGCTTTCGGCATAGGCGGTCTCGATCCGGCTCGCGCCACGGATGGTCGGCGTCGAGACCAGGACGATCTTGCGGTTCCAGAAGGTGACGGTGCGCTTCTTCGCCAGATTGACCGGATCGCCCTCGGCGCCGGCGCTGAACGGATAGCGGTCGACCTCGTCGCACAGAAGGATGCGGATCGGCCGGCTGGCCAGGCCCGACGGCGCATTGGCGCCGACGATGGTCAGATGCCCGCCGGGAAATTTCTTGTGCAGGATCTTGTTCGACCCGTCCCGCGACTTCGGATCCGAGATTCTCCCATGCAGACAGGGCGTATCGCGCGCCATCGGCGAGAAACGGTCCTTCGACCAGGTCTCGGCATCCCGTTCCGTCGGCATCACCACCATCACCGGCGCCGGGTCCTGGTCGATGTGAAACGCAACGGTGTTGAGCAGCACCTCCGTCTTGCCGGTCTGGCTCGACGACATCACGACGACGCTTTCGACCGCCGGATCGGAGATCGCGTCCATGATGCCGCGCTGGTAGATGGCCCGCTCGGTGCGCCAGCGGCCGGGCTCGGCGCTGGCTTCGGAACTCAGGCGGCGCCTGGCGTCGGCCCACTCACTGATCGTCAGGGTCGGCGGCGGCGCCAGGATCGTCAGCGCCTTGCGTGTCGCCTGCGCCAGCCGCGCCGGCCCCTTCAGCATCAACGGCGATGGCCGGGAGGCTGGCGAGTTCCGCGAGCGCTTCGGTGATCGCGTCGCGGATCTGCGCGCGCGTGCCGGCAATGGTGGTCTCCTCGTGGACAAGCGGCGCCAGCCTGTCGGGCAGAACCAGCAGACGCGCGCGCAGGCGGGCCAGCACGGCGATCCACGCCTCCTCGACCTGAGCGGCCGGCAAGAGGTCGCCGCGCCGGACAGCTGCGTCCATTTCGGCGAGATCGGCCTTGGCCTTGATCAGCCGAGCGCGCTCGACACCGAAATCGGCGGCGCCCGTCTGCGACCGCGTCGCCAGCTCGCGTAGGTAGCGCACATAGCCGCGCACCGTGCCGACGAGATCGTAGCGCCCGCGCTCGGGGCCGGTGCGGGCTGACGCAGGGATGATCCCGTCGCGCGCCAGCTGCTGGACCCGCCTTTCGGTCAGGTCCAGGAGCCGGGCAATGACCGCGATCGGTTGGGTATTGGTCGCCATGAACGGGGGCCGCTCCCGGGCAAGATCAGGTCATGTCGGGAGCCCCGCCATCACTGCAGAAAAAGGCAATGAAATGATGCACTTATCGACTTGATGAGGGTGCCGATCAGAGCCTGTATGGGGTCACCATCAAGCGCTGGAGACCGCCATGACCAAGTCCCGAAACACCGCTTCCGCACTCGACGCTTTCGTCGCCAAGAAGGCGGAGATCGACGCGATGCTGGAGCGCATCAAGGCGCTGAGCGACGACCATTTCGACACCAGCCCCGACGAGATCAATTGGGGCCACGTCGGAACGATCAGCCACTACGCCGAACTCCTGAAGCGCATTACCGACGCAGCCTTCAAGGAGGGCGAGCACGCCGATTAGGCGCACTGCTTCCCGCCTTCGCCCCGATGGGCTCGCCCTCGGGGCTCGGGGCAGTAGAAGGTCCGCGATGGTCGCGAGCCTCTCCTGAAGAAGGATTGCCCCATGACCAAACTTTCCGACACACAGACGATCGTCCTCAGCGCCGCCGCGCAGCGCGCGAACATGCTGGCTCTACCGCTCCCGAGGAACCTCAAGGGCGGCGCAGCGCAGAAAGTGATTGCTTCGCTCCTCAAGCAGGGCCTGCTCGAAGAGATCGATGCCGACACGCGCATCGGCGAACACATCTGGCGCGAGACCGGCGACGGCCACGGCGTCACACTCGCGATCACCGAGCACGGGCTCGCCGCCATCGGCATCGAGCCGGAGGCCCCGCGTGACGCTGCGGAGTCGACGCAAAGCGATCATGCTGCCGTCAAGACGCCATCGAAGCCAAATGCCCGCGAAGGCAGCAAGCAGGCCCAGCTGATCGCCATGCTGCAGGGAGCAGACGGAGCAACCATCGCCGAAATCGCTGCCGCATTCGGCTGGCAACCGCACACCGTGCGTGGCGCCATCGCCGGGGCGCTCAAGAAGAAGCTCGGGCTCGATGTGACCTCCGAGAAGGTCGACGGACGCGGTCGGGTTTACCGCCTCAGCCGGGAGGGCTGAGGCTATGGCAAGGATCACCATCCACGACCGTCTCGTCGCCGCCCTGCAGCACCGAGGCGAAGCGATCATCGCTGATGCACGCTCGACCCGCTACACGGTCCTCACGCGAACGCGCCGGGAAACCGGCGAGCAGGTCGGCTTCTATTTTGTCGGCCGTGCCGGCGCGCTCCGGGCCGGCCGCACCGTTGGCGAGAGCCGGCCGGTGCGCGCCGACTTCCGGGCGAAGCTGCTCGGAACGCCCACCCGCTGACACGCCGTCCTCACTGAGCCGCCGCTGCCCGCCATGGGCGGCGGCGTTTCGCTTATGCATTCCAAGAGCGCATCCTCTCGAACATGCGCCGCACGGCATAGCTGCGCGCCACGGATACCAGCGTGAACAGCGCGCCGATCAACAGATTGTCGCTCAGGGACACCTGCAGATCGAACAGCGGGAAGACCGCGATCTGGGTCAGCACGGCCACGCCGTAACCGATCGCGACATTGCTCAACGCCTCGATCAGGGACATTCGGCGCGACTGCTTCATGCGGCGTCCTGATCGCTGTCGCGAGTGCCGACGCGCTCGGTCCTCACCTCGTCGAAACTGCGATTCTCGCCCTCCAGCCTTGCCGGTTTCCCGGTGAAGGCCTGCCAGCGGTTGACGATCACGTCACAAAAGGTCTCGGAGAGCTCAAGCCCGAAGACGCGTCTCCCCGTCCGCTCGCCTGCGATGAGTTGCGAGCCCGAGCCGGAGAACGGTTCGTAGCAAATCTCACCCGGCACGGTGTGCAGCTCCATCGGCAACGTGAACACGCGCACCGGTTTCGAGGTCGGATGCTCACGCGTCTCGATCTCGCTCGACGGGATGGACCACACCGTCGTCGGCCAGTTCTCGAAGCCTTCGCGATTGACGCGCGGCTTCTTGCCCGAGCGCCAGCCGAACAGGCACGGCTCGTGCGCCCACAGCATGATCGAGCGCGTGAGCACCGGACGGCTCTTGGCCCAGATGATCTGCTGGTGATGCAGCACGTCGAACTTGGACCAGCAGGCTTCCAGCATCGTCTGGCGCCGCGAGGCATGCCAGCAATACCAGGCCGCGTCCTCCTTGATGGCGCGGTCGATGGCGACCTGCATGAAGGCCTCATAGAACTGCGGCCCCTGGGATGAATCGTCCCAGTGCTTCTGTTCGATGTAGTCCTCGGACCAATCCTTGTTCGCGATCTTCTTGGCGCGGGCGGACGCGTTCTTCTTCGTCGGATGGTTGGTGCCGTCATAGTCGACGAGATAGGGCGGATCGGTCGCGAACAGTGCGGCGCGTTCGCCATTCATCAGGCGGGTGACGTCCTCGGCCGAGGTCGAATCTCCGCAGAGCAGGCGGTGGTCCCCGAGGATCCAGAGATCGCCGCGGCGGGTGACGGGCGTGGCGGGCGGCTCCGGAACATCGTCTTCGTCCACCAACCCCTCGACGGGCGCCTCGGCCAGGAGACGGGCCAGTTCGTCGTCCTCGAAACCGGTCAGCGCCAGGTCGAAATCGTCGAGCTTCAGATCGGCCAGTTCGAGCTTGAGCAGCTCGTCGTCCCAGCTCGCATTCTGATGCGAGCGGTTGTCCATCAGCCGGTAGGCGCGCAGCTGCGCCGGCGTAAGGCCATGTGCGACATGCACCGGCACGCTCGTCATGCCGAGGCGCTTGGCCGCCTCGTAGCGGGTGTGGCCGACGACGATCACCATGTCCTCGTCGACGACGATCGGCTGACGCCAGCCGAACTCGGCCAGCGAGGCGGCGACCGTGGCGACAGCCTCCTCGTTGCGCCGCGGGTTGCGGGCATAGGGCACGAGCTTGTCGATCGGCGTTTCGACGACGTCCATGGTCGGTCCGGTGCGATAGGTGAAGGATCTGATCCGGCGGTCGCGAAGCCCGTCGATGCGCTGTGCCGGCGAAACCAGTGCCGCTTCGCCGATGCGCTCGAAACGAAACGCCCCCAGCCGGCGGCTTCGCCATCGCCGAGGCGCGCAGACGCCCAAGTGTTTGATTTCACGAGGCCAGGCATGCGGGCGAAACGAAATGGCCTATTTCGGCGCCGTCACTGGGCAAGCATCGCGCCATTGCCGCCAGCATACGATTTCGGCCAGGGAGGAACCGCTATCTCTCTGAGTTCGTTGATATTAACGCCGTACCGTAAGGCAGAGCGTCCCGCTTGACAGGACGTCCCGTTTTGCGTTACGCTTTGCCGTGATCAAGAGCTTTGCCGACAAACGCACAGCGGCGATCTTCGCTGGCTACGCCGTCCGCGACCTGCCGCAGCAAATCCAGCGGCGGGCTCGCGCCAAGCTGCTGGCGATCGATGCGGCCACACTGCTGGACGATCTGCGGGTGCCGCCCGGCAATCGCCTGGAAGCGCTGCACGGTGACCGGCAGGGTCAACATAGCATCCGCGTCAACGACCAGTGGCGGATCTGTTTTGTCTGGCGCGACAACGAGGCGTGGGAGGTCGAGATTGTCGACTACCACTGAGGAGTGATGACCATGACCATCAAGCGTGAGGATCTCGACAGGCGCATCGTCGATTTCTCGGAGGTGACGACGGGCCGCCGTCTGCCGCCGGTCCATCCGGGAGAAATCCTGCGTGACGAGTTCCTGACTCCGTTGGGGATGAGCGCCTACGAACTCGCCAACGCGATCAAGGCGCCACGCTCGCGGGTCAACGATATCGTGCTTGGGCGGCGTGCGATCACGACCGACACGGCCATGCGCCTCGCGCGCTATTTCGGCACATCGCCGGAGTTCTGGATCAATCTGCAGGCTCGCTACGATCTCGATGTTGCCGACCGCACCACGCGGCGCAAGATCGAGCAGGAGGTCGCTCCCCGCAACGCCGCCTGACCGGGTGTTCTTTCGGGTGCGGAAGATCTCGAAACCGCGTCCGCACGCGGCTCGCCCGAGCATACCCGAGAACTAGCCCAAATCTCCGATCTGTGTCTCGCCGGGAAATGTCTCAGCGAAAATTGTCTCACGCATCAAAAGGAACTTGACGACCGAACGCGGTCGACGAGGAAAGCGCGCGAACGCTTCGCCGGCACTTTCTGTCCGTTGAGCTTCCAGGTGATGACGCTGAGGCCGTACTCCCAGCGGCGGCACGCCGTGGCGCGGGAGATCCCGAAGCGCCAGCAGATCGGCTTCCACGGCGTGCCCTCCGCGCGTGCCCAGACAAGCCGGGCATCGTCGGGCTCCAGCCATCGCAGCCAGGGCAGCGTCACCTCCATGCGGCTGATGGCGTCGGGTAAGGGCGGCGGACGCTTCATGCGCGGCGGCTCCTGACCGACGAGATCAGCGAACTCGTGAACGATCTTCGGCCACACCGAGAAGTAGCCCTGCACCCGAACCTCGGGCAGGCGCTTCATGACATCGGCTGCTTCGATCAGCCGCTCCTCGACCTGTTCGCGAGTCCAATCAGCCATGCCGTTGCTCCGTCGGCTGGCGCCGTCCGCCATAGAGCTTCTCGCCGAGCTGGCGAACGAGTTCTCGCTCGGGCCAGGTGAGGCGCGGATCGGTGGGGCTGACGACGAGGAGGCCCTGCTCGCGCCAGCCTTCCCGCTTGACCTCTTCGGCCGACCGGCGTTCGCCGCCATATCCTTTCGGCAGCCACCTCATCGTCCGACCTCCTGCAGCACCGCTGCATAGCCGGCGATGTCGAGGATCGAATCCTGATGCTTCGGATCGTGCCCGAGCCGCGCCAGCTTCAGATCGATGAGGCAGAGCACGACCTCCGCCGGCGTGATGGGCCGGCCGAGCGTGATCGACCAGCGTCTGGCGACCACGGCCATCGCGGCGGCCGGTTCGCCGTATATCTTACGGCGCTCGGCGACGACCGACGCGGCACGTTTGAGCATCGTCTCCCCGCTCATCGCACACCTCCCTCGGTTTCAACGGCCCAGAGCAGGATGGCGATGGCGTCGGCTTCATTGTCGTCCGCGGGCGAAAAGCCGCGGGCACGAACGGCGGCCATGACGGCGGCCTTGTCGGCGTTGCCCTTGGCGGCGACGTGCCGCTTGATCGTGCCGACCGGAACGCCCTGATAGGCGATCGCCTGGCTCTCACACCAGGCGCTCAGCGTCGCCAGGAAGCCGCCATAGAGATGGGCCGCATCGGTACCGACATGCCGGCGAACCTCCTCAAAATAGATCGCCGCGAGACCGCCGGCGTCGGCAGCGATCTGGTCCAGCCAGCTTCGGAAGCGAAGGTATCGCATGCCACCGCCGTCATAGCGGCTCGGTCGAAACGAGACCGTTCCGCTCGTGATCAGGCCGTCATGGCTGCGCAACGCCCAGCCAGTCGTGGTGCCGAGATCGAGGCTGAGAATGGCGCGATGCGCATGAGCCGGATGCGGACGGAATGTGATGAGCCCCGCTTCGGCGGAGCCGGTTTCGATGGTCGAAATCATGAATGTCTCCAGGAAGCGCGAGCAAAGGTTCGTTTCACACCGATGGCCCATCGCGGCGGACCGGTTGCTGCAGCCAGGAGACGGTCGAGATGACGGAGCATGCTCATCAGAGCACCTCCTTCAGCCAATTGGGCGCAGCGCCGTCCGGGGAACGTGAGGAAGGCCGTTCCCCCGCATGTTCCCCGCCATAAGCCTCTGAAGAAGCGAGGTTTTGGGAAGGTGGGGAACATGGGGAACGTTGTTCCCGATCCTCTATCGCGCGGGTGCAGCCGCGCGCATGCGTTAGTATTGAAAAACGTTCCCCACGTTCCCCACGTTCCCCGGAGCCTTCTGTTTCAAGGGGTTGGGCCGGGGAACGTTGGTTTTCGACGTTCCCCTCTTGGCCACAACGTTCCCCGGCTTGAGCCTCGACCCCCTGCGGGAAACGTTCCCCACGTTCCCCTTCGATCGTGAGCTGCCAGCGCTTGGCCTGATGGGAGACGCCCAGCGTACGCACGCGCATCTTGCGGCCGTCGATATCGAACACCCGGTCCCGCATGCGGCCGAGCGCCTTGCCGAGCCGTGTGCGCTGTGACCGGTCGCCTCCTGTGCCCAGCGGCAACGGCGGCTCGCAGGCCAACGCCACCTCATAGAGGTCGCCGGTGCCGACCTCCGCCGTGCCGAAGCGGTCCCACCAGGCGCCGACGAAGCTGCGCCAGATCGCGCCCTCGCCATCGGCAGCGGCCAGCATCTCGTCGAGATTGGCGAGAAACCCTTCGATCCCGGCGACCTCGAGGACGCCGCCCATGATGCGCGACCAGCTCTCGTAGCTGCCGATCATGCGCGCGCCCCGTGGACGGCCGGCGGCGATCCAGGCCCGGCACAGCGTAAGGCAGGCCGTGACGAGGCGCGGCCGGTTGGCGCGGACCCAGCTCATGAGATCGGGGTGGCGGAACCCCTCGCGCCGCCAGGGTTGATCGACCCGGGCGTCGAGGCGGATGCGCACGATGCGGCGCGCCATCTCGTTGGAGAATTCTGGATTGTTGCCGGTCGCGATCCAGACGCAGCGGATCGGCAATCGCGTCATCTCGGACGCGCCGAGAATGCGATCCTCCCAATAGGGAGCGGTCAGGGCGGCCGCGAGCGCGGATGAGTCAAGGGGATGGCGCAGATTGTCGATGAGCACGAGGGACGGGATCTGGCGGAGCTTCGCCGTGACGCGCTTGCGCCACTCTTCATCGTCGCGGCCTTCCGTCATGACCGAGGCGCCGACGCCGGTGAGCACGGTCGCGATCGCGTCGACCATCAGGGTCGCGCCGGTGCCGGGCGTCGGCTTCTCGATCAGGTGGAGCGGCGTCGGCGCGTCGATCATGGCGCGAAGAAAGCCGAGCAGCATCAAGGCAACGGCATGCGCCCGCTCCGCGTGGCCGGTGAAGGGGAACTCGCCCAGCATGTCGTCGACGATGAGACTGCGCGCGGTCGCGATCTCCGCCGGCGACGGGCGCTCCGGCACCGGCGGCACGGCGAAGCCTGGTGTCGGCTGGTAGAGCAGCCGCGCATCGGGGTGGTAGCCAGGCTCGGTAAGGAGGGCGCCATTGCGGCCGAAGACCGGCGTGGTGACGATCCCCGCCAGGACCGGCAGGCCGGGATCGGGCGTCGCCAGCAGCGACTTGATGAGCGGCGTCGGCGGATGCGCGGGAACGAGATCGCCGTTGCGCGCCAGACGCCGCCAATCGGCGAGCTTGGCCAGCATGTGGCGCAGGCGCTCTTCCGTGACCGGCCGGGCCATGGGCAGGCCGTCATCGTCGTGCACGGCCCATGTCGGCATGCCGCCGCTGCGAAAGAGCCACGGCGTGTTGTTCGAGGCGAGCAGCAAACCCCAGCTGCGAGCATGGGCGCGGGCGAGATCGCCCTCGTCGGCGCGCAATTGCGGCAAGCGCCCCTGGGGCTCGACGAAGCCGATCGGGCGGTTTCGGGCGCTATCCTGCGCATCCGTGCCATCCGCCACTGCACAAGGCTCGGCCGCATCGATGATCTGGCGGACCGCGCCCGCGCCGTTGCGCAGCAGAACGTCGTTGAAATCCTCGCCTTCCGCCCGCGGTAGGGCGATGGCGACGCTGCGGCCTTCCGCGAGGAGACGCCGCGCCGCCGCCTCGGCTGCACGAAGGCCAGCGCCCGACGCATCGTGGTCGGCGAGCAGAACGACACGCCGGGCATCTGGTGGCAGGACGACCTGTTCGAGATTGGTGGCCGAGAGCGTCGCCCATACCGCCATGCCCGGACAGGCCGTCATCACGGCGAGCGCCGTCTCGATGCCTTCGCTGAGACCAAGGACAGCATCGTCGCCGATCGAGGCCAGGCGCACCGCGCCGCCGCCAACCCGGCCCAGCATCTTCTTCGGCTTTTCGACCTCGGCTTTCGCCGCCCCATCCGGCCGCAGGTAGATGCGGTGCAGGGCAACCACGCTGCCGGCGCGGTCGCGAACCAGGCCGACGATGGCCGGGAAACCAGTCCTCGTATCCCAATGCGCCAGATCCGGATGGAACAGGAGGTCGGACGGTGGCGGGACCGTCAGTCCTCGTGCGCGCAGATAGGCCTCACCCGGTGTGCCGGCGATCGGGAGGGCCCGCGAGAGGATGATCTCGATTTCTCGGGCAGAGTCTTTCTCCGGCTTCGCGGAAGCCGCCGAGGGTTCGCGCCTGGCTGGCGCCGCGGCCGACCATCCGACCAGATCCGCGGCATAGGCGAAGAGGTCGCGACCCTTGAGGCCGGTCGCCTGTTCCAGCGTGCTCAGCGGTCCGCCGCCCTGGCCGCCGTCGAAGTCGATCCAGTCGCCGGCGTGCTCGCCTCTGAGCGTGATCACGCAGGAGCCGTTCTTTCGCGGCGCAGCACCATTGATGTTGGCGAGGCGCCATTCGTCGCCGTAGCGACGGCCGTTCGGAAAGTGCTGCGGCACCCAGGCGCCGGTCCTGTCACGCAGGCCAGCCACGATGGCGTCGAGATCGTAATGGACCGCGGGCGTTCTGGCGGGTGCGATGTCGTTGAAGTCAATCAAGGATCACCAGCCCTTGCTCCGCGCGCGTGATGGCGGTGTAGAGCCAGCGGGCGCGGTCCTCGGCGGTCCGCCCAAGGCCGTCGTCGTAGACGATCACGTTCTCCCACTGCGACCCT
Organism: Allosphingosinicella sp.; assembly: GCA_046293155.1. Classification (GTDB taxonomy): domain Bacteria; phylum Pseudomonadota; class Alphaproteobacteria; order Sphingomonadales; family Sphingomonadaceae; genus Allosphingosinicella. Next base: position 20,064 of record JBKBPQ010000014.1, on the reverse strand, counting down.
TGGGCCTTGTGGCAGGTGATGGCGTAGCCCCAGACGCTCTCGACAAGCCCCCGCATGTCGCGCCAATCACGGCGCAGGCGCTCGGCGTCGTGGGCGACGTGGTCGTCGAAATGGCCCTTGTAGAACCACTGGCGGCCGGGAACGCTCGCTCCGTCCTCGGTGCGCACCGATGCGCTGAACGCGAGCGGGCTTTCGTCGCGGATGTCCGAAAGGTCGAGGAACATGCCGTTGACGAGACCGAGATCGTGCCGGTTCTTGAGGCAGATGATCTTCTCGCCGAGACCTCGCGGGTAAGCGTCAGGAAAGCCGGCCGCCTGTTTCATCGCGGTGTTCAGAAAGAGCCGCGTCGCGTTGCGGCCGCAGATCACTTGGCCGCCCTTGAGGAACTGATGTGGGCCGATGTCGGAGCGCCGCATCTTCCAGACGAAGTCGTCGTGCTCGCCGTAGGGAATGGGCACGCTCTGCCGTGCGAGCGTGGCGAGACGGATGATCGCGCTGGTCTCCGCCTGGCGATGGATATCGGTCAGCATCACGTCTGGATCGGCGTCGGTGAAGGCGCCGTCGCCCTTGATCGGCGGCAACTGGCCGGGGTCGCCGAGCACCAGGATCGGCTTGCCGAAGGCAAGCAGATCGCTCGCCATTTCGGCGCCGACCATGGAGACCTCGTCGAGCACGATCAGGTCGGCGTCGCGGACCAGCGACTGTTCGTTCAGAATGAAACGGGGCTGATGGATGTCGGCGAGCCGGAGCTCGAGGCGGCGGATCTGGGTCTCCGCGAAGGAACGCTCGGCCGGTCGCATTGCGCGCAGGCCGCCGCGAAGCGTTTCCAGTTCGCGGGTGACACGCTCGATCTCCTCGGGCGTCGCCTCGGAGACCTTGTAGATCAGGCTGTGGATCGTCGAGGCTGGCGTTCCCTTCCGGGTCATCACCAGGGCCGCCTTGCCGGTGAAGGCGGCATAGAGCACGCCGCCCGAGCCGCCCGTGCGATCCATCGGTTCAAGACCGAGCTCGCCGATTGCATGCCGTGTGATGGTGGTCTTGCCCGTTCCTGCGTAACCGAACAGGCGGAACACCTGCTGATTGCGCGTGCCGTGCCGAAACCAGTCCTCGATCGCGGCGATTGCCGCCGCCTGCTGCTGCGACGGGATGAAGCTCATCGCTCGCCCTCCCAGCAGCGCTCCGCATAGGCGCACATGCGGCAGAGATAGAAATCTCGGTCTGCGGCGATCCGCGGTGGAAGTTCGCCAGCTTCCACGGCGCGCAGGATATCGACGGCCTTGTCGGAGAGCGCCTGCGCGAAGGGCGGATCGAACCCGACCACCTCGTGGTGGAGCGCCTCGGTGTCCTTGTTGAGCGCCGTGACGAGGGCGGTCTCCAGCTCCAGATAGCCCATGTAGAGCTGGACCTGTGCGTAGTAGACCGGCTTGGAGGCGCGCAAGCCACGCTTGACCAGGTCGTTCCAGGATTTGGCGTTGAGCGCCTTGTGCTCCCAGAGCACGGGCCAGTGCAGACCGACATCGGGGCCAGCGACGATCACGCCGTCGATGTGGCCGCGCAGTCTCCCGCCCGCCGTCTCGAACCCGAATTGTCCGCCGTCCGCGCGCTCGGTGCGAAGGTCGAAGCCCGCGCCGCGCAGCCAGCAGATGGAGAGCGTCTCGAACTGGTGGCCGGCGTCGAAGATGCGCAGGATCGCGCCGTCGAAATCCCGTCCCTCATCCTTGGGCGTATGGGTCACCTCGTAGACGAGCTTGCGCGCGCAGGGCTCGCCGATCCGACTGCCTCCGAGATAATTGCGCGGCGCCTGCCGGCAATTGCGTGCGACGAGCGCCGCATCGATCAGGGCATTGACCCGATCGGACACGCTGATCGCGTGGCCGACGCGGCGATAGATAAAGCCGGAGCCGTGGTTGAGATCGATTCCCATGCGCCACCTCAAAAGGGAATCGGGTCGTCGAGCGGGTCGCGGGCGGCTGCCTGGCGCCGCATCGATTCCTGAAACCCGTCGACGCAGGCCTCGATGATGCGGTCGATCTCTTCCGGCTTCCGGTCGTAGAACGGCGCCATCAGGTCGAGCTCGGTGAGCGTCTCGGCGAGAAACCGGCGCGCCTCCTTGATCGCTCGGGTCTCCATGTCGGTCTTGTCGATCATCCCGTTGTTCCTTTTGGCGAGCGCCGCGCCGACATCGAGGCAGCGCATCGAGCAGAAGCGGTGGTAAGGAAAGCGGTCCCAGCGCAGCTGGTGGACGTAGCCGAAGCCCCGCGCCTGACGTCCGCAGACGGCGCAGACGGCTACCCGAGCAAGAGCCGGGTCAGGTCCTCTGCGTCGTCCGGCTGATCCTTGATCCGGTGTGAGGCCAGGACGATGAACCGCGCGATCGCGTTCGCCGCCATGGCTTCCAGTTCGGGGAGCGTGAGAGCGGCGATGGGCTGGTGAAGCCTTCCGCGTCCTTCGAGCCATTGTCCCATCGCCTTCGCTGCCTCGCGCGTGACGTGCGCCTGCCACTCATCGGCCGTCATGACGGTCAGGTGTTGAGCCAAGCCGGGCCACTCGGGGCCGGCGTCGCTGCAGGTGCGGCTGCCGGGGCCGTTGCCGGAGCCGTGCCCGGCTGTGCCGGCCGGCTCCAGGCCGGGGCAGCGCTCGCGGGCGGCGATGCGGCGGGCTGCCCCCAGGCCGGAGCTGCGGGCGATGCGGGCGATGCAGCCTTCGGCCGCGCGCGGGTGCTGGGGCTCGGCGCCAGGACCTCGCCGTCCATCACCTTCCGCCATTCGGGTTCGATCGGCAGAACCACACGGTCGAGCTTGTTGCTGTCGCCGTAGCGCGGATCGTCGCTGGGCTCGACCTTGATCTTGGCAACGAAGGTGATGCCGTTGAGGTCGGCCAGACCGCGCAGGATCCGCTTCGCCTTCGCCGCGTCGCTCATGTCCTGCGGATCGAGCCCGAGCGCGCTGTCGATCATCGCGCGGAAGCTGCCCTTGGAAATCTTCCAGCCGATCGAGACGCCGTGCTCGTCGACCTTGCCGCCGGAGACGGTGAACATCTGCCAGAACTTGCGCCGGACGTGCGGACCCTCCGCGACGGTGAACTCGGCATCCACCATCAGCACGTCGCTGCCGGGCGCGTTCGAGGCCTTGAGCAGCCCCCGGTCGATCTCGCTCTGGCCGTCGGTCCCGCCCGGCCGGATGGTCATGGTGACCTTGGCGAAGGTGCCGTCGGGGATCCGTTCGCCGCTCTTCTGCGGCTCGGCGTCGTTCATGTCGAAGCTCATGGCTCGTCATCCTTTCCGGGTTGCGTTGATCTTGGAGAGCAGCGCGCCGAGGTCGGGCGGCTCGGTGACATCGAGACGGCCGCTGCGATCCTTCGCCGGCAGGCCGAAGGGATTGCCGGCGCGGCAGACGAGGCGGCGTTCTTCGCCGCGCTCGGGCTCATGCCGCCAGCCGTCCCCGTCGCGCACGAACAGGCTCATGGTGATGACCTGATCGACGATGCCGGGAAGCTCGCGACCGGCCTTGCCGCCTTCCATCTGCGGCTGCCAGGTCGTGCGGTTGAACTCGTCGGTGACGCGTTCGAGGATGCCGACGAAGATCACGGTCTTCGCCTCCGCGTGCTGCAGGTGCTTCAGGAGGCCGATGACCTCGCGGGCGAGCAGCCCGTAGGCGCCGCGGGTGTCGGGTTTGCCGGTCTTGTCGGAGAAGGCCTCGGGCCGGGTCTTCGCCCAGGCCATGGCCTGGCGCGTGAGATCGGTAATGCTGTCGACGAAGATGATGCGCTTGCCCGCGATCATCTGAACGAGATCCGGATAGCTCTCCCTGAGATGCTGGTAATGCGCCTCGGAGAAGAAGCCGCTCGGGTCGGCGGACGGATTGACCCCGCCGACGAGGCAGCCGATGTCGAGGGCGTCGGCGAAGGTGCGCACCGGGATGCTGTCGCCGGGCCAGTCCTGGACAGACTTCATGCCGGCCTCGAGGTCGATGCAAAGCGTCTCCGCCGGCGGCAGCGATTTCAGCAAGGACGTCTTGCCGACGCCGCTCGGACCGAAGATCGCCATGGTGGTCTTGGCGCCGGCCGCGGACAGCCGTTCGTCGGCGCTGACGATGCGCAGCGCCATCAGCGGCCTCCAGCGTCGCGTGACGCCATATCAAGAGCGCACTCGCTTCCGCGCGCGCCCGCCTGCCGGGCAAGACCATAGAGTTTGCGCAGAGCGTGCAGGCGGTCGCCGACCGCGCTGAACTCGGCTTCGACACCCAGCAAGGCGAAGGCGATATCGTCGAGCGTGGCGTCCTCGATCGGCTTGACGACCTGTTCGCGGCGGATTTCGCCGAGCACGGGAATGACGATGGTGTCGGGCAGCGCTTCGAGCGCGTAGTGGCGCTTGCGGATCTCGGTCAGGGCAGCAGAGCTGGTCATCGGGTATCCTCGGACTTGATGGTGAGACGGAAGGTCGGCTTGGCGGTCCGCACCGTGCGGGCGGCGGCGAAGGCCTCGCGGATGGCGGTGGGCCAGGCGGTGTATTTGCGCTCGGGGACCTTGAAGCCGATGTCGACGTAATCGGCCGGGTTCTCCCCGCCCGCACGGATCCGCTCGACGAGTGCGGCGAGCAGCGACTGGTCCCAGTCGACCTTCTTCGGGAGATCGGCCGCGACGACGACGGCGCCGTCCTCGAAACGGACGAGGCCGGTGTCCTTGCCCTCGGCCCGGCGCACCGTCGCTGCCGCGTCGGCGTAGCGAAGCGCGATCGCGCCTTCGAGCCACTCCTTGAGCCGCTTGGCGGCATCCAGGGCGGCGTCGGCATCCTCCTGGAGCAGCGCCAGATGCTCCGCCGGAAGCTTTGCGATTTCGCCGACCGGCATGGTGCGGATGTCGTCGAGGCTGGGGCGGTTGCTACGAGCTGGTGCCATCACGCCACCTCCGCCAGCAGTAGGGTGGACAGCGATACCGAGGCCTGCTTCGGCTTCGGGCGGGCGATGGCCAGATAGCTGTAATCATCCGACCGGTGGCGACGCTGCACGAGATGGATCAATCCGCGCTCGGCCGCCCACCAGGCGCGGCGCGCGACGCGGGCGAGTTCCGCCCGCTCCCGTTCGGCAAGGCGCGTGCCCTGCGGCATGGTGTCGAGCGCGAGGAACCCACGGTGATATTCGAGGATGTCGCCGGGTGCTGCCTGACCGACCCAGCCGCAGAGATCGATCTCGGTGAGCGGCTTCCGGACAGCGGGGAATCTGGATGCAATGACGTTCATGATGGGCTCCTACTCACGCGCTCGCCGAACCGTCTCACGCGGCCCGGACGCCGATCGCCGTCAGGGCAAGGCGGATGTCCTTGACGCGGCGGTAGAGGCTGCTGCGGGCGCCATGCCCGCTCGCGGCAAGGCGATCGACGGTGGTGCGGGAGAGGGCTGCACAGAGAGCGCCGTCGGCGGGTTCGAGCGAGCCAAGACCGCGCTCGACATCGAGACGCTCCTCGGCGGTGGCGAATGCGTCGACGGGCTGGCCGAAGAGCGCCGACAGCCCATCGGCTTCGGCGATGAGATCGCCGCGGGTCAGCCCGTCGCTGTCGGGAATGGCCTCGTCGAGCGAGATCGGCGTCGCGCCATACATCCGGCGCTCCCGCTTCACCTTGTTGGCGATGCGCGTCGCCCTGTTGGTGAGGATGGCGCCGGCAAAGGCGCCGAGCGTGCCGCGATCTGCGTCGTAGGCGGGAAGCCGGGCTATTAGATCAACGAGCAGGTCCTGGCGGACATCGTCGAGATCGGCGCGAGGAAGCCGCAGCTGGCGGACGAGGCGGCGGGCGGCGATGTCCGCCTCATGAAGAAGGATCTGAAGGTCGTCTCGGGAAATAGAAGAATGCATCGGTCAACGCCTCGGTCATCGTTCGTGATGTCCGCAGGTTGCCGATGCGCCGGCCAGAATAGGTGGGCACGACGTGGTGATGATGTGGGCGAAGTGTGGGTATGCTTGGCCCGCGATCACCGGAGACTTCCTGCGATTGGCCGATATCCATCGGCGCCGCAGGTTTGACTGACGGTTTAGGTGTTGCGCAGCTTATTTCGTTTGCAACGGTCGTCGGGTGATGTCCGAGAGGCTTCGCATCTGGCCGTTCTCGTCGAACCAGGTGGATACCCGCGCGATTTCCTCCTCGAACTCGCCATCCGGGAACCAGCGCATGACGGTGGTGGGAGAAACCTTGAGAATTTTGGCGAGCATTCTGAAGCTTGGCTCGATCCCCCGTGCCTTGAGTTGACCACCGACGATGATCGCGGACCATCGCTTCTGGTGGGCAGCGGACGCCTGTTCGTATTCGAGGTTGGATCCGCCCAAGCGCTCGCGGATCAGGACGATAAGATCCCTTGGCATGTAAAGCTCGTCAGTCCAGCTCAAGGAATCCAGCATGCATGCGATTAGCCAATTGATCAGCTTGTCAGGGACGACCAAACCGCGTCTGGTCAGGTGGGTCTGACCTGATCGGGCGAGATCCCGAGCTTCAATCATTCTTTCCATGATCTGCAACGAGAGCGCACTTATCGCCTCAGGGTCTGCATCCAAGACGCCGGCAACAATTTGAGGATCGAAGCCGAACTTTCTGAGTTCAGGCTCCATGAACATCAGTTGGTCCATCCCGCCGACAACAGACACTTCGATTTCGGCGTCCGGGTTTTCGCGCCGCAGCTTTACATAGTGCTCAATTGTCGGATCGTTCTTGTAGGATCGGCTAATGGCGTTGAAACCACCGCCTTCATCGGTGCCGAAATCGGCCACGCTTCCCTCCTGCTGCGTTCACCAGCGGCTACTTGATCAATTCGATTTCCTCCGGAGGCAGAGCCAGCCGGTAGCCGTTCGGATTTCGCCGATTCTCGATCAATGCGCGTACGGACGTAGCATCCGCGCTGCCGCGAGCCAGCGCATCCCGAAGCGCGCGCACGGGCTCGCGCACCTGCGACGAAATCCTATGGATGCTCGCTCCCCAGATATGCGCCTCGATCGCACGATTCTCGACGATGGCGGGCGACTTCAACGCATGTTCCGCCAGAAGGACCAGCAGCTGGAATTCCTGATCGGAAAGGGTTTTGGGCATTCCGTCGAGCGATACCGTCTTGGCGGCGCGTTGAATCACCAATCGGGGCGCCAAGCTCGGTTGCGATTCCAGTTTGGACTGATCGATCGACAATCCAGGTGCAGTCCCATCGCAAGCAATGCAGTGCGATCCAGCGACAACATGAAGCCCTCCGTCGACCAAGCGCGCCCAGTCATCTGTAGCCATCGCCGGCGCGATCACCGTGATGGGTGATGACCGGGCGACCGAACGCATCAGGCCGATCAATCCCGGTTGAAGCACTGCATCCTGCGACAGTGCGAGGAACAGCGCCCGCTGATTCGATGTTTCCCCCAGATGCCAGACACCCGCCGCGACCGGCGTCGGCTTGCCTCCGAACCCGGACGCCATGGCGATTTCGCGGACCAGCGCGGAGGGATGAATCCGAAAGCTCCGCAGATCGTCAGCGCCGAGAACGACGTCGTTGCGCCGGTCCGTCGGACAAACCGCGATGTGTCGCCCGTTGACCTGATGGATGGGCCGCGCGTCGAGACCGCAATCGCACGCGGGGCACACATCCCATTCCGTTGCCGGCGCCTGCTCGACCAGGACGCCATGATCGAGCAGCCGCTCGAAATCGCGCCCGGCATGAGGCGCCGCCTGTCGGCCCCATAGAATTGCGGGATCGCCCGCCTCACTCAGCCGCAACAGCAGCCTGGGCAGCGTCTCGGTCATTGAGCAGTCCGTTGCGGCGAAGGAGCGTCATGATCCGGCCTTCGAACTGCTGACGCTTGAACATGGCGTGGGCCGGCGGCTTCAGCTTGATGGTCACCTTCTTCGCCGACTTGCCGCCGGTCGCGAAATGGACGCGGATGACGATGTGGTTGAGGCGCCAATCCGACCCGAGACGAGCGCCCCGCATCATCTCGCCCAACCTGGCCAGGGCATTGTCGCGTCCGTCGCGCGCAACATAGGAGTAGAAGGTTCGTGTCTCGCCGGTCTTCGGATCGGCGCCGACGCGGTCGACCTGGACCTCGGTGATCTGGACCCGCTGGATGCCCGGATCGAAATCATGGTTGAACGCGAAGCCGAAGCCCGCGCGCTGCACCGGGTCGAGCGTGTAGAGGTTCTGGGCGTCATCGCCGGCGAAGAATTCGGGCTTGCCCAGGATCTTGTCGGCGAACAGTTCCGCGAGATCGGCGCGGCGCGCCTTCGCCACGCCGCCGATCTTCAACAGGCCCGACGTGGAGTTGTAGGACAGCACCGCGTGTTCGGCGGCGCGGAAGCTGATCACGCGCTTCTGGTCCTTTTGCAGGACGTCGGTCGTGGTGATCGGCGAGCCATGCTCGATCACCAGGACGAGTTCGTCGGCATCGTCATACCAGCCGGCGCGGCAATAATTGCTGCGGAGATCCTGTTCGAACATCGCGGCGGCGGCGGTTTCGAATTCGGCCTTTGCGCGATCATCCATGATCGCCTCGACGCCTTCGTCGCGGCCCACGAACTCGGCGAGCGACGTGCGCGCCATGAGCGCCATCATGTCCGACGCGGCGTCAAAGACGTCGGGATGATCGAGGAAGACGCGCAGGGCGACGTGCTTGGGATCCTGGTGAACCTCCGGCTCGTCATCCTTCGCTTCGGGTGTCACGCGGATCCCGAGCCGCGCGGCCTGCTGAAGAATAATGTCGAGGCCTGCCGCGTTGCCGATCTCGGCGATCCGGTGCAGGTCGGCGACGAGCCCTTCCGGATAGTTCTCTTCCGGCCCCGCGAAGAAATCCTGAACGGCGCTGCGTGCCTCGTCCTGCGCGGCCTCGCCCCTGAAGACCCCAAGGTCCAGCCCGTTCAGGGCATCGCCGTGGCGCTCGAACAGGCGGCCCAGCAGGCCGAGATCGACGGTTCGGGTAAACTTGGGATTGACGAATTTCTTCAGGTTCTTAGCCATCTCAGCCGCCCATAATTGCCTCGCATTTGTTCATCTTACGTTCTTATCGCAAATGCTTGGTGGAGTCGATTCAAAAGCCATCGCCTTGGGACGGACCGTCCGCACCGTGAGTAGAGGCCAAGGGAATCCAATCCCTTAGGTGATCTCTGCGATGGACATGCCGAACCCGATCCACCCCGGGCATATGACGCCGGACGAGCGAATCGGGGAGGTCTGCAGGATTCTTGCGCGCGGGCTGGTTCGGCTTAAGGCACGCCAGTCAAGGCAAGTATCTGGCGACCGCGGAGAAAGTTGCCTTCACTTCTCGCCCGACCGGAGCGGTCATGGAACTCCAATTTGCAAAGGAGACGCATGACCATGACAGACACCGTCCTGGCTCGGCTGGCCGCATTGAAGACGACGCCGACGCCTGACCTCAAGAAGCAGTGGCGCGAACTCTTCGACACGGAGGCGCCGCCTTACAATCGGCGCTTCCTGGAAAGCCGGCTCGCTTATCGGATCCAGGAATTGGCTTATGGCGGTTTGAAACCCGCAACGATCGAGCGCCTCGAAGCTCTGGGCGAGCAGCTCGACGGCGGCAACATCGTGCTGCGCCGGATCCGCGCCGACGACAAGCCGATCGCCGGCACGCGGCTGATCCGCGAATGGCAGGGCGTCGAGCACACGGTCACGGTGCTGAACGACGGTTATGAATGGCAGGGGCGTCCCTACCGCTCGCTCTCCGCCATCGCGCGCGCCATCACCGGGACGCGCTGGAACGGCTGGGTCTTTTTCGGCCTCAAGAACCGGCGAGGCCAAGCATGACGAAATCACCCGCATCCGCCAAATCCATCCGAAAGCTGCGCTGCGCGGTCTATACGCGCAAGTCGACGGAAGAAGGGCTGGAGATGGAGTTCAACAGCCTCGATGCCCAGCGCGAGGCCTGCGAAGCGTATATCGCCAGCCAGAAGCCCGAAGGCTGGGTCCTCTATCCCGAGCCCTATGATGACGGCGGCTTCTCGGGCGGGACGCTGGACCGGCCTGCGCTGAAGCGCCTGCTCGCCGACATTGAGGACGGTCGGATCGACGTGGTCGTCGTCTACAAGATCGACCGGCTCAGCCGCTCGCTGATGGATTTCGCCAAGCTGGTCGAGGTGTTCGATCGCGGCGGGGTCACCTTCGTCAGCGTGACCCAGTCGTTCAACACCACGACGTCCATGGGGCGGCTTACGCTCAACATCCTGCTCAGCTTCGCCCAGTTCGAGCGCGAGGTGATCGGCGAGCGCATCCGCGACAAGATCGCCGCCTCGCGCAAACGCGGCATGTGGATGGGCGGCTTCGTGCCGCTCGGCTACGAGGTCAGGGACCGCAAGCTGGTGATCAATGATGCCGAGGCCGCGACGGTCCGGATGATCTTCGAGCGCTTCGTCGAGGTGGGTTCGGCGACCGCGTTGGCCCGGGCGCTCGCGGCCGAGGGCGTGCGGACGCGGCGCGGACGACTCGTCGACAAGGGCTTCCTCTACAAGCTGCTCAACAACCGGGTCTATATCGGTGACGCCGTGCACAAGGGGACGGCCTATCCCGGCGAGCACGATGCCATCATCACGCGCGCCTTGTGGGACAAGGTGCACGGAATCCTGCGCGAGAGCCCGAGGGTGCGCGCGGGCCGGACACGGGCCGCGACACCCGCATTGCTCAAGGGCCTCATCTTCGGGCCGACCGGCTGCGCCATGACGCCGACGCACACGCGACGCGGCGACAAGCTCTACCGCTACTATGTCAGCCAGTCGGTCCTGAAGCGCGGCGCCGATGCCTGCCCGGTCGGGCGCGTGCCCGCCGCTGAGATCGAGGGCGCGGTTGTCGACCAGCTGCGCGGCCTCCTCCGGGCCCCGGAGGTGATCGTCGGCACATGGCGATCGGCACGACCCGAGATCGATGGTCTGTCCGAGGCTGAGGTCAGGGAAGCCTTGGAAGGGCTGGACCCGCTGTGGGACGAGCTGTTCCCGGCCGAGCAGGCGCGCGTCGTCCAGCTCCTTGTCGAGCGCGTCGACGTCGGAGAGGGAGGCGTCGATATCCGCCTCCGAGTCGATGGGCTGGCTCGTCTGGTCCATGAGCTTGGCGGCATGGCCGACAATCCGTGGAGGGCAGCATGAGAGCCGGTGACGCCACCACCGATGACGGGCGGACGCTAACGGTCCGTGTGCCTCTGACCGTCAGGAAGCGCGGCGGGCGCAAGCAGGTGGTCACGCCCGACGGGGCGGGTTGGGGCCAGCCCCGCCCGCGCGTCGACAACACCATGGTCAAGGCAATCGCCCGGGCCCACCGCTGGAAGCGCCTCATGGAGAGCGGCCGATTCGCCTCGGTGACCGAACTGGCCGAAGCGGAGAAGATCAACCAGTCCTATCTGTGCCGGGTCCTGCGCCTGACCCTGCTGGCCCCGGACATCGTCGAGGCGATTCTCGACGGAAGGCAGCCACCTCGACTCTCGCTTGCGGCGTTGATGGGGCCGTTTCCACTGAGTTGGACCGAGCAGTACCAAGCTTTCCTGCCCAGCTAGCGCCGTCATCCCGGCCAATCTGCGCTTAGGCATTGCTAATTGGGCCAAATTGGCCAAAACTGCTCGGCGCAAGGCGGGGAGTCGCATGCAGACCCTGAGCGCAAAAGACGCGAAGTATGGCTTCGGTCGACTGATCGACCTCGCCCGCGCCGAGCCGGTGGCGGTGGCCAAGCACGGGCGGCCGGTCGTGGTCGTACTGTCGGTCGAGGAATACGAACGGCTGAAGGCGCTGGAAGCAGCGGCGGCCATGAAGCTGAAGCAGGATTGAAGGGGGCAGCATGGCTGAGCAGGCGCAGAGAGACAGGTTTGTCGAGGTATTGGCTGAGCTCGGCGGCTCGGCCGGAAATGGAAAGCTGCGCGAGACCCTCGGCTGGGATGAAGCCCTATATGAAGAGGTCAGGCAGGCGCTGATTGACGATGGCGCAATCGTGCCTGGCCGTGGGCGTGGCGGCTCTGTCGCCATTGTTGCGGAGGGTGAGGGCTTCCCGGCTGCCGCGAAGGCCGCCGAGGTTGACCGAAAAGTACGTGCTGCCCGCCCCAACACTTCGGCGGCCAACGTCGGCTACGAGGCCGAGCTCTGGCGGATGGCGGATGCCCTGCGCGGCAGCATGGACGCGGCGGAATATAAGCACGTCGTCCTCGGACTCATCTTCCTCAAGTACATTTCCGACGCCTTCGAGGAGATGCACGCCAAGCTCGAAGCGGAACAGGATCAGGGAGCCGATCCGGAGGACCCGGACGAGTACCGGGCCGCGAATATTTTCTGGGTGCCGCCTGAGGCCCGCTGGGCACATCTCAAGGCGCAAGCCCGGCAGAGCACCATTGGGCAGCTGGTTGACGACGCAATGACGGGCATCGAGCGTGATAACTCCGCTCTGAAAGGTGTGCTGCCCAAGGACTACGCGCGCCCGGCGCTAGACAAAACTCGGCTCGGCCAGCTGATTGACCTGATCTCGAACATCAAGGTCGGCGATGCCGAAGCCAGGGCGAAGGATGTGCTCGGCCGGATATACGAGTACTTCCTGTCCCAATTTGCCAGCGCCGAAGGCAAGAAAGGCGGCGAGTTCTACACGCCACGCTGTGTGGTCAAGTTGCTGGTCGAGATGCTGGAGCCCTATCGCGGCCGGGTCTACGACCCCTGTTGCGGCTCGTCCGGCATGTTCGTCCAGTCCATGGAGTTCATCCGTGCCCACGCAAACGGCAATGGTAACGGCGGCAAGGCAAAGGCCGACATCTCGATTTACGGCCAGGAGTCGAACTACACGACCTGGCGACTGGCGAAAATGAATCTCGCCATTCGGGGGATCGACGGGCAGATCGCCCATGGCGACACGTTCCACAACGACCGTCACCCCGATCTAAAGGCCGATTTCATCCTCGCAAACCCGCCCTTCAACATCTCCGACTGGGGCGGGGAGCGTCTTCGGGGCGACAAGCGCTGGCAATACGGTGATCCGCCTGCGGGGAACGCAAACTTCGCGTGGGTCCAGCACATCGTGCATCACCTCGCGCCGACGGGCGTCGCGGGTTTTGTCCTGTCGAACGGCTCGATGTCTTCAAACCAGTCGGGTGAAGGCGAGATACGGAAGAAGCTAATCGAAGATGACGTCGTCGACTGTATGGTCGCGCTGCCGGGGCAGCTCTTCTATTCGACGCAGATTCCGGCCTGTCTCTGGTTCCTCGCCCGCGACCGCAAGAACCACAAGTTCCGCGACCGACGTGGACACGTGCTGTTCATCGACGCGCGCAAGATGGGCCTCATGGTCGACCGCACCCATCGCGACCTGTCGGACGAGGACATCGCCAGGATCGCCGGCATGTATCATCTCTGGCGCGGCGAGAAGGACGTGCCGCCGGAGTCGGTCGATGGTCTCACGGCCTACGAGGACATCCCCGGCTTCTGCAAGGCCGCCTCGCTGGAGGAAATCCGCAAGCACGGACATGTGCTGACCCCCGGTCGCTATGTCGGCGCGGAGGCTGCGGAGCAAGACGACGAGCCATTCGCTGACAAGATGGCACGGCTGGTCGCCGATTTGCGCGCGCAGCAGGAAGAGGCCGCGAGGCTGGATGCCGCCATCGCCGCCAATCTGCGGGAGCTTGGGTATGGCGAGTGAGTGGCGAGAGGTAACTATTGAGGAGATCGCGGAGTACGTCGCAATGGGCCCATTTGGCTCTTCGATCAAAGTAGAGACATTTGTCGATGACGGAATTCCTGTTATCAGCGGTCAGCACTTGCAGGGGCAGAGGCTCAACGACGAAGTCGGATACAATTTTATATCGGAAGAACACGCAAACCGCCTTGCAAGGGCCAATGTTCAGCGTGGAGATGTGATCTTCACACATGCTGGCAACATTGGCCAAGTCGCATATATCCCCCGAGAGTCGAAATTTGTTCGTTACATTATCTCGCAGCGTCAATTTTACCTACGCCCCAATCAGAAGGTGGCGTGTCCCGAATTCATTGTCGCATTTTTTAAGACACCTGAAGGGCGTCACAAACTACTCGCGAACGCGTCTCAAGTCGGAGTCCCCTCCATTGCGCGTCCCGTAAGCTATCTACGGACAATCGAACTCTCGTTGCCCCCTCTCTCAGAACAGCGCGCCATCGCGCATATCCTCGGGACGCTGGACGACAAAATCGAACTGAACCGGAGGATGAGTGCGACGCTGGAGGCGATGGCGCGCGCGCTGTTCAAGGCGTGGTTGATCGATTTTGAGCCCGTCCGCGCCAAGGCAGAAGATCGTGCCACCGGTCTCCCACCGCACCTCGCCGCCCTCTTCCCCGACCGGTTGGTGGAGACCGAGCACGGGGAGGTTCCGGAGGGGTGGCAGTCTGTTCGATTGCCCGAGGTATTCGAAGTCAACCCAACGCGCGCCCTGAAGAAGGACCTGCCCGCGCCCTATCTCGACATGGCGAATATGCCAACGAAAGGTCACGCGCCGGATGAGGTGGCACAGCGTCCGTTCGGCTCAGGGATGAGGTTCACGAACGGGGATACCCTCGTTGCGCGGATCACACCTTGTCTCGAAAACGGCAAGACCGCCTTCGTAGATTTTCTGCAGGATGGTCAGATCGGCTGGGGCTCGACTGAATACATCGTACTGCGACCAAAAGCACCTTGGCCGGAAGAGGCAGGCTATCTGCTCGCGCGAGATCAACGGTTCCGCGATTTCGCCATACAGGGCATGACGGGTACGAGCGGACGGCAAAGAGTGCCAGCGTCGGCTTTGAATCACTTCCAATTCGTGTCACCGACGCCCCAAGTTCTTCTTGCATTAGGTTCCGCTGTGAAACCCTGGTTCGCGCGTTCGAGCGCGGCAGTGCGCGAAGCCCGGACCCTAGCGGCACTCCGCGACACGCTGCTGCCCAAGCTCATCTCCGGCGAACTACGCATAAAGGACGCCGAGACCTTCCTCGATCGGGTGCTGTGATGGCCGCGCCCGCGCCCCAGCCATTCGTCATGCACGGCGCCCGAGACGCCATGGCTGCGGGCCTCGCGCATATCGAGGAACAGGTCAAGGGCATCGAGCAGGCCGTGGTCGAGAACCCCGGCCTCGCCTTCGATCTCGCCAAAACGCTGGTCGAGAGCACCTGCCGCGCCGTATTGGGCGAACGCGCGGTCGCTTTTGATTCGACCGACGATTTGCCGAAGCTATTCAAATCCGCCACGCAGAATCTGCCCTTCCTGCCCGCCACCGCGAGCGACGCGGCCGAGGTGCGCAAGAGCTTGGTCCAGACGCTTTCCGGTCTGAGCACGGCCGTTCAAGGAATATGCGAGCTGCGCAACCAGTGTGGCTTCGCCTCTCACGGATCGGGTGAGCCGCGCCCGGTGATGGAAGCTGTTCAAGCGTTGCTCGCTGCCGAGGCCGCCGATGCCATCGTAGGCTTTCTTCATCGCGTGCACCGGCAGGATCGGACGCTACCGCCGGCCGTCGGTCCAAGCTTTGACGACAACGGCGCCTTCAACGAACATGTTGACGAGACTTTCGGGCCGGTCCGCGTCTTTGAAGTCGAGTTTCGCGCGAGTGAGGTCCTATTCCGAATGGAGCCCGAGACCTATCGCATCTACCTCGCAGAATTCGACGGCAACAATGCCGATACCGTGGCGCCAGCCGATGAGGAGGCTCAAGTATGACGGACCGGGGCGTCACGGAATCGGTCGTCGAACAGGCGGCCCTAGCCTGGCTAGAGAGCGTCGGCTGGCAAGTCGTCAATGGCGCAGAGATCGCTCCGGGTGAAGCGGACGCCGAACGGGCAACCTATGAACAAGTGATGTTGGAACGCCGCGTACGAGATGCTTTGGCGCGGCTCAACCCGAAGCTCCCGACCGAAGCTCTGGACGACGCCTACCGCAAGCTGCTGCGGCCGGAAGGCACCGAGCTGATCCTGCAGAACCGCGCCCTGCATCGCCTGCTCGTCGACGGCGTGACCGTGGAGTATCGCGACGGTGACGGCGGGATCCGCGGGGCGCAGGCCCGCGTGATCGACTTCGACCGACCCGAAGCGAATGATTGGCTAGCGGTCAATCAGTTCAGTGTGACAGAAAACAAACATGCTCGCCGTCCCGACGTCGTTCTGTTCATCAACGGCGTTCCTGTGGGGGTGATCGAGCTCAAGAACGCGGTGGGTGAGAACACAACGATCTGGAGCGCGTTCCAGCAGCTTCAGACCTACCAAGCTGAAGTGCCCTCTCTCTTTGCCAGCAATGCCTTGCTGGTCGCCTCTGACGGCGTGGAAGCGCGCGTGGGCGCGGTCGGTGCAGGTCGAGAGTGGTTCAAGCCGTGGCGGACCATCGCCGGCGAGGCCCTGGCTGATACACATCTGCCTGAATTGCAGGTCGTGATCGAGGGACTGTGCCAAAAGCAACGCTTTCTCGATCTGGTCCGCGACTTCCTCGTGTTTGAGGACGACGGGGGACGCGTCACCAAGAAGATGGCTGGCTACCACCAGTTCCACGCGGTTCAAGCAGCCGTGAACGAGACGTTGCGCGCCGCGGAGATGATTCGGAGCGCCGCGCACGCGGACGGTCGCCGCGGGGGTAAGCCTGGCGATCGTAGGGTCGGCGTCGTTTGGCATACGCAGGGGTCCGGCAAGAGTCTGACGATGGCGTTCTATGCGGGACGCATCATCCGCGAACGAGCGATGGAGAACCCGACCGTCGTCGTTCTGACAGACCGAAACGACCTGGATGATCAGCTTTTCGGTACCTTCTCCCGTTGCGCCGATTTGCTGCGGCAACCTCCCACGCAGGCGGATTCTCGCGCGCATCTACGCGATCTGCTCGCGGTGGAGGCAGGCGGCGTCGTCTTCACGACGATCCACAAGTTCCTCCCGGAAGAAAAAGGCGACCGGCATCCGACGCTTTCCGAGCGTAAAAACATCGTGGTAATCGCCGACGAAGCCCACCGCAGCCAATATGATTTTATCGATGGCTATGCTCGGCACATGCGTGATGCTCTGCCTCATGCATCGTTCATCGGCTTCACGGGCACCCCGATCGAGCTACAAGATGCGAGCACCCGCGCGGTCTTCGGTGATTACATCAGCATCTATGACATCCAGCGCGCGGTGCAGGATGGCGCCACCGTGCCGATCTACTACGAAAGCCGTCTTGCCAAGCTTGTCCTCGACGAAGCTGAACGACCAAAGATCGATCCTGAGTTCGAGGAGGCAACCGAAGGCGAAGAGGTCGAGCGCAAGGAAAAACTGAAGTCGAAATGGGCACAGCTTGAAGCTGTTGTTGGATCAGACAAGCGGCTGGAACTCGTTGCGCGCGATATTGTCGAGCATTTCGAGAAGCGCCTTGAGGTTATGGACGGCAAGGGCATGATCGTCTGCATGAGCCGTCGCATTGCGGTGGAGCTCTATCGCGAGATAACCAAACTGCGCCCTGATTGGCATGCCGACGATGATGAATCTGGGGCGATTAAAGTCGTGATGACCGGCTCGGCATCCGATCCTCTCGAATGGCAGGCACATATCCGCAACAAGCCGCGTCGAGAAGCGCTGGCCAATCGCTTCCGCGACCCAAAGGACCCGTTCCGGGTCGTCATCGTGCGCGACATGTGGCTGACAGGTTTCGATGCCCCCAGCTTGCACACGATGTACATCGACAAGCCAATGCGAGGGCATGGCCTGATGCAGGCCATCGCGCGGGTCAACCGTGTCTTCAAGGACAAGCCGGGTGGGCTCGTGGTCGACTATCTCGGCCTGGCCCAGGAATTGAAGCAGGCGCTTGCCACCTACACCGAAAGCGGCGGCACGGGCCGAACCGCGCTCGATCAGGACGAGGCGGTGGCGTTGATGCTGGAAAAGCACGAGGTCTGCTGCGCTCTGCTCCATGGCTTCGATTGGTCGAAATGGACAACCGGAACCCCGCAGGAGCGGCTGAGCCTGCTGCCGGCGGCGCAAGAGCATATTCTCGTCCAGGAGAACGGGAAGGACCGTTTCGTGCGCGTGGTGCGCGAACTCTCGCAGGCCTTCGCCCTGTCCGTCCCACACGACGAGGCACTGCGAATCCGGGATGACGTGGCATTCTTCCAGGCTGTTCAGGCTGTTCTCGCCAAGCGAGCGCCGGGCGACGCGCGTCCGGAAGAAGAACTGGATCATGCCGTGCGGCAGATCATCGCGCGCGCGGTAACCCCGGAAGGTGTTGTCGACATCTTCGCTGCCGCCGGCCTTGAGAAGCCGGATATCTCGATCCTATCGGACGAGTTTCTGGCTGAGGTGCGCGGCATGCCGCAGCGCAACCTCGCGGTCGAGCTGCTGCAGAAGCTCCTCAAGGGCGAGATCAAGACGAGGGGCCGCAAGAACATCGTCCAGGCGCGTTCGTTCGCAGAGATGCTCGAACAGTCCCTGCGCCGCTACCAGAACCGCGCCATCGAGGCGGCACAGGTAATCGAGGAACTGATCGCACTGGCGCGCGAGATGCGCCAGGCAGCAGCACGCGGAGAGGAACTCGGCCTCAGCGAAGATGAAATGGCGTTCTATGACGCCTTGGAGACCAACGACAGCGCCGTGCAGGTGCTAGGTGACGAAACGCTTCGCGGCATCGCACGCGAACTGGTGGAGACTGTCCGAAAGAACGTCACAATCGACTGGACCATGCGCGAGAACGTGCGAGCGCAGCTGCGGGTTCTGGTGAAACGGATCCTTCGGAAATACGGATACCCACCGGACAAACAAGAGAAGGCCACGCAGACGGTCCTGGAACAGGCAGCACTGCTTTCCGGCGAGTGGGCCCTGTGAAGCCGGGTGCTTGACGGAGGTACAAAAGCACGATGCCAATCCCCGACTATCAATCCCTCATGCTTCCGGTCCTGGAGGTGGCTGCCAAGGCCGAAACCACCGTGCCGCTGGCCGAAGCTGAGATCGCGACGAAGTTCGGCCTCTCGGATGAAGAGCGCGAGCAGATGCTGCCGAGCGGCAAACAGCGCGTTCTCCACAACCGGATCCATTGGGCGAAGTTCTATCTGACGAAGGCAGGACTGCTTGAAAGCCCCAAGCGCGGGCGCTTCATGATAACACCGGCGGGGCAGCAGGTGCTGGCCAATCCGCCTGCCAGGCTCGATACCAAATACCTGCTTACGATCCCGGTGTTTCGCGACTTCTACCGCGGAGCGGATGATTCGGAGGCGGTCACCGCGGCCGCCGAAGTGGAGCCTCCGTCCGCGACGCCCGAGGAAGTCGTCGAGGCCGCATACAAAGCTGTCCACGCTGCACTTCGTGCAGACCTGCTGGACCGCATCCTTCAGAACAGCCCCAGCTTTTTCGAGCAGGTCATCGTCGAACTTCTGGTGGCAATGGGCTACGGGGGCTCCCATCGCAATGCGTCAGAGCAGCTTGGCAAATCGGGCGACGGGGGCGTTGACGGGGTGATCAACGAGGATATTCTCGGTCTCGATCGCGTCTACGTCCAAGCGAAACGATACGCCCCGGGAAGCGCGGTCGGGCGGCCCGAGATCCAGGCATTCACCGGAAGTCTGGTCGGCCTCGGCGCGTCAAAGGGCGTCTTCGTGACGACCTCGACGTTCTCCGCCCAGGCCGTCGAGTTCGCATCACGCATTCCGCAGCGTGTGATCCTGATTGACGGACGCCGCCTGACGGAGCTGATGGTCGAACACGGTGTCGGGGTGCGTTCCAGCCGTGTGCTGGAGTTCAAGCGCCTGGACGAGGATTTCTTCTCGGAAGACTGACGCCCGGCAACGGGGATATCAATTCGGGTGGTAGGTCAGCGGCCGTTTCTGATTTGATTTCTGATGGTTAGGGTTCCGTACTGGCGCCGGTTCAGTCCAGAGGTCGAGAGAAAAATGGCGGAGAGAGAACGCTCGGAGCCGAGTGTGCCGACGTCGCAGTCCAGAGGTTCGCGCCAGAACCGCGCGGTTCCTTGGCGTTTCAGCCCCGCATCCGCGCGCGGAGAACGTTCGACCGGGTAGAAATGGCGGAGCAGGAGGGATTCGAACCCTCGATACGCTTTTGACGTATACACACTTTCCAGGCGTGCGCCTTCGACCACTCGGCCACTGCTCCGTGCTCCTTGGTGCGATACCGCTTCGCTGC
>JBKBPQ010000013.1:0-70352 GCA_046293155.1 Allosphingosinicella sp. | reverse complement strand
CCAGTCCTTCTGCGTCGGCGTCCGCCCCTGCGGCAGCTTCGCCAGGACAGCGCCGATCTCCTCGATCGTGAAGCCCAATTGCTGGGCAATCCGGATGAACGACAGGCGGCGGATGTCGGAACGCAGGAAGCGGCGCTGTCCGCCGCGGTTGCGAAGCGCGCCGACCAGCCCGCGCGCCTCGTAGAAGCGGATCGCCGACACCGACAAGCCGGTGCGCGCGGCGAGGTCGCCGATCGGCAGCAAGTCCGTCTTGTGCATGATTCCTCTCCGTGCGCGAGCGCTTGACCTCAACTTAGGTTGAGCTTTTATCAAGGCTGCCATCTCGAAGCGAATCGCAAGCGAAAGGATTTTCGACGATGGCCCAAGGCACGCTTGAACATGTGAACGTGACGGTCAGCGACCCGCGCAGGACCGCCGAGATGCTGGAGCGCCTGTTCGGCTGGCGGATCCGCTGGGAGGGTCCGGCCAAATTGAACGGCCGCACCGTCCATGTCGGGACTGAGAACGCCTATGTCGCTTTGTGGACTCCGCCGCCGGGCTTCGAGCCGGCCGAGGAGGACAGCCGCCTCAACCATATCGGAGTCGTGGTCGATGACCTCGACGCCGCCGAGGAGCGGGTGAAGGCCGAGGGTTTCACGACCCACAATCACGCGGACTACGAACCCGGTCGTCGCTTCTATTTCGACGATTCGGACGGCATCGAGTTCGAGGTGGTGAGCTATGCTTGACGCCCGCTTCCTCGCGTGGGTGGTGCCGATGCCCTGCCTGTCCCCGTGCGGCTGCGAGACGCCGTGCACGCAGCAGCGTAGCGGCAAGCGCGGCCCGCGATGGCGTTCAACGCTATGGGGAGGTGACGACCCAAGCTAATCATGTTTTCAGCTTGCCGAGAGAAAGCCGGGCGCTGCCAAGCTAAGTCGGGCCAGATTTCCGGGTTCACCAACTTAAAGTCTGCGCATTTGAGGTCTGCAAAAAAGAGGCCCGCCAGTGAAGCTGGCGGGCTCTTAAAAGCCGGCCTGGATCAACTGGCGAGAACGGCGTCGAAACGTGGGATGGCGTGCTGTCGCGAGAAGCCGAACGCGTCGGGCTGGAGACCCGCGCGACGGATGTTCGGCACCGCTGCTTGCCCATTCATGAAGTGGCGCGAACTGAGCTCACTGCTGGTAACGATCCTGACAGCGAGGCCGGTTACAAATGCCCGATCGAAGAGCCATCCGCCGCGATGCTCGCGGATTTTGTAACGCGCGATTTGTTGGCGATTGCGGATGGTCACGTTGAGGATGTCGCAGGCGTCAATCTGGTTGATCGTTTCGCTGAACAGGAAGTCCGCCCAATTGTCCGGCTCGAACGTGAGAAGCCGGATGGCATCGGCATCGGCGCGGCCAACGATGATCTCGCGGACGGCACATCCTTCGCGGCTCAACGCGTATGGCCATTCGCCACTGAGCAGGCCGCGCAGGACCCGACCCCAAGGCTTTTCCCGCGCCCCGATCCCGCGCATCACGGCGGTGAGAGGGACGGGATCGGGAACGCCGTCGGCCGGAGACGCGGACTTCCTCAAGGCTCCTTCGAACGCAGCGACGCTGAGCGGATCGACACGTAGTCCGGTTCTCAGCGTTCGGTGCGGCGCCTTCGCCCAGCGCAGTTCATCCATCGCGCAGAGTTGTTCGACTCCGTAGGGCGGCAAGCCGATCCGCTTACCCACGACTGCGGCGGAGGGCCAATCCACCGTGGCAGCCATCGCCTCGAGCTCGGATCGGTCGTAAGCGGGCAGTATCTCGCCGCGACGAATTAGAAAGTGGCATTCAAGGCAACCAGCACCACGCGCCGCGCGTATCTTCCACTTGTTTACACGCAGGATTTTCTCAGCCTCGTTCAGGTCCACGAGTTGTGCAGATAGATCCGGGCTCTCGATTGTTATGGTCTGGCGCATCTGATCGAGCGTTTCGGCAATCGGTGCCGCAATGGTCGACGCGCAACCTCGGCTGAGCACGCGATGGAGGCTCGTCAGCGCCCTGCAGCGCGGAAGCATCGTTTTCGTGTCGCCAGCCGCCGCGAGCGCGAGCCATGGCGTTTCCGGCCATGACGGAAGCAACTCGCCCGCTTTGGCAAGAGCTCCCGCCAGTCGCATAGGTTCGCGGCGCCACACCTTTTCCCGCGGGTTTGCCATGGCGGGATCAACAATGCGCGCCATCAGCAAAGCGAGTTCGTAAACATCGCCCGGATCGAGCACCTGGAGGTCTGCCGGCAGCCGGGCCATCGCAGCGGCGCGCGCTGCCTCGTCGCCGAACAGGATGTCGGCGAGGAAGTCGAGCCCGGGCCGCGCCTCCGTCGGCACCGGGTCGCCGCGAAGGTCTCGGAGATCCTCGCCACACTCCTCGCAAAGGACCATTGAGGAAACCGTCGCCCACGTCTGCTCGGCGCCGCAGTCGCAGGTCGTCCGCAGCGTCTGCCAGGACTCGGTGCAGACCGGGAAGGTGCGGATCAACCAGGAGGCGCGGTAGAAAGGTGTCTCATCCTTCGCCAGGGCGGCGGGAGCGAACCTTCTCGCGCGCGTGTGCACGTCGCCGGTCCGTATGGTGGATCCGAGGTAGCGAGTCGCACCATTACCGATATCGTGGGCGCGCATTGCCTGGACGGTGAGCCGATCGCCCCCAAGAATGACTGCCAGTCCCTCCACATCGATCGCTTTGCGCATGATGTCGACGACCCTGTTGCGGTGAGTTTGCCCGATGTCCCTCATGATCGTGGTGACGTTCGGGAGTTCGTTCTCAAGGGTGGTCCGGGCTATCCAGCTGAGAAGAGATTCCTTCTCAATCGGCGGCTGCGGGTCGCAGACTTCCTCGGCGTCGAAGCCATAGAAGAGCCGATTGGGCCTCACGACAAATGCGCCACGGCATTCACCTGCTCGAACAACTCGAATTTCACATAGAGTCGATTGACCGAGAGGGCGAGGTCGAGCCGCTCGATGGACGTCCCTCCGCGCATGAGGACCTCAGTCAGGGCGTCCTGCACGACCCAGTGGGCGTAGCCGATGATGCCGCCGCAGGCTTCGCAGAGCGCCTCGGCGAGTTTTTTTGTCCCCAATCCCGATCGCGCAGCCAGAATGTTTGCGTCGACGATGCCCTGATCGAGACCTTGCAGAAAGCCGCGCCAGTTCACCTCGTCGGTCGGCTTGCCCCACTCCAGTGGCCCTATCCTGGGCGCATGGACCATGCGGCGTTCGAAGGCATTGTTCTTTGGCAGTCTCTCGATCTCCTCGTCCGTGCCCATGACGACAACCGGAGCGATGCCCGCGTTGAGGATTTCCTTGATCGTGTTCATCAGAAGGCGCGCCTGCCCGCGATCGACGGAGTGATTGAACTCATCGACAATGATCATCTCCACACGTCGCTTCGCCAGGAGCTTAATCGCCCTCTTCATGAGGTTTTTCGGATATCCGACGTCCCAGTAAGGATCGCCTAGGGCCCGGAGGACCGCGCTCCAAAGGGAGACTGTCTCCTCGATATCCAGAGTGACCAGGAGCACCGGACTTTGTTCGACCGGCAATCCGGCGCGCCGGGCAACTGACTGCACCAGCGTCCGGGCCGCGGTCGACTTGCCCACGCCAGACGGGAGGCGCACGCACATGCCGTCACGCTGTGCTCCCGGCGCCTGCAGCAGACTCGTCTGGCGCAGGATGTCCATCTGCTTCACCAGGCCGTTCAGCGCTGGCAGGGGGATAGTCTCAATGTTCTTGAAGGCGGCCAGGTGGCGGGCGACCCGCATCGTTTGGTCATGCTGATCCTCAGGCCTCTCGGCGACGGCGGCGGCGGTCATCGTCATCTGCTGTTACCCTTTTCGGATCAGTAGCGTTGGAAGGAACCCAGGACGTCATCGTCGTCGTCGTCGCTGGCGGAGAATGAGGACGGAGCAGTCGCCGGAGCGATTTCCGACACAGCTTGGCCGTCGTCCGCGGCGTTGCCCTCGAAGAACTCGGCGGGACCCGGCGTTTCGACTTTGTCGGTGTCCGTTTCGTCATCGTGGGCGTCGTTGTTCTTTGACCCGCGCTTTGCCCGGGGAGGCTTCTCGAACATGTCGGCCCGATCAAAGCCCAGGTCGTGCTTGACCTCCTTACCGGTGGCCGAGGGCGCGACCTCGATCAGCTGAATGTCGGCGCCCATCAAGTCGCGGATGACGGGTTGCTGCATGATCGCGGCGCGGGCACGCTGCTCTGCGACCTCCATCGTGGTGGAGATTCGCTTGAGCTCGGTTTCTGCCATCCGGCGGATCTCAAGGAGGCGCTCTTCGCCGTCCGGGTCAGCCATGAGCGACGTCGCGCCTCGGTAGCGCATTACCAACTTGTGCATCGCGAGCGTAAGGCCCGCGGTATAACGCTTCTTCTTAGCCGGCAGGCGCCGATATTTCTTCGCCGCGGGATCGAAGACGGACACATGCGACAGGTCGGTCGGGTTCGGTTTGACCTTAGCGTTGAAAGCCGGCTTCTTCCGGTTCCGCCGATGGTGACTCGTCCTGGCGTAGGCCTCCATGAGAATCGGCGTCAGCTGTCGGTCCGAATATTCGAGATATTCGTTGACGATGCCGCCGTTGTCGAGGACGCGGTCTAGCGTCACGTTGGCGATCGCGCGCGCGAACTGCTCTTGGTCCTTCGCGTGCTGCGGGCCCCAGCGGTTCCACTGCTCGATCCATTTGTCGAGCCGGGTTCGGCCGTCGTGATCCTTGATCTCAGTGTGGAGCTTGCAGACCGCCCTGTCCATCGCGAGGCGACCTTCGTGGAGGGTGAGCAGCGTCTCTTTCGACGGGTCCATGTTGAACTCGCGCGCGAGCGCGATCTGCATCTTCGCTCCCGGCAGCTCCGCGGCGAACAACGTGGCTAGCGTCTGGTGCGTGCGCTCCACTACGGCCTTGTGGGTTCCTTGCCCCTCGCCCGCGAAGATCACGTCTTGGACGACATCGCCGTGTGCGTCCTGGACCGCGTGCCCGATCAGGTGCGTCGCATTGTCGTATATTACGGAGGAGATGCGCCCACCGATCGTGGCGAGCTCCGGGAAGCGTTCCGCATATTCCTTTGGGAGCGCCTTGTATTTCGAGGCGTTCAGAACGTTGCGCATCCAGCTGACGGTGGACGGAGCGTCGAAAGACAGATCCCACGCAAGCACGCAGCCGGTGCAGATGTCGACGGCGATCACCCAGGTGGCGACGCCGAGCGCCACGCGGTTGATCGAGTCGATGAAGAAAAAGCCCGGCGCCTCAGTTTCGTCCTGCTGCACGACTTCGAGGAACCGGACTGGCTCCGGCGCGCTGCCTCCGCCCTCCCAACGCTGTTGCGCGGCCTGCGCGGAGTAGCGGTGTTTGTAGGAATTGCGGCACTCGAGGCGCTTGACGAGTTGGCGAAAGAACTCAGGATCGGCCGGAGGGATCGGCTCCTTTGGCTTTTCCCCGAGGCGCTCCGCGTTGTGCATGATGAGCGGCTTGCCGTCGTTATACGCCTTGGTGTCGGCTTTGACATCCTTCCACAGGCGACTGACGGTGGGGTGACGCCGGGCCGCCCAGTGGGAGGCGGCATGCCACACGGCGATGGCGAGACGAGGACCGGTGACCCGCTTCGCGCGCGGTCCCTGACCGCGGCAATCCTCCATGTCGCCCCAGCAGCGGTTCCCCGGTCGACCGCGCTTGTTGATCCACGACCGAAGCGTCGACGCGGGCGGCCTCGGCTTCCCGTATCTGCGCTCGATCTCGTCCCAATCGAACCGCCGGTCGCGCCATATCTCAAGGGTGGCGTCGTCCTTCGCAGGCCGCTCTTTGTCCCACAAGCGGCAGATCGACATCCGCACCTGCGCGTAGGGATCCTTGTCCAAGACCTCCTTTTTTGTCCGCTCCCGCCCCCGGGCGTGCTGCCGGGCGGGCGTGTCGAGCGGGCTGGAGATGTGCCAGAGCTTACCCTGGACCATCGCCTCCAGAATCTGCGTCTGCTTCGGGTGAGCGGGGAAGCCGGTCTCGACATCCGCCATCATGAGCGGCCGGGGCTGGTCCCCGAGCGAATACATGACCCAGCGACCGTCGGGAAGCAGACCGCGGTAGCTGTAGATGGTCCCGTCCTCGCTCTCGAACAGGGCGCCCTGGTCGAGATTGTCCGCGAGCGTCTTATCGCCGGGGAGGCCGGGAAGCACAAACGGATCCTTGCTCATGCGAAGGGCAGATCCAGCGCAACCCCGCACGCCGGGCGCAGGCGCACCTCGGACCAGTCCTCGAGAAGGCGGTCAAGGTCGGTCCAGACGCGGCCGCGCATGATGAGGCGGTGCACGGCTGCCCGTGCGTGGTTGGTGTTGCGGTCGTCCAGAGCTCGGACGAGCTCTCCGAACGTCATGGATTCGGTTTCGCCGGCGATTCCCTCGAAGCGGGCCATCAGGTCGTCGAGGGTGGCGGCTCGGTCCACGTATATGGCGGCGGCGTTGACCTGCCGCTCGACGGACCCGAGAATCTTGTCCAGGGTCCACGGCGCGAAGTTCCAGCCGAGCCCGGACAGCAGCCAGCAGACGGCCTCAAGTTTGGCCTCGTATGCGGGATCGGCGAGGTCGGCGATCGAGCGCTTGATCTCGCGCACCCAGACGGATCCATCCCACAATACGTAGATGATGTCGGCGGTCCATGACTCGAGTTTGCCGCCGACCGGCAAAACGAGCCGGAAGGGCTGTGTCTGGTAGAAGGGGATATCGGGATCGGTTGCGCATCGGAGAGCAGCTGGCCCTTCGGCGATGCCTTCGGTCGGCTGACCATACTTCATCTGGGGATCGCGCCGCATGGCGATCACATGCCGGTGTGCCGAGCCGATCAGCCGACGGATCGCGCCGCCTCTGCTCGACACATACATCGTCGCGATCGGGGAACCGCGCTCCTGCGGACGCAGATCCTCCGACCGCACCAGACGTGCCATTGGCGCGCTTGGATAGCGGCTGGGCGGGAATGCCGATCCAGGAACGTATAGCATCTAGTCCCCCGCCAAGAATCCGGCGCCTTGCTTGGCGAGTTGAGGGGATGGGCAAGGGTCATGCCCAGGCTTACCTTGAGCAGAGGCGAGGCTCGCCTGGCGAACGCATCGGCGAATACCGGAACTGGATCGCTTCCTCGGGGCATTCCGGCCCCGCAGCTCGAACCATCTCTCCCGTCCCCGACGTGCCATATTGTGGCTACTCGCATTATTATTCGGAAATCGCGATATAAGGGCGGAAATCACCAACGCAACAAAAATCGCGAATTTATTCGACAGTCGCGAGATTGGTGGTTTAAGATGAGATTATGGAGACCGATCCACAGCTTGCTTCTCCCCCGCCTTCAGCCCTGATGGAGGCCTTGGATCCGGAATGCGTCGATCAGGAGTGGCGCGTCTGGTCGGACCTGTCGGCGTCACAGCGAACCCGGGCGGTCGCACGCCTGGAGGCACTCGACCGATGGCGGGACGGCAGGGGCGACCTCGATGTGGTCGAGGCGGCCAAGCTGGCGGACGTCAGCGTCAGTCGTTTTTACCGCATCGCGTCCGACTGGAGAGCCAATCCCTCGATCGCGGCGCTGGGGATCTTCGCGCGCGCGCGGGCCCGTCGGCCAAAGGTGTCAGCGGAGGTTGTCGATCGACTCGGGACCGCCGCTCGTCAAGCCGTCCTCATGTTCGGCGACCTGTCGATCAGTGCGCTCGTGGACCGGACCATCCGCCTGGCCCAGCTGCCAGCCGACGCCAAGCTCCCCGGCGCGACGAAGGTTCGCGAGATCATCGAGGCCGAGCGCCGACGTATAGCCGCAAAGAGGGCGATGGGCCAGGTCATCCTCTTCGATTGCGTGGCGACCTCGATGCCCCGCGCTGACCGCCGCCCACATATAGCCTTTCTCTGCATTGATGAGGGCACCGGCGCCGTGCTGGGAGTGGCGGCGGGGTGCATTGAGGCGGCGATGTCCGGCCACGCGGCGGCCGCCGCCGATGCTCTTCGGACCATCAAAGCTAATCGGAACTCCTGGCCGTGGTCCAACGTCTTCTCGACCGTCCGGATGACCGCCGGCGAGGACATCGAGCGCATCTCGCGTGTCGTGCATGGCCTCAATATGAGGTTCGTGCAGCAGCACTTCGTCCTGGAACGGGACGCCAGGCGCTACGGTAGGCTGATCCGCAAGACGGTGGGACCGCGCATGGGCCGCGTGACCTTCACGCCGTCACGGACGGTCTCAGGTGAGGCGATGGCCACCAATTCGGATATGACGCCGTGGAGCGATGCGGAGGCTTTCGAAGCACTGCGGCGCGCAGCGGATGCCCACAATGCCGCGGTGATCCCGGTCGAAGGCGGTGGCGCTGTGGAACCGCCGCCGCATCTCATTGAAGCCCTCGCGACGATCACCGCGGAACGGAGCTAGATCTTCGCGCTCCGCATCTCCGCCAGGATCTCGTTGTGCGCCCGCGCGGCGCGCTCGATCTCAGCCCGCGCCGTGCCGCAGTCGACAGCGCTGTTCGCGCGCGCCTGCAGAAGCCCGCTAGTCTTCGAGGAATGCCCTCGGTGCATCAGGACGAGCCCGCCCAGGCGACGGCCTAGATTGGCCGACAGCAAGCGTGAGACGGAGGTTTTGGAGGGCCTCGGCATCGTGCCGAGCCGCGCGAGATGCACGGCAGCAACATCGTCGGCGTCGCCAGGATCGATGACTATCTCGACGTCGTCCAGCTCTGAGGGCATGGACGCGAACGCGCGCGCCAGGGCCATCGACGCGCTGGCCTTTCGCCGGTGTTCGCATGAAACGTCGAGTCCCAAGACCAGACGGTCCGGGAGAAGCACAGCGAGCGCGATCTGAGGGAAGACGCTGTTGCCGCCGTGCGCGGTTGGCAGTTTGACCCATAAGCGGCCGACCACGACCCGATTGGGCTCGTCGTCTCTAATTGGTGCCGTGGCTCGAGCGTCCATGATGTAGGTCCACATCGCCCCGCGCGATGGGGTAGGGATCCGGGCGCCCTGGCACCGGCGGGCCACCTCCCTGGAGATGTCTTGCTGGGAGGCTTCCGCTCCAAGGTCGTCCATGACGGCCGATACGATTCTCTTTGCCGAGGATGGGACGCCATCTCGCCGAACCCTGCGGCCGCCGCGCTTTCCTGCCCCGACGAGCTTCGGGTCGCGATGAATGCGCCAGGCCTGGGCCAGCCGGTAGAATTGCGCCACGCTGATCCCGATTTGCCCCGCGTGGACGGCGGCGTCCGCTGTGGTCGGTAACGTGATGCGAAGATAGCGGTCGAGAACTTCCACCCGGCGACGCACCTCCGCGCGGCGCAACGGGTCAATCTGGGAGAGATCTAAATCCTCCATACTTCCTCCTTGCATGTTAGGTTGAGTTGCGCCTTCGGACCTTGCCTGCGCTCCGAGCGTGCATGGCGATCTGATGGACGATGAGCCCGTGCCGCCGCCCTCTCTGGCCGCCGGCACCGCCCAACTTGGCCGAGAAGGGCCGCAGTTTGCTGTCGAGGTCGTCCTAGCTTCGGGCGAGCCGGAAGCATTTCACCCACATCGCTGAGTGCCTGCGACCGCTTTCTAAGGCGAGATACGTCGTTGAATCGGGTGCGGCCGACTCGGCAAGCAACGCCGGACTAGCCACCTATTGCGCTGTTGTGCGCATCGCAGGCGAAGCGCAGCGCGCGCTCGGCGTCGATCCGGGTGGGAGCCTGATCACGGGCGGACTGCATGGCCGTGTCGGGTCGAGCCCGCAGTGGCTTGTAGGCGATCTCGAGCCTCCCGAGGTAGCGGCCGAGCACGTCAGCCAGCGCGCGCCTAGCGACTTTCGGCGCACTTGACCGAACAAGCGTGCCGGTCGGCAGTGCCCGGACCAAACCGTCACGGAGGGTCGCGTCGGCGACTATGGTTTCGGCGTGGCGGACCTGCTGTGGACGAAGCGCTCTTGCGATAGCCTGCTCGCCGCCCACCTCCCCCGGCGAGCATATGGCGAGTTGCAGAATGCGCCCGGAGGGTCGTTCAACGGCGATAATGATTTCAGGGAAGACGATCCCGATGTCGGCGCCCATGTCGACCGGCAGTTTCAGGTGCGCGCGAGCGACGAGAATGTCCTCACTTGCCTCGGCATCGATCGGGATGTGGCCCCTCGCCTCCATCCCGAGCTGCCAGATCGTGCCTCGAGAGGGCGGGGTAACACCAAGCTCGTGGCACCGTCTCTCGACGGCTTCCGCCAGCGAGGCGAGCGTGCTGCGGGGACCGACTTCGGCGATCACCTCGCGCGCCATCTCGCGAGCCCGAGGATCCACCCCTCCCCGCTTGCTCCGGCTGATCCCGGTCGTTCGTCTCTTGCGCAGGCCGGGCGCGACGGCGAGGGCGTCGCGATGGACGGCCCAAGCTCGGTGGAGATTGGTGAACTGCTGCGCGCCAAGACCCAGCATCTCGCCGTATCGGCGCCGATCGGCGGGCGTCGGGTTTTCAAGTGCGTCGTAGCGCGCCAGAACCCTGACGCGGCGACGGACCTCGGCCCACTTCAGCGGGTCAATGTTCGACAAGTCGAGATTTTCCATTCCAACACTCCTTCATTCTGACGTCGGCGGGGGGTGTTCCGGCATCACCGGGGGTCGCCACTGCGGTTCGGACGTGTCCGCCGCACTGGTTCGCCGTTTGATTGGCTTCGGGTGCTCCGTCCCGAGTGGCTGCGGCTCAGGCGTCAGACCGCCGACCGCACGCCAGGGCAGACCTTCAATCGCCTTATTGTGCACCCGCAGGTGAAGCCCGACGCGCGTTCGGCGTTCGCCAGCATCGGGACATGATCGCCGAACCGACTGCATTGCGGGTGGGGCTGGGCTCGCGACGACTTATCGGCACCTCCAGCTTCAGGGGCGTGGGTCCGGCACAAACCGGAGCGCGAGGCCCGACACTCCTCCTTCGGACCTTGGCAATTCGCCCGAGTGACCGAGCACAGCGTTTCGAGATTAGTCGAAATATATCTTGACCGGCGATATCACCGGCGATATTTCGACTATTATGAAAATGAATTCACCCGCTGCGGTCGAGGCGCTTGGCGCCCTTGCCCAGGAGCATCGCCTGACACTGTTTCGCTTGCTGGTTCAGGCGGGCGACGAAGGCATGCCGGCGGGCGGGATCGCCGAGAGTCTCGGCGTCCCCAACTCGTCCTTGTCCTTCCATCTGGCGCACCTCACCCGCGCCGGGTTGATCCAGCAGCGGCGGCAGGGACGCTCCCTCATTTACACGGCCGACTATGCGGCGATGAACGCCCTGGTCGGCTACCTCATGGAGAATTGCTGCGGCGGTGCGACCTGCGCGCCGGCGGTTCAATGCGGCGAAGATGCCGCGCAGACCCAGGAAAGGAAATCCGCATGAAGCGCCTGCATGTTCACGTCGGCGTCACTGACCTCGATAGCTCGGTTCGCTTCTACTCGACCCTGTTCGGCGCGGAGCCGACCGTGACGAAGAATGACTATGCCAAGTGGATGCTGGAAGACCCCCGGGTCAATTTCGCGATCTCCTCGGGCAACCACGCCGCCAAAGGAATTGAGCATCTCGGCATCCAGGTCGAAAGCGGCGATGAGCTGACCGAGGTTTATGGGCGGCTCAAGGCAGCCGATCGGCCTGTCCTGGAGGAGGGCGCGACCACCTGCTGCTACGCGAAGTCGGAAAAGAGCTGGATTGCCGATCCGGACGGCATCGTGTGGGAAGCCTTCTTCACCAACGGCGAGGCGACGGTCTACGGCGACAGCCCCGAGCTGGCGGCTTTTTCCGCCAATGCCGCCGAAGGCACATGCTGCGCTCCGTCCATGCCGGCGCAGACCGGGAGCTGCTGCGGATGAGCGTCACCATCTACCACAATCCGGCTTGCGGGACGTCCCGCAACGCCCTGGAGCTGATGCGCGCCACCGGGGTGGAGCCGGAGGTGATCCACTATCTGGAGACGCCGCCGAGCCGGGAGGAACTGGTCTCGCTCATCCGGCGGATGGGCATCAGCCCGCGCGATCTGATTCGGCAGAAAGGGACGCCTTACGCGGAGCTCGGTCTTAGCGATCCTTCGCTCAGTGACGACCAGCTCATCGACGCGATGGTGGAGCACCCCATCCTGATTAACCGACCGATCGTGGTGGGTCCGAAGGGCGTCAAGCTCTGCCGTCCGTCCGAAGAGGTGTTGTCGGTCCTCGACCGGCCTCTCGACGCCGATTTCGTGAAGGAAGACGGCGAGGTGGTGCCGGCCAATGGCTGATGCTGAATTGGCGGCGCGGCCCGCAATGTCGTCGTTCGAGCGCTATTTGTCGGTTTGGGTGTTGCTGTGCATCGCGGTGGGTATCGGGCTTGGGGCAGCGGTTCCGGGCGCCTTCGCGGCGATAGCCGCGGCCGAGATCGCCCGAGTCAATCTGCCCGTCGCGGTGCTGATCTGGCTGATGATCATCCCGATGCTCCTGAAGATCGACTTCGGGGCGCTGGGCTCGGTTCGCCAGCATTGGAAGGGCGTCGGCGTCACCTTGTTCATCAACTGGGCGGTGAAGCCCTTTTCGATGGCGGCCCTGGGCACGTTCTTCATCGGCTGGCTCTTCGCGCCGCTGCTGCCGGTTGGCGAAATATCCTCCTACATCGCCGGCCTCATCATCCTCGCCGCCGCGCCCTGCACGGCGATGGTCTTCGTCTGGTCGAACCTCTGCGACGGCGAGCCCAACTACACGCTGAGCCAGGTCGCGCTGAATGACCTCATCATGGTGTTCGCCTTCGCGCCTATCGTCGGGCTGCTCCTGGGCGTTGCGTCGATCACCGTGCCATGGGACACGCTCCTGCTCTCGGTCGTGCTCTACATCGTGATCCCGGTCATCATCGCGCAGCTGGTGAGGGCGCGTGTGCTCGCCCGCGGACAGCCTGCGCTTGATCGACTGCTACACGTGCTTGGGCCGATCTCGCTCGTCTCCCTACTGACCACCCTGGTTCTGCTCTTCGGCTTTCAGGGCGAGCAGATCCTGGCGCAGCCGCTGGTCATCGTGCTGCTGGCAGTGCCTATCCTCATCCAGGTCTATTTCAACGCTGGCCTGGCCTACTGGCTCAGCCGCAAGTTCGGAGTGGCTTGGTGCGTCGCGGCGCCGGCCGCGCTGATCAGAGCATCGAACTTCTTCGAGCTCGCCGTCGCCGCCGCCATTTCGCTGTTTGGCATCAATTCGGGCGCGGCTTTAGCAACCGTGGTGGGGGTGCTGGTGGAAGTGCCGGTGATGCTCTCTGTCGTCGCTATCGTGAAGCGATCGCGCGGCTGGTATGAACGGCAGGAGTCACTAGCCTCAGCCTAAAACTAGGCTGGCTGGCCAAATAATGTCTTCGGTTATGTGCCTAAGTAATCTTACAATCGCTCGGTTTTGGGGCGCCTGGCTTGCGCATTTTTTACATGGTCGATCCAGACGGAAACCTCATCCGCTGCGTCCAGACCCCAGACGCGGACGAGACGGCTGAGCGCCCCTAGTTTCTTGTCGCCTTGGCTACAGCGTTGGGGCCTTATTCCTGATGGAGTTCTTATAGAAACGCACAGCAGCCGGCTCTTGCCGGTGATTTATCGCGGCGTTCCGGCGATGCTGAAGGTCGCGCTGATCCCTGAGGAGGCGCGGGGGTCGAGGCAGCTAGCATGGTGGGCCGGCGGGGGAGCAGCCCGCGTTCTGGAGATCGATGGTGACGCCGTTCTCCTGGAGCGCGCGCTCGGCGCCAAGTCGCTCGTAGATATGGCCCAGACCGGCCTCGACCGCGAGGCAACTTCGATAATAGTGGCGGTGGCGGCGATGCTGCACCGGCCTAACCCCGCGCCGCCGCCGGAACTCGTATCCCTGCAGGAATGGTTCGAATCGCTCTTTGCGGCAGCAATCTCAAGCGGAGGCGAATTTCGTGTTGCAGCCGCGATGGCAGAGCGCCTGCTGGTTTCTACACCCGAGGCGGTCCCCCTCCACGGCGACCTGCATCATTGGAATGTGCTCGACTTCGGGGGACATTGGAGGGCAATCGACCCAAAGGGCTTGGTGGGAGATCGCGCTTTCGACATGGTTCACCTTCTGAGGAATCCGGATTGCCAAACGGCTCTGGTGCCGGGGCGGCTGCGAAGCCGAGTTGAACAAGTTGCTCGCGAAGCCCGAGTCGATAGGGTGCGCCTCTTGAAATGGTCTGTGGCATTCGCAGGCTTGTCTGCAGCTTGGGCCACCGAGGATGGTGAAAGCCCAGAGGCGGATCTTGCGATGCTTAGTGCTGCCGGTGCGATTTTAAGGGAGTAGATAGTGAGCGACGAGGTTGAATTGCGGACGAACGGCCTTGCCTCCAAAGGCGCGACGGCACTTAGTGCCTTAGCGAGCGTCGGGGCGTTCACTTCCGCTGCCGCTTGCTGTGTCCTACCGCTCGTGCTCGGTGCTGCTGGCATCGGTGCCGCCGGGCTGGCGCCGCTCGTCCCTTATCATTGGCCGCTCACCATCGTCGCGGGGATTTCTGTTGCGGCCGCTTGGCTGCTTTACCTGCGCGGCCGACCGGCTGGGACTCGGCTCGGCGCCAGTGGCCGAGGCCGAACCATGGTTGTAGTGCTGGGTATGGCGACCGCATTCACGCTCGTCTCGCTGAGCTGGAGCTTGCTCGAGGCGCCGCTCACTCGGCTGGTGCAGAGGAGCCTGTAGTGGAACTCACCTCCACCCTGACCTGCCCGCAATGCGGTCACCAGGCCACCGAGACCATGCCGACCAACGCCTGCCAATATTTCTATATTTGCGGCGGATGCGGTGTGCGGCTGAAGCCACTCGCCGGCGATTGCTGCGTCTTCTGCTCATATGCCGATGTCCCCTGTCCGCCGATCCAGGAGGCGCGGGCAAACGGCTCCACCGCTGGGTGCTGCGGCTGAAGAGATGCCTACTCTGCGGCGAAACCTGGGCGCGGTCGCGCGGCGCTTTGCGGCGACGGCGCCAGGACGTGTAGCCGAGCCGGCTCGGGAACATGATGAAGCCGGTGACGATCACCATTAGGCCAAGTGCCTTTTCCGGCCCTGGTCATGGGTCCACCTTCAACCTTCAAATTTGAAGCTGGAGTCGGAGGCCCTACGATCAGCGAAGGCCAACAAATTGTAGAAACCGGCAATCAGCGCACCGGCAAAGGCGCCGGACAGGAAGGCCCAGAAGCCGCCGACGCACAGGGCTCCAAGCGAGTTCATCGGCAACGACGTGAACAGACCGATGAACATATGAGTGAGAGGGAATGGAAGAAAAAGAGCGCCCAACCAGCAAGCAGCAAGAAGCACGAGAAGAGACAGGCCGCCGGTCAGCGCGAGCCTGACGACCGAGATACGGTTGCTTGTCATCTGAACCTCCTCAATTGGGCCGTTCCTCGATGCTGGTGGTCTCTCGGTTGATCCCCCGTTGAACCTCGCTGGTCCATGCCATGACCCTGCATCATCTCACTCATCATGCGGCAACAGCAGCACTCACATCCTTCCTGATGCTGACCCTGCTGTCGATAATCCTGACCTTGATGCTGTTGGCGCTGGTCGGTTTGGGCTGGTGATTGCTGTTGAGCAGTCTCCTGCCCTTGAGCAAGCGCAACACCCGCAATTCCCAGACCAAGAGAACCGAGGAAGATGATCCGACCGAACGTGCGCATCATGTATCTCCTGTAATTTATCACAGGTCTGAAGCCCTTTGCACCGCCAAATCTCTAAGGGATGGCCCGTAGAGACCTCCCAACCGCAGCAATGAAACCCAGTCGTAAGCTCGACGGGGAAACACCTCGACCACGCGACTCGATGTCCCTCTTTCGACCAGGCGCGTAAGGCCCTGACGTGCGAATGGGGCAGAGCCGCTCGTAGGCAGAAGGGCAGCTTTGAAGCAGCCCAACCAAAGATCAGTCGGCGCCCCGTCGGCACGCCTGATCGAACTCAATACATCTGCGTGCGGATGCCCAAGGATTTGTCGGTTTGCGCGATCGACTCGTAGCCGTTTTGGGTCAATCCCGAAAGCGCCCTGATCGCGTCGATCGTGTCGGGAATAACAATGGCCTGGTTGTCGACCATATATGCGTAGAACAGCTCGTCACCTTTGACCTCGAGCATGTCCTCCCACAAGGCGACTTCATAAAGATTGTCGTGCGGGCGGCCGAGATCGGCCATGAGCTCCTTGACGGTGTTGATGGCGCCGAGACCGTCGTCGGCGCGGATCAGGGCGATCCGGGACGACGCTCGGAAGGCGCTCAGCACCTCTTCCTTGCTCACGCTTCGCGTCAATTGCACCGACCAATAGTGAAGATGCGCGAGCGTCTGCGGGACTTTGACCGCCATCGTCACGACGTCGAGCTCCGGGTCCACGCTTTGGGCGTCCGGTCCTTGGTGGCTCGGGATGTCGGGCTCGGGAACAAGCGTGTTCATGATGCCGCCCAGGTGGCTTTCCCACGGATCGGTTGCCCTCCGCAGCAGCGTGCCCCGCGCGCGTTTCAAAAGGCCTGCACGCTTGAGCGCCGTCAGGGTGCGCACGATCGAGGTTGTGTTGCAGGACACCACCCGTGTCGCCGCTCGTCCTACCGCGCTGTCGAACGAGACCTCGGCGACGAAGGAATGCCCGGTGACCTCATGCTTCTCACCGCCATGCACGATGAACTTGATTCCGCTCGCCCGATAAATGTCCGCGTTGCGGGCGGCGATGCGCTTGGGCGTGCAGTCGACGATCACATCGGCCTGGGCGAGAAGGTCATTTTGCGTGCCGGCGATGGCCAAGCCTGCCTCGCGCATCGATGCGCCATGGTCGGGAGTCGCCGCGTAAAGACCGATGCCTTGGCCTTCAAGCGGACGCAGCCTCCAGTCCGCCGCAATGTCCGCCACTCCGGCGAGCCTCATGTCTGTCTGTGCCAGGACAGCAGAAGCCACTCGCTTGCCGATCACGCCATAGCCGTTGATCGCAACGCGGACTTGCTGGGTCATCTTCGTCATGCCTTCTCAGGAAATGCGGTCCGTTCGCGTCATGGCTCCACCCGAACGATGTCACCCGCGGTTACGGCATATTCGAGCGCATAAGCGAGCTCTCCGGCGGTCTCGGCATGGACGTGCAGAAGCGGCTGGCCCCGCTCCACGATCTGGCCGAGACGAACCTCCATGAAGATGCCCGCGGCCTTGACGTCTGGAGCCCCGGCCAGTTTGGCAAGCCGCGCGAGCTTACGGTTGTCGATGTGGACGACGCGCCCGTCCTGCGCCGCAGCAAGAGGCTGTGTTTGTCCCGCCATCGGCGGCACCCGCATGCCGCCCTGGGCCTCGCAGATTGCCTGGAACTTGGTCCAGGCTCGGCCATCTGCCAGCGTCTCGAGCGCGAGGGCCGCGCCTTCGCCGGATGCGGACTTGCCGCCAATCTCAAGCGCCAAGCCGGCGAGTGATGCGGCACGGCGGCGCAGATCGTCCGGCGCGCCGGGAGCATTGCGCAGCACCGAGAGCAGGTCGTGAGCTTCCAGGGCGGGTCCAATGCCACGCCCCACGGGCTGGGTGCCATCCGTGAGCAGGCAGCGGGCCTCCAGGCCGGAGCGCGAAGCCACCGTGCGCATCCGCTCGGCAAGATGCCTTGCATCCTCTTCGCTACGCACCTTGGCGGTCGGACCTACCGGAATGTCGATGACCACGTGGGTGGACCCCGCTGCAATCTTCTTCGACAGGACCGAGGCGATGAGCTGCCCTTCGGTGTCGATGTCGAGCTCGCGCTCGATTCGCACGAACATGTCGTCGGCCGGGCTGAGGTGGATTGCTCCGCCCCAGGCGATGCAACCGCCTTCCTGCTCGACCACGCGCCTCAGCGCCGCAATATCGAGATCGACCGGGGCGAGCGTCTCCATCGTGTCGGCGGTTCCGGCGGGCGATGTAATCGCGCGCGAGGAAGTCTTCGGCATGACGAGGCCGTTCGCGGCAACGATGGCCACGACCAGCGGCGTGGTGCGATTGCCCGGCAGGCCGCCGACGCAATGCTTGTCGACCACGATGGGGACATCCCAGGACAGACGGTCACCGACCCCGATCATCGCCGCCGTGAGGTCGAACGTTTCCTCCTCATTGAGCGGCAGCACCGCGCCCGCCGTCAGGAAGGCAGCGAGGTGAACGTCTGTATAGCGTGCAGCCGCGACATCCCCGACGATGTCGGCCAATGCAGCTGCGTCGAGGCGATGCCCGTAGATGCGGCGGCGCACGCTGGCGAGCGAATCGAGCGCCGGCGCGTGCGTGACCGAGATCGGTGCGCCTTCGGTGACGCCGAGCATCTCCCACGCGATTTCCGAAAGGGCGGCTTCATCCGGCGCTAACAGGCTTTCGCCTTCGACCTGAAACAGAGCAGCCCGCACCTCTCGCCCCGCGGCCGATAGCAACACCTGGGAGCGTCCGGACAATCCCTCGGCGCGGCAGACATGGCAGTCCGTGCGCATGATCACGATAGGCTGGTGCTGGGTGTGGAGGCCCAGTCGCCGTGCGCGCAATGTCGGCTGAACGAAGGCGTCCAGGTCGGGCGTCGTCATAGCTCGAACGTCTGTGCCTGACGCGGGACGACGGCGTCCCATCCAAGCTCCTGATCGATCCGTGAGCGGAGCGCCTCCGAGGCTTGCGCTTCGCCGTGCACGATGAAGACGCGGCTCGGCGGGCGCTGAAATCCCGACAGCCAGCGCATCAGCTCATTGGCATCGGCATGGGCGGACAGCATCGGCAAATCAGCGACTTCCGCACCCACCGGTATCCATTGGCCATGGATCTTTATCTCGTGGGCGCCCTCCAGCATTGCGCGGCCGCGCGTTCCCGCGGCCTGAAAGCCGGAGAAAACGATGCTGTTCCTGCGGTCGGGAGCAAACGCCTTCAGATGATGAAGGACGCGTCCGCCCGTCGCCATCCCGCTCGCCGAAATAACAACCTTCGGATAGGCATTCGCGCTGATCCCCTTCGATTGTTCGACCTCGCGCGTATAGATGGCGATGTCGCAGGCCTCGCGGCAGACCTCGGGCGTCAGCCGGTGATCGGCGAGGTGCTCGCACAGCATGTCGGTCGCATTGATGGCCATCGGGCTGTCCAGATAGATGGGCACGTCCCTCAGGCGGCCCGCCTCGCGCAGCTTCCACAGATAATAGAGAAGCGCCTGCGCGCGCCCGACCGCGAACGCGGGGATCACGACTGTCCCGCCACGCCGGACGGTGCGCTCGACGACAGAGCCTAGCGCTTCGGTGGGGTCAGTGGGGTCATGAAGGCGATTGCCATAGGTGGACTCGATGACCACGAAGTCGGCTTCGGGGACCGGCTCCGGGTCCAGCATGAAAGGATCGGAATAGCGGCCGAGATCGCCGGAAAAGGCGATGCGCCGCCCGCCCCACTCCACGTCAGCCGTCGCGGCGCCGAGAATGTGTCCG
Organism: Allosphingosinicella sp.; assembly: GCA_046293155.1. Classification (GTDB taxonomy): domain Bacteria; phylum Pseudomonadota; class Alphaproteobacteria; order Sphingomonadales; family Sphingomonadaceae; genus Allosphingosinicella. Next base: position 50,988 of record JBKBPQ010000013.1, on the reverse strand, counting down.
GCGTGACGAAAGGTCACTTTGGCGCCGCCGGGCAGTTCCGTGGGCTTGGCGAAGGGCACCGACGTGAAGAACTCGAGCGCCCGCTCGGCGTCCTTGACGCCGTAAAGAGGCAAGGCCGGCTTGTGCCGCGTCGCGCCGATGCGGTTGAGGAAATCGGCGTCCTTCTCGTTGAGATGGCCGCTGTCCTTGAGGATGAGCGCTGCCACGTCACGTGTCGCTGCAGTGGCGTAGATGGGACCGCGAAAACCCTCGCGCACGAGACGCGGCAGATAGCCCGAATGGTCGAGATGCGCGTGGGTGAGAATGACCGCATCGATGCTCGCGGCCTGGATCGGCAGCGGCTCCCAATTGAGCTCGCGAAGATTCTTCATGCCCTGGAAGAGACCGCAATCGATCAGGACGCGCCTGCCTTCATGTTCCAGCAGGTGCTTCGAACCGGTCACGGTCCCGGCGGCACCAAGCGAAGTCAGGGTGAGCATCAGGCGGTCTTTCTGTTTGCGGGTGGGCGGAGGAGGTCGTGTGGATCGCCGCGGCCATCGATGGCGGCGCATTCGGCTGCGGACAGGAACTGATCCCGGGGCCGGTTCAGCAATCTCGCCGCGCTTTCGACGAGATGTGCCCAGGTCGAGCGGTTGGCGAACAGCATGCCGGCCACGTCCAAGGTGCCACCCCGGCTGATATAGCCATGCGCAACCGTCGTGGAGGGTCCTCCATCAAGCCGCCGCAGCAGTCCGAGCATCGGCTCGGGCCGGGTATGGGTAGCGATCACGCGCGGCATGTTCGAAGGAAAGAGCACTGCTAGTGCCGCGTCGTCGACGGTGAAGGATTGCTCGATCGGATCGCGCGGCGTTCGGAAGCGGCCGGGCTCGATCAGCATTGTGACGAGCGGACGCAGCCCGGCCTCAACAAGACGGCCGGCGGCCTTCAGCGCCTCCTCAAGTTGATAGGCGCCGGCGGCCACGATCTGCACGTCTGCGTCGGCGGCTATGCCTTCGATATGAGCTGCTCCCGCCTGGACGGCCCTGAGCGCCGCCTCCCCATCGAGCCGATGCGGCATGTCGCGCTTGGACACGATGAGGCAGGCCACTTGGCCCCGGCCTTCGTAGACCGACTGCAGCGCGGCAACGGCGCTGTTCGCGTCGACGGGAAAGAGGACGCGCGCGGTGTCGCTCATCTCGCCGAGCAGCGCTTCTCCAATCGTCGGATCCTGATGCGATTGCTCGTTCTTGCTGTTCTCCCAGCTGTGCGACGTGACAACCAGCGGGACCGATATCCATCCGGGCTCCAGCCCAATCTCGCGTTGCCGACGCGCGAAGACGATCTCCTGGCGCAGGCCGCCCAGCATCTTCATCGCGAACGCTTCGTAGCTCACGATCAGATTGAGCCCGGCCTTGTTGGCGAGCGCGGCGCCGGCCACGGCTTCCTCGTTGAGCGCGGTGATCACGGCACCGTCGACGGCGTCCGCGACGCCTGGCTCGGGGACGTTGACCCGGTGACGCAAACGCTCGAGCGTGGCTCCCATATGGTTCGAGCGCAACTCGTCTGGATTGCCGACCCGGACGCGCAGCCCAGGATTGCGATCGACGAGCCGCACGAACCAGCGGTCGAGCGCGTGCATGGCGCAATCCGGCGGGTCGCCGGCCCGGGTCCATTGCGGCTCAGGGATCGTGGGGGCCTGAGGATGGCGCAACGCCAAAGGGTGGCGGCTTTCCGGCGGTCGGCGCTGGACGTCGTGGACGGCGAGTGTTTCGACGGCGCGCTCGATCTCGTCGGGGGGCACAAACAGCGTAGCCGTCCCCTCGTTGAACTCGCGTCGCGCCGCATCGTCAAAAGCCGGGTTTCCGTTGAGCGGCAGGTTGTGGGCCGCGTTGGTGCCCGCGCCCGGAAAGCCGAAGCCCTTGACGGATTCGGCTATCACGTAGGGGATCGGCGCAGGATAGCGGCGGGCCGGATCGGCGCTGAAACGCTCGAGGCGCTGCTCGGCCTCCAATATGGCCCAGGCGAAGGCGGCCGGGTCGCGCCCGTCGATGGCGAACGGGTCGAAGCCGTTCAGGCGCAGATGATCGGCGAGCCATTCGGCCCCGCCCTGCTGGGCGATCTGCGCTCGCTCCTCGATCCGCCTGCCGTTGAGAATCATCACGGGAATGGCGAAGCCGCTGTCCTCGGCGCGCCACCAGCGAGGCGTCCAGTCGGAGCCGCGTTGTTCCTCGAAGGCGCCGTCGCTCAGAAAGGCCACGAGGCTTTCGCCCGGCAACGGCATATGGACATATTGCACCTCGGCAAAGCCGAGATAGCCGCCTTCGGAGATTGCGCCGGCAGTATTGGGCCCGGCATGGCTTCCGAGGGGAACGGCAGGTGCCCCATCGGCGGCGATGGCATAGGAATAGAAGTCCGCAACTAAACGCGAGAGGCCCGCCTCGCTTCGATCATAGCGCCCCCGCTGTGCCGGCGAGACGTCGCCGGTGAGCGCGTTCACGGCCTCGATCGCGGCGACGCTGTGGCCTTGCCCCATCAGCCAGGCGCGGGTCCTGGCGCTCAGCACATTGGCCACAAGATAGCCGACGAAGGCCGGAACCATGTTGAGCGACCCGCCCGTATGTCCTTCGGGGATGGTCTTGAACGCATCGGCCGGAAGTGGGGCACCGGAGAGATCGACCCGCCGCGCATAAGTCATGTGAACGACCGTCCACATCGCAGCGCCAGCAAGCCGGTCGGCGGCGATCAGGATGCGGTAGAGAGCCTCCCCCCCGGACGCGGTGGTCAAGGCGAGCGCGCGGACGCGCTCGACCGTCTCATCGGAGTGAACGATCGGGCCCAACCCCTTCCGCCACGTCTCGAACAGATCTGCTTGTGTCATTTTCGCCTGCTTTTTGTGCTTGGCCGATAAAGCGGAGCCGGTTTCAGCCTCCCGTCCAGGGCGGCGGGTCGCTGGCCGGGAAGGAGTCGAAGCCCGCTTGCTCGACCTCGTCGAGCGGCTCGGGCGGCCGGCGATGGCGAACCAAGTCCTGCGCGCCGGCATGAGTAGTAGCGAGCGCTTCCGCGACGAGCGGGGCAAGCCCGATCGCGTTGCTCGGATGGGGCACCGCATCCGTCGAGACGATACGGCTCGAAAGATGGGCAAGTCGCTCATAGGAATCTTCCGCGAAGACGCCATGAATGACCGTGCAGACCGGCTTCGCAAAGCCTTGGAGCACCAGCTTGCGCGCCGCTTCGATCAACGTGCGGCCGGACGAGGCGATATCGTCAGCGAGCACCGGCTGACGTCCGCGCCAGGCGTCGAGATCGGGGACCTCGACATCGACGCTGCGGTCGCCGTGCCGGATCTTGCGCAGCACGGTGAACGGCGCCCCGACGCGCGCGGCGATTGCCGACACCCATTGCTCGCTTTCCTCGTCCGGGCCGATCAGCAGAGGCGCCTCCACATTCTCCCCGATCCAGTCGGCGAGCGCCGGCGCGGCGTGCAGCGTGGTGTCGGGGATCGTGTAGAGTGCCGACAGCGTCCGGTAGCGGTGGAGATGCGGATCCACCGTCACGAACCGGTCGAACGTGGCCGAAACGAGCCGGGCGAAGCTCTTCGAGGAGATTGCTTCGCCAGGCTGGAACCGCCGGTCCTGTCGCATATAGGCGAGGTAGGGCGCAATCAGCGTCACCTCGCGCGCGCCAAGGTCGCGGGCCGCGTCCGCGGCAAAGACCAGACTCAGGAAGCCTACATCGGCATCCGCCAAGCTGCAGACCAGGTCCACGCACTTGCCTCGGACGTCTGTGAGGAGGCGCACATAGCTTTCGCCGTCGGGAAAGCGCCGCGTCTCCAGGTGCCCCAGTTCGAAGCCGCCGGCCGCGGCCAGGCCCTGGGCGAAGGCTTCATTGCCCGGCAGGGGAAAGATCACACGCATCCGATCATGCCTCTGCCGGGCGCCGGCCCCTGTAGAAGCGCAGCAGCTGCGCATTGAAGGCGACGATGACCGTGCTGACCGACATGAGCGCGGCCGCGACGGCCGGCGTCATCAGGAACCCTGTGCCGAACGTGATGCCTGCCGCCATCGGGATAGCGACGGCATTGTAGCCGGTTGCCCACAGGAGGTTCTGCACCATCTTGCGATAGGTGGCTCGGGAGAGGCCAAGGATGGCGACCACGTCGCTCGGATCGCTGCGCACCAGGACGATATCGGCGGACTCGACCGCAACGTCGGTGCCGGCTCCGATCGCGACGCCCAGATCAGCGACGACCAGCGCAGGAGCGTCGTTGACGCCGTCGCCCACCATCGCAACGGCCAAGCCGCGCGATTGCAGTTCCTCGATCTTCTCCGATTTCTGGTTGGGCAGAACTTCTGCGAAATATTCCGAGATCCCGAGTTCTTCCGAGACCGACTGGGCCACGCCGTGAGCGTCGCCCGTGAGCATGATCGACTCGACGCCGAGCGCCTTGAGCTCCGCGATCGCCCGCTTCGATTCCGGGCGAACGATGTCGGCAAGTGCGAACAGCGCGCGCGGGGCGCCCCCGCGCACGAGGACGACGACCGTCTTGCCCTGACTTTCGAGCTGCTTCAGGCGCGGATCGGAAATCTCACCGCCGGTGCGAGCGAAGTGGCCGGGACTGACGATGCGAATGTCTTCTCCGTCGACATTCGCCACGATCCCCTCGCCCGTGATGTTGCGCACTTCGCTCGCCCTCGGCCAACTGAGGCCGCGATCCTTCGCTTCCGCAACGACGCCATGGGCGATCGGATGCTCCGACTGGCTTTCAGCAGCCGCTGCGAAGCCAAGCTCCCCATTCTCGTCCCCGTCGCCGAGCAGGACGATGTCACTCACACCAAACCGGCCCTCGGTCAGCGTGCCAGTCTTGTCGAACACGACGGCGTTGAGACTGCGCGCGCGCTCGAAGGCGGCACGGTCCCGTATGAGGAGACCGTTACCGGCGCTGAGCGATGTGCTGACCGCGACCACTAGCGGAACGGCAAGGCCGAGTGCATGGGGACAGGCAACGACCATCACCGTCACCATCCGCTCAATGGCAAAGCTGGTCGTTTGGCCGAGCATAAGCCAGGTGATCAGCGTGCCGAAGCCAACGACAAGCGCGATATAGGTGAGCCAGGCCGCCGCACGATTGGCGAGATCCTGAGTGCGGGAGCGGGTCGCCTGCGCCTTTCTCACCAGGTCGATGACCTGTGCGAGATAGGTCTTGTCGCCGGTCGCCGTCACCTCAATCGTCACCGCCCCGGCGCCGTTGATGGCGCCGCCGATCGCCGCTTCGCCGACACCCTTGGACACGGGCTTCGACTCGCCGGTCAGCATGGCTTCGTTGAAGCCGGAACTGCCGTCGATGATCGTGCCGTCGACCGGCACCTTGGCGCCGGGCCGCACCAGCACGCGATCGCCGGGCGTGAGCGCCGCAATCGGAACTTCATGGGTCGAGCCGTCGGCGTCGATGCGGGTTGCCGAATCCGGCAGCAGGCGCACGAGTTCCTCGAGGGCTCTCGATGCACCCATGACGGAGCGCATCTCAATCCAGTGACCGAGCAGCATGATGCCGATCAGCGTCACCAGCTCCCAGTAGAATGTCTCGCCGGGGAAACCGAAGGTGACCGCCGCCGAGAAGAAATAGGCGGCCGAGATCGCCAGCGCGATCAACGTCATCATGCCAGGCTGCTTCTTGCGCAGCTCGGAGACGAGGCCGGTCAGAAACGGCCAGCCACCATAGACATAGACGACGGTGGAGAGAGCAAAGAGCAGAAGGCCGTCGCCGGGAAAAGAAACCGCCCCGGCCAGGCCCAGCCAATGCTGGATCATCGGCGACAGGAGCAGCACCGGCGGCATCAGCACCATCGTCACCCAGAAGCGACGCCGGAAATCCGCGATCATCGCTCCATGATCGTGGCCGCCCGCGTGCTCGGCATGACTCGAACCGGACGCCTGGACCACAACCGAGCCAGCACCCCCGGCAGTTGGCTCATGCTGATGGTGGTGGTGCGCGTGATGCGCGCCATGCTCATTCATTCCTTCGTCCTTTTCACGAACTTCCCCACGGCGAAGCCTCGGTCGAACGCCGCCAATAACAGTATTACGCGGCCGCCTGACCTCTCCCTCAAGTCTGAAGGTTACAGCCGGAAGACGAGGAAAGCGAACTGGGTGGAAACACGATAGAAATCAGCAATATAGATAACTTGGTCGACAGGTGCACTTAAGCGCTCGAGCCCTCCTGTCGGCTCGCTCAGAAATGACGGGACCGCTGCGCCTGCTCGTCGCCCGCCGGAGCAGAGCTGCCATGCCCGCCATGCCTGCGATGCATGAACATGTGCATCAGCGGACACAGGAGGATAATCAGCAATGGCAGCCATCCGATCGGCAGTTCGGGACGCAAGAGGATAAGCATCAAGCCCGCGGCGAGGAGAACCAGAAGGACGGCGGCGGCGATCGACGAGCGCCGCCGGCTCTTTTTGCTGCCGACTGTCACCGATTGCATATCTGCCTCCGTTCTCGACGTCCCGGCTGGCGCGCCGCTCGTCCTGGTCGGTTATAGAGGCCTAGGGCGCGGCTGGTTTTGATCCGTATCAATCCTGACGGAGTATCAGCGTCGCCGAACAATCTGGCGTCGGTGCTGCTGACCAAGCTATCCCCTGAGGGGATGTCGTCGCGAAAGTCGCGTTGCAGCCCGCGGCCCCGGTCAGCGTGGCTCAGATCACTCTGCTTGCGCCAGCAGCGGCCCGCATTGGTCGGCCATGGCCTGCTCCTCGTCCGCGGAGATAATCATGACCGCCACCTCCGCTCCTGGCGAGCCGATGTCGAACGCACCCGCGTCGTTGGCGCCCGCGTCGCATGTCACACCAAGCCATCCGAGACGCGCGCAGATTCTGGCGCGTATCCGTGGCTGGTGCTCCCCGATTCCGCCGGTGAACACCAAAGCGTTCATGCCTCCGAGGGTAGCGGCGAGCGCCGCCGCCTCGCGCGCGATCCGAAAGGCGAAGATGTCCAGTGCTTCGTCAGCAGCGTCCGCCTCACTCTCAACCAGAAGCCGGGTGTCGCCGCTGATGCCGGATAGCCCCAACAGGCCGGAGCGATGGTAGAGCATGTCCTCCAGCGCCTCGGCCGACATACCACGGACGCGCAACAGGTGAAGTAGGACGCCGGGGTCGATCGCGCCGCAACGGGTCGCCATGGGCACGCCGTCAAGCGTCGAGAACCCCATCGTCGTGTCGCGGCTCAGGCCAGCGTCCAGTGCGCAGAGGCTCGCGCCGGAGCCGAGGTGCGCGACGACGACGCGGCTTCTGGCGAGATCCGGTCGCCGCCGCTCAAGTTCGCCCGCGATGAACTGATAGGAAAGGCCATGAAATCCGAAGCGTTTCACGCCGGCGTCGAACAAGGCCCGGGGAATGGCGAAGCGACGCACAAGGTCCGATTGAGTGCGATGGAACGCGGTGTCGAAGCAGGCGATTTGCGGAACGTCGGGATGGAGCTCCTTGAATAAGCGGATAAGCGCAACGCTCTTGGGCTGGTGAAGCGGCGCAAGTGGGATCAGAGTCTCGATCGCGGCAAGCACTCCTTCATCGATGATCGCGGGCCCGGCAAAATGATCCCCGCCGTGCACGACCCGCTGAGCGATTGCTCCGGGCTCGCCGATGGGCAGTCGATCGGCAAGGAGCGCGAGCGCCCGTTCCAGCACGACCGAAGCCGAGTCGCCTGACGGGAGGTCATGCTCGCTGCGCGATCCGCCGATTTGCACGCGCAGGATATCGGCGGCCTCGTCGACTGTCGCCCGTCCCAGCGGACGAGCTTGGCCGCGCTCGCAGGCGAAGACGCCGAGCTTTATCGTGGCGGTGCCGGGATTAATGGTGATGATCGTGTCGGTCATGGACTGGCCGGCCTGAAAGCGAGTGGCGTGGTAGACGGCGTCTAGACCAAGCAAGGCCGGAAAGTCCCGGCCTTGCTGTCTCGATCATGGAGTGAGCTACAGGGCTTCCGAGGCGGAGCCCTTCTGAGCGCCGTCGCAAAGTGAAGTCGGAAGATCATGCACGGAGTAAAGAGATGAGGCTGGTAGTGCTGGGACCGCCGGGAGCCGGAAAGGGGACGCAGGCGCGGCGCCTCGTCGGACGCTATTCTATTCCGCAGCTTTCCACAGGGGAGATGCTGCGCGCCGCGGTCAGCGGCGGCACGGAACTCGGACTGGCGGTCAAGGCGATCATGGATCGAGGCGAGCTCGTATCCGACGATGTGGTCACTCAGATGGTAGCCGACCGGATCGACCGGGAGGATTGCCGCACCGGGTTCATTCTCGACGGCTTCCCCCGGACCGTCGAGCAGGCGGAAGCCCTGACCGCGATGCTCCAGCGCAAGGGCCTCAAGCTCGATGCAGCGATCGAGCTGAAGGTCGACCCGGCCGTGCTGGTCGAGCGAATGGCGAAGCGGGTTGCCGATACCCTTGCCGCGGGCGGCACCGTGCGCAGCGACGATAATCCGGAGACATTTGCGAGACGTCTCGAGGAATATCGGCAAACGACCGGGCCCCTCCTGGACTACTATCTGCGCAGGAGCGAACTTGTGCCGATCGACGGGATGCAGGGGCTGGAGGCGGTCACCCGAGAGATCGAGCGCGTGCTTGCTGAACGGGCGTCGGCTTAGGACCCGTCGAGGACCCGGGTCTCGGGGCTGGAGCCCCTCACCTTCGCGGGCGGCGAGATCCTCGAGTATCGAACCATCCGCACTCGAGTCGCCGTGGTAGGTCCGCGTCAGCTCCGCCAACGAGCGCAGCATCGAGCAAAATCTCGGTTAGGTGGCGCTTTGAAAGCCGGAGATCCCTCGGCCGAGATCGTTACAGGCCCGGCTGTAGCTTGGCGTTCGCTGCCGACGCTTCCTTGCGCTGATCGCGAAGGAAGCGCCGAACCCCCAGCAGCTTGTAGATGGCCGGCAGCACGAAGAGCGACAGTAAAGGCGCGGTTGTCATGCCTCCGACCATCGGCGCTGCGAGCCGCTGCATGATCTCCGAGCCGGCGCCGTGGCCGATAAGCAGCGGGAACAGTCCGGCGAGGATCACCGCTACCGTCATCGCCTTCGGCCGGACGCGAAGTGCTGCGCCCTCGATCAGGGCCTCGTCGAGATGGGCCGGTTCCGAAAAGCGGCCTTTGGCGATATGCTCTTCGACGGCTCGGTCGAGATAGACGAGCATCACCACCCCGAACTCCGCGGCAAGCCCGGCAAGGGCGATGAAGCCGACCGCCGTCGCCACCGACACGGCGTGCCCCAGCAGATAGACGAGCCACACGCCGCCGACGAGCGCGAACGGCAGAGTGAGCAGGATGATCAGCGGCTGGCGCACCCGCCGGAACGCCAGGAACAGCAGCAGGAAGATGATCGCAATGGTGGCCGGCACGACCCAAGTCAGCCGCTCGCCTGCCCGCTCGGCATATTCGAACTGCCCGGACCAAGCGATCGAATAGCCCGGCGGCAGATCGACGGTCTCGGCGACCCGCTGACGCGCCTCTGCAACATAGCTCACAACGTCGCGGTCGCGCACGTCGACATAGACCCAGACCGAAGGGCGCGCATTCTCGCTCCTGATCATCGACGGGCCGCTGGCGACCCTGATGTCGGCAACCGCGCTCAGCGGGACCACCGCGCCGCCTGGCGCGATGATCGGGAGCTGCCCGAGCGCCTGAACGCTGTCACGGGTCTCGCGCGGAAAACGCACAGTGATCGGAAAGCGCGCGAGGCCTTCGATCTTCTCGCCTACCTGTGCGCCGCCCACCGCCATCGCCGCCGTGCGCTGCACGTCGGCGATCGACAGGCCGTAACGTGCCGCGGCAAGGCGGTTGACCTCGATATCGACATATCGACCCCCACCGATCCGGTCGGACACGGCGGATGTCGTGCCCTCGATCGGCCGCACCGCCTCCTCGACCTCTCGCCCCAGGCGCTCGAGCGTGTCGAGATCCGGCCCGGACAGCTTGACGCCGACCGGGCTCTTGATGCCGGTCGCCAGCATGTCCATCCGGTTGCGGATCGGCGGCACGAACACATTGGCCAAGCCGGGGATCTTGAGCCTCGAATCCAGCTCCTCGATGATCCGCTCGGTGGTCATGCCCGGCCGCCATTCGCTGCGTGGCCTGAGGCGGATCGTCGTCTCGAACATCTCCAGCGGAGCGGGATCGGTTGCCGTGTCGGCGCGGCCTGCTTTACCGAACACAGACGCTACCTCGGGCACCGTCATGATGATCCGGTCCGTGATCTGGAGCAGCTCCGAAGCGCCGGAGGCCGAAAGCCCGGGGAGCGCCGTCGGCATGTAGAGGATGTCGCCTTCATCCATTGGCGGCATGAACTCTCCGCCCAGCCGGCTCGCCGGAACGACCGACACGGCAAGCGCAAGCAGCGCGATCCCGATCGTCACCCTGGGATTGCGCAGGACCCATTTAAGCGCCGGCTGGTAAGCCGCGATCAGCCAGCGGTTGACCGGGTTGTCGGCTTCCGGCCTGATCCTGCCCTTGATGAACATCAGCATCAGCACCGGCACCAGAGTGATCGACAAGCCCGCAGCGGCGGCCATCGCATAGGTCTTAGTCAGCGCCAGCGGGCGGAACAGACGGCCTTCCTGCGCCTCAAGCGTGAAGACCGGCAGGAAGGACAGAGTGATGATCAGCAGCGAGAAGAACAGTGCCGGCCCCACTTCCACGGCAGCCTCAGTGATCACCTGGCGCCTCCGCGCCTCGGTGAGCTCACCCTCCTCGTCGCGCGCATGTTCGATCTTCTTGTGCGCGTTCTCGATCATGACGATGGCCGCATCGACCATTGCGCCGATCGCGATTGCGATGCCGCCGAGCGACATGATGTTCGCGTTCACCCCCTGGAGATACATGATGATGAAGGCTGCCAGGACACCGAGCGGAAGCATGATGATCGCGACCAGCGACGAGCGCAGATGGAGCAGGAACAGGGCGGTCACCAGCCCGACCACCAGGAATTCCTCGGCGAGCTTCTCCCACAGGTTGGAGACGGCCCGCTCGATGAGCGCGGAGCGGTCATAGACGGTCACGATCTCAACGCCGGGCGGGAGACCGGCGCGGAGCTCCTCGAGCCGTTCCTTCACGTTCCGGATCACCGAGAATGTGTCGGCGCCCTGGCGCACGACGATGACGCCGCCCACCACCTCGCCTTCGCCGTTGAGCTCGGCGATGCCGCGCCGGAAGTCGGGCGCGAGCTGCACCCGCGCCACATCGCCGACCGTCACCGGAGTGCCGCCGGCGGTGGCGGACAGGGGGATGTTGCGGAACTGCTCCAGCGTCTGGAGATAGCCGCCGACGCGGACCATGAACTCGGCCCCGGCCCGCTCGATCACCGAGCCGCCGGTCTCCTGATTGGCCTCGCCGATCGCGTCCATGACCTGACCGGCCGAGACCCGGTAGATCTGCAGGCGCTCGGGATCGATCTGGACCTGATAGGACTGCACCATGCCGCCGACGCTCGCCACCTCGGCGACGCCGTCGATCTCGCGCAGCTGGAAGCGCAGGAACCAATCCTGAAGGGCGCGCAACTGGCCGAGGTCGTGCCGCCCGGTCCGGTCGATCAACGCATATTGAAAGGCCCAGCCCACCCCTGTCGCATCGGGCCCCAGCGTCGGGGTCACGCCCTCCGGCAGTCGGTCGCCGACCTGGCTCAGATATTCGAGCGTTCGCGAGCGTGCCCAGTAAAGATCGGTGCCGTCCTCGAACAGAACGGTCACATAGCTGTCGCCGAAGAAGGAGAAGCCCCGCACCGCCTTGACCCGCGGCGCCGACAGCATCGTGGTGGCGAGCGGATAGGTGACCTGGGCCTCGACGATGCTCGGCGCCTGGCCGGGATAGGGCGTGCGAACGATGACCTGCACGTCCGACAGGTCCGGGATCGCGTCGAGCGGCGTGCGCGTCACCGCGTAGGTGCCGGCGACCGCCAGGAAGGCGGCGCCGAGCAGGATCAGGAACCGGTTCGCCGCCGACCAGCGGATGATGGCTTCGATCATCGCACCGCCGCCTTCGCGATCTGCTGGATCACATAGCTGCTCCCCTCCTGGCGGAAGGTGAACTCGACGCTGTCGCCGCGCCCCAGGCCGCGCAGGAGGGCGGTGTTTCGCACGGTGAAGGTCATCGTCATCGCGGGCCAGCTCAGCGCCGGCACCGGCCCGTGCGCGATGGTGACGCTGCCGCGCCGGAGGTCCATGGTGCGGATCGTTCCGCTCGCCGCGGGAAGCGGCTGAGCGGCGCCTCCGGTCGGCGCGTTCGCGTTCAGCCGCTCCATCATTCCCGAAAGGCTCGCTTCGGAATCGATCAGGAACTGGCCCGACACGACCACTTCGGCGCCGGGGTCGATCCCGGCCACGATCTGCGTCCAGTCCTGGAGCTCGCGACCCGTTTCCACGGCGGCGGGGACGAATGCGCCGTTCCTCCGGACGATCACGACCTTGCGGCGCCCGGTGTCGATCACCGCCTCACTCGGCACCACGAGCGCCATGCCGCCCGTGCCCATGATCGTAACGTTGGCGAACATTCCCTGGCGAAGCCGCTGCCCGGGATTGTCGAGAGTGATACGGACGCGGGCGGTCCGTGCCTCCGGTTCGAGCTGGGGAAAGATATAGTCGACGCGGCCCTGGCGCGTCTCAGCGGGATAAGCGGGAAAGCCGATCTCCGCCGAAAGGCCGACCCGAACGTCGCCGAGGAAGGTCTCCGGAACCTCGGCGATCACCCATACCCGCGAGACGCCGGCGATGGTGGCGATCGACTGCCCGGGCGTCACCTGCGCGCCGGGCCGCGCGCCGATCTGCGTCACGACACCCGAAGCGGGCGCGAAGACGGGATAGGTTCGCTGAGGTGCGCCGCCCCGTTCGAGCCGCTGGATTGCCGAGGACGGAAGGCCCAGCAGCGCCAAGCGCTGCCGCGCGGCCTGCCTGAGGCTCGCCGAGGTCGTCCCCGCCGACGCCAGCAACGCCTTATATTCGTTCTGCGCCGCCAGCAGCTCCGGCGAGTAGACACTGGCGATCCGCGCGCCGCGCTGCACCGGCTCGCCGACCGCCCGCACGACCAGCTGCTCGACGAAGCCCGGCGTCAAGGTCTGGACCTCGGCGATCAGCCGCTCGTCGAACTCGACCCGCCCGACCGCCCGCACCGTCGGCGCGATGTCCATCATCCGGGCAGGCGTCGTGCGGACGCCGAGATTCTGGACCATCGCCGGCGACACCCGCACGCCCTCGGCGCCTTCGTCTGCGCATTTGGCGACGAGCGGCATGTCCATGAAGGGCGATTTCCCGGGAGCGTCGAAACGCCGGTCCGGCGCCATCGGGTCATACCAGTAAAGGACGCGGCTGCCTGGACATGCGGCCTCCGCATCCCCGCCGCCGCCCCGCCCGGCGAGAACATAAGCGGCCACTCCAGCGGCCAGCAGGACTAACAGTGCAAGCACGACCATCACCGTCCGGCGATCCGGACGCCTGACCAGGGCAACGAATTCGCCGCGGTTCATCGGCTCGCCTCCCCCGTTAGATAGATGAGCTCGGCGGCCGCGCGGGCGAGCCGGCCCTGCTGCTCCACCGCCTGGATATTAGCTTCGACATAGCGACGGACGATGTTGAGCGGCAGCTCGAGGCTACCCTGACCGCCCGCATAGCGCGCCTCGGCCGCCTCGAACGCAGCCTCGAGCGAGGGAATCGCCTGCTCGCGAAGGATCGCAAGCTGCGCCTCGGCGCTGCGAAAGTTGGCGAGAGCTCCGCGAAATGATCCGTCGAGCTCGCGGCGGGTATCCTCCGCGCGCAGCCTAGCGGCCTCGGCGCGCTCCTCGGCCTCGGTCACGCGCCGGTCCTGAAGTCGCCTTCGGTTCATCGGAAGGGGAATGCTCACCTGCGCGCTCACCATGTCGCCATATTCGGGACGCCAGCCATACATCACGGACCAGCTGATATTCGGGCGGCGCTCGGCGCGCGCGGCGTCGATCTGCCGCCGTGCCGCCTGCTCCTGGGCTTCGGCAAGGCGAACCTGCGGATGGACGTCGAGGCGCACAGCCTCGGCCGCGCCCACAGGCAAGGCGATCCTCGGCACGCTTTCCGGAAGCGGCCGCCATGCCGCCGGGCCGATCCAGCGCGAAAGCGTCGCCCGCGCCCGCGCCTCGTCCCCTTCGGCCTCGCTGCGCTCCGCCTCGGCAAGTGCGATCTCCGCCTGCGCCTGAAGCGCCAGCGCCGGGGTCGAGGCGCCGGTCGGCACGCCCGCCTCCATGATGCGCCGCCCCGCCTCGAGATCGTTGATCACCCGCGCCAGCAGACGCTGCTTGGCCCGTGCTTCCACCGCGTCGATCCAAGAGATCAACACGTCACGCTCGATGCTGCGCTCCTGGGCCGAACCTTCTGCCCGGCTCACCACCGCCTCGGCCTGCAACCGGGCCGCCTCGGCGTCCCGACGCGACCGGCGCACCTGCTCGCGCATGATGCCGAACGTATACATGGTCATGTCGTCGCCGATGGGATCGAAGGCCATGTTGCCGGTTACTGGAAAATTCTGGATGCCGGCGCTGATCTGGGGGTCGGGCAGCACATGCGCGGCAAGTGCCGCCTGCTCGGACGCGGCCGCCTCGCGTTCGAAGGCGGCGAGGCTCGGTTGCTCGCCGCGGGAAAGGCGGATCGCTTCCTCTAGTTCCAGAAGCGGGCCGCCCGGAGCGGACGACGGGGCAGCCGGCATCGCCCCCTGCGCCTGCGCCTGCGCCTCCGCCGCCAGCGCGAGCGCCGGCGAAAGAGCTGTCAATGCGAAGGCGCCGAGCAAGCCTGCCGACCGAGCCACGCCCAGCAGCCGGCCGCTAGGGCGCCGCCGACGCGGCTTCAAAACCTTCATCACTAAGGCGCCTTGCTCAGCGCGGCGATCGCGTAGCCATTGTCGACCTCGGTGAAGCCGAACTGGACCCGATCTCCAACGGAGACGCCTTGGGCAAGGTCCGCTGACCGGACGGTAAAGGACATCGTCATCGCCGGCCAGCCGAGCTCCGCCACAGGGCCATGCGAGATGGTGATCCGGCCGTCGGCGACCTCCGTCACCCTTCCCTCGGCCTCATAGACGTTCCGGTCGGCCGCCGGTGCGATCCGACTGGCTTCCGCCTTCCCCTCCGGAGGGGCTAAGTCGCTGCAGGCGGTGAGGGCCAACGCCAGAGCCAGGGCCCCGGCAAGAGAACTGTTGATCATGATCTGATACCTCTTCCAAGCGGCCGGCTTCGCCGGTCGTTTGCCGCACGAGGGTTCCGCGTGCGCACGAGTTCCTGTCGAGCATACGCGCGCGAACGGGCGGCCCCTCGCCGGAGCGAAGGCGCGCGTAGCGGCTAGGGTCTTGGAGGAGGGTCGGCGGCGGCGGGGTTGGCCGACCGGAAGGCGGGGGGAGTGGCCGTCCAATGGGGAAGCGCAACGAGTTCGGGAGGCTGCGCTGCTGCCTCTGCCGACGGAAGCGCCATCGCACCGGACACCATCACGCACTGGTCGGTGCAGCAGCCGTCGTCATGGCCGGCGGGCGGCATTGCCATCCCGTCCTGCGCCATGACGCAGTCAGGAGCAGGGACGACCATCGCGCTGCCCGGCGTCGGCAGCAACGCGAGCGCGAGAAGCAAGGCGAGAAACAGTCGGGCCACATCGCCTCCGATAGGCCGTTTTATACCAGCGGCGATGATCCAGATCAAACGCGTCGCGGCCCTCGAAGTCATTGACTCGATGACGTGTGCTCGAGGGTAGCCGGGCCCTGCCAGACTTGGCACGGGAGCAAGCTGCTGTCGCGCCGTCCGGCGCCATGTCTTCGACAGATCACCTATCGTCGATCAGGCCGGAGACCCGCTCCTAATGGAAGCGGCCTCCCGATTCTGGGAGGCCGCTTTTGACGGGAACATCACTCGGCGGATTAGGGATCTCGTCGCTCAACGTCGTAGCCGGCTTCTTCGATTGCCGACCGGATCTTCGCTGCATCGGCCGTGGAATCGACGGTGACCCGCTTCGCAGCGAGATCCACCTGGACATTGGCCGCGGCATCCACCGACTTAACGGCGTTCGTAACCGCGCGGGCGCACCCGCCGCAGGTCATGCCGTTCACCTGAAAATCGAACATCTTGTCCTCCAGTTCATTTCGAGATGGAGGCAATGTCGGGTTTAACACCGTGTCAGGGTCAAGGGCGTGGCAGTGAATTTTTCCGCGCTTGACCCTGACATTGTGTCAAGGACCATATCCGTCGTCGACTCGAAAATGAGGAGACGAAAAGATGGGTGCGGCAGTCGCGATTCGGGATCGGACGGAAGAGCGAGGCGAGACGCTCGTCATTCCCGTTGAGGGGATGACCTGCGCCTCGTGCGTCGGGCGGGTGGAGCGCGCTGTGAGGCAGGTGCCCGGCGTCGCCGACGTGTCGGTGAACCTGGCAACGGAGCGAGCGGAGGTCTCGTTCGAGAACGATCGGGGTGAGGCCGCGGCGGTCGCGGACGCGATCTTCAAGGCGGGCTACATGCCGGGGACACGCACAGTGGAGCTGAACGTCGCCGGCATGACTTGCGCCTCCTGCGTCGGCCGCGTCGAGAAGGCGTTGCTGAAGGTGCCGGGCGTCGTGAAGGCGAGCGTGAACCTTGCCAGCGAGACGGCCACCGTCGAAACGGTTTCGGCCGCGCGCGAAGCGCTTCTGAACGCGGTTGAGAAGGCGGGCTACTCGGCTTCGCTTAGAGAGGCATCCACCGCAGCGGGAGCGGCGGATAACGAGGAAGCCCGGCGTTCCGCCGTCGCGGCACGTGAGCTGCGGCACGTGATCATCGCGGCATTGCTGTCGCTTCCCTTGGTCCTCCCGATGCTGTTGGCGCCCCTTGGCGTCGCTTTCACTGTGCCCGGATGGATCCAACTCCTGTTGGCGACTCCCGTCCAGTTCTGGCTTGGGGCTCGTTTCTACCGCGCGGGCTGGAAAGCCGTGCGTGCTGGCGCCGGCAACATGGACCTGCTCGTCGCGCTCGGCACCTCTGCGGCCTACGGGCTCAGCCTCTATCAGTTGCTCTTCCCGTCGATGACGCATGGGATGAGCGGCCACTTCTACTTCGAAACCTCCGCAGTGGTGATCACCCTGATCCTGCTTGGCAAGTGGCTGGAAGGTCGGGCGAAACGGCAAACTGGAGCGGCCATCCGAGCTTTGATGGCGCTGCGGCCCGACCGAGCCCGCATCGTCGGCTCCGATGGCTCCGAACGCGAGGTCGCCGTGGATCAGGTTCGCGTGGGCGATTTTGTGCGAGTGCGGCCGGGTGAGCGCATTCCGGTGGATGGGCTCCTGCGCGAAGGCGCGAGCAGCGTAGACGAGTCTATGCTCACTGGGGAGAGCATGCCGGTGGCAAAGACTCTCGGTGACAAGGTGACGGGCGGCTCAATCAATGGCGAGGGTCTAATCCACATAGAGACGAGCGCCGTTGGCGCGGAGACCACGCTCGCCCGCATCGTGCGTCTGGTGGAGAGCGCCCAAGGCGCCAAGGCTCCCATCCAGCGGCTGGTCGACCGGGTTAGCGCCGTGTTCGTGCCGGTGGTGCTTGTGGTCGCGCTGCTCACCTTCGTCGGGTGGCTCGCGGTCGGGGGCGGCGTCGACGTAGCCATCCTGAACGCGGTTGCGGTCATGGTGATCGCGTGCCCTTGCGCACTTGGCCTGGCGACGCCGACGGCGATCATGGCCGGAACGGGCGTGGCGGCCCGCGCCGGCGTCCTGATCAAGGACGCCGAGGCGCTTGAGACGGCTCACCGCGTCGACACCGTGGCGTTCGACAAGACGGGCACACTGACGGAAGGCAAGCCGAAGCTGGTTGCGTCCGTGCCGGCTGACGGTGTCGCGGAGGATGATCTGCTCGCTTTGGCGACGGCTTTGCAGAGCGGAAGCGAGCACCCGCTGGCGCGCGCCGTCATGTCGGCGGCCGAAGAGCGGTCAATCCGCGCTCACCCCACCGGCGACGTGCGCGCCCTCCCCGGTCGCGGCGTCGCCGCCACCGTCGAGGGGCGGCCTCTCCTCCTCGGCAGCACGCGGTTGATGGAGGAGAACGGCATCGCGTTGGGGGCGCTGCAACGCCGCGCGCGCGACCTGGAGCAGGATGGCCGCTCGGTCTCTTGGGTTGCGGAACTCGGCCAGGAAAAGCGCCTTCTCGGACTGCTGGCCTTCGGCGACGAACCCAAGGCGGCCGCGAAGGCCGCCGTCGAGGCTCTGCACGCTCGCGGCATCCGCACCGTGATGCTGACCGGCGACAACGCAGGAAGCGCCGCCGCCGTGGCTAGCCGGCTCGGCATCGACGAGGCGATCGCCAATGTCCTGCCCGAAGACAAGGCTGATGCCGTGTCCCGCCTCAAACAACAGGGCGGGACCGTCGCGATGGTTGGCGACGGCGTGAACGATGCCCCCGCGCTGGCCGCCGCCGACGTCGGCATCGCCATGTCGACCGGAACCGACGTCGCCATGCACACGGCCGGCGTCACGCTGATGCGGGGAGACCCGCGGCTTGTGGCCGATGCAGTTGAAATATCACGGCGGACTTATTCCAAAATCCGTCAGGGCTTGTTCTGGGCCTTCATCTACAACGTCGTCGGCATTCCGCTCGCTGCGCTGGGCTATCTCAGCCCCGTGCTTGCGGGTGCCGCGATGGCGCTCTCCAGCGTCAGCGTGGTCGGTAACGCCCTCACCTTGCGCCGCTGGCGCCCTGCTGCGAGTGTGAGCCTGCAGCCATGAACATCGGCCAAGCCTCGAAGCGCAGCGGCGTCAGCCAGCGCATGATCCGCCACTATGAGGCGATCGGGCTGATACCGAAGGCGGCGCGTCGTGACTCGGGCTATCGCGATTACGACGAGCGCGACGTCCACACGTTGCGTTTCATTCGGCGCGCGCGCGACCTTGGTTTCCCCATCGAGGAGATCGGCAGGCTCCTGGCCCTCTGGCAGGACCGGACACGCGCAAGCGCCGACGTGAAGGCGCTTGCGACCGCGCGCGCCGAGGAGTTGCGGCGCAAGGAAGATGAGATTCGCGCGATGCGCAAGACGCTCGAGGACCTTGCTCGGAACTGTCACGGCGACGATCGGCCAGATTGCCCGATCCTGACGGATCTCGCGGCGGAGGACGAGAATCATGCGTGACAACGCGCCGCCATTCATTGCCGGTCGAATCTCGTCGCACTATGTGTGGCGCAGCATGCCTCGGTTCGTGTCCTCCCTGCTTGTGGCGATCGCCCTGCTCCTCGCGCCGCTTGCAATGATTGGCGGTGCTGACCCCGCGCATGCCGCGAGGCCGCAGGTGGCTTCTGCCGCGAACTGCGCCGAGGAAGCCCCTGGGCAGAAGCATGAGAAGCGGGCGCCCGGCATGGAGGTGGGCTGCGCCATTGCCTGCGCGGCCGTTCCCGCGACGCAGCCGTTCAGCGCCGAGCGCCTGCCGCATGCTGCGATGCCGCCGGCTTTGCTCGGCAGTCACCTTCTTTCCGGCATTCACCCTGAGGGAGAGACGCCCCCGCCGCGTATGCATCCAGAGATCTGACGCGAACTCGAGATTTCTGGAGATCAATGATGAAGATGTTTCTCATTGCGGTTGCGATGGCGACCGCTGCTCCCGCGGTCGCGCAGACTGCGGCGCCCGCGAACCCCCACGCCAACCATGCCGGGCATTCGGCTCAGCAGGCCCAGGGCCAGCACCCCGGGCACGGCGCGCCCGCAGCCCAGCCGGGGCAGACGGCCCAGCATGCCACTCGCGCGATGGCGGACTGCTGCCGGCCCGATGCCAATGGTCGCATGGCCTGTTGCGAGGGCATGGCGAATGGCAACGGTCGCGGCTGCTGCGCTGGACAGCGACAGCAGGGCCAGGCGGCCGATCCGCATGCCGGCCACGATATGAGCGCCAGCGCTCATGCGGGGCACGGACCCAACTAGAACTGAGGCTTGGGGGGCGGCGCAGGACGTCGCCTCCCTTTCCTGTCGACGATGGCGGCGGCCTGCCGCCCAAGAGGAAATTTGAATGAACCAGCTGATTGGCCGACGCTCCCTGCTGAGGGCAGGCGCGCTCGGAGCCGCGGGCCTCGGAATGTCGGGCCTATTCCCCGCATGGGCCCAGAACGGAACCCGCGGACTCGTGCGCAAGGAAATGCCGACCCTCTCCGGTGAGGAGATCCGGCTGAACATCGCCGAGGGCATGTTCAATGTCGATGGCCGCGCCGGCCACGCGATCACGATCAACGGAACGATCCCGGCACCGCTCATCCGGCTCCGGGAGGGCCAGAATGTCCGTCTCGTTGTCAACAACACGCTCGACGAAGACACCTCGATCCACTGGCACGGCCTCATCGTGCCGTTCCAGATGGACGGCGTCCCCGGAATCAGCTTCCCCGGCATCCGGCCGCGCTCAACCTTCGTTTATGAGTTCCCGCTCAAGCAGTCCGGCACCTATTGGTATCATAGCCATTCGGGCCTCCAAGAGCAGGTCGGTCATTACGGGCCGATGATCATCGATCCGGCCGGGGCCGATCCGGTGGCCTATGACCGGGAGCACGTGATCGTGCTTTCCGACTGGAGCTTTCTCCACCCTCACCAAATCTTCTCGAGACTGAAGCAGGAAGGCGGCTTCTTCAATCGGCAGCGTGAGACACTGTTCGGACGGCGCAGCGAGCAGCTTAGCCGAGAGGATCGCCAGATGTTTGCTCAGATGCGCATGGATCCGAGCGACATCGCCGATGTGACCGAGGCAGCCTACACCTTTCTAATCAATGGACACAGCCCGAGCGAGAACTGGACCGGCCTTTTCCGTCCGGGCGAGCGGGTGCGCCTCCGAGTGATCAACGCGGCGACGCAGACCATCTTCAACTTCCGCATTCCCGGCCTCCCCATGACGTTCGTCGGAACAGACGGTATCAACATGCAGCCGGTGGAGGTCGATGAGGTTCAAATCGGCAATGCCGAGACCTACGACTTCATCGTCCAGCCTGGCGATCAGGCCTACACGGTCGTCGCCGAGAGCAACGACCGATCCGGGATGGCGCGCGCGACGCTGGCGCCGCGCATGGGGATGGTGGCCGCGGTTCCGCCGTTGCGCGAGCGCCCGACCCTGAACATGGAAGACATGGGCATGGGCGGCATGGATCACGGCAGCATGAACCATGGCCCGCCCGCAGCGCCCGCGGTGGACCATGCCGCGATGGGGCATGGCACCGGTGCAGCTGGAACGGCTGGCGCCGCGCAGAGCCAAGGCGGGATGGCCGGCATGGATCATTCCAACATGAACATGCGGGATGAATCCAAGGTCAACTTCCCGGTCGGAGTCGGTGTCGACATGATCGCCCCGAACCCGACGGACCGCACTGGTCATCCCGGCCTCGGCCTCGAAAATGTTGGGCATAGGGTTTTGACCTACCGCGACATGGCGACCCTCACTCCCAATCGCGATACGCGGACGCCGACCAGGCGCATCGACATCCACCTCACCGGCAACATGGAACGCTTTATGTGGTCGATGGACGGTGAGCGGCTCAGCGAGAATCCGGAGCCCTACCGCTTCGCCCGCAACGAGCGAGTGCGGCTGAGGCTCATCAACGACACGATGATGACCCACCCGATGCACCTGCACGGTCACTTCTTCGAGATCGTCAACGGCCACGGCGCTAACCAGCCGTTCAAGCACACCGTGAAGGTGATGCCGGGTGGCTTCGTGGATCTCGACCTCACGGCCGATGCGCCCGGGGACTGGGCGTTCCACTGCCACCTTCTCTACCACATGCATGCGGGGATGATGCGCGTCGTAACCGTCCGCCCGCTCGACGGAGACGTAGCATGAAGCGGATGATCCTCGTCCTGCTGGCAGGCACGGCCGCCAGCCCCGCGCTTGCGCAGCATAGTGGCCACGGCCAGGCCGCGCCCGCACCCACTTCAGCGCCTTCCCCTGCGCCGGTGGTGACGTGCACGCCGGAACACGCCGCAATGGGGCACTGCGTCATCCCGGCCCCGGCTCCCACTCCGGCGCCGGCCGCGACTTGCACGCCTGAACACGCCGCGATGGGGCATTGCACCTTACCGCCGGTGGCGGCGCCGACGCCTGCTCCGACACCGGCGCCGGCTGCGACTTGCACCCCGGAACATGCGGCGATGGGTCATTGCACCCTGCCCGCCGCGACACCGGCGCCTGCTGCGACTTGCACTCCGGAGCATGCGGCGATGGGCCACTGCCAAATGCCGACTGCCCGGCCGGCCCAGCCGGTCGCGCCCTCGCCTACGCCGCAGGCGACCTGCACGCCTGAGCATGCGGCCATGGGCCACTGCACCTTGTCTGCACAGCCGACGCCCCCGCCGGCCGGCGCAGACCCTCACGCGGGGCATGCGATGCCGGCGCAGCAAGCTGCACCTTCTCCAGGCTCGACCACATGCTTGCCCGAGCACGCCGCGATGGGCCACTGCACGCCGTCCACAGCGGTCGAGATCCCGGTGGCTCCGCCGCCACCAGAAGCGCTGTCCGGCCCCACCCATGCGCAGGACCTTTTCTTCAATCCCGCCGAGGCGGCGCGCTCGCGCGCCGAGCTCACACAGGGCCATGGCGGATCGTCGACCTACAAATTCTTGATCGATCAGCTCGAAGTGACGGTCGGCGAGGGGCGCGAGGGTTACGCTTGGGATGCCCAGTTCTGGTATGGCGGCGACATCGACAAGTTTTGGATGAAGACCGAAGGAGAAGGTGAGTTTGGCGAGGAGCTCGAGGGCGCCGAGATCCAGGCGCTGTGGAGCCATGCCATTGACCCCTGGTTCGACCTGCAGGCCGGTGTCCGTCAGGATTTGAACGCAGGTCCGGACCGCACCCACCTCGTCCTAGGCGTCCAGGGACTCGCTCCGTATTGGTTCGAGGTCGACGGGGCCGTCTTCCTTTCCACAGAGGGCGAGGTCACTGCACGCTTTGAAGGCGAATATGACCTTCGGCTGACACAGGCGCTGATCCTTCAACCGCGCGCGGAGGTGAACTTCTCGCTGCAGGACGTGCCGGAACTCGGCCTCGGCGCCGGTCTCACCACGACGGAGATCGGAGCGCGCCTGCGCTACGAGTTCTTCCCCGACAGCGGTCCAGCAGTAATCGCCCCCTATGTCGGAGTCGAATATGAGCAGGCTTGGGGCGCAACCGAGGACTTCCGGATTGCGGCTGGCGAGGACGCCGGCGGCGTCCGCTTCGTGGGAGGGATCAGGCTGTGGTTCTGATCCGCCCATTGATCATCATCATGATGGCGATCGTGGGTCTAACCACCCTCTCGCCCGCGGCCGCGCATAAGGAGCATCAGAAGGCGCAGGCACAGCACGCTCAGGCGCAGGAAAGTCCACCGAGCCAAGCTGTGCCGCCATCAGCCATGCACGAGCAGATGGAGGCGCATATGGAGGCAATGGAAGACGCGGACGCTGCGAAGAGCTTCCCTGAGCGGCTAATGGATTGGTTCGGGCGAATGCATCCCTTCGCCGTCCACTTCCCAATTGCCCTGTTCCCGGTTGCTCTCGTCGCCCTCGTCCTCGCGCGGCGCCGGGGGGAGACGGTGGAACTGATACGCGGCTTGATCGTGGTGGCGGGGATCGGATCCGTCATCGCGGCGGCACTCGGATGGCTCAACGGCGGATTGACGTTCCAGGACACCGATCAGGTGCTGATGTTCCACCGCTGGCTGGGGACGGTCCTCGGCCTCATCGGAGGCCTTCTCGGGCTGTGGGCGTGGCGGCGTCGGGATTCGGTTCACGGCCGCGGCATGGCCCTGGCTCTAGGTGCCGTCGTCGCCTTGTTGCTCGTCCAGGGCTTCCTCGGCGCATCCGTGACGCACGGCATGGAGCACATGATGTTTTGAAGCTCCCCTCACGACAGAGCGGGGTGGCTCACGCGAAGGAGATTTTATGAAGCATAGCCTCAAGAGCAAACGGATCCTGCTCGCCGCATCGCTAATCGCATTGCTGGCCGCGTGCGGCGGCGGCGAAGGCAACCAAACGGAACAGGCAAACAGCCAGCAGCAGAGGGCCATCGACAGCGCGCAGGCAATGCCTTCAGGGCCGTTTGCCCAAGCCGAGATGCAGATGAATGAGCGCATGATGGCGTCCTCCGGTGCCAATGCGTCGGAGACTTGGGCAAGGAAGATGATCGAGCATCATCGCGGTGCCGTGGCTATGTCGCAGATCCTGATCGATCAGGGCGGTGAGCAGCGTTTCGTCGAGATGGCCCGCCAGACCATTGAGAAGCAGCAGCGTGAGATCGGGGAGCTCGAGCAACTGGTCGCTGGCGGCATCACCGGCGGATCGGGCGAGGCGAACCCGTTCGGCCCCGTGGAGCAGAGCATGCACCAGCGGATGATGGCTGCCAGCGGCGGCAACATCTCGGAGACCTGGGCGCGCAAGATGATCGCGCACCATCAGGGCGCGGTCGACATGTCCGAGGCGCTGATCCGCCAAGGCGGAAATCCTGAGGTCCTCGCCATGGCCCGGCGAACGGCCGAGGACCAGCGCCGCGAAATCGCTCATCTCGAAGCGATGCTTCGCGGGGAGGCGATGGCTCCTCGTGCGGCTGCTCCGGCTCCCTCTGCCTCTGCCTCTGCCTCTGCGAAACAGACGTCGGGCGGCGCAACCTCGCCTGTGGCTCGCGAGCCGAGCCCGGCTCCGAAGGCGAGGCCGGCCGAGCGGCCGGCACCGCGAAATCAGACGCCTCCGCGAGCGGCCACTCAGCCAACCCCGGCCCCTGCCGCCACGCCAACCTGCGCGCCCGAGCACCGAGCCCTAGGCCACTGCTAACGACATCTCGTAGGAAACAGCCCGGGCGAAGGCGGGAGCTCCGTCCGGGCTGCCTCAATGTTTCAACTTGCAAGAGGGTAGAAGCATGAAATCGATTATCGCTGCGGGCATCGCGATCACGATGGCATCCATTGCTGTCCCCGGGGAGGCGCACCCGACTGACTGTGGCGACCAGCGTTCGGAGATTACCCGCATCCTCGCGGACTATCGCAGCGCTATCGAGCGGCTGAATGCAACCGGGACAGAGGCGCTGTTCGCGCCTGACTCCGCCATTTTCGAGAATGGCGGTGTCGAAGGAAATTACGCGAACTACCTTACCCATCATCTCGGGCCTGAGCTTGGTCATTTCCGCTCCTTTCGCTTCTTCGATCACCAGTTGGACCTGTGGTGCGAAGGCGGTGTCGCGGTTGCGACGGAGACCTACAGCTATCGGATTGAGCGCGCGGAGGGCGACCCGATCGAACGCCGCGGTGTCACTACGTCGGTGCTTCGCCGGGTTGATCGAGACTGGCGCATCGTCAACATGCACGGCTCATCGCGCGGGCGGCACTCGACATGATTGAAAAATGGGCCCCTCAAGTTATTGGGAACTTTCCCTACCGCTGAGCTGCTCATGTCTGCTTAGCGCCCATTGCGGTCGCTCCCGAGGCGCCCGCCGATGCCGGAAACGAGACGTTCAACCAGTCAGTCTGACGATGACGGCCTTCATCCGGTGCGGCGGAAAGCGCACCAGTTGAATGACTGACTGGCGCCCCATGGAGTAACATGCTCCTCGAGCCAGCCATCAATCAGCTGGAAGCCGTCACCCATTTCTGCAGCCAAACTGGCTGGGTCGTATCGCTGGACAGGAAGCCCGCTGCATTTTTCCGGCCCGTCCAGAGCGAAGGTGGCGATAATGACCAAACCGTCTTCGGCAACTCCGCGCGAGAGCGCGGAGCGATAGCCCTCTCGCTGCTCGGGTTCGGTAAGGAAGTGGAAGACGGCACGGTCGTGCCATACGTCATACTTGCGGCGGGGGCGCCAAATAGTGATGTCTGCGACCTCCCAGCGAACCTTTTCGGCCATCGCACCAAGTCGCGCTTTTGACGCCGCGAGAGCGGGCGCGGCGATGTCCAATACGGTAAGGTCCTGCCAGCCTTGCTCAATCAGCGCATCTACGAGGCTGGATGCTCCACCTCCGACGTCGATCAGCGAAGAGCATGCCGTCGCTTCGAAGCGATCAAGGGCGCGGAGCGACTGCTCCGGGGTCTCCTGATACCAGCTGACCGTGGTAGGAGCCTTGGCCTCGTAGACCTGCGCCCAGTGCCCGTCTTCCTCCGATCGTGTCATCCGGACCAGCCTACACCAGCCGTGGGTGATTTCACATGTCGTTGCTTCCTGTGCAGCCGCTCGCCGGCGGCGAGTTTTCCCACGGCGGGTATCCCTCGCTCAAGTTCTCGGGAACGGCCGGCAAGGTCGTTCGCTGTGAGCCTGCAGGAGGAATTCCATGAGCTACTACATCGCCACGACATTGCAGGCTCCATTCGAGGAAGCGATCAAGCAGACAGAGGCAGCTCTCAAAGAGGAGGGCTTCGGAGTCATCAGCAGGATCGACATTCAAGAGACGCTGAAGACGAAAATCGGCGTCAATTTCCGACCCTACACCATCCTGGGCGCCTGCAACCCCGCTCTAGCGCACGAGGCGTTGAAGCTCGAAGACAAGGTGGGGACCATGCTGCCCTGCAACGTCGTCGTTCAAGCTCGGGACGACGGCAGCAGCGAGGTAGCGGCGATCGATCCTGTCGCCTCGATGCAGGCTATCGCAAACCCCAAGCTGGTCGAGGCGGCGGATGAGGTGCGGCAGCGCCTCTCTCGGGTGATCCAGAGTCTGGAAACCGAGGCCGCACCCGCCTGATCTTCAACCCCTTGCATCTCTATTAGACGACCCTAAATTAGGGCTACCTAATGGAGAATGTGATGCAGCCTGATCTCGTCGACCAGTTCAGCCGCCACGCCGCCGAGGCAGTGGGCTTGCTGAAGGCGTTGGCCAGCGAGCCGCGCCTGCTCGTGCTCTGCTACCTCGCGGAGACAGGCGAGATGTCGGCTGGCGATCTCACCGAACAGGTGGGACTCAGCCAATCGGCCCTGTCTCAACACCTCGCGAAGCTGCGCGAGGAAGGTCTCGTCGCGACACGGAAGGAGGCCCAGACGGTCTTCTACCGCGTCTGCGATCCGAAGGCCGAACAGCTGCTCGCGCTTCTCCATGACCTCTTCTGCCCCGAACTCGGGCGGAAGAGCCCCACTCGAACAACGGGAACCTGATCATGGAAGAGGACATCAATCTCGAGCGCGCCGCTGCCCAGGTGGAGGCCGTGCTCCAGGGGAAAATCCGCACCCCGCACGTGAAGGCCTTCTTCGATGAGCCGACCTTTACGGCGAGCTACGTCGTGCATGACCCCGCGAACAAGGCCGCGGCAATCATCGACAGTGTGCTCGACTTCGACCAGCCGTCGGGACGGACCAGCTTCGAGTCCGCCGACGCCATGATCGCCTATGTTCAGGAGCAAGGGCTGAAGGTCGAGTGGCTGCTCGAGACGCACGCCCATGCCGATCACCTTTCGGCCGCGCCCTATCTCCAGGCGAAGCTGGGCGGGAAGCTCGTCATCGGCGCCGAGATCGTCACGGTGCAGAACGTGTTCGGCCAGATCTTCAACGAAGGCACCCGCTTCGCCCGCGACGGCTCCCAGTTCGACCGTCTGCTCGTCGATGGCGACACGCTGATGATTGGCGACATTCCCGTGATCGCGCTGCACGTTCCCGGCCATACGCCGGCGGACATGGCCTTCATCATCGGAGATGCCGTCTTCACAGGCGATACCATGTTCATGCCGGATTACGGTTCGGCAAGAGCGGACTTCCCGGGCGGTGACGCCCGCCAGCTTTATCGCTCGGTCCGCCGCCTGATGAAGCTGCCGGACCAGAGCCGCGTGTTCCTCTGCCACGACTACAAGGCGCCGAACCGCGACGAATATGTCTGGGAGACGACGATGCTCGCCGAGCGGACCGGGAACGTCCACGTCCACGAGGGCGTGAGCGAGGAGGATTTCGTCGAGATGCGCACGCAGCGCGACGCGACCCTCTCGATGCCCAAGCTCATCTTGCCGTCGATCCAGGTCAACATGCGCGGCGGCAGGATGCCCGAGCCCGAGGAAAACGGCGTCAGCTACCTCAAGCTCCCGCTCAACCAGATCTAAGCGAGGACGAAAGTCATGGAATCGATGTCGCCATTGATGGCGATCGGCGGCGGCTTGCTGATCGGCACCGCCGCCGCGCTCCTCCTGCTCCTGACGGGCCGCGTTGCCGGCGTCAGCGGAATGGTCGCTACGACGACGAGGATGAGTGCCGGAGGCACCCCATGGCCGCAGGCGGCCGCCTTTCTCGTCGGCCTGCCGATCGGCGCCGCGCTGATTGCGCTGCTGGTGCGGACGCCGGAGGTGATCGTCACCTCCTCGGTGCCACTGCTGATAATCGCCGGCCTTCTGGTCGGCTTCGGCACTCGGCTGGGCAACGGCTGCACCAGCGGCCACGGCGTCTGCGGCATGGCCCGGCTATCGCCTCGATCGCTCGCCGCCACGGCGACGTTCATGGCGAGTGCCGCCGCCACCGTCTTCATCCTCCGCCACGTGATCGGAGGCTGACATGCGCAACCTCTTCCCCGGCCTGATCGTGGGGATCATTTTCGGCGCCGGCCTGGCACTGTCCGACATGGTCAACCCGGCGCGCGTGCAGGCGTTTCTCGACGTCGCCGGCGCCTGGGATCCGACGCTGATGTTCGTCATGGGGGCGGCGCTGGTGCCGTCGGCCATCGCCTATCTGATCCGTCGCCGGATGACGCGGCCGCTGCTCGGCGAGCGATTCTCCATACCCGAGAGCCGCACGCTCGACCGCCAGCTACTCATTGGTGCCGGCATGTTCGGCATCGGCTGGGGTCTCGTTGGCTTCTGTCCCGGGCCCGCCGTCGCCGGGATGGTGCTGGGCGCGTGGCAGCCGTGGCTGTTCGTAGGCGCGATGCTCGCCGGGATGATGCTTCACTACGTCTTTACCGCAACTCGGGCCCCTGCGCCTGCATCCGAAGGATAATCACGATGGAATTAACACGACTTTCCGAGCAGCTGGCGACGTCGCCGCAGGTGCGGCCCGAGGATCTCCGCGAGATTGCCGCCTCGGGCTTCGTCGGCGTCATCAATAACCGGCCGGATGCGGAAGCACCGGACCAGCCGAGATCGCTCGAGCTGGAGGCGGAAGCGAAGCGGGTCGGTCTCGCCTATTGGCACGTGCCCGTGGTGCCCGGCGCCATGACCGACAAGGACGTGCGCTCCTTTGCCGCCGCGCTCGCCGAAGCGGACGGGCCGGTGCTCGCCTTCTGTCGAACGGGCAACCGGTCCACCGCCCTTTGGAAGGCCTCGCAGGTCACCTCCTGACGCCTTAGTCGGATTGGATAATCAGTCATGCTCGACACCATTCAATATCTGCTTGGAGCCGGATCGGGCGTGCTGGTTGGGTTCGTTCTTGGCCTGGTGGGCGGCGGAGGCTCGATCCTTGCCGTCCCCCTCATGGTCTATCTGGTCGGCGTGCCCAGCCCCCACGTGGCGATCGGCACCAGCGCGCTCGCGGTCGCGGCCAACGCGCTGAGCGGGCTGCTCAACCACGTGCGCCAGGGCAACGTGAAATGGCGGTGCTCGCTGGTCTACGCAGCCGCGGGGATCGCCGGAGCCTTCGCGGGGTCGACGGCCGGCAAAGCCTTCGATGGTCAGAAGCTGCTCTTCCTGTTCGCCATCGTTATGGTGGTTGTCGGCGTTCTGATGCTTCGCAATCGGCGCCGCGAGGGTGATCCTTCCGTCGTGCTCGGCCGGGAGAATGCGCCCAAGCTCGTCGGCTATGGCGCCGGCACCGGGCTATTCTCGGGCTTCTTCGGCATCGGCGGCGGGTTTCTAATCGTTCCTGGCCTCATCGCCGCGACCGGCATGCCGATGATCAACGCTATCGGCTCATCGCTTGTGGCGGTGACTGCCTTCGGGCTGACGACCGCCGTCAACTACGCCTTCTCCGGCTTGGTGGACTGGGCGCTTGCCGGCGTGTTCATCGTCGGAGGCGTGGTAGGGGGCTTCCTCGGTTCGCGCCTGGCTAAGCACCTCTCTGGCACGCAAGGTCGCCTGGCAACTGTGTTTGCAGGCCTGATCTTCATCGTAGCGGCCTACATGCTGTGGAAGAGCGCTGCCGCGCTCTGACCGATTATTATGCCTGAAGTTGTGCGCTCCTTCATCACGCTGAAATATACGTAGCGCTTTGGCCTTAACCCTCGGTTTGAGCGGCCGGCCTCCGGACCGCCAGCATGAACATGGCTGCCCCCGCGAAGGCGGCTCCAGCCATGAAGGTCGCGCTTGGTCCTAACCGATCCCAGAGCAGGCCGGCGACGACGCTGGCCAGCAGGAGCGCCAACCCCGTCGCGAGGTTGAAAATGCCGTAAGCGGAGCCTCGAAGGTTTTCGGGCGACCTATCGGCGACGAGCTTTGCGAGAAGTCCTTGGCTGAAGGCCAGATGCAGACCCCAGAGTGCAATCCCAGCGAAAGCTCCGCCCACGCCCGAGACGAAGGCCAGGATAAGGTCTGCCATGACGAGGCAGCCCATTGCGGAGATAAGCAGGTGGCGCCCATCGATTCGGTCGGAAAGCGCCCCGGCGGGGTAGGCCCCCAGCGCATAGACGACGTTCATCACCACGAGGACAAGAGGAGCCAGTGCAAGCGGAAGTCCCTCCGCGTTGGCCTTCAGGATGAGGAACGCTTCGCTGAAGCGGGCGAGCGTGAAGGCCACGCCCACAATGACGATGCTCCAGAAGGCCGCGTCGAAGCGTGACAAATCTTTGATGCGCACAGGCGCTTCAGCAGCCGCGTCGCGGACCTCGTGGTCCTTCACGCCGAAGACGATGAGGACGACGGCGATGGCGGCTGGAATGGCGGCAACCCAGAAGACGGAGCGCATGTCGTTGGCGAACAGGAACATGAGCCCGATCGCCAGCAGCGGTCCGAGAAATGCTCCAATAGTGTCCAGCGACTGGCGAAGGCCGAAGGCGCGTCCGCGAATGGCTATCGGAGTAACGTCGGCAACTAGGGCGTCTCGCGGCGCGCCCCTGATACCCTTGCCGATACGATCGGCGAAGCGGGCGGCCAGAACCATCGGGGCAGTGCCGGCCAGCGCGAAGAACGGCTTTGAAAGCGCCCCGAGGCCGTAACCCAGCAGGATGAGCGGCTTTCGTCGACCGAGCCGGTCGGAGAGGTAGCCCGAGAAAACCTTCGAGATCGACGCGGTGGATTCAGAGATCCCGTCGATCAGCCCCACCACCGCGACGCTGACGCCGAGGGTCGCGGTGAGGAAAAGCGGAAGGAGGGCGTGGATGATCTCCGACGACAGGTCCATGAACAGGCTGACCGCGCCCAGCGCCCAGACCGTGCGGGGAATCTTCGGTCGGTCCGTCTCTTTCATTATCGCGTCGGCCGTCCACCGCTTGATCCGAAGATCCCACCCAGCTTGTGCGGCGCGGCCTGGGGTGGCAAGGTGAAGTTGGGAATGGGGTCTCCCTTATAACCGCCATACCGGCTGATGACTCCTGCGAAGTCGCCGCCTTCGGGCAGCTCTGCAGGAGATCCGTATGTCCTACTTCATCGTATTCGTTGGCTCCGGTATCGGTGGCATGCTGAGACATGGCGTGAACGTCGTTTCCGGCCATCTGGTCGGGCACGGCTTTCCCGCCGGCACCCTAGTCGTAAATATCTTAGGTTCGCTGTTTATGGGCGTGCTGGTCGGCCTGTTCGCATTCAAGGGTCACGGCGACCATGGTCTGCGGCTCTTTCTCGCCACCGGAGTCTTGGGCGGCTTCACGACCTTCTCTACGTTCTCGCTGGATGCGGTCACGCTTTACAGGCGAGGAGAGCTCGCCGCCGCAGCGGCCTACGCCGTCGGCAGCGTCACAGTCTCGGTTGGAGCGCTGGTCCTCGGCCTGTATCTGGTGCGCCGCCTAATCTGACCTGACAAGTGTCGGCATTTCCACACATTCGGCATCAAGCGGACCTTCGGCTAACCCGCTAACGAAGCTCATTCATCAGTGCCTGATCGCATGCCGAGCCGGGAGCTCACTGATCAGTGCAAGCGCACCAGGATCTGTTTCATCTGCTCGATCTCCGCTCGCTGAGACTCCACAATCTCACCGCATAGCTGGCGAAGTTCGGCGTCCGCGATCTGCGCCTCCTGGCACATCAGGATCGCTCCGGAATGGTGCGGGATCATTGAGCGCACGAACTGCGTGTCGCCAACGCCCGCCTGCGTCCGGATTCCCATGAACGCGGCGATGAACAAGATGGCGAAGCCCGCATAGAGGACGAGGTTCAGGCGCTTGTTCCCATACATCGTTCCCATCATCAGCAGCATCAAGATCGCCATCGGCGCGACCATGGTCAGCGCCATGTAGAACATGTTGATGTTGTGGAAGAAGCTGCTCGTGCCGTCGATCATGCTGAACATCACGAAATACATGATGATCGTGCTGATCGTGAGGTTGATGCCGAGCATCACATAGTGCTTCCCCATAGCGCGACGAGCGCCATGCTGGTGCGCGGACGTCGTGTTGGTCATTTGACGATTCCCCTTGATGTTTGCGGACACCCTCGGCTTTGACACTGTGCCAGGGTCAAGCGGGCTCGTTGCTCGGCGCCGAGTCTGCGAAAACGCTCGTCCGACCGTCCTCGAAGAAGGCGATGACCTGGAACGGCTGCCTCCGCCCGTCCGGCATTTCCATACCCGGCGAACCGGCCGGCATGCCGGGAACGGCGATCCCACGCAGTCCCTGCTGGCGTTCGCGCAGCATGCGTTCGACGGCATCGAGCGGCACATGCCCTTCGACGATAAGCCCGGCCACCTCGGTGGTGTGGCAGGAGGCAAGCTCCTCCGGAACGCCGAGCCGCGCCTTGACCGCCGCGAGATCAGCCTCATTGACGACCTGGACGGGATAGCCGGCGCGCTGAGCGATGTCGGCCCAGCTTTGGCAGCAACCGCAATTCGGGTCCTTGTGGACGATCATCGTCGGCCGTGCCACGCCGCCCGTCTTCTCGGGTGCGCTCGGCTGCTGACTCTCGCTAGGAGCTCCGCGAGAGCAGCCGACGACTAGCAGCCCGGCGAACGCGCAGCCGCCGGCTAGCATGCTGCGCCTGGTCAGAACCTCGAGACTTCCGTTCTGCAATTGTTGCTCCTCGCTCGTAACGTGAACGGCTTTCGTCGCCGATGGGACCCTTCTCTCCTGTCATACGCTCCGAGGCGCCATTCCCCTCATCTGCGGGGCGGCTCGTCGGTGTTGCGGATCAAGTGCCAAGGGAAGTCGCCCGCTCGCGCGTAGGGTTCGTGAGCGGGGCGATCAATCTGGAGGCACGACGATGCACCACTTGCGAGAAATGATCTCCGCTCACCCCGACGTCCGCGGTAACACGAACGACGCACTCATCCGCTGCATTGAGGAATGCTACAGCTGTGCCCAGAGTTGCACGGCCTGCGCCGACGCCTGCCTAGCAGAGGAGATGGTTGCGGAACTCCGCCAATGCATCCGGCTCACCCTCGATTGCGCCGACATCTGCCTGGCGTCAGGTGGAATTGGCATCCGCAGGACCGGCAGCAACGAACAGGTGATCGTCGCCACGCTGGAGGCATGCGCGCAGGCTTGTGCGCTCTGTGCCGAGGAGTGCGAGCGCCACGCCGACATGCACGAGCATTGCCGCATTTGCGCTGAATCTTGCCGGCGATGTGAGCAGGCCTGCCGCGAGGCGATCCCGTCGATCGGCGCCGGCGCCCGTTCCGGGACCGAGAGCCTCATCCAGCCGATTTGAGCTTGAGAAGGTCGGCGGGAGTGCTTCGCTCCCGCCGCACGGCTCGCTTCCCCGCGGCATTGCGACCGAGCGGTCTCCGAGTTCAGTATGAGGGCTGCCCGCGACAGCCGCGTATATCCCCAGCACGGGGAGGAGAGAAACGTTGCCAGATCTTGATCTTTTGCTGCGGCACCTTGGTGAAGAGGCCGCTCCCGACCAGCTCTCGTCCATCGAGGCGCGGGTTCTGAATCGAGTAAGCGGTCACAGCTTTGAGCAGGAGCCGCTTCGGTATCGCGTTGGTGCGGTTACGTTGGCGCTCCTGATGGGCGTTGCGGGGGGAATGCTGCCAGAGGGAGGCCGCAGCGGGAACGATCCCGTCGCACCCTTTGGCGAGGCGGCAAATCTTGCGCCTTCGACACTTTTGGTCGGCTCGTGAGCCCGGCCCTTCGCCGACTCCTAGTCCTCGCTGCCGTTGCGTTTCTCGC
This sequence comes from Allosphingosinicella sp., assembly GCA_046293155.1. Lineage (GTDB taxonomy): Bacteria > Pseudomonadota > Alphaproteobacteria > Sphingomonadales > Sphingomonadaceae > Allosphingosinicella. The sequence continues at coordinate 16,881 of JBKBPQ010000013.1, read as the reverse complement.
CGCGCTGGCCGGCGTGCTCATCGGCCGCGGCATCTCGGAGCGGGTGCCGGAGCAGTCGAGCGCGCTGCATGAGCTCCTGCATGACGAGCTCGGACTGGACGCGCAGCAGCTCGCTCAGATCGAGCAGCTCGAGGTCACTTTCGCGGCCCGGCGCCGGACGCTCGAGGCCGAGATCCGTGCAGAGAATGCTCGACTCGCCGCCGCCATTCAGGCGGAACGTGGCTACGGGCCCCGGGTCACGGCCGAGATCGAGCGTTCCCACGAGATCATGGGCGAGCTCCAGAAGGCGACTCTGGAGCACATTTTCGCCATGCGAACGGTCCTTCGGCCCGATCAGGTGGAGAGGTTTGATCGGGCGGTGGTGAGGGCCCTGACCGCGGATGCGGAATGAGGTGCGATCCTGCGGAATGCAGCGACGGCGAGTTGGCAGCGCTTACTATCGCCGGGCGCCAGGAGGCGTTCGCGGAAATCATGCGGCGGCACCAGGCTCCGCTTTACCGGATGATCAAGGGTTATGTCGGCAACCCCGAGGACGCGCTAGATCTGGTTCAGGACAGCCTTGTTTCCGCCTACAAGCGGCTGGATACCTATGATCAATCGCGGCCGCTCCGCGCCTGGCTGGCTCGTATCGCGATCAACAAGTGCCGGGACTGGGCGCGTCGGCGTGCGGTCCGCCGCTACCTTTTCGCCGCCGGCCCCGTCCCCGATCAGGATATGGTTGCGGATCTGTCGCCCCTTCTCGACAAGGCTGCCGCAGACAAGCAGGATCTGGAGCGGCTTTGGCGAGCGATCTCCGAACTGCCGCGCAACCTTAAGGAGCCCCTCATCCTCCGAACGATCGATGGCCTTTCTCAAGCCGAGGTCGCCTCGGTTCTCCGAATCACTGAGAAGGCGGTCGAGACGAGGATTTACCGCGCGCGCAAGCGGCTCGCGGGCTCTCGCGACCCGAACACCGACTGACAGGCCAATCAAATGATTCAAGACGCGAATGCTCGGCTGCAGCGGCTCTCGGGCGAGAGGGGTTCGACCGCGGTGCGTGCAGGGAAAAGCAAGTTGAATAACGGGTTGCCGCTGCTCGCGCGGCGTCTGCACAAGTGGATTGCGCTGGTTGTGGGGGTCCAGGCGTCGGTCTGGACGTTGTCGGGCTTCTACATGGTCGCCATCGACCTGGATTTCATCCATGGCGACCACCTCATCCGCGAGGAAGCGCCGCGTTCGCTCGAGACCGTTGCGCTGGGTGATCCCCTGCTGGCGGCGCGCGCAGTTCCCGGCGCCACTGGCGTGCGGCTGCACCGCGTCCTCGGCCGTGACGTCTACATCGCTGCGGCGCCGCAAGGCGACGTCGCGCTTGACGCCCGCAACCTGGAACGCCTCCCACGGCCGACCGATGCCGACATCCGCCGCATCGCACAGCAGCGGTTCAACGGATCCGAGCCGATCGTCGGCGTTGAGTTGCTCAACGAGGTGCCCTTCGAGATTAGGGGGCGAAGGGCGCCGCTGTGGCGCGTCCAGTTCGAGGGCTGGAACAATCCGACCCTCTATTTCTCGGCGTCGACGGGCGAGCTCCTCACCCGGCGGCATGAGCTTTGGCGTGTGTTCGACTTCCTGTTCGGGCTCCACATCATGGACTATTCGGAGCGGGAGAACCCGAACAACCTGCTGATCCGCGTGTTCAGCTGGGGCGCCCTCACCCTCACGCTCACCGGGGCCTGGCTGCTTTTCTACAGCTTCCCGCGCCGCAAGCGCCGCAGGAGCGTCGCATGAGAGTGTCATCCCTGCTGCTTCGCCGCATTCACAAGTGGATCGGCCTTGTCATCGGCATCCAACTAGTTCTGTGGACGCTCAGCGGGGCCGTTATGTCGATGCTGAACCACGAGACCGTAGCTGGCGGCCCTGCGGCCGCTGCTCCACCGGCCGTCTTACCATCGTCGTCCGGCTGGGGCGAGATTCAGAGCCAGCTCGCCGGTCACAAGGTGACCGCTTTGACGCTACGCCCGCTCCTTGGCCGATACCTATACGCGCTAAGCACCGACCGAGGCTCGCGTCTGTTTGATGCGGAGAGCGGAAGACCCATTTTCGTCGATGCCGCACTGGCGGAGCGCGTCGCCAGAGCCGCCTACGGGAGCGATGCACGGGTGGGCGGCGTAGCGCCGCTGGCTGAGCTTGAGCTGGCCGTTCGAGAGCACCAGCTGCCGATCTGGCGTGTGGACTTCGCGGACGAGGCGAACAGCAGCTTCTACGTGTCCGGCACCGATGGGCGCCTGCTGGAGAGGCGTAGCGACACCTGGCGCACGTGGGACTTCTTCTGGATGCTCCACAACATGGATTATGCGAACCGGACTAACTTCAACCATCCGCTGATCGTGCTCGTCGGCTTCGCTGCGCTGTGGCTAGCGGTAACGGGGTTCTGGCTGCTGTTCCGGACGGCTTGGAAACCGGATCTCCGGGCGCTGCGGCGGAGGCGGTTTTCAACCAGCGCCGAACGAGGCCTTCGGTAGCCGCCGTGGGCGTCTTGCTGAATACACGACCTGCGGTTAAGCGTCGGACGGTGCATCTGATCCGAACCCTGACGAGCGCGCTCGTTGCGCTGCTTCTAGCCGGTGTTCTCGCCGGTCCAGCGGCAGCGTGGGACATGCATGCCGTCGTGCACGTCAGTGCCCCGGTCGCCGCCTCTGAGCACCATCATCATAATGATGACGGCAGCGTTGAGATCGCTGTCGACGTGGATCTTGATCAGGACAAGGACTCGAGGGACGGCGGGCATGACCACATGCCGAGCCTTGCCGGCGCCTGGGCGAGCATCCCGCCGGCCACTCCGGACCTTGCGCCTCCGTTCACCTCGCCTGCGCTTCACGAGCCGCTCGTCGGGCGGATTCCGCTGACGCTCATTCCTGAGCCGCAGATAAGACCTCCACGCTTCTCCTGATCGAAGCCGGTGAGCCGCCGCGTCGCGGAGGCTCGCCGTGTCCGTTCAACTGGAGCGTTCCATGCACATTACTTCTATTGGCCGCGGACGCGGCCGGCGGCTCATCATCGCCGCCTTTCTCCTGACCACGGCAGTGTCGGTCTCGGCCCAGCCGCTGACCGAGGCCGAGGCGATCGAGCGCGCACTCGTCCAGCCCGAACTTGGCGAGCTTGGCGCCGCCAATCGCGCTGAGGCGGAAGCAGCCGTGGGCGCCATTCGCCGCTTCGACAATCCGGAGGCCACCCTGACGCGTGAAAGCGTCTCGGGAGACGAACGCTCGGAAACCGAGTGGCAGATCGGAGTCACCCAGCCGATCGACATCTCGGGGCGGCGCTCCAGCCTTCGCGCTGCGGCTCAAGCGGAGGTTGGAGCCGTCGAAGCCGATACGGCTCGCCGCAGGCAGGAACGAATCGCCCAGGTCCGCAATGCCTACGTATCCTGCGCAGCCAGCGCCGAAAAAGTTAGGATAGCCGACGCGTTCGTTGAGCGGCTGCGCGAGGCGGAGCGGATCGTCAACGCCCGCGCCAATGCCGGAGACGCAGCCGTCTACGATCTTCGTCGCCTGCGCGTGGAAGCGCGCGCCGCCGAAGCGGAGGCCGCGCTGCAACAGGGTGAGGCGAATGCCTCCTGCGCGTCGCTCGCGTCGCTGACCGGCAGCCCCAATGCACGCCCGACCGCCTCGCTCGACCTTATCGCCATGCGGCCGACTACCATTATGCCCGCTCGCCCCGACATAGTGGCGCGGGAACAGCGGGTGAGCGCCGCGGAGCAACGGGTCCGCGCCGCACAACGGGGACGGCTGCCGGACCTCAACGTGGGCGTGGGCCTGAAGCAGATCGAAGGCGACGAAGGTTCGACGACTGGCCCTGTCGTTTCCCTCGGCATGCGCGTTCCCCTGTTCGACGGAGGCGGTTCTGCCGTTCGTCAGGCACAGGCACGGCTTCGGGCCGAGCAGGCTGAACTCGCTCTCGCCAGGCGGGAGATCGACGCGACAGTCGCCGCGGCGCAGGCGCGCAGCGACGCTGCGCTCGAAGCGGCCGAGCGGGCACAGGCTGCGGGCGATGACGCGCGAAGGCTCGGGGCTATCGCCGAGGCTGCCTATCAAGGCGGCGAAGTTGGCATCGTCGAGCTGGTCGACGCCTTCCGCACCGCCCGCGATGCGGAAATGGAAATCATCGAGAGGCTCGAGCGCGCTGTCCAAGCCCGCGTCGTGCTCGAACTTGCCCAGGGGGCTCTCTAAAATGCGAAAAATTGCTTACAGCGCCACGCTCGCCTTGTTGCTGACGACCGGTTGCTCGTTGATGCAAGGCGACGAGAATGCGGCGGCCGAGCAAGAAGCCGCGCCGCCGGTGGACGAGACGCGCGGCGCTGCCGCCGCCGTCACAGACTACAGCGACGCCACCGAATTGTTCGTCGAGTATCGCCCGCTGGTCGTCGGCGTGACCACCTCGTTCGCGGCGCACCTTTCCTGGCTGCCGGATTATCGCGCGGTCAACGAAGGCCAGCTCGTCGTCGAGCTGGTCCGCCCCAACGGCACGGTGCAGCGCGTTGCGACCAGGGTCTCCGACACGCCCGGCATCTTCCGCCCCGAACTGGCTCCGCAGGCCGCCGGGCCGGCTCGTCTCGTGCTCCGACTCAATGCTCGCGGGCGCTCAATCGTGCACGATCTCGGCGCGGTGCGCGTATTCGCCACCCGCGAGGAAGCGAAAGCGGCCAATCCGGAGCAGGAAGACCCACCCGGCCGCATCGGCTTCACTAAGGAGATCCAGTGGCGGATTCCGTTCGCGGCTGCGCCCGCTGCGGTCCGCCAGCTCGAGGCGACCCTTCCGGTCACGGTCGACGTTCGGCTCTCTCCGCAGGCGGAGGCCATCGTTTCGGCACCGGTCGCCGGCATCATCCGGACCGGTGCCAGTGTGCCCGGCCCCGGCACCAACGTCCGCGCGGGTCAGACCCTAGCCACCATCTCGGCTCAGCTCGGAGTCGGCGAAGACGTTGCCTCGCTCGACCTCGCCGTCGCCCAGGCGCGCATCAATGTGCAGGCCGCGCAGCGCGAGGTCGGCCGTCTGAGCGGACTGGTTCGTGCCGAAGCGGTGCCTCAGCGGCGGCTGCAGGAGGCGCAGACGGCGCTTCGTCTGGCTCAGGCGGAGCTCGGCGCCGCTACCCGCCGCCGAGTGTCGCTGGCAGGCGGCGGTGCGGGCGTTCCGCTCGTCGCACCGATTTCCGGCCGGATTCTCGCCTCCTCGCTTGTCCGCGGCGGGTCGGTTCAGGCTGGAACCGAGCTGATGCGCATCGGGAACCCTAACAACATCTGGCTGGTCGCCCATGTGCCGGAGGCCCAAGCCGGTGGGGCGTCTTCGCCGACGGGTCTCGATCTCATGCGCGCCGGCGGCGAGACCAGCCTTCGTGTCGGCCAGCAGCTGCGCCTCGTTCAGGCGAGCAGCATCGTCGACGCCCGCACCCGAATGATGGACGTGATCTTCGCTGCCGACGGCATGGGCCTCGCGCCCGGCCAGCGCCTCCAGGGGCGCTTGCGCACCGGCGTCGGGCGGAACGTTCTGAGCGTCCCTGCCACCGCCATCTCGAACGAGAACGGCCAGACGGTCGTCTACGTCCAAGTCGAGGGTGAGTCCTTCGAGCGCCGACCGGTCCAGGTGGGCCTTCGCTCCGGCCAGTTTGTCGAAATCGCCGGAGGTGACCTGCGTCAGGACGAGCGGGTCGTCACCATAGGTGCGACCAGCGTGCGCGCCGCCGCCGCATCGCCGGCCAGCTTTGGCGAAGGCCACGCGCACTAGGAGCCGAATCAATGATTGAACGCCTCGTCCGCTGGTCGATCGACAACCGGGTCGTCGTCTACGCCCTGTCGCTGCTTCTCACCCTGTTCGGCATGTTCGTCGCCCTGCGCATGCCGGTCGACGTGGTGCCCGACCTCACCGCCCCGACGGTCGTCGTAGTCGTCGACGCCGGCGGCTACACGCCCACCGAAGCCGAGCAGCTGGTGACTATCCCGCTCGAGACGGCGCTGAATGGCGCTCCCGGCCTGAGGCGCATCCGCTCCAACTCGGCGACCGGCCTGTCGGTCGTCACCCTCGAATTCGACTGGTCAACCCAGCCGGCCGAGGCGCGCCGGATCGTCTCCGAGCGTCTGATCTCCGCCGCCGGCACCTTGCCCGATGACCTGCCGCCGCCGGTGATGACTCCGGCGTCGTCGGTGATGGGCGAGATCATGTTCGTCGCCCTGCGCTCCGACAGCGTCTCTCCGACCGACCTTAAGAGCATGGCGGACTGGACGATCCGGCGGCGCCTACTGGCGGTGCCGGGCATCGCTGAGGTGATGACCATCGGCGGCGACGAGCGGCAAGTGCAGTTGCTGCTCGACCCAGCGCGAATGAGCTCGCGCGGCGTTGGCGTGAACGACGTCATCGAGGCGGTGCGTGAGGCGAGCGCCAACCGCTCCTCGGGAGTCGTCGTCGAAGGCGGCCAGGAAGTTCTGGTCGAAGGCGTCGGCCGCGCGACCAACCCCGCCGAATTCGGCGAGGTCGTGGTCGGCGAGCAGGGCGGAATGCCAGTCCTCGCCCGAGACGTCGCTGACATCCAGGTTGGCGAAGGTCTCAAGCGCGGCACCGGTTCATTCAACGGGCGGCCTGCGGTCATTCTTGCGATTCAGAAACAGCCCAACGCCAACACGCTGGATCTGACCGACCAGCTGGACACCGTTTTCGCTGACATTCAGCGCACTCTGCCCCGAGGCGTGGTCCTCGAAACGCAGGTCTTCCGCCAGTCCGAGTTCATCGAGCGGGCTGTCGACAATGTTACCCGCTCATTGGTCGAGGGCCTCATCCTCGTTTCTATCATTGTCCTCGTCTTCCTCGCGTCCTGGCGGGCGACGCTAGTGACGCTGGCGGCGATCCCGGTCTCGGTGGTCTGCGCCCTGCTCGCGGTGAACCTCGTCGGCGGAACGATCAACACCATGACTCTGGGCGGGATCGCGATCGCGCTCGGAGTGCTCGTCGACGACGCGATCATCGTGGTCGAGAATATCGTCCGGCGCCTTCGACTCGAACGAGCCAAGCCGGAGGAGGAGCGCACCTCCTATGCCGCGGTCGTCGGCAATGCCGCGGTCGAGGTGCAGGGATCGATCGTCTTCGCGACGCTCATTATCCTCCTCGTCTTCCTGCCCCTGTTCGGCCTGACCGGCATCGAGGGGCGGCTGCTTCAGCCGCTTGCGCTCGCTTATGGCGTCGCCCTGCTGGCCTCGCTCGCGGTCGCCCTCACCCTCACTCCCGCGCTCGGAATGGACGTTCTGACGCGCGGCGAGCGGGCGCTCGGCCGCGAGCCCAAATGGGTTCACGCGATGAAGACTCGCTATTCGGGGCTGATCGCGAAGCTCCTGCCGCGCTGGAAGTTGCTTGCCGCCGGCTCGGTTGGGCTTGTCCTGCTCGCAGGTGTCGGCCTTGCCGTTTCCGGCCGGGCATTCCTACCCGAGTTCAACGAGGGCAGCCTCACCATCAACGTGACGACCTTGCCGGGCACCTCGCTCGAAGCGTCGGATCGGACCGCTGCCGAGGTAGAGGCAATCATCCTCGCCCAGCCAGAGGTCGCAACCACTGCCCGTCGCACCGGCCGCGCCCCTGGCGATCCGCATGCGCAAGAAGTCTTCGCCTCAGAGATGGAGGTTACGTTGCGGCCTGGCGGTCGTGATCGCGAGCAGTTGCTCGCCGATCTACGTGAGGCGGTCGCCCGGGTTCCGGGCATCCAGACCATCTACGGCCAGCCGATCTCACACCGCATCGACCATATCCTGTCGGGGGCACGCGCCAATATTGCGATCAAGGTGTTCGCTCAGGATCCGCAGGCGCTGAGCCGCTTGTCGGCCGAAGTTCAGCGGAGGGTGACCGAAGTTCCGGGCGCGGTCGACGTCCAGACCGATACGCAGGCGCAGGTTCCCTATCTTCGACTTCAATTCCGACGCGCCGACCTGGCGCAAGCCGGGCTCACCGTCCAGCAGGCGGCCCAGACGGTCGGCGCGGCGATTGGCGGAACCACCGTCGGAACGTTGATCGAGCGACCGGTCATCACCGATGTCGTGGTCCGCTACGATCCCGCGATGATCGGCGACGGGTCGACCCTGGAGTCGCTGCTGCTGTCGAGCCGCGACGGCCGGCTGATCCCGCTCGGCGCAGTCGCTGACGTGGTCCGCGATCAGGGACCTAACACCATCTCGCGCGAAAGCGTCGAGCGTGTCCAGCTCGTCCTCGCCAATGTCTCCGGCCGAGACCTCGGCGCCGTGGTCGCGGACATCCGCGAGGCGATCGCCCCGATCGCGCTTCCGCAAGGCGCCAGGATCGAGCTTGGCGGCCAGTTCGAGAGCGCGGCGTCGGCGACGCGCACCTTGCTCGCGCTCGGCGCCGTGGTTCTGATCGGCATGTTCCTGCTGCTCCGCCAGGCGTTCAAGTCCAGCCGTGACGCCGGGATCGTCATGCTCAACCTGCCGCTGGCGCTTGTCGGTGGCGTGGTGGGCCTATGGCTTACCGGCGGCGTGCTCTCGGTGGCAACGATCATCGGCTTCATCACTCTGTTCGGAATCGCGACGAGGAACGGCGTCATGCTGATCTCCCACGTCCGTCACTTGCACGAGGTCGAAAAGGTCAGGGATCTCGAGGCGGCGGTGCGGCAGGCGGCCGAGGAAAGGCTGGTGCCGATCCTGATGACGGCGCTCGCTGCGGGCCTGGCGCTCGTCCCACTCGCCCTCGCGATGGGCGAGCCGGGCAGCGAGATCCAGGCGCCGATGGCGATCGTCATCCTGTGCGGCCTCGCAAGCTCGACCGCGCTCAACATGCTGGTGCTGCCGGCCATCTATCTGCGGGTTGCTGCCCATGGATGGCGCCGACGGGTGAAAGTGCCCCCAGTAGCTCATGTCGACTATCCGTCGGCCGAGCCGGCCGAGTAGAGCCCATGCTTCAGGTGCTCGCCAACCGGACCTATCGCCACCTGTTCTTGGCGCAGGTGATCGCGTTGGTGGGCACCGGCCTCGCGACCGTGGCGCTGAGCCTGCTCGCTTACGAGCTGGCCGGTGCGGACGCCGGGGCGGTGCTGGGCACCGCGCTGGCGATCAAGATGATCGCCTATATCGGTGTTGCCCCGATCGTCGGCGCATTTGCCGACCGACTGCCGCGCCGCCCCTTCCTGATTGCGATGGATGTCGTGCGCGCGGCGGTGGCGCTCTTACTGCCGTTCGTGAGCGAAATCTGGCAGATATACACCCTCATCTTCGTCCTCCAGTCAGCGTCGGCGGCGTTCACGCCGACCTTCCAGGCGACGATCCCGGACGTGCTGCCCGAAGAGCGCGACTATACGCGCGCACTGTCACTCTCGCGGCTCGCTTACGACATGGAGAGCCTGACCAGCCCCGCGCTCGCGGCCGTCTTGCTCTCTGTGATGAGCTTCCACTGGCTGTTTTCGGGCACGGCGCTCGGGTTCGTGGCTTCCGCGCTCATGGTGGCAACGACTGTGCTCCCCCAGCCGAAGCCGTCCGAGGCGCGCAAGGGCGGCATCTATCAACGCACTACCCGCGGAGTCCGAATCTACCTCGCCACTCCGCGCCTAAGGGGCTTGCTGGCGGTCACGCTCGCGGCCGCCGCCGCGAGCGCGATGGTGATCGTCAACACCGTCGTCATCGTCCGCGACGAACTCGGATTGAGCCAGTCCGCCGTCGCGCTTGCTCTTGCGGGCTATGGCGGAGGATCCATGATCGCCGCGCTCGCCCTGCCGAGGCTGCTCGACCGCCTTGCCGACCGTCCGGTCATGCTTGCGGCATCGGGAGTGCTCAGCCTGGTCCTTGCAGTTCTCGCGGCGCTCGCCGCCGCACTTTCCGGACAAGCCCTGTGGATGGCCATCCTGTTCGGCTGGCTGGTGCTCGGCTTCGCTTATTCGATGAGCATCACGCCCGGGGGGCGCCTGCTTCGCCGATCCGCAAATCCGGAGGACCGGCCTGCCCTATTCGCGGCCCAGTTCGCGCTCAGCCATGGCTGCTGGCTCATCGCTTACCCGTTAGCGGGTTGGCTCGGCGCCACGTTCGGCCAATCCGCTGCATTCGCCGCGATGGCGGCTTTTGCCTTCATCGGCGCCTTGCTCGCACTATCGCTCTGGCCGCGCAACGATGGCGAGGCAGTCAGCCATGATCACTCCGACCTTCTGCCCGACCACCCGCATCTGCGCGAAGGCCATGCCGCTGGAGAGCCGCAGCATACCTTCGTCATCGACGACCTGCATCCGCGGTGGCCGGACAGGTCATGAACGGAACGCTGCCCCTCGGCCGGGGATTGCCCGGTTGACCTGGCTGAGCCGCGTAGGCCGCGCATGGCGCCGCCATGGCTGGCTCGGCTTTAGCCGCCTCGCCATATTCAATCTGGGGCTCCTGCTAAGTGGCCGAGACTCCCGGCACCGCTACGTCAACGATACTTCATTCGACCGCGCTTACGGGGTCGACACCAGCGGCTCCGTCGCGATCGACGAGGTCACTGCGCCGATCAGCGCGAAATCGGGTGCAGTCGACTATGAACCGACGCCCCCGGCCGCCTTCTCCTTCTTTCTCGCGCAGGCGTGCCTGACGGACTGCTCCGGCCTGACCTTCATCGACCTAGGCTCGGGCAAGGGCCGAACTTTGCTGCTGGCCGGGCTTGCAGGCTTCGCCAAAGTGATCGGCGTCGAGTTGGGTGAGGAGCTTCACGCCACCGCGAAGCGGAACATCGACCTGATGACGGCGAGCGGAAAGATTTCCGGGGTCGAATCCATCTGCGGCGATGCGCGAAGCTATCGCTTTGCGGCGGAGCCCACCGTCTGCTTCCTCAACAATCCCTTCTCCGCCGACGTGCTCGGGCTTGTTCTTCAACACATCGAGCGGTCGCTTCGGAGGGATCCGCGGTCGTTCACGATCATCTATTACCATGCCAACCATTCAGATCTTCTTGACGGCGGCGCCTCGTGGCATCTGGTCGCCAAGGGAAACTGGGAGGATGCGAGCCACCACTTCGCCATCTATCGGTGGGAGACAAATTGATCCGGATCCGGCGTGCGGCATCTGGTCACGGCTCGCAGGCCCAAGGCCGCCACCGCGTTGGCCGCAGCTAACCCGGCAACCACGCTCAACCCACTACTGGAGTGCCCGATCCAGCCGAATAAGTTGCGACGACAGTGGGAGGAACCGATGCCCGACTTCCGTCGCTGCGACGCAACTTGCCTCACAGGCGCCCGCGTGCCGCCTCGCCAGCTTTTCCCGGCCGGGCGCCGGTCTTCGTATGAGCCACCCGGCGAAGGGGCGCTCGCGGCTCGGCCGCGAGACGCCCCCACGTCAGATCAAGCGATTGATATCGCTGTAGGCGCCGTTTGTTCGGACGGTTACAGTGACAGGAGCATCGCCCCTGTTGCGCCAGAACCAGCCATGGTTCCCGTCGAACGCCGCCTCGAGCACGCCTTGGGCACCCGGCACGCCCCGGCCCTGCTCGTAGCGCGCCGAGCGGCCGCCGCCGTCGCCATGAAGGTCGAAGTTCACGACCCCGCCGGTGACCGTCCAGCTGAAGTTCGCCTTGGCGCCTCGAACCATGCTCAGCTTGACCTCCGCGCCCTCGCCGGGACTGAGCATGATCGCCATCTCGTCGGAACGTGCACCAGCCGATTGAGCAGGCTCAGCGGCCGCTTGAGTGGCGGGCGCCGCGGCGGCCGGAACGACCGGGACCCCTACCTGCGCCTCACCCGCTCGATCGGCTTCGGCCTCCTGGGCAAGCTGCATCTTAATCTCGCCCATTTCCGTCAGGCCGAGAGCCTTGCCGGCGCCTGTCGGATCGATGGCATATTCGGCCGGAAGCACCACGGCGACGAGCATCGCTCCGGCGACCGCCACGGCGACCAGCGTCGACCGGACAAGCTGCCTCGACGACGGTAGCTCAACATGAGTGGGGATATTCGAATTGTGCATGGGAATTTCCTTGAAGCTCAAGAGACCGACCAGCCGACGAGCTGGTAGCCGACGAGGACGAAGCCCGCTGTCATGGTCACGACGTTGGCGGTGTAGGCGTGGCGCCAGAAGCTCTGCGTTCGCCGCCAATAGCCCATCGCGATGAGGATCACCGCCAAGGCGAGGAGCTGGCCGATCTCCACGCCGACATTGAAGGCGAGCAGATTGGGCAAGAGCCCGTTGGGGTCGATCTGATAGTCGAGGATCTTCGTCGACAGGCCGAAGCCGTGGAAGAAGCCAAAGATCAGGGTTGCGACCCGCGTGTTCGGCTGGAAGCCGAGCCAGCGCTGGAAAGCGCCCAGATTGTCGAGCGACTTGTAGACGACCGAGAGGCCGATGATTGCATCGATGATGTAGCTGTTGATGCCGAAGTCGAAATAGACCCCCAGCAGCATCGTCGTGGAGTGGCCGATGGCGAATAGGCTCACATAGAGCCCGATATCCTTCAGCCTGAACAGGAAGAAAATCACCCCGAACAGGAATAGGATGTGGTCGTAGCCGGTCACCATGTGTTTGGCGCCGAGATAGACGAACGGCAGCAGCCGAACGCCGCTAATCTCCTGGATATACCCTTGGTCGCCTTCCTCGACGCCGTGAGCGAGCGCTGCCGACTCCGCAAGAAGCGTCAAGGCGATGGCGAAGAGCGCCATCAGCAAGGCGGTGAGCCGCTGGCCGCTGTCACGCGGGCCGGGGACGACACCGATCAATGATCGTTGCATAGATTTTCCCGATTGAACTGGATTGAAAAGCTGCGGCGCGAATGGCCGCGACCAGATCAGGATGCGCGTCTCGGTGGCCGGTCCAGATCCAAGCCGGCGCCGGCTGCGCGCACCGGGCGCGGCGTCGAGGACCACACCTGCGGTTTCGAGATGAGGTTGGTTCCGGTCACGACCAGGATTCCGGCCTTTTCGTGTGAGTGGTCGGCGTGGCCGTCCCGATGCTCATGCCCTATCCTGCGCTCCTCGGGCTTGCCATCCTCGTGGACGTGGCTGTCCGTTGCTGTCTCGAGGCCGAGCACCGCGTGCCGCGCCGCAAGCGCGGCCTCAGCATCGAAAGCAGCAGGGTTCGGGAAGGCGGTGGCCGGAGCGACGACGACCCCGAAAGCGAGCATGATCGCCAGGATACAACGCAAGATACGGCTACAGGCTTGGGATGCCATCGCATTTCCATTGAAGCAGCGAGACGGTGAAGTCATCATTTTAAGCTGCCGTCGCCTGACGAAACTTGGCTCAGGTTCCTAGCGTGAGTTAACAGCAACCGTCCGTGATCAGGGGTGGAGATGGCCCGCGTCCACGCATCCCTCCGCCTCGACCTGGATCGTCACGTGCTCGATGTCGAAGTGTTCGAGCAGCTGCGCCGCCACGGCCAGCCTGACGGCTTCGGCCTCGGCTCCGTCAGCGAGCTCGACGTGGAGAGAAGCGCTGACGTCGTCGCTTGTCACCGACCAAACGTGGAGGTCATGAACTCCCGCAACGCCTGGCGTCGATGCGACTGCCGCCCTGATGTCGCCGAGCTGCATCCCGCGAGGCACGCCCTCAAGGAGGATTTGGGTGGTGTCCTTCAGCAGCGTCCATGTCCGCGGCAGCACCCACAGTCCGATGCCGATCGCGACCACGGGATCGATCCATTGCCAGCCTGTCAGCATGATCACGCCGGCACCGACGATTACTCCAAGCGAGCCGAGCATGTCCGCCCACACTTCAAGGTAGGCACCCTTGATGTTGAGGCTCTTTTCCTTGCCGGCAGACAGCAGCCACATTGCGATAAGGTTCACGATTAGGCCGACGACGGCCACGGCCAACATGCCGCCTGACTCAACCTCCGCTGGCTCGAAGAAGCGGCCGATACCCTCCCAGAGGACATAGCCGGCAACGGCGAACAAGAGCAGCGCGTTGAAGGCAGCGGCCAGGATCTCGAAGCGCCGATAACCGAAGGTGCGAGCATCATCGGCTGGACGCTGCCCAATCTTCACAGCGGCCAGCGCGATCGCCAGGGCCGCCGCGTCGGTGAACATGTGTGCCGCATCGGAGAGCAGCGCCAGGCTGTTGAAGAGGAATGCGCCGACAAGCTCTGCGACGAGGAAGGTGCTCGTCAGCCCGAGGGCGATGGCCAGCATCTTCGTTTTGGCGCCGGCGGCGTGATTGTGGGCGTGTCCGCCATGATCGTGGCCCGCGTCCACCTTCATTTCTCCTTCACTTTGGGGGATTCGCGTCTCCATATCGACACTGGAGTCTCCCTCATTCGGCCGGCAAGGGGCTCCCGAGGGCATCAACGTCCTGATATTCGCCCGGCTCGTGCCGCTTGCCGCGCACCCGCAGGAGCAGGTGGCTGATCGCAGGCAGCACGAACAGCGTCAGCATGGTGGCGACAATCAGACCCGAGATCACGACGATCGCGAGTGGCTTCTGGACCTCGGCGCCGCGCCCCGTGGCAACGGCCATCGGGATGAACCCGACGGCGGGCACGATGCCAGTGATGAGCACCGCACGGACACGCTCCATCATTCCGTTAGTGACCGCCTCGTCGACGGCCATGCCGGCCTCGATTCGCTGGCGGATGCTCGTCATCACGACCAAGCCGTTGAGCACGGTTACGCCAGACAGGACGATGAAGCCCACCGCGGCGGAAATCGAAAACGGCAATCCGCTAAGCGCCAGCCCGAAGACGCCGCCAGCCAGCCCCAGCGGGACGGCTGAATAGACCGCCAACGCCGGCATCACGCCGCGCAAGGCGACGAACAATATGCCGAAGATCAAGGCGAACACGACGGGGATGACGATGCCGAGCCGGGCGGAGGCCGCCTGCAGATTTTCGAATTGGCCGCCCCACTGGATGAACACACCCGGCGGCAGATCGACCTCTGCGGCGACTCTCTCCTGCACTGCGGCGACGTAGGAACCAAGGTCGCGACCGCGGACGTTGGCCTGAACGACGACGCGACGTTGACCATTTTCCCGGCTCACCTGATTGACGCCTTCCGATGTCTGGAATTGCGCCAACTGCCGGAGCGGCACGGAACGACGAGGGCCGGAGCCGGTCTCAGGGAGCATGACCGGCAGCGCGCCGACGGCCTCGAGATTGTCGCGGGTGGCATTGTCGAGCCGAACGACGATGTCGAAGCGACGATCGCCTTCGAAGACTAGACCAGCCTCGCGCCCGCCCAAGGCCGCCGCGACCGTGTCCGTCACGTCCTCAATCGAGAGACCGTATCGGGCGATGGCGTCCCGATCGAACTGAACGTCGAGAGTGGGGAAACCAGCGGTCTGCTCGACCCGAAGATCGGCCGTCCCCTCGACCTGCCCCATCACGGCGGCGACCCTGCTGGCGACACGCTCGAGCTGCTCGAGATTGTCACCGAACACCTTGACGGCGATGTCGCCGCGCACGCCCGCGATAAGCTCGTTGAAACGCATCTCGATCGGCTGACTGACCTCGTAGGCGTTGCCCGTCAGGTTGGACATCGCCTCCTCGATGCGCTCGACCACCTCCTCACGGGAATCGATCTCCGCAGGCCATTGATCCTCAGGCTTCAGGATCACGAACGCGTCGGAGATGTTCTGCGGCATCGGGTCGGTGGCGACCTCGGCCGTGCCGGTTTTGGAGTAGATGTAGGCAACCTCGGGCAGAGCCGATATCGCGCGTTCGACCCGAAGCTGCATGTCGAGCGATTGCCCCATCGATGTCGAAGGAATTCGGATCGATTGAAGCGAGAGATCGCCCTCGTTCAATTGAGGGATGAACTCGCGGCCGAGGGTTGTGAAGATAAGCCCGGCAAGCACGAACGTGCCGACGCCCGCACCGATCCACGGCCATGGCTTCGCGACGACCCGGCGGAGCACCGGCTCGTAACGGTCCTTCACCCAGACGACTGCGCGGACCTCCTTTTCTGCGACGCGGCCACGGATCAGGATGGCTACCATCGCCGGAACGAAGGTCAGCGAGAGGATGAAGGCGCCGACCAGTGCCAACATCACTGTGATCGCCATCGGGGTGAACATCTTACCCTCGACGCCGGTGAAGGTGAGTAGTGGAGCGAAGACGAGTAGGATGATGGCCTGGCCGTAGATGGTCGGCCGGACCATCTCCTTCGACGCCTCGAACACCTCGTGCAGCCGTTCGGGGAGGGTGAGCAGCCGCCCCTCGTGATGCTGCCGCTCGGCGAGCCGCCTCAGGCAGTTCTCGATGATGATTATGGACCCGTCGACGATCAGGCCGAAGTCCAGGGCACCGAGACTCATCAGGTTGCCCGAGACTCCGTAGCGGTTCATTCCGATCGCCATCATCAGGAACGAGAGCGGGATGACGAGCGCGGCAATGATCGCGGCCCGAATGTTGCCGAGCAGCCAGAAAAGCATCGCGATGACCGCAAGCGCGCCGAGGAGCAGGTTCTCCTCGACCGTGGAGATCGTGGCCTCGACCAGTGTCGATCGATTGTAGACGGGCGTGACCGTGATGCCTGGTGGCAGCGAGCGGGAAACCTCTTGGAGGCGATCTGCGACGGCGTCGGCTACGATACGACTGTTGCCGTCGGCCAGCATGAGGGCTGTGCCGATTACGGTCTCTCGGCCGTTGATCGAGGCGGCCCCTGTGCGGAGCTCGCCGCCGACGCGCACGGTTGCGACGTCCCCCACGGTGACAGGCACACCGTCACGATTGGCAACAGTCGTGCGCTCTATCTCGTCGATGTGGCGGATTCGGGCGTCGGCACGCACGAGGAAGGCTTCGCCCCCGCGCTCAATGAAATTCGCTCCGACGGATATGTTCGCCCGCTCGAGCGCGTCCGCGAGCTCGGAGAATGAAATCCCGTAACCTGCAAGGCGGCCGGGATCCGGCTGGACCACAAATTGCTTTTCATAGCCCCCGATCGAGTCGACCCCGGCGACGCCTTCCACAGTGCGCAGCTGCG
>JBKBPQ010000012.1:64630-87791 GCA_046293155.1 Allosphingosinicella sp. | reverse complement strand
ACAAACTCAAGAACTGGCGGCGCATTGCCACCCGCTACGACAAGACGCGAGAGTCATATCTGGGCTTCGTCACCATCGCCTCCGTCAAACTCTGGCTACCCTTTGTCCACGAGGCCTAGCGCTCCGAAGCCGCCGCCCGAGATGAACAGGAACGTGGGCGAACGATGATCAGGCACCGCGTTGATCCCCGGATCGTTGGAATTTGGCTACGGCCCGGTTCGCGGCGTCGATAATGGTCCGGTGATGCGGCGCCCAGGATCGCCAGACCTCCTCTGACCAACGTAGGACGGCGGCCTCATGGGCGCCGGGGCCTTCGGCCGCGAGAATGTCGGTCACTCTGAACGTCCCGCGATGCACGGGTGGCTCCAGCCACACGAGTCTTTCGGCATCGTCCGTCATCCTGCCGATCACCCGGCGCGCGAAGTCGCCGGAGAGGCCGCGCTCCAGCGTCAGATAGAGCCCGCCGAGGTGCACCCAAACCGACTGGGTCGAGCGCCGCCCCGGCACGCCCGGATGCTGGGCCGCATAGGCGTCGACGGTCAGGCGATGGACCTTCATCAGCTCCGCATCGCCATATTCGCGCGCAAGCAAGTCGCCATAGGCCGCCCAGCACGACGGAGACGATCCGATATAGGGATGCGCGCTTCCGACGACCGGCGGCAGCGTCGCGTCGCAGCCGGGACAGATTTCGAGACCGCTCCGTTCCACGGCCGAAGCTTAGGCCGATATCGCGCCCGATTTCCATCTCGCTCAAGTCGGAGGCGAGTTCGGGCTCTCCCGCGACGTCGATCGATCGCGGTCCCCGACGGAAAGGTTCCTGAAGTGCGGGTGCGAACGAGGCCGTCTTCACGGGGATGACGCCGGCCGTCCGGCAGAGTCCCCTCCCCTTGCAAGGTAGGAATTCGCCTGCGAGTCTCGGCGGGAAGCGCTCTTCGACATCGTCGGGCCACCAGGCGCTCCGCCGCGCTGTCTCGGTCGCGCGGGCCGGGCGAAGTTCACACTTTTGGCCGCTCAACACGTGCAAGTGGTGAAACTTCGACGCAAATCTGCGGTTTTTTCCGGGTGTTCGGTCGAGGTTCGGGCCGGTTCAGAGACAATTACCCTGGAAGAAGGGGCAAATAAGCTGGCGCCAAGGCTCGCGGAGGTCCGACTCCTTCAGGTTCCCTCACGCATTGCCCGGCACGGGGCGAATGGGAGGGACCGGTAGGCCCCTCCCCTGACGCGCTTTATCAATCGGTCCGGTCAAGTCGGCGAAGAAGAGTCTTCAGCCATGACGAACCCTCGTCCGGCACCCGGAATGCGTTCCGGAGCGCCTCGCCGAGCCCCTGGTTGCGTGCAGGGGGCACGACTTCGATAAATCGCCTCGGAAGCGTGCTTGTCATCGGCACCTCCTCAGCTGGTTTGGTGATAGAACGCCAAGATCGGGGCGAAGTTGCGCAGCGGCGAGCGGCCCTTGTCGCATCGGGCAAAGCCCCGGCGGGATCGTCAGCTCACCGCCTCGATCGCGGCGCGCATGTCCTCGGGCCGGAACGGCTTGGTGAGGACGGCGACGTCGGAGGGCTTGCGGCCGATCGCCTCCGCTTCGGCATAGCCGCTGATGATGATCGCGGGGAGGTCGGGGCGGATCTCCCGCGCCTGGAACAAGGCCTCGCCGCCCGACAGGAGCGGCATCGCATAATCGGTGACGACGAGATCGTAGGCTCCGGGCGCCGAGTTTAGCGCGCTCAGCATCTCCGCGCCGCCGGAGACGGCCTCGACCCTGTGCCCCAGGTCCTCGAGCATCGCGGCCGTCGTGTCGCGGACCACGTCGTGGTCGTCGACCAGCAGGATGCGGAGCGAGCGGGTGGGGCGCACGGCGTCCTCCGCCGCCTTGTCGTCCGCACCCTCGGCCGCGTCATTCTCGCTCAAGGAGCGGGGAAGCCAGATATGGACCCGCGTGCCCACCCCTTCCTCGCTGCTGATCTCGAGCGCGCCGCCCGACTGGCGCGCGAAGCCGTAGACCATGGAGAGGCCGAGCCCGGTTCCCTTGCCGACATCCTTGGTGGTGAAGAAGGGCTCGGTCACGCGCTCGAGGATGTCGGGCGACATGCCGCATCCCGTATCTTCCACCGTCAGTACGACATAGTCGCCCGGCGCGAGGTCCAGCTCGTTCCGCTCGGCCGCGGTGCGGTTCGCGCCGTCGATGGTGATGGTGCCGCCGTCGGGCATGGCGTCGCGCGCGTTGATGATGAGGTTCATCAGCGCCAGCTCCAGCTGGGTCTCGTCGGCCCAGGCGCACCACACATGCTCGCCCGTCCGCCAGTCGAGCTGCACCAGGCCGCCGAGCATATGGTCGAGCAGATGGGTTACCGTGGCCGACAGCCGGCTGATGTCGACCGGACCCGGATCGAGCTGCTGTTTGCGGGCGAAGGCGAGCAGGCGGCGCACGAGGTCCGACCCCTGTTCGGCGGCGTGCCGGGTCATGCCGAGGAGCTTCTTGTGCTCCTCGTTCAGCGGCAGGCGGCGTTCGATGAGGCCGAGGCCGCCGAGCACCGCCGCCAGCAAATTGTTGAAGTCGTGCGCGATGCCGCCGGTGAGCTTGCCGATCGCGTCCATCTTACGCGCCTGCAGCAGGTCGCTTTCGAGCCGCTTGCGATCGGTGACGTCGAGCAGGGTGCCGGCGAAGCGGGCCGGGCCCTGGCCGTCCTCGGCCAGCAGTACGGCTTGGTCCAGAAAATGCTTGTACTGGCCGTCGGCGCAGCGCCAGCGATATTCGACCGCCATCGCCCCGGTCCGGCGCCGCGCGGCGATCTCGCTCAGCACGCGCTCCTTGTCGTCGGGATGGAGGCGGTCGGTCCACAGGTTGGGGTCCGCCTCGACGGCGCTGAACGCGTAGCCGGTCACCGCCGCGAAATCGCCGCCGACGAAGCTCGGCGCGCGCGGCGATGCGTCGGCATCTTCCAGATAGAGGACGATCGGCAGCGAGCGGATGATCGCATTCTGCCGCTGCTCGGCCAGCCGCAGCTCGCGCTCGGCCCGAAGCAGCTCCGCGTTCGCGCGCAGATTGTCGTCGAGCAGTTGCTGCTCCTGCTTCGCCTTGCGCTCGATCTCCCGCGTCTTGGCGAACAGCTCGACGAACACCGCGACCTTGGAGCGCAGGACCAAGGGCTCGACCGGCTTGAAGACATAGTCGACCGCGCCCATCGAATAGCCGCGCATCAGATGCTCGGCCTCCTTGTTCACCGCCGACAGGAAGACGATCGGGATGCCCTTGGTCTGCTCGCGCGCGCGGATGATCTGGGCGGTCTCGTAGCCGTCGATCCCGGGCATCAGCACGTCGAGCAGGATGACCGCGAACTCGCCCTTGAGCAGCTGCCGCAGCGCCTCCTCGCCGGACGCGACGGTCACGACCTCGGCGAGGTCCTCGAGCACGGTGCGGATCGCGAGCAGGTTGCGCTCGTCGTCGTCGACCACCAGCACCCGCGGGCGCTCGGCCGACGCCTGGTCGCCCTCGGCCTCCCCGCAGGACGCGAGCGGATCGCGTGGGGGGACCGCCTGCGCGGCGATGGAACGGGTGTGGACCATGGCGTCTATTCGGCCGCCGTCTGCGCCGCGCCGGCCGGGCTCGCCGCCGCCGGCCGCGCACGGCCGAGCCAGACGCGGAGCAGCGCCAGCAGCAGCTCGATGTCGACCGGCTTGGCGATATAGTCGGACGCCCCGGCGTCGAGGCACTTCTGGCGGTCGCCCTTCATCGCCTTGGCCGTGACCGCGATCAGCGGCTTGTCGGCCAGCGCTGGCCGGCCCCTGATCTCCTGCATGGTCTCGTAACCGTCCATTTCCGGCATCATGATGTCGATGAGCGCCAGATCGATCCCGGGATCCTGCTCCAGCATCCGGATGCCTTCACGACCGCGCTCGGCATGGACCACCTCGACATCGTGGCTCTCCAATACGCTGGTCAGCGAATAGATGTTCCGGATGTCGTCGTCGACGATCAGGATCCTTGCGCCGACCAGTTCCGGGATCGAGCGCCCGGCGGCGCCGGTTCCGGCGGCGCTTTCGGCCTGGCGCGGCCGCTTGCCGCGCTTCCCGGCGTCGGCGCGGATACGGCGGAACAGGCCGGCAAGGTCTTCGGGGCTGGCCGGCTTTTCGAGCACCTGCCGCGACCCCAGCCGAAGCGCCGACGCGGCATCCTCGGCGCCCGAGATGATGTAGACGGGGATGTCGGCGATGACGGGATCGTGCTTCAGCAGGTCGAGCAGCACCGATCCGTTGATGTCGGACAGGCCGAGATCGAGCGTGATCGCATTGGGCTTGAGCTTACGCGCCAGGTTGAGCGTGCCCGCGCCCGCGGTCGAGATCACCCCCTTGAGGCCCGCCTCATGCGCCTGGTCGAGCAGGATCGAGGCGAAGGTGACGTCGTCCTCCACGATCAGGACGAACGGCTCTCCGCCGAGATTGTCGCGGTCGTCGACGATGTCGATCTGCGCCGGCAGCGACGTCGGCACCGCCGCGCCGCTATTCTCATAGCCGGCGGTGCGGGTGGGGCCGGTCGGGACCGCGACCGCCGCCGCCTCCAGCGGCACGTACAGGGTGAAAGTGGAACCCTCGCCGGGCTGCGAGCTGACCTGCAGTTCGCCGCCGAGCAGCCGGGCGATCTCGCGGCTGATCGAAAGGCCGAGGCCGGTGCCGCCATATTTGCGGCTGGTGGTGCCGTCGGCCTGCTGGAAGGCCTCGAAGATCAGCTTCTGCTTGTCCTCGGGGATGCCGATGCCGGTGTCGGTCACCGAGATGCGCACCGCCCGGTCGACGCCACGCAGGACCGGGTGATTGTTGCTCCAGCCCGAATCGGCGCAGCCGACGTCCAGCACCACCTTGCCCTCGGCGGTGAACTTGAACGCGTTGGACAGCAGGTTGAGCACGATCTGCTGCAGCCGCTTCTCGTCGGTGCGGATGGTCTCGGGCAGGCCCTTGTCGAAATTCACCTCGAACTTCAGGCCCTTGTCGGACGCGAGCTGACGGAAGGTCCGCTCCATATTCTGCTTCAGCATCCGCGTCGGCATGTCGCCGAGCTCGATCGACACCGTGCCCGACTCGATCTTCGACAGGTCCAGGATGTCGTTGATGAGGTTGAGGAGGTCCGATCCGGCCGAGTGGATCGTGCGGGCGAACTCGGTCTGCTTCTCGTTGAGATTGCCCTGCGGATTGTCCGACAGCAGCTTCGAGAGGATGAGCAGCGAGTTGAGCGGCGTGCGCAGCTCGTGGCTCATATTGGCGAGGAATTCGGACTTGTATTTGGAGGTGAGGGCGAGCTGCTCGGCTTTCTCCTCCAGCGCCCGGCGCGCCATCTCGATCTCGAGATTCTTGGCTTCCACCTGCTTCTTCTCGATCTCGAGCAGCTCCGCTTTCTCCTGCAGCTCCTCGTTGGTGTTGTGCAGCTCCTCCTGCTTGCGGGTGAGTTCGGTCTGGCGCGCCTGCAGCTCCTGGGTGAGCAGCTGCGACTGCTTCAAGAGGCCCTCGGTGCGCATCGTCGCGGCGATGGTGTTCAGCACGATGCCGACCGATTCCATCAGCTGGTCGAGGAAATTCTGGTGGGTCTCGTTGAACTCCTGGATCGAGGCGAGCTCGATCACCGCCTTCACCTCGTCCTCGAACAAGGCCGGCATGATGTTGATGTTGGCGGGCTGGGCCCGGCCGAGGCCCGATCCGATCTTGATGAAGTCGCCCGGCACGTTCTCGAGCAGCATCGGCCTCTTGTCGGCCGCGCACTGGCCGACCAGCCCCTCGCGCAGCCGGTAGGTGGGCCGCAATTCGTCGAGATTGTCGGCGCCGTAGCTGGCGGCGAGCTCGAGGACGGTATCCTCCTCCTCGCGCTTGGTGACGTAGAAGACGCCATATTGCGCGTTCACCAGCGGCGCGAGCTCGGACATGATGAGGTTGGAGACGGTGGCGAGGTCGCGCTCGCCCTGCAGCATGCGGCTGAACCGGGCGAGGTTGGTCTTGAGCCAATCCTGCTCCGCATTCTTCAAGGTCTGGTCCTTGAGGTTGCGGATCATCTCGTTGATCGTGTCCTTGAGCGCCGCCATCTCGCCCGACGCCTCGACCGCGATCGATCGGGTGAGGTCGCCCTTGGTCACCGCCGTCGCCACGTCGGCGATGGTGCGCACCTGGTTGGTGAGGTTGGCGGCGAGCTGGTTCACGTTGTCCGTGAGGTCGCGCCACAGGCCGGCCGCGCCCGGCACGCGCGCCTGGCCGCCGAGCCGGCCTTCGATGCCGACCTCGCGGGCCATGTTGGTCACCTGGTCGCCGAAGGTCGACAGCGTGTCGATCATGAAGTTGATCGTCTCGGCGAGCGCGGCGATCTCGCCCTTTGCGTCCACCTGCAGCTTGCGCTTCAGATTGCCCTGCGCGACCGCAGTCACCACGTCGGCGATACCGCGCACCTGGTTGGTGAGGTTGGTCGCCATCAGGTTGACGTTGTCCGTGAGGTCCTTCCACGTGCCGCCGACGCCGGGCACCTGCGCCTGGCCGCCGAGCTTGCCCTCGGTGCCGACCTCGCGGGCGACGCGGGTCACTTCGCTCGCGAAGGCGTTCAGCTGATCGACCATCACGTTGATGGTGTTCTTGAGCTCGGCGATCTCGCCCTTCACGTCGACCGTGATCTTCTTGGAAAGGTCGCCGCGCGCCACGGCGGTCGTCACCTCGGCGATGTTGCGCACCTGGCCGGTCAGGTTGTCGGCCATCAGGTTCACGTTGTCGGTGAGGTCCTTCCACGTGCCGGCGACGCCGCGCACCTGCGCCTGGCCGCCCAATTTGCCTTCGGTGCCCACCTCGCGCGCCACGCGGGTCACTTCCGACGCGAAGCTGTTGAGCTGGTCCACCATGGTGTTGATGGTGTTCTTGAGCTCCAGGATCTCGCCGCGCACGTCGACGGTGATCTTCTTCGAAAGGTCGCCCAGCGCCACGGCGGTGGTCACCTCGGCGATGTTGCGGACCTGGCCGGTGAGGTTGGCGGCGAGCTCGTTGACGTTGTCGGTGAGGTCCTTCCAGGTGCCGCCGACGCCCTCCACCTTGGCCTGACCGCCGAGCTTGCCTTCCGAGCCCACCTCGCGCGCCACGCGGCTCACTTCCGAGGCGAAGCTGTTGAGCTGATCCACCATCGTGTTGATGGTGTTCTTCAGCTCCAGGATTTCGCCGCGCACCTCGACGGTGATCTTCTTCGAAAGGTCGCCCGACGCCACCGCGGTCGTCACCTCGGCGATGTTGCGCACCTGGCCGGTGAGGTTGCCAGCCATGGCGTTCACATTGTCGGTGAGGTCCTTCCACGTACCGCCGACGCCGGGCACCTGCGCCTGGCCGCCGAGCTTGCCCTCGGTGCCGACCTCGCGGGCGACGCGGGTCACCTCGGAGGCGAAGGCGTTCAGCTGGTCGACCATCACGTTGATCGTGTTCTTGAGCTCGGCGATCTCGCCCTTCACGTCGACGGTGATCTTCTTGGAAAGGTCGCCCTTGGCGACCGCGGTCGTCACTTCGGCGATGTTGCGGACCTGGCCGGTGAGGTTGGCCGCCATCAGGTTCACATTGTCGGTGAGATCGGCCCAGGTGCCGGCGACGCCGGGCACCTTCGCCTGGCCGCCCAATTTGCCCTCGGTGCCCACTTCGCGGGCGACGCGGGTCACCTCGCTCGCGAAGCCGTTCAGCTGGTCCACCATGGTGTTGATGGTGTTCTTGAGCTCCAGGATCTCGCCGCGCACCTCGACGGTGATCTTCTTGGAAAGGTCGCCCGAGGCGACCGCGGTCGTCACCTCGGCGATGTTGCGCACCTGGCCGGTGAGGTTGCCGGCCATCAGGTTGACGCTGTCGGTGAGGTCGGCCCAGGTGCCGGCGACGCCTTCGACCTGGGCCTGGCCGCCGAGCTTGCCTTCCGAGCCCACTTCGCGCGCCACGCGGGTCACTTCGGACGCGAAGCTGTTCAGCTGGTCCACCATGGTGTTGATGGTGTTCTTGAGCTCGGCGATCTCGCCCTTCACGTCGACGGTGATCTTCTTGGAAAGGTCGCCGCGCGCAACGGCGGTCGTCACTTCGGCGATGTTGCGGACCTGGCCGGTGAGGTTGTCGGCCATCAGGTTCACATTGTCGGTGAGATCGGCCCAGGTGCCGGCGACGCCTTCCACCCGCGCCTGGCCGCCGAGCTTGCCTTCGGTGCCGACCTCGCGGGCGACGCGGGTCACTTCCGAGGCGAAGCTGTTCAACTGGTCCACCATCACGTTGATGGTGTTCTTGAGCTCCAGGATCTCGCCCTTCACCTCCACGGTAATCTTCTTGGAAAGGTCGCCCGAGGCGACCGCGGTCGTCACTTCCGCGATGTTGCGCACCTGGCTGGTGAGGTTGGTCGCCATCGCGTTGACGTTGTCGGTCAGGTCCTTCCAGGTGCCGGCGACGCCCTTCACCTTGGCCTGGCCGCCGAGCTTGCCCTCGGTGCCAACCTCGCGCGCCACGCGCGTCACTTCGGAGGCGAAGGAAGCGAGCTGCTCCACCATCGTATTTACGACCTTGCCGATGCGCAGGAACTCGCCGCGCAGCGGCCGCCCGTCGATCTCGACCGTCATCGATTGCGACAGGTCGCCCTTGGCGACCGCGCCGATCACGCGCGCGACCTCGGCGGTCGGCTGGACCATGTCTTCGATCAGCTCGTTGACGGAGCGGATCGCCGATTCCCATCCGCCGGTCGCGGCGCGCACCTTGCCGCGCTGGCTGATCTTGCCTTCCTTGCCGACCACCTGGGACAGGCGTTCGAACTCGTCGGTCATCTGCTCGTTGAGGCCGGCGATCTCGTTGAACAGGCGCGCGATCTCGGTGTCCTGGCCGGGCAGGTCCTCGGGCAGGCGGACGCTGAAATCGCCGCGTCTAAAGCTTCTGAGGGCACTGAGGAGCTGGCGGCGGTCCAGGAAATCCCGATGGGTTTCGACGTTCACACTCAATACTCCTTCGCGCGCTTCCTCCCCTCCCGAATCCGTCACGGCCCCCCGGCCGCCGCCTGAATAGCAGAAGCGGCGGCCTGCACATTTAAAAAATGAGGGTGAATGGCCGGCCAGGGAGGGTTGCGCGAGCGAGGGAGGGGACTAGAAGGCCCCGCAAGCAGCCGCCGGATTGGGAACCGCAACAGGATCGATCGCACGGGAATGCCGTCCCACCAGGAAATCTCGAATTTCATCCGGACCACCTTCCGGTCAGTCTGGGCGCTGGAATTGCTCTGCTATTTGCGGCAACATCGGGAGCGCAGCCTGTCCCATGGGGAAATGGTCATGGGCCTGCGGGGGAGTGATCTCGTGGTAACGCAAAGCGTCGACACATTGTCGGCGGCCGGACTCGTCATCGCGGAAGCCGACGGGTCGGTCCGCTATCGCCCGGTGACGGCCGAGCTCGAGGCGCTCGTCGAGGGCGCGGAGGCGATGTACGCCAAGAGCCCCGATGCGGTCCGGCGGATGATCGTCTCCGCGGCCAATCCCGGCATCACCGCGTTCGCCGACGCCTTCCGGCTGCGGAAGGACTGACCATGGACAGCCTGTTCCCCGCCGCCGTCTATCTCCTCTGCTTCCTGACCAGCGGCGCCTGCGCCGGCCTGCTGGCCCGCAGCTACCGCCGGACCGGAATGCGGCTGCTGCTGTGGAGCTCGCTCTGTTTCGTGCTGCTGGCGGGAAACAACCTCATCGTCTTCGTTGACCTTCTGGTCCTTCCCGCCGCCGACTTCCGGCTGCTGCGCCATTCGCTGTCGCTCGGCGCGGTCGCGGTCCTGCTGTTCGGCTTCATCTGGGATCTCGAGGAATGAGACGCTGATGCTTTTCGACTTCCTCTCCGGCGCCATCACCATGGGCTTCGCGGTCGCGGGACTGTTCTTCCTGCGCTTCTGGAAGCGCACGCGCGAGGGGCTGTTCATCGCCTTCGCCGCAGCCTTCTTCCTGCTCGGCCTCACCCAGGCGCTGCTCGCCTTCACCAACATCCCGGTGGAGGAGCGCAGCTGGCTCTATCTGCTGCGCCTCGCCGCCTTCTCGCTGATCCTGATCTCGATCTGGCTCAAGAACCGCAAGGCGAGTTGACGGACCGCGCATCCGCCTCCGGGCGGCCCGCGCCTTCGTCACTCCTCCGCGTCGTCTTCGTCCCGTTCCCGGCGGTGACGCGCGAGCATCGCGTCGGATTCGTCCATCAGGCGCTGCGTTTCGGAAATGCTCCTGCGCAGCGCCGCTTGGCTCTCTTCCACCTCCCGCGCCTGCTGCTCCCGCCGCTGGGCACGCTTCTTCCTGTCGGGCATCGATCCTTCCCGGTCCGCTGGTCACGCCAGGCGCCACATTGCCTGAACGCGGCCGGGCCGTCGAGGCGGCATCTTCGAAACCGGACCTCGACGGCCGCGGGTCTGGCTAGCCGTGGCGCAGGCGGCTGAGCAGCGCGGCCCCGGCCACCGAGAACAGGGCCGCCGCGACGATCGGCTGGTCGCGCACGAAGTCCCGCACGGCGCCGATCAGCTTGCGCGTGCTGCCCGCTGCCTGATCGGCAATGCCGTCGCGCCGAAGCGCCGGGTCGCCCACCGCGTCCCCGAGCGACTCCTTGAAGCGGCCCTTGAGGTTCGTGCCCTCGCCGGCAAGAGTGTCGATGTTCATACCGTTACTCCAACTGTTCGAGCGTGGGGGCCGAACGAACCAGGCACGCCGAAGTGCCGAGCGGAAGTGAGTATGCCGAGGCCGCGTTCGGGAGCAGCCGTCCCCTCCGCCGGGGCTGATCCCACCATCTTCGCCGGGATCGGTTCTCCGACTTACCGGAACCGGCGACAGCTTTGACGGCGCCCGCTAGAAGTCCTGCCATGAATCTGCGCCACATTGAAATCTTCCACGCCGTCTATCTCAACGGTTCGGTCAGCGCCGCCGCGCGGGCGCTCCACGTGTCGCAGCCGTCGGTGTCGAAGATGCTGCGGCACGCCGAGAGCCTGCTCGGCTTTCAGCTCTTCCACCGCACCAATGGCGGACTGGTGCCGACCGAGGACGCGCACACCCTGTTCGGCGAGGTCAGCGAGATCCAGGACCGGGTCCATGCCCTGCGCGAGGCCGGGCGGAACCTGAGGCGGGGCGTGGGCGGGATGCTGCGCGTCTCCGCTCTGCCGTCGCTGGCGCTCGAGGCGCTCCCGACCGCGGTCGCGCGCTTCCTGCGGGGCCACGAGAACGTACGGTTCGACCTCCAGACCGTCCATCACGACGACCTGCTGCGCAAGCTGTACGAGCGCGAGACCGACATCGCGATCGCCTATCAGGTGCCGCCTTCCGCCCCGCTGGCGCATCGCTGGCTGGGCGAGGGCGAGCTGGTCGTGCTCTACCCGGAGGAGGAAATGCCGGACGCGCCGGCGCGGATCGAACTGGAACGGCTGCGCGGCCGCCGCTTCATCAATCTGGCGGCAAGCGGGCCCACCGGCCAGCTGTTCGCGCAGGAGCTGCAGCGGCAGGAAGTCGAGCTGGACGAGGTCGTCTCCGCCCGGACCTTCTACATCGCCTCCGCGCTGGTGCGGCAGGGGGTCGGCATCGCGGTGGTCGACAATTTCACCGCGCAGGCGGTGCTCGGGCCCGGCCTTTCGATGCGCCCGCTGAAGCCCCAGGTCACGTTCGGCATCCACGCCATCTATCTCACCAACCGCCCGCCGGGCGCGCTCGCCACCGAGTTCCTGAAGACCCTCGCCCAGGTGCTGGACGCTCCATAACGGCAGGCTATGCCGCGCCCGCCACTCGCTATGCGGCGGCGGCGGGCGGCGGCGATAGGCTCGGCCCCGATGATCGCTTCGCCTTTCCTGCTCTATCTCGGCCGCACCGCCGACGCACTCGGCATCAAGACGTCGCGCGGGCTCGCGGCGTTCCGGCCAGAAGATTGCGTCGGGGAGTTCCGGCACGACGACTGCCCGCTGACGCTCGGCCTGCCGCGGCTCGGGATGGAGGAAGCGGCGGCACGAGGCGCGCGCACGCTCGTGCTCGGCATCGCCGGCCCGGGCGGGCGGCTGCCGGCCGACATCGTCGAGGACGCCGCGGCGGCGCTGCGGGCGGGACTGAACGTCGCGGCGGGACTGCACGAGCGGCTGCGCGACCAGCCGCTGCTCGCCGCGCTCGCCGGGGAACGGGGGCTTCAGCTGTTCGACGTGCGCGAGCCGCCGCCGAACCTGCGCGTCGGCACCGGCGCTCCGCGCCCGGGACGGCGGCTGCTGACGGTCGGCACCGATTGTTCGGTCGGCAAGATGTATTCCACGCTGGCGCTGGCGCGGGCGATCGCCGCGCGCGGCATCCCGGCCGATTTCCGCGCTACCGGCCAGACCGGCATATTGATCGCGGGGGCGGGGGTGCCGGTGGACGCGGTCGTCGCCGACTTCATCTCGGGCGCGATCGAGCAGCTCGCGCCGGAGCGTCACGACGGGGGCTGGGACCTCATCGAGGGGCAGGGCTCGCTCTTCCATCCGTCCTTCGCCGGGGTCTCGCTCGGCCTCCTCCACGGCGCGCAGCCCGAAGCGCTGGTGCTCTGCCACGAGCCCGGGCGCGCCCATATGCGGGGCCTGCCCGGCCGGGCGCTACCGGACCTCGCCGAGTGCCTCGCCGCCAATCTCGAGGCGGCGCGGCTCACGAGCCCCGACGTTCGCGCGGTCGGCATCTGCCTCAACAGCTCGGGCCTGGAGCGCGACGACGCGCTGCGGCTCTGCGCCCGCACGGAAGACCGGCTCGGCCTTCCCTGCACCGATCCCCACGCCTTCGGAGTCGAGGCCATCGTCGATCTGCTTCTATGCCGCGCACCCTCCAGGCTCGACACGAACGTCTCGAACTGAGCCGGCCGTTCCGGATCGCGCGCGGCGTCAAGACCGCGGCGGACGTGATCGCGGTCGAGATCGGACAGGGCGGCGTGGTCGGGCGCGGGGAAGCCGTGCCCTACCCGCGCTACGGCGAAAGCGTCGCGAGCGCGCTGGCGGACGTCGAGCGGGCGCGGGCGGCGATCGGGCAAGGCGCCGGGCGGAGCGACCTGCCGTCGCTCCTGCCGGCGGGAGCGGCCCGCAACGCGCTCGACTGCGCGCTGTGGGATCTCGAGGCGCGCCTGTCGGGACGCAGCGTCGCCGGCATGATCGACGCGCCGGAACCGGGCCCGCTCGTCAGCGCCCTCACCATCGGGATCGACGAACCGGACGCGATGGCGCGGGCGGCCGCCGCCGTCGCCCACGCGCCGCTCCTCAAGGTGAAGGTGGACGCGCAGGATCCGGAGGCGCGGATCCGCGCCGTCCGGCAGGCCGCGCCGGACGCCGACCTCATCGTCGATCCGAACGAGAGCTGGAACCGGGAGATCGTCGAGAGGCTGCAGCCCTTCCTGGCGTCCCAGTCCGTCGACCTGCTGGAGCAGCCGGTGCCGGCGGACGAGGACGAATGGCTGGAGGGCTTCAGGCCCGCCGTCCCGATCTGCGCCGACGAATCGGTCCATGTCGCCGCCGACCTGCCGCGGATCGCCCGCCGCTACCAGGCGGTGAACGTGAAGCTCGACAAGTCCGGCGGCCTCAGCGAGGCGCTCGCGCTCGCCCGCGGCGCGCGGCGGCTCGGCCTGGGGCTGATGACCGGCTGCATGGTCAGCTCTTCGCTGTCGATCGCGCCCGCGCTCCACATCGCCGCCATGTCGGACTTCGTCGATCTGGACGGCCCGCTATGGCTGAGCCGCGACCGGGACGGCGGCGTCGTCGACCAGGGCGGCTATCTGCTGCCGCCCGCCGACGGCTTCTGGGGCATGGCGTGACCCGGCGCCGCGCGGCCTTGCTGCTCGCGGCGGCCCTGTTCTCGGTGAGCGCGACGCCGCCGCCCGCCAGCGTCGACCTGCTGATCCGCGGCGGCACCGTCTTTTCGGGCGACGGCCCCGGCTTCGTCGGCGACGTCGCCGTCGACGGCGACCGGATCCATGCCGTCGGCCGCCGGCTGGCGGTCGCCGGCCGCCGCGTGCTGGACGCGCGCGGGATGATCGTGGCGCCGGGCTTCATCGACCCCCACACCCATGCCGGCGAGCAACTCCGGTCGCCCGAGGCGGAGGCGCGGCTCATGTCCGCTTTCCTTATGCAGGGCGTGACGACCGCCTTCATCGGCAATGACGGGCGCGGCGCGCCGGACGCGGCCGACGTGCTCGCCGGCGCGGGCCGCCGTCCGGTCGGGATCAACTATGCGACGTTCGTCGGGCTCGACCCGGTGCGCCGGCAGGTGCTGGGCGAGGCGGACCGCGCGCCCACGGCGGCGGAGCTGCAGCGGATGAAGGCGCTCGTCGCGGGCGCGATGTGCCAGGGCGCGCTCGGCTTCTCGACCGGCCTCTTCTATCCGCCGCAGAGCTTCGCGGGCACGGAGGAAGTGGTCGAGCTGGCGCGCGAGGCGGCGCTGCGGGGCGGCGTCTACGACACCCATATCCGCGACGAATCGAGCTATTCGGTCGGCCTGGCGGCGGCCGTGGACGAGGCGATCGAGGTCGGCCGCCGGGCGGGCCTGCCGGTCAACATCTCGCACATCAAGGCGCTCGGCGTCGACGTCCTCGGCCAGGCGCCGGCGATCATCGCCAGGATCGAAGCCGCCCGGCGCGCGGGGCAGCGCGTGACCGCCGACCAATATCCCTGGTCCGCCTCCGGCACCACGCTGGTGGCGGCGCTGGTGCCCGCCTGGGCGCTGGACGGCGGCCGCGCCGCCTTGCTCCGGCGGCTCGACGATCCGTCCGCCGCCGCCCGCCTGCGCGGCGAGATGGCGGAGAATCTGCGGCGCCGCGGCGGAGCGGGCGCCTTGCTGCTGACCGGCGGCGATCATCGCGGCAGGACCCTGGCCGAGGTCGCGGCGGACGGCGGGCAGGACGCGGTCGCCGCCGCGCAGGCCGTCATCCGCCGCCACGACCCGCCGGTCGCCTCGTTCAACCAGACGGAAGGCGACATCGCCGCCTTCATGCGCCGGCCCTGGGTGATGACCGGCTCCGACGCCTCGGCAGGCCATCCGCGGGCGTTCGGCAGCTTCGCCCGCAAATATCGGGAATATGTGGTGCGGCGGAAGGTGATCACGCTGCGCGCCTTCGTCGAGCGCAGCTCCTCGCTGACCGCCGACACGTTCGGGCTCGCCGACCGGGGCCGGCTGCGGCCGGGCGCGATCGCCGACATCCTGGTGTTCGACCCGCGCCGCTATGCCGAACGCGCCACCTATGAGCAGCCGACCCTGCATGCCGAGGGCGTTCGCGCGGTGCTCGTGAACGGCGTGCTCGCGGTGGAGAACGGCGCCCTGACCGGCGCGGCGGCGGGGCGCGCGCTCGCCCGCACGCCGCCAAAAGGAACCTGCCCGTGAGCCCCGTCGGGCGCCGCGCTGTTCCTCCCGGCGCGAAAGGCGCTAGGGTGACGGCGATGACACGCGCTCCCCGCCGGCACGCCGCCTTGTTCGCCGCTTTGCAGTTCGCGGCCTCCCCCGCTTTCGCGCAGACGCTCCAGGAGCGGGTCGAGGCGCGGCTCGCCGAGGTCGGGCCCGGTCCCCGCTTCGGGCTGGTGGTGGCGGACGCGGACGGGCGCGAGCTGGTCGCGATCCAGCCCGACACCAGGTTCGTCCCGGCCTCCAACACCAAGATGCTCGTGACGGCCGCCGCCTTCGCCGCGATCGTGGACGTCCACGCACCGGATGCCGAAGGCGGCGCGGCGGTGCGGCTCGAGGAGAATGGCGCGGGGGCGCCCGACGTCGTGCTGGTCGGCAATGGTGACGCCCGTCTCTCGGGCGCGGCCGACTGCGTGTCGAACTGCCTCGCCGCGCTTGCCGACGCCGTCGCTTCCCGGACGCGGACCGTGAACCATGTGGTGGGCGACGACAGCCTGCTGCCGGACGAGCGGTGGAGCCTCGGCATGAGCTGGAACAACATCCAGAGCCGCTACGGCACCGCCATTTCGGCGCTCACCCTGGACGACAACGAATTCGCGCTACGCGTCCTGCCCGGCGCCCCCGGGGATCCGCCGCGGCTCGACTTCCTGCCTTATTACGAGATCGACAATCGCGCCCGGACCGTCGCGGGCGGCGAGACGCGGCTGGTGGCGGACCGGATGCCGGGGAGCCTGCGGGTGCGCCTGACCGGCACGATCCGGGCCGATGCCGCGCCGCAGACGCTCCAGCTCGGCATCGACGATCCGGCCCATCATGCGGCGTGGCGATTGCGGAACCTGCTCGCCGAGCGCGGCGTGCGGGTGGGGGGCGAGGTCATGGTGCGCCACCGACCGCTCGGCCCGGCCGACGATCCGGCGCGGCGCGGCGCCGCGCCTCCGCCCCGGCCGCCGCGGCCCGAGCCGCTGGCCCGGCTGACGCCGCCGCCGCTCGCCGAGGATCTGGCGCGCATCAACAAGGCCAGCCAGAACGTCCATTCGGAGCTGATGCTGCGCCGCGTGGGGCTGCTGCGGGGAAGCGGCTCGACCGCCGACGGGATCGTGGCCGTCGCGGCGATGATGGAGGACGCCGGCGTCCCGCGCGCGAGCTGGGACATTTCCGACGGATCGGGCATGTCGACCTACAACCGGCTGGCGCCGCGCGGCGTCGTCCGGCTGCTGCGCTGGATCGAAGGCCAGCCCTGGGGCGAACAATGGCGCGCCACGCTGCCGGTGGCCGGAGTGGACGGGACGCTCGCCCGCCGCTTCAGGGGCACGCCGCTCGAGGGCCGGCTGTTCGCGAAGACCGGCACGCTGAACGCCACCTTCGCGCTTTCGGGCTATATGACGGCGCGCAGCGGCCGGATCCTCGCCTTCTCGGCCTTCGCGAACGACGTGCCGGAAGGCGGAGCGGCGACGGCGGCGCTCGACGAGGCGCTGATCCTGATCGCCGAGGCCAATTGACGAGGGGACGGCCTGGGCCCGGTCCGTCATTGCGAGCGAAGCAATCCATAGGGAAGTGAGAGCTCCGGCCGATGGATCGCTTCGTCGCTCCGCTCCTCGCGATGACGAGGTTTTACGCGCTAGCTCCACGCGCCGATGACCGCTTCGCCCGTTTCGCGGCGGAGGCGGTCGATGCCGGTTTCCACGTGGCGGCTCGGGTGGACGCGGTTGGTGAGCAGGGTCCAGGCGAGGCCGCGATCGAAGTCGATCCACAGGCCGGTGCCGGTGAAGCCGGTATGGCCGATCGTCTCGCCGGAACAGGCGTCGCCGCCATGCCAGCCGGGATAGCGTTTCTCCCAGCCGCAGGTCCGGTTCGCATGCACGTGCTCCCGCATCGCCGAGACGATCGCGTCGGAAGCGCCGCCGCCGTCGAGAAGCGCCCGCGCATGATCGAGCACGCCGTCGACGGTTCCGAACAGGCCGGCATGGCCCGCGGCGCCGCCGAGCGCCCAGGCATTCTCGTCATGAACCTCGCCCTTCATCACCCGGCCGCGCCAGCTGCAGGCCTCGGTCGCGACGGCGGGTCCCGGCGGCGGGCCGAAGGCGAGGCCCGGCCCGGGCGCCTGTTCCGCGAGCGAGCGCCCGGTCAGCCGTTCGATCGCGATCCCCAGCAGGATGAAGTTGATGTCCGAATAGACCGGCGGGCCGCGGCGCCATTCACGCTGCAGGACGAAGGCCCGTAGCTGCCGCGGGTCGGTGCCGTAGGTGTAGATCGGCTCCACCGCCGGAAGATGCGTGCGGTGCGCCAGGCAGTCGCGGAAGGTGAGACGGCGCTCCGCGGCGCCGGCGACGTCATATTGGCGCAGGTCCGGGATGGCGTCGGTAATCGGCCGGTCGAGCCCGATCCTTCCCTCCTCCGCGAGCCGCAGGATGGTGGGAGTGGTCGCGATCACCTTGGTCAGCGAGGCGAGATCGAACCAATGGTCCGGCGTCAGCGGTTCGGGCGCGGGCAGGACGGCGGCCATGCCCGCGAACCGCACCGCCCGCCGCCCGCCGCGGTCGACGATGCCGAGCGCCGCCCCCGCTATCCGGCCGGAGGCGACCGCGCGGCCCGCCGCCGCGAAGGCTGCGTCGGCGGCCGCGTCGGTCACCTAGCGCAACTGGAAGCGCACGCCGACCCGGTAGGCCCGCCCGAGCAGGTCGCTATAGGTGCTGTTGGCGGCGAGGCCGGTTTCCGGCAGCACGATCGGGTCCGCATCCAGCAGGTTGGTGACGTTGATGAAGAATTCGCCCCTGCCGCGTCCCAGCGCGTCGAAGCGGGTGGTGAGGTTGAGATCGACGTAGAAGGCGCCCGAAACGCGGTTCAGCTCGTAGGTGGGCGCCTGGGTGGTCGACGGCGGACAATTGGTCTGGCACTCGACGCCGTTGGCGGCATAGCGGCCGGAGCTGACGCCGCGCGCCACCGCCGTGAGCGCGTAATCGGGCGTGTCGTAGCCGGCGGTGAAGCGGTAGATCCAGGTGGGCGTGCTGGCCTGCCCCCCGTTCACGCCGACCGTGTTCAACGGAATGTTGCCGACGATGCCCTGATCGATAATGTTGTCGATGTAGCGCGTCGCGACGCCGCGCAGCGTGAAGTTGCCCGGAGCTTCCGGGAAGATCCGGTCGATCGGCACGCGATAGGAGGCGTCGAAGTCGATGCCGCGCACGATCTGCTGCACGAAGTTGAACGGCTGGCTGCGGAACAGGATGCGCGTCGCGTTGGTGGGATCGGGCGTGATCGCCGCGCAAAATTCGGTGCGGCCTTCGGAGCAGCGGTTGATGATCTCCTGCGCGGAAAGGTTGCCGATCGAATCATCCATCTCGATCCGGAAATAGTCGACCGACGCGTTGAAGCCGGGAAGGAAGCGGGGCGACAGCACGGCGCCGACGCTGAAGGAATCCGCCTTTTCCGGCCGCAGATTGAGATTGCCGACGACGGTCGCGGAGAAGGAGATCGCCGCGGGATAGGTGATGGAGCCCGGCCCCACGCCGGGGAAGAAGGGGTTGCGCACCGAGTCGCTGTTCGAGACGCCGGCCTGGAACAGTTCGTTGAGGTTGGGAGCGCGGATGTCGCGCGAGCGCACCGCCCTGAAGCGCACGTCCGGGATCGGGTCCCAGGTGGCGCCCGCCCGCCACGTCGTCACATAGCCCGACGTCGAATAATCGGTGGCGCGGACCGCCCCGTTGAATTCGAGCCCGAGCCCCAGCGGCACGACCGTTTCGAGATAGGCTTCCTTGACGTCGTAGCTGCCCCGCGTCGGCAGATAGTTGCCGACCGACCAGCGGTTCTGGGTGCTGTTCGGGCCGACGATCGGCTGGAATTCCTCCGGGACGAACCCGCGGATCTTCTCTTCGCGATATTCGCCGCCCATGGCGACGCTGACGTCGCCCGCCCAGGTGGCGAAGGGCGTGAAGGACAGATTGAGGCCGGTGACGATCTGCTCCACCACCTGGTCGCGATAGGGATCGCCGAGCACGTAGGGGAAAGCGGCCGGATTGGCGACGCCGGTCCCGAGCCGGTTGAGCGGCACGCAGCGCGGATCGTCGTTGTTCGGATTGGCATCGACGTTGATCCGGCAGACGATCGAGCCCGGGGCCGCGCCCGCCGGATTGCCGGGCTGGGCGAAGACCGCGTCGGTCGCGTTCAGCATCCGCTGGATGTGCATGATGTTGCGCAGCTGCTCGCGCAGGTCCGCGCGTCCATACTGGCCGTAGACGTTCCAGTTGGCCCGGTTGCCCAGCAGTTCGAACTCGCCCTCGGCGCCGAGCACGTAGCGCTGCACCTTGCGGCGGTTGTTCGCGCCGCGGAACGGAAGATCGGCGGCGGACGTCGCGATGGTCACCGTGTTGATGCCGGCGAGCTGCTCCGGGCTCAGCGTGTTGATCAGGAAGGCGTTGTCGCGCTGGAGGACGATGCCGGTGGCAAGGTTCGGCCCCGCGTTGAAATAGACTTCCTGCCAGTTGTACGAGCCTTCGGCGAACAGCTCAATCCCATCCGCGACCTCGAAGCTCAGCCGTCCGAACACGCCGTGGCGATCGTCTTCGGGATCGAGGCCGATGCGGCGGCCGGTGTCGTTGACCCGCCAGTCGCCGCCCTGCGTCAGCGTCGGCGCGGCCGCGCCGCCGACGGCGGGGAAGGTGAGCGCGCCATATTGGAACTGGTTCACGGAACCGCCGGGGCCGAAATAGAGGCCCCTCAGCCGGTTCGCGGTGCCGCCAGTCGATCCGGTGACGATGCCGCCGGGCGTGGAGTTCACCGGACCCACATTGTTGCGGATCAGGAACTGGGGCGTGGTGCTGGCGGCGGTCCAGTTCGGATCCTGGATGCGCACGAAGCCGCGCTGGTTCCATTCGCGGTCGATCTGGAAGATGCCGTCGCGATGCGCGACCTCGCCGCTCAGCAGCAGATGGCCGCGGCCGCCCGCGAACGACATGCCGCCCGCCATCCCGACCGAATAGTTGAAGCCGTCGCCATGGGTGGTGATGCCGGTGTCGGCCTGCATCCTCAGGCCCTCGAACCGCTTGTTCAGCACGAAGTTCACGACCCCGGCGACCGCGTCGGAGCCGTAGGCCGCGGAAGCGCCGCCCGTCACCACCTCGACGCGGTCGATCAGCATCTGGGGAATGGTGTTGACGTCGACGAGCCCGGTGATCGTCGATCCGACCGACCTGCGGCCGTCCAGCAGCACCAGCGTCCGGATCTCGCCGAGGTTGCGCAGGTTCAGCGCGTTGATGCCGGCCTGGCCGCTGCTGAGATTGAGGCGGGAATTGGCCGGCCGGGTGGAACCGGCGAGCTGCGGAAGCTGGTTCACGAAGTCCGCGACGTTGTTCGACGGCGACGTGTTCTGGATGTCCTCGCGGGTCAGCACGGTGAGCGGATTGGGCGCCTGGTAGCCGTCGCGCACGATGCGCGTGCCGGTGACCACGATGCTTTCGGTCCCGGCCGGGTCCGGCGCGCCCTGGGCGACTCCCGGCGCCTCGTCGGTGGGGACCGTCTGCGCGGGGGCGGCGGTGGCGATGCCGAGCATGGCGAGGCTGGAGATGCCGAGCCACCTGGACCTGCTGCGTGCGCGTGCCGAACGATGTGTCATGTGGTACCCCCTGGATTGACCGGACCGTGCCCACGCCTCATTGCGGACGGCCTTCGGCAAGGTGCCGGGGGCTGGCGAGCAGCGTCAATGCCTGGCGGAGTTCCATTCCTTTGCCGGGGCATAGACGCAGACTATGGCCCGGGTCATAGCCGCTCCCTATGGCCGGGCGACCGATCTTTATGTGACGCGGCCGGAGGCGGGACCTAGCCTCGTCGCGGAAATGCCGAAGGATGATTTCGCGATGCTCGACCGCCGTTCGTTCCTGCTCGGATCGGCCGCGACCCTTGCCTTCGCCACGGCGGCCTGCGGCGCGCCCGCGATGCCGCGGCCGGTGCGCACGGTGGACGTCGGCCCCGCCGGCCCGGGCGCGCCCATCGAGATCGTCGACGACCGCTTCGGCGTCCCGCACATCCGCGCGAGCTCCATCCCCGACGCCTTTTTCGGCCAGGGCTATGTCGTCGCGCGCGACCGGCTGTTCCAGATCGACCTCGCCCGCCGGCGCGATCTCGGGCGGATGGCGGAGGCGTTCGGCGCCGAATTCGCGCCGCACGACGCGCGCGCGCGCCTGCTTCATTACCGCGGCGACCTGGACCGGGAGCTGGCGCGCGTCCCGCCCGCCGTCCTGGACTGCGCGAAGGCCTATGTCGCGGGGGTCAATGCGCGGATCGACGAGGTGACCGCAGATCCGGCGCTGCTGCCGCTCGAATATGGCATCCTGGGCATTCGTCCGCTGAGATGGGACATTCGCGACCTGGTGCTGACGCGCGGATCGTCGATCGGCGGCAATGCAAGCGACGAGGTGCGGCGCGCGCGCCTGGCCGGCATGGGGCTGCTCGAGCTCGACGCCGTGATGGCGCCCCTGCGCCCGGCCTGGGAGCTGAGGGTGCCGGACGGGCTGGACGCCGCCGCCGTCTCCGAAGCCGATCTCGCCCTGCTCCGGCCGGGACCGCTTCCTTGGGGGTCGATCCCCACCGAGTCGGCGGCCACCCCGGCGGACCTGGTCCATGCGGGCAGCAACGCCTGGACGGTCGGTCCCGGGCGCACCGCCACCGGCCGGCCGATCCTCGCCAACGACCCGCATCTCGGCATCGGCGGCTTCGGCCCGCGCCACGTGGCGCATCTGACCGCGCCGGGGCTGGACGTGATCGGCGGCGGCGCCCCGGGCCTTCCGGGCATCATGCAGGGGCATACCGACCGGTTCGCCTTCGGGCGGACCAACTTCCATATCGACCAGTCCGACCTGTTCGTGCTGGAACTCCACCCCGACGATCCGGAACGCTATCGCCACGAAGGCGCGTGGAAGCGGTTCGAGAAGGTCGAGATCCTGATCCCGGTGAGGGACGCGCCGGCACGCCCGGCGACGCTGCGCTATGCCGTCCAGGGTCCGGTCGTGTCGCACGACCCGCGGCGGCGGCGCGCGACGGCGCTGGCGGCGGTCGAGCTGCAACCCGGCGCCAGCGGCGCCTTCGCGATGATCGCCATCAACCTGGCGCGGGACTGGGAAAGCCTGCGCGACGCGTTCCGCTTCCACCCCTCGCCCACCAACTTCCATTATGCGGACGTGGAGGGCAATCATGGCTGGCAGGTGATCGGCTATATGCCGATCCGCCGCCGCGGCGACGGGCTGATGCCGGTGCCGGGCGACGGCAGCCACGACTGGACCGGGCTGCGCGACTTTCGCGACCTTCCGAGCCAGTACAATCCGGCGCGCGGCTGGTTCGCCTCGGCCAACCAGAACAATCTCCCCGCCGACTGGCCGCGCGACCGCATTCCCGCTTTCTCCTTCCGCGAACCCTATCGCTACGAGCGGGTCGCGGAGGTCCTGTCCGCGCAGCCGAGGCACAGCGTCCGGGACAGCGTAGAGCTTCTCCACGACACGCTATCGAAGCCGGCGCAGCAGCTGCTCGCGCTGCTGCCCGCCCGCGCCGCGCCCGCCGCGCAGCCGGCGCTCGCCATGCTGCGCGGCTGGGAAGCGCGGCTCGACGCCGACAGCGGGCCCGCCGCCCTGTACCAGATCCTGTGGCGCAAGCTCGAAGACCTCATGCTCGACGCGATCGTCCCGGAACGCGCGCGCGAGCTGGTGACGGACATCGCGCCGTCCGTCCTGCTGGACCTGCTGGAGCGGCCCGACGCGCGGCTCGGCCCCGCCCCCGCCGCGGCGCGGGACGCGATGCTGGAGCGCGCGCTTGCCGAGGACTGGGCC
>JBKBPQ010000012.1:0-64620 GCA_046293155.1 Allosphingosinicella sp. | reverse complement strand
GATTCCACGTTTCTCGCGTCTGGCCCAACCCCCCCCCCGCTGCTGGGTCCCGATCCGGCGGCATGGCGATGGGCGACGCTGCACCAGGTGCGGATCGCCCATCCGCTGTCGCGGCTTCCCGCCATCGCCGCCGCTTTCCCGCCGATCGAGGGCCGGGGATCGGGCGGCGACAGCTATACCGTGATGGCGCGGTGGATCAGCGGTTCCGGCTGGCACACGACCGGGGCGGCGAGCTATCTCCAGGTGATCGACGTCGGCGCGTGGGACAATTCGCTGATGCTGAACCTGCCCGGCCAGTCGAACGACCCGCGCTCGCCGCACTATCGCGATCATTATCTGCCCTGGATCGAGGGCCGCCTGATGCCGATGCTGTTCAGC
Organism: Allosphingosinicella sp.; assembly: GCA_046293155.1. Classification (GTDB taxonomy): domain Bacteria; phylum Pseudomonadota; class Alphaproteobacteria; order Sphingomonadales; family Sphingomonadaceae; genus Allosphingosinicella. The sequence continues at coordinate 64,242 of JBKBPQ010000012.1, read as the reverse complement.
CGCGCGGCGGTCGACGGCGGCGCCGCTTCCCGCACCTGGCTCCGGCCGCGCGCCGCCGCGGGTTGAGCCCGCCTCTCCCCGAGTTTCGGACCGTGTCCGGAACAGGAAGGAGATGATGCTCGTTGGCTTCCCGTCCTTGTCCCCGGAGCCGACGCTGCCGGGACGGAGCCTCAGGAGACGCATCATGAACAAGTTCGGCATCATCGGCCTGCTCGCGGCCGGCAGCCTCACGCTCGGCGCGTGCGCCACCCATGATCGCTACGGCTATCAGCGCGACAACCGCCAGCTCGAACGTGCCGCCACCGGAGCCGTGATCGGCGGCGCGGTGGGCGCCGGCGTCGGCGCGGTGGTCGACGGGGTGAGCCCCGTCGGCGGCGCGGCGGCGGGCGCGGCGGTCGGCGGCGTCATCGGCGCGGCGACGACGGACAACCGGCGCTGGGCGCGGGATTCGCGTGGCTACTGCTATTATCTCGATGAATATGGCCGGCCGATCTACGATTATGACCGCCGCTGCTGACCGGGCCTGAGGGCGCCGCTCAACGCGTCCAGCCGCGCGCCGCCATGCAGGCCGCGAAGCGCGCGCGCTGCGCCTTGCCGGGCGCGGTGTGGTTTGCCTCCGCCCGGCATTCGGCCGCGTCCGCTTCCGGACCCGGCTCCGGCGCGAGCGACCAGATCTGGTGCCACTCGATCTCGTCGGGCACCGGACGCCCGGCGGCGTCGCGCGCCGGATCGAACCGGAAGCGGCGGCGGATCAGGCGGCAGGTGACGTCGTCGAGCGCCTCGTGGCCCGCCGACCTCTCCACCCGGCAGCCGGCCACCCGCCCGTTCGTATCGACGACCAGCCGCGCGACCACCGTGCCTTGCGCCCCTGCCCGCCGGGCCGCGCGCGGATAGTCGCGCTGCGTCAGCACCCCAAGGAGGCGCCGCGTCCGGACCGGCGGACCGCCCGTCCCCGCTCCGGCTCCGGTGCCGGCTCCAGCTCCGGGTCCGGCCCCGCCGCCGCCGTCGCCGACGGCGCCGTCCCCACCCTCCCCGCGGCCGCTGCCCGGACGGTCGGCCGCACCGGGGGAGCCGGCCGCCTGCGGAAGCGCCGGCGCAGGCGCGGCGTCGGGCGACGGCCGGGGACGGGCCACGGCGGGCGGAGCCGGTTCGTCCGCCGGTCGGGCCGCGACAGGCGGAGGGGGCGCTTCGGGCGGCGGCGCGGGCAGGATGTCGACGAGCGCGAATCGTGTCTCCGGCGCCTGCTCCGGCAGGGGCTCCCGGCCGGACGCCAGCAGCAGGCCGGCCGCTCCGTGGACGGCCGCCACCATCATCGCCGCCGCGATCCGCGTGCGGCCGGCTTGCCTGCTTCCCGGCGCCATCCGCCGCGTGTGGCAAGACGCGCCTGAACGAGCCATGGCCGTACCACCTCACTGCCATCACTAGCTTCAAGGCCGCACCATCCGATCCGGGCCGAAATCGCAGTTCGAGCGGCGGGGGATGTATGTCGAAATCGTCGGCGACCTGACGCGCTCTCGAGCAATGCGGCCGTCGCCGGATCCTCAACGTTGGGAGGATGGCGGTAGCGGAAGAGGGCTTCGGTCGATCCTCCTGACAGCCACACCGCTTTTCCGGCTGGTCCGGTTGTCATGCACACACAAGCTTCAACGAAGTCGGAGAAACTGCCACAGTCGCTGGATGCCTGTCATTGAGTTCGAGAACCGGAATGAAGCGCCGTTGGTGCTGCTGATCGAGCCGTGGGGAGAGCGGCATGAAGTTCCCCATCTTGCGCGCGCTGGCATTCGTTACACGCTGTCGGAAGGCACAGAGGATCGTTGCTACACGGCGATATCAGAGCAGGAAATCGAAGTCTGGTACAACGGCGACAGCTGCGAAATCGACATCGTTCCTGCATTACCCTCCGATAAGTTGATGTGGGAGGTTTGCGTTCGGGGTGGTTGGTGCGGAGGCATCGTAGAGGGCAAGCCTATGAAGGTTGTTGATCTGATCCCCGCATCGGGAACAGTGACGGCTGAAGACTTCGCTAAAATGACCATGTACGCCGATGGATGGCCTGCATCCGAACCGCCCAAAGGCGACCATCTTCGCTGGCTTGAGGGAAAGTTCGTTGAGCACCTTGGGTCGTTGTCTGTCGATGCGGAAGTGCTCCATGAGACGGCGCGCAGACCCTTCGACGAGAAGTAATCCGATGCTCGCTTCGAGCCTTTGCAGAGGCTGGCTTCGAGCATTACTCTCCATTGGCTCCTGACAGCGAGCGCTCGCATCTGGTGATTTCCAGGCGATCCCGGTTCTGGTAGAAGAACGGGTGCTCCGTCTGCTTCGTCGGGAGCTTCAGGAAGCTGACGCGATCCGCGCCTTTCTCGAAACAACGAGGCCGACATGAAGCGGCTTCGCATGTCGCCCTCGACGCAAAGGCATCGCTTGAAGCGGAACCGGTGAAGGCTTCCTCGCGCGCCGAGCGGCTCGACAACTTGCTGATCGATGGCGTTCGATCATGTTCGCACCCAGCCAGAGCTTCAGGCCACGCTCACACGGAGAGCGACCTTCGGCAGCGGCTTGCGGAGATGGCAGCGCCCGTCGTCGTGCGCCACCCCCGCGCACGCGAACGCTATCTCGAAGCTGTTGCCCGCCTTCGCGATACGGTTAGCAGCGACGGGGACACGGAGGTGGTGAAGGTCTTGCGCAAGGTGATCGACACGATGGTGCTCCACCCGGCTGGCGCGTGCCGCAACCGGCACACGCCGCCCAAGATCGAGATCATCGGTCGGCTGGAACCCTTATCCGGCTGCGTTTCCTAATGCCCCCCGGCTGTCGGGGATGAATGGTAGCGGAGGTCCGAGTCCATCAAGCTCCCTGACGCGCCGTCTCCCCTTTCGATTTTCAGCAGGTCGGTGAGCATCAACAAAGGAATAGTGCAATCCCAGCGGGACAGTTCCCATGCGACAGCCGGTGACGTCCGGAAAGGGCGTGGAGCTATCGTCCAGCTGACCCTGTGAGTGTGCCGCACAGCGGACACATGCCCCTGCTGCTTTCGATTGCGAGAGCGGCTGCGGAGACTGAAAGGAAGGAGTCAGCTCCCACTGGATTTTGGCCGGAGGTTTGCCGGGCGCCAAGCAGCGCCGTGGCCGATCCTCTCTCTCCTCTCTCCTCTCTCCTCTCTCCTCTCTCCTCTCTCCTCTCTCCTCTCTCCTCTCTCCTCTCTCCGTTCACCGCCAGCGCTTAAGCATCGCTTCGACTGCGATGAGGGACGACTTGATAGCGCCCTGAATCCAGCCCTGATTGAACGACAGATGTTCGCCGGCAAAAAAGAGGCGTCCTTCCGGGCTGCGGCCGTTCTCGAAATGCTCCGGCAACTCGCGCGGGCGGGCGAAGGCGAAGGCGCCCCGGGCCCAAGGGTGCTCGTCCCAGAATCGCGACACGCAGCTTTCGAGCGTGGGTCCGATGCCGGGATGGATCTGCTCGAGAACCTCACGGCAGACGCGCTCCCGTTCCGAGCGGCTGAGCGCGCCCATCCGTCGCGCGTCTTGGTCCCAATTGTAGCTCGCCACCAGCACGCCCGGTTCTTCGGGACCGGCGTCAACGAAGGCAGCGGCTTGATCTTCGAGTCCATCCGGCCGACGGATCCAGAACAAAGTCTCGCGACGCCCACCGCCGGCGTCGACGGCAGCGAAAGCCGCATCGTCCGAGCGCACGTGATCCGAAGGATAATAGGTCGCTCGCAAAATCGTGTCCGATAGGGTGGCGCCGCCGCGGATATTGTCGCGCTCCCAGACCCTCTCAGTACAGTAGAATAGGACCTTGGTCGAACTCGCGTAGCTCATCGAGCGGATCGCCGCCCTCTTGGCTTCGGACACGCCGCTCAGGCGGGTCGCGCGAAGCACGGGGAAAGGGACAGTGCAGAGCACGAGGTCGCAGTCGACCTGCTCGACGGGCGCGTCGGGAATCAGCGGACAGAATGAATCCGCGTCCCCCGGCTGCGTCGGCTGGATCGCGAGGCGAACGGTGTCGTCACGATTTTCGATCCCGATGACGGCTCGATTGTAGCTGATCGTGTCCGCCGCAAGCGATTCCGCGAGCTTCGTCGGCAAGAGGTCAGTGCCGCCGCCGATCTCCATCAATTTGCCCTCGTCGCCGACGATCAGCTCGCGCAACAGCATCGCCGCCGAAGCGTGCCACCAGACATCGAGACCAGTTGCGACTCCCGCGAGATCGCGCGCGTCGCTTCCCCCAAGATATTGGGCCAGCAGCTCCCCGAACGGGGTCCGGTCGAGCTTGACCGACAGTTCGGTCTCCGGTCCTTCGAGCAGCAGCGCCTTGCGGTCCTCCTCATGCTGAGCCAGGCGCGCGGCGATCGGACCAAATACCTGACCGAGCAGCACGCCGTCGACCGTTGGCCGGTCCTTGGGCGGAACGCCGGGATCGATCTTCCGCATCTCGGCCACGTCGCCCGCCCACAGCCGATACAAATCGGGGATGTGCGCCCCGGCTTCCTTCATTCGGAATTTGCGTCCGCGCAGATAGAGATAGGCCTCGTCATTCTTGTAGGCAGTGCGGAACCGACGCAGGCTCGGCGCGAGCCCCATCTTGCCGATATAATGGTGGGTATAGTCATGATAATCGTGGTCTCGGTCGTCGAGCTTCGACCATATCCGCATCGCGCCATATTCGTGATACGGCCCGCTCTCCCCTTTGGGCCGCCAGGTATGGACTCGCCCGCCGGCACGGTCCGTCGCCTCCAGAACCCGAACCGAGCAGCCCAGCCGTTGCAGCTCGAAGGCCGCGGTCAGCCCAGCCATGCCGGCGCCGATGATGGTGACGTTGAGCGGCCGGTCCGGCTTCAGCGCCTCGATCGCGGCCAGCCGCTCGGCGACCGGGGTCATGTAGGACATCAGGCTTCTCCCTCGCTAATCTCGACGGTCAATGCGCCCCTCGACGGCCATTCCGAACGGCAGCTCGGCGGCGCCGAACGCGAGCCGCGCCGGCGCGCCCGCCGGCCCGAAGATGTGGACCATAAGGTCGCTGCAGCCGTTGGCGCCGATCGACTGGCCGGTGGAAGCCGGGCGCGCTCGCGACCAGCGGATCGAGCCGGAGCAGCTGGCGGACCCGGTCCAGCGATCCGATCGCGCCGCGCAGAGTCACCAGCAGGTTGAGCCCAACCAGCCGGGCCGCGGCGGCGCCTCCCTCGAGGGTGAGATCGGCGCCGACCTTGCCGACATAATCGAATTGCGGTGGAGGCGTGCGCCGACCGGGCCCGTGTCCGGCCAGCCAGACGATCGGACCGGAGCGCCGCCAGGTGACGAAGGAGAGCCTAGGTGGGACCTCCGTCGGCGGCGGTATCTCGTCGCCGAGCGCTAGGAAGCGCCCGTCCGCTCCGCCCGCCGCATCGCGGCCGCCGCCGCTCATCGATATTCCGGTATGTCGCGCGGCGACGGTTTCTGCTCCTGGCGCTGCTCCTGGGCGAACGCCGAGCCTTGGGCCTGCGCCATCTGTTTCGAAGGCGCGGGGGGCAGATCGTTGCCGAGCCAGGCGACGGCGTTGGCGAACAGCTTGGCCATCCCCTGCTCGATTCGCCTCTCGAACAAGTCCGGCGGGAATTGGGGCTGCCACAGCGATGCCGCGGAGAAGGGCACGAACGGCTCCCACGGCACATTGCCGTCGCTCGACCAGTTGATGTCGACGAGATGGTGGAAGCTGGTGTCCCACAGCACGGCGCCGCGTTCGATCCGCGGCCCGTCTTCGCCCTGCGCGAGCCGCGGCGGCTCGATCGCCATGATCGGGAAGACGTTGAAGCTCGTCTCGTTGAGCGGGATGTGAAGCGCAAGTACCCGAACCCCGTCCGGGAGCGCGCTTTCGTCGAGCTTGAACATCCAATGCACCTTCGCCTTAAGGACGCCTTCGTGCATGTGCGCCGGGATCCAGATGCCGTCGGCGCTGCCGACGCCGTTGAAGATCGGATGCGGCGGCTCCGGCCTCGGTTCCCCCGACGAAAGGTCCTTGTAGATCAGCTGAGCGGGGATGATCCGCTGCAGGTAACCGGCCGGCGGTCCAAGCGAGAGCGGCACGTCGCAGGGCTCCGGATCGGCGTTCCTGACCAGGCGCACGCCCCTGATGGTGACCTTGCCGCTGTCGGTGCTGTCGAGACTGTGAGCGGTATTCGGTCGGAGCGGCTCTTCCGGCTCGGTCTCGATGGGCCCGTGAAGCCCCAACTGCTCGAGCGCCTTATAGCCGAGCTGACCATGATCCCAGGTGACGTAGACTCCGCCGCCCTTCTCCCGGAAGCTCTGAAAGGCCTCGATCTCGGATTGAGTGAAAGGCAAGCGGGAGAAATGGTCGACCCCGCCCTCGTCGCGATTGCCGGTCTCGGTCGCGATTAGAACGAGGACAGTGCGGCCCGGTTCGGCCAGCGCGCCGAGCGCGAGGAATTCCGGATCGCCCCGGAAGCCCTGGCCGACGATCGAGCGCACCGAGCGCCGCTGTCGGCCGAACGCGCCGATGATCCGGTGGCCGGCTCGCCGGAGCGCATTCGCGGCCGCCGCATAGGTGAAGAACTCGTCCGGTGGTACCGGTGGGAAAACAGTTCGTATGCCGATGTGCTCGGAGCGGTTCTCGGGCGGATCCGTGACCCAGAAGATTTCACCAGTAGAATAGAAAATCACGTCTGCCATGTGTCCTGCTCCTGACGCTCAGTGATGGGGCTCGCGCCGTTGCGACGGCCAGCCCGGGAAGGGCCAGACCGGCTTGTCCGGCATGCTGCCGGCGAGCGAAGGCGGCCATAGCGCGACCTGGCGGATCTCGCCGTCGACCTCCCGCAATTGCACGGTCAGCAGACGCCTCGAGCTGTTGAGGCCCTTCCCGTCCAACTCAACCGGCGAATAGAAGCTCCGCATGGCGAAGCGCGACCGCAGCGCTTCGGCGATCGCCTCGGGCTCGGCCGACCCACCGAGCCGCAGCGCCTCTTCAATGACGAGTCCGCAGGCGGTGGCTCCGGCGGCAAGGTGCGAGGGCTCCTTGGAGAAGCGATCGAAGAAGGCGTCGCGAAACGCGGCCGGGGTGATGAAGCGGTCATGCCCGAACGACTTTTGGTCGCGCGACCACATGGCCGATCCCATCAGATGCTCCGAAACCGGACCCAGCTGCTGGACGAAGGCGGGCATGGCAGGCCCGACGCTGAACAGCACTGCCTTGGGTGCCCAGCCGTGCGCCGCCAGGGCTCGGCCGGCCGCGACCGATTCGCCCAGATGGCCGGTGATCGCCAGGACGTCGGGATCGAGCAAGGCGGCACGCTCGATCGCCTCGTCGAACTGCTGCTGGTTGTGCCTGAAGCGCTCTATCCGGTCCCGCAGCGGCGCGCCCTCGCCGGCGCCCCCGATCACCGTCATGCCGAGATTCTCCTCGACATGGCGCGCCGTCGTCTCGGAGTCCTCGAAGGCGGCGGGATCCTCGCAGGAGAGGAACAGCACCGTTCGCGGCCGGGGCTGCTGACGGGCGAGCAGGTCGAAGCTCTCGTTGAGAAAGCCGGTGGCGGCGGTCATGATCCCGAAGACGAAGCTGAACCCGTCCGAATAGATTTTGGAGGCGGCGCCGCTGGCGGTGACCAGCGGCACCTTGCGCGCCTCGGCGACCTCGCGCAGCGCGAAATGGGGTGGGGACGGATAGGAGCCGAGCAGAGCGATCGCGCCGTCGTCGACCAGCCGGTCGGCAATCCGCCGCAGATATTCCGCGGTCGGGGTGCCGTCACCGAGCGGCGGCTCGGTCGGGGTCCCCACCTTCGACAAGGTATCGGCGAACAATATCTCGACTTCGTAGACGGTCTCGCCGCACACCATCCCGCCGGCCGAGTTCACCTGCTCGGCCCAGAATTGATAGCCCAGTCGCAGGTCGTGGCCCTCGGAACGGCTCGGCCCGGACAGCGGGATCGCCGCACCCAGGCGCAGTCGCTCGCGCTTCGGGCGCTCGCGCAGCGGCATCCAATCGAGGCCGTTGGGTCCGCCGCGGGTGGCGATCCGTCCGTCCTCGCGAAAGATGCGCCAGTCTATCCTCGAGATGTAGGGTGATCGGCCGTGGCCGAGATAAGCGAAATCGTCGCCGTCGGGGATCGACAGGTGGATCGGATCGGCACCGACAACCAGCGACTCCGCTTCGCCACTCGCCATGTCGATCTTGTAGAGCATCCCCTCCCAAACCGCCGGCACCAGGACGGACCTGCCGTCCGGCGTCGGAGTGGGGTAAAGAAATTGCGCCACTGGGAAGTCGTATCGCCGCACCACCGTCAGTGTCGTCGGGTCGACCACGCATACCGAGCCGCCGGCGGAGACGATCAGCTGGCGGTGGTCGACGGTGAAGGCGAGGCCGCGGACCGCTCCCTGCGGGTGAAGCGTCCGGAGCAACCGGCCGGTCGCCGCTTCAAGTTCGACGAGCCCGCCCGGACCGCACCCCAGGTAAAGCCGCTCCCCGTCCGGCGACAGGAGCATCGCATGGGTCCCCTTCGGCAGCGGACTGAGGCTGTCAGGAAGCGGGGCGGCCGGCCCCTGCCCGAATTCACCGAATGCTTGTGCCGCGGGAATTCCGCCATTGCCGGCAAGGTCGAAGGTCACCAGCGCGTCTTCCGCTTCGACATTGACCAGAAGTCGGTTGCGGGACTCGTCGAGGATGACGCTATGCGGGGCGAGCCGGCGCGGATAATCGCGCTCCCCTCGGAAGGTGAACAGGCGGTTTCGCTCTGCGAACTGCTCCAAGTCGAGCACCGAGACCGAGGCCCCGGGCTGCCCGATATGCTCGTCATAATCCTTGATTCCGAAGTTGGAGACGTAGGCGGTCAATCGGTCGGTCGACACCGCGATCTCGTGCGGCCATGTGCCGACAGCGACACGGGCAATTTCCGCGCCGGTGGTGCTGTGATAAAAGCCGACGCTAGAGTCGCTTTCCTCGACTGCGATGATGACGTACGCCATTTCGAACTCCAATCACAGATCCGGCGGGAGCGTCCCGTCAGCGACGATTCCGAGCAAGGTCGGGCCGATCGACGACGCGTGGAGACCCATCCCGAAGTGCGCGAAACTGAGCCAGAAGGCTCGTAGGGCTTCAGCCTGCTCTGCCTCCTTGATCGTGCCGGTTTTGCCGAGATCGTCGATCGCCGTAAGGATCGCGTCGCGAGCGTCGAGAAAGCTGGGGTTGGCTGGAGCGAGCTTCAGCCCGTCGACCACCGCCTGCCAAGCGATGGCATAGCCGCGTGCTTTGTCGCCCAGCGCCTCGGATAGGCTCCGTGTTGCCCGCATCAGCGCCGCGCACCATATCTCGCCGCGCGCATGGACGCTTCCCGAATAGCGGCCGCCGGATAGGTTTCCGAAACCGTGCGGAAAATCGTCGTCATAGGGAAACCCGCGGATCCCCTGCGGCCGTCCGGTTACCCAGTCGCCCGTAACACTCTTGTCGGTACCCCGCCGAGCGTTGTGGAAGGTCAAGGCGAAATAGTCGCTCCAGCCCTCGCCCATGCCGCCGCTCTGCGGTTCCTGCAAGGCGCCAGAATTCAATCTGCCCCCGACCAAACGGTTGGTCACGCCGTGCACGAATTCATGGAACACGACGTCGGAATCAAGACCGGTGTGCCGGTTGGTCTGGCCGAACAAGCCCATGCGCATCAGCGGCGCCTGACCGTCGGGCGGCGTCTGCATCGTCGCCACTCCGGCAACAGGGTCCGGAAAGACCACCGCCCGGACCGCGTCGCCCGCCCCTGGTTCGCCGCCCTCGTTGGCGGCCTGGAAGTTACCCGCGACCGCATCAAAGCCGAGCGCTAGGAAGAAGTCGTGCATTACGTTGCAGAAGTAGAAGGTGTGTGCGACCGCATCCTCGCCCGCGGTACCTGGCGTGAAGTCCACGGTGTCGGATTGCTGATCTCCAGCGAAGGGTACGCCGCTCTGGTCGGTCGCGGTGACATTGTTGCCACTGGTCTCGGCGGAGTGGAGCCAGGCGCCGCCGGCGGGGAAAGCATGCACCGTTGTGGGATAAGCATCGGCCGGCGCCGGAAAGCTGACCAACGCCTTGGGCGTCTCCTGCGGGTTGTGAGCATGAACCTCGCACTGGCCGAGCAGATTGCAGACCCGGTTGCGCGCGTAGAGCACTTCCCCCGGCTCCTCCTCCGCAGCGGCGACCAGGACCGCATAATCCGCCGTTGCGCCCGGGAAGACGAGAACGACGTGCCAGGCGAGCCGGAGTTTCGGCCCTTGGTAAAAATAGACCAGATGGGCGCTGATCGGCCCCTCGAACGGCGCCCCGGTGAGTACGGTCGGGCGCATGGCGAGGTCGAAGCTCGCTAGGATCCGTGCTTCGAAGCCTCCGATCTCGATGCTCGGCGCGGGGATCTGATCGCCGAAGCCGCTCGGTTCGACCTCTTCCTCCTCGCCCGGAGTGGCGACATGGCGGGCTGCGATCTGGACCGCCTCGTCCACCGACAGCCGCGGCTCCGTCTCGACCTCGGCGAGATTTTCGATGACGGAGCCGGTCAGCGACGCCTTATCGCCGGGTCGAAACTGAATCGTCCGGCTCGCCTGAAAGACCGGTATACCATGATAATATTGCTGAAGATGGAGCACCTCCGTCTCCGATGCGGTCCGCTGAACCTCGGCGGCAAGGCCGAAGTCAGGCGTTTCACCCCCGGTGAAACCGGCGACGGCTTCCGAGGCGTGGCGGGCAAGTTCGATCGCCAGACGACGTCTCGGAGCCGTCCGCCAGTCGATATCGCTGAGATCGACCCGCGTGATCGAGCCGGTGAACGGATCGATATTGCCCATCGTCGACGACGATGCCGGCGCCGATTTGAACGCGGCTTCGAATTCTCTGGTCAGGCCCTGCGCCGGGACGGAGACCCTAAAGCCGTAATCCCGCTTGTCCATCTCGCGAGGCATTTCATTCCCCTCTTCTGTTACGCGCCGCGGCAGGCGATCGTCCATGCGGCGAGCGCCACGGTGCGGGCGACCGCGGTGGCATAGCCGGCGTCGATGCTCGTGTCGGTTCGGCTGTGATATTGCGGGTTGTTGGGGTCGGGATCAGGCTCAGCGACGGTTCCGCCGAAGAAATCCTCCGAGATGATGGCGGCCGGAAAGCCGCTCATATGGAAGGAGCTGTGGTCGCTCCGACCGTCAGCGGGGTCGCCTGGCTGGGTCGGATCGTCGGGCGACCGGTACACCTCGACATGGTCGAAGGTTCCGGCCAGCCGGGCGCAAGCCTCAAGCAGGGTCGCGATGGGGCGGGACCTTTGCTCAATCGCCGGGTTGGAGCGATGGCCGATATGCACCTCGACCCGCCACGATTCTGTCCCGGCTGGAACGTATCCGATCATGTCCATCTGGAGGACCGCCTCGATCGGCAGGCCCGCCGCGGCCGCGGCACGCGCATAGTGGCGGCTTCCGACCAGTCCATGCTCCTCTGCATGGAAAAAGGCGAAACGGACCGTCCGGTAAGGGCGCACCTCGCGCGCCAGCTCAGTCAAGGCCCGGGCAATGACGATGGCCGCGGCCACTCCGCTGGCATCGTCGTCCGCGCCCGGAGCTTCGTCACGGTCTGGTTGGTAGTCGGGTTCGCCTCGCCCAGCTCGCGAATCGAGATGCGCCGTGACGAAAACCAGCCCTTCGCCGGTGCCTTTGAGGTCGGCGGTGATGTTGGCGAGAGTCCGTCCCTCATGGACGAAACGATGACGCTCGATGCGAAGGCCGAGGTCGGCGAGCTGGTGGGCGATCTCCTCGACCGCCCGGTCGCAGTCGGGGTGGTGGACGTGCCGACTGCTGATCGGCGCAGCACCGACGGGGACGGCGCCGCTCAGGCGTGAGACGATCGTGGCGAGCCGTTCCTCCTCGATCAGTGCCCGCAGCGCGTCGGCGACTTCGGCCGTGGGCTCGTGCGCCGCCAAACCCTCGGCAAAGCCGCTCGGCGGCGGCAACGGACGGACGAGCGCTGGATCGGGAAGGAGCTTTAGATTGTGTCCGTGTCGGGTCACTGGGAAATGGAAATCCTCGATCGACCCCGAAGCCGGGATGGCTACAACCAGTCCTTCGTCCGTCGCCACCAGGACTTCCGCCGAGCCGCTGGCGAAGGCGGCGGCCGCCTCTGTCGCAAAGCCTTCCGGCGCCGCGTCGGCGTCGCGCATCAAATAAAGGTCGTGCGTGTCCGGCAGTCCGGCGGCCCCGAGCCGGCTGGCCGGCCAGCCCGCAACGAGGAGCCGAGTCAGAGCGCCGTCCTCGGCGATCCCGATCAGATCGCCAGAGGCGGAGCGGTAAACCAGAATGGCTTCCGCCGCCTCGATCGTCGCGAGGGCGTCGGCGAGCCGCGGCTTCAAAGGGCGCAGATGAAAATAGCGGAAGCTAGCCTGCGGATCAGCGGCGAGCGCCGCAAGCAGCACCTCGTGCTGGATCCTCCGTCCGCCGCCTTCGATGCCGTGCCTCCCGAGCCGAGCATCGGCGGTGACCCACAGCGCGGGTCCTCCACCGCCCGCTTGGGCCGCGAATCCGGCGGGAGCCGACCCGTCGAGTTGCGAAAGGCGCACGATTTCGGGAGCCGTGCCTCGCATCGTAATAGGTATTTGCGGTTTACCGAACGAGGAAAGATCGTCGATGACCACAACCGGATTCATAGCGCACCTCCAAGCCGCACATTCCGATATCCTATGGTATTCGTGCCTGACCAGTTGGCAAGTCTTTTATATTTGACTTCGAGCTTAATCGAGCGACCCAGGTACTAAGATAAAAGGGTGCCTCCGCAAAATCGATCGACTTCACGGCTACTATTACCTTCCTTCAACGCGTACGCAGTACCTACGTGACGGCAGCCTGACCGCCACGATCACTCAGTCATGGGCCTTCGGAATCATGGGGCCTGGACGGACAATGCCGCGACACGCGCCGGTCCCACCACAATTACAGGCCTGCCCGGTTTTCGGGCGGAAGATCGCGAGGCGCCATGCGGACCGAGATCAGCCCAGGGCCGTCCCATTCGCGAGCGTCGGCGAGCGCAAACTCAAGCTCCGAGTCGGTCGTAACCGTAGCGGCATAAGCGAAGCCCATGGACTTAGCGAGCGCCGGATAGTCCCACCGATTGAGGCCGACGTAAGGGAGCGGATCGAGCTTCGGATCCTCGTACCATTGCGGCTCGATCAGATATTGCTCGATCGCGTACAGGCCATTGTCGATAACGATGACCACCGCGCGAAGCTTGTGGCGGGCCATTGCGGACAGTCCCGCAGCGGTGATCTGAAATCCGCCATCGCCGCAGATTACCAGCGGCCGCCGCCGGTCGGCCATGCCGACACCCACCGCGGCTCCGATCGAATGCCCGATCGACAGCCACACCGGACAGCAGATGAAGGCATTGCGACCGGCGACACTGAGGTCGGCAGACGGGTAGCTGCCGAGGCAGGTATCGTGGACGACGATCCACTCCTCATCGAGAAAGCGGTCGACTGAGCGGTAGAGCTGTTCATGGGTGAGTTCAGTCTCGGTGGGCTCGTCCGCCCATCTCCGCCGCGACTCGAAGCCTGCTGGGGTCTCGCTCAGCGCCGCGGCCTCGTCGCGGCGGAGATTAGCGGCCAGGTTCTCGATCAGTGGGCCGAGCTCCGCGCGCACCGGCACTTGAGAGCCGATCCTGAACCAGCCGTCCGCGATGACCAACATCTCGTCATGACGCGTAGTGACCAGCTTGCCATGGTCGATGCCGAACACGCTGCCGAGCGACAGGATGCAGTCCGATTCCTCGAGCAGTCGAGCGACCGGCTTCGGCGCGAGGTCGCTGTCATAGACGCCCACGAAGCCCGGCGTCGTCTCGGCGAGAACCGACTTCGCCAATAAGGTGGTGGCCCAGGGGAGGCCTGATGTCGTCACTAGGACCTCAGCCGCCTCGGCCAGTCCGTAGCGCGCGATCTCGACTCCGAGGAGGATGGCCGGGCGGCGTGCTTGGCCGATCAGTCGAGCAATCTCCTCCGCCAGCTCAGCTTCCCGACCACTGGGCGGTCGCGAACTGTCGAGCGCTCGGGCCGGTTTCGAGCAGGGTGCGGCCCACAAATCGTGCGGCACTTCGATATAGACTGGGCGCTGCTCGCGGAGCGCCCGCTCGATCGCTTCGTCGATCAGATCCGGTGCCTCGGCCGCGCGCTCGATCCGCGCCGCGAAAGCTGTGATCTGCTTGAAAACGGCGAGATCGGTGAAGGGCCGCCCGGTGGAATGGGAGTAAAGCAGGCCGTAATGGCGCTCGTTCCACAAATCTCGGGCACCGGGACCGCCGTTGACGACGACGACCGCGCTTCGCTCGACGAAGGCACCGGCGACGGCGTTGGCGAGACTGAGCGTACCGACGCCGTAGGAGACCGAAACCACGCCCAGGCCCCGCATCCGGGCGAAACCGTCCGCCGCATAGCCGGCGTCGAGCTCGCTGCTGTTGACGACGGTCGTCATGCCAGCGTCGTCGGCGGCAGCGAACACGGCCGCGCACGAAGTTCCCGGAATGCCGAACAGCACGTCAGCATCATTCTGACGAAGGCGTTCGATGAGGTAACTCGCAACAGTCGAAGTCATGAGTTCTTCGCTTCGAAATCGATCAGCGTCACCACGCGCCCCTCCGTGTCCATCAGGTTCGGCCCTCCGACCATAGCGATGCAGGCTCGCTGCCGAGCAGGATCCGGCCGCAGCCAGCGCATCGTGAGATCGGACCGAACTCGTGGCCAGCTGCTCCTGGTTCGCTGCCAGATTGGGAACGACCGCCCCTCGCAACGCACTGCGCGCCATTCGCCGAGACGCCACCTTGCCGCCGCCGTGACATGCCCCGGCATCGTTCCTCGCGCGGGACCGTCAGCCATCCGTCGCCGCCTCGCTCGATTTCAGCACTGCCGCCGTGATGGTGATTTCGACGAGATATTGCGGCGCGACGAGCGGCGAAATCACCGTCGTTCGGGCCGGAGAGGCTCCCCTCGGCAGCCACTCGCCCCAAATCCGGTTAAGCGCTTCGACATGATCTGTCGCGGCGACATGGATCAAAGCGGTCAGCAGCCGGTCGCGGCTTGAGTTCCCCGCCTCGAGCAAGGAATGGACGTGCGACAACACCTCCCCAAGCTGCGCTTCGAAAGGGGCGTCCGGTCGCTGATGAGCGACCTGACCGGAAAGAAACAAGACCCCCCCGTATCGGACGCCCTCGCTGAACAGTTCTCCCGGGGAGAACCTCTCGATATCTTGGCAGCCTTGAGCCTGACGCATTTGCCTCTACAGCTCCGATACCGGCATAAGGTCTGGACTATCGGAAGAGGGAGAGCGAGAAGACCCGCCAGCATTACGGCCGCATCCCTCTTTCGCAGAGAATTCCTTCGGTGAACTCGGCTTCGACAGCGATAAGATCACAGATTGGCGAAGGCAGCAAGTGTTTTGATGAGTGTGCAATAAAAGACGTCGCCCTGCAAGGCGACGAGTGGTTACCTTCGACACCTCGGAATTGCGCCACGTCTTTGCGATCGCCTCGAACGCGGCGGCGCTAGCATCGCTCGACGGGAGACGGTCCGCCAGGGTTCAGAAAGCGAGACAGTCTGGCTTGCAGATCCGCTGCCGGTTTCGTTTCGCATTCCCAGATGACCAGTATCCCCCATCCAAGTGCCTCCAGCTCACGAACCCGCGCCGCGTCGCGGGCGACGTTCTCCTCGAACTTGCGGTTCCAATAATCTGCGCGGGTTTTCGGCGTCGTCGTGCGGGGGCAGCGGGGATGCCTGTGCCAGAAGCAGCCGTGCACGAGCACGGCCTTGCGCAGCCGCGGGAACACCAGGTCGGGCGTTCCCGGCAGATCCCGCCGATGCAGCCTGAACCGGTAGCCGAGCGCATGCGCCGCGCGCCGTACCGCCATCTCGGGCTTGCTGTCCTTCGCCCGGACGCGGGCCATCAGGGCACGGCGCGCGGGCGGGACTGAGGGGAAAATCTCGCGCGGCATGAAGAAATCCGATTTGCCAAACGTCTGAGGTGGCGATAGCCCTTCAGCGGGGCAGGACACAATCTTGGCAATCGAGCACTTCACCGTCGACGCAGCCCTCCTCGAGGAACTCGGGGAACGACTGATTGGCGCACCTCACATCGCCCTCGCCGAGCTGGCGAAAAACTCATACGATGCCGATGCAAACTCTTGCCGCATCATCTTCGGCCCAAACTCTATCGAGGTGATCGACGACGGTCACGGTATGACACTGCAGGAGTTTCGAAGCTTCTGGCTGCGGCTTGGAACTCAGCACAAGAGGGAGGATGAAGCTTCACCAATCCTAGGACGACCTTTCACTGGGTCGAAGGGTGTCGGGAGGCTGGCGGTTCAGTTCCTCGCGGATCGGTTGGAGCTGTGGACCACCGCCGAAAGCCGCGGCGCGGCGACTTACAAGGCGAGCGTGGATTGGCGTACGATCCATGCTGGACGCGCCTTGAGCACGGTGCCCGTAGAAGTCAGCCGCGTCCGAAAGGATCGAAAGCCACGATATCCGAACAGGCGCACCCACGGGACACGTATCGTTTTAAAGGGTCTACGTAAGACGGACTGGGGCGCCGACGACATCGCTGCCCTGGGGCGGGAAATATGGTCTCTCCGCTCACCATTCTCCGCTCTGCGCCGCCAGCGATCCGACCGCCACGACTCCAGCTGGTTCGATGTGGATCTCGACGCGCCTGGCATTGCGAACGCGCAGGAGCGCTTCAACGAGGTCTTGCTTGCACTCACCCAATACGTGTGGCGAGCGAAAATTACAGGCGCCGTGACACGGGGTCGATCCACCGATCGCGCCACTATTTCAATTGATTTTCAGGAAAACTACCCTGAGGGAGCGCCATCGAAGATATACAACGAGATCGTGCAGCTGTCGGAGCTTAGGTGGGATAAAAGTGAACTCCCGGATCGACCGCTCTTGGATGAGGTGTCATTTACGATCTATGTATACCGGCTTGAAGGGCGGCAGGCGGGCCGCGTTCGCCTTCAAGAACTGAAAGATTACCTAGAGGAATTTGGAAACGTTTCCATCTACGATACCGGTTTTCGGCTCCCGTATTACGGCATGAAGAACGACTGGCTCGATGTAGGTCAGGATCAAGCCCGCCGGCTCTCAAAGTCGCAACTTCTGGATGCCAAGTGGAACATAAAACAAAGATACTTACTCGACCTACCTGATCCTCGACGGCTTTTCGGCGCGGTCGAGATCAATACCAACCAAGAATCCAGAGTCGCTGAAGAAAACAAAGCGAAGCCTGGTGAGTGGCTGCTGATCCAGTCGAGTAGGGATCGCCTGCACCCCAACTTAGCCTACGAGCAGCTGCGAGCGCTCGTTCGCTATGCATTGGATCTCTACGCAAACCGATACCAGGCCCGCGTGCTCCGAGCGAAAGAAGGGGCCCGTGACACGGAACCTTCGTCCCGTAAATACTCAAGGGTGCAGGAGCTACTCGAGCGCTACCGAAAGCTCATACCGCGCGACGTTTGGACGGAGCTTTCCGAAGGTCTATCGGAGGCGGAGCAAGCCGCGAACTCCGCAGAAGACCTGTTTGATGCACGTACTGCTGTCTTGGCTCCGCTCGCGGCGGCAGGCATGACTGCTTTAGGGCTTACTCATGAATTGGCCCGAGAATCGCGGTCACTGGACCGGGCGCGAAACCGCTTGAGCCGTCTGGCGGAACAGCACGATCTTCCGGAGCTGAAGCAGGCGTCGGAGGACCTGGGGGCCTCGCTCTCCCGCCTTCGGTCAATCCAAGGTCTGTTTACCGCACTGCTATCCGAGGAGGACCGACAGGCGGAGACGCGGCTGCGCGTTGAACCTGTTGTTCGGCAAGTTGTCGAAGCCATGCAGCCACTCACGCCCGGACTGCAGGTGGAAATCAGCGTGCCGGCGGACCTACGCTTTCCACGGGCGTCGCTCGCTTCCTGGAATGCGGTGCTGCAGAACGTCATCGCAAATAGCTGGAATGCTGTTCTTGATGCCCCAGAGGCGCGGGTCCGAATACACGGCGGATCGGAGGGAGCTGAGCAGTGGCTTCAAATCAGCGATAGCGGTGTCGGACTCGCTGTAGGTCTGGAGGAGTCTGCGAAGTATTTTGACGCGTTCGAGAGAGATTTGCGGATTGGGGCAGATAGGAGGTCCATTGCAATAGGGGGAACTGGAATGGGGCTAACGATCGTTCGCATCATATGCGAACGGCACGGCGTCATTCCTGAGTTCGTCGAACCCGATGAAGGGTATTCGACTACGCTTCAGCTCTGGTGGAAGGACTAGCTATGGCGGCCTTACGGGTCTTAGTGTGTGATGATCAGGAGCCAGATGCAGTAGAAGATGCGATAAGGGAAGGCGGTCCGGATCTCCACGAGAACCGAATAGAAGCTCCCAATCGCACGGACCTTGAGGGCATCATACGTGAATTCTTCGGAAACGTGACCACCTTCCTGAGGGGAGACGAGTCCGTGCTGAGTGAGGAGGGGTCGGTAAAGAGCGGGTTCGACGATTTTGATATAATATTTCTCGATAACAACTTGTCTTCCCTTGAGGTGGGAGGCGTGAGGCTGACGGCAGAGTTTATCGCCGGCTACATCCGGGCATTTTCGAGGACGCCCTACGTCGTTTCGCTCAACCGCAACGTGTTCGATTTCGATCTTCGGTTTCTCGTAGGAGACTTTGAGACCAAGGCAGACCTATCGCTCAAGACGGAGCACCTGAAAAACGTCGCCCTGTGGAAACATCCCGAAGCCGGTACGGAAGCCATCTTCCGTCCCTGGTACTGGCCTAACTTGTCCAACGCACCCGGCCGCCGCCGCAGCCAAGTCGAAAGCCTGCTGACCCGCCTGAACGAGCCGATCCTATCCTATTTTGCATTTCCCGGCCGGGCGAAAATAAGCCTGTCGCGGCACGCTACCGCGTACCTATCCCCACAGGCCAGCATCGAAGATTTGACAGGCGGTGAAGGCACGCCGATCGAGGACGTGACCTTCTGGCACCACTTCCGCACGTCCAACCGAACGCTGCTGCGCGATGAGCGGGCAGAGCTGTGCTTCCCCGGTCTTGCCCCAGTTGAGCGCGCTGCTCGGATGTTGGATGCGAACGAACCGGTGCCTGGCGACGAGAGACTTCGAGCGATCGTTTCTCGTGTCGTCGCCGGCGAGATCGAATTTTGGCTGCGGCGGGACGTGATAGGCCCGCAGGACGTGCTGATCGATGCGCCGCACTTGGCAATGCGCCTTCCAGTCCTGCTTGGGTCCGCCGGCGGCATCATCGACGATTGGAACAAGATCGTGAATTCACGCACGCCCCCTCACGGGATGGATGCGGACTTGTTTGACCGATTCGTCAGGCCATGGACGTTCGAGGCTCCGATCTGGGTGAATACGCCTACGTTCTGGTGGCCGGAAATCGAGGCGGCCGGTGACTTGCAGATCTTGGCGGGTGAGGATGAGGTTGAACGGGTGCGGTGTGCCTTCGCGGAGGATACCAGCCGCTTCGTGCCTCGCGACGCGGAAGGCGTCGCGGGATTTGTATCAGAGGCGGGACAACCGTGGAATCCCCGGTTCGTGGAGCGGCCAGGGCAGGAGGTTTATGCTCCACTCAGCCAGTTCGCGTTGTAGGAACGGCAATGCCGGAGGCCCAATTCTTTCAGCCTGATCTTCAGGAGTTTCTCAGGGTTTTCCGAGCACTAGCAGTTGCAGGCATCGGTGAGGCTGTAACGCAGCGAATGCCCCGTAGACTTCCACAAAAGCTGGTCCGGGTGACACAGTTCGATGCGAACGTAGCCCAGTTTGAACTTACTGCCCCCGCAGTTCGGGGAAGCTTCAGGCCACGCTTCTATCCAATGCCAGCGGCCAAACATGGGGACTTCGCCTTCTGGGCGGCGTCGCCCCTCTTCAGCATCGTGGATGAAGAAAATTACGACGTGGACTTTCAGATCGTATTGTGGAGCGGCGAGCGCCACAGTGCGAGCGGGCACACCATAGGTCTTCGGTTTGAGCGGGCCGGTGACCGTCGATCAACGCACCGGTACCCCCACCTACAATTGACGCAAACGTTTAGGACACCGTATTTTGCCACCAACGCCAGCTGGCTTCCATCAAGCTATCCAGCGTTCCCTACGAAGGCTGAGACGGCTATCGACCACTTCACCGCGGCGCTGCTCGCTGCGTACGGTGTGACGGAGCTGGAGGACCAGCAAGGGAAACCCCCTAAGGCGAAAAGGGGAGTTGCTGAGGTCCTGAGGCGCAAAGCCGTCACGGACTGGCTATCTGCGGACGTTATCGCAAAACTTACGAGTCACGTAGAAGGCGCTTATGGGCTCGTGGATATCTAGAGTTCGACCGCTTCAAGGATGCGCTTGTAGCAACGAACATAGCCGCCCTTCACCTTTGGAGCCTTGCCCTTGAGCCGTTCGGCAAGGCCGCCATCGGCGAGGCGTGAACGAAGCTCGTTCAGGTCCGCGTCCGGACTCGTCGCAAAGATCGCATAGACCCCGTGGCTCGGAATCGCGCCGCTCGTATCGAGCGCGACCCGCGGCGTTTTTGCGAGTTCGGGGATCAGTAGCTTCGGCGCACTCCACCGTTTCGCGCATACCCGGTCGATCGGCCGGAACCATGCCGCCCCATGATCGCGAACCACGGACCGTGCTTCCAACTGCTTCCTGAACTTGAGCAGCCTCGCGTGGGCGGTGGGAAAGTCTCGCAGATCGCGCAAGCGCCCATGCTCGTCGTAAAGGCAGATCACCCTCTTGCCCATGCGCTCGATGGTTCCCTCCTGAACCTCGGACGCGGCAAGCCATGGCGCAAGCAATTCGTCCTCGGCATCGGCTTCGCCGACATCGAGCACGTACGCCGGGGTACATCCGAGCGCCGGGCCGACGCGCACCTCGAAGCCCAGCTCCGCAAGAGTCTTGCCTTGACGCTTTATCGCCGGCGGCGGCATCGGCGCGGCGAGTTTCTCGAGGATCAAGACCGATGGATAGATATCTACAGAGCGCTGGTAGACGTCCTCCGGCTCCACTTCCTCGTTCTCGATGATCCGCACCTCCCGCAGGCGCTCCTTCCGGAATCCCTCGGCGAAGGCCATGTATTGCCAGCGGTCGGAACAAAGAAAGCCAAGTTTCCCTCGCGGCTTCAGCGAGGCAATCCCTCGGTCGAGAAATGCCAGGAAAAGGTCTCCCTTAGAAATATGGGGTGGCAACGCGGCTTCATACGCCTGCCGCAAGGCGCTCGGGATTTTGGACCAGCGCGCGTAAGGCGGATTCCCTGCAACGTGGGAGAACTTGGTCTCTTCCAGCGGCTGGAGCAGAAAATCGGCGGTCCGCAGCCAGTACGCGGCTAGTTTCTGCGCTTCGCCCTGACTAATCTTGTTCTCGATCAGGACGTCGATGAGCGCCGTCCGTCCCTTGGCCGCCTCCTCTTCATGAAGCTCGTACGCCACGATGCGTTCGGCGAGCAGTCTGGGCGAGGTCGAATGACCGTATCTTCTAAGCGACCGGAGCAGTCGCCTTGCCGCCTCGACGACGAAAGCGCCGTCGCCCGCCGCCGGCTCAAGCAATCGGCTTCGCGACAAGTCCATGCCCGCCGTCCAGTTTATCGCGTCGAGAATCCTCCCGACCATCGGCGCCTTAGTGTAAACGCCGCAACGGGCATGAAGCTCGGAGATGGCGGAAGCGAAGGAATGTGCGACATCGGCTGATGCGAGCGGAGCCGGCGACTTGAGCATGTTGCGATGATCCCCTCGGCGCCGCGCGCCTTCCCCTTGTTCCGCCGCCGCCGGCCGCTAGAAGCGGCCCATGGCGGTGGTCGGGTTGTATGCGGGCATAGGCGGTTTCGAGCTGGGCTTTCAAGCGGCGGGGTTCGATACGCTGCTGCTCGCCGAAAAGGATCCCTATTGTCGGCAGGTGCTCGCGGAGCACTTCGGGAAGGTCGAACTTGCCGCCGACGTTGCCGACGTGAAGGCGCTGCCGGCCGACACCTCGGTGGTGACCGCGGGATTTCCTTGCCAGAATCTCAGTATGGCCGGCGACAAAGTCGGGCTCCACGGCACCAAGACCGGCGACGTACGGCACATGTTCGATTTGATTGGTCGGGGATCGCGGCCTACGCTCGCGATTGAAAACGTCTACTTTCTGCTCCACGTCGCGCGAGGCAACGCGATGAGACAGTTGGTGGAGAGTATTGAGGAGCTCGGCTACCGCTGGGCCTACCGCGTGGTGAATACCCTCGCCTTCGGTCTCCCACAAAGGCGCAGGCGCGTCTTCTTCGTTGCCAGCATGACGCTGGACCCGAGGACTGTGCTGTTCGCCGACGAGCATGGAGCGCCTCCGGCATCGCCGGCTACGCTCGACAAGCCTATCGGATTCTATTGGACGGAGGGACGCGCCGGAGTCGGAACCACGGTCGATGGGGTTCCGCCGATCAAGGTCGCTTCCACCGTCGGCATTCCGTCGGCGCCTGCGGTACTTTTTCCCGATGGCGCCGTACTGACGCCGAGCATCGACGCGTGCGAACGGTTGCAAGGTTTTCGACCGGGATGGACCAATTTCGATTACGAAACTCGACGCTCGCCGCGATGGCGAATGGTCGGCAACGCTGTATCGGTTCCCGCGGCACAGTGGCTGGCCGGGAGGATCAACGAGCCCGGCGAGATGCTGGATCTTCCTTCGCGGCCGCTTGCCGAGGGTTCATCCTGGCCAGCGGCGGCTTACGGGAGCGAGTCCGGGCCTGTTGGGGTGGAAGCTAGCGAGTTTCCCATCTGCGAACCCCCGCCCTCGATCGAAGCTTTCCGGGACGAGAATTGGAGGCCGCTGTCCGCACGGGCGCTCCGCGGCTTCATCCATCGAGCCAAGGAGGGGAAACTCCGCTTCCCGAAGGGCTTTCTCGCCGCTCTTGAAGACGCTTTGCGGCGTGTCGAGTAGAAGGCTTGGTGGCTGTTCGCATCCCGCACCGTGTGGGCGAGCGGAGGCCGGAAGGTAGTCGTGTTATGCACAACGCGCCGCCGTTTACCGGCTCGCCGAGACTGGCAATTTGCACCTCCATGTGACCGATCACCGCTGAAATCTCGCTGCCGCAGCCACATTGATCAGCGACAATGTGAGCCGTCTACCGGTCAGATTGTCAGGATCGTTCGGCATCGGCTCCTTCATCGCCGCGTCCAGAAACTTCAATGCTGCATCTATGAACGGTTCATCGTGCGCCGGCGCCTCCGCCTCGCCTCTTTCGTCATCTGGGCGACGGGTGTGATGATCAACGTCATCGAGAAGAGATCGCCGAAGATCGTCGATGAGCAGTTTCGCTCGCGCCTTCCAACCACGGGGGAGATCGTGCTCCTGATAGGGCCGGAGATGCACCTCAGGCCGAGCCCGCGCGCGTACCGCCCGCGCGAAGGCGGACGTCAGCCGCTCTTCAAGCGT
Organism: Allosphingosinicella sp.; assembly: GCA_046293155.1. GTDB lineage: Bacteria > Pseudomonadota > Alphaproteobacteria > Sphingomonadales > Sphingomonadaceae > Allosphingosinicella. The sequence goes on along the minus strand of JBKBPQ010000012.1, from coordinate 40,849 downwards.
CTCCTCAACGTGAATGAGCCGGATCACGGCAACAGCGGCCATCTGCACGGGAGTGAGGTCCGAGTACCATTTTTGGCTCATCTGCTTGCCGTCGAACCTAGTCGGGTTCCTGAGCTCATCCCAGAACTCATCTTCTTCCGTGCTGATGAAGTCGCGCAGCTCCGCCGCGAGCGCGTCCCGCTCGCTTCGCTTCGACCGGAGAAGCTCTGATCGACTCAGGACCGGCGCGACGGCGGCGCGTATGGTCTTCACATCGTCATGGCGGGTCGGCTTCCCCTCCGGCTTTCCCTTCCTGGTCTCCTCATTCGTCCGGTACCGGTCGAAGTGGATGCTGAGCCACTGGTACACTGGACGCCATACCGCGAAGACTGTGGTAGCCTTCATTCGTTCTGCCGAACCCTGCATCAGCCAGCCGAACGGCCGGACCATACTGCGTCGGGCACGAGCCACCGTGGCTTGGACGTCATGGGCGCACCAGATAAGCGCCATTTTGTAGATGAGGCAGAGCGCCTGCTCCGCACTGAGGCCCATCGGCACCCGCTCCTCCACCAGGTAGGCGAGCGCGCTGCCGTGATTCCCTCGAACCGCGGCCGCGAAGAATTCAGGGTCATTTCGGGCCGTACTCCATAGCTTCTCGGAGAACGCCTTCAGCGCGGCCGCCGGAAAGTCGTCGCCGCTCCATCCTTCTACGAAGCGATGGCGCAGCGTCTGAGCGCCCGTTCGATCGAGGAGATTCTGGCAAAGAATGTGAAGATCGGCCTCCGACTTGGGCAACTTTTGCTGGGGCAGCGGCAGACGTCTCGCGTCCATGACAGCCATCTTGAGGTCGTCCCATGAGCCGAACACGTAGAGACGCGCTGCGCGTTCATCCGGGCTTAGGTTCAAGCCCCATTCCCTGTCGAAGAGATACCTCCGGAGCCGCAGCAATCCACCGAGGGTGCTGGGACGTACTTCGTTGAATTCCTTGACGATCCGCTTAAAATTCTAGCAAGATAGCGGGCGAGGTTCTTCGGCTTTGGTGGCTTGTCTGTCATCTGATCCATCGGTGATGCTACGGTCGCGAGGCAAATGCCGGAGCAGGTGCTAACCACTGGTATACCGCGTGGGACTCAATGTCAGAGCGAGTTCAGCGCCTCGTCCATTGTGGCGGCAATTGCTGCGCCGAGCTCCGTCAGATCTTGGTTGAGCCGCTTTCCGCGCTGGTAGGCGTCAAGGCCGAGGCGGCCCGCGGCCTGCTCCGAATTGAACTCCTCGATCGCGGCTGCGAACGCTGCTGCCTCCAAGTCGGCCAAGGCTTGGTCGAGATTCATGTCAGTCCTTCCATTCAGATGGTTGTTGGGGCTCGTGCCAGTAGGAGGGGTTCCCGCCCCTCTTTCGGATCCACTCGAAGGCTTCGCCACGGGTCGGAAGGTCGGGAAGCGACAAGCCGGCGGCCTCGCAGATGTCCTGAATGATGTCGGCCTGGTCGTCCGTGATGTCGCGGCTGCGCCAGCGCTCATCATCTCCGGCACGCCCGCTCTCCAGAAACGATGTGACGGCCGCGTCGTAGATCGGCTTCTTGTACGCTTTCCAGCGATACTCGCCCAGGATCGGCACCAGTCCGACCGCTTTTCATCCGCGACGGCTGTCCGCACGAGATCGGCAAATGGCATCGGGCCATACGCGAGGCGGGCCTCGGCAAGCCACTGCAGGCCGCGGTCTCCGCTTGCGAGCACCCCAAGGAGGACGAGATCGTCGACGCCGCGAAATCCCAGAAGCGCCAGGATGGAACCGAGCTTGTATTTCTCGGCGTCGGACGAGCCGGGGCCGCCGCGCCTCTTTGGGCGAGCTCTGGCTTGGCGACGCAGCTCGGGGAGCCGCTCTTCAACGATCGCAAGCTCGGATGCCGCAGCATGCTCAAGCGCAGCCAGCTTATCCAGCAAGCTGGCGAGATCCGAGGTTATGGATGGCTGTGCGTTCGTCATGCACAGGGAGATATTCCTGACTGGGGACCGACTTTCCCGACCCACCCCCAATGTTTGCTCGGCGGGCGGCCGCCCCTCAACCCTGGGGGTGGGTTGGGCACACCCAAGAAGCGGGCTCCCCATAAGGCAGAGAGAGGGGGGGTGGTGCGCGATAAAGTGTTGTTTGGCCGTTCGACCAATCAACGCCCCCGGCCACCCCCTCTCCTGTTCAAGAAGTCAGGCGAGACATGCTGCTGACCCAAAATGCCCTGAACGGAATATCGGCCGATCTCGCCGCCGGCATCGCCGCTGCACGGAGCGCGAGGAACCTGATCACGCGCCGCCGCCGCGAGGAGGCGGCCAACGAGCGTGAGGCCGAACGGCACCGCCGCCGCCGAAGGCGGAAGGATGATCGTGAGCTCGAGCAGCTGCTCCGCCACCGGGTGCGCGTGCGGGTGCCCCGCGAGGAGCGGCCGCGCATCGGCACTACGACGGCCCGAAAGCTCTATCACAGGACGATCGGCATGCTGCGCGGCGCGACCGGCATCACCGATGCGCGGGGTCCTGACGGTCTCTATTCACTTCACTTCGGCTTCGTCGCACGCGGTTTCGCCTCGACGACGGGCCGCCGCTGGCGCGCTGGCGAGGCCGTGCGCGCCGCCCGCTATATCGTCCGCGAGGATGCGCTCGAAGGCGGCGAGCTCGGCTGGTGGTCGAATGTCGCCGCCGACCGCAACGAGCTGGTCACTTTCTTCCGCGCAGTCGAAGCGGTGGAACGCCACGACCGCACGAACGCCAACGTCTACGTCAGCGAGATCATCGCACTTCCCGCCGAGCTGAGCGCTCGTCAGCGCCGCCGCGTGGTCAACCGGATCTGCCGGTTTTACGAGAAGCGCGGCCTGGCTTACGTCGCCGCCGTCCATGTGCCTGACGCGGCAGGCGACCAGCGCAACTTCCACTGTCACATCATCTATTCGCTGCGCCCGGCCGATCGGCACGGCGCGTATGACTGGAGCTTCGGCCTGTCCAAGGAGAACGACATCAACACGCCGGGAGGCATTGCCGCGCGCCGTCGCCAAGTCGTGAGGGATATCAACGCAACATTGCACGCCGCCGGCATCGACAAGCGCTACACGCATCTGAGCAACAGGGCCCGGCGTATGGCGACAGCGCAGGCGAAGGTAGGCCAGAACGGCATCTGGGTTTCCCGTCGGCTGGCCGCGCTCGAGACCCGCGCTGCTCGACTCCGCGAAATCGCGGACATCGCCCGCCGTTTCCGCGTAACCCTCAACGAGGCTAACGCCGCGCTGGCGCAGATGAAGGCCGCTTTTGAAGGTCGCCTGGCTGAGAAGCGGAAAGAGCTGGAGACCTCAACGAAATTCGCCAAAGCTGTAGGTACGGCCCTGCGCGCCATCGTCATCGACGAGTTGAAGCGCCGCCGTGCGATGATCGAGCCGAGCAGGTCTGATGCGCGGAGCGAGCGCGACCGCTGCGCAATGGATATCGCTACGGCAATCGACCGGCGTCGCGGCGATATGAAGCAGGCTCGGCGCGCGACCGCCGCCCAGATGACGGTCGTGACCGATAGGATCCGCGTCAGGATCGGTGAACAACGCGCCGAGATCGTAGCTGCCCAGCGTCAGCGAGCTCGTCTCCTCGACGGCGTCAGGGCGGACCTTCGGCGCGACCTGGAAACCCGCAGCGCCGCACTCGTCGCGGGTATCACCGATGCGCGTGTGACCCTGGATCGGACCACCAAGCGGCGAGAATTCCTCGTGATACGGCAGGCCTTCAACGTCATGAAGGCGAAGGTCGCGGTCCATCGGGTTGAGCTCGCCTCCGCCCGAGCGACCTTGATCGAGAGACTGCCGGCGAAGCGCGGCAGGGTCCGGCTGTGGGCCGCTGCCGCCCATCCTCTCTCCCTCCGTGCCGTCGAGGCTCGCGAAATCCTCGTTCGCGACCTGAGCAATAGAAAAGGACAGATCGTCGCATCGAGGGAAGCGGCCGACAAGGCTTTGGCTCAAGCAAAGGCGGCGGGACGCAGGCGGGTATCGCGTGGGATTGGCCATGGTCCCGGCGCCACTCGGACGCCGCAGGGAGGCGCAACGCCTAATCCCGCAAGCGGTATTACCGAGACTCGGCCGGAGATGCAGAGCGCCTCCCCGGGAGCGACGGCGTCGGCTCTGCAAAATTATCAGACGGGTACGATCAACCCTGCTCCGCAGCTCGAGACCGAGAGCGAGCGCCAACCTGCGGGCCGAGCCGCGGACCCTCCACCCGCGCCGCCCCCGCCACCCGAGCCAACGGAAGAAATGCAGCGGTCCTCACCGAGCGGCGGCGGGGGGCGACCAATCCCTAACGGAACTGCTTCGGGGGCAAGCCCGGCTGCGCGAAGTTGAGGCTCGACGGAAGCTTCGGAAGGCGGCGCTCGTTCGCCTCAGCCGGCTCGACATCGCCATCGGTACCAACGCGGCTGGCCGGTACACGGTGGTGAAGGGCGGACTCGCCGATGATGAGATGCGGGCGCTGATGGATCCCGCGTTCGATGAGGAAACGCAGGCGGCGCTGGGAGGGTTGGCAACCGCCCGGGCGCAGCTGGTGCCGCAGGCAGGATCGGGAACCGACCTGCCCGTTTCTTCGGCCGACGAGGACTTCGAGTGGTTGCAGCGGCTGCGCGCGCATCAGCAGGGCGGCGGAGGGATTGGCGGCCGCTGACGGAGTTCGCCCACGCGCCCTTCGGCGGCCGGGCCGGACAATCCAGCTGATGGAAGGTGGGAAGAAGAGTGAGCTTCCTGAGTTGATGAAAAACAAGGGAAGCCGGCGGCCGCGAGGCCGATCTCAACCCAACCGGAGTTCCCGATATGAATGTAAGATCTTTTGAAGCGACAGTGTCGCGGCTAACCCTGCGCATGACCAACTTCATGCTCTATATTGTGGGGCAGCATGATGGCGCACGAGCAGCCTGGCCTCCCCGCGGGTGCGGTTCATCTCAAGGATCGGCAGCTGATCCTGGCGGGCACGCCCTGTGATCCGCCGCTGTTCCAAGAGGCGATGCACGATGCGGCTGCGGCGACCGGCGCGGACGTGATCCTCATCCATCACGGTCTGCACCCGGAAGTGCTCAACCCCGTCCGATTCTCGGTGCTCGTCCATATGAGCCGCGAGCCCCAACTGCTTGAGGACATGGTCCTCTATTACCATCAGGCAGATGGCTATTGGCTTGTTCCCACGGCCAAGGGCCTCTTCATCGCGCTCCAGGAAGATGGTCTGCGCGTGGATTTTGAGCCACCCTTCATCACCTTTCATGAACGCTCCGAGGGCGTCTGCCACGCCGCCGCAATGATCGTGCGGGGCATGCGCAAAACGGGGGCGATGTGATGGGCAAGAAGCTAAAAGCCCCTCCGGGTTTGGATTATCAGCCGGTCACGAGCGAAGTGGAGCATGTCTCCTTTGGCGTCGCCCAGGCCGGCGGGGACGCCACTCTCACCGCCGAGCAGTTCATCGGAAAGCGCGCCTTCCCGGTCATGAGGCCGAAGGATCTGACTCTGCCTTGGCCGAACCCGACCTGCCATAAGCTCGACGTGCAGCTGCCCCACGGCGCCAGCGACGAACTTTGGGATCCGCAGCGGCTCGCCCAGGCCTATGATCGCCAGTGCTTCAGTGCCATTCGCGACCTCGTCGTCATCGTGACGCTGAGATTTCCGCAGGTGGACGAGGGACGCATGCGCCTCCACGAGGCCTGGCACCTCGGCTGGGGCCTCGCTGGTAAGCTGGTCCAGGACCACGGTGTCGCGGTCGTCGCCGCGATGCATGTGCCTGCCCGCGCGGCGAAGCCGGGCCTTCCTCATATTCACCTGATGATTCCCGCCCGGCAGCTCCTTCCCTCGGGATTCGGCAAATTCGCGGCCGCTCGCGACCGACAACGGCCGGGCTCTTGTAGAGAAGACCTGGATCGAGTGGCAGGAGGCCGTCGATGTCTCCAAGTGATGAAGAGGGCCAGCTGGTGCTGGAGCGGTGGATCGCCGCCCAGCGGGCCTCCCCGACGCTCCAGGACGTGCTGGAAACCCGCGACCGGCGCCTCCACGCCGCGTGGATCATGCTGATCTTTCGGCGCGCGAAGGCAGAGGCGGTCGAAGAGCCAAAGGCGGTCGAGCTGGTCCGCGGATTCGTCCGTGGGGCTTATGACGAGGACTGCAGGAAGGCGGAAGAGTTCCTCCGCCGCAAACATCCTGCATCGGCCGAGGACACGTCGCGCCAGAGCGCCGTTCAGTCGGAAGAAGGGGCCAAGGAGCTGGTCCAGCTCGGTCGTGCCTTCCACGGCGTCGGATCTTAAGATGCCGGTTCAGGAAACGCCGCCCAGCGGACGAATCGATGGGCTGGTAGGGCCGGCGCTCCGTACTTTCTTTCGGATTGCCGAAGCCTGGTCTCTGAACGAGCAGGAACAGATGCGCGTGCTCGGAATCTCAAGTCTCTCCCTCCTCCGCGCATGGCGCGGGGGTGGCCAAGCAGGTTTCGATGCGGCGGCGCTGGAACGGATTTCTCTCGTGATAGGCATCTTCAAGGCGATCAACATCTTGTTGCCGGATGCGGCTCGCGCCGACGCATGGATGCGGAAGCCGAACAAGGCGTCACTGCTGCAAGGCCAGTCCGCTGTGGACTTCATCCTCGATGGCGGCCTCGCGCGCCTGCAAGCGCTCAGGGCTTATCTGGATGCGGAGGTTGGCCATGATTGAGCGGCTCCGGTCCGCCGTCTCATCCAGCGCCGCGAACCGCATCCGCAAACTGTGGGGGTGGGTTGGGGGACTGCCCCGGGCGCACAATCCGATTTTGGGAGCATGTCAGGAGATATGCCGTCACACCCACCGTCTGCCGCTGCGCCGCGGCGTGGCCGTACGGCCGTGCGCCAGGCGGACGCGGCGACCCTGCGGCTACGAGACGGACTACCTGAGGTAACCCAACTAAAATGCGCCTCCTCGACTGCAACCAAGAAGGAGGGCGAGGACTTTCTCCTCAGTCTTGTCGTTGCGCTTGCCCGAGAGGCGGCAAAAAGGGATCACGCGGTAACAGAATTTTCTGAACGGACGCTGCCATGAATTTTCGATTCGCCATTTACTGCCGGTATTCAACAGAACTTCAGGACGAAACCTCTATCGAAGATCAGGAGCGGATCTGCCGCAATTTGGCCACGCGCATGGATGGTCAGCACCAAACTTGGTCTACGCGGACGCGGCAATAAGCGGCGCCAGCCGCCACAACCGACCCGAATATCTGCGCATGATCGCCGACATGGTGGCGGGGAAGTTCGACGGGCTCATAATCGAGAACCTATCGCGCTTGACCCGCGATGTCGAAGACGCGGCATTCACAATTAAGCGTGCAGAGTTCCACGCGGTCAAAATTTACCCGGCCAATGACAACGGGTCACCCATCTCCGCCGAAATGGCGAACTTTCAAGCCATGATGGCCGAGATGGCGCGCAAGCAGGGTGCGCAGATGATCCACCGGTAAATGAGCGGCCTCGTCCTAGGCGGAAAGTCCGCCGGTGGAAAAAGCTATGGCTACCGTTCCACGGCACGCCGGCCCGGCGAGCGCGGCGGAGAACTCGAATTGGTCGAGGAAGAAGCCGAGATAGTCCGCGAAATTTTCGCCCGCTACGTCGCGGGCGAGCCCCCCAAGGCTATCGCCGCCGACCTGAACCGCCGTGGCATCCCCAGTCCGCGCGCGGGGATCAAGCGCAAGGATGGGTCGATCACCACGGGGCTTTGGCGAGACAGCACCCTGAACGGCAACAAAGACCGCGAAACAGGCATCTTATTCAATCCGCTCTATGTGGGCGTGCGGAAGTGGAATCGGACGAAACACATGAAACACCCGGACACAGCGCGTCGGGTGTCACGCGTGAATTCCAAGGATCAATGGTGCATCATGGGCGTGCCGGACCTTGCCATCGTCAAGCTGGACGTTTGGGAGGCGGCACAGAACCGGAAGGCCGATCGCAGCTTCAAACAAAACACTCAGCAGGCTCAGCGGGCCAAGCGCCTTTTCTCGGGCCTGCTGCGCTGCGGATCTTGTGGTTCGACGATCAACAGTAACGGCGTAGATGCAAAAACTGGCAAGCCGCGGGTCCAGTGCGCTGGCAACGCCACGCAAGGCATCTGCGACAACCCCGTGCGTGCATACGTGGAAGACATCGAACGCGTTGTCCTCGACGCGCTCCGGGGAAATCTCGCGGACACCAGGCTCATGAATGCCTACATTGATGCCTACATCGCCGAGCGCAAGCGGCTTACGCGGCAAGCAGTCCACGACCATGACTCCATCAGCAAGCGTCTTGTCGATGTTGAGCGGAAGATGGACCGGCTGAAGAAGGCCTACATGGCCGGAGTCATCGAACTCGACCAATTCGGCGCAGACAACGCTCCCCTTAAGGACGAGCAAGCCGCCCTGGCGGCCAAGCTCGCCGCAGTGGAAGAACCGGCCTCGGCGATCAGTTTCCACCCCGCAGCCGTCGCCAGCTTCAAAGCTGCACTAGCCGATCTGAGTTCAACGCTCTGCGTGGATGGGGAACGCCCGTCCGCCAAGCTGATCCGGTCGGTGATTGATCGCGTGATCGTGACCCCCGCCAAGGAGAAGCCGAAATCGCCCTTTGAGCGGCGAGCCATGAAGGTCGAAATCATCGGTGGCCTTGACGCGCTTCTGAGCGATGCGACCGCCGCGGGGTCCACCAGCACACCCGTCAGGGAGGGTGGTGGTAGCGGAGGAGGGACTTGAACCCCCGACACGCGGATTATGATTCCGCTGCTCTAACCAGCTGAGCTACTCCGCCCCATCGATCGGCCGCCGTTCGACGGCGGCGTGGCGGGGGCTATAGCATCCCCGCCGCGCCGGTCAACGGGGGCCGTCAGACCTCCCCGATTCGGGCCGGGGCGACGCGCACGCCGCCCAGGTTCCGACCCGCGGGCTTAGCGCCCGCCGCCCGTCCCGTTGGTCGGGAAGCCGCGCTTCCTCAGCAGGGCGTTCACGTCCGGATCGCGGCCGCGGAACTGGCGATAGGCCTCGGCCCGGTCGGTCTCGTTGCCGGTCGACAGCAGATAGCGGGCGAAGCGCTCGGCCGTCGCCGGATCCCAGACGTTGCCCGCCTCTTCGAATGCCGCCCAGGTGTCGGCGTCCATCGTTTCCGACCAGAGGTAGGAATAATAGCCGGCCGAGTAAGCGTCGGACGAGAAGAGGTGATTGAACTGCGGCAGGCGGTGCCGCATCACGATCTCGCGCGGCATGCCGATCCGCGCCAGCGTCTCGCGCTCGAACGCCCGCGGGTCGACATTGCCGTCGGACCGGGTGTGCAGCTCCATGTCGACGATCGCCGAGGACAGATATTCGACCGTGGCGAAGCCCTGGTTGAAGGTGCTGGACGCCTCGATGCGGTCGACCAGCGCCTGCGGCATCGGCTCGCCGGTCTGGTAGTGCTTGGCGAAGCGGTCGAGGATCGGCCGGGTGAGCAGCCAATTCTCGTGCACCTGGCTCGGATATTCGACGAAGTCGCGCGGCGTGCCGAGGAAGCCCGGATAGCGCACGTCCGAGAGGAAATAATGGATGGCGTGGCCGAACTCGTGGAACAGGGTCGTCGCATCATCGAGGCTGAGCAAGGCCGGCTGGCCTTCCTCCGGACGGGCGAAATTGTTGTTGTTCGACCCGAGCACGATCCGGTCGCCGAGCAGCCCGGTGCGGCTGCGATAGGTCGTCGCCCAGGCGCCCGACCGCTTGCCGGTCCGCGCGAAATTGTCGCCGTAGAAGACGCCGACGTCGTTGCCGTTGCGGTCGGTCACGTGCCAGGTGCGAATGTCCGGATGCCAGACCGGCACCTGACCCGTATTCTCGGTGAAGTTGAGCCCGTAGAGCTGGTTCGCCATGAAGAACATGGCGTTGATCATGTTGTTGAGCTCGAAATAGGGCTTGATCTGCGCCTGATCGAGATCGAACCGCTCCTTGCGGACCTTCTCCATATAGTAGCGATAGTCCCACGGCTCGATGCGGTCGATGTTGTGGCCGAGCCGTCGGGCGACTTCCGCCTGGTCCCGCACTTCCTCGCCCACCCGCGCGACCGCGGCGGGCCAGACCCGCATCATCAGCTCGTTCGCCCGCTCGGGCGTGCCGGCCATCGTGTCCTGCATGCGCCAATGGGCGTGGGTCTCGTAACCCAATAGCCGGGCGCGGTCGGCGCGCAGCTTCACGATCTGCCGGATCGTCTCGTTGGTGTCGTTCGCGTCGCGATTGTCGCCGCGGCTGACGAAGGCGCGCCACACCTGCTCGCGAAGCGCGCGATTGTCGGCGAAGGTCAGCACCGGATCGACCGCGGAGCGGGTGTTGATGATCGCCCAGGTCCCGGCCGGCAGGTTGCGCTCGCGCGCCGCCGCCGCCGCCGCCGCCCGCACGTCGGCGGGGACGCCGGCCAGCATCCGTTCGTCGGTGACGTGGATATGGGTCGATTCGTCGGCCAGCACCTTCTCGCTGAACTCGGCGAACAGGCGGGCGAGCTGCTGGTTGTAGGCCGATAGCTGCTGCTTCTGCTCGGCGTTGAGATTGGCGCCGCGCTGCACGAAATTCTCGTAATAGCGCTGGACGAGCCGCTGCTGCTGGGTGTTGAGGCCGCTGGTCTCGCGGGCGTTGTAGACCGCCTGCACGCGGCGGAAGAGATTCTCGTTGAGGACGATCTCGTCGGACGCTGCGGCGAGGCGCGGCGACCATTCGCGCTGCAGCGCCTGATATTCGGGCGTCGCCATGTTGCTGGTCATCACGCCGAACACCGCACCGACGCGGCCCAGCCGCTGGCCGGTGCGCTCCATTGCCTCGATCGTGTTCTCGAACGTCGGCGTGGCGCGATTGTTCGCGATGGCGAGCACCTCGCGGCGGCGCTCGTCGATCGCGAACTGGAACGCCTCGGGGAACAGGTCGGGCCGGACGCGGTCGAACGGCGGAACGCCGTCATAGGGGCCGGTCCAGTCGGCGAGGAGGATGTTGTCCGGAACCGGCGCCGTCGCCTGGGCGGCAGGAGCCGTCGCCGCGCCGCCGTCCGCCGTGGCGCAGCCGCCGAGCGCCAACGCCGCCGCACCTGCAAGAAGAACTGCCTTCACCATCGTGTCTCCATGTTGCGGGCGCCGCCTCCCCCCCAAGGGATGCGCCGGATCGAGGTCGCGCCATATAGGGCGAAGGCTGAACCGGGCGCAACGCCGGGCCGATGCTTTCGCACGGCGAGCCGCCGGGCTTGCCAGCGCGGCGGGCGATCCGCAAAGAGGCCGCATGACTTGGGCTCCCGAGAGCTGGCGCGCGTTCGAGGCGCGCCACCTTCCCACCTATGACGATCCCGATGCGCTCGCCGCCGCCGAGCGCGAGCTGCGCGCCTATCCCGCGCTGGTGAACGGCGCCGAGGCGGCGGCGCTCAAGGCGGCGATCGCCGACGCGCAGGCCGGCCGCGCCTTCCTTCTCCAGGGCGGCGACTGCGCCGAAAGCTTCGCCGAATTCTCGCCAGACAATATCGCATCCACCTATCGGCTGATGCAGCTCATGGGGGATGCGGTCGCGGCCGCGTCCGGCCTGCCGGTGATCCGCCTCGGCCGCATCGCCGGCCAGTTCGCCAAGCCGCGCTCGACGGACCTGGAGGCCAAGAGCGGGACCGCCCTCCCCGCCTATCGCGGCGACATCGTCAACGGCATCGCCTTCGACGCGGCCGCCCGCCGGCCGGACCCCGAACGCATGTTCCGCGCTTATGCGCAGGCGAGCGCCACGCTGGCGCATCTGCGCACGCTCTCGAGCGCGGACGACGCGCCTTTCTACACCAGCCATGAAGCGCTGCTGCTCCCGTTCGAGGAAGCGCTGGTGCGCCGCTCCGGCCCCGGAAGCTACGCCAGCTCCGCCCACTTGCTATGGATCGGCCACCGCACCCGCTTCGACGGATCGGCCCATGTCGAATTCGCGCGCGGCCTCGCCAATCCGCTCGGCATCAAATGCGGGCCGGGGCTGGAGCCCGACGCCTTGCTGCGGCTGCTCGACCGGCTCGATCCGGCGCGCGAACCCGGCCGCGTCACCCTCATCGCGCGCATGGGCCATGCCGACATCGCCGCTCTGCTCCCGCCGCTGATGCGCGCGGTGCGTCGCGAAGGCCGGCCGGTGCTGTGGTCGTGCGATCCGATGCACGGCAATACGGTGAAGGCGGCGAACGGATACAAGACGCGTCCGCTGGGCCGCATCCTCGCCGAGACGAGCGACTTCTTCTCGATCGCCCGTTCCGAAGCCGTGGTGCCCGGCGGCGTCCATGTCGAGATGACCGGCCGCGACGTTACCGAATGCACCGGCGGCGCCGGCGAGGCGCCGGTGACGGAGCGGGATCTGGGCGATCGCTACCACACCCATTGCGACCCGCGCCTTAACGCCCGCCAGGCGCTCGAGCTTGCCGCGCTGGTCGCCGAGCGGCTGGCCGAGGCCCGTCGCACCCGCGCCGCCTAGCGCCGCCGCCCGCGCGCCGCTAAAGAGCCTGACCAACGCCAATCGGAGGAACGAGAGATGAAGCCAGCCGCGACCGTCCTTGCCGCCGCCGCCCTGCTCGGCACCGCCGCCTGCGGCACGTCCGAGCCGACCGCCGGAGAGAATGTCCAGTCCGCCTACGAAAACCAGGCGGACGCCCTCGAGGAAGCGGCCGACGTCAGCCACCCCGCCGCCCAGCCGATCCTCGAAAACGGCGCCGACGAGCTGCGCGCGCGCGGCGAGAACCTCCAGGAGGCGATCGACGAAGGCGAAGCGGAAGCCGGCGAAGAAGCGCAGTAGGCCGCCAGACGCTGCGGAACGGACCACCCTTCCTTGACAGCGCCCCGCTCCCGCCCATATGGGCAGCCCAGCCACACCGGCCCCTTCGTCTAGCGGTCTAGGACGTCGCCCTCTCACGGCGAAAACACGGGTTCGAGTCCCGTAGGGGTCACCATAGTCAAGGGCCAAGCCCTTGGTTTTTGATGGTTTCAGGAGCGGGCATCCTCCTTCGCACCCCGCTTGGCCCCACAGAAAAGCTGCGCTTTCGCAAGCCTCTTTCGGTCTTTCTGGGGAATAGCGAGACCCGAAGGTGTCGCGGCTGGCGTCCGATTTGCGCGATTGTGACGAAGATCCCGCCTAACGGCATAGCGGAGGCCTCTCGAGGCGCAGCGAGATGCATTGGGGGTGATGACCATCCCCGAGCCAATGGCCCGTTGGGCCGTTTCGGCGCGATGTAGCCGTAAGCGCCACCATATCGACTCATCTTAATCGTCAGTGTGATCCGGCGTACGAACCGGCACATTGTCCGGCGCCGATTTTGCTAAGGCGCTATAATCATCTTAAAAAAGAACGATATACCAGACTATCAATCCGGCACGAAATCCGGTATAAGGCGGCATGGACACCAATACGATGGAGCCGATGGTCCCCGAGGAGGCGTCCCGTGTCCTTGATGATGACATTCTGCCCCTGATCGCCGAAGCAAACCAGCTGGCGGGGCGTATCCATCCTGTTTTGCAGGGTTCGATCGGCGATCTGGTCCGGTCAATGAACTGCTACTATTCGAATCTGATCGAGGGGCACGACACGCACCCTCGCGATATCGATCGCGCGCTGGCCAATGATTTTTCGGCCGAGCCGAAGAAGCGCGACCTGCAAAAGGAAGCGGTCGCACATATCCATGTCCAGCGGCTGATCGACACGGGCCGCGATCCCGATGCTTGGCCCGCTTCCGCAGCGTATGCCTCCTGGCTCCATGAAGAATTCTGCTCGCGGCTTCCGCCCGAGATGCTGTTCGTGACGGATGACAAGACAGGCGAGCGCCTCGAAATCGTGCCCGGTGCCTGGCGCAAGCGGGATGTCCAGGTCGGGCACCACGTACCGCCCCCCCATGACGACCTGCCCCGCTTCATGGCGCGCTTCGACACGGCTTATGGGTCACCGCCGCTCAGCAAGACCCGACAAATTCAGACGGTTGGAGCGGTGCATCATCGACTGCTCTGGATACACCCTTTTCTTGACGGAAATGGCCGGGTCGCGCGCTTGATGTCGCACGCCCTGTTCAAACGTCTCGGCATCGGCACCAGTTTATGGTCCGTCGCGCGCGGGCTGGCGCGCGATGAGGAGCGATATAAGGCGCTTTTGGCTCAGGCTGACGGACCACGCGAGGGCGACCGCGACGGCCGTGGCAACCTTACCCAACGTGGCCTGATCGAGTTCTGCAGATTCTTCCTTGATCGATCAGTCGATCAGATACGTTTCATGAGCGCCCTGCTCGAGCCAGCAACGCTGCTGACGCGCATGGAAATCCACATTGAGGAGGAGGTCCGTGCAAAGCGCCTGCTGCGGGGCAGCTTTGCTGTCTTACGCGAGGCCGTGATGAATGGTGAGGTCGAGCGGGCGAAGGTTCCGTCGCTCACCGGGTATGAGGAGCGTGGCGCTCGCAATGTAACCTCGGGCCTCGTGGAGCGCGGGATGCTCACGGCATCGACACACCGCGCGCCGCTCAGGCTCGCCTTTCCAGCTGATGTGGCCGAGCGCTGGTTTCCCAACCTGTATCCAGCAAATGCAGGATCACGCTATGACCGATAAGATCGTTGAGCTGATCCGTCGCTTCACGCCAATGTCCCCTCGGTCGGCGGAGTGGGATTTCCTCATGACGGGGACTGGGAAGCCACAACGGTGGCACGAAATTGAGGATGCGTTTCGTGTCCTCATCATCGCGGACCCGGGAGCCGGGAAGACATTTGAAGCGCAGGCGAGGGCGCGCCGGATAAAGGAAAGAGGCCGGCACGCCTTCTTCATCCGTATCGAAAAGATCGACGGCAATTTCGAGCAGGCTTTCGAGGTTGGCACTTCAGACGAGTTCACGACGTGGCTCGCGTCCACCGACGAAGCATGGTTCTTCCTCGATTCCGTCGATGAAGCGCAGCTGGAGACTCCGCGCGCTTTGGAAAACGCCGTTCGCATATTCGGCACCCGTTGCCACGCAGCGCTCGATCGTGCGCGGATCTTCATTACGAGCCGCGAGGACGCTTGGCGCGCCTTGCCCGATCAAACTCTCATCGAGCAGCACCTCCCACATGGCGAACCAGTCCCGGCCGAACGTGATGGCGATACAAGTCGGGATAGCGATCCGAGCCTCAAGCTATTTCGGCTTGCCGGCCTCAGCGAGGATGAGATTGGCCTATTCGCCAGCCATTACGGCGTCAGCGACGTGTCGGAATTTGTTGATGCCGTTAAGCGCGCGAACCTCCTTCAGCTGGCTGAGCGCCCCTTCGACCTAAAGGCGCTGATCCGCGTCTGGATTGCGGACCACAAGCTTGGCAGTCGATTTGAAGTCCTGCAGCGGATGATCGCGTTGCAGCTCGCACCCTTGTCGTCGCCGATGGCTCCGATCCGCTGCGACGCCGCTAAGGTGCGGGCCGGCGCACAGATGCTTGCCGGAGCGGTTATGATGACGGGCAAAGCGGTGATCTGTCTGCCCGATGGCGTGCACAGCCCGGATCGCATCGACCCGCGTGTCCTTCTCGAAGGCTGGTCCGACGACGAGATCGACGCCCTGCTTCGCACCGGCTTGTTCGACGACATCGTCTATACCAGCGTCCGCTTCCGGCACCGCGAAATCCGGGAGTTACTCAGCGCCGAATGGGCGAACGAATTGCTGAACCGGCCCGGCCAACGGCCCCGGATCGAGGACCTTTTCTTCCGCGACCGTTATGGGGAAACGGTCATCGTTCCCCGAACGCGCCCCACGCTCACTTGGCTCATTCTTCTTGATGACGCCGTGCGCGACAGGGCGCTGGAAATTGCGCCGGAAATCGCAACCGAGGGCGGCGATCCCTCTCGGCTTCCTCTGGACGTTCGCCAGAGAATGCTGACCCAGATCGTCGAGCGCATAGCGACGCGGAGAGATGGATGAGCTTAATGGACAACACAGCGATCGAGCGGATCGCGACGCCGGACCTCGCCGGGGACACGCTGGCCTTGCTCGAGAAGTATCGCTCGAACGACGATGTCGTGTTCTTCATCGGCAGGCTCGTCTGGCAGGGGGATATGGCCTCGTGCGCGCCGCTTCTGCTTGAGATCGCGGCCGACACCACCAGGGGAAAATATGCGCGGATAGCGGCGATCAGGGGTGTCATGTCGGTTGGCTCAGTCGAGCTGAAGGAAAAGCTGTGGAGCTTGATCGCAAATGATCCCGCTCCGCTCGATCGCGCTGTGTTCGCCGAACTGCTCGATTGGGCACCGCTGACAACGCGGGGCGTCGACCTAGTTCTGCGTACGCTCGATCACACAGCACCGCATGAGCGCTTTAACTCGACCGGCCTGGGCCACGCGCTGCACGAGTTCATCGATCGATTGCCGGTCATGGTCGATGCGATCGACTTGCATCCGCTGGGGCTGCTCATCGAGGGCTTGAACCGGTTCCTTGAACGCCAACCCTATGTCGAGCGTGGCGAATGCCATGTTTCTGAGGAGTTCGCATGGCTGATGCCGGCGGCGTTGCATGCGGTCGATCGACTAGTCGCGGCGCGCTCGACCGCGGCGTTGCAACCGTCGGCGCTCGCGGTGTTGCGCAACACGCCCGCGCTGCGGTTTTGGCGTAGCGGCGCCATCGACGAATACAAGACGTCGCTGTCAAAGAACGTGCCGCGCTGGCGCGAGCTGAACGACCTTCTCTATTGGACCAGCGTCGCTGCGTGTCGCGCGCGAATGGAAGCCAAGGGAAAGGTTCTGCGCGACGACTGGCAGATGGCGTTCATCGGCCATTTCTGGGGTTTCGGCCCCGAGGATTTCGAGCGGTGCCTCGCTTGGATCGCGGAGAAGGTCGGCGATGATCGCTTCGTCGCGCTCTCGCGTTGCATCCAGCTCTACATTCAGGCGGATCGACCGTCCGCATGGCTCGACCCGCTTCGGGCAGCTGCCGCGGACGACCCGGACCTTTCGAAATTTCTTGAGACCCGGCTCGATCCGGAGCCATCGCCGGCGATGGTAAGGATGGACGCGGAACATCGCCGCTGGAAGCGGCGGAACGACGCGCGTGATCGCAAGGAGAGAAGGGATCGGGCTGACTGGGTGCGTGCGCTTCAGGCCAACCCGGATCGCATTCTGCATCCGCCCGGATTGAAGCCGGGCGAGTTCAGCAGTGATCACTATCACCTGCTTCATTGCGTGATGGGTAGTGGTGTCTCGACGAGCCGGGAAGATGGCGCCGACTGGCGCGCACTGGTCCCGGAATTCGGCGAGCCGGTTGCCCGAGCATTTCGCGACGCGGCGATCGCACATTGGCGCCTCTACCGCCCCACGCTGCGATCGGAGGGAGGAGAGGCGGGGTCGACGCCCTATTCGCTGATCTTCGCGATGACCGGTCTGGCGATCGAGGCCAATGAGGACAGCGCCTTCGCCCAGCGCCTCTCGCCTGAGGAAGCACGCCTTGCTTTCCGTTATGTAACCTGGGAGTTGAATGGCTTCCCCAATTGGTTCGAACAGCTTTATCGCGAATTTCCCGAAATCGGCCGCGAAGCCGTGGCGAGCGAACTGTTGTGGGAGCTGAAGCACAGTGTCGGCGAACAGCCGCTCCACTACATCCTGCATGACATTCTCTACCACGCGCCGTGGCTGCACGCTGAGGTCGCCCCGCTCATCCTAGACTGGCTGCATACTCACGACGTCTTAAACGCCGACGCCCTGAGGTATAGTCTCAACATTCTCGCCGGTAGCGGCGCTGCGCCCGAGACGCTCGCTCAGCTAGCGGCAGCCAAGGCAACAGGTACAGATTTGGACGAACAGCGACCGCGATGGTTTGCGCTATGGGTGGATGCCGATCCATCCGCCGCGATTCCGGTCCTGGAAGCTCATCTTGCTGGGTTGTCACCGGCAGACGGATCGAGCTTCGCGCAGCACTTCATTGTCGCGCTTCTCGGCGATCGTCACGGCACCGGGATGCGCGTCGGGGCCTACCGGAACGCGCACGACCTCAAGACGCTCTACGTGCTGATGCATCGCTATATCCGCGTGGCCGAAGATATCAACCGCATCGGCAAGGGCGTCTACTCGCCGACGACCCGAGATAATGCACAGGACGCGCGCAATACGCTGTTCAGCATGCTTACCGAGGTGCCGGGACCGGAAGCCTATGCCGCAATGAAGGAATTGGAGCACGATCATCCCGAGCCGGCCTACCGTAGCTGGATGGCGGTACGGGCACGCCAACGCGCGACGGAGGATGCAGACGAGCCATTGTGGTCGGTCGAACGGGTTCGCGACTTTGTTAAAGCAGGGTCAGCTGACAGCGCCGCCTCATGAGAAATCAGATCTATTGCGAGTCTGACACGTAGTTAACATCAGCTGAATTTGATGCGATCGAGCGCATCCAAGAAATCTAGATGCTCCTTATAGCGCTGCATATTATCCATTGCCGCCGTGAGCATCAGGAACATATGCTCGAAAAACTTGTCGAGCACGTCATCATTGTCGATCGTGCTTAGGTGGTGAATGTGTCGGGAGCGCAAGCCGTACGCCTTCTTGAAATTGGTCGCGATAGCGAACCGTTCCTCCGCGGTCCGGGAGATTAGAAAGGCCATGCGCTCACCGACATTCGATTGAATTGGCTCGTTACCATCGCGCAATAGCAGATGTTCGGCAGCCGACATGGCATAGATCAAACGGTTTCGAACGTCCGTTGCCGCGATCCCGTGAGTGTAAGCCGAGATTGCCGTTTTAACACGACGTTGGAAGCCGGTAAGAATTTTGTCGCTGAAGAAGACCGCGCAGTTTCGAAACCCATCATTCATGTGGCCGTCGAGTTCTTGGAATGACAGCTTCCATCGGAAGAAACCCGCATTGACCATGCCCGACGTAAAATGTGCAATCTTACCGTCGGCAACTTCGATAACCGTGCTCGTCGGCTCATGCTCGGCACCGTACGGGAAGCAAGCAAACACGATGCTTCGCGAAGCGGCAGCCGGCGACATGAACCGGAAAAAATCGGCCATATCGGCCGCGATCACACGGGCCCGCTGGTTCGCAAATTCGCGCTCGCCAACCACCTCCACACAGACAGCGGTAAGATGGCCATACTCGCGACGCATCCTGAGCGCCTCTTCGCGAATCTGGGAGGCTGCATCGGGAAAACGGGCGGCGCCGTCCGCTCCGAAATCATCAAATAAGCGGGCTCCGATCGGGGTGACCAGTACATCCCCGAAGCGGAAAGGGCGTTCGATTTCCAGGTTAGACAGCGGCACCAGCAACGTGCGCGCTGAGATCGCCTCAGCGCATACCACTAGCAGGTGAGCCGACAGCGACACCGCTTCTCCGGCTCTGACCGTGGTTCGCCACCACTTGAAAATCTCCACTTCGAGGAACTGGTCGGAAAAGCCCGACGAAAACGGCTTCGCCGCTCCCACCTTTTCTACGAGGCGGCGGAGCTGGCGATAACCGTCTTCCCGAAGGGCGACCATCTGGCCATTCCTCGGAAAATAGCGACCGACAATCTCCCCGGCCAAGTTTGACCAGGCTAGCAGAGGCTCCCCCGCCAAGTCCGCATCCGTGATTTCCGCGTTCGTTTCCCGACGACTCTCGAACACGGATTTGCCGCATGTGATAGTTCCGACCTGACGAGCTTCAACGAGCGCACGCCCATCGGCATCAATCGCCGCTGCCGCATTTGGATGTAACGAAGATGGATCAAAATGAGGGTTAGTCATCGGGTCATTGATTCAGGTTGTGGTTCGCGGCGGTTCCAATCGCCTTCGATCGACTGCGGAAGCCTTTTGCGGTTCGGCGGCATGCTAACACTCTCCGTCAAGCGATCAACCGGCCGGTCGAGCGCGGCTTGTTCAAAAGGCGAGATCGACGCGGCGCCTTGGAGGATCAGGAGCGAAATGTCCGCCATGGCGCGTTCCGCTTTGGAATGCCGACAGTCAGCTCCCGGTCAAATTCAGCCATATACGGAACTTGGCCCTTTGCCGTTGTGCAACTTTACAGCGCTGCGATCTGGGCGAGGAGCAGACCAAGGATCAATGCAGCCAGGAAGCACGTGCCACCGACGATCTTCACTCGCCGGACCTGCTCATTATCTGTGAGTGCAGTCCGTGAAATCGCCCTCACCTCCGCAATGGCGCTCGCCAGCTGCGCGTGCTCGGCACAGAGCTCCTGTCGGTCTAGCCGCCGAAACCGCGATGCGGCTGCTTCGATCTGCTCGCCGATCTGCTGAGGCGTAAGCTGTAGTGCGGGCCGCTCGCTGACCTTCCTCGCCCATGCTCGAAGCTCGTCATTCGAGGCGGCAAGCGCTTCCAGTGTCGGCCCGTAATCCGGCTGATCGCGCCGTTCGGCTGTGAGCCCCTCAATAGCCCGCCTGAGCAGACTGACCTCGCCGCGAAGATCCTCAAATGCGCGAGCGGCGCTGCTCTGGGCCAGCGCGGGAGTGACCTGATCGTCCATAACATGATTGCTAACGACCGATGCCTCTCTGGCGCGAGCGGTCGAACCAGTCCTGGATGGTTCGGGACAAAGATTGCTCTCTGCCGACCTCGATTCCGAGTTCCCGCGTCCGGGTTCGGAGCAGCGACTCGAGCTGAGGATCGCGCTGGAGCTGCTTGCCCATAGCTGTCATGCCAGCTTCGGCTCTCCTGACACCGGCCTCGTCCGCGTTGAACCGGTGCACCTCCCGCTCACGCGAGAGCTTGCGCCACTCTCCGACGAAGCGCTCCGCTCTTCGCTCGGGATCGGTCCGCAGCTCGCCCTCCACCACCATCGCCCGGATCGCAGCCTGGGTGCGGCCCTTGGCCGCTTCCTCGATCAGACCCCCGTCGCGGTTGAACGCGGCGGTCATGTCCCGGGCGCCGAACGGGCGGGCCCGGTCCAGGTCAGCTCCAGCCCTGTGGTACGCTGCCAACTGGTGAGGCAGCTCTTCGCGCCATGTGCGTCGCATCCGAACGATCTCAGCAGCAGCTCGCGCGTACCGCTGAACGGCAAGGTTCAGTTTCTTTGCTGCCTCCTGTTCCGGGGAAGGACGCTCCGCCTTCCTCAGAGCAAGGCCGGTAAAAGGATCTGGGGCCGGCGCTGGCGTCTTGATCGCCAGTTCGCTGCCGAACTCCGCAAACGGGTCACGCGTCGGTGCTTGGCTCACGCACCGGACAAACTGCTCCGGCACCCTGATCTGGCGGCGCTCTGCGAACTCGCGAGCATAGTCGCTCGCCATATCCTTCGGCCGATCGCGACCGAGCGTGCGGACCAGCCGCGCCCGGTCGGCGAAGTCGTCCTCGCCATAATGGAGGTCCACTCGGCTTCGATGCCGAGACAGGGCGACGTAAGCCGCATGCCGGTCCAAACCCGGCGTGGCGAGCACATGGGTGCGGTCCACCGTCACCCCCTGCGCCTTGTGCACCGTGGCCGCATAGCCGTGGTCCACATGCCCATAGTCCTTGAAGTCGAACCCGACCTGCCTCCCGTCGTCGAGCAGCACGTTCATGCGAGCGGCGGTCACCACTTCAACGCGGCCGAGCGAGCCGTTCTTCACCCCGAGGCTGCGCTCGTTCCGCAGGAACATGATCCGGTCGCCGGCCGCGAAGTCGCGGCTGCCGCGCGCGGTCTGGATCACCACATCCTCGCCAAGCTCGCCCGCGCCTCGCAGCCGCTCGCGAGCCAGCCCGTTCAGCTCCTGCACCTCGTCATTGGTGTGGGTGAGGATGATCCGGCTCGCCTCCGGTGATGCAGATCGATCCCTATCCCAGCTGTCGATCAGCTCCGCCCGTGCCTGATCGCGGGTTTCAGCCGCATGCACATGTCCGCGGCGTTCGTAGGAGGCGAGCGCCTGGTCGGCGCGGCCGGTGGCAAGCTGCCGGGTGGCGGAGCGCTGCCACTCCTCCTGCTGCCGGCGGATGTCGGTGATCTCCACGCTGCCGTGCCGCTCGGCAACCGAGCGGAACGCGGCACCCGCCTCGATCGCCTGAAGCTGCTCGGGATCTCCGACCAGCACCACCTTTGCGCCACGCTTCTCCGCCTCGCCAAGCACGCGCTCCATCGGACGGGTACCGATCATCCCGGCCTCGTCGATCACCAGCACGTCGCCGGCGCCAAGCAGCTCGCGTCCCTGCGCCCACTGATGCTCCAGGCTGGCCATCGTGCGCGAGCGGATGCCGGAGCCGCCTTCAAGGTTCTCGGCGGCGATGCCGGAGAGCGCAGCGCCGCGAACCTGATAGCCCGCTTCCTCCCACGCCTCGCGCGCAACGCCGAGCATCGCGGATTTGCCGGTGCCGGCATAGCCGATGACGGTGCTGAGCCCCTTGGCGTCGGTCACGTGATCAAACGCGCTGCGCTGCTCGACCGAAAGCCGCATGCCGCGCGCTTCAGCTCGTGCAAGCGCCTTCTCCTGCTGACGCTCCGACACCGGGTGATGTCGCCGCGCCTCCAGCTTCACCGTGGCAAGCTCCAGCCGCCGCTCGGTCTCCAGGATGTCGCGGCTGGTGAACCGATCATCTCCGCGTCCGTCCTTGCCCAACTCGATCAGCTCGGGAGCGGAGCGAACGGCTGCCATGATGGAGTCGAACTGCTCCTTCCCCTCGCTGTGCCGGTGCACGAACATGGCGAGATCGCGTGTCGTGAACGTCGCCTGCCCATGAGTGATCGCTTCCAGCGCGAGGGCTGGCCGCTCCAGCAGCTTCTCGCCATTGGAGCGGGCGATCTCGCGATGCTCGTCGACCCGCTCAAGCTGCAGGCCCTGCGCCGCCATACGCACGGCGCCGGGGCCGATCTTGTTCTGGGGCTCGAGGTCGATCCCCTGCGCTTCCAGCGAGCGATGATCGATCCGCGCGTCGATATCGAGTTGCGCCAGGCGCTCGTTGACGTGATCTGCCCAGGCTTCGCGCCAGTGTTGGAGAAGGTCGGTGCGGTTCCAGTCGCGCATCTTCGCGCCGAACCCCTCTTCTCCAACCTCGCGCATGCTGAGCATTACATGGGCATGCGGCTTGGGCTGACCGTCTGCGCCGACGTCCCAATGCACATTGAGGTCGGCGACCATTCCACGGTTCACGAACTCCCGCCCGACGAAGTCTCTCGCGAGGTCAATTCCCATTTCTGGGGATAGCTCACGTGGAAGAGCGAACTCGATCTCACGCGCAAGCTGCGCGTCGATCCGCTTCTCCGCCGCCTCGACCTCGTTCCACAGCCGCTCCCTATCCGAGAGATGCCCCGGCGCACCGTCCGGCAGCATCACCTCGGAGTGGATGACGCCGGCCTTGTTGGAGAAATCGTGGTGCCGGTCCAGGCGCTGGTCGTGCAAACGCGACGCCGAACGATAGGCGGCAGCGGCAAGCGCGCTCGATCCGGCAGCGCGGGAGATGACTTTCGCGGAGAAGTGGTAGATCGCCATGAGCGGCAATCCACTTACACTTCAAATAGCACGTCGGCACGACGTATAAGCGCGCCCTCAAAAGAATTCATCTTTCTCGGGACGCACTTGTCCCACCAAGTTCTACGCCGTTGCCGCTGATCGAGCAGGCCGATAACTGGAATGTCGTCATCGCTCGATTGAGGAGAACGGCATGCGCAAACCACGCGACTATGATTCGGAACTGAAGGCTCTACAGGACAAGGCTAGGCTCCTCCAGGAGCGCAAGCTGCGACAGTTCGGCGAGCTGGTGGTCGCCACCGGCGCCGACGCGCTGCCAATCGAGCAGCTCGCTGGCGCGCTGCTCGCCGCAGCCGATGCTCCCGACATGGTGCGGAAGGAGGAATGGCGCGCTCGCGGCGCGGCCTTCTTTCGAAAGACGCGGCGAAGCCCTGGCAGCGCCGCTGCGGCAGGTGCTGGTAGCGGTGCGGCGAGCGACCGCAGCGCGGTACCGGCTGCTGTCGGCCCTCGCGCGACATGACACGCGTGAGTGGGTGGTGAAGCGACGCGAGCGGACGCGCCAGCTGATTGAGCTTGGTGGCCTAATCTTGAAATCAGGATTGATTCATCTCGTCGAAGACGACCGAGCTATGATCTTAGGTATGCTGGTCGAAGCAGCGTCGAAGCTGCGTGGCAACAATGCCGAGCAGCAGCGGGTGCTATGGCGCCGTCGCGGTCTTCGCAAGTTTGCCATGGATGCAGAGGCTCCCATCGGCGAGCCGGAGTCACCCTAGAACTTCTTTGAGATCCCGAGACTAGGAGCGATCAGCCAGCGTTCGAAGGTAGAATCCGGGTTGTTGCTGACCCTCCGTTCATACCTTGGCCCAATCGTGGCCTCTGCGGTAACGTCCGCAAATACCCCCCCTAAACGCCGCAGTAGCCTTGTAGCGGGGGCAGAAAAATCAAGACCGGCTGTAAATCGTCTCAAACGGTCTTCCCGGCGGGCGCCATTCGGCGCCCGAGAATCGAAGTAGCTGATTTCACCATAAGCCTGTCCAAAGAATCGAATATCAGCCCAAACAGGTCGGCTCACAATCTCCCCGCGCAGTGAAGGAGTGACACGCTCTCGGCCCGGGATATTGGATCTGACCATCGTTAAGCGGGGATCGAAGTCGAGATAAACGCCTCTAGCACGGGAACATAGGTCGGAGAGGCTGTCAACGACACTTCGCCCGTCCAACCGCGTAGGATATCTGGCAATGTTCCGCGAGCGGGCTGGGCAGATGCCGAAGATGCTACAGCAGCTAAAAAAATAAATGAAAGCCTAAACCGCATCGATACCCCCCATAAGCGCACCTTAGTGTACGATATACCACTGAAGCCGTGAAGTAGCTTCGTGCACCTAACCTGTTTCAGCCAGCTGTTCGCGCCTGCTCCGCGAGCTGGGCTATGCGCTCGGAGCAGACCGCATGAACGATGCGGCCAAGCTCCTCCACCTGCTCTCCCAGCCAGGTCAACTCCTCATCGCTGATACGGAAGTGTTTCGAGTAGCGCGCCTTTACGTAAGCGGCCTTCAATTTTTCGAACATCGCGCGCTCGCAACGGTTGCCATTCGGCCAAACATAGACAAGGCGTCGGTCGATCCGCTCTGCCTGTGTTCGTAGGAACACGATGTTATGCACGTGAGGTGTGTAGAAGGTGCAGACCAGAAGGACGCAGTGGTAGAGGCTTTCCGTTGCCTGGTGGAGTAGGAAAGCGGCCTTCTTGTTCCACCGCCGCCCCAATGCAAATCGAGCGGTTTCGAGGAATTGCTCGCTGCCCGGCATCCACTCTTCGAAGTACTCCCTCGCCATCGCGAGCGCCTGCTCGGGCGTCTTCGGCTTGGGGGTGTGCAGCTCGCTGTCGTCGCTCTGGTAGAGCGCGATGCCCTCGCGGGCGATGTCCATAAAGAAGTAGCGCCCGTGGGCGAGCCCGTCATTCACCTCCTGCAGGGTATGCACGATGAAATTGACCGGCGTGCGCAGCGTCTTGGTGATCGACAGCTCCCGGATCAGCCGCTCCTCGGCCTTCGCCCAATATTCCACCCGGTCGGTCAACCGCTTATCGCTGACGATGATCAGCAGGTCGAAATCCGACTGATAGCCCTTGGCGGTGTGCGGCTCGTCGACCCAGCCGCCGCGCGCATAGGAGCCGTAGAGGATGACCTTGAGGATGCGGCCCTTCTTCTTCCAGTCCTGGGTCGCGAGGCCGATCGCATCGCCATATTCCTCGAACAGGAGCTGGACCACGCGCTCCAGCTCGCGCTGCTTGGCCGGGGGAAGATGATCAAGGTCTGTACGCATCGGGATCGATCCTAGCTTGCATGTCGGACAAAGCCAGCCTCGCCGGGCGCTGCCCGGCGAGGCATTTTGGGGTCACCAGAACTTCCACCAGGGACGCGCATCGCGATGCAAACCCCGGTCCAGATAGAGGATCGCGTGGGCGATGTGCTTCTCGACCTGACGGGTGGTCAGCCCGGTGCGGCGGGCGATCTCCTCATAGGGCATGTCATCCAGGCGATGGGCCATGAAGATTTCGCGGGTGAGCCGAGGCATGCCGCGCACGATCGCCCCCATGCGCGCGATCAGCTCTCGCTCGCTGAGTTCCGAAGGCCGGTCCATCACGCGGCCTCCCGTTCGGGCGCCGCAAAGGCGAGCAGATAATCGGCGGCCTTGCGGGCAAGGCTCGCAGCGCGGAAGATCGCCTTCTCGTCCTCGCGGAGCATTGCCAGCCAGGCGCCGATATAGTCGGCATGGCGCACGGCCGGCTGGATCGACAGCGAAGCGCAGACGAAAGCGCTCGCCATTTCCGCCACCAGCTCCTCGCGCGCATAAGCGGCGCTCCCGAAGCTGCCCGAGAAGTCGCGGCCGAGCCGGCTCCTGTGGCCACTCCAGTGACCAAGTTCGTGAAGAGCCGTCCGGTAGAAGTTGATCTGCTCACGGAATGCCTGCTGCGGCGGCACCTGCACGAAGTCGGCGGACGGCGAGTAGAAGGCTTCGCTTCCTCCGATTCGGAAGTCCGCGCCGGTCGCGGCGATCAATGCCTCGGCATGCGGGATCGTCTCCCGCTCGGCGGGAAGCTCGGGCAGTTGCAGGAGCCTCTCCGGCAGCCCCTCGCACTGGTCGACATTGAAGACGGTGAACCGCTTTAGAAAGGCGATCGCCCGCGTCTCCCGATCCTCGTCCCGCGCTCGCTCCGCTTCGCTCTGGGGGGTGAACCGGTCGGCATAGCAGAGGGTGGTCCCCTTCTCCCCGCGCCGCACATGGCCGCCCAGGCTCAAGGCCTGCCGGAACGTCACCCAGCGCTGTGAGCCGTAACCGCGCGCGACCCCCTCGCTCCAGAGGATAAGCACGTTGATCCCCGAATAGCGCCTCCCGGTGGCGCCGTTCTCCGGCATCGCGCAGCCGCATGCGGCGCTATCCCATGGCTGCACCCAGGGAAGCCGTCCCTGCTCCAGCTCCTCGATCACCCGCGCGGTCACCTCGGCATAGAGGCTGCCCCGGCGCTGCTCGTCCCGCACCTGTCCCATATCCTTCGCTCCCTTCCAATCCGCCGCACCGGCCCCGGAAGAGCGGGGTGGGCGGCAGGAGCGGACCGGAAGGCCGGCCGATCGAAGGCGGGACGCACCAGCAAGGGCCGCAACGAAGTGGAGGACCCGGCGCGCAGCGCCGGGTTGCGGCACGCCGAGGCTGGCCTAGAGGGAAGCGACGCCCACCCCGCTCAGCCGCGGCCGCAAACAACACCGCCGCGCCCCGCGAGCGCGGCGACGCTCAAGCCGCGCAGCGGCCCCGCGTCAGGTTGATCGTCACGCCGCCAGGCGACGAGACGCCGAAGAGCGACTCGGGCGAGCGCAAGCGAGGTAGAGCCCGGCCGCGGCGCAGCCGCGGGACGCCACTGGGCTCCTTCAGAACAAGGCTTTGGTGCTTCTTCGACGAACCAGGACGCTGGCTGCGGACGCTCGGACCAGCACGTCTTGCGGAGTGCTGCTGGGGATCATTTCTCCCAAGGGCAAGCCGCAACATGCCAGCGAAAGAAACCCTCATGTCCCTACAGACTCAGGACCGCATTCTCCGGATCAAAACTGTTCTTCAGGTCACCGGCCTCACCCGGTCCACGCTCTACAGGAAGGTCCAGAGGGGAGAGTTCCCGAAGCAGATCAAGCTCTCAGAGCGCTGCGCCGGCTGGCGCCAATCGGCTGTGGACGCATGGATGCGCAATCCGATGTTCTATTCCGTCGACGACGGGAACATCAAGTGACGGTCCGGCTAAGTACTCATCTTCGTCTGCAACGCTGCACACGGAAAAGCCTCTTACCGGACGTCCACGCGACCGGTTCCATCCTTCTGTTGCGGCTCCGCACCAATCTTCTGCTCAATAACTCCAAAATGGAGGTAAATAAACATTGCAGCTTCTGCAGCGGCTTAGTACCAGCACCGAGGATCGGCGAATCGTGACTGACCGCCCGGAGAACGCCGCTGCGCAGCCGCAGCTCGGGGGACAATTTGAACTATCACGCAGCGAGCGGCCACCGGTCTTCCGGTGGGCCGGATACCGGCCTCCTGGCCTTTCTGCAAATGCTCGGACTTCTCCAGATCAAGGCCGATCCGGAGCAGATCCTGCACGAGCGCGGGGAAGGCGACCGCCCGTTCACGACGCGCGACATGCTCCGCGCGGCGCGGCGCCTCGGCGCCAAGGCGCGCAGCGTCAGGGCCGATATCGAAAAGCTCAGGCATCTGCCGCTCCCCGCTATCGCCGAGGCGCGGGACGGAAGCTTCTTCCTGATTGCGCGCGCCGAGAAGGGGCCGGCGCAGGCCGGCCGCGACGAGGGCATGCAGCTGCTCGTCGTCACCTACGATTCGGCGGAGCCCCAGGTGTGGGACGAGGCGCGGCTCGCCGACCATTGGAACGGCGGTCTGGTGCTAATGACCACGCGCGAAGCGCTGGCAGGCGCGGCGCGGCGGTTCGACGTCACCTGGTTCCTTCCCTTCCTGGTCAAGTATCGGCGGCCGCTCCTGCAGGTGCTGGCCGCTTCCTTCGTCATCCAGATCGTCGCCCTGGTCTCGCCGATCTTCTTCCAGCTGATCATCGACAAGGTGCTCGTCCACGGGTCGCTCAGCACGCTGGACGTGCTCGCGATCGGCCTCGCCGTCGTGTTCGTCTGGGAGGTGCTGCTGGGGAGCGGCCGGCAATGGCTGCTGAGCCATACCACGTCGCGCGTCGATGCCGAGCTCGGCGCTTCCCTGTTCCGGCATATGCTCAACCTTCCGCTCACCTATTTCGAGACGCGCCGGGTCGGCGACACGATCGCCCGCGTCCGCGAGCTCGAGACGATCCGCGAGTTCCTGACCGGGCCGGCGCTCAGCGTCGGGCTCGACCTGCTGTTCACGGTCGTGTTCCTCGGCGTCATGTATCTCTACTCGCCGTTGCTCACCTTGATCGTCGCGCTGTCGCTGCCGCTCTACGCGCTCATCACCTTCATCGTGGTGCCGCCGCTGCGCCGCCGCCTCGACGAGAAGTTCAACCGCGGCGCCGACAGCCAGGCCTTTCTGGTCGAAAGCGTCGGCACGGTGCGCACGCTGAAGTCGATGGCGGTCGAGCCGCGGATGCGCGGCGACTGGGAGAAGAAGCTCGCCGCCTACGTCCAGACCGGCTTCCGGGTGGCGCGGCTCGCCGTCTGGGGCTCGGGCGCGGTGCAGCTCGTCTCCAAGCTCACCACCGTCCTCATCCTCTATCTCGGCGCCAAGCAGGTGATCGGGGGCGAGCTGACGGTCGGCGGGCTGGTCGCCTTCAACATGCTGGCGGGCCGCGTCTCGACGCCGATCCTGCGTCTCGCCCAGCTTGCCCAGGACGTCCAGCAGGTGAAGATCTCGATCGAGCGGCTGGGCGACGTCCTCAACGCCGAGGCCGAGCCCGAGCACGACCCGAACCGTGCCGCGCTTCCGACGATCCAGGGTCGCATCCGGCTGGAAAGGGTGCGCTTCCGCTACGCGCCCGATGCGCCCGAGGTGCTGAAGGGAATCGATCTCGACATCGAGGCGGGCGAGATGATCGGGGTGGTCGGCCCGTCGGGCTCGGGCAAATCGACGTTCACCAGCCTCATCCAGCGGCTCCACGTGCCCACCCAGGGGCGGGTGCTGGTCGACGGAGTCGACCTGATGCTGATCGATCCCGCCTGGCTGCGGCGCCAGGTCGGCGTGGTCCTCCAGGAGAACGAGCTTCTCAACCGCTCGGTGCGCGATAACATCGCCCTCGCCGATCCCGTCGCTTCGATGGAGCGGGTGATCGAGGCGGCGGAGCTGGCCGGCGCGCACGACTTCATCCTCCAGCTCCCTTATGGCTACGACACGCTGCTCGAGGAGCGCGGCCGCAACCTGTCGGGGGGTCAGCGCCAGCGCATCGCGATCGCGCGCGCGCTGATCAACGATCCGCGCATCCTGATCCTCGACGAGGCGACCTCCGCGCTCGATGCCGAGAGCGAAGAGATCATCCAGAACAATCTGAGGAAGATCGCGGAGGGTCGGACGGTGATCATCGTCGCCCACCGCCTCTCGGCGGTCCGCAACGCCGACCGGATCATCACCATCGAGGCGGGCGAGATCACCGAGGCCGGCACGCATGCCGAGCTGATCGCGCGCGGCGGGCGCTATGCCGATCTCTACCGGCGCCAGATGGGCGCGGCCGAAGCCTTGGGGAGGGCGGGATGAACATGCTGGCGAGGCATTGGGCGGTGCTGTCTTCGGCATGGTCGCTGGAGACCGAACGGGCGAGGGAAAAGCGGCGCAGGGAGCAGACCGAGTTCCTGCCCGCCGCGCTCGAGGTGATCGAGACGCCGGCCTCGCCGTTCGGGCGGATCGGCCTGTGGCTGCTGATCGGCGGCGTCGGCCTGGCGCTGATCTGGGCGGTGGTCGGGCGGCTCGACGTGGTGGTGGTGGCGCCGGGCCGCACCCTGCCGGCCGACCGGGTGAAGATTGTCCAGCCCAGCGACCTCGGCGTCGTGCGCGCCATCCATGTCCGCGACGGCCAGCAGGTCCGCGCCGGTCAGCTGCTGATCGAGCTCGACCCGACCGCCGCCGGGGCCGACGACGCGCAGGCCCGCACCGGGCTGGTCGCGGCCGAGGTCGACCGCGCCCGCAGCCGCGCCCTGCTTTCCTATCTCGCCGGCCGCGGGCTCCATTTCTCCGCGCCGCCGGGCGTTCCGGGCGAGGTCGCCGCCGTCCAGCGCGACCTCGTCCGCAGCCAGGTCGAGGATTATGAGGCGCGTCGCGGCGTGCTGCTTCGCGAGCGCGGCCAGCACGCGGCCGAGCTGTCGGGCGCCCAGGCCGAGATCGCCAAGATCGGCGAGACGCTTCCGCTGCTCGACCGGCAGCTCGACGCGCGCCGCTCGCTCGCCGACAAGGGACATTTCTCGCGGCTGCGCGTGCTCGAGCTCGAGGAAGAGCGGATCGAGCGGGTGCGCAACATCGAGGTGCAGCAGGCGGCCGCTGCGCGGGCGCGCGAAGCGATGGGCGGGATCGACGCCCAGATCGCGCAGCTGCGCTCCGAATTGCTGCGCTCGACCGTCAAGGACCTCGCCGACGCCCAGGACAATGCCGACCTGCGCAGCCGCGAGATCGAGAAGACCGACATGCGCCGCCGGCTGATGCAGCTGCGCGCGCCGGTCGACGGGACCGTCCAGCAGCTCGCCGTCCACACGCTCGGCGGCGTCGTCCAGCCCGCCGAGGCCCTGATGGTGATCGTGCCGCGCGACGGCCAGCTCGTCGTCGAGGCGATGGTGCCCAACAAGGATGTCGGCTTCCTGCGCGCCGGCCAGCCGGTGCGGATCAAGATCGAGGCTTTCCCCTTCACCGACCACGGCACGGTCGACGGCAGGCTCGAGAGCATCTCGCCCGACGCGATCGAGGACGAGCAGCGCGGCCTCGTCTACAGCGCGCGCGTACGCATCCTCGACGGCCCCGGCGGGCGCCCGCGGCTGCCGCTCACCCCCGGAATGGCGGTAACCGCCGAGATCAAGACCGCCTCGCGGCGGGTTATCCAGTATCTGCTCTCCCCGATCATGACCCGCATTGACGAGGCGGGGCGCGAGCAATAACCGGCGGGAAGGTAAAGCCGCTGCCGCGATCCGTTGTCTGGGAGATAGCGTGGCTCGGACGATTTGCAGCACCGTAATTCAGCGCCGGCGCGAGCAAATAACGTCGGGGACTTGCCCGCATCTGTGGCGTTACTGCAACAGCCGAGATCGAACCATTCCGGACTAAAAAAACAGGTGCAGCGCGCTGATTCGCTTGGCATATCAGGAGCAGCAGCAGAGTCGCTGAAGCTTCCGAAGGGGCGCGTTAGGGTTGATAATGGAATGTGATCAACAGGGGGTTGTTGGTGTGAGTGATGCAAGATTGTCCTCTGGGGGGTGCGTCCGCGGCCCCCGGACATGGCCATTGAAGATGATTGCGTCCGCCGTTCCGCTCTTGGCTCTACACGCGTGCGGCCACCCGGAACGCCCCCAACCTGTTGTTTACTTCGAAATCGGGCCGCCGGCACCGGGTCTGCGCACCGAATGCCCGATCCAGTTGGGAGCCGATGGCCTCAGGTGTCGCCCTGTCGATGAACCCGTTATGGCTCCCGCTAGGCTTGAATCCGTTAACAGGTTGGGTAGGCCGTCATTTGGCATCGAGGGGGCGTCCTGCCAATTCGATGCATGCGTCGAAGAGGAGGGAAGCAGGCGTTACATATTTGTTAACGGCGATCTCGTGGTTTATTCGAAGATAATGGACGCTGATTATATCGGTATTACGGAAGGGCCGGAAGGCCCCACATTTCTTCTGTACAGTGTACAAAACGGCACCGCCGCGTCGTTGTCGGTCCTCACGTTTTCGCACTTCGATGAAAGAATGACGAAACGAGTGCTCAGCTCCGTCATATAGGGGAAGGTTTAAGCGATGTCAGTACTTGTGAACGGCGCGGTTCATCAGTCGGGGGTATCGGCCTCGGTTCAGCACGCAATCAGTCAGGGTATCTCCGCATTTAATGCCCTTCAGCAAACCATAAACAATAACTCCTCGTTGAGGGCGGAGTATCAGCGTTATAACCGACAAGCGCAGGCAGGAATTGCGGCCTGGATGAGGCGAAATTCGTTCTCATCGTCGGACTCCGTTTTGATCTTCGACTCGCTAGGAATGCCCTACCACCGCGACGGCAGGATGACGGTAGTCGTAGGACACGAAATTCCGCTCCGTTCCTCCGCAGGGGGGAGTTCCACTCGGCAGCCGATCGGAAGCTACGCGATCTACGACTTCCATTATAACAGGATAGTGATCCAGCCTTGGTTTGCGAATGCGCTTGCCGGCGGTCTCGTCTACTACAAAGACAGTGGGGGTAATTTTCGTCAGTACACTTTTCGCGATCTCCTCCATCACGAATACGGCCACGCAGGCGATATCGATCCTGCAAGTGGAAGGCCTGTCAGCCGCAGCACTTATCTAAATAGCGTGATCGACAACTATGGAGAGCGTTTTGAAGAGATAGGTCACCGTGCTCTTGGGGTACCTCAGCGCGCGCCGCATGGCATGCTGTATTTCAAGGATGGCGATCAGTATCTCAACCCTATGGAAGGGTCTACTCTCGTTCGACTCCGCGCATTTCAGCAGCGAATGGGAGCGCCGCTTGCGCCGACGCTCGGAATCATCAAAGATGCATCGGGACAGTTCCACATCATCAATGCCGCGACCGGCGAGACGTCGCCCGTCTCGATGGTCAACGGTACGCTCGGGCGGATGGCAGGTAGCGCGCTTGGCAACTATCTTGCGCGGGAGAACGGCACGGTCATGCAAGTTGCGGCATCGACCGCGCTTGGTTCGATCGGCCAGTCCTTTGGAAACGCGCTTGCGCTCTACGGTAAAACCCAGGATTTAAGTGCTTCTTTGGAGGCCGCTTTCCGCGATTTCCACCAAACACTTTTTAACAACCTTAAAGGCGCGGCTGTTGGGTCCCTCTCAGCCTATCTTTCACTTGAGCTCGGGCGTGAGTTGGGTCTCAAAGGATTCGGCGCCGAATTGTTTAACGTTGCATCGGGGAGCGCAACCGGACCTATTCTCGACAAGGTACTCTCGAACATCTCGTCAGGATCGCTGCCCTTCAAGGACTTCAGCCTAGGGAGGGTGTTCGGCAGTCCTGGCCAGTTTGCTGATCTCCTAGGATCGAGCTTTGCCTCCTTTTTCGGAGCAAAACTGGGTTCGCTTGTCATCTCGCCGACCACTTCTTCCGGCGCTGCCTTGGCGTCCCTCGGTTCAGCCGTCGGCGCGTGGGCGCTGTCAGCTGGCGGGAGTCAAGCTATTGGAGGCGTGGCAGCCGCAATTTTCTCCAAGCTTGGCGTTTTCGGCTCTGTGCTCGGACCGGGCATTGGCTCTTTCGTAGGCTTCATCCTTGGGGCGCTTCTGGGTAGTTTGTTTGGGAAAAGAAAGCCGCGCATCCCAACCGCCGAGGCGCAAGTTCTCCTGAACCTCAGCGCGTCTGAATTCCAGCTCGGTGCTGTCACAGTTCAGAACGGCGGCAGCCGGGACTTGGCTCTGAACATGGCGACCGTAGCGCGAGATGCCTTGAATGGCTTGGTAGAAGTTGTGTTGGGGGTAAACCCGGGTACGCTGGGATCTAGCTCCACACTGAATCAGAGCTATGGGCATTATGGAAACGACATCCGCGCTAAGCAGGGGAATGGGGCTTGGCAGACGTTCACCTCAGCCGACGCCGCGGTCGAATGGGGTGTTCTCGGCACCTTGCGCCAGACGTCCATAGCTGGGGGTGATATCTTAGCAAAGCGGGCTATTTATACTTCCCCTGCCGCGTCCCTGGTGGCGCTGTTCGGTGATTTGCAGGTTGCGCGCGATTACCACCTATATCTGCAGAACGCCGAGGTGATCAACAACCTGATCTCGATGGATTCTCGATCAGACTTTTCAGCGGCGTGGGTGGCTACACTAGCACGGGTTGCAGAACTCGGCCTAAACAAATTTCAACGATCTGATTTCTACGGCGGACTTAGAGGATTCGCAACTTCATTTGGGTTCGGAGGAAAGGAAGGACTTCCTTTCGAAAGCCTGCGTGTCACCGTGGAAGGGGGTTCGGTCCGCATCTCTACCACGGACGGGTCCGCTCCTTTCGGCTTGTTCGCGGCTCAGAACGACAGATCAGGCGCTGATGGGTCGAAATCCGTGCTGATCAGGGATTTCGCGCAGAATGTCGGGTATGCGCCTTGGGCCGGTCAGGCGACGGCGGGCAACGATCTATGGGTTGCCGCGAGCAGCGGCCACGGCGTCACGATGGACGACACGTCATGGCAGGAGCATTGGTGGTGGAACCCGTGGGATTACAGCTGGGAAGTGACCTACTCCCAAGTCTCTGGCGGCGACGACATTTTTGTCGGGTCGAGCTTTAACGACCATCTCTACGGGCGCTCCGGCGATGATTGGCTCGACGGCGGCGAAGGCCATGACTGGATCGAAGGCGGGGATGGCGACGACGTCATCCTTGGCGGCGGCGGCGTGGATCGCCTGATGGGGGGCGCGGGCAACGATTACATCTCCGGGGGGGACGGTCACGACTATCCCGCGGACTGGATGTGGGGGCAGCCTGCCACCGGTGGCCTCTGGGGCGGCACAGGCAACGACACTCTCGTCGGGGGAAGCGGGCAGGACGCGTTGTTTGGCGAAGAAGGGGATGACGTTCTGATCGTGGATCAGGATGGGGGCGGGACGTTCGACTATCTCCACGGCGGTGCGGGAAGCGATACCGCTTCGTTCGAACGCTTTTCGGCCGGCGTCTACGTCGATATGCGCAATGGCAAGGATGGGCATTATTCGACGATCACCTATGGGGATGGTTGGGTGTCGATCGAGAATCTGACGGGTAGCCGCCATAGCGACACGCTCATCGGCGACTCTGACCACAACGTGATCCGCGGCCTTTCGGGAAACGACACGATCTACGGATTGGAGGGCAACGACGTCATTGAAGGGGGAGCCGGCTCAGACCTTATGTACGGAGGGGCCGGTGTGGACACCCTTTCGTACGAGAACAGTAGTGCGGCTGTTGTCATCAATCTCGGGACCGGAGTTGCCCTCGGCGGCGATGCCGGCGGCGACGTTTTCGCAGAATTCGAGAATATCAGAGGTTCCCAGTATCATGATGAACTAACCGGGGACGCAGGAAACAACCTGATCCAGGGATTGGCCG
The DNA here is from genome assembly GCA_046293155.1 of Allosphingosinicella sp. GTDB lineage: Bacteria > Pseudomonadota > Alphaproteobacteria > Sphingomonadales > Sphingomonadaceae > Allosphingosinicella. The sequence goes on along the minus strand of JBKBPQ010000012.1, from coordinate 5,296 downwards.
GCGATGACAGGATTTTCTGGTCGGCGGGAAGCGACACGGTGGAAGGGGGCTCTGGTTTTGACATTTTCGACGCCAGCGGCGCGAATGGCGCCCTCACCCTCTACTCGGGCGGCTACGCCTATGCCGGCAGCGGCTACTCCTACCTCACGTCCATCGAAGGCATCGTCGGAACGCCGTGGGGCGACAGCATCAGCGGCACGGCGGCGGACGAGTTGTTCGACGGCGGGGCCGGCAACGACTGGATGAACGGCGGCGGCGGATCCGACACCTATGTGTTCGGGCGCGGCGACGGCTGGGATACGGTGGTCGAGACCAACGACGGCCACAATTCGATCCTGCTCAAGGAAGGGATCAACTGGCGCGACGTTGCGATCTGGGGCGCGGGCAGCAGCGGCAGCCTTACCGTCGCGATCCGCGACACCGGCGAATATATCACGGTCGGCAGCAACTGGTCCTATGTCAGCGGCGGGGCGCATAACCACAAGATCAAGACGCTCGATCTCGGCGGCGTCAGCGCGATCGACATCGGCGTGGTCGACTGGACCCCGGCCGGGGCGGATTCCGAGGGGGCGACCTCGGTGTTCGGCGCGCAGGGCAAGGCGGACCTGATCTTCGCTTATGGCGGCGCCGACTATATCGTGACCGCGGGCTATGCCGGCGCCTACGAGATCAATTCCAACATCGTTTATGCCGGCGACGGCAACGACACGATCATCTCCTCGGCGGGCGACGACACCTTCATCTTCGAGCGCGGCAACGGCCGCGACTATCTGTCGGATTCGGGCGGCCGCGATACGATCGTGATGGGCCCGTCGGTGGCGGCCGACGACGTCATCTACGAAGTGGTGGTGACCAGCACCGACGGCTATGGCGGCCAGCGCTCGGACCTCTATATCGGCATTCGCGACCTCGCCAATCCGGAGCTGCGCGCCAGCCAGGTGGCCGATCATATCCGCGTCGTCGATGGCGGCACGATCCTCTACGACCTCACCTACGGCTCGCAGACGCTGAACACGATCGAGCATATCCGGGTCGGCGGACAGGAGATCGACCTCACCAAGGCCGGCATCAACTGGACGACGAGCTATTATCAGAGCTATTCGGGCGGCGGCGGCGGCGGCGGCGGCGGCGGCTACCCGTGGGATCCGGGCGGCGGCGGTCACATCCCCCCGCTGGCGATCGACCTCGACGGCGACGGCATCGAGCTGCGCTCGGTCGAAGGATCGCGCATCACCACCATCGATGCCGACGGCAGCCTGTGGCGGATCGGCTGGCTCGGCCCCGACGACGGCTTCCTTGCGCTCGACCGTAACGGCGACGGCGTGATCGACCGCCTCGCGGAGATTTCCTTCACCCAGGACAAGGAAGGTGCGAAGACCGACCTCGAAGGGCTCGCCGCCTATGACAGCAACGAGGACGGCATCCTCGACGCGAACGACGAGCGCTGGGGCGAGTTCAAGGTGTGGCGCGACCTCAACCAGGACGGCATCGGCACCGGCAAGGAGCTGATGAGCCTTGCCGACGCCGGGATCGTGTCGATCAGCCTCAAGGGCACGCCGACCGGCTTCACCGCCGCCGACGGAATCGACAATGCCGTCCTTGCCACCACCGTGATCGGCTGGGCCGATCCGAACCGTACCGGGCTCGGCTATGACATCGCGCTGGCCGCGCGGCAGGTCCGCTCCGACGGGGGCGACAAGGAGAAAGCCGACAAGGCGGCGAAGGCGAACGGCAAGGACAAGGCCGACGCGATCGACGCCCAGCTCTACGGCATCCAGACCCTGACCGCGGCGGAGATCGAGGCGGTGAAGGCGAAGAAGGACAAGAAGGACAAGGCCGAACCGGTGGCGGTCGGCGGCTTGCTCGGCAGGGTGGAGGAGTTCCTCGCCGGCGCCGAAAAGGGCGCCGACGGGCTGCTCAAGCTCAAGGACGCCAAGGCGGTCCATGACAAGAAGGTCAACGAGGCCAAGGCCGCCGAGAAGGACGCGAAGAAGGACAAATTCGCCAAGTCCGGCTGGTCGGTCGAGCCCGCCGGCCCCGCTTCGAAGCGCGACCTTAAGGGCGACCACATCGTCGGCGCGGCCGAGCCCGGCCTGTCGGGCAAGGAGAAGGCCGATTTCGACAAGGCGATCGCCTTCTTCGAGAACGAGAAGAAGCTGAAGAAGGCGGAGGCCGAAGCGCTGGCGGCGCGCGACGCCGCCGAGAACGAGGCCCTGCTCGAGGCGCCCCCGCTCCCCACCGCGGAGGAGATGGCGCGGATGCAGGCGACGGACACGTTCCGGCTGCTCGCCGCCGACGGAGATGCGGAAGAATCGCCGGATATGCCCGGCGAGGACGAGGAGTGGATCGGGATCGGCGAGGAGGAACTCGACGCGCTCGCCAGCGACCTCGCCCGTCAGCTGTCGAGCGGCGCGGGCGCGTCATACCCGCCAGCGGACGAGCCGCGCGCCGAAACCACTCAGGCCGCCGAAAAATCGGGCGATTCCGCCGAGGATACCGCATCCGCCGGGAAGCGCGAAGCGGAGGAACTTCCGTCCGAGGCGGCACCGGCCGAGACGGCAGCGGCGGCCGAACTCGAATATGGGGCGGACATCGCCTTCGCCAACGCCCGGCTGATCCAGGCGCTTGGCGGCTTCGGCCGCGGCGCGCCGATGATGGCGAGCCATCACGGCCTTCGCGATGCCGATGCGGACGCGCAGTCGGCCTGGATGACGGTCGGTCGCCAGGCGTCTGTTCAAAACCTACTGCACATCGCCTAAGGGGAGGCCTCGATGCAGCCGCAAATCATTGGAACAAACATGAACCAGCAGCCCGAGGCCCAGCCTCCCAAGACGGTCAGCCACGTGCTGGGCGAGATCACCTGGCTCCTCAGCCAGAGCCCGCTCCACAAGAGCCTGTTCATCTCTGACCTCGAATGGATGGTGATGCCCGCGATCCTGCTGGAGCAGTTCCGGATCTTCTACGGCCCCAACCAGCAGCCGGCGGGCCTGGTCCTTTGGGGCTCGGTGTCGGATGAAACCGAGCAGCGGCTGATCGATCACCAGATTAAGCTCGCGCCCCAGGAATGGCAAGGGGGCGACAATCTGTGGCTGATCGAGATGGTGGCGCCGTTCGGCGGGCAGGAGGAGATGCTGGCCGACGTCGCGGCGACGATCTTCCAGGGCAAGCCATTTAAATATCAGAAGACCGGCCCTGACGGGCGGCCCGAGGTCGTGACCCACCAGCCGACGCTGAACTGAGGCTCACATCATGCGAGAGCTGCCGCCGGCGCTGCTGGCGCTCGCCGCCGCCGGCTGCGCCAGCATTCCCGAAAGCTGCCGGGACATGTCGGGCGTGACGCCCTATTTGATCGATGTCGGCGGCCGCGCGGTGCTCGCCGACTGGACTTATGCCGACGAGGGGGCGCGCCTCCGCCACCTCCACTGCCGGGCGGAGCGCGGCGAGCAGGCGGCGCAGCTGGAGCTCGGGCGGAGCTACGAAGCGGGCGACGGCCTGGCTCCGGATCTGGCGCGCGCCGCGGACTATTACCGGCAGGCGGCCGCCGCCATTCCGCCGCGCACGCCGATCTATTCGCCGCCGGTCCGGCCCGGGGGAAGCGGCCAGGTGATCTGGGTGTCGAACGCCAATGCCCGCCCCGCCTCCCCCGAGGCGCAGTTCCGGCTGGGGCTGATGCTGGTGGAGGGACGCGGGGTGGCACGCGATGAAGCGCGGGGTCGCGGCCTGATCGCGGACGCCGCCAAGGCGGGGTTCTATCCGGCGCGGCACTGGCTGTCCCTCCACGACAGCCGATCCCGAGACTAAGGAGATGACGATGAGCGAGATGGCCACGCCCGCGGGGACGGACCCGGCCGCGCCGGAGGCCGGGGCGGCGCCGCTGCTTTACTTCGTCGGTGCCCGCCACACCAAGCGGGCAAGCAAGTATCGGGTGCGGGCGGAGCTCGGTACGTTGCACGTCGATCTCGAAAAGCCAAAAGGCGCGGTCGATGCGCGCGTGGGGCAGACCGGGCCCGCGGCCATCCTCTCCTTCTCCAACCGGCGTCTCGGCCTGCTGTCCGCGATCGCGCTCGACCTCGATGGAAACGGGCTCGCCCTGAAGCGGCCGGGCCGGTCGCGCGCCGCCTTCGACATGGATGGGGACGGAATCGCCGACAAGACCGGGTGGGTGGGCCGCCGCGACGGGCTGATGGTCGTCGATCGCGATGGCGACGGCCGCATCTCCTCCACCACCGAACTCAGCTTTTTGGGCGATCGCGCCGGAGCGGCGAGCAGCCTTCACGGCCTCGGCGCGCTCGACTCCAACCGCGACGGCGTGATCGACGCCGCCGACCAGAGGTTCGGCGAGCTCAAGGTCTGGATCGACCGCAACGGCAATGGCGTCTCGGAGGCGGGCGAACTCGCCGGTCTCGCCGACATCGGCATCAAGTCGATCGATCTCGGCGCGCGAGCGACGAACACCAATGTGCGTATGGGCAACAACGTGCTGCTCGCCACCGCCACCTTCACCCGCGACGACGGATCGTCGAGCACGCTCGGCGATGTCGCCTTCGCCTTCCGTCCTTCGGCCGAGACGCCGCCCGCCGGGGGGCGCAAGGCCGATCGAGCCATCCTGGACGAGACGGAGCAATCGGCTCATCCCGCCGATCCTGCTGTCGGCGCGACGCGCCTCACGGCCGACGCGAACGCCGTACCGGTGAGTGGGCCGGAGGCCGTCGCGGCCGAGAGAGCGGAGCGGCTGTCCCGCGGCGAGCCCCCCGTCGAGCGCGGGGCGCTTCCGTCCATGCCGGACGCCGCGGGAACGCCAGCCGCCGAAGCCGACTATCTCGTCACGATCGAGCGCGCCTCGGCCCGGCTGATCCAGGCTATGGGCGCGTTCGGCTTCGCTCCCGTGATGATGGTTTCCGATGGGACGACTGCCTCACCGGCAGGCGCACCGGAGCTCATGACGCTGCTGAAGGCGCCCTCCGTAGACGGCTTTCTCTCGCTGAAGTGACCCGTTGCACTCCTTCTGGCCGTACAACCGTGAGACGAACTCATCCAATAAATTGCTTACCTGCGACCGGATGCAAACAGACGGGTAGACGAGATTGGCCGGAGGAAGAGGTTCCAAGTTTGATCCCTGGGAATGTCGTGCCCAATAAGCTAGCGAATCAAGCTATAGAATTAGACCAGTCCGCCATTAGGCCTCGTGGACAAAGGGTAGCCAGAGTTTGACGGAGGCGATGGTGACGAAGCCCAGATATGACTCTCGCGTCTTGTCGTAGCGGGTGGCAATGCGCCGCCAGTTCTTGAGTTTGTT
>JBKBPQ010000011.1:0-110344 GCA_046293155.1 Allosphingosinicella sp. | reverse complement strand
CGACCTTCTTCCTCGCCGCGGCGCCGGACGGGGCAGGGGAGCCGTCGCCGCAGCCGGGCGAGGTGACCCGCGCCTTCTGGGCGAGCGCTCACGAGGTGCTGGCGGAGCTGGACGCGGGCAATGCCCACGCCATCTTCCCGACCCGCCGCAATCTCGAGCGGCTGGCGCGCTACGGCTCCTTCGCCGAGGCGCGCGCCGATGCGGAGCGTCACGAGGTCCGCACGATCACGCCTTGGGTGGAGGAGCGGGACGGGCGCCGCTGGGTCTGCATCCCCGACGATCTCGGCTATCCCGTCACCGCCGAGCTTCTCGAGACCGCGCGCCGCCGCTGAGCAGCTTATCCACAATCAAAGCCGTCTTTACCTTCGCGCGGGATTCACCTGCGACTCGCGCTGGGTTAGGTTCGGCGCCATGTTGATGGCGTCTACCCTGGTTTGTGGCATCGAGCGGTCGCTGGGCGGCCAGGCCTGGCGCTGGCGCCACAGCGCCGCCGACGCCACCGACGACAGCTTCAAGCCCGACGACCTCATCGACCAGATATTGATGGCGCGCGGCGTGGCGCGCGACGATCTGCCGCGTCACCGAGCCCCGACGATCCGCGGCTTTATGCCCGATCCGGCCATTTTCCGCGACATGGAGGCCGCCGCCGCCCGTCTCGCTGACGCGGTCGAGGCGGGCGAACCAGTCACCATCTTCGGCGACTATGACGTGGACGGCGCCACGTCGGCAGCCCTGCTGATCCGGCTGCTCCGCCAGCTCGGCCTTAGTCCCGCCGCCTACATCCCGGACCGGCTGATGGAGGGCTATGGGCCTTCGGGCGCGGCCCTGGTGCGGATCGTCGAGGGCGGCACCAAGCTTATCGTCACCGTCGATTGCGGCGCCCAGGCGTTCGACGCGCTCGCCGAGGCCAAGGCGGCCGGCGCCGAGGTGATTGTCGTCGACCATCACCAATGCGCCTCGCGGCTTCCCGAGGCCTATGCGCTGGTCAATCCGAAGCGGCTCGACGAATGCGACGAGGCGGCGGCTCACGGCCACCTTGCCGCGGTCGGGGTCGCCTTCCTGCTCGGCGCTGCGCTTCTGCGCACCCTTCGCGCGCGCGGCTATTTCGGCACGCGCGCGGAGCCCAAGCTGATTGAGCTTCTCGACCTCGTCGCGCTCGGCACAGTCGCCGACGTCGCTCAGCTCAAGGGCCTCAACCGCGCCTTCGTCGCGCAGGGCCTCAAGGTGATGGCGCAGCGCCGAAACATCGGCATGGCCGCGCTGATCGACGCCTCGCGGCTGACCCGTGCACCGGGCTGCTCCGACCTCGGCTTCGCGCTCGGCCCGCGGATCAACGCGGCGGGACGGGTCGGCACGTCGGACCTCGGCGTCCGCCTGCTCACCACCGACGACCCGCTCGAGGCGGCGGCGATCGCGGTCGAGCTCGACCATCACAACGAGGAGCGCCGGGCGATCGAGATGCTGGTGACCGAGGCGGCCCAGGCCGCGGCGGCTCATCAGGACAATCGCGCGGTCGTCGTCACGGCCGGCGCGGGCTGGCACCCCGGCGTGATCGGGATCGTCGCCGGGCGGCTCAAGGAGAAGACGGGCCGCCCCGCCATTGTCATCGCGCTCGACGGCGCCGGCGTCGGCAAGGGATCGGGCCGCTCGATCAGCGGCGTCGACCTCGGCGCGGCGGTGCTGGCCGCCAAGGACAGCGGGCTGCTCGTCGCGGGCGGGGGCCACGCCATGGCGGCCGGCCTCACCGTTGCCGCCGACAAGGTCGAGGCGCTGTCCGATTTCCTCGAGGAGCGGCTCGCGAGCGACGTGGCGCGCGCCCGCGAGGACCGCAGCCTGCTCATCGATGCCGCGCTCGCCTGTGGCGGCATCTGTCCGGACCTGTGCGATGCGCTGGAGGCGGGCGGCCCCTATGGCGCCGGCTGGCCGGCGCCGCGCGTGGTTGCCGGGCCGGCCAAGGTGATCAAGGCGGACGTGGTCGGCAGCGGCCACATCAGGCTGCTGGTCAGCGGCGAGGACGGCCGCCGCGTCAAGGCGGTCGGCTTCCGAATGGCCGACCAGCCGGTTGGGCAGGCGCTGCTCGCCGCCGGCGGGCGCAAGCTGTGGCTCGCGGGACGGATGAAGCGCGACGACTGGAACGGCCGCGCCTCCGCCGAGCTCCATCTCGACGACGCCGCATTCCCCGACTGAGCGCGGCTTGACCCCCTCCGCCACACGCCTTAAGTGCGCCGGCTCCGGCTACACGGCCCCTTCGTCTAGCGGTTAGGACGCGGCCCTTTCACGGCTGAAACACGGGTTCGATTCCCGTAGGGGTCACCATAACAGCGCCTGCCCGGATGGCGCCTATTTCGATCAGATATAATGCGGCTCGCCGCGCTCGCGGAGCCCCTCGTAGTGGACGAGGGCGGGCTCGGGGCCGAACGGGACCGGCATGCCGCCGCGAAATGCCCATTCGCCGCGGTCGCAATCTTCCGCCCGGACATAGCCGTTGATGTAGAGGCGCCGCCTGTGGCTAGAGCGGTTGGGACCGGACCCGTGGACCAGATAGGGGCTCCACAAGGCGAGGTCGCCGGGCTCGAGCAGGACGTCGACCGCGTCGGCGGCGGTGAGGCCGACCGCCTCCAGGAGCGCGTCGTTCATGCCGGTGCCGAGCACTTCGCCCGAACAATCCATGCCGAGGTCGCCCCACAAATGGCTTCTCGGCACGAAGCGCAGGCACCCCGCTTCCGGCGTATGCGGATCGATGGCGAGCCCGGTCTGGACGTAGGAAGTGGCGAGGTTGCGATAGGCCCAGGCGGGCTCGCGGAAGCGGGAGTCCTGGTGCCAGGCGAAGTCGCCGTTCGAGCCGGGCACCTTCCAATGGATCTGGTTGATGATCTGCTTGAGGTCGCTGCCGACCAGCGGTTCGAGAATGGCGGCCATTCGGAGGTCGAGCCGGACCGCGTTCAGCACGGGCTGGTGGTACGACATCCATTGCGCCATCTGCACCAGCGGCTCGCCCGCGCCGCCGGGCGCCACGCGGTAGAAGAGATTGCCGTGGCGGAAGCTGCGGCCGTGCTGGACGGCCTCGCAATGGATCTGGTCGACCGCGGCGGCGATCGACTCGAGCTCGCCCGCGCTGAACAGGCCGCGGATGATCGCGTAGCCCTCGCGGCGGTAATGCGTGACGTGGTCGTGCAACGTTCCTCCCCCGGTCCGTTCATTCGAGGCTAGGGGCAAGAGGTTGAAATCTCATCCATCTTGCGGCGAGCCGACGAACCCGCGCGGTGGGCGCTGGACTCGCGGCAGGGCCGGTCGCAGAGGAGCCGCAAGTTTCCAGCGCGAGAGGCGGCCATGCACAGCTATCTACAGCATTATATCGACGGCCAGTGGGTCGAGAGCGACGGCGGCCGTCGTCACGAGGTGATCAGCCCGGCGACCGAGGAGCCGGTGTCCGAAGTCATGCTCGGAAGCGGCGCCGACGTCGACAAGGCGGTGGCGGCGGCGCGGCGCGCGTTCGAGAGCTTCGCCGAGACCAGCAAGGAAGAGCGGATCGCGCTGCTCGAGCGGATCGTGGCCGAATATCAGGCGCGGATGCCTGAGATGGCGCGGGCGATCAGCGAGGAGATGGGCGCACCGATCTCGATGGCGAGCACGGCGCAGGTCGGGGCCGGCCTCGGCCACCTCGTCACCGGAATCGCGGCGCTGAGGGACTTTGACTTCGAGGAGAAGGTCGGGCCGAACTGGGTCCTGCGCGAGCCGATCGGCGTGGTCGCGCTAATCACGCCGTGGAACTGGCCGTTGAACCAGATCACGGCAAAGCTCGCGCCCGCCCTGGCCGCAGGCAATACCGTGGTTCTGAAGCCGTCCGAGCAGACTCCGGGCTGCGCGGCGATCTTCGCCGAGGCGGTTCATGCCGCGGGCGTTCCGGCGGGCGTGTTCAACCTGGTCCAGGGCGACGGGCCCGGCGTCGGAACCGCGCTGGCGCAGCATCCGGATGTGGACATGGTGAGCTTCACCGGCTCGACCCGTGCCGGCATCCTCGTCGCCAAGAATGCCGCCGACACGGTGAAGCGGGTCCACCAGGAACTCGGCGGCAAGTCGGCCAACATCATCCTTCCGGGCACGCCGCTCGACAAGGCGTTGAAGGGCGCGGCGCTCCGGCTGCTGATGAACTCGGGCCAGAGCTGCATCGCGCCGATGCGACTGCTCGTCCACCGCAGCCAGTATGACGAGGCGGTCACCTATCTGCGCGCCTTCTTCGAGAAGGCCGTCGTCGACGAGCCGCTCAAGGAAGGCCAGCATATCGGCCCCGTGGTGAACCGGCCCCAGTACGAAAAGATCCAGGGGCTGATCGCCAAGGGCATCGAGGAAGGCGCCGAGCTGGTCGCCGGCGGCCCCGGGCGAGTCGAGGGCAAGGACTCGGGCTACTATGTGAAGCCGACCCTCTTCGCCGGCGTCACCAACGACATGACCATCGCCCGCGAGGAGATTTTCGGGCCGGTGCTTGGGGTGATGGTTTACGACACCGTGGAGGAGGCGATCAGGATCGCGAACGACACGGTCTACGGCCTTGCCGCTTATGTGATGGGCGATCCCGCCCAGGCGCGTGACGTGGTGCGCAAGCTGCGCGCCGGAAGCGTGTTCGTGAACTCGGCCAACCTCGACCCCAACATCCCGTTCGGCGGCTACAAGCAGTCGGGCAACGGCCGCGAGTTCGGCAAGTACGGGATCGAGGAGTTCACCGAGCTCAAGGGGATCATCGGCGCGCTGCCCGAGGGTGCGGTGCCCGACATCCCGGCTGAGGCGGCGGCCTGATTTCAAACCCTCTCCCTTCGGGGAGAGGGTGGCTGCGAAGCAGCCGGGTGAGGGCAAGCGTCGTTCGTGCCCTCACCGTGTCGTCGCTGCGCGCCGACATCCCTCTCCCCGACGGGAGAGGGAGACTGGTCAGGCCGGCACTCCCGCGAATGCCTCGGCGAGCAGGCGGTAGGATTTCAGCCGCGCTTCGTGGTCGAAGATTTGGCTGGTGATCATCAGCTCGTCGGCGCCGGAGCGGGCGACGAAGGCCTCGACCTGCGCGCGCACCTTGTCCGGGCTTCCGATCGCCGAGCAGGACAGGACGTTGTCGACCATCGCGCGCTCGCCTGGTCCGAGCGTGTCGAGATAGCCTGCCACGGGCGGCTTGAGCTTGCCGGGATTGCCGGTGCGCAGAGCGACGAAAGTCTGCTGCATCGAAGTGGCGAGAAGCTCGGCCTCGTCGTCCGAGTCCGCGGCGAAGACGTTATAGCCGAGCATGACATAGGGTTCGGCGAGCTGCGCCGAGGGCTGGAAGGTCGATCGGTAGACCTGGATCGCCTGCATCATCGCGTCCGGCGCGAAGTGGGAGGCGAAGGCATAGGGCAGGCCGAGCATCGCCGCGAGTTGGGCGCCGAACAGGCTGGAACCCAGGATCCAGATCGGCACGTCGAGACCTTCGCCCGGGACGGCGCGAACCCGGCGCGGCTCGGATGGCTGGAAATATTCCATCAGCTCGACGACGTCGTTGGGGAACTGGTTGGCATCGGTGGCGAGGTTGCGGCGAAGGGCGCGGGCGGCGGCCTGGTCGGTGCCCGGCGCTCGGCCGAGACCAAGGTCGATCCGTCCCGGATGGAGCGCGGCGAGGGTTCCGAACTGCTCGGCGACCTGAAGCGGCGACCAATTGGGCAGCATGATTCCGCCCGCGCCGATGCGGATCGTCGACGTGCCTTCCGCGACATAAGCGAGGCAGACCGCGGTCGCAGCGCTGGCGACGCCCGGCATCGAATGATGCTCGGCCATCCAGAAGCGCTTGTAGCCGAGACCCTCGGCATGGGCGGCGAGGGCGCGGGAGTTGCGGAGGGCGGTGCCGGCGTCGCTTCCTTCGGCAACGGGCGCGAGATCGAGAACGGAGAGAGGTACCATGGCCCCTATATGGGGCCGCCGCTCCCGCTTGCGAGACAGCGCGCGTCGAGCAGCACCAGCTCGCCGCGATGCAGGGCGCAGGCCTCGGCGCGGCGCTGGAGTGCGGAAGGCTGACGTGCCAATGCGGTCCGGGCTTGCGCCACCGCTTCAGGCACGACGGTCGCCCAGCGCTCGGGGAGAGTGCCGTGCTCGACGAAAGCACGATCCACCACGATCAAGTCGACACTGTAGCGTCGGGCGTAATCGGAGAGGGCCGCGGGATCGGGGCTCGAGACCGCGGCGAGGCTCGCCTCCAGCCTTTCTTCGAGCGGGCCGAAATAGCCCTTATGATAGGGGATCGAGTGCTCGATCGTGGCGAGCGTGTCCTCGCCGGTCAGCGCAGGCACGAAGTCGAGCTCGTCGCTTACTCCGCCGACGATCGTGTCTTGCGGCATCGCGGCGATGCGCTTCAGGGCGTCGGGGTCGCGGGGCCGGTCGAAGCCCGGAAGGGGGGTGGCGAACGAGACGAGCAGGAACAGGCCGGTGAGGCTGCCGACGATGGCAAGACCGCGGCGCCGCCCTTCGCTCGCCCAGCGGTCGAGCAACAGTCCGAGCATCTGGCCGATGGCGAGGAATTCGAGGATCGACAGCGTGCGCTGGGTGAAGCGGCTCGGCAGATGAAGGCTGAAGGCGACCGCGAGCGCGACGAGGAACCAGGCGACGCCGGCGACGATCGCCCAGACATAGATGAGGTCGCCAGGCTCCTCGTCCGGTTGATAGCGGGTGCGCCGAACTGCGCCCCAGGCGAGGAACAGCATCGGAAGCAGCAGCAGGATATTGGGGACGACCGCCCAGCGCGTCGACCAGCACGGCACGATCTCGGGCAGCACGCCCATGCGGGCCGAACAGAGATAATCGATCTCGCCGTCGAGGCCGACGATCGTGCTTCGGCCCTCAGGCGTGCCGAGGTTCGGCATGGCGAGCGCTTCCTCGACGGTGAGCGAAGGCTCCCAACGATCGGCGGAATCAGCGAGGGGCAGCGCGGCCACCACCACCGCGGCCGCGGCGAGGCCGCCGAGTAGCCACGACCGCAGCCCGAAATCGATCCGGAACGGCCGCCAGCCGATCCGCGACAGGCCGATCATGGTGACCCCGACGATCGCTGTGCTCGGATAGAGCAGTCCGAGCAGGAACAGGGCCCCGATCATCGTCCAGGCGCGGCGACGAAGCAGGCCGTCGAGGAAGACGAGGAAGAGCGGGGTCGAGAAGGCGCGCGGCGTGGCGCTGTAGATCGAGTCCTCGTGGATCACGAAACCGATCACGAAGGCGGCGGCGACGAAGGCGGCGAGCGGCCGCTTCGTCATCAGCAGAGCGACCCGCCACGCCATCCAGGCCGAGAGCGCCAGCAGGGCGAGCGGCAACAGGCGCGCGAAGACGGTCGGGACCAGCCCGATCGCTTCCGCGGCGGCGTAGATCGCGCGGTAGAAAGGTGGGCCGACCGACTGCCAATAATCGGCGATGAGGTCGCCCTGCATCGCCGCGGAGTCGCCGAGCCGGCTCATCCAGGCGAGGAACTGGCGCGCATCGTCCTGGATGGTGAACGGCGCGTAGGTCAGCGTGCCCGGCTCGAAGAAGGCGAGATAGGTGTAGATGAGCGCGGTAACGGCGGTGAGGGTATAGAGCAGGTTACGCCACGGCCGCTCGGCGGAAAGCTCGAACTTCGTCTTCATCCGCGGTCCTTCGGCTTCCGATCGAGATAGTCACCCATGAACGGCAGGCCGGCGAGGGCCGGCAGGACGTAGCGCAGGGTCGCGAGGACGCCGAGCACCGCCGCCTGTCCCGGCGACAGGAACTCGCGGTAGAGGAACAGGATGGCGGCGTCGCGGGTGCCGATTCCGGCCATTGTGAAGGGCAAGAGGCCGGCGAGGATCGCCAGCGTCGCAAAGGCCATGTTGTCGAGGAAGGGCACCGGCGCGAGCGCTTGGGCGAACAGCCAGAACTGCGCGAGATGGCCGCCCCAGATGGCGAGCGACACGGTGACGACTTTCAGCGCGCGCGTCGGCTCGGCCCAAAGCCATTGCGTGCCGGCCTGCCATTCGTCTGCGAAGCCGGTGATCCAGCGGCCGGACTTGCCTGGCGCCCAACGGCCGATCAGCGCGATCGTCCGCGATGCGAGTTTGCCCGGCGAGAGCAGGACGACCAGCATTGCGAGCAAAGCGGCGACGCCCAGGGCCGCTAGCAGGTAGAGCGGCTCGCCGAAGCCGACCCACAGCAACGCCAGGACGCCCCAGAAGAGCAGGGCGGCCATGTCGAGCGAGCGCTCCATGACGACGAGCGCCACCGTCAATTTCGTCCCGAAGCCATGTCGGCCGGTGAGCACCACGCCCTTGGCGACGTCGCCCATCTTGGACGGGAGGACGAGGTTGAGGGTGGAGGCGCCGAGGATCAACCGCGTCGCGGCGCCGAGGCTGAGCGGCGAGCGCGACAGCATGCGCAGGCGTTGCGCGGTGACGATCGTCAAAGGAATGATCGTCGCGAGGCCGGCCGCGAGCCACCAGGGATTGGCCGCGGCGCTGGCGGCGAGGATCGCGTCGACATCGACCTGCCACCAGATGATCGCGAGCAGGACGAGGCTGACCAGCAGCCCGATCGCTTTCTTCATGAGGCTAACGTGGCGGAGCGCCCATGATGCGGCCGGGCGGCGTGAGATCGCCCTGTCCGGCTCCGCGCTCGCGCAATAGACGTGCTGCGGTATCGCGCGCGGCGCGGTCCTGGCGCTGCATATATTGAATGTCCTGGAGCAGGCGCCGGTTGATCGCGAAGAGCTCGCCGAGCAGGCCGGCGACCCAGAAGAGGAGCCCGGTGATCAGGAGCACCGCCGCGGCCACCAGGCTTGGGACGTGGGCGCGGTCGGTGCCTCCAAAATAGAGGATCAGCCAGCGCATCGTCAGGATGAGGCCCAGGATGCCCGGCACGAGACCCAGGAGGAAGAAGGTCTTGCCCGGCTTGTAGACGAAGAAGGCCTTGAGGATCGACGAGATCGAGCGGCGGACATAGTCGCGGATCGACTTGACCAGCCGCGACGGCCGCGTCTCGCCGTTCACCCGGATGGGGACGGAGACGATGCGAAAGTCGCTGAGGCCCGCCTGGATGATCGATTCAAGCGTGTAGGTGTAGCTGTCGAAGACGTTGATCCTGAGCGCCACGTCGCGGTGGAGGGCGCGGAAGCCGCTCGGAGCATCGGCGACATCGGTGCGCGACACGATCTGGACGACACGGCTTCCGAGCCGCTGGAGGAAGCGCTTGGTGCGGCTGAAATGCTCGATGTCAGGGATCGGCCGCGCGCCGATCACATATTGCGCTTCGCGGTCGAGGATCGGCTGGATCAGCTTCGGAATGTCGTCGGCATTATACTGATTGTCGGCGTCGGTGTTGACGATGATGTCGGCGCCTTCCGCGAGCGCCCGATGCAAGCCAGCCATGAATCCGTGCGCCAGACCCATATTCACCGGCAGGTCGACGATATGATCGACCCCATGCGCCTTCGCGACCTCGACGGTGCGGTCCTTGCTGCCATCGTTGATGATGAGCCATTCGACCACATCGACCCCCGGGACCTCGCGCGGCAGGCAGGCGAGCGCCTCGGGAAGCGACTCCTCCTCGTTGTAGCAGGGGATCTGGATGATGAGCTTCATCGGGAGGATTGGTCGCTTGCGAGGTTGAGAATTGAGCGCGAGCTATCGCCCGCCCCGCGCCGCTGTCCAATCAAAAAGTTGCCGGGAGGGGCGCACCCGCTCTAGACGCGCGCGCAATCACGGAGTCCTGCCATTTCCATCGAGGTTCAAGATCGCGTCGCCGAGCGGCTGGAGCGCAAGGTCGTCCGGACGGGCATCTGCGTCGGCTGCGGCGCCTGCGTGGCGCTGGACCGGACCGGCGCGTCGCGCATGGAGCGGACTCCGCGCGGACCACAGCCGCTTTATGCGCCGGGCGCCGACCTGCCCGAGCTCGCCTGGGAGGCATGCCCGGGCAAGGGTGTCGATTACCCGAAGCTCTATCTGGACCATTATGGCCGGCTTCCGGACAGCTGGCTGGTCGGCAACATCGTCGCGACGCGCACCGGCTATGCCGCCGATCCGGCGATCCGGGCGGTCGGAGCATCGGGCGGGGTCACCACCGCGGTGCTCATCCACCTGCTGGAAAGCGGCCGCATCGACGGAGCCATCGTGGTGCGCCAGGGCGTGCCGACGCCCCTCGACGCCAGCGCGGTGATCGCGACCAGCCGCGACGAGATCATCGCGGCGGCGCAGTCGGTCTATATCCCGGTGTCGGTGCTCGACATCCTGCCGCGGCTGGAGCCGGGCAAGCGCTATGCGGTGACTTTGGTGCCCGAGCAGGCGGCGGCGCTTCGGCGGCTTCAGGCATCGGGGCATCCGCAGGCACAGCAGATCGAATATGTGCTCGGGCCCTATACCGGCACCGCGCTCTACCCGGCGGCCATCGACAATTTCCTGCGCTCGCACGGGGTGAGGAAGGACGATCCGGTTACCAGCCTGGAATGGCGTGCCGGCGAATGGCCCGGCTATCTCGAGATCCGCACCAAGAGCGGCAAAGTGCTCCGCTCGAAGAAGGTCTATTACAACTTCCTCATTCCCTTCTTCGTCACCCGCGCGAGCCTGCAGAGCATGGATTTCGCCAACGAGTTTTGCGACCTGTCGGTCGGCGACGCCTGGTCGCCGAAGTTCGAGGCGGAGGGCGGCGGCCATTCGGTGGTGGTCACCCGAAGCGCGAAGATGGAGGCGGTAATCGCTGAGATGGTGGCGGCCGGTCAGCTCGCTCTGGAGCCTGAGGACAACCTCAAGGCGACCGAGATGCACGGCCACATGATCGACTTCAAGAAACGCGGCGGCCACATCCGCAACAGCTGGCGGCGGAGCTGGGGCCGCGCCGCGCCGGATTACGGGATGCGGCCGGAGCATGTGCCGGCGTCGCGCAAGGCGGTGGAGCTGGCGATTTCCGGACTGTTCGTCATCGGCGGCACCGGCCTCGCGCGCGGCGTGCTGCGCATGATCCCGGAGAGGGTGATCGGGCCGGTGTTCAACAAGCTGCGCCTGTCGTGGAAGAATTTGAGCAAGCCGACCAAGCGCAAAGGCCTGGCCGACTTCAAGATGATCGTCGACGAGCGCGAGTGAGCGGCCTCGACCTCCACGCGCCGCTGGAGCGGCTCGCCCGTTCCTGGGCGCCGCGCATCCTGACGCAGCTGTGCCGCGACGCGACCTCGCCGCTTTATGGCTGCGCGGACCGCAATTGGTGGCACTACAAGATCAGGGACTTCCCTTCGATCATCCTCCAGCAGGGCGGCTACGCGATGCACCTCGCCGGGCAGCATCCGGCGTGGAGCGCGGACAAAGCGGCGCTGGATGCGGTCGCGGCGGGGAGCGCGCGCTTCTGGAACGCGCGGGCTAAGAAGCACTACGCGTTCGAGGAATATTATCCCTGGGAGCAGGGCTATCCCCCGCTCGCTTTCTCGACGCTGGCGATGGCCAAGCTCGCCGCGGCGGGCGTGGTGACGGTCGAGGAGATCCGGCCTGGCCTGCTCGCGGCGGCGCGTCAGCTGCGCGCGCGGCTGGAGGAGAAGGCGGGCAACCAGCAGGTCGCCGGGCTCGCTGCTCTGGCGTGGATCGACAAGGTGCTGCCGGGCGATGCCGATCCCGCCGCGTTCGCGCGTCAGAAAGGACGGACGCTCGCTCTCCAGCATGAGGAAGGCTGGTACTGGGAGTATGACGGGCCGGACCTCGGCTATCTGGCGGTCACCATCGATTGCCTGTGGGACCTCTACGATGCCACCGGCGACGCGGATTTCCGCCGCAGCATCGAGCGGGCGCTAAGCTTCACCGCCGAGTTCCTCGCCGCCTCTCCGCGCGGCGTGGGGCAGCATAACAGCCGCAACACCGACTATATCGTGCCCTACGGAATCGTCCGCTCGGCGCTGGAAGGCGAGGCGGTAGAGAAGCGCGACGCGACGCTGATCGCCGCCAGCGCATTCGCCGCCGCCCACCAGCCTGATCACTTCTTCGCCGCGGTCGATGACCGTTATATCTGCCATTATATCGGCCAGTCGGTGTTCCGCGCGCTCCTGCTGCTGCGCGACCGCCCGTTGGAGGCGATCCCGCCGTCGCCACCGCAGCCGCGCCTCACTCCTGGCAGCGGCCATTATCTGGCGCCGGGCCTCGTCGTGTCCTGCCGCAAGGGCGGCATCCTCACCGTCACGGGAGGCGCGGCCGAGGCGAGCGATTTCGGTTGGATCGTCGAGCGCGGCGCCAAGCAGTTCGTCAGCCATTGGTGGAGCGACGCCTGGCGCTTTGCCAAGGACGCGGACGGCATCACGATCGAGGGCGAGCTCTTCCCGCACAAGGAGCGGCTGTCGACGCCGCCCAAGCATATCGTCCTGCGTATGCTGAGTGTCGTTCTCGGGCGACGCCTCACCGCGCTTCTCAAGCGCGTGCTGATCTTCAAGCGCGGCGGCACCGGCCTCGGCTTCCGCCGCCGCATTTCGTGGAACGCGCAGGGCGTCGTGATCGAGGATCGCATCACCGGGCTGCAGCCGTCGGACCGTCTCGTCCGCGCCCCACGCGCCTCGAAGCGCCATGTCGCAAGCGCCGACAGCTTCCACGAACAGGACCTCGCGCTGGATCGCGGCTTCGTCCGCGAGGAGGAGCGCAGCGAGGCGAACGGCGAGACCCGTATCGTCACTCGCCTCCGCTCAAGCGCGTCAGGCCGCTAGGCCGCCATTTTTCTGCCGCGTGCGTCCCCTACATGAAGAGGGAACGTTGCTTTGACCTTGCCGTTGGCAGGTCCGGCGCAGGAGGCGTCGACGAATGAATGAGGCGAAGGGGAAGGCAGCGGGGCTCCGCATCGCGCTGTTTTCCGGCAATTATAATATTACCCGCGACGGCGCCAACAAGGCGCTGAACCGCCTCGTGCGCTATCTGATCGACAATGGCGCGCAGGTCCGGGTCTATTCGCCGACAGTCAAAAAAGGCGGCTTCGAGGCGGCCGGCGACATCGTGTCGGTGCCATCGGTGCCGATCCCGTTCCGTCCCGAATACCGCCTGTCCACCGGCCTGCCCAAGAAGGTCCGTGACGACATTCGCGCGTTCAATCCGAACCTGTTCCACCTGTCGGCGCCGGACATGCTCGGCCATAAGGCGCAGAGTTTCGCGCGCGAACTTGGCGTACCGGTGGTCGCGAGCCTCCACACGCTGTTCCAGACCTATCTCGATTATTACTATCTCGGCTTCCTGCGCCCGGCGATGGAGCGCGGGCTCAACCGGTTCTACGGCCGCTGTGACTGGGTGTTGGTGCCGAACGAGCCGCTCGCCGAGGAATTGCAGCGCGATGCCGAGCTCGGCGACCATGTCCGCATCTGGAGCCGCGGCGTCGACCATGAGAAATGGAATCCAGCCCGGCGCGATATGGCGTGGCGGCGGACCCTCGGCTATTCCGACGACGATACGGTGCTGCTCTTCTTCGGCCGGCTGGTGAAGGAGAAGGGTCTCGATATCTTCGAGGCGACGGTCGACGAACTGCGCGCGCGCGGTCACAAGGTGCGGCCGCTGATCGTCGGCGACGGGCCTGCCGGCGAGGATCTCGCCAAGAGCATCGGCGAGGCGGTGTTCACCGGCCATGTCGAGGGCGACAAGCTGTTCCGCGCCGTCGCCAGCGCCGATGTGCTCGTCAATCCGAGCACCACCGAGGCGTTCGGAAACGTCAACCTCGAGGCCATGGCCTGTGGTCTCGCGGTGGTCAGCGCGATTGCGCCGGCCGCCGAGGCGATGATCGACCATGGCCGCACCGGCCTGCTCGTTCCGCCGCGCGACGTCGGCGCGTGGGCCGATGCGGTCGAAGGATTGATCTGCGACCCCGCGCGCCGCGCCGCTCTCGGCGGCGCCGCTCACGCGGAATCGCAGTCCTATCGCTGGTCCTGCATCCTCGACCGGGTGATCGACACCTACCGCGTCGCGATCGAGACCGGCCCCCGAGCCGGGGGCCGACGCCAGGTCAGCCGCCGGTTCCGGAAGCCCGCGACCGCCTAAGCCTCAGTCGCAGTGGAGGCCCGGCTCCTTGCGGTGCTCGCCTTTCACCCAGCGCACGGTGCCCGTCGAGGCGCGCATCACCACGCTCTCCGTGGTGACGCAGCCGCGGCGGCGCTTGACGCCTTCCAGAAGGCTGCCGTCGGTTACTCCGGTCGCGGCGAAGATCACGTCGCCCTTGGCGAGATCGTTGAGGTGATAGATTCGGTCGAGGTCCGTCACGCCCCAGCGGTCGGCGCGGGCGCGCTCGTCGTCGTTGCGGAACACGAGCCGGCCCTGAAACTGGCCGCCGACGCAGCGCAGGGCCGCGGCTGCGAGAACGCCCTCGGGCGCTCCACCCTGGCCCATATAGACGTCGATGCCGGTGTCGGGATCGGTGACCGCGATGACGCCGGCGACGTCGCCGTCGGGGATGAGGTTGATGCCGCAGCCGAGGCTACGCAACTCGGCGATCAGCTCGGCATGGCGCGGCCGGTCGAGCACGCAAGCGATGATCTCGTTCGGCTGAACGCCCTTGGCCGCGGCGATCGAGCGGATGTTGTCGGTGACCGACTTGTTGAGGTCGATCGTCCCCTCGGGATAGCCCGGGCCGATCGCCAGCTTGTCCATATAGACATCGGGGGCGTTGAGGAGGTTGCCCTGCTCGGCGATGGCAAGCACCGCGAGCGCGTTCGGCCCAGCCTTGGCGGTGATCGTGGTGCCCTCGAGCGGATCGAGCGCGATGTCGATATGGGCGGCGGTGGGGTCGTCGCGTCGGGCGCCGACGCGCTCGCCGATGAACAGCATCGGCGCCTCGTCGCGCTCGCCCTCGCCGATCACCACGGTGCCGTCGAAGTCGAGCTGGTTGAGCGCCTCGCGCATCGCCTCGACCGCGGCATGGTCGGCGGCCTTCTCGTCGCCGCGGCCGATGAGGTGCGAGGCGGCGACCGCAGCGGCCTCGGTCACGCGCACCATTTCGAGGACCAGCACGCGATCGAGCGCGTTCGAGGTCGTTTTCGCGGTGGCGGCCGGCGCCGCCTGAATCGTGTCGGTCATAAGGCTCCCATGGGTCTGTTTGCGGCGGCGATAGGCCAGCGCCCCGTAGGAGTCGAGCGAGCGAACGGCATGGGAGACTTCCGCGCGTCCGCGGCGTTGGCTAAGCGCAAGGCGAGGGAGAGGACGCCGCGTCATGGCCGATGAGGACACCAAGCAGGCCGACAAGGCCGGGATGGCGGGGATGCCGCCGTTGCCGAGCCTGGAGGAGATGCAGCACTGGACCTTCGTCATGGGCCGGGCGCAGCAGCTGATGCTCGAGCATGTCGCCGAGCAGATGAAGGAAGGCGCCGCGGCGGCGTTCGAGCCGTCCAAGGCGGCGGTGCGCTGGCCGGGCGTGGAGATCTTCCCGGACCCGGCCAGGCTCGCCGAGATGCAGACCGAGCTGTGGACCGAGGGCCTCAACCTCTGGCAACGCGTGCTCGGCCAGGGGGCCGGCGAGAAGACGGCGCTCCAGGAGAAGGCCGAGAAGGACAAGCGCTTCTCCGCGCCCGAATGGGCCGAGCACCCGATGTTCGACATGATCCGGCAGACCTACCTGCTGGTATCAGATCGGCTGCTGGGATCGGTCGATGCGCTCCAAGGGCTCGACGAGAAGCAGAAGGCCAAGCTTCGCTTCCAGACAAAGCAGTTCGTCGAAGCGATGGCGCCGTCCAATTTCGCGGCGACCAACCCGCTCGTCATCCAGAAGACGCTGGAGACCAGGGGCGAGAATTTGCTCAAGGGCCTCGAGCACATGCTCCGCGACATGCGGCAGGGGCAGCTCACCCAGACCGATCCCGAGGCATTCGAGGTCGGCCGCAACATCGCCATGACCCCCGGGAAGGTCGTCAAGCAGACCCCGCTCTACCAGCTCATCCAATATGAGCCGACGACGGAAAAGGTGCTGAAGACGCCGCTGCTGATCTTCCCGCCGTGGATCAATCGCTATTACATCCTCGATTTGAATCCGAAGAAGAGCTTCATCCGCTGGGCGGTCGAGCAGGGGCTGACCGTGTTCGTCGTGTCGTGGAAGTCGGCCGACGAGAGCCTCGCCGACGTCGGATTCGAGGACTACGTCCACGCGCAGGTCGAGGCGCTCGACACGGTCCGCGAGCTGCTCGGGGTCGAGAGCGCGCACCTGATCGGCTATTGCGTCGCCGGGACCTATCTCGCCGCCACCTTGGCACTACTCGCGGCGCGCGGGGAGCAGGGCAAGGTCGCCAGCGCGACCTTCTTCACCGCCCAGGTCGATTTTTCCGAGGCGGGCGACCTCCAGATCTTCATCGACGACGAGCAGATGGAGACGATCCGCCAGCTCTCGGCGGAGAAAGGCTATCTCGATGGTCGCTACATGGCCGCCACGTTCAACCTGCTGCGCGGCCGCGACCTCATCTGGAGCTACGTGGTCAACAACTACCTGCTTGGACAGGATTATACGCCGTTCGACCTGCTCCATTGGAATTCCGACACCACCAACCTTCCGGCCAAGTGGCACCTGGCCTACCTCCAGCAGCTCTATCGCGAGAACAAGCTGGTCCAGCCGGGCGGGATCGAGGTGGACGGGGTGCCGATCAACCTCACCAAGGTGACGGTTCCGACCTATGTCCAGGCAGGCCGCGAAGACCATATCGCGCCGCCGAGGAGCGTCTGGAAGATCACTCACCACTTCAAGGGGCCGCTGCGCTTCGTGCTTGCCGGCTCCGGCCATATCGCCGGGGTGGTCAACCCGCCCGAGGCGCAGAAATACCAGCATTGGGTGAACGAGGATAAGGTCGACAGCCTCGACGACTTCATTGCAGGTGCGAAGGAAGTGAAGGGCAGCTGGTGGCCCGACTGGATCCAGTGGGTCCGCGGCATTTCCGACGCGGAAGTGCCGGCTAAGGGCGCGCGGGTGCCCGGCAAGGGCAAGCTGAAGGCGATCGAAGACGCGCCCGGAAGCTACGTCAGGGCACGATAGATTTCATGTTGCACTGCACAAATTAATCCTTGAAAGCCGCACGCGCCTCCCCTAAATGCTGCAATGCAACAAAGGGAGTCGTGAATCATGGCTGACCAGAAAGCTGCGCCTGCCAAGCCGAAAGCCGCGAAGGCGCCTGCCAAGGCGGCGGCTTCGCCGGCTCCCGTGAAGGCGGCGAAGGCTGCCAAGGAATCGAACCAGAAGCCGGAGGGGAAGCCGGCCGACACTGCCAAGCCGGAGCTCAAGGCTGCCCCGGCTGCCAAGGCCCAGCCGGCTGCGCCGGCCGCCAAGGTCGAAGAGCCGAAGATCGTGAAGGCCGAGCAGCCGAAGGCGAAGCCCGCCGCGCCCGCTCCGGCCGTGACCAAGCAGACAGGAGCAAAGAGCATGACCGAGACCATCAACAAGACCCGCGAAGCCGCCGACCAGGCCGCCGAGCAGTTCCGCAGCGCGTTCGGCAACGTCAACGAACAGTCGAAGGCCGCCCTCGAGAAGAGCGCGCGAGTCGCCGAAGAGCTGGCCGACCTCACCCGCGGCAACATCGAGGCGCTGGTCGCTTCGCAGAAGACTGCCGCCAAATATGCCGAGACTCTGAGCCAGGGTGCCGCTGACTTCGGCCGCCGCAGCTTCGAGGAAGCCTCGACCGCTCTCAAGAGCTTCGCCGAGGTCAAGTCGCCGACCGACCTGTTCCGCCTGCAGAGCGAATATGCCCGCAGCGCGTTCGACCAGCTGGTCGCCGAGAGCGCCCGAGTGTCGGAGACGGTCGTCAAGATGACCGGCGACGTCGTCGAGCCGATCACCAGCCGCTATTCGGTTGCGGCCGAGCGCATCAAGACGCTCGCCGCCTAAAGCGGATCAGATAATGTCTGGCGCCCGGTCGGCGCCAGGCGAGTTCGAAGGGCGGTCCTCCCCTCGGGGAGCGGCCGCCCTTCTCCTTTTTGCGCCGGATCGGGCCTTGGAAACCATGTCCGGGCCTTGCCCGTTTCCCGGCCAATCGCATATTATTGGTCAGGCCATGCGTATCGACGACTCTGTGATCAAAGCGATGTCCGACCAGACCGGCGGCGATGACGAGGGCGGCACCGGCCTCGGAGTCGCGACCCGGACTCGCACGCGTTCCAAGACGCCGGCGCCCTACAAGGTGCTGATGCTCAACGACGACTACACCCCGATGGAGTTCGTCGTTCATGTCCTCCAGCGCTTCTTCAAGATGGGAGTCGACGACGCCACCCGCGTGATGCTCCACGTCCACCAGCGCGGCGTCGGTGTGTGCGGGATCTTCACCTACGAGGTCGCCGAGACCAAGGTCGCCCAGGTCATCGACTTCGCCCGCGAGAACCAGCACCCGCTCCAGTGCACTCTGGAGAAGGCCTGAGCTAGGCTTTCGCCGGCGGAAGCCAGCCGGTGGCGATCTTCGACCGATCGGTGAAATTCGCCTCACTCTCGAGACGCTTGCGGTCGAGCAGTCGGAAGCTGTTGCCGCTGCGCTCGATGATTCCGTCCTCGACGAGGTTGCGGATCATTCGATTGACGTGAACCGCGGTCAGGCCGGTCGCGTCGCCGATCTCCTCCTGCGTGAGCGGGATATGGGTGACGTCGCTGTCAGGGCCGTTGACCAGCCGCAGGCGCGAGAAGATCTCGCACAGGAGCGACGCGACCCGCGCCCGCGCCGAGGTTCGTCCGATCGAGGCGAGACGATCGGCGAGCTGGGCGCGCTCAGCAACCGTGAGTCCGAACAGCACCGCGGCGAGCCGCGGATGCTCGGCAAAGAGGATCGCGAGGCGCTCGCGGTCGAACGGGCAAATGGTCGCCTCGGTGAGAGCCGTCACCGTCTCGGGCGAGTCATCGAAGGCGAGCGAGGTGCAGCCGAGAATGTCGCCGGGGAGGTTGATGCGCATGATCTGGCGGCCGCCATTTCCGAGCAGGATGCTGCTCTGTAGCCAGCCCTTCTGAACGACATAGAGCTCCCGCGCCGGTTCACCTTCGCTGATGAGGACCGTGCCGCGGCGAATGTTGCGCTGCTGGGCTTCGAGACGGTCCAGCATGTCCCGCTCGGTATCAGTCAACGCAATATAGTGGCTGAGACGCTCAGCTAGGCAGCTACCCCCCAACGCCCGTAATCCCCCGGCACTCAAACGCTTAGAACAATGAGGTCCGGTGTAGTCGCAGATCAGGCGCCTGCCCTTAAACGAAATCAATGCCTTCGTTGCGGGTGCGGATTTTCCGCTTGGCCGCCGCCGCTTGCATGGCGAGAGCAAAGCTCTCATAGCCCGGCGCCAAATGGACAGAATCCTCATCCGCGGCGGCCGCCGCCTCAACGGCCGAATTGCGATCTCTGGGGCGAAGAACGCGGCCCTGACCTTGATGCCGTGCGCTTTGCTCACCGACGAGATCCTGGAGCTCCGCAACCTGCCGCGGCTCGCCGACGTCGACAGCTTCATGCACTTGCTCAACCAGCTCGGCGTGTCGACGATGGTGAAGGGGACGAGCCCCGCCGAGTTCGGCCGGTCGATGACGTTCAAGGCGGCGAACATCACCTCGACCGTCGCGCCCTACGACATCGTTCGCAAGATGCGCGCGTCGATCCTGGTGCTCGGGCCGCTGCTGGCGCGGACCGGTGAGGCGACGGTGTCGCTGCCCGGCGGCTGCGCGATCGGCACTCGGCCGATCGACCTTCACCTCAAGGCGCTGCAGGCGCTCGGCGCGGAGATCGAACTTGCGGCGGGCTACGTGAAGGCGACCGCGCCGAAGGGCGGCCTCACGGGCGGAACGATCAGCTTCCCGGTCGTGTCGGTCGGCGCGACCGAGAATGCGCTGATGGCGGCAGTTCTGGCCAAGGGCACGACCGTGATCGAGAATGCTGCGCGCGAGCCGGAGATCACCGATCTCGCCGAGTGCCTCGTCGCGATGGGCGCGAAGATCGAGGGAATCCGCAGCGACACGCTCACCATCGAGGGCGTCGATCGGCTCCACGGCGCCAGCTACGCGGTGATGGCCGACCGGATCGAGGCGGGAAGCTATGCCTGCGCGGCGGCGATCACCGGCGGCGACATAGAGCTGGTCGGCGCCCGCCGCGACTCGATGGCGGCGACCCTGGCGGCGCTCCACGACGCGGGGATCCATGTCGAGGACACCAAGGACGGGATCCGGGTCTTCGCCAATGGCGAGATCAAGCCGCTGTCGCTGTCGACCGCACCGTTCCCGGCCTTCGCGACCGACATGCAGGCGCAGTTCATGGCGATGCTGACCATGGCCAAGGGCACGAGCCTGCTCACCGAGACGATCTTCGAGAATCGCTACATGCACGTTCCGGAGCTCAACCGGATGGGCGCCGACATCGAGGTTCGCGGCCGGTCGGCGGTGGTGCGGGGGGTCGACAAGCTGGTCGGGGCGCCGGTGATGGCGACCGACCTGCGCGCCTCTATGGGGCTGATCATCGCCGGCCTTGCCGCCGAGGGCGAGACCCAGGTCGCCCGGATCTATCATCTCGACCGCGGCTATGAGCGTCTCGAGGAGAAGCTCCAGGGCATCGGCGCCGACATCGAACGAGTCGGCGACGGCTGAGCTTCAGTCCGGAAGGACCCGCCTTCCGCCCTGCCGGTGAACGCGGCCGTGGCGCATCACGAACTGGACGTTCTCGAGCAGGCGCACGTTCTGGGTAGGATCGCCGGCGACGGCGATGATGTCGGCGTCCTTGCCGGGCTCGATCGTGCCGACGCTGTCCTGGCGGCCGAGCAGGGCCGCGGCGCTGACCGTGGCCGAGCGGATCGCGTCCATCGGCGACATTCCGGCGCGCACCATCAAGGCGAATTCCTCGGCGTTGCGGCCGTGCGGGCTGACTCCGCTGTCGGTGCCGAAGGCGATGTTGACGCCTTCCCGTAGCGCCCGGGCGAAGCTTCGTTCGGCATTGCCCGCGGCTTCCTGCGCCTTCTGATACTGGGCCGGGGTGAGCGCCCCGCGCTGGCCGTCGGCGAGCGCCGCGGCGGGAGCGAGGAGGGTGGGCACGTAATAGGCACCGGTCTGGCGATAGAGCTGGAAGGTGCGGTCGTTGGTGAACGTGCCGTGCTCGATCGAGCTGACTCCCGCCTCCAGAGCCGCGTTGACCCCGTCGACGCCGTGGGCGTGAGCGGCGACGCGGCGGCCGAACATGCGCGCGGTTTCGACGATCGAGCGCATCTCGTCCGGCATCATCTGCTGGTTGAGGCCGCCGGCGACATTGCTGAGAACGCCGCCCGTCGCCGAGAATTTGATCACCTCGGCGCCGCGCGAGATCTGCTCGCGGACCGCGCGGCGGCAATCGTCGGCACCGTTGCAGGTGTTGATCGTGCGCGGCTCGCGAAGCTCGGTCAGCTCGCGGTTGAGCCCGTTGGCGTCGCCATGGCCGCCCGACACCGATATCCCGCGCCCGGCGGCGACGATGGTCGGTCCCTCGAACTCGCCCGAATTGATTGCGTCGCGAAGCGAGAAGATGAGGTGCGGATCGTTGCCAAGATCGCGCACGGTGGTGAAGCCGGCCTGGAGCGTGCTGCGGGCATGGATCGCCGCCGTATAAGCCTCGTCCTCATAATCGCGGGTCGGCTCCTGGAGGCGCGCCTGCAGACGGTCGTCGAGGCCGCGCAGGTGGACGTGCATGTCCATCAGGCCGGGCAGCACATATTGATCGCGAAGGTCCACGACGCGGGCGCCCGGGACGTCGACGAAGCCGTCGCGGATCTCGGCGATTCGCCTGCCTCGCGTGACGATGGTGACGTTGCGGCGGGGCGCCTGGCCGGGAACGGCGAGCAGGGTGCCCGCATGGATCGCGACCACCGGTTCGTTCTGCTGCGCCGGCGCTGCCGCCGGCTGAGCAAAGGCGGGGGCGGCATGGGCGATCGGCGCCGCAGCAGCGGCCAGAAATAGCGCGATTTTCATCTCAGTCCCCCGTTGCGGCCGGCCAATGGTCACCAATGTTCGCCCTGGCCATGGGCTTCAGCGCCAGGCCGATGCGAACCGTCGGACGGCGCGGCACGCGCCACTAGATCAGGCGAAATCCTATTTCGCAAGTGGTCCGATCAACGCGGGGAGTCCGATGTGGATCGAGCGGATGACTCAGGATGACGTCGACGAGGGGAAGGCGATCGCTGAAGTCGGGTTCGCTCCGCCTGGGCCGGCGGAGTTCGTGGTGATGCGAGGTCAGCCGGTCAGCGACCGATAGAAGCGGTAACTGGTGCGCTCGAAACCAAGACGTTCGTAGAAGCCGTGAGCGTCGGTGCGGCGGAGGTTGCTGGTGACTTCGACGAGGCCGCAGCCCTCGCGCCGAAGGCGGTGCTCCGCGGCTTCGACGAGCAGGCGGCCGAGACCACGGCCGCGCACCCCCTCCTCGACGACCAGCATGGTGATGCGGCCGACCGGTCGGGGGCGGTGGAGGACTCGCGTGAGAGACCAGGTCAGGCAGCCAATCACCCGCCCGTCTTCGGCTACCAGCGGTCGCCGGCCCTCGGCGATCAGCTCGTCCAGGCGCGCGCCGACTCCGGCCTCGTCGACCTCATAGCCGAGGGCGCGGATCAGGGCCGCAAGTGCTGGAATGTCGTCGGTCCCGGCCTCGCGGATCCGGGCGTTCAAAGGGTGACCTCGATCGTGTGGATGAGGAGGCCGACGAGGCCGCCGACGACGGTGCCGTTGATCCGGATATATTGCAGGTCCTTGCCGACCGCGGATTCGAGGCGGGCGGTGATGGTGCCGGCGTCCCACTTCTTCACCGTGTCGGAGACGAGGCGGACGATGCCGTCGCCATAATCGGCCGCGATCCCGACGATGGCTCGACGGGCGAAGCGGTTGATCCCGCGGCGGAAGCGGTCGTTATGCTCCAGGGCCTCGCCGAGCTCGCGGAGCATCGTGCCGACCTCACCGGCGAGCGCGCCTTCCGGATCCCGGACCCGGGCGATGAGGCCGGTGCGCATTCGCTCCCAGACACCGAGCCACCATTGCTCGACCGCGGGGTTGTCCAGGAGGGCGGCCTTCAGGTCCATTACGCGCTGGCGCATCTCGGGGTCGCTGCGCAGCTTCTCGGCGAGGTCGCGGAGCTGCTCCTCGATCTTCCGGCGAAGCGGGTGGGCGGGATCGGCGGCGAGCTCGGTGAGAAGGCGGTCAATCGCGTCGATGATCTTGTCGGCGACCGTCGTGTCGAGACCCGTCCAGCGCAGGATCGAGCCTGAGCGGTCGTGGACCATCTGGCGAATGAGGTCCTCGTTGTTGTTGACCAGCCGGGCGATGGCGATGACCAGCTCGTCGAGCAGGGGCACGTGGCGGTCCTCGGCGATCGCCGCGTCGAGCGCTTCGCCGAGCAGGGGCGCGGCGTCGAAGGCGCGAAGGCGGTTGGCAAGGACTCCCTTGACCATGGTCCCGAACCGTTCGGGATCGAGCGCCTCCAGCATATTCTCGAGCATGCGCGCGGCGCCTCGCCACAACCGGCCCTGCTGCGGCGGCTCGGCGAGGAAGCGTCCTGCTGCGCCGGCGACGTCGACGCGCTGCATCCGGCGGGCGACGACCGAGGGGGTGAGGAAATTGTCGCGAAGGAAGAGGGCGAGGGTGTCGCCGATCCGGTCCTTGTTGCGCGGAATGATCGCGGTGTGCGGGATGGGGAGGCCGAGCGGATGGCGGAAAAGAGCCGTCACAGCGAACCAGTCGGCGATCCCGCCGACCATGGCTGCCTCGGCGAAAGCCTTGACGAAGCCCCAGGCCGGATGGGCGTCCTCGAGGCCCGTCGCCGCGATGAACACCGCGGCCATCGCCGCCAGCATCGCGGTCGCGATGACCCGCATTCGGCGGCCGCTATCGGGCGGAGCGTAGCGGATGGCCAGCGGGGTCATGCCCCATCAATAAACGGCGACGGCTTGGGTTCAACCGGGGCGCAGATCGCCCGCCCCGGCCGCGACCTCATTCGGCGGGCTGGTTCGAGGGACCTTCCCGCGCCGGGGTCGGCGCGTCCTTGCCGCCGTTGGTCAGCCAGCGCTTCAACTTCGGTCCGACGCGCTGCTCGATCCCCAAGGCCAGGCTGAACGTGCCGGGCACGAGCACCAGCGTCAGCACGGTCGACAGGATCAGGCCACCGATCACGACGATGCCCATCGGCGCGCGCCACGCGCCGTCGCCCGAGAGAGCGAGGGCGGTTGGCACCATGCCGGCCGACATGGCGACGGTGGTCATCACGATCGGCTGGGCGCGCTTGTGGCCGGCGTCCATGATCGCGGTGAACTTGTCGACGCCCTTGTCCATCTCCTCGAGCGCGAAGTCGATCAGAAGGATCGAGTTCTTCGCGACGATTCCGAGCAGCATCAGAAGGCCGATATAGACCGGGAGCGAGATCGGGTGGCCGGTGATGATGAGCGCGAGGAGGCCGCCGAGCGGCGCGAGGAACAGCGAGCCGAGGTTCACCAGCGGCGGCAGAACCCGCTTGTAGAGGAGAACCAGCACCGCGAGCACGAGCAGCAGTCCCGCGACGACGGCGATGAAGAAGTTCTGGATCATCTCCGCCTGCCAGCGGTTCATGCCCGTCACCACCTCGCGGACGCCGATCGGCAGGTTCTGCATCACCGGGAGCGCCCGGATCTTCTCGTAAACCGGGCCGCTGACGGCGCCGGGGGCAAGGTCGGCACCGACGTTGACCCGGCGAATTTGATTGATGCGGTCGATTCGGGTCGGGCCGGCGCCGAAACCGATATCGGCGACGAGGCGCAGCGGCACCGAACCGCCGGTGGAGGTCTGGACCGGCAGGTTCTGGATGTTCGACAGCTTCGCGCGGGCGTCCTCTTCGAGCGCGACGCGGATCGGGATCTGGCGATCCGAGAGCGAGAAGCGGGCGCTGTTCTGGTCGATGTCGCCCAGGGTGGCGATCCGGATCGCCTGGCTCAGCGCCGCGGTCGTCACGCCGAGCTCGGCCGCAAGGTCGGGGCGCGGGCGAATGGTGATTTCCGGCCGCTGCAGATCGCCGCTGACTCGCGGCGCGACGACTTCCGGAATGGTCGCCATCTCGCGGACGAGCTGGTTGGCTACGCGGTTAAGCTGCTCCGGATCGCTGGAGCCCAGGGTGATGGTGAGATCGCGCATGCCGCCGAACTGCGAGCGGAACGACACGCGAGCATCGGGGATGGAGGCGAGCTGGGGCGCCACCGCGCGCTCGAACTCGGTGCTCGTCATCTCCCGCTCCTCGCGGAGCTTCGCAACCACCGAGCCGCTGCCGACGCGGGTGCGGGAGAAGACCGATTCCACCTCCGGTCGCGCCTTGAGGATCTCCTCCGTGCGACGGACGACGGCGTGCGTCTGCTCGAGTGTGCTGCCCGGCGCCATCTCGATCGAGGCGGCGCTGCGGTCGAGATTGATGCTCGGTTGGAAGGTCTGCGGGATCATCATGAACCCGGCGATGGTGAGCATCAGCGCGACCGCGCCGGCGACGACGGTGACCCAGCGATGCTTGAGCGTCCAGCGAAGCACCGACATGTAGCGGTCCATCATCCAGCCTTCGCCGTGCGATTGCTGGCCGTGGGGCTTGAGCAGATAGGCCGCCATCATCGGCGTTATCAATCGCGCCACCGCGAGGCTGATCAGCACCGCGACGACGACGGTGAAGCCGAAATTCTTGAAGAACTGGCCCGCGACGCCCGGCATGAAGCCGACCGGCATGAACACCGCCACGATCGAGAAGGTGGTAGCGACCACCGCGAGGCCAATCTCGTCGGCGGCCTCGATCGCCGCCTGATAGGCGCTCTTGCCCATGCGCATGTGGCGGACGATGTTCTCGATCTCCACGATCGCGTCGTCGACGAGCACGCCGGCAACGAGACCGAGCGCGAGCAGGGTCATCGTGTTGAGGGAGAAGCCCATCAGCGCGATGAACCAGAAGGTCGGGATCGCGGAGAGCGGAATGGCGACGGCCGAAATCGCCGTCGCGCGCCAGTCGCGAAGGAACAGGAACACGACCAGGACCGCGAGAACGGCGCCCTCGATCAGCGACTCCATCGCCGAGTGATACTGGCCGCGGGTATATTCGATGTCGCTGGTCAGCTCGACGAAGCGGACCTCCGGGTTGCGCTCCTCGAGTTCGCGAAGCTTGGCGACGGCGCCGTCATAGACGCTGAGATCGGATTCGCCGCGGGCACGCTTGATCGAGAAGGACAGCACCTGCTGTCCGTCGCGCTCGGCGAAGGCGCGCTGCTCGGCATAGAGGTCGCGAACGGTGGCGATGTCGGACAGCTTGACGGTGCGGCCGCCGCCGATCGAGATTTGGGTCTCGCCGAGCCGGTAGGCGTCCGCGGCGTTGCCGAGCACGCGCAGCGACTGCTCGGAGCCGGCGATCTCGGCACGGCCGCCGGCAGCGTTGACGTTGTTCTGCCGAAGCTGGGCGTTCACCTGGCTGGCGGTGATGCCATAAGCCTGCATCCGCGCCGGATCGAGCATGACCCGGATCTCGCGATTGACTCCGCCGATCCGCTCCACCCCGGCGAGGCCGGGGACGGAGAGCAGCTCTTGGCTGACCGTGTTGTCGACGTACCAGCTCAGCCGCTCAAGCGACATGTTGGTGGTGATGGCGTTGAAGCTCGCAAGCTCCTGGTCGCTGGTGTCGACACGGAAAACCTGCGGCTCGAGGATGCCGTCGGGAAGGTCGCCGCGGATCTGCTGGATCGCGTTTCGGACGTCGTCGAGCGCCCGGTCGACCGGCGTGCCGATGGCGAGCTGGACCTGCGTCGTCGAATTGCCTTCGCTGACCTGGGAGGTGATCTCCTCGATGCCCGTGATCGAACGCACCGCCGCCTCGACGCGGGTCGTGATCTGGTTCTCCAGCTCGCTCGGCGCGGCGCCCGGCTGGGAGACGGACACGATCACGATCGGGAAGTCGATGTCCGGGTCGTTCTGCACCTGCATCGTCATGAAGCTGACGATGCCGGCGATCGTCAGAGCAACGAACAGGACGATGGAGGGAACCGGGTTCCGGATCGACCAGGCGGAGATGTTGCGAAGGCTCATGACGAGTCCGATCCAGCCTTAGTTAGTGCGCGCGCGCTCGGGACGGACACGCTGGCCCGGGTTCAGGAAGGCGCCAGCGGCGAGCACCACGCGCTCGTTGCCGTTGAGCCCCTCGACGATGGACATGCCGCGGTCGCTGACTTCGCCGATCCGCACGTTGCGGCGAACGACCTTGTTGTCGTTGTCGATGATGTAGACGAAATTGCCCTGGGCATCGCTCTGAACTGCGGACTCGGGGAGGAGCGGGGCGGTGACGCTGCCCGTCTCGAGGGTCGCCTGGGCGAAGCCGCCGGGGCGAAGCTCGCGGTTATAAGGCACCGCGATGCGCGCCTCGCCCTGACGGGTCTGCGGATCGACGACCGGCGACACCTGCCACACCTGGCCCTGATAATTCTGCTCGGAGCCGACCGGGGTCACGATCGCCGGCATTCCGACCGACACGCGGGCGAGATCGTCTTGCGGCAAGCGCGCGAGAAGCTCGAGCTGGCCGCCGGCTGCGATGCGGAACAGGGCGCCGGAGCCGCCGCCGACCACCTGGCCAGCTTCGACATTGCGCTCGAGCACCAGGCCCGCGGTGGGCGCACGGACGTCGAGGCGGCCGATTCGGGCGCGCGTGGCGTTGAGCTGCGCCTGGGCGACCTGGACCCGGGCGCGGGCGGCGTCGCGGGTGGCGGTCAGACGGTCGATGTCGGCGCGCGACACGAAGCCGCGCGGGAGCAACCGCTGGGCACGATCAAGATTGGCCTGGGCGAGGCGAAGATCGGCCTGGCTGACTTGGACCTGAGCGGCGAGCTGCGCCGCTTCCTGCGACTGGACCGAGCGGTCGATGACGGCGAGCACCTGGCCGGCGCCGACCCACTGGCCCGGCTCGACCAGCACGCGGGTGACCTGGCCGCCTTCGCCGGGGATTCCGACCGGCATGTCGCGGCGGGCGGCGAGCGAGCCGGTGGCGGTGATGGTGCGGCCGACCTGCTGGCGGCCGGGGACGATCACGCTGACGACGGGCGCCTGGCCGCCGGCGGCGCCCTTGGGCGGCGCCTTGGCGGGCTCCTCGCCCGATCCGCCGAACAGGAAGACAGCTGCGAGCAGCAGCGCCACCACCGCCACGACGGCGATGATGATGTTCCGCCGCCGGCGCCGCCTCACGACGACCACGGTCTCGTCGACCGGAACTTCCTCGATGCCATCGCGGCGCCAGCTGGTCGTCTCGACGTTCATAACCTTCATTTGTCCCCTGCCCACACGAAGCCGGTCGGGTTCCCTCCCCGACGGCAAGCGCTGTATTAGCTGACTAGATCACCCCCGGCAAGGTGATTCAGACCTGATGCCATCCGCCGAATAACTGGTCGCCGGAACCGCCTTTTACTAGTGTTGTTACCCCTACGCCATGGCTGATGGGGAACATCATCATGGATTATGAATGGGAGGAAGCGTGATGGAACTGATGGCAGACTATAACTGGCTCTGGTGGATCATCATCGGCGGCATCGCCGGCGCGATCGCGAAGCTGATCATGCCGGGCAAGGATCCCGGCGGAATCATCGTCACCATCCTCCTCGGCATCGCCGGCGCGCTTCTTGCCGGTTTCCTTGGCCATGCGATCGGCTGGTACGACCAGGGCGAAGGTGCGGGCTTCATCGCCGCCATCGTCGGCGCGCTGATCATCCTCGCTCTCTACCGGATGATCGCCGGACGGCGCCGGCCGCGCATTTGAAACCACACGAGCCGGTCCGCCGTTACGGGACCGGCTCGTTCATCTTCGAGCCGGTCACTTCACGCTATCCGCGCGACGGACAGTAAGGGAGTATCGGTCATGAAGCGTCTCATCCTCGCATCGCTGGCGGCTTGCGCCGCCGCGCCCGCGCTTGCGCAGCCGTCGGTGCCGCCGCCGCTCACCACGCCGATCAACGGCGTCCGCCTCGACGTCGTCGCTACCGGCGAGGTCACGCGGGTGCCGGACCAGGTCACGATCAGCGCGGGAGTCACCAGCCGGGCGCCGCAGGCGCAGGCGGCGCTGAGGGACAATGCCGCGCAGATGGAGCGGGTCCGCGCAGCGCTTCGACGGCTCGGAATCGCCGACCGCGACATCCAGACCGGCACCATCTCGCTCCATCAGGATTACGAGCGCTCCCCGGAAGGGCGCACGCCGAGCGGCTATGTCGCCAGCAACCAGCTCAACATCCGCTTCCGCGACGTCGCCAATGCCGGCCGGATCATCGACGCGCTGGTCGCCGAAGGCGTGAACAATGTGCAGGGTCCGATGTTCGGGCTCGAGAATCGCGAGAGCGCGGTCGACGAGGCGCGCACCCGGGCGATCGCCGTCGCCCGCGCTCGCGCCGATCTCTACGCTCGGACGCTCGGCACCCGTGTGCGGCGCATCGTCGCGATCAGCGAGACCGGCCAGCCCGGAATCATCATCGGCGAGGCGCGCGCCGCCGTCGCGAACATGGACGCCTCGACCCAGATCGTGCCGGGCGAGCAGGTGGTCGGGACGACGGTGAGCGTGACCTTCGAGCTCGATCCGCCGCCGAGCCGCTGACCTCGTTTCGGCAAAAGAAATGCCGCGCCGGGAGAGAGGGCCCGGCGCGGCACAACTTTGTTCCAGCGAAGCGGGCGCTTAGCGCACCGCGCCGCGACGGAACAGGTTGACGATCGCGAGCAGCACGATCGCGCCGACCAGCGACACGAGGAACGAGGTCAGGGTGATGCCCTCGTTGATGCTGCCGCCGCCGACCACCAGGCCGGCGAGGAAGGCGCCGACGATGCCGACGACGATGTTGAGAAGAATACCCTGCTGCGCATCGGTGCGCATCACGATGCTGGCGAGCCAGCCCACGATGCCGCCAACGATAAGCCAGACGATGATACCGATCATGAGCCTTGCCTCCTTGATACGGGTGCGCACGATTTGGTTTCGAACGCGGTCCGATCCAAAGACGCTCTAAGGCTCCTGTTGTTCCTGTGCGGGCGGGGGAGAAGTGGTTAACCGAAAACGAATCGCGGCGGCGCGCCCGGGTGGGCGGCCGCCGCGAATTTCGGTGTTCGCGTCGTCAGTAGCGCTGCTGGCGCTCGTAAAGCGAACGATAATGCTGGATTCGGGTGACCCGGAGGCCGGGCATGCCCGACCGGTCGACCGCCCGCTGCCAGCTTGCGAATTCCTCGAGGCTGAGACCGTAGCGATCGCACGCTTCGTCCACCGTGAGGAGCCCGCCATTGACCGCGGCGACCACCTCCGCCTTGCGGCGCACGACCCAACGAGTCGTGCCCGGAGGGGGCAGGCTGTCGAGGGTGAGCGGCTCCCCGAGGGGACCGATCACCTGCGCGGGACGGAATTTCTGGTTTTCGATCATTACTACCTCAAAACAGCGATACGCATTCGATCTTACGTTCTCGTCCCCCGAAGGCGGTGTAATCGGATGTGGTTGAAGGAAGGCTAAAGCCGGGTGGTAAAAATACCGGTCATGGCGGTTTAGCCCGGGTTTATCCGGCGTATCGCGATGGCACGGCTGAAACAGGACTGTCCCGCAGCGGCCTCGGACCAGCCCTCTTCGCCCAGCAAAAGGGCGGCGAGAGCGGTGGGGCTGGACTGGGTCCTCAGCTGTGTGGCGCAGCGGCCATAAGCCTGGGCGGTCGGCGTCGAATGCTGCCGCGCGACGGCGAGCGCGGCGAGCTCGGAATAGAGCGGATGAGCGGACGGCCGCTGGTCCAGCAGGCGCTGGGCGCGCAGGAGGAAGGCCTGGTCCATGGTGGCGCCTTTAGACTCGGAGTCTTGAAGGCGAGGTAAAGACGGCCGCAAGGCTGGGCGGCGCGGTCTCTTCTCCCTATGTGTGCGGCGATGATTGCGGATTTCCAGCTCGACAAGCCTTTGACGGAGGCGCGGATCGTCGTCGCCATGTCGGGCGGCGTCGACAGCTCGGTCGTCGCCGCGCTCGCCGCCAAGAGTGGCGCCGAGGTGATCGGAGTCACCTTGCAGCTCTACGACCACGGCGAGGCGGTCGGCCGGGCCAAGAGCTGCTGCGCGGGACGCGACATCTATGACGCGCGTACCGTCGCCGACCGGCTGGGAATCGCCCATTACGTATTCGATTTCGCCTCGCAGTTCCGCGAGGGCGTGATCGAGAAGTTCGCCGACGATTATGCGCGCGGCCGCACTCCCATCCCCTGCGTGCAGTGCAACCAGGGAGTGAAGTTCCGCGATCTCTTGGGAATCGCGCGCGACCTCGGCGCCGACTGCCTTGCGACGGGTCACTATGTGCGCCGCGTGGTGACAGCGGAGGGCCCGCAGCTCCACCGCGCCGCCGATCCGGCGCGCGACCAGAGCTACTTCCTGTTCGCGACGACCCGCGACCAGCTCGCCGACCTGCGCTTCCCCCTGGGCGGTCTGCCCAAGCCGGCGGTGCGCGAGCTTGCGCGCGAGTTGGACCTGCTCGTCGCCGACAAGCCCGACAGCCAGGACATCTGCTTCGTTCCGAATGGCGATTATGCCTCGGTGGTGAAGAAGGTACGGCCTGAGGCGGCGGTGCCGGGTGACATCGTCGACCTCGGCGGCCGGGTGCTCGGGCGTCATGGCGGGCTCATCCATTTTACCGTCGGACAGCGCCGCGGTCTCGAGGTCGGCGGCCAGCCCGAGCCGCTCTACGTCGTCCGGCTGGAGCCGGAGACTCAGCGAGTCGTCGCCGGGCCGAAGCGCGCGCTCGCGGTGCGCGCGGCGGAGATCAGCGGCCTGAACTGGCTCGGCGAGGACCAGCGCGACGGACTCGCCGCCAAGGTCCGGTCGCTGGCGCGGCCGGCGCCGGCGCGGATCGAGATCGGCGCCCCACGCGCAACGGTGCGGTTCGAATCGCCCGAATATGGAGTCGCGCCCGGTCAGGCGGCGGTGATCTATGATGGCGACCGGCTGCTCGGCGGCGGCTGGATCGAGGAAACCGTCGCCGCGGAGCTGGAAGACGCCTGACGGCGCGCGAGCGCGTAGAGCACGAGGCCGACGAGGAGCAGCCCGCCGAGCAACGCCCAGGCGGCGCCAGTCGATTGCGCCGCCGCCCAGGCGCAGACAAGGAGGCCTCCCGCCATCAGCAGCGACAGGCCGATCCCCGTCCTGAGCCCAGCCTTGCGCCGCGCCGCGGGGAGGGCGGCGATGCTGAGAGCGTAGACGAACAGCCGCGACAGGGTGCTGACGATGGCCAGCCACACGAAGCTTCCCGTCAAGGCGAGCAGGGCGGTGAGGCCCGCCATGAACAGGACCGAGTTGGCGGGCGTGCGTGAGCGCAGATCGATCCGACCGAACCAGCGCGGAAGTGATCCTGCCTCGGCGAGGGCAAAGGTGACTCGCGGAGTGGAGGTCATCGATCCGAGGAAGTTGCCGGCGACGGACAGCATCGCGGTGACGCTGAGGAGGACGAGGCCGATGGGGCCAATCAGGACCTCGGCGAAGGCGGCGAGCGGCGCCTCGGGCGCGGCGCCGGCGGGCATCACCGCGACGTAAGCGAGCTGGACGACGAAATAGAGCGCGGCGGTCGCGACGATAGTGATGACCAGCGCGCGCGGTATCGTGCGCTGGGGCGATCGCGTCTCGCCGGCTGGCACCAGGCTGTTCTCGAATCCGACAAAGGCATAGAGGATAACCAGAGCCGCCGCCTCGACGCCGGAGATGGACGGAAGCGCGGCCGGTGCGGTCAGATTGGCGCCGGCCACGGCCAGGCCGAGCAGCGCGAGGCCGATCACCGGCAGCGCTTTCAAGACGGTGACGGCGTTCAGCGTTTGGATGGCTCGGCGCACTCCGATGACGTTGAGCCAGGCGACCAGAGCGACCAGCGCGAGGATCAGGCCGGCGCGGCCGACCGTGCCGGCAAGCGGCGGCCACAGGACGGCAGCATATGTCGCGAAGACGTTTGCGTTGGCGGCGAGCGCGGTCAGGCGCGCCAGATAATAGAGCCAGCCGGCCTGGAAGGACACGGCCGGACCGAAGCAGGCGCAATAGGCGACCGGCCCACCCGATCCGGCGAACAGCGCCGCCAGCTTCGCGAAGGGGATGACCACCAGCAGGATGAGCAAGGCGAAGAGCGGGAAGAGCCAAGGGCTGAACGCGCCGAACTGCAGGTGGAGCGTTGCCGGAAGCGCGAAGATGCCGGCGCCTACGATTCCATTGAACGCGAGGAAGGCGGAGCCCGTGAAGCCGATGTCGCGGCGAAGACCGGCCTCGGCCGCCGCCGTTCCTTCGTCAGCCGCGATGTCGCCCCCCGCCAAGAGGACTTAGTCGTCTTGCGGCTGTTGCTGCTGCGCCTGCGGTGAGTTGGCCGGAACCACCCGGCCGCCGATGGGAATGACCGGCTCGCCCGCGGGCTGGGTCGGCGCCATCGTGCCGTCCGGATAGTTGCAGGTGATGATCACCAACTCGGTGCTCGGCGGGCACAGCTGGCCCGGCTCGATCTGCAGCTGCTGGACGCGGCGGTTGCCGCCGGCATTGAGCTCGGCCTCGGCCGACGCCTGGTTGATTCCGGCAAGGCGCTGCTGGCGCGCTTCCTCGATCAGGCGGGCCCAGTTGACCTCGGGGCGGCCGCGGCGCTCCGCCACCGCCTGGTTGATCAGCTGCTGGTTGCAGCCGGTCCAGCCGCCCGGGCCCACCGGCGTGCAGCTGCCGATGCCGGTGCGGCCGACATAGGAAAGCTCGATCGCTCGGTTGGTCCAGGACTGGTTCTCGGGCGCATCGGGATTGCCGCGCAGATTCTCCGGGATCCGGAAGCGGTCGGTGTTGGGCAGGCGCGCGCACACGTTGATCGTGTTGGGATCGGTGCTCGGCGGGCACGGGTCGTCGCCGAAGATGTAGATCTGATTGACCTGCAGGTTGGCGACATCCTCGACGGTCGGCTCCGCCACCGGGGTGGTACCGAGCGCTCGCGCCGCCTCCGGGTTGGGAACGCCGGGCTGCCCGCTCTGTGCCGCGGCGGCGGTGGCGGAGCAGGCGGCGAGGAGGAAGAGCAGGGCACGCATGGGTCAGATCCTCTTGGACAGGAAAATGGCTGCGCGGCAGCCGGCGCGAATTGCGGAATATAGCAGAGGGTAGGCGAAAGCGCTCTCGGCGCCATGGGCGAGGGCGGTGTCGCGATGCTCGACTTCCTCGGCCTGGAATTTTTCGATGGCGGAGGACAGCTCGGGATCGTCGCTGCCGAGCGTTCGAAGCTGCTCGCCATAATGGGCGTCGATCTCGTCCTCGACGGCGGCGGTGCAGGCCATCGCGGCGCTGGGGCTGATCAGGGCGGTGACTGCGCCGAGTGCGTGACCGGCACCGTGCCAGAAGGGCTGAAGGACGGTCGGCCGAACGCCGCGCTCGGCCATCATCCGGTCGAAATGGGAGAGGTGGCGCTCCTCCTGGTCCGCCATATGGGCGACGATGCGCGCGGCAGGATGCCGGGTGCCGAACACCGCGAGCTGACCGGCATAGATGCGGGTCGCGCCATATTCGCCGGCCTGATCGACGCGCAGCATCGACTCGGTGTCGGGACGCGGATCGCCGGGACGCCAGGCGGTGCGCGCCGCTTCGGTCATGCCGGTACTCCGACCACCGGCCGGGGACGCTTGAGGCTCAGCCATAAGATCACAAACGCGGCAGCGATCGAAAGGATCGCATTCCAGCCGGCCATCGAGATGCCGAGGAACTCGAACTGGATCTCGTCGCAGCGGACCATCGGCGCGCTCATCACCGAACGGAGCAATTCCTCGGTCGTCGCGCCGCTCGCCATCGTCGTGCACTGGGTCGCACCAGCGAAGATGCCCGCCTCGACCCCGGCATGATAGGCGCCGATGAGGCCGCTCGCGAGAATTCCGAGCGCCGCAAGCCACACGAAAGAGCGGCCGCGATCCGGCATGCGCGCGAGCAGGAAGGCGGCGATCGCGAAGGCGAGGCCCGCCCAATGCGCATAACGCTGCCAGTAGCACATCTCGCAGGGCGCGAGGCCGCCGAGATATTGCGAGCCGTAGGCACCGGCGAGCAGCGCGGCGGGAACGCCGAGCGCGATCACCTTCGCGGCGTTAAGCGCGTCGAAGCCGGCGCGGGTCGCTTCAGCCATGTCCGACCGTCCGATCAGCGGCGAGAGGATTGG
This sequence comes from Allosphingosinicella sp., assembly GCA_046293155.1. Lineage (GTDB taxonomy): Bacteria > Pseudomonadota > Alphaproteobacteria > Sphingomonadales > Sphingomonadaceae > Allosphingosinicella. The sequence continues at coordinate 75,296 of JBKBPQ010000011.1, read as the reverse complement.
CCGCCGCCGGCGCCGCCCGCCTGCTGGACCCGGCCGAGCCGCGCGATCGTCTGCAGTGCATAGTGGAGCTGATAGTCCTCGATTCCGCGCTGCTCGAGCTCGGCCGCGGTGGCGGCGAAGCGCGGGTCGGGACGCCCATCCTCCTGGATGACGTCCTCCTCGACCGCGGCCTCGTTGACGAGGTGGCGGCGAAGGTCGGATTCGCGGATCCGGCTGCGCGAGCGATAGTCGGGGTCGCTGAGCTGCGGAACGGCGATGTCCGGATTGACGCCGCCCTCCTGCACCGAGCGGCCCGACGGCGTGTAGTAGCGCGCGGTGGTCAGGCGGAGCGCTGTGTTGCCGTTGCCAAGCGGGACGAGCGTCTGGACCGAGCCCTTGCCGAAGGTGCGCTCGCCCATGACGAGACCGCGGCGATGGTCCTGCAGCGCCGCTGCGACGATTTCGGCCGCCGAGGCGCTGCCGGCGTCGACGAGGACGACGATCGGCTTGCCGTTGGTGACGTCGCCGGGCTCCGCATAGAAACGCTCGATGTCGGTGCGGCGGCGGCCGCGCTGCGAGACGACCTCGCCGCGCTCGAGGAACAGGTCGGACAGGCCGATCGCCTGGTCGAGCAGTCCGCCGGGGTTGGAGCGGAGGTCGAGCACGTAGCCGAGCGGCGCCGTATTCGGATTGCGCTCCATCTCGGCAATGGCGCGGCGCGCCATGTCCGTCGTGTTGCGGTTGAAGGTGGTGACGGTGATGATTCCGACACGATCGCGCACTTCCGAGCGAACCGCGGGGATGTCGATGATGGCTCGCGTGACGGTGAGCTCGAGCGGCTGCTCGCGGCCGGCGCGGACGACGCGCAGGCGAACCGACGTACCCGGCTCGCCGCGCATCCGCTCGACGGCCTCGTCGAGGGTGCCGCCGAAGAAGAGCTGGCCGTCGATATGGGTGATGTAGTCGCCCGCCTTGATCCCGGCCCGGTCGGCCGGGGTGCCGCGGGTCGGCGCGATCACCTTCACCGCTCCGTCCTCCATCGTGACGGTGAGACCGAGGCCGCCATAATTGCCGTCGGTCGTGCTCATCAAATTCTCGAAATCGCGCGCGTCGAGATAGGAGGAGTGCGGGTCGAGGCTGGCGAGCATGCCGTCGATGGCGCCGCGGATCAGCCGCTCGTCGTCGACCTGCTCGACATATTCGGAGCGCACCCGGTTGAGGACGCTGACGAACTCGTCGAGATTCTTGTAGGTGTCGACCTCGACCTGGGCCAGCGCGGCGGTGGTTGCCGGGACAAGGGCGACGGCTCCGACCAGAGCCAGCGAGCGGAAGAGATTGCTGTTCATATGAGTCCCATGTGGAGGGTCGGCTCGGTCTTTACAGCCTTTCTATGCCTTAAGAAAGCAACGCCAGATGAACGGATCACCCTGCGAGGGCGGCCGTGACCGGCACCGGCCGACCGTTGAAACGTAGCTCGATGGTCACCGGCTCATCGCCGCCGCGGGCGCGGCCGATGAGCGCGCCGCGCTGGACCCTCTGGCCGGGCGCGACGCTGATGCCGGCGAGGTTAGTGACGACCGAGGTCCAGCCGCCGCCATGATCGAGGATGACCACCGACCCGTAGGAGCGGAACGGGCCTGAGAAGGCGACCCGGCCATTGGCCGGCGCGCGTATCTCGGCCTGGCGGTCGACTGCGAGGGTCAGGCCGCGGGCATGAACTCCGGCGTCGGACAGTTCGCCGGTGCCGGTGAGGACCTGCCCGCGAACCGGGAGGAGGAAATTGCCGCGGAGCGGCGCCGACGCGTCGCCAGGGCGAGGCACCGGACCGTCGAGTTCGGCGAGGCTCGTCTCCAGCCGGCGCTGAAAGGCGCGGTCGCGGACCACTTCCTCCAGTCCGCGCGCTTCCTCGCCAAGGGCGAGGGCGCGGTCGGATTCCTGCAGAGCCAGGTCGGCGAGGCCCTGAGAGCGGGCGCGCTGGCGGGCTTCGAGCTCGGCGAGGGCGGTGCGGCGGGCGGTGAGATCGCTCCGGCTCGCGACCAGGGCTCGGCGGGCCTGCTCCTCCTGGGCGAAGAGCGTGTTGGCGCGGTCGATCTCGGCGCGAAGACCGGCGGTGCGGGCGCGGATCTGGGGCAGGGCCGAGGCGAGGACCGCGCGCACCCGCATCGCGTCGTCGAGACTTCCGGGCTGGACGAGGGCGAGGGCCGGCGGCCGTCGCGACAGGTTCTGGAGCGCGGCGGTGAGCTGGACGAGCGGCCCCTGGCGCTCGGCGAGGCGGGCGCGCTGCTCGCGCAGCTGGGCCGCGACGAAGGCGCTTCGGCCTTCGGCGGCAGTGATCTCTGCCTCGGCCGCCTGGATGCGGGCGACGAGACTCTCGGCCTCGGCGCGGGCGCGGGCGGCTTCGTCGGTGGCCTGGGCAGCCTGCTGCTCGAGTTGGTCGGCGCGCTGCTGCGCCTCGCGTGCTTCGTTGAGGGCGGCGCGGAAGCCGGCAGGGTCGACGCTCGGCGCCGCGACGGCGAGACCGCCGCCGGCGAGGCCCAGGACCAAGATGGCGATGCCGATGCGCACCGCGTCATCCTTCACGATGATAGGGGTGGTTCGCAAGGATGCTGACCGCGCGCCACAATTGCTCGGCGAGCATTGCGCGGGCCATCAGGTGCGGCCAGGTGGCGCGGCCGAAGGAAATGAGGAGGTCGGCCTCGGCCCGCTCCGTATCGTCGAAGCCGTCGGCGCCGCCGATCCGGAACTGCGCTTCGCGGACGCCGCCGTCGCGCCACTGCTCGAGGCGCTTGGCGAGCTGCATCGACGAGAGGTTCTCGCCCTTCTCATCGAGCAGGATGAGCGCGCCCGATGCGGGCCGCGGCGGAACCTTGCCACCGCTCTCGGGCAATTCGGTGACCTTGGTCGGCCAGGAGACTCGCCCAAGATAACGCTCGACCAGCTCGGCTTCAGGCGACCGGCCGACCTTGCCGCGGGCGACAATGTGGAGGAGCATTTCAGACTCCGCTCATCCTGAGGAGCCGCTGAGCCTGTCGAAGCGGCGTCTCCAAGGACCGGTGCGTGCTTCGAGACGGGCCTTCGCCAGGCTCAGTCCCTCCTCAGCATGAGCGGTTTCGAATCGAGCGTTCAACCCTGGGCCGCGGCCGGGCGGGCGCTTTCCTCGAAGGCCCACATGCGCTCGAGATTGTAGAAGCTGCGGACCTCGGGCCGGAACAGGTGGACGATGACGTCGTCGGCGTCGATCAGCACCCAGTCGGCGACCGGCAGGCCCTCGACGCGGACGTTGCGGCCGAGCTCCTGCTTGATCCGCTCCGACAGCTTCTGCGCCATGGACGAGACCTGGCGGCTCGAGCGGCCGCTTGCGACCACCATATAGTCGGCGATGTTGGATTTCCCGCTGAGCGGGATCGACACCACCTCGACCGCCTGATCGTCATCGAGGGAACGGAGCACGAGGTCATGAAGTGCCTCGGCCTGGGCGTGGGCTTCCGTGGAAGCGGGAGCGGGTGCGGGCAAACGGCCTCCTTATGTGACGAGCCTTTGCGTGACCTGGTCACGCAAGCTCTTCGGGTTGAACGAATAGTCCGTGGATTCGTGCCAATCGGGATCGGCGGCGCGGATGGCGGTGGCTGACGTCGGGTCGGGCGGCAATTGCAGCAGCACGAGCGCCGGCAAACTCCCCATCGTCCGGTTCCGAACCTGGTCCGCGGTGAGGACGAAGCGCCGCAGCCAGCTCATGGCCTCTGCCTGATGAGCCTGTTCATCATAACCGGGGCGCCCAGCGACGGCAATCGGCACCGTTCGCGCAATGTCCTGCCACTGCTTCCAGAGGTGGAACTGTGACAAATTGTCCGCACCCATCAGCCACAGGAACTGGCGGTCGGGGAAGCGGGCGATCAGGGCGTCGAGAGTCTCCAAAGTGTAGAGGGTGCCGAGCTCCTCCTCGATCGCGGTGACCTTGATCGGGGTGCCTTCGGCCGCGCGCAGCGCCGAACCGAAGCGGGCGGCGAGCGGCGCCATGCCCTCGCGCGGTTTCAGCGGATTGCCGGGCGACACCATCCACCACATGTCGTCCAGCCCCAGCGCCTCAATCGCCGCGAGGCTGATGTGGCGATGGCCGCGATGGGCCGGGTTGAACGAGCCGCCGAGGAGGCCGGTGAGGATCAACGGACGAGCGGTGGCCTGACCCGGTTACGCGCCTTGCGGAGCCGGGTCGCCGATGCCTCCGCCGCCACCGCCGCGCGGACGGCGGGTGCTCGGGATGGAGGCGCCGGAGGCCGGGATCAGCGGCGGCTTGGACAGCGGGTCCTCGCGGCCGATATCCTCGCCGCGGATCGCGCGCTTGGATTCCTCGCCGGTCAGGGTCTCATATTCGAGAAGGGCGCCGGCGAGCCGGTGAAGCTCGTCGAGATTCTCGGTGAGGACCCGGCGGGCGGTGGCCTCGCCTTCCTCGACGAGGCGGCGGACCTCCTGGTCGATCAGCTTCGCTGTCTCGCCCGAGATGGACTGGGTGCGGGCGACGCTGTGGCCGAGGAACACCTCGTCCTGGTTGTCGCGGTAGCGAAGCCAGCCGAGCTTCTCGCTCATGCCATATTCCATGACCATCGCTCGGGCGAGGTCGGTCGCCTGCTGGATGTCGTTGGACGCGCCGGTGTTGAGGCTGTCCTCGCCATAGATGAGCTGCTCGGCAATGCGGCCGCCGAAGCAGAGCGCGAGCCGCGCCTTCATCTGCTTCATGCTCATCGAATAACGGTCGCGCTCCGGCAGGTTCCAGGTCACGCCCAGCGCTCGGCCGCGCGGGATGATCGTCACCTTGTGGAGTGGGTCGCAGCCCTCGACGTGGAGCGAGACGAGGGCGTGGCCGGCCTCGTGATAGGCGGTCGCCTTCTTCTCCTCGTCGGTCATGACCATGGACTTCCTTTCGGCGCCCATCATGACCTTGTCCTTGGCCTCCTCGAACTCCTTCATCGCGACGAGGCGCTTGCCCTTGCGCGCGGCAAGGAGTGCGGCCTCGTTGACGAGGTTGGCGAGGTCGGCGCCCGAGAAGCCCGGAGTTCCGCGCGCGATGGTGCGGCTGTCGACGTCGGGCGCGAGCGGCACCTTCTTCATATGCACCGCGAGGATCTTCTCGCGGCCCTCGATGTCTGGGCGCGGCACCACGACCTGGCGGTCGAAGCGGCCGGGGCGGAGAAGCGCCGGATCGAGCACGTCGGGGCGGTTGGTCGCGGCGATGATGATGATGCCTTCGTTGGATTCGAAGCCGTCCATCTCGACGAGCAGCTGGTTCAGGGTCTGCTCGCGCTCGTCATTGCCGTTGCCGAGCCCGGCGCCGCGATGGCGGCCGACGGCGTCGATCTCGTCGATGAAGACGATGCAGGGCGCGTTCTTCTTCGCCTGCTCGAACATGTCGCGGACGCGGCTCGCGCCGACGCCGACGAACATCTCCACGAAGTCGGAGCCTGAGATGGTGAAGAAGGGCACGTTGGCCTCACCGGCGATGGCGCGGGCGAGAAGCGTCTTGCCGGTGCCTGGGGAGCCGACGAGCAGGGCGCCCTTGGGGATCTTACCGCCGAGGCGGGCGAACTTGGTCGGGTCCTTAAGGAACTCGACGATCTCCTGGAGCTCCTCGCGCGCTTCGTCGATGCCGGCGACGTCGTCGAAGGTGACGCGGCCATGCTTCTCGGTGAGCAATTTGGCCTTGGAGCGGCCGAAGCCCATCGCTCCGGAGCCGGCATTCTTCTGCATCTGTCGCATCACGAAGAAGGCGACGCCCAGGATCAGCAGGAAGGGCAGCGACTGGTAGAGGAGAAGCATCCAGATGCTGGTCTGCGCCTCGGCCTCCATCGCGAAGGTGACGTTGTTGGCGCGCAGCCGCTCGACGAGCTGCGGATCCGCGCCGAGCGTCGAGTTGGTCGCGAATTGTTGGTCGTCGGCGAGGCGTCCGCGGATCGAATCCTTGCCGATGATGACGCTCTTCACCGAGCCGTCCTCGACCTTGTTGAGGAACTCGGAGTAGGTCATCGCGTCGCGCGCGCCGGTGCGGCCGCCGTCGATCATCTGAACGAACAGCACGAGCCCGAGGAGGATGCCGGCCCAGATCAGCAGGCTCTTCATCCACGGATTGGCCGAGCCCTGCGGATCCTTGTTGTTGTCGTCGCTCATCATCAGTCCCTGTTGGGGTATGCGCCCAAGATAGGCATTCGCGCGAGCCGCGCAATGTAGCGACGGGAAGTGAATGGCGGCTTACGCTGCGGCCGCAGGAGAGCTAGGTCAGCTGGAGGATGAGCAAGGCGAGCGTCGCAGCCGCGACTCCGAACATCCCGAACATCAACCGCCCTTCCACTTGCGTCTCCTTCCTCATGTCGAGGAGACGCTGCGGGCCGGGAAATCCCGCAGCTGGTCAGCCGGCGCGAAGCCGTTCGGCGAACAACTGGGCGAAGCGGGCGCCGCGGTCGGAGGCGAGATCCAGGTAGAGGTCTGGCTCGATCAGCTCCAATTCCATGACGCGCGGCTGGCCGTGGGCGTCGGGGACCATGTCGACGCGGGCGTAGAAGGGCGGCTGCGGAGTCGCGGCGAGGGCGGCTCGCGCCACGGCCAATTCGGCCTCGCCCGGTTCGACCTGGGTGAAGGCGCCGCCATATTCGCGCTGGACCCGGAAGTCGCCGGGCGCCGCGACCTTGCGGACGGCGTGGGCCAGGTCGCCGCCGAAGAAGAAGACGGACAGCTCGCCCTGGTCCTGGACCGACGGCATGAACGGCTGGATCATCGCGTCGGCGAGGTTGGGTGCGGGGTCGCCGGGTCCGACCCGGCTCGTGGAGGAGGCGGAGGCCGAGATTCGCGGCTTCACCACCAGCTCCTCCGCGCCGAAGGCGGCGCGGGCGGCGGCGAGCTCGGAGTCATTGGCAAGACCGGCGAAGCGGGTCGGGACGATCGGCACGCCTGCCGCGGCGAGATCGTTCAGATAGCGCTTGTCGCTGTTCCAGCGCAGCAACGCGGGGGGATTAAGGAGGAGCACGTCGTCCGGCCACGCGGCGAGCAGGGTCTCCCAGCGGGCCGGCTGGAGATGATAGCCCCAGGCGAGTTGCGCCCAGGCGGGCCGCACCGGCTTGGCGTTGGGCCATGCGACGGGCTCCAAGGTGATTCCGTGGGGTTCGAGGAGCCCGGCATAGAGCGCGATGCGCGCCTCCCATACGTCGCGGAACTGGTCGTAGCTCGAGTCCGGAGTGAGCAGGGTAACGTGCATGCGCTGCCCTTAGCACGGGGCGGCGGGGCAGCAAGCCGGCGTCAGGTGCGGCGCGGTGGGGCGAGGGTGAGCCGCCAGGGGGGGCCGGGCATCGCCTTGACGCCGGCAAGCGTGGCGGTGCGGCCGGCGCGCAGCGCCTCGAGCAGGCGATCGAGCTTCGGGCCGGGGAGCTCGTGGATGCCCGAATGGATGAAGAAGGCGAAGCCGCCCAGCAGTAGGCGGCGTTGAAGCTCGCGCGGGACGCCGGAGGCGTCGATGGTGACATAGCCGCCGGGCCCCTGCTGCCAGACCAGGCGGTCGCCGAGCAGCTCTCTGGTGGCCCAGTCGAGCGCCTCGTCGGACTCGGCGATATGGCTGGCCGCATCGGCGAGCCGCTCGGGCTCGAGCCATGGGGTGGAGGCGAGCAGGGCGCGTGCGGCGGTGCGGTCGAAGCGCTCGTCGGAGTTGCTTCGGTCGTCGACAGGGGTGAGGCCGGCTCGAAGGACGAGGTCGATCAGTTCCTGCTTGCGCCAGCCCAACAAGGGGCGGACGAAGCAGACCTCATCGCCGTCATCCTCCATGACCAGGCGGGAACGGATCGCCGAGAGGCCCGGGACTCCGGCGCCGCGAGCGAGACGCATCAGCAGGGTCTCGGCCTGGTCGTCGAGATGATGGGCGGTGGCGACCGGCCAGATGTCTTTGTCGTTCGCCCACCAGAGCAACTGGTCGTAGCGCGCGCGGCGGGCTTCGGCCTGGATGTTGGCGGTGGGAGCCTCCGCCCAGTCCGCTTCCAGGATCGTGTGCCCTACGCCGAGCTGCGCGCAGGTTCGAGCGACGTGGATGGCCTCGTCGGCGCTTTCCGCCCGAAGACCATGATCGACGGTCGCCGCCTCGACCCGGCCGGGATAGGCAACGGCGGCGAGCAGGAGCAGGGCAAGGCTGTCAGGGCCACCTGAGACGGCGATGCCGAGGCGTTCCGGCGCGTGGCCGGTAAGCTTCTCGACGTCGTCTCGAAAGCGGCCGACAAGGGCGGGATCAGGCTTCACCGCCCGGTCCCGCCCCCGGATCAGCTGCAGCGCGCGGCGCGCCGCGCCGCGGGCAGGCGCTCGCGAAGGAAGGAGCGCATGTTCGGGTAGGTCTGTTCGAGCTCGTCATAGACCGGGCAAGCCTCGCTGCGCCGGTTGAGGCGGACCAGCGCCTCGCCGAGGAAGAACAGGCTGTCGGCGGCGCGCTCGCCGCGCGGGTCGTCCTGGTAGTTGGACAGGAAGATCCGGGCCGCGGTCGCGGGCTTGCCGTCGTCGAGATAGGCGCGGCCGGCGAGGTTGCGCGCCCAGCTCGCCCAGCGGCTGCGCGGATAGCGTTCGGCGACCTGGGTGAGGGCGGTCTGAGCGGCGGCATAGTTGCGCTGCTCCCACAGGCGGAAACCGGCATTGTAGGCGGCCTCGGCGGGGTCGGCCGCTGTGGCGGGCGCCGGCGTCGAGGGACGCTCGACGATCGGCTCCATCACCGGCATCGTGGCGGCGGCGGGGGCGGGGTCGGCAGCGACCGGCTGGGCGGTCCGCGCCTGGGTCTCGGCGCGAAGCTGGTTCACCTGCTCCTCAAGCTGGCGCAGGCGGTAGCCGCCCTCCTCGACTTGACCGGTGATCCGGGCGAGCTGCGCCTCGATCGCGTCGACTCGGGCGTTGAGGGTCGAGATGGCGTCGCCGGTCTCGACTGCAGGGCGGGTCGGAGTCGCGGGCCGGATCTCCGGATCGACGGTGGCGCCGGCGCCGCCCGGGAACACCCGGCGCTGGACGGCGCGCATTTCCTGCTCGAGCCGGTCGACACGCCGCTCGATATTCTGCTGGGCCATCGCCGGCGTGGAGGCGCCGAGCAACAGCATGGCAATCAACAATTTACGCATTCACCCCGTCCCCGCTGACGATCAGTCTTGTCTTGCGGCCATGTTATTGAAGGTCAAAGCCTGTCGCCAGCCTTAAGCATTGCAGCGGCGCGCGCGAAAGCCCGCACTTTTGCGAGGGGCTAGGGCCGCGTCGGAGCGCCCGGCTGCGGAGCCGGCGCCGCTCCGGCCGGAGCGGGCTGCTGGAGCCGCTGGGCGAGGTCCTCGGGGCGAAGGCTAACTCCGCCGACCGGCTGGCCGGAGGGGCCGAGCTGCGGGATCGCCGTCTGGCCGACCGTGACTCGAAGCGCCTCGGGAGCGCCGACGCGAAGCATCGGCCGGGTGGCGGTGGCCGGGACCTGGTAGGTCTCGCCGGCCTGGAGGGTCCGCTCCACGATCGACGCGCCACCTTCCTCATAGACTCGAAGCCAGACCTGGCCAGTCGCGGTGAGGGTGACCGGCTGGCCGGCGAGGCTGGCCGGCTGCTGCTGCGCGGGCGGCTGCTGTTGCTGTGGTTGCGGCTGCGGGGCCTGCTGCTGCACAGCGGGCGCCTCGGCGGCTTCGTCCGCGCTCCCGAGCTGCGAGCGCCAGATCAGGTAGCCGGCGATGAGCACGAGGGCGAGCACGCCGGCGATCCAGGCGAGCGGTCGCGACGGCACTCGAGCGGGATCGGGCGGCGCATAATATTCGGTCGAGATGGTCGATCCGCGCTGGGCGCCGCCGAGCTGGTCGCGAAGCTCGCGACCGATCTCGGCGCCGTCGAGACCCACCGCATTGGCGTAATTGCGGCCAAAGCCGACGGTGTAGGTCAGGGCCGGCAATTCCTCGTATTTGCCGTCCTCGATGCTGCGCAGGTGGCGGATCGGAATGCGGGTCTGGGCCGCGACCTCCTCCAGGCTCAGCCCGCGCGCCTCGCGGGCCTCGCGCAGCCGCTGGCCGACGCTGTTGCCGCCCGATTCATAATCGTATTCCGCTTCCGCCATATTCGGGACCGGCTCCTCACCTGTTTCTTGTCGCGGTCAAGCCGTCATAGCAGCGCGTCGGACGGGATCAACTCAACGAGACATTCTGTTCTGCTGCCCATTCGGACAAGGCGGCGCGCAAATTGTCGGGCGGCCGCTCGAGCATTCGGTCCATGAGCTCGGCCGCTCCGCCGAGGTTAAGTGAGCGGATCATCGCCTTGATCGGGCCGACCGCCGCCGGAGTGATCGAGAAGCGTCTCAGGCCGATGCCGATTAGCGCCATGCATTCGAGCGTTCGGCCGCCCATCTCGCCGCACACGCCGACGGCGACTCCCGCCTCGTCGCAGGCGCGAACGATTCGGCGGAGGAAGCGCAGGATGGCTGGGCTGAGCCAGTCGTAGCGCTCCGCGAGCTTGGGGTTGGCCCTGTCTGCGGCGAACAGGAACTGGGTGAGGTCGTTCGTGCCGATCGACAGGAAGTCGATCTTGGGCAGAAGGATGTCGAGCGTCTCGGCGAGCGCCGGGACCTCCATCATCGCCCCGTAAAGGACCGTGCTCGGAAGCTTCTTGCCACGCGCAGCGAGCCAGGCGCGCTGCTCCTCGACCAGGCGCTTGGCCTCGTCGAACTCCCAGGGCTCCGAGATCATCGGGAACATGACCCGAAGCTCGCGCCCCGCGGCGGCTTCGAGAAGGGCGCGAGACTGGGCCCGCATCAGCGTCGAGCGATCGAGCGCTAGGCGAAGGGCGCGCCAGCCGAGCGCCGGATTCTCCTCACCTTCCTCGAGTCCGTGGAGATAGGGGAGCTGCTTGTCGCCGCCGACGTCGACGGTGCGGAACACGACCGGCTTGCCGTCGGCGGCCTCAAGCACTGAGCGGTAGAGGCGCTGCTGGCTCTCGCGACGGGGCAGGGTCGCCGAGACGAGGAACTGGAACTCGGTCCGGAACAGGCCGATGCCGTCCGCGCCGACCGCGGTAAGAGCGGCAGCGTCGTCGCGCAGGCCGGCATTGACCATCACGGTGATTCGGGTTCCGTCGGCGGTGATTGGCGGAACGTCGCGAAGCGCGGCGAAAGCAGCCCGGCGCTTCTGGCCGGCGGCCAGCTTGGCGTTGAACGCCTCCTCGATCGCCGGCGTCGGCCGAACGAAGGCGACCGCCTCGTCGCCGTCGAGCAGCACCGTATCGCCTTCGGAGATCGCCTGGCGGGCATCCGCGACCCGGCCGATCACCGGCACGCCCATGGCGCGTGCAACGATCGTGACATGAGCCGTGAGCGACCCTTCCTGGAGGATCACGCCCTTCAACTTGCGGCGGTCATATTCGAGCAGCTCGGCCGGGCCGAGGTTGCGCGCGATGAGGATGGCGTCGGGTGGAAGGCCCGCCTGCGCCGCAGTGCCGAGCTGGCCGGAGACGATGCGCAGAAGCCGGTTCGACAGGTCGTCGAGGTCATGCATCCGCTCCGCGAGGAGGGGGTCGTCGATCTCCGCCATGCGCCGCTTCATGCGCTGGCGCACCCGCTCGATCGCCGCCTCGGCGGTGAGTCCCTGGTCGATCGACTCGTTGATGCGGCGCGACCAGCCCTCGTCGTAAGCGAACATCTTGTAGGTCTCGAGGACCTCGTGATGCTCGCCCGCGGTGCCGAACTCGGCCTGGGTGGTCATCGTGTCGATCTGCTCGCGCATCTTGCGGAAGGCGGAATAGACGCGATGGCGCTCGGCCTCGATGTCCTCGGCGACGGTATGCTCGATGAGGATACGCGGCTGATGGTAGACGGCGGTGCCGCGCGCCATCCCGACGACCAGCTTGAGGCCCTTGAGCCGGGCCATGCCCGCGTCGCGATCGGCCTCTCCCGCCTTGGCGCGGCGGTCGATCAGGCCGGCATTCGCGATGAGCTCCGACAGCACCATCGCAACCGTCTGCAGCGCCTCGATCTCGAGGTCGTCATAGGCGCGCGGGTCGGCATGCTGGACGGCGAGGACTCCGACGGCGCGCTCCTGGCGGATGATCGGGACTCCGGCGAAGCTGTGGAACGTCTCCTCGCCCGTCTCGGGCCGGTAGGCGAATTCCGGGTGGCTTGCCGCCTCGGCGAGGTTCAGCACCTCGACGTTCTTGGCGATGGTGCCAACCAGGCCCTCGCCATGGGCGAGCTTGGTGACGTGGACGGCGCTCTGATTGAGGCCGACCGTCGCGTAGAGCTCGAGCAGGCCGTCGCGCAGCAGGTAGATCGAGCAGACCTCGCTGTGCATCGCCTCCGCGACGATGTTGACGACCTTGTTGAGCTTCGCCTGGGCGCTGGTGCGCGAGGCCATCACCTCGTGCAGTCCCGTCAATATCTCGCGGGCGGAAGCGATGGAGGCGTCGGCCATAAGCCCGGCTAACAGATGCCGAGCCCGCTTCCAACTCTCACCCGGGCCGAGCTGCAATCGGCATCGTTAACGTGGAGCAGGGCGCATCTGCTTGGCCCGTGCCATGGGCTCAGCTATCTGTAACGTGGCCCCGGAGCGATGGATCGAAGTGCAGGTCCGTTCGTCTTTCCTCCGGAAACGAGAGTGCGGAGGCATTTTTTGGAGCCAGTTCCGGAACATACGACACCGCGCATCCTGATCGTGGATGACGAGATCCTGACCGCCCATTCGATCGAGACCGCCGTCCAGTCACGCGGCTGGGAAGTGGTCGGCCCGGTCGACCAGATGGAGGTCGCGCTGACCGCGGCCGGCGAGGAGGTGATCCACGCCGCCGTGCTCGACCTCAATGTCGAGGGCCGCCTGGTGTGGCCGGTCGCCGCAATCCTCAAGGACCGCGGCGTGCCCTTCCTGTTCCTCACCGGCTACCATGAGAGCCAGGTCGTCCACCCGGACTATGAGGACGCCCCGACGCTGGGCAAACCCTATATCGAGCGCGAATTGCTGGCGCATATCGCCCGGCTGCTCAGCGATGCGAGCGGGCCGCCCGCCGGTGATCCGCCGGTCCAGCCGCTCGAGGGCGACTGAACCCCCGAGAAGGTCGCGTTCGTCGGCGCGGCTCACCCTTTGGTCGATGCCCCGCACCCTTGGTCGCCGTCCGCAGCGCGGTCGTCGAAGCCGCCATGCCTGTCCCGTTCCTCGAGCCTAGCAAAGGATTGGCGGCGCAGTTGAGCGCCGTCGCTGCCAAGAGGAGAGAGGCAATGACTGCGGAGACTTTCCGTACCTGGTCGACGTTCGCCGCCGCCGTGTTCGTCAGCACGCTGCTGCTGTCGGCTGCAACCACCGCGCCGCTGGTCTGACGCGGGCGCAACGGTCCTCGATGCGGGGCCTTCAAGTCGCCGGCCGCGCCGCGGCCTTCGGTCACTCCAACCGGGACCGGACCTGACAGGACTCAAGCTTCCTGTCCGTCCGGTTCCGCTCCCGCCGCTCCGGGACTTCCTAGTCGAAGTTGAGCGCGCTCTTGACCGCCGAGACATAGCTCGGCCCCACCTGCACTTCGGCGCCGCCCTGGAGAACCAGGCACAGCGAGCGCCCCGACCTCTTAACTTCCGTCACCTTGTCCGGCCGAACGAAGGCGGAGCGGTGGACTCGCAGAAGCGGCGAATGGGCGAGCCTTTCCTCGAGCGCCGCCATGGTGATGCGCAGGAGGTGGCTGCGCATGCTGGTGTGGAGGAGCACGTAATCGCGCGCCGCCTCGATCCAGTCGATCGTGTCGATCGGGACCCGGCGCTGGCCATGGCGCTCGGGCACCCAGAAACCGTCATCGTCATGCGCGCGCGGCGCAGTGCCAGACTTGAGGGCGGCGACTTCCTCCTCGAGCTGGCCGGCGCGGGCTTCGGCGGCGCGAAGCGCCTTGCGGCGGCGGGCGCGGTCGACCGCCTGACGAAGGCGGTCGAAGCGGACCGGCTTTAGGAGATAGTCGGCCGCGTCGACGTCGAAGGCGTCGGGCGCATAATGTTCGTGGGCGGTCACGAAGACGATCTCGGGCCGCGGCTCAATGTCGATGTCGGCGGCGGCGCGAAGGCCGTTCTTGCCCGGCATCTGCACGTCGAGGATGACGAGATCGGGGGTCAGCTGCTGGATCTTTTCCAGCGCCTCGTCGCCGTCGCCGGCCTGGCCGACCAGCTCGACCCCTTCGATGTCGGCGAAGAAAGTCTTCAGGCGATCGATCGCCAGAGACTCGTCATCGACCAGCAACACGCGCATGCGGCCACTCTCCCACTTCCCCAACTGAAGTGAGTGGCGAGCAAACCGGCCGGGCGTCAAGCCTCTTGTGGGCTTCGGCAGACCGGGATGGTGATCGTGGCTTGGTAGCGATCGTCCTTGATCCCCGCTTCCAGCTTGCCGGCCTTCCCGTAAACGGCCTCCAGCCGCCGGCCGACGTTGATCAGGCCGACGCCGCTGGACGCGTGCGACGGGCCAGTCTGCTCGGTGGGCAGGCAATTGGCGACGGTGATCCGAAGGGTGCAGTCCTGCACGTCGCCGGTGATCGTGATCTTGGTGGAGCCGCGGGTGCGGGCGACCCCGTGCTTGATCGCGTTCTCGACGAGGGGCTGGACGAGGAAGCTCGGGATCAGCGCCTCGCAGGCGTGGGGGCTGCAATCGACCTCGACGTCGAGACGCTCGCCGAAGCGGACGCTCTCGATGTCGAGATATTCCTCGGTCAGCGCCAGCTCCTCCTCGAGCGGGATGAGCTCGCCGGGGTCGGCATTGAGCGAGGACCTGAGGAAGCTCGACAATTTGTCGGTCATCCGCTCGGCATCCTCATTGCGCTGGGTAACGATCAGGGCGGAGATCGAGTTGAGCGCGTTGAACAGGAAGTGCGGATTGAGCTGGTAGCGAAGCGCCGCGAGCTGGGCGTGCTGGGCGTTGGCCAGCGCCTGGCTGAGCGCGAGCTCCTGCTTCAGCGCCGCGCGGCGGGCGAAGCCCACCTGGAACAGCGCCATGTTCACACCGAACACGAGGATGTAGTTGAGGAGCGACGGATAGGCCCGCGAGATGTCTGAAGGCAGCTGGGCGAACAGATGGTCGAGCCGGCTGGCGATCATTGTCTGGAAAGTCAGATCGAAGGCGGTATTGATCGTCGCGGTGACGATCACCGTCACCACCATGACGATCACGCGCTGGCGCAGCGGCTGGTCCACCGTGCGGCGGAACACCGCGAACATCGACAAGGCGAGCATGATCGATACCGGCACCGTCGAGCAGTCGAGCGCGACGCTGGTCCAGTTGGCGCCCTCGTAGCGGGCGATGATGATCGGCAGGAAGAGGAGCAGGACAAACAGCCACAGCGACACGGTGAGCGCGATCGCTTCGGGCCAGCGCGCCTGGTTGGCCAGGCTCGGCATCGGCAGCGCCGCTCCGGCCGCCGCTTCGCTCGGAGCCGGAGGTGCCAGAGTCTGCCTGAGCACCTTGGGACAGTCGCGATCGGGGGAGAAGTCCGGCGTCGCCGAGAGCGCAATTTCCATCACCGCACCATGCAATAACGCCGCGCAAAGGTGAAGAGCCGCGGGACGAACTTGCATTGCCGTGCGATGAACATGACGGCGGCGGCCGCCATTTTCCCGCGGCCTGGGCGAAGAATGGCCGTAGATCGGTCGCTCGAAATGTCGTTTTTGTCGTGGGATAGCTGCCTGTCCGAACCGCTCGGCTAGCCGGAACCTGCGGCAGGGGGGGCCGGCCGCTTGTTTCCTCACGAGTGAAAGAACCAGAACATGAGAATCCTGTTCAGCGTCGCTCTTGCGGCGGCGCTCCTGTTCGGCCACGCGCCCGCCGAGGCGCAGCTGGGCGGCCTCGGGCGGCTTGGCGAGCGCATCGGCATCCGCAATCCGCTGGGAGGCAACCAGCCCATCACCACCAGCCTCGCCGACGCGCGCTGGGCGCAGCCCGAACTCGACAATTTCACACCGCGCGAGCGGGTCCGCTCGCTGATGGAGCTTCAGCGGACGCCGAATGGCGGGTTCGTTCTTCAGCCCGGCTATTATGAGATGCACACGCAGAGCTATTGTCTTCACGCCGGAACGCACGGGCCGGGCGGGGGCGACGGCTATCTCTACGCGCCGGTCAAGGGGCTGGCGGAGGACGCGATCATGACGATCCTGCGCAATTCCGTGAATCATCCCGAGATCGAGCAGCGCAGCATCCAGACGCTGGTTTGGGCGATCCTCGCTCGGGCCAAGTTCGAGGACCTGTCGGCCGAGCACAAGGCGGTGGCGGCGCGGCTGCTGACCCCGCGCCAGCTCGCAAGCCTCAACCGGAGCGCCTTGGACGTGCTGACCGGCCCTGCGCTGAGCCGGCTGATCGGCGGCGTTCCCGAGCCGCTTCGCCAGATCGCCCAGGCCGAGGCGCAACTCCGCCAGATGCTGACCACGCCGGGCGCGAGCTTCGCCGACATGGAGCGGGTCGCGGTGCTTGCCGGAATGGCTCCGATGGGGCCGGGAAGCCAGGCCGTCCCGTCAGGGCGCTGGAGCCTCCATCCCGACGGCTATTCGATCCGCTACTTGCCCCAGGGTTACAGCCATACCCTGGGGCAGATCTGGGTGCCGCAGGGCAGCCCCGCGGTCGGCAAGGAATATGACCCGGCCACTCATGTCGCGACGCCCGGCAACACCAGCCGCCAGCGCCTCGCCCAGTCGGGCCGGGTCTACGGGCAACACTGAGTGTTTCTCCCTCTCCCCCGCGGGGGAGAGGGCTTTCTAACCCGACCTGCGTTCCAGGGCGTGGGCCGCCTCGTCGACGAGCTGGGTGAGAATCTCGGCGATACTCTGCTCGGACTTGACCATCCCGACCGATTGGCCGGCCATGACCGAGCCGGTCTCGACGTCGCCGTCGATCACCGCGCGGCGAAGAGCGCCGGCCCAATAATGCTCGATCTGGAGCTGGGCCTCGGCCATCTCGACCTTCTCCTCGTCGAGCAGCTGGGCGACCTCGCGCTGCTTGGCGGCGAAGCTCTCCATCTCGCGATTCTTGATCGCCCGTACCGGGATGACCGGGAGGCGCGGGTCGATCTGCACCGAGGTGATGGCGTCGCGCGCCGAGGCGCGGATGAACGCCTTCTTGAAATTGGGGTGGGCGATGCATTCGTGGCTGCACACGAAGCGGGTGCCGAGCTGGCAGCCGGCCGCGCCCATCTCCAGGAAGCCCGCGAGAAGGCCGCCATGGCCGATCCCGCCGGCGACGAAGATCGGCACCTCGGCGGCGAGCGGTGGAAGGATCTCCTGGGCGAGAACCGAGGTCGAGACCGGGCCGATATGGCCTCCCGCCTCCATGCCCTCGATGACGAGGGCGTCGACCCCGGAGCGGATCAGCTTCTTGGCGAGACTCAGCGCCGGCGCGAAGCAGATGAGCTTGGCGCCGCTGCCCTTGATCCGGTCGATCGACCCGGGCGGCGGAAGACCGCCGGCGAGGACGACGTGGCCGACGCCATGCTTGGCGCAGACGTCGATCAGCTCGTTGAGCTGCGGGTGCATGGTGATGAGGTTGACGCCGAACGGCTTCGACGTGCGCGCCTTGGTCTCGGCGATCTCGGTGTCGAGCAGGTCGGGGGTCATCGCGCCGCACGCGATCACTCCGAACGCGCCGGCGTTGGACAGGGCCGACACCAGGTTGCGCTCCGAGATCCAGCTCATCGCGCCGCCCATGATCGCGACTTCGCAGCCGAGGAAGTCGGCACCGCGCTGCATCAGGCGCTTGAGGCGGTCGTGGCCCACGCTGTCCGGCGTGAAGTTCATTCGGAATCCTCCGCGTCGAGACCATAGGCGGTGTGGAGCACTCGGACCGCGAGCTCGGTATATTCCTCGGGCAGAAGCACCGAGACTTTGATTTCGGACGTGGTGATGGCGAGGATGTTGATCCCGCGCTCGGCCAGCGTCTGGAACATCTGTGCCGCGATTCCGGCGTTGGAGCGCATTCCGACTCCGACCGCGCTCACCTTCACCACCTCGGTATTGGTGACGACCTCGTCGAAGCCGACCGCGGCCTTGACCTTCTCGAGCTCGGCGACGCTGTGGGCAAGCGAGGCGCGCGGAACGGTGAAGGTGAGGACGCTCTCCTCGCCGCGGCGCGGGACGCTCTGCACGATCATGTCGACGTTGATGTTCGCGGCGGCGAGCGGCGCGAAGATGTTCGCGACCGTTCCCGGCGAGTCCGGAAGGCCGGTCAGGGTGACCATCGCCTCGTTCTTCTCGTGGGCAATGCCGGTGATGACGTTTCTTTCCATTGGGCTTTCCTCAAGGGCGTCGTCGCCCACGATCAGCGTGCCCGGCCGGTCCTCGAAGGAGGACAGGACCTGGAGCGGCATTCCGTAGCGCATGGCGAGGCCGACCGAGCGCGTCTGGAGCACCTTTGCGCCGACCGAGGCGAGCTCGAGCATTTCCTCATAAGTGACGAGGTCGAGCTTGCGCGCCTTGGGCACGATGCGCGGGTCGGTCGTGTAGACGCCGTCGACGTCGGTGTAGATGTCGCAGCGGTCCGCGTTCATCGCGGCGGCGAGGGCCACCGCGGAGGTGTCCGATCCGCCGCGCCCGAGCGTGGCCAGCTCACCCTCGGCGGTGACGCCCTGGAAACCGGGAATGACGGCGATTCCGCCGCCTTCGAAGACCCGCTCGAGGACGTCGACGTCTATGCCCTCGATCAGCGCTGCGGCGTGACCGGAGGCGAGGATCGGCAGCTGCCAGCCCATATAGGAGCGGGCGTTGAGCCCCATCCCCTGGAGGGTGATTGCGAGGAGGCCGCTGGTGACCTGCTCGCCGCTGGCGACGACCACGTCATATTCGCGCGGGTCGTAGAGCGAGGCGGCCTCGCGGCACAGATGGACGAGCCGGTCGGTCTCGCCGGCCATTGCCGAGACGACGACTGCGACCTGGTTGCCGCGTTCGACCTCGCGGCGGACGAGCGAAGCGACATGGCGGATCCGCTCGATACCCGCCATGGACGTTCCGCCGAATTTCATGACGATGCGGGCCATACCGGCGGCGGCGATAGGGAGCGGCGCGCGCGCGGTCAACGCAGCCAGTCGGGGACCGTGTCGCGCTGGATCAGGGCTTCGAGGGGGAGGCGCTGGCGGACGACGGCCCAGCGGTCGCCGTCAACGAGGACTTCGGGCGTGAGCGGGCGGCTGTTGTAGGTGCTCGACATGGCCGCGGCATAGGCGCCGGCCGTCCGGAACAGGACGAGGTCGCCTTCGCCAACTTCGTCCATGTTGCGGGCGGTGGCGAAGGTGTCGCCGGTTTCGCAGACCGGGCCGACAACGTTGGCGATTGCGCGGCGGCCGTTGGGCTGGACCGCCTCTATCGCGTGCCAGGCGTCGTACAGAGCGGGGCGCATCAGGTCGTTCATCGCCGCGTCCACGATCACGAAGGGGTGAGAGGCGCCGGGCTTCACGCGGATGACCCGAGTGAGCAGGATTCCGGCATTGCCGGTGATGAGGCGGCCAGGCTCGAAGACGAGGCGCGCGTCCCAGCCGCGGGTCACGCGCGCGACCATCTCGCCATAATCGAACGGGCTGGGCGGCGGCGGAAGGTCCGGGTCATAGGGCACTCCGAGGCCGCCGCCGAGATCGGCGACCCGGATGTCGCAGCCGGCGGCGCGAAGATCGCGGATCAGCTCGCCGATCTTGGCGAAGGCGCTTTCGAGCGGGGCGAGGCTGGTCAGCTGGCTGCCGATATGGACGGCGACGCCCTGAATGCGAAGGCCGGGAAGGCGGCTGGCATTGGCATAGGCGTCGAGCGCGTCGGGGAGCGCGACTCCGAACTTGTTGTCGGCGGCGCCGGTGGTGATCTTGGCGTGGGTGCCCGCCTCGACGTCCGGGTTGATGCGGAAGCCGGCGGGCGCCTCGATCCCGAGCGACTGGGCGACGCGGGACAGGGTTTCGGCCTCTTCGACGCTTTCGATGTTGAACTGGAACAGGCCGCCTTTCAGGGCGAGCGCCATCTCCTCCTCGGTCTTACCGACTCCGGAGAAGACGATCTTGCCCGTGTCCATGCCGGCGTGGCGGGCGCGGCTATATTCGCCGCCCGAAACGACGTCGGCGCCGAGTCCCTCGCGCGCCAAAGTGGCGAGGACCGCCGCATTGGGATTGGCCTTCACCGCGTAGGCGACGATCGGGTCGTCGAGCGCGGCCAGCGCCTCGCGCATCACGGCGGCGTGGCGGCGCAGGGTGGCTGTCGAATAGACATAGACCGGGGTGCCGATCGCCTCGGCGATCGCCGGCAGCGGCACGTCCTCGCAATGGGCGACGCCGTGCCTCAGGTTGAAATGGTCCATGGCTGGCCTTCGCGGAAAAAGCGTGGAACCGAAGTGTCGCCGGCTGGTAGGAGCGGCACATGGCACAAGCAAGCGAACCGCCCGTCTCGACGATCGATCCGAGAGAGGCTGAGCATTTCGGACGTCTCGCCGCCGACTGGTGGGACCCGAAGGGCTCGTCGGCGATGCTTCACAAGCTCAATCCGGTGCGGCTCAAATATCTGCGCGAGCAGATCGACCATCATTTCGGGACCGACGAGCATGACCGGCGTCCGCTGGCGGGACGGCGCGTCGCCGACGTCGGCTGCGGTGCGGGACTGCTTGCCGAGCCGCTCGCCCGGCTCGGTGGGCAGGTCACCGCGGTTGACGCGGCCGAGGAGAATATCGCGGCGGCGCGGGCCCATGCGCAGGGGCAGGGGCTCGAGATCGACTACCGGATCGGCGGGGTCGAGGCGCTCGACGGGCCATATGCGCTGATCACTTCGATGGAGGTGGTCGAGCATGTCGCCGACGTTCCGGCATTCCTCGCCGGCCTCGCGAATGCGCTGGCGCCCGACGGGCTGCTGGTCATGTCGACGCCCAACCGGACGAACATGTCGCGGCTGCTTCTGGTCGGCGCGGCCGAAGCGCTCGGCCGGATTCCCAAGGGGACTCATGACTGGGACCGGTTCCTGACTCCGGAGGAGCTGACGGCGGCGTTAGCGGTCGCGGGGCTGGAGGTCACCGACAGCTGCGGCCTCGCCTGGGACCCGCTGCGGGGGTTGCACCTCGGCCGGGACATGAGCCTCAACTATCTGGTGACCGCGCGGAAGATCTGATCTGCCCGGGGGGCGTCGACTAGCTGTCCAGGAAGGCACTCACGTCCCGGGCGAAGCGCGCGGGGTCCTCGACCCACATGAAATGGCCGTTGCCTTCATATTCGAGCAGGCGCCCATTGGGCAGCGTTCGAACGAACTCGCGGTGAAGCTCGATCACCGACTGGAAGTCGCGGGTTCCGCCGATGATCAGGACCGGCGCCCTCAGTTCGCCCGCTCGGCCAAACCGGTAGGTGAGGAACCCCTGGCGGAACAGGGCCGCGCCGACCCTCCCGGTGTTGCGAAGGCCGTTTGCCTCGTCCGCCACCTTGAGGAGGTCGGCCGTCGCGGGGTTCGGGAACATGTAGGACCTGAGCACCCGTTCGCTTTCGGCACCGCGATAGGCGCGAATCATGTTGCAGCGCGCGGTCCAGTTTTCGGGCCGGCCCGCCATGGCGCGCTGATAGGCGGCCGGGTCCTCCCGCTCGAGGCGGGCGCACTGGATGTCGAAAGCGCGCTGGACGTCGTTGACTCCGCCCGCGAGGACGATGTGCGCAACATGGTCCGGGTAGCGCGCCCCATATTCCATCGCGAGCACCGTGCCGAAGCTGTGGCCGATCAGGTCGAGCCTCGGAACGCCCCAGGCGCGCCGCAGCTTCTCCAGATCGTCGACCATCAGGTCGATCGAATAAGCGCCGTCTTCAGGGCGCCCGGACCGGCCCGAGCCGCGCTGGTCCAGATAGACGACGCGTTGGTGCGGCTCGAGATGCGGACCGACGAAATGGGCGAAGCTCTGGCTGCCCTGCCCGGGGCCGCCATGAAGATAGACGACCGGAGTTCCGGTCGCGCGTCCGGCCACTCGGTACCAGAGGCGGGTGCCGTTGATGACGACCTCATGTTCGCCGGCGTCGAGGCTGGCGGACGCCGCGGAGGGTGGCTGTTGCGCTGCGAGGGCGGGCGCCGCCGCCATGCAGAGAGCGGCAATCACGAACCGAATCAAGCGCATAGGCACCCCCTTCGCTGGCACGCAGGCTAGCTTCCGGGCTGCGGCAGTCAACCGCGCGCCTTAGTTGCGCGACAGCCTCATCATCAGCAGCGCGGTGCGGATGGCCTGGCGGGGGAGGCTGGTGAGGTCGACCCATTCCCCTTCCGCATGGGCGCCGCCGCCGGCCATGCCGAGGCCGGCGAGCGTGTCGACGTCGGCGGCGACGAAGGCGCTGTCGGCCGCGCCGCGCCGGGCGGGGTCATATTCGGGCATTTCGGGATAGCCGAGCAGGCGGTTGACCTCGTTGAGCCGAGCGAGGAGGCGGCGATTGCCTTCGGTCGGCGGCATCGGCGGATAGCCGCCCTCGACGAAGGCGAGCTCGGCCGAGGTGTGGGGGAGGTGCTGGGCGACGACGGCCTGCATCCGCTCGCGGATTCGGCGATCCTGGTCCGGCGTCAGGGTGCGCAGGTCACCGCGGGCGATGGCCGTCTCGGGGATGATGTTGGTCTTGCCAGAGGCTTCCACGCGCTCGAGGCTGCCGTCGATCGTCGCGGGCGTGCCGCCGGCGGCGAGGCCGACGTTGAAGGTGAGGTTGGGCTCGGGCAGCTCGCGGCGGAAGGCGTCGAGGATGCGCGCCATTTCGAAGATCGCGCCATAGCCCTGGCCTTCCGAGAAGATGCCGCTCGAATGGCCGGTGCGGCCGCGAACGGTGAGGGACCAGGTCGACGAGCTTCGCCGGGCGACGGTGCCGAAGTCGCGGCCGTCGTCGCGGGCGAGATTCTCGAATTCGAGCGCATAATCCGCCTCACGGCCGGCGGCGATCAGGTCGCGGCGGGCGACGGCGATCGGCGAGCCTGGCCGTTCCTCGTCGCCGGTGAGGACGACGGTTACGTCCATGCGCCGAAGTTGTCCTGTCGCGTGGAGCGCGCGAAGGGCCGCGACGATCACCGCGATTCCGCCCTTGTCGTCGCCGATTCCGGGGCCGGTGGCGCGTTCTCCCTGCCGCTCGAAGCGCTGGAAGGGGCTCGACGGCTCGAACACCGTGTCGAGATGGCCGATGAGAAGAATGTGCTTGCTTGCGCCGCGAGTGAGGTTGCGATGCGTGGCGACGAGGTGACCGGCGCGGCCGGTCTCCGCCATGTCGATCCAGCGCACCTCCATGCCGAGGGCTTCGAACTCCGGTCGAAGAATTTCGGCGACCGCGCGGACGCCCGGCAGGTTCAGCGTGCCGCTATTCTGGTTCACCATCCGCTCGAGGAGGGCGATGTGGCGGTCGGTGTCGCGCTGGACGGCCGCGACGACCCTTCGGTCGGGATCGCTCAGCTGCGCCTGCGCGGCGGCAGGCGCTGCAAGGAGCAGCAGGAGCGCGAGCAGCTTCCCGATCAAAACGGATTGCCGATGTTGAAGCTGACGAAGAGCGCAAGGCCGGCGGAGAATTGGTCGCGCGAGCCGAAATTGGTGACGATCGGCGAGTCGGCCGCGTCGCCGACGAGGCGGTCGTAGCCGGCATAGCCGTAGACGCCGAAGCTTCGGCTGATCTGGTGGGTGATCCCGGCGACCGCGCCGACCGCACGGATGCCGCCGTCCGGATCATAGGCGGGTAGGCCGGTGGCGAGAGCGACGGCCGGAGTCACTCCGAAATAGGCCTGCGCATAATCGTCGTCGTTGAGGCGAAGCCGCGGGCCGATGGTGAAGAGGGTGTCGTTGCCGCCGCGCACCGCGAAGTCGGCGGCGACCGTGCCGACGAGGCCCTCATGGCCGCCAATGCCCTTCTGCCCTTCGAGGCGGATTCGGAAATTGGGGCTGATGTTGAAGTTGACGAAGGCGC
This sequence comes from Allosphingosinicella sp., assembly GCA_046293155.1. Classification (GTDB taxonomy): domain Bacteria; phylum Pseudomonadota; class Alphaproteobacteria; order Sphingomonadales; family Sphingomonadaceae; genus Allosphingosinicella. Next base: position 51,449 of record JBKBPQ010000011.1, on the reverse strand, counting down.
CCGCCTCGACGGTGAAGTCGACGTCGCCGACCGCGGCGCCGACATCCTCCTCGTCGCGCTCGCCCTGGAACTGGAGCAGCGGACCGAAGTCGACGACGCTGTCGCGGCCGAGGAGGCCGATGCCGATGCCGTCGTCGGGGGTGCGGAACGGGATCGGCGCGCCGCGGCGGCGGGCGAAGCCGGTGAACAGGGGCCCGAGCGAATATTCGTCCGCGCCGGGATAGTCGGGGAGCAGCTGGCCGCCGACTCCGAGGCTGAGGATCAGCGGCGGCTCCTCGTCATCCTGGGCGAGAGCGGGCGATGCGGCGAGAGCGGAAGCGGCGGCGAGGCCGAGGCAGAAGGCGCGGATCATGAAGCCCCCTTCTTTGATCGTGACCCGTCGAAGCGGGCTCACGTCTCTTCTAGCGGAAGTGCTGAGGCCACAAAGAAAAAACGGAAAGCGGGTTCCGACTGCCCAAGAAATGACCGAGCCTAGTTGCCGCCAAACCTCACTCGAATTCGAGAATGACCGCGTCGACGGCGAGGCTGTCGCCGGGCTGTGCGGCGACCTTGCCGACCGTTCCGGGCTTCTGCGCGCGAAGGATATTCTCCATCTTCATCGCCTCGACCACGGCGAGCGGCTGGCCGGCCTCGACCTTGTCGCCTTCCTTAACGTTCAGCGCGGTGAGCAGGCCGGGCATCGGCGCGATCAGGAATTTGGAAAGGTCCGGCGGGATCTTCTCGATCATGTGCCGGGTGAGCTCGGCGACATGGGCGGGATAGACCTGCACCTTGTGGCTGGCGCCGCGCGCGGTGAGCAGCCAGTCGCGGCCGGAGCGGGCGATCTGGACGATCCGGCGGCGGCCGTCGACGGTGCCGCGGAAGCGGATCTGGCCCGGCTGCCAGCGGCCGATCACCTCGATGGGATCGCCGCCGTCGAGTCGGGCGAGCACGCCCTGCTCGACGTCCTCGATCACCACATGATGCTCGGCGCCGGCGATGCGGACCACGCGAAGATCAGGCGCGGCGACCGCCCCGTTCAGCTGGTCGCTGATCGCGCAGGCGCGGGCGTCGGTGACGTGGCCGGCGACCGCGGCGATGATGGCGAGGTCGGCGATCAGCTCCTCGCTCGCGGGCGCGCCCTGGAAGCCTTCCGGATATTCCTCGGCGATGAAGCCGGTGGTGAGGCGGCCCTCCTGGAAGCGCGGATGCTGCATCAGCGCGGACAGGAAATCGACATTGTGGCCGATGCCGTCGATGACGAACTCGTCGAGCGCCTCGACCTGCGCCGCGATCGCCTCCTCGCGGGTCGGCGCCCAGGTGACCAGCTTGGCGATCATCGGGTCGTAGAACATCGACACCTCGCCGCCCTCGAACACGCCGTCGTCGACGCGGACGACGCCGTCCTCGTCGCGCTTCTCGGCGGAGGGGCGATAGCGGACGAGACGCCCGGTCGAGGGCAGAAAGCCGCGATAAGGGTCCTCCGCGTAGACCCGGTTCTCGATCGACCAGCCGTTCAGCTTCACGTCGTCCTGGGTGACGGCCAGCTTCTCGCCGGCGGCCACTCGGATCATCTGCTCGACGAGATCGAGCCCGGTCACCTCCTCGGTCACCGGATGCTCGACCTGGAGCCGGGTGTTCATCTCGAGAAAGTAGAAGCTCTTGCCGGTAGGGTCGGCGCCCGAGACGATGAGCTCGACGGTGCCCGCGCTGTAATAGCCGACCGCGCGTGCAAGAGCGACGGCCTGCTCGCCCATCGCCTTGCGCATCTCCGGCGTGACGAACGGGGAGGGGGCCTCCTCGACCACCTTCTGGTGGCGGCGCTGAACCGAACATTCGCGCTCGCCGAGGTAGAGGATGTTGCCGTGCTGGTCGCCGATGACCTGGATCTCGATGTGCCGCGGGCTCTCGATGAACTTCTCGATGAACACGCGGTCGTCGCCGAAGCTCGCAAGCCCCTCGCGCTTGGTCGCCTCGAAGCCTTCGCGCACGTCCTGCTCGGACCAGGCGAGGCGCATGCCCTTGCCGCCGCCCCCCGCCGACGCCTTCATCATCACCGGATAGCCGATCTCGCCGGCGATCCGCACCGCGTCCTCGGTCGTCGCGATGTCGCCGAGGAAACCGGGGACGACGTTGACGCCCGCTTCCTTGGCCAGCTTCTTCGACTCGATCTTGTCGCCCATCGCCGCGATCGCATTGGGCGGCGGCCCGATAAAGGCGATCCCGGCATCGGCGAGCGCCCGCGCGAAGCTCTCGCGCTCGGACAGGAAGCCGTAGCCGGGATGCACGGCTTCCGCGCCGGTCTCCTTGCAGGCGGTGATGATCAGCTCGGCGTTGAGATAGGATTCGCTCGCCGGCGGCGGGCCGAGGCGGACGCTCTCGTCGGCCATGCGCACATGGGGCGCGCGGGCGTCGGCGTCGGAATAGACCGCCACCGTCTTGATGCCCATCTTCTTCGCCGTGCGGATGACCCGGCAGGCAATTTCGCCGCGATTGGCGATCAGGATCTTCTTGAACATCAACGAACTTCCAACAGGCCGCGCAGCTGTTCGATGCGCTGGCGGGTGAGGGTGGCTCGGCAGCCTTCGTAGAGCATCGTCTCCATGCTGCCGCCGCGGGCTTCGTGGCCCTCATAGGTGCAATGCTCGTCGCGGAAGGTGATCCAGGCGCGCTGGGCGTTGCGAAGCGCCGCCTCGCTGGTCGGTGCCTGGTCGTAGCTGCGGTCGATCTCCGCGTCGGCGCGGCGGGCGGCGGCGATCATCTGCGGCCAGAGCTGATTCAGTTCGCGGTCGGCGGCCTGGAAGTCGAGATAGGCGCAGCGGTTCATCTCGGCCTGATATTGCGGGTCGCGGCAATCGGGCTCCTGCGCGCCGAGCAGGGCGGCGGCCATCATCAGGCTGATCATGTCCTCTCCCTCTTCAGGCCGGGTGCGATCCGGCTTCCGCCTTTTCTCTGACCGCGTTGGTAGAACAGGCGGACCCGGGGTCAAGCCTGTCCTGAGCAGCGTCGAGGGGCCCGGGGTGAGGGTCAGGCGCGGTGTCCATCGCCTGCAGTCCGAGCTTCGCGAACAAGGCCGAGTCCGCTGTCGCGCCGGCATTGCCGGTCGTCAGCAACTTGTCGCCGGTGAAGATGCTGTTGGCGCCGGCCATGAAGCAGAGGGCCTGGGCGCTCTCGCTCATGCTCTCGCGGCCGGCGGAGAGGCGGACCATCGAGCGCGGCATGGTGATGCGCGCCACCGCGACGGTGCGGACGAACTCGATCTCGTCGATCTTCGCGAGCGGCGTGTCGGCGAGCATGTCGCCGAGCGGCGTGCCGCGGACCGGCACCAGCGCGTTGATCGGCACGCTTCCGGGATGCTCGGGCAGGGTCGCCAGAGCGTGGATGAAGCCGACCCGGTCCTCGTGGCTCTCGCCCATACCGACGATCCCGCCGCAGCACACGCTCATGCCGCTCGCGCGCACCGCCTCAAGGGTGTCGAGCCGGTCCTGGAAGGTGCGGGTGGTGATGATCGCGCCGTAATGCTCCGGCGAGGTGTCGATATTGTGGTTGTAATAATCGAGCCCCGCGGCGGCGAGGCGGTCGGCCTGGTGCTGGGTCAGCATGCCCAGGGTCATGCAGGTCTCGAGGCCCATCGCCTTCACGCCAGCGACCATGTCGCACAGCGAGTCCATGTCGCGATCCTTGGGATTGCGCCACGCCGCGCCCATGCAGAAGCGGCCCGATCCGTTCGCCTTGGCCTCCGCCGCGGCCGCGAGGACGGTGTCGGTGTCCATCAGCTTGGTCGCGCCGAGGCCGGTGCTGTGATGCGCCGACTGCGAGCAATAGCCGCAATCCTCCGGACAGCCGCCGGTCTTGATGCTGAGCAAAGTCGAGAGCTGGACCTGGTTCGCCGGGTGATGGGCGCGGTGGATGGTCTGCGCCTGGTAGATCAGGTCGAGCAGGGGAAGCTCGAACAGCGCGGCGATCTCGGCGCGCGTCCAATCCGTCCGCACACTGTCATTCCCGCGAAAGCGTGAATCCAGCTTCTCTTCCGCGGGCGCCGCAAAGGCAGCTGGATCCCCGCTTCCGCGGGGATGACAGGGGAGGGTTTCGGTCATTCGGCGGCTTCTTCCAAAGGCGGCATGTTGTGGCCGAGGAGCTTGAGCACCTCGCCGGCGGCTTCGACGAGGTTGGTACCCGGGCCGAAGATGGCCTGGACTCCGGCCTCGCGGAGCATGTCGTAATCCTGGGCGGGGATGACTCCGCCAACGACGACCTTGATGTCGGGGCGGCCGAGTTCCTTCAGATGAGCGATCAGCTCGGGGACGAGCGTCTTGTGGCCCGCGGCGAGGCTGGAGGCACCGACCACGTCGACGTCGTTGTCGACGGCGGTCCGGGCGCTTTCCTCGGGGGTCTGGAAGAGCGGCCCGGAGACGACCTCGAAGCCGAGATCGGTGAACGCCGAGGCGACGAGGTTGGCGCCGCGGTCGTGGCCGTCCTGGCCCATCTTGGCGACGAGCATCCGCGGCTTGCGGCCGAGGCGGCGCTCCACCGCGCCGACCCCGTCCTGGGCGCGGCCCCAGGCGGGGTCGCTTCCATAGGCGCCGCCATAGATTCCGCGCACCGGCGTCGGCACCGTGCCGTAGCGGCCGAACGCATCTTCAAGCGCCCGGCTGATCTCGCCGAGCGTGCAACGGGCGCGGGCGGCCTCCACGGCGAGGGCGAGAAGGTTGGCGTCGCCGCGGGCGCCGTCGCGAAGCGCATCGAGCGCGGCCTGGGCGCGGGCGTCGTCGCGGTTGGCGCGGTTCTTCTCGAGGCGGGCGATCTGGCCGGCGCGGACTCGGGCATTGTCGATCTCGAGGATGTCCATCGGCGCCTCGTCCTTGAGGCGGTAGCGGTTGACCCCGACGATCACCGTCTCGCCGCGGTCGACCTTGGCGGCGCGCTCGGCCGAGGCTTCCTCGATGCGGCGCTTGGGCATGCCCTCGGCGACCGCGTTGGTCATTCCGCCGAGCCCTTCGACCTCCTCGATCAGCGCCCAGGCGGCATCGGCGAGGTCCTGGGTCAGGCGCTCGATATAATAAGAGCCGCCGAGCGGATCGACGACGTTCGTGATCCCGGTCTCCTCGGCGATCACCAGCTGGGTGTTGCGGGCGATTCGGGCGGAGAAATCGGTCGGAAGCGCCACAGCTTCGTCGAGGCTGTTGGTGTGGAGCGACTGGGTGCCGCCGAGGACCGCGGCCATCGCCTCGACCGTGGTCCGGATGACGTTGTTGTACGGGTCCTGCTCGGTGAGGCTGACTCCGCTCGTCTGGCAGTGGGTGCGAAGCATCTTCGATTTGACGCTCTTGGCGCCGAACCCGTCCATGATGCGGTGCCAGAGGAGACGCGCGGAGCGCAGCTTGGCGATCTCCATGAAGAAGTTCATGCCGATGCCGAAGAAGAAGGAGAGGCGCGGCGCGAAGGCGTCGATGTCGAGGCCCTTCGACATTGCGGCGCGGACATAGTCCATGCCGTCGGCGAGGGTGAAGGCGAGCTCCTGCACCGCCGTCGCCCCGGCTTCCTGCATGTGGTAGCCGCTGATCGAGATCGAGTTGAACTTCGGCATGTGGGCCGAGGTGTAGGCGATGATGTCCGCGACGATCCGCATCGATGGCTCGGGCGGATAGATGTAGGTGTTGCGGACCGCGAACTCCTTCAGGATGTCGTTCTGGATCGTGCCGGCGAGCTTGTCCTGGCTGACTCCCTGCTCCTCGGCGGCGACGATGTAGAAGGCCATCACCGGCAACACCGCGCCGTTCATGGTCATGCTAACCGACATCTCGTCCAGCGGAATGCCGTCGAACAGGATCTGCATGTCCTCGAGGCAGTCGATCGCGACTCCCGCCTTGCCGACGTCGCCGACGACTCGGGGATGGTCGGAATCGTAGCCGCGGTGGGTGGCGAGGTCGAAAGCGACGCTGAGGCCCTTCTGACCCGCGGCGAGATTGCGCCGGTAGAAGGCGTTGCTGTCCTCGGCAGTCGAGAAGCCCGCATATTGGCGGATCGTCCACGGCCGGCCGGTGTACATGCTGGCATAGGGCCCGCGGGTGAACGGCGCGAAGCCGGGAAGGCCGGGGTCGAGGCCTTCGGTGTCGGCGGCGGTGTAGAGGGCCTTCACCGGGATGCCCTCGGCCGTGTGCCAGGTGAGGTCCTTGCCCTTCACTTCCTTGGAAGCGGCGGCCTGCCAGTCGTCCACAGTCTTATCGCTACTCATCAATTCCTCGCGTCCCTAGCTGACGGCTAGAGGATTGCTCACCAGTCTCGAAGCCCGGCTTGGCTGAGCTTGTCGAAGTCCCCTTCTACCCTTTGCCTGAACAAGAAAAGAGAGGCCTTCGACCAGCTCAGGCAAGCCGGGGTGGGGGTTCAATGCGCCTCTTTCGGGCTTTCCATGATCTCGGTCAGAACGCCGCCCATGTCCTTGGGGTGGACGAAGAAGATGGGGGTGCCGTGGGCACCTATGCGCGGCTCGCCGAGGATGCGGGCGCCCTTGCCCTCGAACCACGCCTTGGCGGCGTGGATGTCCGGCACCTCGTAGCAGACATGGTGCTGGCCCCCGAGCGGGTTCTTCTCGAGGAATTTGACGATGGGCGAGTCCGGCCCGAGCGGCTCGATCAGCTCGATCTGGCTGTTCGGAGTGTCGACGAAACAAACACGAACACCCTGCGCGGGCAGGTCGAACGGCTCGCGGATCACCTCCGCGCCCATCACGTCGCGGTACATCGCGACGCTGTCCTCGATCGAAGGTGTGGCGACCCCGACATGGTTCAGGCGGCCGAGTTTCATGGCAATTTCCTCAAAGGTCCACGCCAACCAACAGGTCGACGGCAATGAACGCGATCAGCAGGCCTGCGCCGAGATATAAGGCAAACAGAACCCGGAAAGCGCCGGGCCGCTCCGCCTTCTCGACATAGCCGCGCCCGATCGGCAGGCGCTGGTTTTCGAGCCCGCGCCGCACCGTCCATGCGATCCACGGCAGGATCACGAGCAAGCACAGCGCCCCGACGACGAATTCTTCAGTGCGGCCGCTCATCGGAACGCCGCGTTACCAGCGCAACATGTCGAGGCCGAACCAGAACATGAAGCCGGCGGCCGCAACTCCAAGAAAGTCGCCAACCACGGTCCACCAATAATGAAATGGGTCATCCGCCCGGTCGACCTTCTCACCCATCCAATGCCACCGAGCCACGCCCGAACGAAGTTCATGAATCCCCTTCGCAAGGCACATTAGGCCCATCAAGCCCACGCCGCCCAGCCAGAAATAAGAGAATGCGTCGGCGCTGTTCACAGCGGGATGTTGTCGTGCTTCTTCCACGGATTCTCGAGCTGCTTGTTGCGCAGCTTGCGGAGGCCCAGAGCGATGCGGCGGCGCGTCGAGTGCGGGTAGATCACCTCGTCGATGAAGCCCTTGCTCGCGGCCACGAAGGGGTTGGCGAAGCGCTGCTCATATTCCTGGGTGCGGGCGGCGATCTTGTCAGGGTCGCCGATGTCCTTGCGGAAGATGATCTCGACCGCGCCCTTGGCGCCCATCACCGCGATCTCCGCGGTCGGCCAGGCATAGTTGAGGTCGCCGCGCAGGTGCTTCGAGGACATCACGTCGTAGGCGCCGCCATAGGCCTTGCGGGTGATGACGGTGATCTTCGGGACGGTCGCCTCGGCATAGGCGAACAGCAATTTGGCTCCGTGCTTGATGATCCCGTTATGCTCCTGCGCGGTACCGGGGAGGAAGCCGGGCACGTCGACGAAGGTCACGATCGGGATCTCGAACGCGTCGCAGAAGCGCACGAAGCGTCCGGCCTTCTTGGACGAGTTGATGTCGAGGACGCCGGCAAGGACCATCGGCTGGTTGGCGACGATGCCGACGGTGCGGCCCTCGATCCGGCCGAAGCCGGTGATGATGTTGGCGGCGTGGGACGGCTGCACCTCGAAGAAGTCGCCCTCGTCGACGACCTTCTTGATGAGCTCGTGCATGTCGTAGGGCTTGGACGCGCTGTCGGGGATCAGCGTGTCGAGGCTCTCGTCGATGCGGTCCCACGGGTCGTGGCATGGCCGCTCGGGCAGGTCGTGGCGGTTCGACAGCGGCAGGAAGTCGAAGAAGTCGCGCACCGCGAGGAGCGCATCGATATCGTTCTCGAACGCGACGTCGGCGACTCCCGATTTGGTGGTGTGGGTGACGGCGCCGCCGAGCTCTTCCTGGGTGACGACCTCGTTGGTCACCGTCTTCACCACGTCCGGGCCGGTGACGAACATGTAGGACGAGTCCTTCACCATGAAGATGAAGTCGGTCATCGCCGGCGAGTAGACCGCGCCGCCGGCGCAGGGGCCCATGATCACGCTGATCTGCGGGATGACTCCGGAGGCCAGCACGTTGCGCTGGAACACCTCGGCATAGCCCGCGAGAGACGCGACGCCCTCCTGGATTCGAGCGCCGCCGGAATCGTTGAGGCCGATGACCGGCGCTCCGACCTTCATCGCCATGTCCATGATCTTGCAGATCTTCTGGGCGTGGCGCTCGCTCAGAGAACCGCCGAACACGGTGAAATCCTGGGCGAAGACGTAGACGAGGCGGCCGTTGATTGTGCCCGAGCCGGTGACGACTCCGTCACCGGGCACCTTCTGGCTCTCCATGCCGAAGTCGACGCAATTATGCTCGACGTACATGTCGTATTCTTCGAACGAATCCTGATCGAGAAGCACGGTGAGGCGCTCGCGCGCGGTGAGCCGGCCCTTCTTGTGCTGGGCGTCGATCCGCGCCTGTCCGCCGCCAAGCCGGGCGGCGTCGCGCCGCATTTCAAGTTCTTCGATCCGTGTCGCCATTGCGGTTCCTTAGCGGGCGCAGCCGCCGCCGCAAATCCTCCCCGTTTCGAGCAGCATTACCGCGCCCGGTTTAGGAATTTGGTAGGGCGGGCGAGCTAAGCGGATGGAATGAGCGAGAAATTCCAGTTCGAGATCGATCGCGCCCGCGGCCTGGTGCGGATCACCATGTCCGGCTTCTATGAGGCCGAGGACGTCGCGGCCTTCGTCGAGGCGCGCAAGAAGGCGCATGCCGAGCTCGGCCTCGCGCCGAACGCGCACATGACCCTCAACGACCTGCGCGGGATGAAGGTGCAGTCGCAGGACACGGTGCGTGCCTTCCAGGCGATCCTGACCGCGCCCGAATATCGCTCGCGAAAGCTCGCCTTCGTGGTCGACCGCAACCTCGCAGCGATGCAGCTCGAACGGACCCTGGTCGCCCGCGACGCCCAGATCTTCACCGATATCGCCTCGGCCGAGCGCTACCTGTTCGCGGACGAGGAAGCGCAGCCGCAGCGCCGCTTCGGCTAACGTCCCTCGAAAGTCGGCTGGCGCTTCTGAAGGAACGCCACGACCGCCGACCTGAAATCCTCGGTGCGTCCGGCGTCACGCTGCGCCACCCGCTCGGCGGCGAGCGCGTCGCTCAGCGACAATTGCTCGGCATTGCGGGCGAGGCCGCGGATCAGCCCCAGCGCCTTGGTCGGACCGCGGGCGAGATTGGCGGCGATCACCATCGCTTCTTCCGCCAGGAACTGGTCGTCGACGACGCGTGAGATCATGCCCCATTCGGCGGCCTTGTCGGCGCCGATCCGCTCGCCGAGCATCATCATCTCCATCGCCCGCGCGCGGCCGGCGAGGCGCGGCAGAAGCCAGGTCGCGCCGGCGTCCGGCACCAGGCCGATGTTGACGAAGGCCTGGAGGAAATAGGACGACCGCGCGGCGATGACGATGTCGGCGGTCAGCGCGAGGCTGCACCCCGCGCCGGCCGCCGGTCCGTTGACCGCGGCGACCACTGGCACCGGTGCGTTGATCAGCGCCTCGATCAGCGGATTGAAATGCTCCTCGAGCGCGAGGCCGAGGTCGTCGGGAATGCCCGCCCCGCCGCCGGTTAGGTCGGCGCCGCTCGAAAAACCGCGTCCCTCCCCGGTGAGCAAGAGAGCGCGGGCGCCTTCGCCGGGCAGGCGCGTCACCGCGTCGCGAAGCTCGTCGAGCATCTGCGCGGTGAGCGCGTTGAGCGTGTCGGGGCGGTTGAGGGTGATGACTCCGACACTCGCAGGCGTCAGGTCAACGCGGATCGCCTCATAATTCATTTCAATCCGTTCCCCCCAAAACCCGAGGCTTAGCCCTGCAGCTCGACCGAACCGGGCGCGTGGAGCCGAAGCCGGGTGACGCGGCGCGGGTCGCACTCGGTCACTTCCAGCCGCCAGCCGCTGGGATGGTCGAGCATCTCGCCCTGCTGCGGCACGTGGCCCGCCAGCACGAAGGCGAGACCGCCCAACGTGTCGACATCCTCCTCGACCTCGGCGAGGCGCGGGTCGATCGCCTCGGCGACGTCCTCCAGCTCGGCGCGGGCGTCCGCGTCCCACACGCCGTCGTCGACCTGGATCAGAGTGCCTTCCGGCTCCTCGTCATGCTCGTCCTCGATCTCGCCGACGATCTCCTCGACGACGTCCTCGATGGTGATGACGCCCTCGGTCCCGCCGAACTCGTCGACGACGATGGCGAGATGGGTGCGGCTCGCGCGCATCTGTGCGAGCAGATCCGGCATACCCATCGATTCCGGCACGTAGAGCGGCTCTCGGATGAGGTCGGTGATGTCCTCAGGCGGTGTCTCGCCGGCCACCATTCGGGCGAACACGTCCTTGACGTGAATCATTCCGACGATCCGGTCGAGGCTGTCCTCATAGATCGGGAGGCGGCTGTGGCCGGCGTCGGCGATTGCGGCGACGAGCTCGGCGAAGCTGATCGTCGACGCGACCGCGATGATGTCGCTGCGCGGCACCGCGACGTCGCCGGCGGTCTTCTCGCCGAAATGAAGCATGTTGCGGAGCATCTGGCGCTCGACCGGAGTGAGGTCGCCGATCTTGGGAGCCTCGTGCTCGGACTCGTCGATCGCTTCCTCGATCTGGTCGCGGAGGGTTGCTTCCTCCTCCTCGCCAAACAGGGCCGCGCGCAGGCCGCCCCAGAAAGAGCGGCCATTGGCGCGGCCGGTGCTACTTATGTCGTCGTCGTCTTCGGGCATTTCCTACGAATGGGCCTCTGTCAGTTGGTAGGGATCGGCAATTCCGAGCGACGCGAGGGCGCGGCGCTCCAGTTCTTCCATGGCCTCGGCGTCAGCCTCGCTGGTTTCGTGGTCGTAACCTAGCAGATGAAGCGTGCCGTGGACCAGAAGGTGGGCGGCGTGGGTGCGAACGGCAATGCCGCGCTCCTCCGCCTCTCGCGCGCACACGCCGTGGGCGAGGGCAAGGTCGCCGAGCAGGATCTCGATCTCGTCGCCGTCGGCGACGGAGTCGAGCAGCTCCGGCTCGGCCATCGGGAAGGACAGGACGTTGGTCGGCTTGTCCTTGCCGCGATAGTCTCGGTTGAGCGCGTGGACCTCGTCGTCGCTGGTGAAGCGGACGGAGATTTCCACCGGCACCGCGCTGTCGGCGAAGCGGGCGTAGGGAGTCACCGCGACGGCGGCTGCGGCACAAGTCTGCGCAAGCTCGCCCCAGTCGGTCCGACTGTCCCAGTCCTCCGAAACATCGGATTCGGCGAGGATCACCTTTCCCTCTCCCGCGTGCGGGAGAGGGAGGAGCCGCCGAAGGCGGCGGAGGGTGAGGGTGTGTTCGAGAAGTTCGGCAAGGCCCGCACCTCACACCCTCTCCCCGACCCTCTCCCGCGGGCGGGAGAGGGGGTCATTGACCAGGCCCCTCGTAGGCCTCGACGATCTTGCCGACGAGCGGGTGGCGGACGACGTCGCCGGCGCCGAAGCGGACCATGGCGATCTTCGAGATGCCTTCCAGCTTCTCGACCGCGTCGGCGAGGCCGGACTTCACGCCCGGCGGGAGGTCGGTCTGGTGGGGATCGCCGCACACCACCATCCGGCTGCGCATGCCGAAGCGGGTCAAAAACATCTTCATCTGCTGCGGCGTCGTGTTCTGCGCCTCGTCCAGGATGATGAAGGCGTCGGACAGGGTGCGGCCGCGCATGAAGGCGATCGGCGCAATCTCGATCTCGCCGGAGGCCAGGCGGCGCTCGACCTGCTCCATCGGAAGCATGTCGTAAAGCGCGTCGTAGAGCGGACGCAGGTACGGGTCGACCTTGTCCTTCATGTCGCCGGGGAGGAATCCGAGACGCTCGCCGGCCTCGACCGCGGGGCGGGAGAGGATGAGCCGGTCGACCGAGCCGCCGATCAGTTGCTGAACCGCCTGGGCGACCGCGACATAGGTCTTGCCGGTGCCGGCCGGCCCCAATGCGAAGATCATCTCGTCGCGGTTGAGGGCCTCCATATATTCGGCCTGGGTCTTGGAGCGCGGGACGATCGTCTTCTTGCGCGTGCGGATCATCACCTTGGGGGCCTGGACGACCTCCTCGCTGACGATCCCGTCCAGGGTCGGTTGGTTGGACATGGCGATGATCGCCTCGACCATGCCCTGGTCGATGTCCTGGCCCTCATCGAGGCGGTTATAGAGCCCGACGAGCACCTCGCGGGCGCGGGCCGCGGCCTCCGGATCGCCCTCGATCTGCACCTTGGCGCCGCGCGCCGCGATATAAACCCCAAGCCGGTCCTCGATCGCGACCAGATTGCGGTCGAACTCGCCGAACAAGGGGCCGAGCAGGTGCGGCTGCTCGAACTCGATCTCGACTCGCGCACGCGGCGTTGCGGCCTGGGCGGCCGGCTTCTTCGGTTGTGCCATTCGGTTTGGACGCTCTCCGGGCTTTTTCACGCAGCCTGCTTCACCGCCTCGGCGCCGCCCAGGCTGTTGGGACCGGCGGAGAGGATATCGACCTCAACCAAATCCCCGATGGCGGCTTCGGTTTCCAGATGAATCGACTGAAGCCAGGGCGATTTGCCGATGAGCTGGCCGGGATGCTTGCCGCGGCGCTCGAGAAGGACGTTCGTCCGTCGGCCGACAGTGGCCTGGTTGAAGGCGAGCTGCTGGGCGTTGATCAAGGCCTGGAGGCGCTGGAGACGCTCGTCGGCGACCTCGGCGGGAACCTGGTCGTCCATCGTCGCGGCCGGAGTGCCGGGGCGCGGGCTGTACTTGAAGCTGTAGGCCTGCGCGTAGCGGGTCGCCTCGACGATCCGCAAAGTCGCCTCGAAATCCTCGTCCGTCTCACCGGGGAAGCCGACGATGAAGTCTCCCGAGAGCGCAATGTCCGGCCGCGCGGCGCGGACTCGCTCGATCACGCGCAGATAGCTTTCCGTCGTGTGGCTGCGGTTCATCGCCTTGAGGATTCGGTCGCTGCCCGACTGCACCGGAAGGTGGAGGAAGGGCATCAGCTTCTCGACCTCGCCATGGGCGCGGATCAGGCCCTCGGCCATGTCGTTGGGGTGGCTGGTCGTGTAGCGGATCCGCTCCAGGCCCGGCAGCTTGTCCATGGCGGCGATGAGGTCGTGAAGGCCGCGCCCGTCATCCTCCCACGCATTCACGTTCTGGCCGAGGAGTGTGATCTCCTTCGCGCCCATGTCGATGAGGGCGCGCGCCTCGTCCATCACCTGAGACCAAGGGCGCGAGACCTCGGCCCCGCGGGTGTAGGGGACGACGCAATAGGTGCAGAATTTGTCGCAGCCTTCCTGAACGGTGAGGAAAGCGGTCGGCCCCTGGCGGCGGCGGCCGGGAAGCGCCTTGAACTTGGGCTCGGCCGGCATGTCGGTATCGACCGCGGTCGCGCCGCCCGCGGCCTTGGCCACGAGCTCGGGCAGGCGGTGATAGGCCTGCGGCCCGACGACCACGCCGACCGACGGGGCGCGGCGGGCGATCTCGGCGCCCTCGGCCTGGGCGACGCAGCCGGCGACCGCGATTATCGGTTTCGATCCGTCCTCGCGTTTGATCAGCCGGCCGATGTCTGAATAGACCTTCTCGGCCGCCTTCTCGCGGATGTGGCAGGTGTTGAGGACGACGAGATCGGCGTCGGCGCTGTCCGCCGCGGACAGGCCCTCGGCCTCGAGCAGCTCGCTCATGCGCGCGCCGTCATAGACGTTCATCTGGCAGCCGAACGACTTGACGTGGAAGGTCTTGGGGGCAGCGGGAGAATTCATTCGCCGCCATATAGGGGAGCGGGGGCGGCTTCGGAAGCGCCGAGCGCCGCGACGATCTCAGCGCGCGACCGTTCGGAGAGGCGCTTGCGGTCGCCGGCCTCGTGCGGGTCGACAGGCTCGAGGAATTTCATCGTCACCGGAATCCGGCCGGGACGCGACAGGAGCCGCCTAGCGTTGGCCGCGCCATGCTCGTCGCCCCAGGCGATCTCGCCAGTCAATGGTCCGAAGTCGATCGCCACGGGCTGGACCTTCACCCGCGGCAGCGCCGGGAACAGCGAGGCGAACAGGCTGGCGCGAAAGGGGAGGATCGGGCGGCCCGGACCGGTGGTGCCTTCAGGGAACAGGGCAAAGGCGCGCCCCGTCGCCAGGCCGCCGCGAAGGGCTTCGGCCTGGATCCCGACGCCGCGCTTGTTGCTTCGCTCCACGAACAAAGTCTCGTTGAGGCCGGCGAGCCAGCCAACGAGGGGGGAATTCGCAAGCTCCACCTTGGCGACGAAGGCGGCCCCGGCGGTTCCGCCGAGCAGCAATATGTCGAGCCAGGAAGCGTGGTTGGCGACGATCAGGACGTCGCGCTTCAGCGGCTTACCCTCGGTGCGGACCTTGAGGCCGGCGACCCGGCCAACCCACCACAGGAAGGCGGTGGGCCAAGGCGAGCGCGCGCGGAACAACCGCCACAGATAATGGAGCGGCACCAACGCAATGATGCCGAGCAGGATGAGGATGCAGCGCGTGTAGAAGCGGACCGCCCCGGTCATTCGGGTCCGCGGCTCAGCCCTTGCGGCCCAGAGCGACGCCGTAAAGCTCCATGCGATGGTCGACGAGCCGGAAGCCGAGCTTCTCGGCGATTCGGCGCTGGAGCGCCTCCAGTTCCTCGTCGACGAACTCGATGACGTTGCCGGTCTCGACGTCGATGAGATGGTCGTGATGGGTTTCGGCCGCCGCTTCGTAGCGGGCGCGGCCGTCACCGAAATCGTGGCGCTCGAGAATCCCCGCCTCCTCGAACAGGCGGACGGTTCGGTAGACGGTCGCGATCGAGATTCCGGGATCGATGGCCGACGCGCGGGCGTGGAGCGCTTCGACGTCGGGATGGTCCTCGCTCTCGCTGAGGACCTTGGCGATCACCCGCCGCTGCTCGGTGATGCGCAGGCCCTTCTCCGCGCACAGGGCTTCGATGTCGATTTTCCGGGACATGAAGCGACCTTAGAACAACATGCCACAGGTAGGAAGGGCGGCGCCCCGGGCTGGGAGGGTGTGAAGCGAGCGCCGCTCCCACCGCGGCGCCCGCTTCGGAATCATCGGGTCTTACTTCGCGCCGCGGCCGGTGCGGCGACGCTTGGTGCCGAGGCCGATCTTCTTGGCCAGGGTGCGGCGCTGCTCGGCGTAGTTCGGAGCGACCATCGGGTAATCGGCGTTGAGGCCCCACTTCTGCCGGTACTCGTCCGGAGTCATGTTGTAGTGGGTCATCAGATGCCGCTTCAGCATCTTCAGCTTCTTACCGTCCTCGAGGCAGACGATATAGTCGGGCTTAACCGACGAGCGGATCGAAACGGCCGGTTCCGGCTTCGCCTGCGGCTCCTCGGCGGGCGTGCCGAGACCGGTCAGCGCACCATGCACGTTCTGGATGAGCACGGGCAGATCGTTGACGGCGACGCTGTTGTTGCTGACATGGGCGGAGACGATGTCCGCCGTTAGCGTGATCAGCGTTTCGGTGAAGTTGTCCTGAGTGTCCATTTTTTATCTTCTTTCGATGGGAAGCGGGTGGCCACCCCCTTGTCTGGCCACCATTGGGGATAAGTCCGTTTCGGCTCTAATACAAGATCGAACAGTTAAGGATTCACTGCGGTTGCAACGATGCCGCTGTCTTGGCGAGGGACAAAGCATCATATTGCTGTCCATCGCGACCATTATAGTAGTTACGGCGGCGGCCGACGATAGAAAAACCCAACCTAGTATATAATTTGATCGCGTCGTTGCCGTCTCGGACTTCAAGGTGCAAGTGATCGGCACCGCGAGTTAGGGACTCGCGAAAGAAGTGGTTTAGCAACGACTTGCCGACCCCGCGGCCCTGCGCGTCCGGACGGACGGCAAGCAGCAGCAGCTCGGCCTCGCCCGCAATGGCTCGGGCAAGCGCAAATCCGACTGCCTCGTCGCCGATCCGGGCGACGCTGAGCCACACTCCCGGAAGCGGCAGCAGACCGGCGCATTGCGAGGCGGTCCAGGCTTCGCCAAAGCAAGGATCGAACGCCGTCTCCATGACCGTCATCACCGCGGGCAGGTCGGCGAGCCCGCCTTCTTCGATGGCGACAGCTTCGCTCATGCGGCGGTCATCGGCTTGGCGTCGGGCGCCCGGCCGTAGATCGGGCGGGCGATAAGCGAGCGGAGCGGAGGCGGCAGGCGCCACGCCTCGGCGGCGCGGGGCAGAAGGTCGAGCGCTTCGCCCCAGCCACGCGCCTCGACGAGTTGTTTGGCGCCGGAGCCGACCACGAGGTCTGCGGTGACGACGGAAGCGGCGGCCTCGGGCGGCAGCGATCTGAGGTCGTCGGTCGGCTCGAGCTTCGCACCGTCGAAGCTTTGCACGAATAGCTCGCCATGTCCCCCCTGCATCGCCGCGGTAACGGGCTCGCCCGGCCGGTCGGCCATGACGGCGAGCAGGGCGGGAGCGGCATAGCCGGCGAGCGGCACGTCCCAGCCGATCGCCAGCCCTTGCGCGGCGGCGAGGCCGACGCGGAGGCCGGTGAAGCTGCCGGGCCCGCAATCAACGAGAATGGCATCGGGGGTTCGACCAGCCAGCAAGTCGCCGATCATCGGCACCAGCCGCTCGGCGTGGCCGCGGCCGACCACCTCATGCGCCTCCGCAACCACGACGCCGTCGGCATCAATCAGCGCGACCGAACAGGCCGCGCTGACGCTGTCGATGACGAGGGTGAGGGGGGTGGTCGATGCCATTCGTCACCCTGAACTTGTTTCAGGGTCCATTGTCGAGCCTCGTTGAGGCTGGTCGGATGCGGAAGCGATGAAATGGATGCTGAACAAGTTCAGCATGACGAGAGGAGGGGTGCTCAGACCGCCTGGACGGTCTCGACCTCGGGAACGTAGTGCTTGAGCAGGCTCTCGATCCCCTGCTTGAGGGTCATGGTCGACGAGGGACAACCCGAGCAGGCTCCCTGCATGGCGAGGAAGACGGTGCCCTGCTTGAAGCCGCGATAGACGATGTCGCCTCCGTCGCGCGCGACTGCCGGGCGGACCCTCGTGTCGATCAACTCGCGGATCTGGGCGACGACCTCTTCATCCTCGCCGCTGTCGTCGAGCTCCTCGGGAGCGATGAAGATGTCGGCTGCGGTGCCGGCCTTGAACAGCGGAGCGCCGCTGGCGAAATGGTCGAGCAGGACTTCGAGAACCTGCGGCTTGAGGTCGCGCCACTCGACTCCAGGCGCTGCGGTCACCGAGACGAAGTCGCGGCCGAAGAAGACGCCCTCCACATCGCCGATCGAGAAGATGGCGGCGGCAAGCGGCGACGCTTCGGCATCCTCGTAGGAGGCGAAGTCGCGAGTCCCCGAGTCCATCACCGTCCGGCCGGGCAGGAATTTGAGCGTGGCCGGGTTCGGCGTCGGTTCAGTCTGGATCAGCATGAGGCTTATGTGGTCTTTGGCTGCGGTGCGATCAAGCGCGCCGTGCGCCGTCGTGAGAGGATGATTTGGTGACAGCAGCACTGGTTCTGGCGTTTGGCCTGATGCAATCCGCAGCGGCGGTGCCGCCGCGCCCGTCGCTTCCGTTCGAGAGCGGCAGCGTCCGGGTGGTGAACCGCGCCGACTCCGCGGGCGAGGCGGACTGCACCATCGTCGCCACTTCGCCCGGATGGCAGGCTTATGGCGATGCCACCTGCCGGCGGCTGATCAGCCCCTGGCCCGGTCCTGCCGTTGCGGCGCCGGTGCGCGAATCGACGATGGTGATCGGAATCGCCGCCGGAGAGGGGGCCATACCCGAGCCGAGCGGCCGCGGTACGGCCGCGGTCGACCAGGAAGCGGAAGTCGTCATCGCCGCCGACGGATCGGTAGGCCAGTGCCGGCCGCTGCGCGAGACCAGCGTCGCCCCGATGAGCGAGCGGACCCGCATCTGCGGCGGTCTCATGCGCGAGGGGCCCGGCCTGTTCGCCGCGGCGCCCGACGCCCCCGAACGTCGAGCGCGGGTGCGCATCACCCTGTTCAGCTGGGAGGCGGGCCGGGCGAATTAGGGCCTCTCGCCGGGCTTGGCTTCGCACCCGATCGCGGGCAGTGTGCCGGCGAGGGGATTCGACCAAATGATGAGCAGTCTCATAGCGTTGGCCACAGCACTGGCCGCGAGCCAGCCGCCGCCGACCCAGCCCGTGCCGGTGCCCCCGCCCGTCATCCGGGTGATTTCCCCGCCGCCGGTTTTGAGGGCGCCGCCGGCTCCCCCTCCTCCGCCGCCGCCCGTCCAATCAGACCGTGTCACGCCGCCGCGCTTCGTCAGCGGCGGCATCAGTTCGGAGGATTATCCCGCCGCGGCCATCCGCGCCGGTCACGAGGGGACGACGCGGGCGCGGTTCACCGTCGGGCCGAACGGGAGGGTAATCGAATGCATGGTGGCCGAGAGCTCGGGCAGCGCTATCCTCGATTCCGCGACCTGCCAGTTGATCACCCGCCGCTTCCGCTTCCGCCCCGCCACGCGTGACGGCGCGCCCGTGTCCGGCACGGTCTATCGGCGCGTGACCTGGCGGCTTCCAGCGGAGCCGCTGATCCAGTTCGCCCAGGGGCGGTTCACCTGGACGGTGACCGCGTCCTCGGCGGGCACCACCGCCTGCGAGCTGAGCCTGGACGGCGCCGCGTTTCGGGAGTTCGACGAAGCCAATTGCCGAGTGCCGGCCGACGCTTGGCTGGTCGATGAGGAGGCACTCGAGCCCGGCCATCCACCGGTAAGGGTCACCAAGGTCCTTTCGCTGCTGCCGCAGGGCGAACCGCTCACGCTGCCCCGCCTGGCCGGCACGCCATTTTGGGAAGAGGTCGCCGACATCGAGATCGCTCCCGACGGCTCGGTCGGCGCCTGCACGCCGACGTCGCAGCGCGGCGACCTACCCGATTACGTCCGCGGGGATTACCTGCCGCTGTGCGAGAATCTGGCGTCCGGCCGGCACTTCGCCCCGGTTACCGACGGCGCCGTGCGGCGCGCCCGGATGCAGTCCGCGGTCTATGTGGAGGTGCAGCAGCCTGGGCGCCGATAGCGCCTTAGAAATCCACCTTGTCGTAATGGGCGGGCGGGGTGATCACCTCCATCCGCTCCGCCAGCAGCGGGCGGAAGCTGGGGCGTGACTTCATGACGCCGTACCAGTCGACCGTCTGCTTGTGGCCGCGCCAGTCGACCCCGCCCAGATAATCGGCGACCGACAGATGCGCTGCGGCGGCGAGGTCGGCCAGGGTCAGAAGCGGCCCGGCGAGCCAGCGGCGGTGATCGAGCAGATAGTCGAGATAATCGAGATGGGCGTTGCACGCCCTCATCGCCTCGCGAAGCACCCTGGTATCGGGCGCCTCGCGCCGGACCAGCCGCTTGCGCATTCGCTCCTCGAGCAGCGGCCCGACGACGTCGGCATAGAGTTGCTCGTCGAGCCAGGCGATCAGCCGGCGTATCTCGGCGCGGTCGGTGGCGGGGCCGGGGATCATCGGCACCGCATCCACCGTCTCTTCGAAATAGTCGCAGATCGCGCGGCTATCGATGAGGACGATGCCGCGCTCGCTCTCGACCATCACCGGCGTCCGCCCGGCAGGGTTGAGGTCGACGAACTCGTCGCGCCGCTCCCAAGGGGATTCGCGCACCAGTTCGAATTGCACGCCTTTCTCGGTCAGCATCAGCCGGACCTTGCGGGAGAAAGGACAGAGCGGGAATTGGAAGAGCTGCCACATTGCGCCGCCTTCTTAGCGGACGGGCGGGCCGCGTCTACCGGCTGAGCCAATGCGTCGCGCCAGCGAAAGCTGGGGCCGACTTCAGTCCGGGGTTCGGTAGATGCCAGCTTTCGCTGGCATGACGGGATTTATTCGTCGTCCCAATCTTCGTCGTAACGGTCGTCGGGTTCGTAGCCCCGCGGCGGCGGCACGTTGCGCATGGCGCCTTCGATGCTTCGCGACATTTCCTCGATGCTGCGCTGGAGCTGCGGAGCGACAGTGGCGAAGGCGCCGACCATCTGCTCGAGGCCCTCAGTGGCGCCGTGGACGCCGGCGCGCACGCGTTGGTCGAAATAGGGATCGTCGCGGCGGCCCATCTCGCCGAGTGTCCGGCCGGGGCGGCCATAGTCCGGATTGCGTCGATTGGGGTCGGCGGCGTCCATGATCGGGCCGACGTCGATGGTCATCAGAGCACCGATCATCCGGTCCATCGCCACGCCCATGTCGCGGATTTCGCCGGGGCTCGGCAAAGCCGCTCGGACGTCGCGCTCGTCGAACGGGCGGGGGTCCGGCTGCGCGGCGGCGGGCGCGGCGAGCAGAGCGGCCGCGGCGAAAGCGAAAGCAATGCGCATAACAGGCCTCCTTGGCAGCGCAGTCGCTCTTCTAAATGCCTGAAACGGCTGATCTGTTCAATGATTCGGCAGGCAAGCCGCCGCGCCTGCCGGACGCTCCGGCGTTTATGCCGCGCTGAGCCAGGCGAGGGCGCCGAGGCCGGCAACGATGCGGTACCAGGCGAAAGGCGCAAAGCCGTAGCGCGAGACGATGCCGATGAACGCCTTGATGACCACGACCGCGACGACGAACGAGACCGCGAAGCCGACGCCGATCAGGCCCCAGTCGACATTGGAGGAGGTGATCTCGTCCATGTTGCGGGCGAGGACGACGGTGGTTGCTCCAAGCATCGTCGGAACGGCGAGGAAGAAGCTGAACTCAGCCGCGGTACGCCGCTCGACGCCGAGTGTGAGCGCACCCATGATCGTCGCGCCCGATCGGCTGACGCCCGGGATCATCGACAGACACTGGAAGATGCCGATGCGCAGCGCAGTGCGCGCGGGCATCGCCGCGACTCCGGGCTCTATGTCGGCCGGCTTCACGTAGCGCTCGATCAGCAGGATCGCGATCCCGCCGAGGACGAGGGTGATGCAGACCACTTCGGCGTTCTCGAGCAGCGCCTCGATATTGTCGATGAACAGGACGCCGAGCACGGCTGAGGGCAGGAAGCCCAGCAGCACGTTGCGGATGAAGTGCCACGACGTCGGTTCGGAGCGGAACATGCCCGCCAGCACCGCCCAGAAGGTCCGCCAGTAAAGCACGATCACAGCGAGGATCGCTCCCAATTGAATGACGACGTTGAACGTCGCCCAGTCCGCCGCGTCGTAGCCGAGCAGCTCGGACGCAAGGATCAGGTGGCCGGTCGAGGAGACCGGGATGAACTCGGTCAGGCCTTCGACGATGCCGAGGATGATGGCGGTAAGCAGGACACTCATGGAGGCGGGGCTCTAGCGGCGGCGGACGGCGGGGGTCCAGCGATTTTCCTGGATTTCGGTTCGCGCGTTTACGCCTCGCAAAGAGTTCGAGCGTACCTCCGGAGCGGGGCGAGGCCTATCAACAGTTTCGGAGTTCGGGGGACACATGCTCAAGCGCGTATCGGCCAAGTCGCTGAGGCTCGGCATGTATATCCATGCCCCGGAAGGGTCGTGGATGGACCATCCCGACTGGAAAACCCAGTACCTGCTCACCGATCCCGCCGAGCTCGAGCGGATGCAAGAGGGCAAGGCTGTCTTCATCATCGACACCGACAAGGGCGCGGACGCGCTTCTGGGCAGCGAGCCGCGTCGCAGCGGTTTCGGCAAGCGCACCACGCCGGTCGCCGCCTCCAGCACCCAGGACGAATTCGGCCGGGCGGAAGCGATCACTCGGCGGGCCAGCAAGAGCGTCGGTGAGATCCTGAAGCAGGCGCGGCTCGGCAAGGCCGTCGACGTCGCCCAGACCGTGCCGGTGATCGAGGACATCAGCAGCTCGATGGACCGCAACGCCTCCGCGCTGGTCAGCTTCGTTCGCCTGAAGGCAGCCGACGAATATACCTATCTTCACTCGGTCGCCGTCTGCGCGCTGATGATTAATCTCGGCCGCCAGCTGCTCTTCGACGAATCCGAGATCAGCGAACTCGCCACTGCCGGCCTCCTGATGCATATCGGCAAGACAGCGCTCCCGATCGAACTGCTCACCAAGCCTTCGAGCCTTACCGCGCAGGAGATGGCGCTGGTCCGCCAGTACCCGGTTCGCGGACACGAGATCCTGAGCCGCACCAAAGGCGTTTCAGAGGTGGTTCTCGACGTTTGCAAGCACCACCACGAGCGGATCGACGGGCACGGCTATCCCTATGGCCTGCGCGGGGACGCGATCAGTTTGCACGCGCGCATGGCTGCGGTCTGCAATGTCTATGACGCGCGGACCTCAAACCGCCCCTACAGACAGGCCGAGGAGCCCGCCGAGGTCCTCTCGGACATGTTCAAGCAGAAGGACCAGTTCGACGAATCGGTGCTTTCGGCCTTCATCCGAAGTGTCGGAATCTATCCGATCGGCAGCCTGGTGCGGCTGAAGTCGGGCCGCCTCGCGGTGGTCGTCGAGCAGAACGAGGAGAATCTCACCAGGCCCCTGGTGCGCGTCTTCTACTCCGCGGCGAAGCGGGCCGGCCTTTCCTATCAGGACGTCGACCTCGCCACCGACGGCGGCGACGAGATCCTGTCGCGCGAGCGGCCCGAGCGCTGGGGCTTCAATAGCTGGGACCGCTTGTGGCCCCAGATCCTGCGCGGCTCGAACCTGCAGGCGGCGTGAGAGCCGCTTAGTAGGGCTGCTTCACCGCGAAGCGGCCGCCCTTGCGGTACGGCATCAGCCAGGTCTCGGCGAGCGCCCCGAGCGGCTCCGGGCGGATCCCGAACGCTTCGAAGCCCGGCAGCTCGCCGCTGGCGACGTTGGGCCGCTGAAGCATCTTCCACTGGTCGCTGGTGATCGGCGCCCCCGGCATCCAGCCGGTCAGGCTTGCGATCATCCCGGCGATCCCGTCCGGGACCGGGACCATCATCTTGCCGGCGCGGCCCGTGACTTCGCAGATCATCCGATCGAGCTCGGCCATGGTGACCACGTGCGGGCCGGCGAGCTCATAGGTCTTGCCGCCATGCTGCTCGGGATCGAGCGCGGCGGCGGAGATGGCCCGGCCGAGATCGGCGACATAGACCGGCTGGAACTGCGCGTTCGGTCCGATCACCGGAAGCACGGGCAGCCGCCGCGCCATCGACGCGAAGCGGTTGGTGAAATTGTCTTCGGGGCCGAACACGACCGAGGGGCGGACAATCGTCGCGCCCGGAAAGGCCGCGCGCACCGCCGCTTCGCCTTCGCCTTTGGAGCGGCCGTAGCGGCTGTTGCTGTCGGGAGAGGCGCCGATCGCCGAGACGTGGACCAGCGAACGCGCACCCGCTGCCGCCGCGGCCTCGGCGACGTTCCGCGCGCCGTCGACGTGGAAGCCGAGGAAGTCGCCCTTCAGGATACCAACCAGGTTGATCACCGCGCTGGCGCCGGCGACGGCGCGTTCGACGCTTTCCCGTTTGCGGATATCGGCGGGCACGAACTGGAACTGGCCGACCCATCCCAGCGGCTGAAGGAAGTGGGCGCGCTTGGGCTCGCGCTCGGCAATGCGGATGCGCCACCCGCTCTTGACCAGGTGCTGCACGACGTAGCGGCCAATGAAGCCGCCCCCGCCGAACACGGTGACGAGGCTTTCTGAGCGATCGATCATGGGGGCGCATTGGCCCCCTTGCGCGGGGAAGGCAAGCCGGTGCGCGGGCGGCGTTGACTTTAGTTTTGACCGCCCCTAACTCGCGCCGCCTACCGACTGTTTTCGACCCCGTGCCCAGGTGGCGGAATTGGTAGACGCACCAGCTTCAGGTGCTGGCGCTCGCAAGGGCGTGGAGGTTCGAGTCCTCTCCTGGGCACCATTTCTGGTCAAAACTGGGCATCAGGGGCGCCTGGCCCCTGGACAAGCTCGCGAGCGCATGCGCGAGGGCCTGCTTCCGGGGCTGCAGGCGTCTTACTGAGGGGCCTATGGACCGCGCGGCGATCGTTCACGAAAACTTCCTTCGGCGCGTCGCCGAGGGCAACCTCCCGAAAGGCGGCGCGCCGGGCGGGCCGCTGTCGTCGGCCGAGGCCGTCTCGATCTATCGCTCGGGCTGCCTGACGCGCGCGCTCGACCGCACGAGCCGGGCCATGCAGGCCGCCGGGCAGGGCTATTATACGATCGGTTCATCTGGGCACGAAGGCATGGCCGCCGTCGCGGCTGCGCTTCGGCCGACCGACATGGCGTTCCTCCATTACCGGGATGCCGCGTTCCAGATCCAGCGCGCGACGCAGGTGCCGGGCCAGTCGATCGCCTGGGACATGTTGCTGTCCTTCGCCTGCTCGTCGGACGACCCAATCTCCGGCGGGCGCCACAAGGTGCTCGGCTCCAAGGCGCTGAACATCCCGCCGCAGACCTCGACCATCGCGAGTCACCTGCCGAAGGCGGTCGGCGCGGCTTACTCGATCGGCCTCGCCAAGCGGCATCCGCCCGAGCACAAGACGCTGCCCGACGAAGCGATCGTGATGTGTTCGTTCGGCGATGCCTCGGCCAACCACTCGACCGCGCAGGGGGCGTTCAACGCGGCCCAGTGGACCGCCTATCAGTCGGTTCCGATGCCGCTGCTGTTCGTGTGCGAGGACAATGGCATCGGCATCTCGACCAAGACGCCGGAGGGCTGGATCGCGGCCACCTTCGCCGACCGGCCGGGTCTTCGCTATTTCGCCTGCGACGGGCTCGACATCTACGACACTTATCGCACCGCGAGGGAAGCGGCCGATTTCGTCCGCAAGCGGCGCAAGCCGGCCTTCCTGCACGTCCGCACCATCCGCCTCTACGGCCACGCCGGCGCCGACATGCCGACCAGCTATATGGCGCGAGAGGAGATCGAGAGGGAGGAGGCGAACGACCCGCTGCTCCACTCGGTGCGGCTGATGTCCGAAGCCGGCGCGCTGACGCCCGAGCAGGCGCTGGCGATCTACCGGGACACCGAGCAGCGCGTAGAGCGTATCGCCGCCGAGGCGGTGACGCGGCCGCGCCTCAAGACTGCCGCGGAGGTGATGGAGCATTTGATCCCGCCTCCGCGACCCTGCCGTCCGACCAACGGGCCGACGGCGGAGGCGCGTGAGCAGGCCTTCGGAAGCGATCTCAAGGCGATGGCCTCGCCGCAGATCATGTCGCGACTCATCAACTGGGCACTGACCGACCTGATGCTTGCCCACGGCGAGATCGCGCTGATGGGCGAGGATGTCGGCCGCAAGGGCGGAGTCTATGGCGTGACCCAGAAGCTGATGACGCGCTTCGGCCGGTCGCGGGTCATCGACACCTTGCTCGACGAGCAGGCGATCCTCGGCCTCGGCGTCGGCATGGCCCATAACGGCTTCCTGCCGATGCCCGAGATCCAGTTCCTCGCTTACCTCCACAATGCCGAGGACCAGCTCCGCGGCGAGGCGGCGACCTTGCCCTTCTTCTCGAAGGGGCAGTTCACCAACCCGATGGTCGTCCGTATCGCCGGGCTCGGCTACCAGAAGGGCTTCGGCGGTCACTTCCACAACGACAATTCTGTCGCGGTGCTTCGCGACATTCCGGGGCTAATCCTCGCCTGTCCCTCCAACGGCGCCGATGCGGCGATGATGCTTCGCGAATGCGTGCGGCTGGCGCGCGAGGAGCAGAGGCTGGTCGTGTTCCTCGAGCCGATCGCCCTCTATCCGATGCGCGACCTGCACGAGGCTGGGGATGGCGGCTGGATGATGCATTATCCCGATCCCTCGCAGCATATCCCGTTCGGCGAGGTCGGGCGGCATGGCGACGGCAAGGACCTCGCGATCCTGACCTTCGGCAACGGTACCTATTTGTCGCGCCAGGCCCAGAAGCGGCTGGAGGACGATGGCATCGACGCGCGCGTGATCGACATACGCTGGCTGTCGCCGTTGCCCGAGCAGGCGATCGTGGCGGCGGTCGAGGGCTGCCGCAAAGTCCTGGTGGTGGACGAAACTCGCCGCACCGGCGGAGTCGCCGAGGCGCTGATGGCGCTTCTCACCGAACGCACTGATGTGCCGCACGCGCGGCTTACTGCCGAGGACAGCTTCATCGCCACCGGCCCCGCTTACGGCGCGACCATGCCCTCGGCGGACGACATCGTCGCGGCCGCGCGCGACCTGGTGAGGGGCGGGAAATGAAGGCGGTCGTCGTCTGCCCCGGCCGGGGCACCTACAACAAGACCGAGCTCGGCTATCTCCAGCGTCACTTCCCGGATGCTGCGCTGCTGGCGGCGTTCGACGAGCAAAGACGCTTTGCCGACCAGCCGTCTTTGTCGGGCTTGGACGGCGCTCAGCGCTTCTCGGTCGCCGAGCACACGCGGGGCGACAACGCCTCAGCGCTGATTTTCGCGGCCACGCTTGGCGACTTCCTGTCGATCGACGGCGACAAGATCGACATCGTCGCGGTCACCGGCAACTCGATGGGCTGGTATTCCGCGCTTGCCTGCGCCGGCGCGCTCGAACCGGAAGACGGCTTCCGCGTCGCCAACACGATGGGCACCCTGATGCAGCGCGCGCTGATCGGCGGCCAGCTCATCTATCCCTTCGTCGGCGAGGATTGGCGCTCACAGCCCGAGCGTCGAGCCGAATTGCTGGCGACCGTCGACGGCATCGCCGCCCGCGAAGGTCACGCTCTTTTTCTGTCGATTGATTTGGGGGGCATGCTGGTCCTGGCCGGCAATGAGGCCGGCCTGTCAGCTTTCGAGAGCCAGGTCGAGCCGCTGCAGGGCCGTTTCCCGATGCGGCTCGCCAACCACGCCGCGTTCCACACCGAACTGATGGCGCCGGTCGCCGAGCAGGGAAGGGGGCAATTCCCCAGCGACCTGTTCCGCAGTCCTGATCTGCCGCTGATCGACGGCCGCGGGGCGATCTGGTGGCCGGGCGCCAGCGATACCGACGCGCTGCACGCTTATACGCTCGGCACTCAGGTCGTGGAGACATACGACTTTACCAGGGCCATCACCATCGCGGCGCGCGAGTTCGCGCCCGATCTCTTTATCATCACCGGGCCGGGCACCACGCTCGGCGGGGCGGTGGCCCAGTCGCTGATCCTCGCCGAATGGCGCGGCATGAGGGACAAGGCGGATTTCCAGAAGCTGCAGGCCCACCAGCCGCTCTTGGCATCCATGGGCATGCCCGAGCAGCGGCCGACAGTGACGCGCTAGCGGCGACGCGGCCGAAGCAGCAGCCGCATGCTCGCGCCGAATACGAGGGCGGCGATCAGCAAGGCGGGAAGCGGCTTCTCCTCAACCTCGTCGGGTACGAGAGGTGCGCTCGCCGCGACGGCTTCGCGCTTGCGGCGCCAGCCGCGGGCCGGCTTGTCGACCAGCGCGCGGCTCCAGGAGAAGAAGCGGTCGCGCGTGGCCGGCAGTTGCGGCCGCGGACCGGCTTCCCCGACCATGACCGGCAGCAGCCCGCTGAAGTCGGCGGGAAGGGAGTGGCTGTGGCGGCCGCCTTCCTTCCACTTCACCACATGGCCGTCGGGCACGTCTTCCCAGCCGCTCTTGCCGGTGCGGATGAGGTCGGCTCGGCAATGGCTGCAGCGGCCGAAGAAGAAGCCGGAATTGTAGACGACCCGCTCGACGCTGGCGTGACCGGCGATCCTGCACTTGAGCTTCATGCCGCCAGCATTCCTTCTTCGGGAGAGGTGGCCGGGCCGCGAAGATCGGCGAGCTCTCTCACGAGCGGATCGGTGGCCTCACGCGCCACGCGGGGACTCCAGATCTCGAAGCTGCCGCCGACGCCGACGATGAGCGCCGCGCGCTTAATCATCGCCTTGCGGCGAAGCAGCGGCGGAAGAATGATGGCGCCGTCGTCGGCGATCGGCGACTGCTCGACGAAGCCGAAGGCGCGGCGCAGGCGCGAATGATGGTCGGCGGCGGTTCGGCCCGCCGCTTCGTCGCTCAGCCGGCGCCGCTCGATCTCGGCGAACAGGGTGCGGTGATAGCTTTGATCATAGGCGTGAAGGCAGGAGTCGCGCTCATGGACTCCCAACCAGATCGTGCGCGACGAGCCCCGCCGCTCAAGCACCTCAGTTACGAAGGCGGGAAGGATCATGCGCCCGCCATGATCGACGGAAGTCACCGCCCTGCCGCCAAACAGGAACTGCTCGTACATCATGCTTTGCCCAGTGAAGGAGCGACCGACCCGGCCGCTCCGCCGCCCCTTAGAACCGTGGTTAAAATATGGTTAACAGGCGTCGGGGATTAGCTGGGGAATCTACTAGCGTAGTAATCCCCCCACGTCTGCCGGACGGGCAGCCGCGGCGGGCGGAGCGCGTCACGGTCGGGCCGCAACTTTCTAACGGATATCAACAGTATTTTCCGCAGATTGTGGATAAGTCTTTTTTCACAGACATTTGCGGGCCTGGCCACGGTGTAGTGTGGCCGTCGCGGGGGAATTGCGTATGTCCCACGTACGAAGGGTCTATCTGGTCGGCGGCGACAGTGAAGACCGCCAACGGCTGGTCGTCCATCTCTCAACCATCGGTGCAGAAGCCTGGCCGTTACAAAGCGGCGCGGAGCTGATCGCGATCGTCGATCGGCTCGCGCCCGGCTGCGTGCTGCTCGACTTCACTAGCTGCCTTGCCGGCATGGGCACGCTCGACGCACTCGTCGCTCGCGTACCGGGCTGGCCGGTGGTCGGTCTCGGCCATCCCGGCAGCCTTGCCATCGCTGTCGAGGCGATGAAGCACGGGGCAGCCGATTTCCTGTGCAAGCCCGCGACCGAAGCGCAGCTCGCCGCGACGCTCGCTCCGCTCTGGGGCAAGCTCCAGGGTGCCGTCGAGGCCGACGAGGCGCGCCGCTTCGCCCGGGACAAGGTGACCAAGCTCACCACGCGGGAGTTCGACGTGTTCCTGGCGCTGGTCGCGGGCAAGGCGAACAAGTGCGCCGCCTACCAGCTCGGGATCAGCGTGCGCACGGTGGAGATGCACCGAGCGCGGATCATGGCGAAGCTCGGGGTTCGGAGCCTGTCTGAGGCCACCCTCCTGATGACGGGCGCCGGCCTCGATCTGTCGCGGGTGCTGAGTCACCGGCCCAGCGCGGCGATGGCGTCGGACCCCGGCCTGCCGCCTCAGCGGGGACGGAACTCGGGATTGCGGGCGACGCTTTCCTAAGAGCGCAGGAGCCGCCTCAGGGAGCGTGTGTTCGCCACCACTCCTCGGCTTCCTTGGTCGCGGCCCGGTCGACGTCGTCGCCGGTGATGCGGTGGAGCTCAAGCACGACGTCCATCGGCAAGGGCGTGTCGAACTGCAGGCCGTAGAGCCTGCCGTCGGTCCACACGATCCGGCAGAAATGGTCGAGATTCTTGCCTTCCAGAACGCCTTCCTTGCCCACCTTGAGCGGCTGGTCGCACTGGATGAGGGCGCCGGTGCAGGACAGGTTCTTGATCGCTACGCGATAGGTGCCGGTCAGGGCGTGGAAGACGCCGTCGACCACAACGCGCCGGCGCGGGCTTCGTGCGCGAACGGCCTCGCGCGGGGCGCTGGCGCGGCCGTTCGGTGACTCGGGGTGATGATCGACCTTGAAATGAACCACGAATTGCCTCCGTCGCCCGGCATAAACCGACGAGGTTAACGGCGCGCTAAGCGGCTGATCGGCGCTCACTACCGTGGAAGAGCGCGCCCTCTTGTTGCGGCGCAGCATCATTGTTATGTGGCGCGCCCCGCAACTTGCGCCCTCCAAATCGAGTTATATCCGCATGAGCCTTCGCAACGTGGCGATCATCGCCCACGTCGATCACGGCAAGACGACTCTTGTCGACCAGCTGTTCCGGCAGTCCGGCACCTTCCGCGACAACCAGCGCGTGGAGGAAAGAGCCATGGATTCCAACGACTTGGAGAAGGAGCGAGGGATCACCATCCTGGCCAAGTGCACGTCCGTGGAGTGGACTCCGCCGGCGGGTGGCGAATCCGTGCGGATCAACATCGTCGACACCCCGGGCCACGCCGACTTCGGCGCCGAGGTCGAGCGCATTCTGTCGATGGTCGACGGAGTCATCCTGCTCGTGGACTCGGCGGAAGGGCCGATGCCGCAAACCAAGTTCGTGACCGGCAAAGCGCTCGGCCTGGGCCTCAAGCCGATCGTCGTGGTCAACAAGATCGACCGCCCTGACGCCCGGCCCGCGGAAGTGCTCGACGAATGTTTCGAGCTTTTCCTGAGCCTCGACGCCAATGACGAACAGCTCGACTTCCCGGTCCTCTACGCGTCGGGCCGCAACGGCTATGCGGGGCTCACCGACGACGTCCGCTCGGGCGACCTCACGCCGCTGTTCGAGAAGATCGTCGAGCATATCCCTGAGCCCGGCCTTCCGGTCGACGGCCCGTTCAAGATGCTTGCGACGCTTCTCGACCGCGACAACTTCCTCGGCCGAATCCTCACCGGGCGGATCGAGAGCGGCAAGCTCGACATCAACATGCCGATCAAGGCTCTGGACGTGGACGGCAACGAGGTCGAGGCCGGCCGAGCCACCAAGGTGTTCGCCTTCCGCGGCCTCGAGCGGGTGCCGGTCGAGAGCGCCCAGGCGGGCGACATCGTCGCCATCGCGGGCCTGACGAAGGCGACGGTGTCCAATACCATCGCCGAGCCGGGCATGACCCAGCCGATCCGCGCGCGGCCAATCGACCCGCCGACCCTGGCGATGAGCTTCGGCGTCAACGACAGCCCTTATGCCGGCAAGGACGGCGACAAGGTGCAGAGCCGGGTCATCCGCGACCGGCTCGAGAAGGAAGCCGAGACCAACGTCGCCATCCGGGTGACCGTCAGCCCGACCTCCGATTCCTATGAAGTCGCCGGCCGCGGCGAGCTCCAATTGGGCGTGCTCATCGAGACGATGCGCCGCGAAGGCTTCGAGCTATCGATCAGCCGCCCGCGCGTGCTGTTCCGCGACGGCCCCAACGGCCGCGAGGAGCCGTATGAGACGGTCGTCATCGACGTCGATGACGAGCATTCGGGAACGGTCGTCGAGAAGATGAGCCTGCGCAAGGCCGAGATGACCGACATGCGCCCGTCGGGCGGCGGCAAGACCCGCCTCACCTTCAGCGCGCCCAGCCGCGGCCTCATCGGCTATCATGGCGAGTTCCTGTCCGACACGCGCGGCACCGGCATCATGAACCGGCTGTTCGAGAAATACGGCCCCTACAAGGGCCCGATCTCGGGCCGCCAGAACGGCGTCCTCATCTCGATGGAGCAGGGCGAGGCGGTTGCCTATGCGCTCAACGCTCTGGAGGAGCGCGGCGTTCTGTTCATCTCGCCGGGCGACAAGCTCTACGAGGGCATGGTGATCGGCGAAAACGCCAAGCCGCAGGACCTCGAGGTCAATCCTTTGAAGTCCAAGCAGCTCACCAACTTCCGCGCCTCCGGCAAGGACGAGGGCATCCGCCTGACCCCGCCGCGGCGGATGACCCTGGAGCAGGCGATCGCCTACATCCAGGACGACGAGCTGGTCGAGGTGACCCCGAAGGTGATCCGGATCAGGAAGCGGTTCCTGGATCCGCACGAGCGGAAGCGGCAGAGCCGGAAGGCTGAGGCGGCCTAAGCCGCCTCTGCGAGCCGCCGAGCGGAACGCAAGCGGAGCGAAGCGAGCGCGCGTTCCGCGAGAGACGGTGAAGGCCGGCCAGCCTGCCGCGAAGCGGACAGGACTGACGTCACGGGCGGAGCCGCCCAAGGTTCCGGCGATGCGGAGCATCGTTGGAAAGGCGGCGTAGGGTTTACTCCCGTGACGGCCCCGCGCCTGCCCGGCCTAACCCTTTCCAATCCCCAACCTTCCCCCTACGCTCCCTCTACAAAGGGGGATTCATGAACGAGGTGATCAAGCCGTGGCGGCGGGTGGGCGACTTTCACGGCCGCGCCACGCGCAAGGAATATTGGTCGGCGATGATCCAGCTCACGCTGATCTTCGTGCTGTTCGTCGTCTTCTTCGTCGCTGCCGACGAAACGCTGCCGTCCCCGGTGGTAATGTTCGTCATGGGCATGCTGATGCTGGTCTTCCTCGTGGTCGCGGCAGTGGTGGGCACATCCGTCGGCATCCGCCGGATCCACGACTTCGACGTCACCGGCTGGCTCGTGCTGACCTTCTACATTCCCTATCTCGGCTGGATCGCCATGATCATCATCGGCTGCATTCCGGGAACGCCGAGCCAGAACCGCTGGGGCGCCGACCCTCGCGGTGGGCCGGCGCTTCAGCAGGTGTTTTCCTGACCAGGCCTCAGGATGCCAGGTCGGGCCGAAACTCCCTCACCGCCGCGAGCAATTGCCTCATGCCCCGATCGTAGAAGGTCGTGTTGATGCCGAAGGTGCCGCGGGCGCCGGCGGTCTCGAACCTGACGATCTGCTGGATTCCGGCGCGCATCGGCGACACCCGGCTGATGTCGCGCCAGGCGACGGGCTTGCCGAGCTTGCGCGTCCAGATGCCGTGCTGGTCGACGCGGGCCTGCGGGACCTGACTGAAGGCGCGGAGCAGGAAGATGCCTGCCGCCGCAATGCAACCGGCGACGATCGCCCAGCCGACCGCCGGCTGCGGCTCGCTGCCGGTCGGGATGATTCCGGCGGCGGCGAAGCCGAGCACCGACAGGGCGAGGGTGGCCGCGGCCAGGCCGAGATGGACCGGTCGGGACCAGCGCGCTTCGTAGACCATCATCGTCTCCCCTTATGATCAGCGGGCGGCGGCGAGCGGCCGCGCCTCGAGCACGATGTTGAACGGCCCCTCCGTGGCCCGCCGCACCTGCCCGAAGCCCGCGCCGCTCAGAACGTCGGTGAGCTTCGCCTCGCCGGCCTGGGCGCCGAGCGCCTCGCCCACTTCCTGCGCGAGCGAGGTCGGCACGCAGATCATCGTCGACGCATTATAATAGAGCCGGCTGACCGGGTTGCCGATATTCGTCTCCGGATCGTCGCCGGCGATCGGCTCAACGATCATCCACGCGCCGTCGTCCTTCAGGAGCGAGCGGACATGACTGGCGCAGCCGCGCGGGTCGCCCATGTCGTGGAGGCAATCGAACATGGTGATGAGGTCGAAGTCGCGCTCGCCGATCGCCTTGGCATCGGCGACCTCGAAGCGGACCCGCTCGCCGAGCCCGTGCGCGGCGGCATGGGCATTGGCCTGCTCGATCGAGGGCGCGTGGAAATCGTAGCCGATGAAGCGGCTGGCCGGGAACGCCCTACCCATCAGCAGAGTGGAGAAGCCCACACCGCAGCCGATGTCGGCGACCTTGGCGCCAGCCTCCAGCCTCGGCATCATCCCGTCCACGGCCGGAAGCCAGGACTGGACGATGCCGTTGACATAGCCGGGCCGGAAGAAGGCGCCGACCGCGCAGAACAGGCAGCCGGAGGACTCGCCCCAGCTGACGCCCTCGCCGGTCCGGAAGCCGGCCTCCACCTTCGCCTCCCCGTCGACCATCGCGGCGGCAAGATCGAAGGCGCCGGCGAGATAGAGCGGGCTGTCCTCGAGGGCGAAAACCATCGCCTGTTCGGGCGAGAGGCTGAAGCGGCCGGTCGCGGAGTCGAAGCTGACATAGCCGTTGCAGGCCTGCGCCATCGCCCATTCCCGAACGTAGCGCTCGGCGAGACCGAGGCGCGCGGCCAGCTCGCTCGCGGTCGCCGGGCCATCGTCGTGGAGCGACTGGAACAGGCCCAGCTTGAAGCCGATTCGAACGGTCGGGACGCTGAACGCTCCGCCAAGATCGCCGAGCATCTTGCCGACGAGTGCGTTGAGCGTGTCGGGATTCACCTCTGCCATTGCGGTCACCTCCTGCTGTGCGGAGATGGTCGGCCATGAAGCCGGCAAGGCCAATGATCGCGCGACCGAAAAAGTTGATTGAAACGCCGGCAGCCTGCTAGCCTTCGTAGGCCAGCCGGAGCGATCCGAATGCAGATGCGCCACCAGGAGCTTCGACACGACGGTGCGTCGCTCGAGGACCCGCCCGCCCGCTCCGACGACCCGGCGGTGTCGCGGGTGCTTCAGCTGATCCACACCCGTTTCGCGGAGAGACTCGACGTTCACGCGCTTGCCCGCGAGGCAGGGGTCTCGCGAAGCGTGCTCTGTGAGCGGTTCGGGAAGGCGGTCGGGGAGCCGCCGATGCATTATTGCGGGCGGTGGCGGCTTCGCCAGGCGGCGATCATGCTTCGCGATTGCGATCGCAAGGCCGGCGACGTCGCTTATGCGGTCGGCTTCGGGAGCGAGGAGGCGTTCAGCCGCGCGTTCAGGCGGCATTATGGCCAGTCGCCGGCGGCCTGGGCGCGCCAGGCGCGGGCATTGCGGCCGGCCGAGGCGCTTCCGCACCAGCAGGTCCTCAGCTGCACGGCGCGCGACGGCACCCGCCTCGCCTGGTCGTCGGTCGGCGCCGGCTTCCCGCTCGTGAAGACCGCAAACTGGCTCAATCACCTCGAATTCGACTGGGAAAGTCCGGTGTGGCGGCACTGGCTTCGGGAACTGATGCGGCACAACCGGCTCATCCGCTACGACGAGCGCGGCAACGGCCTGTCGGACTGGGACGCAGAGGACCTGTCGTTCGAGAGCTTCGTCGACGACCTCGAAAGCGTGGTCGAGTCTGCGGGGGTGGACCAGTTCGATCTGCTCGCCATCTCCCAGGGAGCGCCGGTCGCAATCGCCTATTCGCTCAGGCATCCCGGACGGATCCGGCGCATGGTCCTTCTCGGCGGCTATGCGCGTGGATGGGCGTTGCGGCTGAAGGGCGAGGACCTCGCCCGGCGCGAGGCCATGGTGACGCTTACTCAAACGGGCTGGGGAAGCGACAATCCGGCCTATCGCCAGATGTTCACCGGCCTCTACATCCCCGACGGCACGCCGGAGCAGCTCGGCTGGTGGAACGAGCTTCAGAAGGTTTCGACCACCCCGGTGAACGCTGTGCGGCTCCAGCGCGTGCTCGCCACCATCGATGTGACGGCCATGCTGCCCCAGGTGAAGGTGCCCACCCTGGTCGCCCATGCGCGCAACGATCACGTGATAGGCTTCGAAGCCGGACGCGAACTGGCCGAAGGCATCCCGGGCGCCCGCTTCGTGGAGCTCGACAGCGCCAATCACGTCCTTCTCGAACACGAGCCGGCATGGGCGCACTTCCTGTCCGCGATGCGACGATTTCTCGGCGCTTAGTTCGTCCGGGGCCGAAATCCCCCAGCCTACCGCCACTTTCCTACAGCGGCGGTTCCTGATATGTTCACTGCGGCTCTTTCTATGCGACGCAGCTTCGGCAGAAAGCGTCCTCATGCATCATTCGCAGCAAGGCGACCTTTGGTAACCTTTCGCCGCACGCCCGCGCTCAAACTTCACGAATCGCGGGGACATCGTGAACTTCGTGAACTTCACATCCCAGCGACACCCGCCTTCCATCGCCCCACAGCCCCAGAAGGTTTTTCGCCCAGGAGGTGTGCAAGTTCCGCAACTTGCGAACCTTTCGCTCGCCCCCGCAACCCTCGCTGGCTTGAACTTTGTGTGACCTTAGCCCGCGGAACAGCGCCGCAGCCGCGTCGTTGCGCCTGCGTGTCCGGTCTTCCCAACCTCCCCATCCGCCCGCCGCTGCCGCCGATGGAGGCGAAGCTGGTGGAGGCGCTTCCCGACGGAGAGGGGTGGCGGTTCGAGCCCAAGTGGGATGGGTTCCGGATGCTCGCCTTCCGCGACGGCGACGAGGTCGAGCTTCAGTCGAAGGGGCTGAAGCCGCTCGGGCGCTATTTCCCGGAGCTGGTCGAGCTGGTGCGCTCCCTCCCCGGCGACCGCTTCGTGATCGACGGCGAGATGGTGATCGTCGTGGACGGGGCGTTGTCGTTCGACGCGCTTCAGATGCGGCTTCATCCGGCGGCGAGCCGCGTGGCGCGGCTGGCGCGGGAGACCCCGGCGCGGATCCTGCTGTTCGATTGCGTGGCGATGGAGGGGGAGGATTTGACCGCGGCGCCGCTCGCGCGGCGGCGGGAGGTGTTGGAGGCGTTTCATAAGCGGGCGGGGAGCGGCGACTTGCTGCTGTCGCCCTATACCGAGGACCGCGCGGTAGCGCAGGGCTGGCTCAAAGGGGCGGGCGCGGCGCTCGACGGGGTCATCGCCAAGCGGGCGGACGCGCCCTACCAGCCAGGCGAGCGGGCGATGCTCAAGGTCAAGTGTTTGCGAAGCGCGGACTGCGTGGTCGGCGGCTTCCGCTATGCCGCGAAGAAGCGCGAGGTCGGTTCGCTTCTGCTCGGCCTCTATGACGAGGACGGGCTGCTCAACCATGTCGGCTTCACCTCGAACATGCCGGACCGCGCGGCGCTGACCAAACAGTTGGAGGCGCTGGTCGAGGCGCCGGGCTTCACCGGTGCGGCGCCGGGCGGGCCGAGCCGCTGGTCGACGGAGCGCTCCGGCGAGTGGCAGCCCTTGCGGCCCGAGCTGGTCGTCGAGGTGCGCTTCGACCAGGTCACCGGCCGGCGCTTCCGCCACGGCACGTCGTTCCTGCGCTGGCGGCCGGACAAGGCGCCGGAGCAATGCCGGATGGAGCAGCTCGCGCCCGCGGCGCCGCTGTCGATGCTGGAGGAGATGGCATGAGCGACGCGCGTGAGCTGCTCGGGGTGCGGCTGAGCAGCCCCGACAAGGTGCTGTGGGAGGAGCAGGGCGTCACCAAGAGCGAGTTGGCCGATTATTATCTGGCCGTGGCCGACCGCATACTTCCGCACATCGCTCGGCGGCCGGTGACGCTGGTGCGCTGCCCGACGGGCGCGGATAAGAAATGCTT
Organism: Allosphingosinicella sp.; assembly: GCA_046293155.1. Lineage (GTDB taxonomy): Bacteria > Pseudomonadota > Alphaproteobacteria > Sphingomonadales > Sphingomonadaceae > Allosphingosinicella. Next base: position 14,602 of record JBKBPQ010000011.1, on the reverse strand, counting down.
CTACCAGCGCCATCCCGCGTCGGGCGTTCTTCCGCAGTTGAAGGAAGTGCCGGTCCCCGGCTTCGACGAGCCTTACCTTTATATAGAGGACGAGGCGGGGCTGGTCGCGGCGGTGCAGATGGGGACTTTGGAGCTCCACCCCTGGGGCGTGACCGTCGAGCGGCCTGACCGGCCTGACCGGATCATCTTCGACCTCGATCCCGCCGAGGGGCTCGGCTTCGACTCGGTGGTCGCAGCGGCGCTCGACGTGCGCGACCGGCTCGAGGCGATGGGCCTTCGGAGCTTCGCCAAGACAACCGGGGGCAAGGGGCTTCACGTGATGGTGCCGATCCTGCCCGATGCGGAGTGGCGCGAGGCCAAGGCGTTCGCCAAGGGACTCGCGGAGCTGATGTCCGAGGAGCGGCCGGATCTCTATCTCGCCCGCATTTCGAAGGCCGAGAGGGAGGGGCGGATCTTCATCGACTATCTGCGCAACGACCCGACCTCTACCGCGGTCGGCCCTTATTCCACGCGTGCGCGCGAGGGCGCGCCGGTGTCGCTGCCGATCGAATGGGAGGAAGTGGCGCCAGGCCTTGACCCCAAGGCCTTCAACCTGCGCACCGTGCCGGGCCTGATCGCCGACAGGCCCGACCCCTGGGCGGAGATCTTCGACGTCCGCCAGTCGCTCGGGGAAGCGGCGGCGCGGCTGGGCGGCTGAGGGTGGGGCCTTACGCCGCGGCGACGGCGCGGTTATGCGCCGCGCGATGCCGAGGTCGCCCAAAGTAGTAGCCGGACACTGGCGCGCCGAAGTGAAGGCGACGCTTCTTCTCGCCTACCCGCTGGTCCTCACCAATCTCGCCCAGTCGCTGATCCACGCGACCGACGTGGTCCTGCTCGGCCGGCTCGGACCCGAGACGCTCGCCGCGGCCGCGCTAGCCATCAACCTCTACGTGTTCTGCCTGATCTTCGGGATGGGGCTGGTGACGGCCGCCGCGCCGATGATCGCGAGCGAGCGAGGCCGGCGCTGGAACAGCGTTCGTGACGTTCGCCGCACCGTTCGCCAGGCGATGTGGTCGGCGGTGATCCTAGTGCTGCCGATGTGGCTGCTGCTGTGGAACAGCAGGGCGATCCTCATCCTGCTCGGCCAGGACCCGGCGCTCGCGGCCGCTGCGGAAAGCCTGGTCCGCTACCTGATGTGGGCTCTGCTTCCGGCCTTTCTCTACCTGGTCCTGCGCAACTTCCTCGCCGCGTTGGAGCGGCCGGGCTGGTCGCTTGTCGTCGCGGGCGGAGCGGTCGTCGTGAACGCGATCGTCAACACGGCGCTGATCTTCGGCGTGCCGGAAATCGGCCTGCCCGGGTTCGGGCTTCCCGGCGCAGGGATCGGAAGCTCGATCACTGTGACCCTGGAATTCCTGACGCTCGCCTTCATCATCAGCCGCGACCGGCGGTTCCGCCGCTATCACCTGTTCGGCCGCTTCTGGCGGCCCGACTGGGCAAGGCTCCGCCAGGTCTGGCGGCTGGGACTGCCGATCGCGGGGACGCTGACCCTTGAGGTGGGCGTGTTCAACGCCGCGGTCTTCCTGATGGGACTGATCGGCACCGCCAGCCTCGCGGCGCACCAGGTCGCGATCCAGATCGCCAGCCTGTCCTTCATGGTGCCGATGGGGCTCGCCCAAGCGGCGACGGTGCGGGTGGGGCATGCCTATGGCCGTGGCGACCCCGTCGGAATCGCCCGCTCGGGATGGACCAGCTTCGTGCTCGCGGTCGGCTTCATGGGCCTGATGGCGATCCTGATGTGGGCGATGCCGCATCGCCTGGCCGGCATCTTCATCGACGCCTCGGACCCGGCCAACGCCAGCGTCATCGCGCTCGCGGTGTCTTTCCTGGGAGTCGCCGCGCTGTTCCAGATCTTCGACGGCGCCCAGGCGGTCGGAGCGGGCATGTTGAGGGGCCTTCACGATACGGCGGTGCCGATGGCCTTCGCGCTGTTCGGCTACTGGATCGTGGGAATGGGAACCGCGCTGACCCTGGGATTCGGCCTGCGCTGGGACGGCGTCGGCATCTGGACCGGGCTGGCCGCGGGCCTCGCCGCGGTTTCCATCCTGATGCTGGTCCGCTGGACGTTGCGCGAGCGGCTGCGCCTAGCCCCGGCTCAGGCGGACGCCTGAGCCATTTCCTCGATGAGCCTCCATTCCGTTTCGCGGATCGGGGCGACGGAGAGGCGGGACTGGCGGATGAGCTCAATGTCGGCGAGGCGAGGCTCGGCCTTGATCTCGGCGAGGGTGACGGGGCGCGGGAGCTTCTCGACCGGCTCGACGCGGACCGACACCCAGCGCTCGCCGGGCTTTGCCTTGGGGTCCGGCTGCGCCTCGCGCGTGATCTCCATGATCCCGACCACCGCCTTGTCGCTGACGCTGTGGTAGAGGAAGGCGCGGTCGCCTGGCTTCATCGACTTCAAATTGAGCGTCGCCGCATTGTTGCGAACGCCGTCCCATTCGGTGCCGCCGTCGCGGACGAGGTCGTCCCAGCTATACGCCTCGGGTTCGGATTTCATCAGCCAGTAAGCCATGGCCGGGCTCTAGCCCGTGCGCGCGCCGCGTTCTAGATGATCCCCATGCGCATCCGTTTCGTCGCCGCCTGCCTCGTTCCGCTCGGCCTAGCCGGCTGCTCGGAACCGCAGGACCGCAACGTCTCCTACGGCTCGACGACTCCGCGCTACGAGCGGGCGCCCGAGGACAGCGACCTGCTCGCCGGCAACGTGACCCCGGTTCGGGTCGGCGAGCTCGGGCCCAATTTCGCCGCCTGCAACTCGCTCGGCGAGGTGCGCGAGCGTGCGGTCGATGGCGCGATCCTGGTGCGAGCGGCGCCGTTCGAACCGGCCCGGCAGACCGGGCGGCTGCCCGCGGGATCCAACTTCTTCATCTGCAGCCGCTCGCTCGATCAGCGCTGGCTGGGTGTCATCTATGATCGCAACGGCCAGGCGAGCCGCGACTGCGGCGTGTCCGCGCCGATCCCCGCGCGGCGCGATTATGAAGGTCCGTGCGAATCGGGCTGGGTCCCGAGCGCACAGGTCAGGCTTGTCGCTCCGGTGGATTCGAGCACCGGTGAGGCGAGACAGAATATCGCCGAGTTGAAATAGCTTAGGCGAGTTCCTCCAAAGGTTCCTCAACTCATCGCATACATCGGCTCGACTCAACGAGTCCCGGACTAACCCCTGTTGTAATTACGAGGTTCGATCGGCATTTGCCTCCTCGCTGATAGCGAAGAGCGGGCAGCGCCGAGTGGGACCGAAGGGGTCCGGCGCCGCCCTTGGAATGAGCCGAACGCACACTCGCAAGCCAAAAGGCGCGGCGGCGGCTCACGGGCAATAACAGGACGGGAAGAGCCAAAAGAGCGCGATTCGCGCCACGGCCCCCTTGTGTCCTGACGAGATTTAGGAAGCCAACACAGATGAACCGTTCGGTCCGTGCTGCGGGCATCGCCGCCGCTCTGCTTGCTTCTGGCGGTGTCGCCGCCCACGCTGCGCCGCTTCAGGCGAACGTCATTCCGGCCGCCGTTCAGGCCGGCACCCAGATGGTCCCGACGCTCGCCGACACGATGCGCGGCCGTCCGCTCGAGGAGCAGGTCGCCGCTTATGAGCGCGTCGAGACCGACAATCAGGAGCAGGATTGCCTCGCCAGCGCCGTCTATTTCGAGGCGCGCGGTGAATCGCTCGAGGGGCAGCTCGCCGTCGCCGAAGTGGTGATGAACCGCGCCGCCTCCGGCCGCTACCCGTCGACCCTGTGCGGAGTCGTCGAACAGCCCTGGCAGTTCTCTTTCGTGAACGCGACCGGCCGGATTCCGAACGCCAACCGCGACTCCGCCGCCTGGCGCCGCGCTGTCGCCGTCGCCCGCATCGCCCAGGACGGCGTCTCAGACCGACTGACCGACGACTGCCTTTGGTATCACGCCGACTATGTCTCGCCGAGCTGGGGCCGCCGCCTCGACCGAGTCACCAAGATCGGCCTTCACATCTTCTACCGTTAAAAAAAGAGCTTCCAGCGAGGGAGAGGGGCAGCGCCCGCCGGTTGGGGAACCGGCGGGCGCTTTCGATTCAGGCGGCGCGGAGGGTCCTTAGCGTGATCGAGTAGCGGAGTGCGCTGACCGGCGCGAGGCTGTGCTCCCATTCAGTCCGAGCGGGACCGCGCAGCAGATAAGCCGAGCGCGGTTCGGCGGGGAGGGTGAAGCGGCGCCATTTCGAGCCTTCCTTCAGCCGGAAACGAAGCGGCGCCTCGGCGCCCAGCGAGACTCCGACGACGTCGCCAAACACCGGCCGGTCGCGATGCCAGCCGATGCCGGCTCCCGGCGCATATTCGATAATGAGGGCGTGGACGAAATCCTCGGGCTTGAGCTCCGCCAGAGCCGCGGCGTGGTCGCGGACGGGGAGAAGCCAGCCGGGGAAGGGCTCGGCCTGCTTGAGGCCGCTGCCGTCGAACTTGTATTCCATTCCGAACGAGACGGTGCGGCGGTTGCCCTCGAAACCGTGGAACTGAAACGGCGCGAAAGGCAGCGCGGCGACGTGATCGATGAGCGCCGCTTCCTCCGCGGCCGTGACGAAGTCCGGCCGGTAAACGAGGCCTTCCGGCAGCCCGGCGTCGACTGGTCCGAAAAGATCGGCGTGATGCATCATTGTTCCGACAACGCAGCAAGGTGGATGCCGGATCAAGTCCGGCATGACGAGGGCGGGAGTCTCGGCTAAGCAGCTGCCATGTCCACCTACACGATCGACAGCTCGACGAGCCGTGCAAACCCGCAACCCACCCCCGGCAAGCGGCTCACCGTTCCGGCCTTGCGCGCTCGCAAGGGTGGTGAGCCGATCGTTGCGCTGACCGCCTATACGATGCGCACCGCGCAGCTGCTCGACCCGCATTGCGACCTGCTGCTGGTCGGCGATTCCCTGGGCCAGGTCATCTATGGGCTGCCGTCGACCGTGCCGGTGACCCTCGACATGATGTGCAATCATGGCGCCGCGGTGGTGCGCGGCTCGTGGCACGCTTTGGTCGCGGTCGACATGCCGTTCGGCTCCTATGAGGAGAGCCCGGAGCAGGCGTTCCGTAACGCCGCCCGGATCATGAAGGAAACCGGAGCTGCCGCCGTGAAGCTGGAAGGCGGCGAGGCGATGGCCGAGACGGTCGCGTTCCTGAGCCAGCGCGGGATCCCAGTCATCGGCCATGTCGGCTTGACTCCTCAGGCGGTCAACGCGCTCGGCGGCTATCGCGCGCGCGGGCGTGACGATGCCGAGGCGGCCAAGATCCTCGCCGACTCCCGCGCTGTCGCGGACGCAGGCTGCTTCCTGCTGGTGCTCGAAGGGGTGATGGAGGAGATCGCGGTCGAGGCGACCAAGGCGGTCGCCTGCCCGACCATCGGGATCGGCGCGTCGGCGCAGTGCGACGGCCAGATCCTCGTCACCGAGGACATGCTTGGCCTGTTTGAGCGCACCCCGCGCTTCGTCCGCAAGTTCGGCGACCTCGCCGGCGAGATCAGCCAGGCGGCCGAGGCCTATGCTGCGGAGGTGAAGGCGCGCAGCTTCCCCGGCGAAGGGCAGATCTACCGGCCCAAGTGATGCCTTGATTGACACTTAGGGTTTCATCTTCCGTTGGCGCACGCTTGCCGGTAAGAACCGCCGGGCCGCCGGCAACGGGGTTAGTTTGCGGGTTGAACAGGCGGCGCCTTCATCCGCAGTTCGGAGAGTGACATTGGCGGTCAAGCCAAGAGACGATGATGCCTTCCTGCGTGAAGTCGACGAGGAGCTGCGCAAGGAGCAGGTCAGCAGCTTCTTCACGCGCTACGGCTGGTGGGTCATCGGCGCGGCGGTGCTTCTGCTCGCGGCGGTCGGCGGCGCGATCTGGTGGAACCAGCGCCAGGACGCCAAGGCCGGCGAGCAGTCGGAGAAGCTCGTCCAGGTGATCGAGCAGCTCGAGGCCAACAACGCCCGCGGCGCCTCCGCGACGATCGACGAGCTCGCGGCGAGCGACCGCGCGGCCTATCGCTATTCGGCGCTCTTCCTGCGCGCCAACGCGCAGATCCAGACCAACGCCATTCCCGCCGCGATCGCGACCTTGGGCAGCATCGCCGCCGATGAGAATGCGCCGCAGCCCTATCGCGACGCGGCGCTGATCCGTCAGACCCAGCTCGAATATGACCAGCTCCAGCCCGCCCAGGTGGTGCAGCGGCTGCAGGGCTATGCCCAGGCCGGAAATCCGTGGCTCGGAACGACCGGCGAGATGGTCGCCGTCGCACTGATCCGCCAGCAGCGCGCGCCCCAGGCGGCGCAGATCCTGTCGGCGATGGCGCGCGATCCGACGGTGCCGGAGAGCATCAAGAGCCGCGCCATCCAGATGGCGAGCGCGCTCGGAGTCGATGCGGTCCAGCTCGACCCGAGCATCGAGCAAGCAATCCAGGCCGGCGGGGGCGCCGGAACGCCGGGTGCGGCGCCGCAGGGCGCAGCGACACAGGGGAACGACGTGGCAGCGAGGGACGCCTCCCAATGAAGCGAGTGATTGTATCTGTTGCGATGGTGAGCCTGCTCGCAGGCTGCGGCGTGTTGAGCCGCGGCCGCGGTCCAACGACCCCGACGGTCGGCGAACGGACGGCCGTGCTCAGCACCGAGGCGGTGGCGGAGGTCGATCCGGCCCTCGCCGGCGTGCCGGTGGTGGTTCCGGGCCCGATCGCCAATCGCGACTGGCCGCAGCCGGGCGGCAACCCTGCCAAGTCGATGACCCATGTCGCGTTCGGCGCTGCGCCGACCCAGGCGTGGCGGGTGAGCATCGGATCGGGCAGCGGGCCGCAGGCGCGCCTCGCAGCCGAGCCGGTCGTCGCGGACGGCAAGGTGTTCACGATCGACACTCGGGCGGTCGTCCGGGCGTTCAGCGCCGCCAACGGCCAGCAATTGTGGCAGACCCAGGTGCGCGGCGAGCAGGCGTCCACCGAGACGCTGTTCGGCGGCGGGGTCAGCTATGACAATGGCCGAGTCTATGTGACCAACGGCTCAGGCTATGCCGCCGCGCTCGACGCCAATAGCGGCGGGCAGGTGTGGATCGTGCGGCCGGCCGGCCCGCTGCGCGGCGCTCCGACCGTCGCCGCCGGAAGCGTCTATGTGATTACCCAGGACAACCAGATCTTCTCGCTCCGCCAGGACAACGGCGCGACCCAGTGGAACGGCACCGGCGCGGTCGAGCTGGCCGGGGTGTTCGGCACCGCCGCGCCCGCCTTCGCGCAGAGCACGGTGGTCGCGGGCTTCTCGTCCGGTGAGCTCACCGCCTATCGCTACGAGAACGGCCAGGTGGTGTGGCAGGACGCGCTCGCGCGCACCGGCGTCAGCACCATCGTCGGCAACCTCTCCGACATCGACGCCGACCCGGTGATCGACAACGGCCGCGTGTTCGCGGTCGGCCAGGGCGGCCGCATGGTCGCGGTCGAGCTGATCACGGGCCAGCGCGCCTGGGAGCTCAACATCGCCGGAATCTCCACCCCGTGGGTGGCCGGCGACTGGGTGTTCGTGGTCACCGACCGTGCCCAACTGCTCGCCATCTCGCGCGCCTCGGGCCGGATCCGCTGGTCGTCGCAGCTCCAGCGCTACCGCGGCGGCGGCGACAATGCGCGCTCGGGCCCGGTCTTCTGGCGCGGCCCGGTGCTCGCCGGCGGCCGGCTCGTCCTGCTCAGCTCGATGGGGCATGTCGCCTTCGTCAACCCGGCCGACGGCGCGGTCGTCCAGACGATCAACGGCAACACGTCCTTCTCGCTTCCGCCGGTGGTTGCCGACGGGACGATGTACACGCTCGACGACATGGGCATGCTCACCGCCTGGAGGTAAGCGAGGGGCGCGCCCTTCGCGGGCGCGCCGCTTCCGCCTTACGCCTTGACCTGTGGTGGCCTAGCGGCCACCTCGCGCCGCTATGGCGCTTCCAACTCTCGCGATCGTGGGCCGGCCGAATGTCGGCAAGTCGACCCTGTTCAACCGGCTGGTCGGCAAGCGCCTTGCGCTCGTCGACGACCGGCCGGGCGTGACCCGCGACCGGCGCGAGGGCGAGGCGAGCCTGCTCGGGCTCGACTTCACCGTGATCGATACCGCGGGCTACGAGGACGAGGACCCGGAGACTCTTCCGGGGCGGATGCGCGCGCAGACGATGGCCGCGGTGCGCGACGCCGACGCCGCCTTGTTCGTGATCGATGCCCGCGCGGGGGTGACCCCGCTGGACGAGGAGATCGCGCGCTGGCTTCGGAGCGAGACCGTGCCGATCATCCTCGCCGCCAACAAGGCCGAGGGGAGGGCGGGGGAGAGCGGCATCCTCGAAGCCTATGGACTGGGTCTTGGCGAGCCGATTGCGCTCAGCGCCGAGCATGGCGAGGGCATTGCAGATCTGTTCGAGCAGCTGCTCCCGCACTTCGACCGGCCCGAGGAAGAAGAGGCCGAGGACGAGGAGGGGACAAGCGGTCCGCTCAAGCTCGCCATTGTCGGCCGGCCCAATGCCGGCAAGTCGACCCTGATCAACCGAATCCTGTCGGAGGAGCGGTTGCTCACCGGGCCGGAGGCGGGGATCACCCGCGATTCGATCGCGATCGACTGGCAGTGGAAGGCGCCGGACGGGCAGCTTCGCCCGGTGCGGCTGATCGACACCGCCGGGATGCGCAAGCGCGCCAAGGTCCAGGACAAGCTCGAGAAGCTCGCCGTCGCCGACGCGCGCCGTGCGGTCGATTTCGCCGAGGTCGTCGTGCTCCTGCTCGACGCTACCCTGGGACTCGAGGCGCAGGACCTGCGCATCGCCGACAATGTCCTCCAGGAGGGCCGCGCCCTCGTCATCGCGATCAACAAGTGGGACGTGGCGGAGGGCGGCAGCGGCCTGTTCAACGGCATCCGCGCGGCGCTCGACGAAGGGCTGGCGCAGGTCCGCGGGGTGCCCTTGCTCACCGTGTCGGCGGCGACGGGCAAGGGCCTCGACCAGCTGCTCGCCGCGGCGTTCGAGGTGCGCGAGGCGTGGTCGCGGCGCGTTCCCACCGGCGAGCTCAATCGCTGGTTCGAGGCGGCGATCGAGAAGAACCCGCCGCCGGCGCCCGGCGGCAAGCGGATCAAGCTTCGCTACATCACCCAGACGAGCGCGCGGCCGCCGAGCTTCGTTTTGTTCGGAACCCGCACCGATCAGCTCCCGGAAAGCTACCGCCGCTACCTGGTCAACGGCATCCGCAAGGAACTCGGCTTCGGCGCGGTGCCGGTTCGGCTGAACCTCAGATCGACGCGGAACCCGTACGATAAGTAGGGCGCCGTCAACGACCCATTTACCGTTCGAGCCGTAGATGTTCGACCGCCTTGGTGCTGAGGACTGGTTGGTGCTGGACGAAGCAAGCGACGACATCGTTGACTGGTCGGTCTTTACTTCGGTGAGGGCCGAGCTCGGCGCGAACTTCATCCGAATCCTCGGCTATTTCCGCGAGGACGGCGAGAAGGCTGTCGCGCGGATCGAGGAGGCGATGCACCGCCGCGACGCTGCGGCGATGGTCCTGCCCGCCCACACGATGAAGTCCGAGGCCAAGCAGTTCGGGGCGATGCCGCTGTCGCTTCTCGCAGAGGAGATCGAGGCGGTCGCGCGGCGGAGCGTCGAGACCCGGCTTCCGCCCGACGAGATCCTTCCCCAGGTCGCCAGGCTTCGTCCGATCTACGAGCGCACCATCGCGCTCCTCGACCAGCGCGCCAACCCGCTCCAGACCCGACGCCCCGCCGCCTTCGGCCGCCGCGGCTAGGCCCGTTTCAGCGGCTCGACCCGGCCGCGCGAGAGGCTTCGCCACGCCCATTCGAAGGGGCCGTAGCGGAAGCGGTCGAGCCACGGCTTCGACCAGAGCAGCATCAGCAGGCAGGCACCGATCACGAACCACCACAATTCGGCGCGGCTGAAATAGCCGAACAGCCCGGCGCCCCAGCCGTAGAACAGGCCCGTCATCAGGATCGACGTGCCGAGATAGTTGGTGAAGGCGGCTCGCCCCGCGGCGGCGATCCGGTCGGTGAGAAACCCGCCGGGGCGGGCGAGGAGGATGATCAGAGCCGCGGTCGCGAAGATCGCCGGAGGCCGCACCGGGATCGAGGCGGTCTCGACCGCAAAGACGGTCGGAGGGTGGAAGCCGGTCGCGGCGAGCAGCCAAGCCAAGGCGGCGAAGGCGGGAAGGCTGATCCCGAAGCCGATCAAAACGGCGCGGAGGTAGCGCCGCCGCTCCCAGGCGCCCGTCAGGAAGCCGCTGCGATAGGCGGCCATTCCGAAAAGGAAATAGGCCAGGGTCTCGGGCCCGGCGAGAAGGACCTCCCAACTCAGCCGCGACGGGGCGGCCGCCACGACATGGTGGAGCAGCGCGTCATAAGGGCCGCGATAGAGGGCAAGGATGCTCTGCAGGTGCGCCGGGTCGTAATAGCCGACTCCGCTCTGCGATTGCCGCCACGCCTCCTGAAGCTCGGCCGACGCTCCCGGCTGCGCAGCCATCGCCTCGGACGCGTAGAGGCTCGCGGTGAGGAGGCCGTACAAGGCGAAGTTGAGGAGAAGCATCGCGCCGGCCATGGCGAGCATCGATCCGCGCGAACTGTCGCGGAAGGCGAAGGCGATCATTCCGATCACGGCGTAGAGCGACAGGATGTCTCCCATCCAGACGAAGAAAAAGTGGAGCAGGCCGAACACGAGCAGCCAGCCCATCCGCGCATAATGGACCCGGGCGGGGGAGCGTCCGCCGGCCTCCGCGCGCTCGATCACCAGCAGCATGCTGGCGCCGAACAGGAAGGAGAAGAGGCCGCGCATCCGCCCTTCGAAGAAGACGAAGCTCACGGCCCAGGAGACGAAATCCGCCGCTCCGTTCATTCCGTAGAGGAGCGGGTTCATGCCCGCGCCTTCGGGCATGGCGAAGGAGATGATGTTGACGACGAGGATACCCATCACCGCGACGCCGCGAACGACGTCGAGGGTGACGATCCTGTCCCCGGCCGCTGCCGTCGCCATGAAGTCCCGTTCTCCCGCCCCTGTGCGGGAGGGGTCTAACGCGGCGATCGGAGCCGCACCATCGGCGGTTATTCGCCCGCGGCCTCGGACTGGAGCTGGATGTAGTTCTGGAGGCCCATCCGCTCGATCATTCCGAACTGGGTCTCGAGGAAGTCGACATGCTCCTCCTCGGTCTTGAGGATCGAGGCGAACAGTTCGCGCGAGACGTAGTCCTGGACGCCCTCGCAATAAGCGATGGCTTCCTTGAGTTGGGCGCAGGCCTCGACCTCGAGGTCGAGATCGGCCTTGAGGACTTCCTCGACCGTCTCGCCGATGCGGAGGCGGCCGAGCAGCTGGAAGTTGGGCAGGCCATCGAGGAACAGGATCCGCTCGGCGAGCTGATCGGCATGTTTCATCTCGTCGATGGATTCGTGCCGCTCATATTCCGCGAGCTTGTGGACGCCCCAATTGTCGAGAAGCCGATAGTGCAGCCAATATTGGTTGACCGCCGTCAGCTCGTTCTTGAGCGAGTTGTTGAGGTGCTGGATGACCTGCGGGTCGCCCTTCATGGCGCGTCTCCTTTGCGCGGTCCCTTAGCGCAAAGTGGCACCTAGAAACAGGCGAAAAATGGCGGATTTCTGCGGAAAAATCGTCTGTTAATGCTAAGCGGTCGCACGTTCCGCGGCGATGATCTCGCGTGCGAATGAGATGCATTGGCCGCAGCGGGTGCGGCAGCCGAGGCTGCGATAGGCGCTGGTCGGGCAGGCGGCGCCCTGGCGAGCGGCCTCGCGCACGTCGCGCTCCTTTAACGCATTACAAATGCACACCATCATGAGCCGTGCGCTCCTCCTGGACCAGGAGATAGCGTTACTGCTAATCGTTCGCAATAGCTTTCGTCGATGAATCTGATCGGTTGGTGCGATCATCGTCGGTCGCGGCCGATCACCAGCTTGAGGGCAGACCAGGTCGAGTCGACCGCGCAGACCTTCACGTCGACGAGGTCCGTGTGAGGAAGAATCGCATCGCGGATTCGGTCCTCGGTCATGTCGGTAGGGACCTTGGATGCCTTCTTCGGCCAACTTACCCAGATGAAGCCGGTCGGGGCGAGGAGGGGGCGGAGCGCGGCGAGCTTCGCCTCCATGTCGGCATAAGCGGTGACGAAGATGTGGGCCGCGTCGACCGGCGGCTCCGGCCGGTCGAGCAGCACGACGCCGGTCTCGCCGATTTCGGCGGCGACGCTCGCCGGCATGTCCTCCCACCAGGCGCGCATCCCCGGCTTCAGACCGAGCTTCTGCGCCAGGGCAGTTCCTGAGTAACCGGCCGTCAGGCTCACCTCCGTCATTCCCGCGAAAGCGGGGAACCAGCTTACTTGGCTCGGACCCAGGAAAGAAGAAGCTGGATTCCCGCTTTCGTGGAATGACGGGTTTGAGGTTAGGCGAGTTCGCCTTCCATCAGGTTGGGAAAGAAACCCTCGTGGGCGGCGCGCAGGTCGGCAAGGCCGACGCTGCCGCCGGGCAGCGTGATGGCTTCGCCGCCGACGGAGCCCAGGAAGAGATGCGGGATGCCGGCTTCGGCGAACGCGCGGAGGACCGGGTCGGAATTGCTCGTGGTGACGACGTAGCGGCCCTGATCCTCGCCGAAGAAGAAGGCGGCGGGGTCGATGTCGCCCCAGCGCGAGGAGTCGAGGGTGGCGCCGAGGCGGCCGGCCATCGCCATCTCGGCGATCGCGACGAGGAGGCCGCCGTCGGCGACGTCGTGGACGGCGGTGACGAGGCCGCGGTCGATCAGCGACCGCACCGCCTCGCCGTGGCGGCGCTCGGCGGCAAGATCGACCTGAGGCGGAAGGCCGGCCTCGGCGAGCTCACGGCCGGCGATCTCGCGAAGCCACAGCGACTGGCCGAGATAAGACGGCGCCTCGCCGATCAGCCAGATGTCGTCGCCGTCGTTCCTGAACGCGGCGCCTGACGAGCGCTGCCAGTCCCGGAGCAGCCCCACTCCGCCGATCGCCGGAGTCGGAAGAATGGCCGAGCCGCCGCCGGTCGCCTTGCTCTCGTTGTAGAGCGAGACGTTCCCGGACACGATCGGAAAGTCGAGTGCGCGGCACGCCTCGGACATGCCGTCGAGGCAGCCGACGATCTGCGCCATGATCTCGGGCCGCTGCGGATTGGCGAAGTTGAGGCAGTTGGTGACCGCAAGCGGGGTGGCGCCGACTGCGGAGAGGTTGCGATAGGCTTCGGCGATCGCCTGCTTGCCGCCCTCATAGGGGTCGGCGTAGCAATAACGCGGCGTGCAGTCGGTGGTGATGGCGAGCGCCTTGCCGGTGCCGTGGACTCGCACCACGGCGGAGTCGCCGCCGGGTTCCTGGACCGTGTCGCCGCCGACCTTCGAGTCATATTGCTCGTAGATCCAGCGCCGGCTGGCGAGGTCTGGCGAGCCGACGAGCTTGAGGAGGTCGGCCGCGGGATCGGCGCTCGCCGGGATGTCGCCGAGCGGACGGATATCGGCCCAGCTGCGATATTCGTCCGGCGACACGTAGGGACGATCGTAAAGCGGGGCCTCGTCGGCGAGCGGGGCGAGCGGGATGTCGGCGACGACATCGCCCTTCCACTTGAGGATCATCCGGCCGGTGTCGGTGACGTGCCCGATCACCGCGAAATCAAGCTCCCATTTGCGGAAGATCGCCTCGGCGAAGGCCTCGCGGCCGGGCTTCAGGACCATGAGCATGCGCTCCTGGCTCTCCGACAGCATCATCTCGTAGGGCGTCATGCCCGTCTCGCGCTGGGGCACGTCGTCCATGATCAGCTCGATCCCGACTCCGCCCTTGGACGCCATCTCGACCGAGGAGGAGGTGAGGCCGGCGGCGCCCATGTCCTGGATCGCGACGATCGCGTCCGAGGCCATGAGCTCCAGGCAGGCCTCGATCAGCAGCTTCTCGGTGAACGGGTCGCCGACCTGGACGGTCGGGCGCTTCTCCTCGCTGTCCTCGCCGAAATCGGCCGAGGCCATGGTCGCGCCGTGGATGCCGTCGCGCCCGGTCTTCGAGCCCACGTAGACGATCGGATTGCCGACGCCGGACGCGGCCGAATAGAAGATCTTGTCGGTGTCGGCGATGCCCACGGTCATCGCGTTGACGAGGATGTTGCCGTCATAGGCGGCATGGAAATTGACCTCGCCGCCGACGGTGGGGACCCCGACGCAATTGCCGTAGCCGCCGATGCCCGAGACCACGCCGGCGATCAGGTGGCGCATCTTGGGATGGTCCGGCCGGCCGAAGCGGAGCGCGTTCATGTTGGCGACCGGGCGCGCGCCCATGGTGAAGACGTCGCGAAGGATTCCGCCGACACCGGTCGCCGCGCCTTGATAGGGCTCGATGTAGGAGGGGTGGTTGTGGCTCTCCATCTTGAAAATGGCGGCCTGGCCGTCCCCGATGTCGATCACGCCGGCATTCTCGCCGGGGCCGCAGATCACCCAGGGCGCGCTGGTCGGCAGCTTCTTCAGGTGGATCCGCGACGATTTGTAGGAGCAATGCTCCGACCACATGACCGAGAAGATACCGAGCTCGGTGAGGTTCGGCTCGCGGCCCAGCGCGTGGAGCACGCGGTCATATTCTTCGGGGCTGAGGCCGTGCTCGGCGA
>JBKBPQ010000010.1:0-157312 GCA_046293155.1 Allosphingosinicella sp. | reverse complement strand
TTCCGACATCCGCCGCCTGTCGTTCATCCGGATTGCCCAGCAATTGGGCTTCACGATCGAGGAGATCGGCGCTGTCCTGGCGAAGCTGCCGCAGGGGCGGACGCCGACGCAGAAGGACTGGCAGGCGATCAGCGCACTGTTCCGCAAGCGGCTCGACGAGCGCATCGCGGCGCTGACGCATATGCGCGGCAAGCTCGACGAGTGCATTGGCTGCGGCTGCTTGTCGCTGAAGCGCTGCGCCCTCTACAACCCCGAGGACAGGTTGCGCGAGCTCGGGCCGGGACCGAGGCTCCTGCTCGACTTCTGAAGGAGTGAGGGGGCGGCATGGACGACATCCTGGCCGAGGTGCTTGTAGCGATTGAGCCGCATCGGGGCGAGGGCAAGGTCGCCGACTATATCCCGGCGCTGGCCTGCGTCGATCCGAGCAAGTTCGGGATCGCCTTCGCCGACGCGAGCGGGACGGTCTACGGCGCCGGCGACTGCGGCGAGGCCTTTTCGATCCAGTCCATCTCCAAAGTGTTCACCCTGTCGCTTGTGCTCGAGCGGATCGGGCCGGAGCTGTGGCGGAAGGTCGGGCGCGAGCCGTCCGGAAGCGCGTTCAACTCGATCGTCCAGCTCGAGCGCGAGGAGGGCAAGCCGCGCAACCCGCTGATCAATGCCGGAGCGATGGTCGTCACCGACCAGCTGGTCGGGGCGAAGGATGCCGACGCGGCGATCGGGGAGCTGATCGGCTTCCTTCGCGAGCAGTCGGGCGACGACAGGATTGCCGTCGACGATGAGGTCGCCCGGTCCGAGGCGGCGAGCGGAAGCCGCAACCGAAGCCTCGCCTGGTTCATGAAGACCTACGGGATCCTCGACAACGAGGTGGAGACCGTGCTCGGCGCCTATTTCAGGCAATGCGCGGTGGCGATGAGCTGCCGTCAGCTTGCCCGGGCGGCGCTGTTCCTCGCCTTCGACGGGCGCGATCCGGCGACCGGGCGGCAGGTGACCCTGTGGCACCGGGCGCGGCGCATCAACAGCGTGATGATGCTGTGCGGCCACTACGACAATTCGGGCGAGTTCGCCTTCCGGATCGGCCTTCCCGGCAAGAGCGGAGTCGGCGGCGGGATCCTCGCCGTCGCTCCGGGCCATGGCGCCGTCGCGGTGTGGTCGCCCGGGCTCAACGCGTCGGGCACCAGCGCCGTCGGGGCGCTGGCGCTCGAGAAGCTGATCGAGCTGACGGGGTGGTCGGTGTTCGCGCCCCACCCCTGATCAGGCGTCCCAGGTCAGGGGCTGACCGGCTCGTCCTCGTCGTCGTCGAAGATGACGCCGGTGGCGAGCAGCGCCATGAACACTCCGACGCCGAGGAACAGCGGAACGCCGATCTCGGCGCCCGGCGAGGTGAACGGGTTGCGGTTGTCGGATTGGGCGAAGGCGGTGGAAGGAGCGGCGGCGATGGACGCCGCCGCCGCGAGGGCAACCAGAGGCTTGAACATCAAAGGACTCCACTGAACGTACGGGCCGCGCACGGCGGCTCCGGGCCCAACCGGCCGCACCTTCAGGGGTTGCCTCGATTTCCATGGCCCGAGCCGAATGGGCGACGGGCGGGGCCTCGGCGCCGCGAATCTCCTCGATTGAGCTGCGCTTACGCGCCATGCATCGACCTCGGCCGAACCGGCAATCGCCGACGGCCGAAGGTGGGTGCCGTCGGAAGGGCTTTGCGCTATGGGCTCGCCAAGCGAGGAGGGCCCGTTGGTCGAAGCCGACACCGCATTGCTGCTGGCGCGAATCCAGTTCGCCTTCACGGTGAGCTTTCACTTCATCTTCCCGGCCTTCTCGATCGGCCTCGCTTCCTATCTCGCCGTGCTCGAGGGGCTGTGGCTGAAGACCGGCCGCGAGGTCTATCTCAACCTGTTCAAATACTGGCTGAAGATCTTCGCGATGGCGTTCGCGATGGGCGTCGTCAGCGGGATCGTCATGTCCTACCAGTTCGGCACCAACTGGTCGGTCTTCTCCGACCGGGCGGGGCCGGTGATCGGGCCGCTGATGGCCTACGAGGTGCTGACCGCCTTCTTCCTCGAGGCCGGCTTTCTCGGGGTCATGCTGTTCGGCATGAACAAGGTGGGCAAGAAGCTTCACTTCGCCGCGACCTGCATGGTCGCGCTCGGCACCTTCATCTCCGCCTTCTGGATTTTGAGCGTCAACAGCTGGATGCAGACTCCGGTCGGCTGGGTGATCAACGAGCATGGCCAATTTGAGCCGGGGCCGGGCGGCTGGTGGCCGATCATCTTCAACCCGAGCTTCCCCTACCGCCTCGTCCACACGGTGATCGCGGCCTATCTCACCACCGCGCTCGCGGTCGGCGGGGTCGCGGCGTGGCACCTGCTGCGCAAGCGCGGCACGGCGGAAGTCAAGAAGATGTTCTCGATGGCGATGTGGATGCTGGCGCTGGTCGCGCCGGTGCAGATCTTCGTCGGCGACCTCCACGGCCTGAACACGCTCGACCATCAGCCGCAAAAGGTGATGGCGATGGAGGGCCATTTCGACAGCCATCCCGACGGCGCGCCGCTCATCCTGTTCGGGATACCCGACCAGGCGGCGAAGACGGTTCATTATTCGCTCGAGATCCCCAAGCTCTCCTCGCTCATTCTCAAGCACGATCTGAACGCGCCGCTCGCCGGTCTCGACACGATCGACGACGCCGAGGAGCCGCCGGTCGGGATCGTGTTCTGGTCGTTCCGGATCATGGTCGGCCTCGGCTTCCTTATGTTCGGGCTCGGCTTGTTCAGCCTGCTCGCGCGCTTCAGGAAACGGCTCTACGACTGGTCGTGGCTCCACCGCTGGGCACTGGTCATGGGGCCGTCCGGCTTCGTCGCGGTGATCGCCGGCTGGGTGACGACCGAGGTCGGCCGCCAACCTTACGTCATCTACAATCTGATGCGTACTGCCGAGGCGCGATCGCCGATCGACGCGCCCGCGGTGGCGACCTCGCTGCTGGCATTCGTCGTCGTCTACTTCGTCGTGTTCGGCATCGGCACCTGGTACATATTGCGGCTGGCGAGCCACCCGCCGCATGAAGGCGAGACTCCGCCCGCCGAGGCACCGATCCGCACCGCGGGGATAACGCCCGCCTCGTCGCTCACCCGCGCCGGCGCCGAGCCACGGCCGGACATCGAGGAGGAGGCGCGATGAGAGGCAATCAGTTCCTCCCTGCCGCAAAGCGGTGGGGAGGGGGACCATGCGAAGCATGGTGGAGGGGTAAACGGAGGTGGGGAACTACCCCTCCACCATCCGCTGCGCGGTTGGTCCCCCTCCCCAAGCCAAGCTTGGGGAGGAACTAGCCATGGACCTCACGGTCATCTGGGCGTTCATCATCGCCTTCGCCGTCGCGATGTACGTGGTGATGGACGGGTTCGATCTCGGCATCGGGATCCTCTTCCCCTTCTTCCGGGTGGGCAAGGAGCGCGACCAGTCGATGAACGCGGTCGCGCCGGTGTGGGACGGCAACGAGACCTGGCTGGTGCTCGGCGGCGGCGGGCTGATGGCGGCCTTCCCGCTCGCCTATGCGATCGTGCTTCCGGCCCTCTACGCACCGATCATCGCGATGCTTCTCGGGCTCATCTTCCGCGGGGTCGCCTTCGAGTTCCGCTGGCGCGACCCCGGCCACCGCGCTTTCTGGGACATGAGCTTCTTTCTGGGCTCGCTGTTCGCGACGCTCGCGCAGGGCATCACCCTGGGCGCTCTGCTCCAGGGGATCGACGTCGACGGCCGCGCTTATGGCGGCGGCTGGTGGGACTGGCTGACTCCGTTCAGCATCCTCACCGGAGTTGCTCTGGTCATAGGCTACGCCTTGCTCGGTTCATGCTGGCTGATCTGGAAGACCGAAGGCGAGATCCATGCCGACGCCCGCCGTTTCGCCCGGCTTGCTCTGCCGGCGATGTTCGTTGCGATCGGCCTGGTCAGCCTCGCGACGCCGTTCCTCGAGAACCAATATTGGCGGCGCTGGTTCGAGGCGCCGGGCCTCTACGTCACCGTCCCGATGCCGCTGCTCGTGCTCGGAACGACGGTGCTGTTGTGGCGGAGCCTGAGGAGCGACACCGACTGGCATCCGTTCGTCTACACGCTCGTCCTGTTCCTGCTGTCGATGATCGGCCTCGCGATCTCGATCTGGCCGGACGTGATCCCGGGCCGCGTGTCGATCTGGGATGCCGCCGCGCCCCATTCGAGCCAGGTCTTCATGCTGATCGGCGCCGGACTGCTCGTGCCGATCATCCTCGCCTACACCGCCTGGTCCTATTGGGTGTTCCGCGGCAAGGTCGGCGAGGAGGGCTATCACGCGCATGGCTGACTCGCCGGGGCCGTGGTGGCAGCGGCTCGCCTGGTTCGTCGCCTTGTGGGCGGCCGGGGTGATCGTCGTCGGCAGCGTCGCCTATCTCCTCCGCTTGTGGATCACCTGAAGCTCAGACCGCTACCGCCTGCACAACGGACATCGGGATGGGCGTCGGGGTGACGCTTTCGAGGCGGAAGCCGGTGCGATCGAGAAGGCTGCCGAACTCCGACGCGGTGCGTTCGCGGCCGCCGGTCATGACCATCATGTTGAGGTCCATGAGATAGCCAGTGCTTGGGCGGACCTCCTCGGGCAGCACCGTCTCGATGATCGCGATGTGGCCGCCGGGGCGGATCGCGGCGTGGATGTTGTTGAGGATCGCCTCGCTCTGCTCGTCGGTCCAGTCATGGAGGATCATCTTGAGCAGATAGAGGTCGCCTTCCGGGACGCGGTCGAAGAAGCTTCCGCCAACGAGGTCGATGCGCGGGTCGGATATCGAGTCCTCCACACTGTCGACGATGTCGGGCAGGTCGAACAGGATCCCGCGCGACTCCGGATTGCGCTGGAGGAGGCTCGCGACGAGCGTTCCGCGGCTGCCGCCGACGTCGACCGCCACGGTGAAGGGCGGCGGCGTCCACGTCGCGAGCAGCGCTGCCTCGATGACCCGCGTGGTGCCTTCCATCGCCCGGCTGAACTTGCGAGCCTCGGCCGGATGGGCGCCGTACCAGTCGAACACCGGCTGGCCGAACACGCTGTCGAAGGCGGTGCCGCCGCTTCGAAGGCTGTCCTCGATCGCGCCCCAGCCGGCATAATGCTCTCCGCCGAACACCGATTCGATGAACGCGCGCTGTGAGATCGGGTGGTCGCTCCTGAGAAAGGGCGACAGGTCGCCATGTCCGTAGCGATCTTCGCCCTCGGCGCGGAACAGGCCGATCGAGACCAAGGCGTTCATGAGGCGGCGGAGATTGCCTAAGTGCGCGCCGCTGCGCTCCGCGATCGCGGCGAGCGGGGTGGGCTCGGGATCGACCGCGTCCGCGATGCCGAGGCGAGCGGCCGCCCACAAGGCTCGCGATACCCACAAGCCGGAGGCGAGGCCGATCAGCGCTTCGACTGGGTTGGCGGGGGTGTGGGGCAGTCCGGCCATCTGTGCCTCCGGTCGCGCTGGCGGGAGGCGGCGATGATGACGGCAAGGGGCCGGTCAGTCGAGCCGGATCATCTCCGGCCAGCGCCGGTCCCAATCATGGAAGCCCCATTTGCGCGGGTCCTCCCGCGACAGGACCGAGTCATTGCCGTCGCGGGCCAGCGACAGGTCGGTGATGGTCAGCGGTGCCCGCTGCGCGATCGAATAGAAGACGCGGACGACGGGCTTGGTGAGGTCGATCGCGTCCTGCTCCAGCACCAGCCCCAGCCGGTCGGAGGCAAGGCGAACCAGGCTGCCGACGGGGTAGATGCCGACGCTTCGGATGAAGGTGTGGAGCAGGTCTTGGTCGAAATGGCCTTGCCAGGTGAACATGTCGGCAAGGCTCTCCGATGGCAGCGACGCTTCCTTGTAGGGGCGGTTGGACGTGACCGCGTCATAGACGTCGGCGATCGCGGCCATTCTCGCAGGAACGCTGATCGAGTCTCCGGCGAGCTTGTCGGGATAGCCGGTGCCGTCGATCTTCTCGTGATGATGGAGAGCGACATCGAGCACGGTCGCCGGAAAATGGCCGCCGCGGCTCAGGATCTCGTGCCCCGCCGTCGTATGGGTGCGCATGACCGCCATCTCCTCCGGGGTCAGCGAGCCCGGCTTGGTGAGAATGGCTGATCCGACCGCGGTCTTGCCGACGTCGTGAAGCAGCCCCGCCATGCCTAGCTCCCGGACGTCCGCCTGGCCGAAGCCTGCAAGGCGCGCGAAATTGACCATCAGCGCGCAGACGGCGAGCGAGTGGAGATAGGTGAAATTGTCGACGGTCTTGATCCGCGACAGGCTGACGATCGCCGATGCGCATTGCTCGACTGACGTCGCGATGTCCTCGACGAGATCGACCACCTGCCGCTTCTCCAGCGTCTTGCCGAGCCGCGCCTGGCGAAGCAGCCGTTCCACCGGCGCGCGCGAGCGGTTGAGCAGTTGGCGGGCCCGGTCGAAGGCGGCGGCACGGCTGTTGCGTTGAAGCCCGGGTGCAGTCGTTTCCGACGAGGGCTTGGGCCTCATGCCGGCCATGCCGCGCGCCCAGTCGGGCAGAGATGCCGGCGCGGATTTGACGAGGTCGACGAAGACGCCCTTAGCGCCCGATTCGGCTAGCGTCTGGATCTGCTCCTTACGGGCGATCAGGAAGCTGGCGCTGGACAGCGGGTGGACGAACATGCCGAGGGCGAGTTCTTCCATCCGTACCCAGACGATCTTCTCGCGCACTGGTTCGCCGGCGGAACCCTCAGTCGCCGGGTGAGGCATCGCGCTCACCGCCGCATCTCCCCAGATGCACTATCGAAATCCCACCCCATTACTGGCGCATAACCTGCGAATACTAACAAAGGTTATCCGGAGCCTGGAACCATCAACCCGCGCCCAACTTGTCCGACCCAGGAATGTGTGCAGAGTCTGGTTCTATCCATTTTCCCTTACGACCTCCGGACATCAGCGTCATGAAACAGGCATCGGCCGAAGCAGAGCAACGCGCAGCGGAGATCGACCTGCGGGAGAATGG
The DNA here is from genome assembly GCA_046293155.1 of Allosphingosinicella sp. Classification (GTDB taxonomy): domain Bacteria; phylum Pseudomonadota; class Alphaproteobacteria; order Sphingomonadales; family Sphingomonadaceae; genus Allosphingosinicella. Next base: position 150,319 of record JBKBPQ010000010.1, on the reverse strand, counting down.
CGCGGTGCTCTCGCTGGCGCGGCGGGCGGCGAAGGCCGGGACCTGGGACCTCGACCTGCAAGAGCGGCGGGTCCGCTACTGCCCGCGCAGCCTGGAGATGCTCGGCCATCCGCCAGACCGGTCCCCGATGCTCACGCAAGAGGAATGGGCGCAGCACATTTTCCCAGGCGACGCCGAGCGGGTGCTTGCCGAAGGTATGCAGGCCCGCGAGGCCGGCATGGAGCTCGTCACCGAATACCGCATCCTGAAGCCCGACGGCGGTATCCGCTGGATCAGGGGCGTGGGCCGCACCCTGTTCGACGACAACGGCACGCCGGTGCGTTCCGTCGGCCTCAATTTCGACGTCACCGAGGAGAAGGAGGCGGAAGCCGAGTTCCGGCGCATGCAGGCCGAGCTGATCCAGGCCTCCCGCGCCAATGCCACAGCGACCATGGCGGAGACGCTCGCCCATGAGCTGAACCAGCCGCTCAGCGAGATCGCCGATTGCCTGGCGGGAGCGCGCCCTCTTCTCGACGACGTAAAGGACAAGCCGGCGAGGCAGCTACGGGCCGCCATCGACCAGGCGATCGAGGCGGCCGAGCGCGCGGCGGAGATCGTCATGAGACTTCAGGCGCTGAAGCGAAGAGACTGAGAGGGCTGTCATTTCCGTCGGCTGCAACGTCGTGTCGGTCGACGGCGGCCACACTCCTGCCGATTTCCTTCCTAAGCTGCGGTTTCCACAACCAAGTCAGGGGGAGTTTTCAATGAACAAGCATGTCAGGTTCGGCGCGGTGCTGGCGTCGGCGCTGGTCCTCGCGGCCTGCGGGGGCGCCCAGGGCGACGAGCGGTCCGACCGCCGCGATCGCAGCGAGGAAAGCCGCGACAGCCGTGACGAGCGCGATTCGGATCGCGGTCGCGACGAAGGCACCCGCGAAGACAGCCGGAGCGAGCGAGGCTCGGAGGAGCGCACCTCATCGCGCGACTCAACCAACCAGAATTTCGTGATGCGCAACAATACCGGCCAGACGATCACCCACGTCTACGTGTCGCCGATCACTTCGAACAACTGGGAAGAGGACGTGCTCGGAAGCAACGTGCTTCCGGACCGCCAGACTTTGCGCATCAACTTCGACGGCTCCGAGGACGAGTGCAACTGGGACATCAAGGTGAACCTGGCCGACGGCACGTCGCGCGAGCAGCGCAACGTCAACCTATGCCGCACCGCCGAGGTCGAGGTTAGCGACTGACCCGATCGAAGCGCGAAAAAGAAAAGGCCTCTCCCGGCGGGAGAGGCCTTTTTCATGTCCGGCTATGTGTTGAGCATCAGGACGGGTGGGCTTCCGACTCTCCGTCGCCGCCTTCCTCGGTCTCGGGGGCGGCATCAGCGAACCAGACCTCGACCGGGCCGGAGAGCTTTACCGTCACCGGCACGCCGTGGCGGTCGACCGCCTTGCCGGCGGCGACGCGAATCCAGCCCTCGCTGATCGAATATTCCTCGACGTCAGTGCGCTCGCGTCCCTTGAAGCGGACGCCGATGCCGCGCTGAAGCACCTCCATGTCGAAATGGGGGCTTCGCGGATTGTTCGAAAGACGATCGGGAGGGGTGTCTGCCATGGCGCCCGTTTAGCGTCTCCGCCGGCGCCCGCAAGCACCGGCGGAGCTTCGCGGATCAGCTTGCGCGCGCCCGGGCGATATAGGCCTCGACCAGTTCCTCGAGCACGTCGAGCGGGACCGAACCGTTCTCGAGAACCGCGGCGTGGAAGTCGCGGATGTCGAAACGGTCGCCGAGCTCCCGGCGGGCGCGGTCGCGAAGCTCGAAGATCTTGAGCTGCCCGATCATGTAGCTGGTCGCCTGGCCGGGGATGTTGAAGTAGCGCTCGACCTCCTTGGTCGCGTCGAGGCGCGAGAGCAGGCCATTCTGCATGAAATAGTCGATCGCCTGCTCGCGGCTCCAGCGCTGCGAGTGGATACCGGTGTCGACGACGAGGCGGATGGCGCGCCACAGCTCGGTCGACAGGCGGCCGAAGTCGCTGATCGGCTCCTGGTAGAAGCCCATCTCCTTGCCGAGGCGCTCCGCATAGAGGCCCCAGCCCTCGTTATAGGCGCCGTTGCCGCCGAAGCGCCGGAATTTCGGCACGTCGGGCAGCTCCTGAGCGAGCGCGATCTGGAAGTGATGGCCCGGCGCGCCCTCATGATAGGAGATCGCCTCGACCTGGGGACGAAGCACCTGGGTCATATCGGCCAGGTTGACGTAGTAGATGCCGGGCCGCGAGCCATCCGGCGCCGGCGAATTATAGAAAGCGACGGCGGCCGTGGCCTGGCGGAACGGCTCGACCGCCCGGACCTCCAGCGGCGCGCGCGGAAGCCGGCGGAAGTAACGCGGCGCGGCCTCCATCACCTGGGCGATGAACGCGCGGGCGTCGGCGAGATATTGCTGCCGGCCCTCGTCGGTGTTCGGATATTTGAACTCGGGGCTGGTGCGGATGTGCTCGAAGAATTGCTGGAGCGTGCCCTGAAAGCCGACCTGTTGCTGGATCGCTCGCATCTCGCCGTGGATCCGAGCGACATTGTCGAGGCCGATGCGGTGGATCTGGTCGGCCGTGAGGTCGGTGGTGGTCTGGGCGCGCAGCCGCTCGGCATAGTAAGCCGCGCCCTCGGGCAGGCTCCAGGCGCCCTGATTGCCCGTCGCTCGCGGCTCGATCGCGTCGAGCGCGGAAAACACGCTCTCATAGCCGCGGCGGAATGGGCCGGTCAGCGCTTCACGTGCGGCGGCGACGAGCCGGTCCTTCTCTGCTTGGGCGATCTGAAGGCGGTCCACCTTGCGCTTGAAGTCGGCGAAGACCGCGCTGTCCGTCCCTTCCGTGAACGGCGCGCCGGTGAGGATCCGGCGGCCGTCGGCGCGGACCGGAGCGAAGTTGAACGCCGGCGGCACGATCCCAAGGCTCGCCTGGTGGCGCATGTTCGCCGCGACCTCGCCGAGAGCCCGTTCGGCGTCGCGAAGACGCGAGATGTAGGCTTCGGCATCGGAGACGCTGTCGACGCGGTGCTGGTTGATCAGGAACACCGGGAGGCCGCCGAGCGGGCTGCTGAAGTTGGTCGCCGGGAAACGGTGCCAGCGCCACTGGAACGAGCGCTCGCTGTCCGCGACGTCCTCCTCGAACAGCCGGTAGCTGAGCCGCGCCGACGGGCCGAGCCGGGCAGGATCGAACTGCGCCCTCATTTGGCGAAGCTGCTCCTGGGTGAGCGCCAGTGAACGCTGACGGGCGGCGTCGGTATTGTCGTCGAGGCGATCGTAATTCGTCTTGAGGCCGAGCGCGGTCTGGGTCTGCGGGCTGAGCGCCACCTGAGCGTCGAACGCGGCATCGAGGAAGGCGTTGAGCCGCGCGTCCTCGGCGGCGGTGTCGACCGCGACAGGCGCCGCTGGCGCAGGCGCGACGGCGACGGGCGGCGTGCTCGTCGTTGCGGTGCAGGCGGTGGCGAGCAGGAGGGCGAGGAGGGGGAGGCCGTGCTTCACGTGTTCAAGCTCCAACAAGGATGGCTGCGGACGAGCGGGCTGGGGTCGTGGCAGGTGTAATCGCTCCGGCGGCCGCGTCTAGGGCGCGGTCGGCCCCTTTCCGCAGTCACCGAACCAGCAGGGGTCCCAGGACGGCTCCGGCCCGAAGCGGTCGACAAGAAAGACGACCAGGGCACGGACCCTGGCGGTTGCGGCGCGGCCGGGCGGCATGACGGCGTGAAGGGCGCCGTGGCCGGGATCGTAGTCGGTGAGAACGGCCTCGAGCTTGCCGCTCTGGATGCCGGGCGAAGCGATGAAGCTCGGCAGGAGGCAGATGCCCAGGCCTTCCTCCGCGGCCTGACGAAGCATTTCGCCATTGTTGGCGCGAAGGACCGGGTTGACGCGGATCGTCTCCGGCTCGCCGCCGTTCGAGCGGAAGCGCCAGCTTTCGTGGGTGTAGAGCAGGATGGCGTGATTGCTGAGGTCGGCGGGCGTTTGCGGGCGCCCGTGCTTCGCGAAGTAGTCGGGGCTTCCGACCACCACCTTGCGCACCGGCGCGATCCGGCGGGCGATCAGCGAGGAATCGGGCAGGGTGCCGATCCGCACCGCGAGGTCGTAGCCGCCACCGATCAGGTCGGCGATTCCGTCCTCGAAGGTCGCGTCGAGCTCGACCTTGGGATGTTCGCGGATGAAGTCGGCAAGGGCGGCGGCGAGGTGCAGGGTCCCGAACGACACTGGCGCGGTCAGCCGGATGGGGCCGGCGATCTGGGTGACTGCGTCGGCGACCACTTCCTGCGCGGCGTCGAGATCGGCGAGAATCCCGGAGGCGCGGGAGAAATAGGCCTCGCCGATATTGGTCGGCTTGGCGCCGCGGGCGGTTCGGGTGAGAAGGCGGGCGCCGAGCTGGCTTTCAAGCCGGGCGACGCGGCGTGACACGACCGGCTTGGAGAGGCCCATCCGCTCGGCGGCACGGGCGAAGGAGCCGGTCTCGACCACCCGGACGAAGGACAGGACGTCGACGAGGTCGACCGACGAGCGTTCCATTTATCGCAACCCCGAAGTGCCGGAGGCTTGGCTTCTGGAAACTCAGCTACCTCCATAAATGGCATGCGGCAACATCTTCCCGAAGGGGGTACCGCAATGAACATCCTTATCGTCACCAGCAGCGCCCAAGGCGAGGCGTCCGTCTCCAGCAAGCTCGCTCTGTCGTTCGCCCAGCAGGCGCAGAGCGCCCATCCGGGCGCGCACATCACTTTGCGCGACGTCGGCCGCAATCCGATCCCGCACCTCACCGAGGAGACGGTCGCCGGAGTCCGCGCCGAGCCGACCACCGAGGCCGAGCTTGCGACGCGCGCGCTGTCCGACGAACTGCTCGACGAGATCCGCGCCGCCGACACGATCGTAATCGCCTCGCCGATGTACAATTTCGGAATCAGCTCGACGCTCAAGACGTGGTTCGACCATGTCCTGCGCGCCCGCGTCGCCTTCTTTTATGACGAGCAGGGTCCGCACGGGCTGCTCGGCGGCCGCAAGGTCATCGTCATCGAGAGCCGCGCAGGCCTCTACGAGGAAGGCAACCCGATGGACTCGCAGGAGCCGCACCTGCGCGGCCTCCTCGGCTTCATGGGGCTGGACGACGTCACCTTCGTCCGCGCCGAGAAGCTCGCTTTCGGTCCCGAGGCCGCCGAGGCGTCGATTGCCGAGGCCGAGGCCAAGCTTGCCGATCTGGCCCGCGAGCAGCTCCCGCTCGCCGCCTGAATCGGTCCACTGCCCCTGCCGGTACGTCCCCCTCCCGCCGGCAGGGGCAGCCCTTTCTAACCCGCGGAAATCTGCGGTTTTTACGAGGTTTCGGAGCGTTAACAATTCCTGTCGCCGCCGCTGTGCCTCCATCCGCCGCAGGCGACTCTTCCGACCCTTGCGCGCGGCGCCCCTTCGTGACCCTCTGGCCGTGGAACGGGCTGTCCCGTTCTTCCGGCGCTGGCGGGCACCGGACAGTATCTCGGGGTAGGGCACCTTTAAATGGCAATGTACGTGTACAGCACGCGTGGCGAGCCTGTCGGCTTCGTCATGGAGACCTTCATCCACACCATGGACGGGGAGCCGGTCGGCCGGATCATGGGCTCGCGGGTCCATCGCCTCGACGGCTCCTATGTCGGCGAGTTCTACAAGGACATGGTGGTCGCCAAGCCGGACGGTCGGCCGCGCAACGTGTTCGCAATCTCCCCGCCGCCGCGCCGGGTGCCGCCGCCGCGAAGCTTCAACAAGCGGGTCGTTCTCCACAACGGCTATGAGGACACCTTCCACCTGCTGACCGTCGGCGTGCAGGAACCGGAATATCAGGAAGCGGCCGAATAGGCCGGCGCGGCAACGGCCGCGCACCATTTTGGCGAAGGGATTCGCGGCAGGCGCACCTCCTCCGATCGTCGCGTCGGCCGCGGCTGTGTCCCTTCGCTGGGCGCCCTCTCCCCCGTCCCCCCGGGGGAGAGGGTTTTTCTTTGCCGCGCCGGGGCTTTGTTCCGGCGACCTTCGCCTGTCATAGATCGTGCCTATGACGCGCGAATCGATGGACCTCGTCTGCTACAAATATGAAGGCTGGGCGCCGCGGATCCGTCCCGCCAGCCCGAAGCGCCGATGGATGGAGGAGACGAACGAGCGCTACGCCTATCGCTGCCTGCCGCTGTCCATCGCCAACGCCCATGGCTGGGAGATATTGAGCCCCATCGGCTTCGAGGCGCGCTGGGCCGGCGGGACCGACATGGAGTCGGTCGAGATCCGCATGGACCCGGGATACGAGGATCATCTCAAGCCGGTGTCGCTGTTCGGCTACGGCACCCTGACCTTCCATATCGAGGGCATCTTCCGAACCACGCCGGGCTGGAACCTGTGGGTCAGCGGATCGCCGAACAGCCAGAAGGACGGCATCCAGGCGCTTGGCGGCGTCATCGAGACCGACTGGTCGCCTTACACCTTCACGATGAACTGGCGGTTCACCCGGCCGGCCCATTGGGTGCGGTTCGAGGAGAACGAGCCGATCGCCTTCATCTTCCCGGTCGAGCGCGGCCGGGTCGAGCAGTTCGAGCCGCGCATCGCGCCGTTGGAGGCCGAGGCCGAGCTCAAGCGCCAGTTCGAGATGTGGAGCAAGTCGCGCGAAGCCTTTCAGAAATGGGTGCTCAAGACCAATCCGCCGGCGCCGTCGGACAAGTGGCAGAAGCTCTATTATCGCGGTCTCGACGCCGAGGGGCGCCAGGGCGCCGCCGATCATCAGGCGAAGCTTCGCGTGAAGCCGTTCCGCAATGCCGACGGCAGCGTGATGGAGCCCGACGAGGCTGAGATCTGCCCGGTGCGGCACGAAGCCGCTCCCATTCCCCGGCCTGCTGCCCGCAACGTGCTGTTGGCGGACCCGGTGGGGACAGCGGAGCTCGATCCCGGTGCGAATCCGGCGCTCGCGCTTGCGCTGAACCGGATCGGCTTCGATGCCAAGCCGCAGGCTCGCTCGCCATTCGAAGCACCCGCGCAAGCACCTGCCGCCGAACTTGCGCTGAGGCAGCGCGACTGGATCATGCAGGCCGCGATGCGCCAGCGGCAGCTGTCGCCGCGCACGGCCGGCGTGCCGCGGGTGCGAGACCTTTCGGGCGACGAGTTCCTCGACCATTTCTACGCTCTGTCGCAGCCGGTGGTGATCGAGGATGCGATTCCCACGGCCGCGTCGGACCCCACGACGCTGACGCACGAGCTCGGGCGTCTCGCCGAATATCTGGCAAGCGGGAGTGGAGCGGTGTCTCGCGAGGAGATCGGGAGCTTCGCGTCGCTCCGCTTCGCGCCGGTCAACCAGATGATCGCCCAAGTCAGCGGCGCGAAGCTGGCGATCCTCGCGCCGCCCTCCGAGACCGGTCTGCTCTACCATCGCCGCGACCTCGTCAGCGACGTGCTCGACATTGCGGACGAGGAGCGGCTCGCCGCCTTCAGGCTGGCTCGCGCGGCGATGACCTTCGAGGTCGACCTGCAGGCGGGCGATGTGCTGTTCCTGCCGCTCGGCTGGTGGCACCAGGCGACGTCGCTGGACGAGGGCGCGGCCATCGCCTTCACCGATTTCCGCTGGCCCAACGAGGGACAGGCCGCCTTCCCGAAGGATTGACTCCGACGCCCCTAAGGGTCTCAGATTGCAGGCGCTTCGGGAGATTGGGCGCCATTCCTATCGGCAAGCTACTGGCGGTCCTGATCGCGGGCGCGGCGCTGCTTGCCGCGCCGGCCGCGAGCGCCTGCACTCCGCTCTCGGTCCATTTCGACTGGAATTCGGCCGACATCCCGGCGGATTCGCGACGCGCCATCGAGCAGCTGGCGGTCCGGCTCGCCTGGAACGGCCCGGACGTCGACCATGTCCTGCTCACCGCCCACAGCGACAGCTCCGGCTCCCCGGCGGCCAACCTGCGGATGGCGCAGCGCCGTGCCGAGGCGGTGCGCGACCTGCTCGTGCGCAACCACGTTCCAGCGCGGCTCATCCGAATCCGCAGCCTCGGCGAGAGCGCCCTTCCGGTGAGGACGCCGCGCAACGTCCGCGAGCCCGCCAATCGCCGCGTGGACCTTCTCGTCCAGCTCAGCGCCCGCGCGCAGGGGGTCCAGCTCGAAGAGGGCCGCCCGATCTGTTGACCTAGAGCGGGTTCGCCCGCCGGTGGTGCCAGGCGAAGATCGCGGCGGCGCCGCGGTGGGGGCGCCAGGGCTCGGCGAGGGCGCGGGTCTGCTTCTCGGTTGGCTTGGCTTCGAGGCCGAGGATCCGGCCGGTCTCGATCTGGACCGCGAGATCGCCGGCCGGCCAGATGTCGGGGCGGCCTTCCGCGAACAGCAGATAGACCTCGGCGCTCCAGCGGCCGATGCCCTTGACGTGGGTGAGGGCGGCGATCGCCTCCTCGTCGTCCTCAGGCAGGGCCTCAAGGTTCAGCCGTCCGGTCATCACCTCCTCGGCGAGGCTGTGGGCATAGGCCGCCTTCGACCATGACAGCCCCGCGCCGCGCAGCTCATCGAGGCTCGCCGCGGCGACCTTGGCCGGATCTTCGGCGCCGCCGGTAACTGCGTCGACCCGGTCCCAGATCGCGGCGGCCGCCTTGATGCTGACCTGCTGGCCGACGATCGCGCGCAGAAGGGTGACGTAGCCAGGATTGCTGATGCGAGGCTCGGGATAGCCGCAGCGCTCGAGCGCCTCGGCAAAGGCGGGCTCGATGCCGGCGAGCGAGTCCAGCGAGTCCTTCAGTTGCCCGGCGCTCAGCCCCACCCCATCCTCCTTGCGTGCCTGCGCGGCGCTAGCATAGACGCCCCGCAAGTCCTCTCATTTCCTGCGCCCAAAGGAGCCGCGATGCCCCGCCTTACCATCATCACCCGCGACGGCGAGAGCCACGAGGTGGAGGCGCGCGTCGGCTGGAGCGTGATGGAGAATATCCGCGACCACGGCTTCGACGAGCTGCTGGCGCTGTGCGGCGGCTGCTGCTCCTGCGCGACCTGCCACGTCCATGTCGACCCGGAATGGTTCGGCAAGCTCAAGGCCCGGGGCGCGGACGAGGACGATCTCCTCGACACCTCCGATCACAAGATCGCGACGAGCCGGCTGTCCTGCCAGATCCTGTTCGCGCCCGAGCTCGACGGCCTCACTGTGAGGATCGCGCCGGAGGATTGAGGACTATGCCGCAGCCCGCGCGGCGTAGAGGGCGATGGCTGCGGCATTGGAGACGTTGAGGCTCTCCATCTTGCCGCTGATCGGAAGCTTGGCGAGGGCGTCGCAATGGGCGGCGGTGTTCTGTCGCATGCCCTCGCCCTCGGCGCCGAGCACCAGCGCGACGCGCTTCGGGCCGAGCGCCTCCTGAAGGGTCGTGTCGGCGTCACCGGTTAGGCCGATGCGCCAGAAGCCGGCTTCGGCGATCTCCTCGAGCGCGCGGGCGAGGTTCACCACCCGAACCCACGGCACGATCTCGAGCGCGCCGCTCGCCGCCTTGGCGAGAGCGCCCGATTCCGGCGGTGCGTGCCGGTCCTGCGTCACGATCCCGAGCGCGTCGAACGCGGCCGCCGAACGCAGGATCGCGCCGACATTGTGCGGATCGGTGACCTGGTCGAGCACCAGGAGCGGCCGCCCGTCCTCGGCCTGGTCGAGAAGATCGGCGAGCAGCATGTCCTCGAGCCGCTCGACCTCCGCGACTGCCCCCTGGTGGGGCGCGTCGCCGGGCACCAGTCGGGCGAGGTCCGCCGCCTCGGCATAAGTGACCGGGATCTCGTTGGGCGGCACCAGGAACTCGGCCGCCTCCCGGGTCAGCCACATGCGCACGACGCGGCGCTTGGGGTTGTCGAGCGCGGCGGCGACCGCGTGGCGGCCCCAGAAACGGGGCCGGTTCTCGGGCTTGGACTGTTGGCGGGCCTTGCGTCGCATGGCCTGGCGCATGGCGGGCCGAAGCGCCGGTTGCAAGCGTTGACAGGCGCGCGCCCTTTCGCCATTGGGTCCGCCTTCCTATCTCAGGGCCCACCCTGATCGATTGGGGACAGGTGGCCGAGTGGTTAAAGGCAGCAGACTGTAAATCTGCCCGGGTTTCCCGTACGCTGGTTCGAATCCAGCCCTGTCCACCAGCCCTCACGATGAAACCGGCTCATCGGCGAGGCTGTTCAGATCACCGGCTGCACGGCTTCCCCAGCTTCCGTTGGCGATGCGACGGGAAGGCTCCAGCGGATGCTCATCCTATAGGTGCTCGAGACAGGCTGCCCGTTCGCGGTCGCCGGCTGAAACCGAAAACGCTCCTGCGCAAGCCGACATGAAACGGAATCCAGGTCCGCGCTTCCGCTCGTGCCGGTGATCACACAGCCCGTCACTCGGCCGTTGGGGCCGATCTGCAGCGACACCTGGGTGGTGCCTTCCGCTCTCATGGCTCGTGCGTCGGCCGGATAATCATCGTTCGTGATTACACCGGCCCTGAGCCGCGGCGGCGTGGAGGGCAGATTGACTGCAGATTGGCTGCTGATCAGCAAAGCAAGAGCAAGTGCAGACGACATCATGACTCTCCCCTGTAGTTAGGGAGTATTTGAACTATTGATGCCAAATCTTCAATCTGCGGCTTTTACCGCGTTCAGGATTGATCAGACTATTGCTCGCGGAACGCCGTCTCACTGAGGCGCGTGATCGGCGTCAGGATATATTGCAGGACCGTGCGGGTGTCGCCGAGAAGGTCGACTTCGGCGACCATTCCGGGGCCGATCGGCATCTGGCGGCCGCGGGGGTCGCGCAGCGCATTGGTGCGGGTTCGGACCCGGACGAGATAATAGGTTTCGCCGGTGCGCTCCTCGGTCACCGCGTCGGGCGAGATGCCGACCACCTCGCCGTCGAGGGTGCCGTAGACCGAGCGGTCATAGGCGGTGATCGCGATCTTGGCGGGCTGGCCCATGCGCACGAAGCTGATGTCTTCGGGCAGCACCCGCGCCTCTACGAGCAGGCTTTCCTCGGAGGGGACGATCTCGACCAGCGGCTGGCTGGGCTGGACCGCGGCGCCGCGGGTGGTGACGAGAACGCGGTTGATCCGGCCCGGAAGCGGCGCGCGCAACACGGTTCGATCGACCCGCTCGGCGAGGGCGGGAAGGGCACGGCGGCGCGCCTCCAGCTCCGCCTGGGCGGTGGCGAGCTCCGTCGCGGCCTGCGAACGCCAATCCTGGCGGAGCTGGTTGAGGCTCTGGCGCGCCTCGACCACGGCGGCCTGGGCGCGGCCGATCGACGCTGCTGCCGCGGCCGCCTCGCTCGCCGCGACCGAGGCCGCGCTTTCGGCCTGGACCAGCGACAGGCGCGGCTCGATTCCGCGCTCGACGAGTGGGCGGATGATCCGGACCTCGGCAGCGCGGGCGTCGCGGGCGGTGACCCGCGCCTGATAGGCGGATTGCGCTTCCGAGACGGCGCGCTCGGCCTGCTGGAGCCGGGCATTGGCGGCGCCGGTGAGGCTGGCGAGATCGGCCATTCGCGAGGCGTGGAGCGCCTGCTCGATGCGGATCTGCTCGGCGACGGTCGGGTCATTGGTCTGCGGATAGCTGGGCTCGCGCCCCTGGACCTCGGCCGACAGCCGAGCGATCTTGACCAGCAAGGCATTGTAGGAGGCCTCGCCGCTGCCGAGCTCGGCCCCGGTGGCCGTCGGATCGAGCCGGAGCAAGGGCGCGCCCGCCTGAACGACGTCGCCCGCGCGCACCAGGATGTCCTCGACCGTGCCGCCTTCCTGGTTGGACACGATTTGGAGCTGCGAACTTGGGATCACCCGGCCCATGCCGCGCACCGTCCGCTCGATCTCGGCTATCGACGCCCAGATGAAGAACAGCACGACGAAGCCGACCACGGTCCACAGCAGCCAGTTGGACGTCGCGCGCGGCTTGATGACGTCGGGCAGGTCCTCGAGCTTGCGCATCAGCATCAGGCGGCGGCCTTGGGACGGGTGAGCTGCTGGAGGATCTTGTCGCGCGGGCCGTCGGCCGCGACCTTGCCCGCCTCGATCACGATCACGCGGGTCGCCAATGCGAGCAGGGGCGGGCGGTGGGTGATCATCACCACGGTGCGCCCTGCGAGCTCCTCGCCGAGACGCTGGATGAGTGCGGTCTCGGTCTGCGCGTCCATCGCGCTCGATGGCTCGTCGAGGACGACGATCGAGGGCCGGCCCGCGATGGCGCGAGCGATTGCGATCGACTGACGCTGGCCGCCCGACAGGCCTTCGCCGCGGTCGGCAAGCTTGAGGTCGTAGCCGTTGGCGATCTGGCCCATGAACTGGTGGGTGCCTGAAATGGTCGCCGCGCGGATCATCTCCTCATCGTCGATCCCGGCGCGGCCGAGCTCGATATTCTCGCGCACCGAGCCGGTGAGCAGGACGCTTTCCTGCATCGCCGCGCCCATCTTGGAGCGGAGCGTGGCCGGATCCAGCTGGCGGATGTCGGTGCCGTCGATCATCACCAGCCCGTCATCGGGCGGATAGAGGCCGAGCACGAGCCGGGCGATGGTCGACTTGCCCGACCCGACCCGGCCGAGCAGCGCAACTCGCTCGCCTGGCTCGATCGTGAAGCTGACCTCGCGGAGCACCGGCTCGGTCGCGCCGGGATAGCGAAAGGTGACGTTCTTGAACTCGATCTTGCCCATGATCACCGCGGGCTTCAGCGGCTCGCCCTGCGGTCCTTCCAGTGGCTGCTCCATCAGCGCCTTGACCTGCCGGTAGGCGGTGCGGGTGGCGGTGAGGCGCGACAGCAATTGCGAAATCTGCGCGAGCGGAGCGATGGCCCGGCCGGACAGGATCGAGCAGGCGATGAGGCCGCCCATGGTGAGCATGTTCTCGGCGATCAGGAACACGCCGACGATGACCACGCCCGAATAGGAGATCGTGCCCGCCGATCCTGCGAAGGTCGTTCCGATCGCGCCGATCAGTCGCTGGCGCATCGCGCTGTCCGACTGCTGCTGGACCGCGCGCGACCAGCGCTCGGCGAGCAACGGCCCGGCCCCGGTCGCCTTTACCGTCTCGATCCCGCCGACCGTCTCGACCAGCACCGACTGCTTGAGCAGGCTCTCACTCATCGACTTGGTCGACAGCCGCTCGAGCGCCGGATGGGTCGCCCAGCCGATCAGGATGACGATCGGCACCATCAAGGCAGGAACGGCGACCACCCAGCCGCCGATGATCCACACCGCGAGCAGGGTGATGAGGATGAAGGGCACGTCGACGACCGCGGTCAGGGTCGCCGAGGCGAAGAATTCGCGAAGCGCCTCGAGCTCGCGCATGATCCCGGCGATGGCGCCGGTCGAGCCCTTCTTGAGCTCAAGGCGCATGGCGAGCAGCCGCCCGAACACTTCCTCGCCGACGTCGCGGTCGATCTGGGCGCCGGCGAAATCGACGAAATAGGCGCGAAGCAATTTGAGGATGAAGTCGAAGACGATGACGATGACCAGGCCGATGGTCAGCGCCCAAAGCGACGAGAAGGCGTTGTTGGGGATGACCCGGTCGTAGACGACCATCGTGAACAAAGCTGTCAGGAGGCCGAAGATGTTGATGAACACTGCCGCCACCGCGACCTTGAGATAGGTCTGGCGGTTGCGCTTCATCGGCTCCAGCAGCCACGGCGCGAAGCGCGGCTTCGGTGCCTCGACCAGATTGGCGTCGCTCACCCCGTTCTCCCCAACCTGTCGGGATCGATGCCGAGCCGCTGCAGCAGAAGCCCGGTCCGGGAGAGGAGGATGTAGCGGGCGGCATCCAGTTCGGTAAGTCCTTGGATGTAGGCGGTCGCCGCGGCGAAATAGGCGTCCTCGGCGGCGATCACGTCGAACAGGGTGCCTCGCGCCGCACGGAACCGCGTGACGATGACGTCGCGCGACTGGCGGCTGGCGCGATAGGCGGCCTCGAGGGCGAGGAGCTGTTGCTCGAGCGCCTGCACGTCGGCCCACGCGATCGCGGCGTCGCGCTCGGCCTCGACCCGGACCCGGTCGGCACGCGCCTCGGCGCCGCGGGCGCGGGCGGCGAACTGGCGCGCGCGGGGATCGACCCCGCCGAACAGCCGCCAGCGCAGGCCCACGCGCGCCCGGACGTCATAGTCCTTGTCATTCTCGAACACGCCGTAGCGGCCTGCGTCGACGCCACCGGTGACCTGAGGATAGCGCTCGGCATCGGCAGCGTCGGCCTCGTGGCGGGCGCCGGCGGCGAGCGCTTCGGCGGTACGCACGCCTGGGGCATCCTGCGCCGCCATGACGGCATCGTCGCGATTGGCGAAGCGGACGTCTTGCACCGGCGCACGATCGAGGCCGGGGGGCGCCGGTGAGCCGGTCAGCTCGGCGAAGCGCGCCTCGGCGGTGGCGAGCTGACGGAGGAACTGGGCGAGGCGGATCTCGCCCTGGGCGATGTAGGAATCGACCTGGGCGAGATCGCCCTCGGCGGAGGCGCCGCGGCGGATCCGCTCCTCGACCGCGGCGCGAAGCTCGCGCTGGCTGGCGACGAAGGCGCGGGTGAGCTCGACCAGGGCGCGGTAGCCGAACACGTCGTACCAGGCGGCGATTGCCGAGAGCGCGATCCGGTCGGCGTCCAGCTCCAGCTGGGCACCGGCCGCCCGAAGCCGCGACCCGGCGGCCCGCACCCGCGCCTCGCCGGCGCCGAAATCGAACAGCACCTGCTGCACCGTCAAGGTGGCGTCGGTGCGCTGGATCGGGCGCGATCGCTCAATGATGTTGAACGGGTCGTTCGAGAATTCGCGGGTCAGCACGCGATAGCTGGTGAGGCCGATGTCGACCGTTGGTCGGCGCTGCTCCTCGGCCTGTTCGAGCTCGGCGACGGCCTCGTCCTCGCCGGCTGCGGCCTCGCCGGTGGCCGGGTGAAGCCGGACCGCCTCGCCGATCAGGCGGCGGAACGCCGCCTCGCTTTCCGACTCGCGGGCGAGGCCAAGGATAGGGTCGCGGCTGAAATCGATGTCGAGCGGGCGCTCGGTCGCGTCCGGCAGCGGCGGCGCATTGGTCTGCGCGTGCGCCAGCGGTGCCGCCGCTGCGCCCACCAAAGCTGCGGTCAGGATCGAAAGTACGCGCACCCACCCACCATGGGAAAAGCAGCGCTCTAACGTTGAACCGGCGACAATGCTATCGCGGAATCCGCAGGCACTTGGGATAGTGCACCGATTTCAATCGCTTGTGTCGACAGTCGCTTTGAGCACCGTCAGAGGAACTTGCGGTCATCGTGGCAGGGAGCCGCATGGTCTGCAGTTCTCCACGGCACCTTCGATGCCACCTGCGGTGCGCTCCTCCCTATATTGGTGAGGCAGGATTTTGCCTCGTCCCGAGAGGCTGACGCGGCGACCGCCGCGCCGATCATGACGTGCGAGAGCCAGGATCCAGGGTGCGCTCTTCAGCGGCCTCTCTGCCGGATCGCCGGCGGGGAAGGGCAGGGCGGCGCGCCCTATTCAAGAAAGGAAGGAACATGAGCAAGGAATTCGAGAACAAAGTGGTGATGGTCACCGGAGCGGCGTCCGGAATCGGCGCAGCGATTGCGCGCCGGCTCGGCGCCGAGGGCGCCAAGGTCGTCGTCGCCGACCTCAACGAGAAGGCTGCCGCTAACCTCGCGGCCGCGATCGAGCGGGACGGCGGGATCGCCGCGCCGGTGCTTCAGGACGTCGGCGACCCCGGATCGGTCGAACGTTCCGTGAAATTCGCGGTCGACAGGTTCGGAAAGCTCGACGGCGCGGTCAACAATGCCGGAATCGGCGGCGGCAACGCGCCGATCGCGGATTACAGCCTGGACGACTGGGACAAGGTCATCGCCGTCAATTTGAGCGGCGTCTTCTACGGCCTCAAATATCAGCTTCCCGCGGTCGCCAAGGCCGGCGGCGGATCGATCGTCAACATCGCGTCGATCCTCGGCTCGGTCGGCTCGCCCAACGTGTCGGGCTATGTCGCGGCCAAGCACGGCGTGGTCGGCCTCACCAAGACCGCGGCTCTGGAATATGCAGCTCAGGGCATCCGCGTGAACTCGGTCGGCCCGGGCTATATCGACACGCCGCTGCTCGAGATGCTCGAGAAGGAGCAATATGACGGCCTCGTCGGCCTTCACCCGATCGGCCGCCTCGGCCGAGCCGGGGAAGTCGCCGAGCTGGTGCTCTTCCTGCTCTCGGACCGCGCATCGTTCGTCACCGGAAGCTATCACGTCGTCGACGGCGGCTACACGGCCCAATAAGCCCACCCGCGCCGGTGCGGCGGCGAGCGCTGATGATATAGTGCGCAGTCTTCAGGTTGACGACAGCGCCGTCGCAATGGCACTAGCCGTGGCCGCCGCTGGGGCCGCCTCTTGTGAAGAAGCGGTGCCCGCCACAGCTAAGCGGCCGGATGCGGGTGTAGCTCAATGGTAGAGCAGAAGCCTTCCAAGCTTACGACGGGGGTTCGATTCCCCTCACCCGCTCCAACTTCTCTCAGATCAGGCCTCACGCTCCCGTAGCGAGAAGCGCTGGAGCTTGCCGGTCGCGGTCTTGGGCAAGGCGGTGACGAACTCCACTTCGCGCGGATATTTGTAGGGCGCGATCGCACATTTGGTGTGGTCCTGGAGGGCCTTGGCGAGCTCCGGCGAGGGGGCGTGGCCGTCGGCGAGGACGACGAAGGCCTTCACTTTCTGGCCGCGCTCCTCGCAGGGAACTCCGACGACGGCGCATTCCAGCACCGCGGGGTGGCCGTAGAGCGCGCCTTCCACCTCGGGCGCGGCGATATTGTAGCCGGACGAGATGATCATGTCGTCCGAGCGGGCGACGAACCAGAAATAGCCGTCCTCGTCGAGCCGGTAGGTGTCGCCGGTGACGTTCCAGCCGTTCTGCACGTAATTAGCCTGGCGCTCGTCGTCGAAGTAGCGGCAGCCGGTCGGGCCCTTGATGGCAAGGCGGCCCGTGCCGCTCGCCATCGGCTGGCCGGCGTCGTCCAGAACGGTGGCGCGGTACCCCGGGACCGCTTTGCCGGTCGCTCCCGGACGGATGTCGTCGCCGCTCGCCGAGATGAAGATGTGCATCATCTCGGTCGCGCCGATGCCGTCGACGATCCGGATGCCCGTGGCGTCGTGCCAGCCGTGCCAGGTCGCCGCCGGCAAATGCTCGCCCGCCGACACGCAGGTGCGAAGCGAGAAGATGTCGGCGTCCGCGAGCATTCCGGTGATCGCCTTGTAGGCGGTCGGCGCGGTGGCGAGGGTGGTGACCTTGTGGCGCGCAATCGCGTCTAGGAGCGGCTTTGGGCCGGGAGTCTCGATCGTCACCGCAGTGCCGCCGAAGCGCCAAGGGAAGACGAGAAGCATGCCGAGGCCGAAGGTGAAGGCGATCGGCGCCGAGCACGCCCAGCGGTCGCCGGCCTGCGGCTTCAGAACGTAGCGGGCGAAGCTGTCGGCGCTGGCGAGAATATCGCGGTGATAGTGGACGCAGCCCTTGGGACGGCCGGTCGTGCCCGAGGTGAAGGCGATCAGCGCGACGTCGTCGCGATGGGTGTCGATCGGAGCGAAACCCTTCGCAACGCCGGCCAAGCGCCGCTCCAGCTCGCCCGTCCTGAGATCGCCGTCATAGGTGAGAAGCGAGCGCACCGTGCCCGCCTGCTGGGCGCCGGCGCGGAAATCGTCGAGGCTTCGGCTGTCGACGATGGCGTGGCTGACCTGTGCCCGCTCGAGGATCGTCGCGACCTCACCCGGGCGAAGCATCGGCATCGTCGCCACCACCACGCCGCCGGCCTTCAGCACCCCGAGCCAGGCGGCAAACATCGTGGCCGTATTGGGCCCGCGCAGGAGGACACGGTTGCCGGGGACCAGCCCTTCCTCCTCGGTGAGCAGCCGAGCGATGCCGTCGGAGAGCGAGCGCATCTCGCCATAAGTCCACTGGCCCGCATCGTTGACCACCGCGAGCCGCTCCGCGGGCTGCCGGTCGATCAGCTCGACCGCGGCATTCATCCGCTCGGGATATTGAAGCTCGGGCAGGTCGAACAGGAATTCCGGCTGCGCCTCCGCCGGCGGAAGGCGGTCGCGGACGAAGGTGTCGACATGCGCCGTGGTCATAGCTCGGGCACCACTGCGGTCGTTTCGATCTCGATCCTCGCCTCGGGCTCGACCAGCGCGGCCACCTCGACCACGGCCATGGTCGGGAAATTCTTGCCCATGAGCTCGCGCCAGGCGGCGCCAATCTTGGCCAGCCCGTCGCGATAGTCGGCGACGCTGGTCACATACCAGGTCATGCGCACGACATGCTCCGGTCCCGCGCCGCCCTCTGCGAGGATGGCGAGGGTGTTGACGAGGACCTGGCGGAACTGGCCGGCGAGGTCGCCGGAGACGAACTTCTCTTCCTCGTCCCAGCCGACGACTCCGCCGGTGAACAGCAACCGGCCCCTTGCGGAAATGCCGTTCGAATAGCCCTTGGGCCGCGGCCAGCCCGGCGGGAGCAGGGTGCGGTGCGTCGTCATGAGCGATAATCCGCCAAATGGGCCCTTGCGATCACGACCTTCTGCACTTCGCTTGCCCCCTCATAGATGCGCAGCGCGCGGATCTCCCGATACAGCCGCTCAACCACGCAGCCTTTGGTGACGCCGAGCCCGCCGAACATCTGTACGGCCTTGTCGATCACCGCCTGAGCGCTGTCGGTGGCGTGAAGCTTGGCCATCGCCGCCTCGCGGCTGTTGCGCCGGCCGAGCACGTCGCGGACCCAGGCCGAGCGGTAGATGAGCAGGGCTGAGGTCTCGATGTCGACGACCATCTCGGCGAGCTTCGACTGGGTGATCGCATTGTCGGCGAGCGTGCCGTTCCCGAGCTTCCGGTCAAGCGCCCGCCGAGTCGCCTCGTCGAGGGCGCGCCGGGCGAAGCCGAGTGCGGCCGCTCCAACCGTGGTTCGGAACACGTCGAGCGTGCCCATCGCATATTTGAAACCCTCTCCGGGTGTGCCGATAAGCGCGCGGTGGGGCAGCGAGGTGTCGAGCCGGATCGTCGCGAGCGGATGAGGCGCGATCACCTCGATCCGCTCGCTCGCGTCGACGCCCGGCTGGCGCGCATCGAGGATGAAGGCGGAGATGCCTCTCGATCCCGGCGCCTCGCCGGTCCGAGCGAACGTCACATAGAAATCTGCGATTCCGCCATTGGAGATGTAGGTCTTGGCGCCCTTGAGGTTCCAGCCGTCGCGGTCCTGCGAGGCCTCGCTGGTGAGGTTGGCGACGTCCGACCCCGTTTCAGGCTCGGTCAGCGCGAAGGCGGCAATCCATTCGCCGCTCGCCACGCGCGGTAGATATTCCCGCTTCTGCTCCTCGCTCCCGAACAGGGAGATCGTGCCGGACCCCAAACCCTGCATCGCGAAGGCATAATCGGCGAGCCCGTGATGTCGCGCCAAGGTCTCGCGGAGCAACGCCAGCGAACGCACATCCAGTGTCTCGCGCGCGCCGCCATAGGCCGCCGGCACGCAATACCGCAGCCAGCCGCCGTCGCCGAGCTTCTTCACCAGCGCCCGGCATTCCGCGTCCACGTCGTCGCCGGGCCCCTCGGCCAGCTCGGAGAGGCACCATTCCTCCAGCTCGTTAGCCAGCCGCCGGTGGCTGTCGTCGAAGAACGGCCATTCGAGGAACGAGCGGTCGCTCATCAGTCGCCCTTGAACTCCGGCTTTTGCTTGGCGGCGAAGGCTTCGAAGGCGCGGCGGAAATCGTTGGTGGCCATGCAGATCGCCTGGGCCTGGGCCTCCATCTCGATGGCGGTTTCCAGGCTGACGTTCCACTCGGTGTTGAGCTGGGTCTTGGTGATCCCGTGGGCGAAGGTGGGGCCACTCGCCAGCGACCGCGCCAGCGTCTGCGCTTCCGTGAGCACCCGATCGGCCGGGACGAGGCAGTTGTGGAAGCCCCAGGCGAGGCCTTCTTCAGCGCTCATGCTGCGGCCGGTGAACAGGAGTTCGCTGGCGCGGCCTTGGCCGATGATGCGCGGCAGGATCGCGCAGGCGCCCATGTCGCAGCCGGCGAGGCCGACGCGCGTGAACAGGAAGGCGGTCTTCGCCTCCGGCGTGGCGAGGCGAAGGTCGGAGGCCATCGCCACGATCGCTCCGGCGCCGACGCACACCCCGTCTATCGCGGCGACGATCGGCTGCGGGCAGCCGCGCATCGCCTTGACGAGGTCGCCGGTCATCCGGGTGAATTTGAGAAGACCCGGCATGTCCATCTCGGTGAGCGGGCCGATGATCTCGTGGACGTCGCCGCCGGAGCTGAAATTGCCCCCGGCGCCGGTCACAACCATTGCCTTGACGGCCGGCACGTAGACGAGCGCTCGGAACGTATCGCGAAGCTCGGCATAGCTTTCGAAGGTGAGCGGGTTCTTCCGCTCAGGCCGGTCCAGGGTGACGGTTGCGACGCCGTCGTCGAAGCCCCAGCCGAAATGTTCGGGCGAGAATGTCTCGGGGTTCATGCGATCTCCACCGCCTCGCCGTTGCGGCTCGAAAGAATGAGGTCAAGCACGGCCGCCGCGACCTCCTCCGGCGCGATCAGCCGGCCCGACGGATTGAGCGCAGCAAGCTCGGCGCGCGCTTCCGCCTCGCTTCGCCCGGTCTTGGCCTGGATGTTGGCGACCGATTCCACGGTCATGTCGGTATCGACGAAGCCCGGGCAGACCGCGTTCGCGGTGAGGTTGGTCTTGGCATATTCCGCCGCGAGCGCCCGGGTGAGCCCGACCGCGCCATGCTTGGCGGCGATGTAGGGCGCGGCATAGGCGAAGCCGTGAAGGCCGGCCATCGACGCGATCGTGACGATCCGCCCGGCCTCGGCCGCGAGAAGGTCGGGCAGGGCGGCCTGGCAGCAGTGGAACATGCCGTCGAGGTTGACCGCCAGCATGTCGCGCCACAGCTTTTCCGCGACCTTGGCGAAGGGCGCGCCCTGCGCCGCGCCGGCATTGTTGACCAGGATCGTGATCGGCCCCTGCGTCGCCCGCGCGAGGGCGAAGGCGCCCTCGACCTGCTCGCGGTTCGTCACGTCCGCAGGCGCGACGAGCGCGTCGAAATCGCCTCCTCCCACCTCCTCCAGCGGTTCGCGGCGTCGGCCGATGAGCGTCAGCCGCGCACCTTCCGCCGCGAGCGCGCGTGCGGTCGCAGCACCGATCCCGGTGCCGCCGCCGGTCACCACCGCATGTTGTCCGAGCAGCCTCACGCCTTCAGCATCTCCTGTTCGCGTTTCAGGTTGCGCGCGAGCTGGGCCATGCCGCCGAGATAGGGCGGCGGAACCCACTGCTCGCGATAATCCTGCGCCGCAGCCGCGCGCAGCGTCCAGCTCGGGTCGATGAGGTGCGGGCGGGCGAGGGCGACGAGGTCGGCGCGGCCCGCCGCGAGGATCGAGTTGACGTGGTCGGGCTCGTAGATGTTGCCGACCGCCATCGTCGTCACCCGCCCCTCATTGCGGATCTGGTCGGCGAACGGCGTCTGGAACATGCGTCCGTAGATCGGCTTGCAGTCGGCCCAGGTCTGGCCGGCCGACACGTCGATCAGGTCGGCGCCGGCCTCGGTGAAGGCGCGGCCGATCTCTACCGCCTCGTCGGGAGTGACTCCGAGATCGCCCATCCAGTCGTTGGCTGAGATTCGCACTGACATCGGCCTGTCGGCGGGCCAGGCGGCGCGCATCGCCCGGAACACTTCCAGCGGATAGCGCAGCCGGTTCTCGAGGCCGCCGCCATATTCGTCGGTGCGCTTGTTGTGGAGCGGCGTGATGAAGCTCGACAGCAGATAGCCATGAGCGGCGTGAAGCTCGATCATGTCGAAGCCGCACTCGAGGCCCATGCGCACCGCGGCGACGAACTCGTCGCGCACCCGGTCCATGTCCGCCCGGGTCATTGGCCGCGGCACCTGGTTGTCCGGGCTCCAGGGCACGTCCGATGCAGCCATGACCGGCCAGTTGCCGCTGTCGAGCGGCACGTCATAGCCCTCCCAGCCGACCTTGGTGCTGCCCTTCGGCCCGCTATGTCCGAGCTGCAGGCAGAATTTGGCCGGGGTGCTGGCGTGGACGAAGTCGACGATCCGCTTCCACCGAACGCCATGCTCGGGCGCGTACATGCCGGCGCAGCCCGGCGTGATCCGTCCCTCGGCCGAGACGCAGGTCATCTCGGTGTAGAGGAGGCCGGCACCGCCCTGGGCGCGGGTGCCATAATGGACGAGGTGGAAGTCCTGCGGGCAGCCGTCGACGGCCGAATAGGTCGCCATTGGGGAGACGACGACGCGGTTGGCGAGTTCCATCCCGCGTAGTTTGAACGGCGCGAACATGGGCGGGGCGGGGTCGTTGACCGAGTGGCCGCGGGCGCGGCTCTGGAACCAGCGCTCGACGCCCTCGAGCCATGACCTGTCGCGAAGGCGCAGATTCTCGTGGCTGACTCGCTGCGAGCGAGTGAGCAGCGAATAGGCGAACTGGATCGGCTCGAAATGGAGGTAACGGTCCAGCGTCTCGAACCATTCGGTCGAGTTGCGTGCGCTGTTCTGGAGCTTGAGCACCTCGAGGTTGCGCTCCTCGCGATATTCCTCGAGCGCGGCCTCGCGGCTGAGGCCTGGCCGGTTGAGCACCTCGGCGAGCTTGATCGCGTCCTCCAGCGCAAGCTTGGTGCCCGACCCGATCGAGAAATGGGCGGTGTGCGCAGCGTCGCCGAGCAGGATCAGGTTCCGATAGTGCCAGCGGTCGCAGATGATGCGGCGGAAGTTGAGCCACGCCTCCGGCCCCCTGAGATGGGCCGCGTTGGACATGAGCGCGTTGCCGTCGAGATATTTGGCGAAGATGCGCTCGCACAATGCGATCGCCTCGGGCTGCTCCATGCGATCGAAGCCGAGCGCTGCCCACGTTTCCGGCTCCATCTCGACGATGAAGGTCGAGAGGTCGTCGTCGAAGCGATAGGCGTGCGCCCATACCCAGCCCTCGGGAAGCTGCTCGAAGGCGAAGGTGAAGGCTTCGAACGTCTTGTGGGTGCCGAACCAGAAGAACTTGTTGCGGCGAACCTGGATGTCGACTCCGAAATGCTCCTCGTAGCGGGTTCGGATCCGGCTGTTGGCGCCGTCGGCGGCGATGACCAGGTCCCAGTCCGCCCAGTCGTCGAGTTCCGGACTTGCTTCATGCTCGAAGTGCAGAATGACGCCGAGCGCACGCGCCCGTTCCTGGAGGATGTTCAGGAGCCGCTTGCGGCCGATGCCGATGAAGCCGTGCCCAGACGAGCGGATCACCTCGCCGTGAATGTGGACGTCGATGTCGTCCCAATGCGCGAATTCGTCGCGGATCACCGCGCCCGACACCGCATCGTTCTGCATGAGGTTGTCGACGGTTTGGTCCGAGAACACCACGCCCCAGCCGAAGGTGTCGTCCGGCCGGTTGCGCTCGAACACATGCACATCGTGGCCGGGATCGCGCAGCTTCATGCTAATCGCGAAATAGAGGCCGGCCGGACCGCCGCCCAGGCAGGCGATCCGCATCAAGAGGCTCTTTCGGTCGGAATGGCGGTCAGTCGAAGAACGGCGGAAATCCTCCCGCCCCGAGCCTTAATCAAGCAATGCGCGGACGACTAGCCTCCGGTGCGAACGCCCGCTCCCCCTGCATAGGTCACCGTAACGGGAAGCCGCCGAGTCAGCACGCCGGCCGAGATCATCTCGTCGACACCTGGGTACCAAACGCTCTCGAACGGGGTCGCGTAGATGCGGGCGGTGAACGAGGGGGCGAGCCCGGCGCGTTCGTAGAGCCGGCGGGTGAGCTGAAGCGTCCGCTCCGGAGTCGGCGACAGCGACACGTTCGGACGGTGAAAGCCGACCCGAGTCCCCGGCGCTGCCGTGCGGTCGCTCCCGGCGATTAGGATCACGGTGCAGGCCGAGGCGCACAAGGTGTGTGCGTAGGTGGTCATCCGGCGTTCCCGGACGACATGGGCGATTCGGTCCGCCTCGAACATCAGCCCGCCCGGCGATTTGAGAATGACGTTGCGGACGATCGGGTAGGCTCTGAGCGCGCGCCGAAAACTGGCATAGGCACCGTCGGTGATCGGCCCGTCGACGATCAGAGTGGAGCCATCTTCGCTCGCGCTGATTCGCGTCGGCTCAGCGAGGTCGATGGGCAGCGACCCAGGCTGAAGCGCGGCAAGCGCCGCAGTCATGGCGGCCGTGGCCAGCAATGGCATGAAAACCCTCCCCGATCCCCACGGGGAGACTATCCGCTATTTCTGGTTAAGCAACGCCTTACGCCGGCGGCTCATCGCACGGACAAGCCGCGCTTATTCGCCGTCGCGGAGCCAGTCGCACAGCTCCTGGATCGGCAGCACCTGGATGAAGCTGATTCCGTACCATTCACCGCGGCGCCAGCGAATCACGCCTGGCAGCGGGCGGAAGCCCTGCATGGTGATGACGACGTCGCTGTCGATCGGAAGGTCGTGCTCGCAGTCGAAGCGGACGCCCCCTTGGCTGATGTTGCGGATCTGACCCCACACGACCTCGTCGCCGCAGCGCAGCTTGGCAGGCCGGTCGATCTCGACTCGCGGGCGCCGGGCGCGGCGGCCGTCGCCGAGGATCTTGGATGAGGCCAGAAAAGCCGGAACGTCGATCGCCTCGTCGAACGCGATGCCGATGTTCGACTCGCTCTCCCAGATGACCGTGCCGGCCAGTGGCTCGTCATTCTTGATCTCGATCTCGACCCGCGTGCCGATCGGAATCTCGCGGTAGACATGCGCCATCACGCCGCCCGCCGAGATGTTGCGAACCAAGCAGAGCTCGCGCTCGCCGTCGACGATCAGCGCGCCTACTCGAAGGATGGTGAGATGGCGCTGCTCCCGGCGTCGCTCCGGCGGCGGCGGCGCCTGCGGCGACAATGAGATGCTCGTCTCTTCGACGAAATCCTGCGGCAACATTGCGCTGATCCACTTGGTACTGTGCAGGCTGTTTCCGCCCGCTTTGATCCTTATCTCTCCTTAAACTCGTTTAAGAAGCGGTTACTTTTCGCCCCGTTTTGTGCCGGTGTTCACGCGCTTCACCCTCTGCTTACCAAATCACGATAAGCGGCGGACATGCAGGACGAAGCCGCCGCACCGGACCCGCGCCCGCGATCGGCGGTGAGCCATGGCGTCGGCCTGGCCGGGCTGGCCGGCCTGCTCGTCTGGACCGCGGTCGCTCGAGCCTTCGGGATGGTCGGCCCGTCGGCCGCGGTGATCGCCCTCATCGCCTGTGCGGTGCCGATGGTCGCCTGGTCGCTGCTCGTTGACAAGGTTCACCGCAATCCGACGACCGGCATCGACTGGGATCATCCGCCGCGGCCGCGGTCCGAGACGCTCGACGTCTCGATCGCGAAGATCGTCGGCTTGTGGGCGATCTGGGGCGTAATCGGTTGCCTCTATTGCATCGCGCGCTGGTATTGGCGCGATCCCTATCTCTTCTCGATTACCCTGTTCGGCTACGCGGTCGTGCCGATGGTCGTGCTGTCGGTGCCCTACATCCTGTGGCTGGACCGGCGCCTCAAGGAGCCGCACGACGGCGCCTGGCATTTCGGCCAGCTCCTCATCGGCCGGGTCGAGGCGGTCGACCGCGAGATCCTCTACGACTTCTTCCGAAGCTGGGCGGTGAAAGGCTTCTTCCTCGCCTTCATGCTGGCGATCCTGCCCGCGGGGTGGGCGTCGACGGTGGGCGAGGGGAGCGGCTGGATCCTCGACAATCCGGTCAACCTCGCGCGCTGGCTGATCACCGCAATGTTCATGGTCGACGTGACCATGGCCAGCGTCGGCTACATCTTCACGTTCAAGCTGCTCGACGCCCACATCCGCTCGGCCAATCCCTATGCGTCGGGTTGGGCGGCGGCGCTCGTCTGCTACCCGCCCTTCATTATGATGGCTCCGGGCGGGCCGCTCGATTACCACCAGAACACCGCCGAATGGATATACTGGCTGGACGGCCAGCCGATCCTGCTCATGCTGAACTCGGTCGTCCTGGTTGTCCTCACCGGCATCTATGCGTGGGCGACGGTGGCGTTCGGGCTGCGCTTCTCCAACCTCACGCACCGCGGGATCCTCACCCACGGTCCTTATGCGTGGAGCAAGCACCCAGCTTACCTGTCGAAGAACCTGTTCTGGTGGTTCGCGACCCTGCCGTTCCTCGCGACGAGCGGCAGCTTCGTCGACATGGTGCGCAATACCGCGCTGCTCGCGCTGGTCAGCGGCGTCTATTACTGGCGCGCTGTGACCGAGGAGAAGCATCTCTCGGCCGATCCCGCCTATCGCGACTATGCCGCGTGGATGGAGCGCAACGGCCCGGTGCCGCGCTTCGTCCGCAGCCTCATCGGCCTCAAGCCGCCGCCTCCGGCCGCCGCGCCGGCGGAGTGAAGCGGCGGCCCGAGCTTCGAGCCGCCGCTCGTTGCCCTACTGGCTGATGCGCAGGCGGTAGTTGCCGGTCTCGTTGGCGCCGAAGCTGGTCACCCGGACGACATAGGTGCCGGCTTCCTCGGGGGCGAAGAAGATGAAGGGATTGACCCCGCCGCCGCCGTCGTCGTCCGAGGCGATCGGGTCGCCGCCGCGGTTGTCGGCCGAATAGACCATGATCTGGCTGTCGAGATCGCCCTCGCCGGTGACGTGGATCATCGCGGTTTCGCCGGCGCCGAGACGAAGCTCGTAATCGTCGTAGCGCCGCTCGTTGTCCGCCGGGTCGGTCGCCGAGAGCGAGCCCTGATAGACCCGCCACTGGCCTCGCTCGGTGCGGGTCGGGCGGGTGATCAGCGCCGGCAGCGGCGCCGCGGGCTCGACCCGAAGGCTGTAGGCGCCGGTGCCGCCGGGCGAGTAGCTCGACACCCGAACGACATATTCGCCGCTCGTCTGAGGCGTGAAGTTGATGCGGGAGTTGAGGCTGTCGCCGGAATCGTCATTCTCGGCGACCGGCTCCTCGCTGCCCGACGGAAGCAGGCGGAGATAGGTGTCGAAGGCATCGGAGCTGGCGCTGATCGTGTAGCGGCGGCCGGCCTCGAGATTGACCCGGTGCTCGCCGCGCGCCGCCTCGCACACCTCGATATTGCCCTGGATCACGTTGGAATCGGAGGCGGCGGGGGGAGTCGGCGTGGGCCTCGGCGGCATCGGCGGCGGGACTTGGACGATGGGGGGTGGATTGGGCTGCGCCGAAGCCGGTCCGGCGAGGGACATCGCCGGTGCGATGAGGCACGAAGTTACGATCAGCGTCTTGAAGCGCATCTGGTCCTCCCCTGGCGCATCGGCGGCAGCGTCCGCGGCATGCGTGACGGACCGATGCGACAACCTTGCAAAATGCACGGCTGCGATGAACCGTGCCTGAGTGGAGATGAGCCGTTTCGCGGCGGTCGTCCAGCGCGATCTGCTTCCTAGAAGCTTTCCTCGTCGTAGATGCGCCGGATGTCGCCGTTCCAGTCTTCGTCGTAGCGGCGCAGCAGGCGGTCCGCAGGCGCCTCGCCGCTGGCGAGAATTTCCCGAAGAGGATCGAGGAAGCCGGCTTCGCTGTCGCCGGCGCCATTGAGGCGGCCGCGCGCCGTCAGGCCGGCTTCGGAGATGGCGAGGATTCGGCGGCCGAAGTCGCGCAGGCTCTCGCCGCCCGGCGTTCGCGCTTGTAGGCCCTCGCGCGGCACGGCGTCACGTAGGGTCTGGCGCTCCTCCAATGTCCAATGCCGGACCTCGTCCCACGCCGCGTCGCGCGCCGACGAGTCGTAGAGCAGACCCACCCACAGAGCGGGCAGGGCGCAGATCCGGCCCCACTTGCCGCCGTCGGCACCGCGCATCTCGAGATAGTTCTTGAGGCGAACTTCCGGGAAGATGGTCGAGAGATGGTCGGTGAAGTCCGACTTCAGCGGTCGCTCGCCGGGAAGCTCGGGCAGCCGTCCGTCGAGGAAGTCGCGGAAGGAGCGGCCGGCGACGTCGATATACTTTCCGTCGCGGTAGACGAAGTACATCGGCACATCGAGCGCGTAATCGAGATAGCGCTCGTAGCCGAAGCCGTCCTCGAACACGAAGGGCAGCATTCCGGTGCGGTCCGGGTCGGTGTCCGACCAGATGTGGCTCCGGAAGGATCGGAAGCCGTTCGGTTTGCCTTCGGTGAACGGGGAGCTCGCGAACAGGGCGGTGGCGAGCGGCTGGAGCGCGAGGCCGACGCGGAATTTCTGCGCCATGTCAGCCTCAGTTTCATAGTCGAGATTGACCTGGATGGTGCAGGTCCGAAGCATCATGTCGAGGCCCAGGCTGCCGACCTTGGGCATGTAGTTGAGCATGATCTTGTAGCGGCCCTTGGGCATGACCGGCAGGTCGGAGCGCGCCTTGTCTGGCCACATGCCGAGACCGAGGAAGCCGAGGCCCAAGCGCTCCCCGACTTCCTTGGCCTGCTTCAAATGCCGGCCGGCCTCCGCGCAGGTCTGGTGCAGATTCTCGCGCGGCGCTCCGGACAGCTCAAGCTGCCCCGCGGGCTCAAGGCTGATCGCGCCGTCGGGGCCGGTGAGTGCGATGACGTTGCCGTTCTCCTCGACCGGCTGCCAGCCATATTCAGTCATCGCGTTGAGAAGCTCGCGGATCCCGCCCGGCTCGCCATAGGAGGGTGCGCGGTGGTCAACGGTGCGATAGACGAACTTCTCGTGCTCGGTGCCGATCCGCCACGCGTCCTTCGGCTTCTCGCCGCTCGCGAAGGTGGCGATCAGGTCGTCACGGCTCTCGATCGGCGGATCCACCCGGGCGGTCTCGGTACGCGTCGTCATGCCGCGCCTCTAGCGACGGCCCGGACCCGCCGCCAGCCGGTTTCGTCGAGCAACTTGCCGGCTGCGGTCACGCTAATGGTCACCCCCGTTCGCGCTGGCCATGAAACCCCGTATAGGATCGGCCGATGGTCATTCATGTCGGCATCGGGGGTTGGGACTTCGATCCCTGGCGGGGCACATTCTACCCACAGGGGCTCGCCAAGACGAAGCAGCTGCATTTCGCGTCGCGGCAGCTCAGCGCGATCGAGATCAACGCGACCTTCTATAAGCTGCAGCGGCCGGAGCTGTTCGCCGGGTGGCGCGACACGGTGCCCGACGGGTTCAAGTTCGCGATCAAGGGATCGCGCTTCTGCACCAACCGCAAGATCCTTTCCGACGGCGGAGAGTCGATCGAGCGTTTCTGCGCGCAGGGTATGAGCGAGCTCGGCGACAAATTGGGGCCGATCCTGTGGCAGTTCGCCGACACCAAGAAGTTCGACGCCGACGACATCGCCGGCTTCCTCAAGCTGCTGCCGCGAAGCCAGGACGGCGTGACGCTTCGCCATGTCATTGAGGCGCGCCACGAGAGCTTCGGCGACCCACGCTTCGCCGCGTTGGCGCGGGAGGCGGGGGTGGCGATCTGCTATGCGGAGGGCGAGGGCAAGCCGACCTTCGCGGAGCAGACCGCGGACTTCACCTATGCCCGGCTGATGAACGCTAGGGAGGAGGAGCCGCTCGGCTATCCCGAGGCCGAGCTCGACCGGATCGCGGATCTCGCCCGCGGATGGGCGGAGGGCGGCGAGCGCGACGTGTTCATTTTCTTCATCGCCGCCGCCAAGGTCCGCAACCCGGCCGCGGCCCAGGCGCTGATCGAGCGCCTCGGCTGGTAGAGAACGTCGGCGCCGACACTTTCTTAACGGTCGAAGCCGTAATGAACGGCGGATTTTCATCTGGAGACCGTGGTGGGATTTTCTCGCCGGGTCGGACCGCCGATCGTGTCGGCGGCGGTCGCGACCCTCGTGCTCACGAACTTTGCCATGGTGCTGCTCGCCGAGCGCGCCAGCCATGACGGCCACCTGTTCGCCTCGATCTGGCCCATCGCGCTCACCTCGACGGTCGCCGTCGTACTAGTCATGTCGTTCCTGTTCAGGTCGATCGTCGAGATGGGCGCGGAGCTGGAGCGGCGAGAGGCGGAGGCGCAGCACCAGGCGCTCCACGACCAGCTCACCGGCCTCGCCAATCGCGCCTTGCTCGAAGACCGGCTCGAGCAGGCTCTGTGCCGCTATCGCCGCAGCGGCGAGCAGCTCGCTCTGCTGATCCTCGACCTCGACCGGTTCAAGCAGGTCAACGACACGCTCGGCCACACTGCCGGGGACGACATGGTGCGGATCGTGGCCGAGCGGCTTCGCGCGCTTCTCCGCGACAGCGATACGGTCGCCCGGATCGGCGGCGACGAGTTCGCGATCATCCAGGCGCGCCCGCGCGGCGAGGCGGACGTCCGATCGCTGTGCGAGCGGATCATCGAGACCGTCGGCGAGCCCTATCGGCTCGGTGAGCGCGAGGCGCGCGTCGGAGTCAGCATCGGTGCGGTCTTCGCCGGTCCCGACATCGCCACCGCGACCGACCTGCTGCGCAAGGCCGACATCACCATGTACCGCGCCAAGGCCGCAGGCCGTCACTGCTTCCGGATCTTCACCGAGGCGATGGACGCCGACGTCCAGCGCCGCGACCAGATCGAGACCATCCTGCGCGCCGAGCTCGCGGCCGGCGGCGGGCCGGAGCTTCACTTCCAGCCGGTGATCGGCGGCGACGGCAAGATCGCCAGCGTCGAGGGGCTGATGCGCTGGGACCAGGCCGTTGTCGGCCCGATCGCGCCCGCGGAGATCGTGCCCGTCGCCGAGGAATGCGGCCTGATCGAGCAACTCGGCTACAATCTCGTCCGCCAGGCCTGCGCGCTCGCGCGCCGCTTCCCGGACCTGTCGATTTCGATCAACCTGTCGCCGGTACAGTTCCGAACGATGGATTTCCCCGCGGTCCTGCGCAGGCTCGTCGAGGGCGAGGGCGTGCCGTGCAGCCAGCTCGAGCTGGAGGTGACCGAGCAGCTGTTCATCGACCACGGTCCGTTGTGCGAGCCGGCGCTCCAGGCATTGCGCGAGGCAGGTTTCCGGATCTGCCTCGACGATTTCGGCACGGGCTATTCGTCATTGTCGTGCCTGCGCCGATTCCCGGTCGACAAGGTCAAGCTCGACCACAGCTTTGTCGACCTCGCCGCGCGCGACCAGAGCATCGCCCTGATCCGAGCCGCGGTGACGCTCGGCCATGCCATGAACATGGAAGTGATCGCCGAAGGGATTTCCTGCGAGGCGGAGGAGCAGATCGCGCTCGAGGCCGGCTGTGACGGGCTTCAGGGCCACCTCTACGCCCGCGCCATGCCTGCGGACCAGCTCCAGGCGTGGCTTGCCGAAGCCGGCAAGGCGCGGATCAGCGACGCCGCCTAACCTCCCGGGGTGACAGGCGCGCGAGCGCCGGGCATGAGAGCGGTGATGCAACCACGTCCCTTTGCCTGGACCGCAGGCGCCATCCTCGTCGTCATCGGACTTGCCGGTTTTGCTCCGGAGCCGATCGTCGCCGTCGAAACCGATCCGCTGCGCGTCGCCGCCGGGGTCGATCACCCGCAGCTGCTCGGCCTGTTCGGGGTCAGCCCGGTGCTCAACATCATCCACTTGGGGCTGGGGGTGTGGGGGCTGATCTCAGGCCGAAGCCTCAACGGCGCGCTCACCTATGCGCGGCAGGTGACCTTCGCGGGAGCGTTGCTCACTATCTTCGGGGTGATCCCGGGACTCGATACGCTGTTCGGGCTCGCGCCGCTCTACGGCAACAATTTGCTGCTCCACGGGCTTCTGGCGATCACTGGCTTCCTGTTCGGCTGGCTCTACCGCCGCCCGCCCGCCATTCCCGACCGGATCGAGGACGACGACGAGGCTTACGAAGGCTAGGCGGCGAACGCTTCGTCCGTAAGCTCGTACAGCATGGCGGCGCCGTTCAGGGCCGACGCCTTCAGCCCCAGGGCCTCTGCGGCGATCACGCGCGTGAAATATTCCGCGGCCGACACCTTCATGCGGAGGAAGGCCGGGTCGCCCTCACCGGTGCCCAGCATCCGCGCCGCGACGTCGCCCTGCTTCTTCATCAGAGAGCCGGCGACCAGAACCGCGGCCATGGTGAGAAGCGGGTAGGAGCCCGCGAGCCGGTCGTCGATGCTGGTGGCGTCCCGCATCATCCAGGCCGCCACCTCTTCCACCGAGTCGGCGAGCGGCGCCAGGGGCGTGTTGCCGGCGTCGGCGCGGACCTGGGCGAGGAGCCGCTCCAGGGTTTCGCCGCCTTCCAGCCCTAGCTTGCGCCCGACCAGGTCGGCCGCCTGGATCCCGTTGGTGCCCTCGTAGATCGGCGCGATGCGGATGTCGCGGAAATGCTGGGCGGCGCCGGTCTCCTCGATGAAGCCCATGCCGCCATGGACCTGGACTCCGAGGCTGGCGACCTCGCAGCCGACGTCCGTGCCCCACGCTTTGACGAGCGGGGTCAGCAGGTCGACCCGCGCCTTGGCGGCGGCGTCGCCGCGGCTGGCGAGGTCGGCCTGGGCGTTTGCGTAATAAGCCAGCGCCCGAGCGCCCTGGGTGAGGGCCTTCATACGGAGCAGCATTCGCCGCACGTCGGGGTGTTCGATGATCGCGACGGATTCGCGACCCGGAGCGCCGGCGCGCGCCGACTGGACGCGCTCCTTCGCATGGGCCACCGCCTGCTGGGTCGCGCGCTCGGCGATCGACACGCCCTGCAGGCCCACGTTGAGGC
Organism: Allosphingosinicella sp.; assembly: GCA_046293155.1. GTDB lineage: Bacteria > Pseudomonadota > Alphaproteobacteria > Sphingomonadales > Sphingomonadaceae > Allosphingosinicella. Next base: position 117,848 of record JBKBPQ010000010.1, on the reverse strand, counting down.
GGGCATTGTTCATCATCGTGAACATCGCGCGCATGCCGCCATTCTCGCCGCCGATCAGCTCGCCGATGCAATCGTCATCGTCGCCATAGGCCATGACGCAGGTCGGCGACGCATGGATGCCGAGCTTGTGCTCGATCGAGACGCAGCGGACGTCGTTGCGGGTGCCATCGGGGCGCAGCTTGGGGACGATGAACAGCGAGATGCCTCGCGTTCCCGCGGGCGCGTCCGGAAGGCGGGCGAGGACGAGATGGACGATGTTGTCGGTGAGGTCGTGCTCGCCGAAGGTGATGAAGATCTTCTGGCCCTTGATCCGGTAGGTGCCGTCGCCGACCGGCTCGGCGCGGCTCTTCAAGGCGCCGACGTCGGAGCCGGCTTGGGGCTCGGTGAGGTTCATGGTGCCGGTCCATTCGCCGGTGACGAGTCTCGGGAGCCACCTCTCCTGCTGCTCCGGCGTGCCATGATGCTTGAGCGCCTCGATCGCGCCTGCGCTCAGCATCGGGCAGAGCGAGAAGGCCATATTGGCCGCGCCCAGATTCTCCAGCACGACCGCCGCAAGCACCTGCGGCTGGTCCTGGCCGCCGAACGCGGTGGGCGCCGAGATCGTGCCCCAGCCGCCGTCGACATAGGCTTGGTAGGCGGCGCGGAAGCCGTCAGGCATGGTCACGCCGTCCGAGGACCAGCGCGCGCCGACCTCGTCACCGACCCGGTTCAAAGGCGCGAACTCGCCCGCGGCGAAGCCGCCGACGCCCTCGACGATCGCGTCGACCATGTCCGCCGACACGTCGAACCCCGCTGCGGCGAGGCGGTCGATGTCGACCACGTGGCGAAGCACGAACCTCTGTTCCTCGATCGGGGCGGTGTAGGTCATCGGCGGGAGCGTCTCCGGCTGCGGTTGCGCTGGTACGACGGCAGCTATAGCGCGGCGGGGTGCCTGCGCCAGACCCGCCTGTGACCACTCAAGTCCTTCCCGCGGACGAAGCGGGAATCGCCGAGGCGGCGCGGCTGATCCGCGAGGCGCAGCCGGTCGCGGTGCCGACCGAGACGGTCTACGGCCTCGCCGCCGACGCGACCTCGGGCGAGGCGGTGGCGCGGATCTACGCGGCGAAGGGGCGGCCGAGCTTCAATCCACTCATCGTCCATGTCGCCGGGCTTGAGCAGGCCGAGCGCATCGCCCGCTTCGGCGCTGCGGCACGGGCGCTCGCCGAGAGATATTGGCCAGGGCCGCTGACGCTGGTCCTGCCGCTGCGCGAGGAGGCGGGGATCGCCTCGATCGTGACCGCCGGGCTGCCCACCATTGCCCTCCGCGCCTCCGCCCATCCGGCGATGCAGGGGCTGATCGCCGCGTCCGGAAGGCCGCTCGCGGCCCCGTCCGCCAATGCCAGCGGACGGATCAGCCCGACCAAGGCGGAGCACGTACTCGACAGCTTGGGCGATCGGATTCCGCTGATCCTCGACGCGGGCCAGACCTCTCATGGCCTCGAGTCGACGATCGTCGCGGTGGCGGACGGCGCGGTGCGCCTGCTCCGCCCGGGGCCGATCTCCGCGGAAGAGCTCGGCGCGGTCGCGGTGGCGACTCCGGACCGGGTCATCGCACCCGGCCAACTCGCCAGCCATTACGCCCCCGCCAAGCCGCTCCGCCTCGACGCCGTCGAAGCGGGAGCCGACGAATGGTTGATCGGCTTTGGTCCTATTGGCGGCGACGTGACGCTGAGCGCCGGCGGCGACCTGGTCGAAGCCGCCGCGCGCTTGTTCGACCTGCTCCATGATGCCGACCGCCGGCCGGTAGCGGGCATCGCCGTGGCGCCGATCCCACGCGATGGGCTCGGCAACGCCATCAACGACCGCCTTCAGCGCGCCGCGGCGCCCCGAACGGAACCCGACCAATGAACTGGAATGACAATCTCACCGCCGAGCGGGCGACCTTCGTCAGCCATCTCGAATGCTCGATGACCGGGGAGCGCTATGAGGCGGACGAGCTTCATGGGCTTTCGAGTGCCGGCCGGCCGCTGCTGGTGCGCTACGATCTGGAGGGGGTGAGGGAAGCGCTTACCCGCGACGCGCTCGCTCAGCGGCCGCACGACATGTGGCGGTGGCGCGAGCTGCTGCCGGTGCGGCGGGCGGCGCATGTGGTCAGCCTCGGCGAGGCGGCAACTCCGATCGTCAGCTTAGCGACAGTCGGCGCGCGGCTCGGCCTCACGGAGCTTCTCGCCAAGGACGAGGGGCGGCTTCCGACCGGCTCGTTCAAGGCGCGCGGCCTCGCCATGGCGGTGTCGATGGCCAAGGAGCTGGGCGTCACCAAGATCGCCATGCCGACCAACGGCAATGCCGGGGCCGCGCTCGCGGCCTATGGCAGCCGTGCCGGGATCGAGACCATCGTCCTGTGCCCCGACGACACGCCGGAGATCAACGTGCGCGAGATCGCCGCGCAGGGCGCGCGTGTTTATCGCGTCGATGGGCTGATCGACGAGTGCGGCGCCATCGTCGGGGAAGGGGCCAAGGCAGGCCATTGGTTCGACCTGTCGACGCTGAAGGAGCCCTACCGGATCGAGGGTAAGAAGACGATGGGCCTGGAGCTCGCCGAGCAGCTCGGCTGGCGGGTGCCGGACGTGATCTTCTACCGGACCGGCGGCGGCACCGGCCTCATCGGCATGTGGAAGGGGTTCGCCGAGCTGGAGGCGCTGGGGCTGATCGGTCCGGAGCGGCCACGCATGGTGGCGGTCCAGGCCGAGGGCTGCGCGCCGATGGTGAAGGCGTGGCAGGAGGGCGAGGAGCATGCCGAGCGCTGGCAGGACGCCCATACCGTCGCTGCGGGGATCCGAGTGCCCAAGGCGGTCGGCGACTTCCTGATCCTGCGCGCGGTTCGGGAGAGCGGCGGGTTCGCCATCGCGGTGCCGGACGAGGCGATCCTCGCCGCGGTCGACGACGCGGCTCGGCAGGACGGGCTGCTGTTGTGCCCGGAAGGCGGCGCCACGCTCGCCGCCGCCGCGCAGGCGCTGGAGCAGGGGCTGATCAGCCGCTCGGACCGGGTCGTGCTGTTCAACTGCGCCACCGGGCTCAAATATTCGATGCCGGACCGCTCGCGGCGTTTGTCGAAGGCGGGACCAATCGACCATGCGGCGCTCTAAAATTCAAGCCGCTCACCCTGAGGAGCCGCTGAGCTTGTCGAAGCGGCGTCTCGAAGGGCCGGGTTGGTGCTTCGAGACGGCATGAGCGGGTTAGGAACATGATTACCCGCCCCGCCGTCATCGCCCATCGCGGCGCCAGCGGCCTGCGGCCGGAGCATACGCTCGAGGCCTATCGGATCGGGATCGAGCAGGGTGCCGACTTCGTCGAGCCGGACCTGGTGATGACCCGGGACGGCGTGCTCGTAGCGCGGCACGAGAATGAGATCTCCGGCACCACGGACATCGCAGAGCGGGCCGAATTCGCGGACCGCCGGACCACCAAGGCCGTCGACGGGCGGGAATTGAGCGGCTGGTTCACCGAAGATTTCACGCTGGCCGAGCTGCGCACCCTGCGAGCCCGCGAACGCCTCCCAGAGCTGCGGCCGGACAGCGCCGCTTATGACGGGCGTTTCGGCGTGGTCACGCTCGAGGAAATCGTCGATCTCGTCCGCGAGGAGAGCGGCGCGCGAGGGCGCCCGATCGGCATCGTCGCAGAGCTCAAGCATGCAGCTTATTTCGACGGCATCGGACTGCCGATCGACCGGGCGCTGCTGCCGTTGATCGCGGGCCTTGGCCGCGATGATCCCTTCTTCATCGAATGTTTCGAGCCGGGCATCCTGCGCCGGTTGCGGGGGCAGACCGAGGTGCGCCTCGTCCAGCTTCTCGCCGAGACCGGGAGCCCGCCGGACGGCGCGCCGATCAGCTATGCGGAGATGGTGACGCCTTCAGGCCTGGCCGAGATCGCGCGCTACGCTGACGCCGTCGGTCCGGCCAAGGCGCTGATCGTCCCGCGCGGCCCCGATGGCGCCAGTCTCGCGCCCACGAGCCTCGTCGCCGACGCCCATGAGGCCGGGCTACTCGTCTTCCCCTGGACCTTTCGGAGCGAGAATTTCTTCCTGCCCGCCGAGCTACGCCGCGGCGAGGACCTGCGCGCTCACGGCGATGCCGCCGCCGAGTATCGCCAGTTCTATGACCTCGGCGTCGATGCCGTGTTCAGCGATTTTCCCGAACAGGCGGTCGCGGCACGCGATTGAAGCGTCAGGCCTCCGCCTTCTTCACCCGGTTCTGGAAGCTCTTGCGGAGCTTCTGGATCTTCGGCGGGATGGTCGCGAGGCAATAGGGGTTCCGCTGGCCTTCGCCCGACCAGTAATCCTGGTGGTAGTCCTCGGCCGGGTACCACTCGCCGCGCGGCTCGATGGTGGTGACGATCGGTTCGGCGCGGCCCTCCTGCGCGCGCTCGATCCCGCGCCGCGCCGCTTCCTCCTGAGATGCGTCATGCGGGAAGATCGCCGAGCGATACTGCGTGCCAATGTCGTTGCCCTGGCGGTTGAGCTGGGTCGGATCGTGCGTCGCGAAGAAGATGTCGAGGATGTCGTCGTAACTGATCTGGTCGGTGTCGTAGGTCACCCGGATCGCCTCGGCATGGCCGGTGTCGCCGCCGCACACCTGCTTGTAGGTCGGGTTGGCGACATTGCCGCCGGTATAGCCGCTCTCGACCTTGGTGACTCCGATCACGTCGTTGAACACGGCCTCGGTGCACCAGAAGCAGCCGCCCGCCAGTGTCGCCTGTTCCTGTGCCATGCCGTGTCGTCTCCTTCTGGTCGGGTGATGACCGCGAGATAGGGGGTGATGCGGCGAATGGAAGCCGCTAGGCAGCCAAGCCATGAGGATCGTCAGCTATAACCTCAACGGTATCCGGGCGCGCATGGAGCGTCTTCTCGAATATTTATCAGAGCAGCAGCCCGACGTGGTGTGCCTGCAGGAGTTGAAGTGCGCGCAGGAGAGCCTGCCGGACGCGGAGATCCAGGCGGCCGGCTACAAGGCGGTGTGGCACGGCCAGAAAGGCTTCAACGGGGTCGCCGTTCTCACCCGCCGCGACAATATCGTCGAGCGCCGCACCGGGCTTCCCGGCGACCCGGAGGACGTCCAGAGCCGCTATGTCGAGGCGGAGGTGGACGGAGTCGTCGTCGCGTCGATCTACCTGCCCAACGGCAATCCGATCGGGACCGAGAAGTTCGACTACAAGCTCCGCTGGCTCGAGCGGCTGCGCGTCCATGCACTGGAGCTGCTCGCCGAGGAGAAGCCGGTGGTCCTCGCCGGCGATTACAACGTCATCCCGACTACGACGCATGACGACGTCTTCTCGCGCCGCGCCATGGCCAACGACGCGCTCCTGCAGCCGGAGAGCCAGGCGGCCTTCCGGACCATCCTCAACCAGGGCTGGACCGACGCGATCCGGACGCGCTTTCCGGAGGGGCCGGTCTACACGTTCTGGGATTATCAGGCCGGCGCCTGGCGCCGCGACGCGGGCTTCCGGATCGACCATCTGCTTCTTTCGCCCACCGCCGCCGACCGCTTCCTCGATGCCGGAGTCGACAAGGATTATCGCGGCCGCGACAAGGCCAGCGACCACGCGCCGACCTGGCTCGAGCTGGAGGAGGCGGAGTAACGTCGCCCCAGCGAAAGCTGGGGGCTACGGAACTCATCGGGAGCGGCGGTGATGCCAGTCTGCGCTGGCATGACGGGAGCGCGCCTTAGAACGCCTTTTCGTAGACCCGGTAGACGCGGTTGACCTTGCTTTCGATCGCGTCGGCGATCGACTTCATCCCCTCATTGTCGTCGAGGACCCATCCGACCTCGCCGCGGGTGATTCCGAACTTGACGCTGGCCTCGGCGCGGATCGTCTCGATCAGCATGAAGGCGAGCTGCGAGGCGAGGCGGCTCGCCTGGAGCTTCTTGACCACGCCCATCAATGGCACCCGCGCCTCGGGGAAGCGCCTGCGCTTCAGCCACCATAGGAGCTTCGCCCAGCCGAAGGGAAAGAGCCTCCCACCCATGTCCTTGAGCGCGAGGTTGAGGTTGGGAAGCGACATCATGAACGCGACCGGCTCGCCGTCATATTCGGCGATGCGGATCATGTCCTCGAACACGATCGGCTTCAATTTCTTGCCGGCGAAGGCGATCTCGCTGTCGGTCAGCGGGATGAAGCCCCAATTGTCGCCCCATGCGTCGTTGAGGATCGACAGGATCAGCGCCGCCTCCTCGTCGAAGCGGCTCTTGTCGGCCTTGCGGATGCGGATCCGGGGGTTCTTCTGACCGCTCGCGACGATGCGCGCGATCAGCGGCGGGAAGCCCTTCGTGACGTCGAGATCGTAGGTGTAGAGGTCCTTGACTCCCTTGTACCCCGCAGCTTCGATCCAGGCCTCGTAGCGGGCCTGGTTGTGGCCCATCATCACCATCGGCGGATGGTCGTGGCCCTTCACGAGCAGGCCGGGCTCATCCCAGATGCCGAGACTGAAAGGCCCGAGTGAGCGGGTCATGCCCTTGGCCCTGAGCCAGCCTTCGGCCGCGGCGATCAGCGCCCGCGCAGTCTCGGCATCCTCAGCTTCGAACATGCCCCATTGGCCGGTGCCGGCGCCCATATGTTCGAGCACGAGAGCGTCGACCTGCGCCGAAATGCGCCCGGTGACGCGGCCGCCGCGGCGAGCGAGGAACAGCTCCGCCTCGGCATGCTCGAACCAGGGATTCTTGCCGGGGGTGAGAAGCCCGTTCACCTCGTCCCGAAGCGGCGGCACCCAGTTCGGATCGTCACGGTTCAGCCGGTACTGAAGGTCGATGAAGGCCTTCTTCTCGGCCTTGTTGCGGACGGGGGTGACAGTGATGCTCATTCGGTCACCTATCCTGCTGACCCTGCGCAGGTCGAGAGACATGGTAGCGGACCTGAAAATGGAGCGATCTCGCCTTGAACGGACCGCTGTGCTTGTTAGCCTGAGATGGCAGAAGGAAAAGGGCTGCGTGGGTAATGGCGAGAGGCGTATTTCTCCACCGCGAGGACTCGATCTACAACGACCTTCCAGCGGAGCAGTATCAGTTTCCTAGCCAGTATCTCAGCCGCGCCTCCCAGTTCGTCGGCGACTGGATCATCTACTATGAGCCGCGCCGAGGCCCGACCGGTAAAGGCTATTACGCCATCGCACGCGTGGAACGGATCATCCCCGATCCTACGGCAGCGGGCATGTACCTCGCGCTGATCGAGCCGGACAGCTATCTGCCATTCGAGCGACCTGTTCCGTTCTCCGGCCCGGAAGGCGTGATCGAGCGCGGCGTGCTAAACGAGGCAGGCAGGATATCCGGCCGCGCCCAAGCGGCTGTCCGCCCGATCTCGCTCGAAGATTTCAATCGCATCCTCGATCTCGGCATGCCGGACGAAGATCTGCTCCTACCCCGAGCCAGCACACCGGCTGAGCTGCCGTCTAGCAGTCTCGTGCAGGAGGAGCGCACGGCGTTCCTGTTCGATACCGAACGAGAGCGGGTGGCCCACTACAGCTCCCGCATTGTCCGAGACCGGGTCTTCCGCCGCATCGTGCTGGACGCCTATGATTGCCGCTGTGCCATCACCGGCCTGAAGTTCATCAACGGCGGTGGGCGGGCAGAGGTAGAGGCCGCGCATATCAAGCCGGTCGAGCATCACGGGCCTGACGACATCCGCAACGGTATTGCCCTGTCGGGAACCGCACATTGGATGTTCGACCGGGGCTTGATTGGCCTCTCAGATGATTTGGAAGTGCTGGTTTCCCGCCAGGTGAACGACGTTGAGAGCGTATGGAAGCTTGTGAATGAGACGCGGCGCGCGGCCGTTCCTCCGAATCCTGCTCACCGACCACATCCCGCCTATCTTCAGTGGCATCGGGAACATTGCTTCAAGCAATAGCCCAGACCCGGCCTCCACGCGGTTGATTTCTACAGTGGAAACGAAAGGGCCGCCCTGGGGGCGGCCCTGTTGTGATCCAATTAGAAGGCTCTGGGCTCAGTCGCGGCGGCGCTGGCGCGGGTGCCCGGTGGCGACGCCGCCCGAAAGCTGCGCCACGTAGGGATATTTCTTCGCCACCTCGTCGGTGTAGCCGAGGTTGAACACGGTCGGGCTCTTGTTCGGCCGGTCGCCGCGGGCGCGGTCGTAGAAGGTGCCGAAGACCTTGTCCCAGAAGAAGTTGGTGATTCCGAAATTGCCGTCCTCGTCGTGGAAATGGTGCGCCATGTGACGCTTCTTCATCTCCGCGAGCAGCTTGTTTCTCGGCTTGTAGGCGAGGTGCTGGATGCAGTGGACGAACTCGTAGAAGGCGGTCGTCAGAAGCCCGGTCGCGAAGGCGGCCGCAGCCGCGCCGATCGCGGCTTCCTGACCCCACGGGCTTCCGATCGCATAGCCGATCGGGATCACGAACAGGCCAATGGTCGGAAGCGTCGTGTAGAGCGCTCCGAACAGCACTTCGAGATGGTTCGGGTCCTGGTGGTGGTCGTAGTGGATCCGCTTCCAGGTGGGCGCGAGCAGCTTGTGCTTCCACATCCAGCGGCTGTGCAGAACCCAGCGGTGGAGGGCGTACCAGGCGAGCGGGTAGATGAGGCTCGCGACCGCGATCGCGATCACGGCCGGGACCACAGGCGCCGGATAGGCGACGAACACGCCGATCGAGACCGCGGCGAGCAGCAGATAGGCGATGATCGCCGGATACTGGAAATAAGCGACGACGAGCTCGCGGAACGTCATCTTGTCGAGATGATGCTCGCGCCTCCAGAAGGACGGGCGAAGGGTCTGTGCGGTTTTCACGTCTTCTCGATCCTTATGGGTCCAACGCGCCGGGGCCGTGCCTCAAGGCGCGCGCAGACCTGGGAATATGAGGCGGGCTGATAGTTTTGCAATAAGGCGGTTTTCGGGCGGCTGAACGGCCCGCGCCGCTACTCCTCGGTGCGGACCAGCACCGTCTCGCCGATCAAGAGGAACAGGAAGAAGGGCCCCCAGGCGGCGAGGAAGGGCGGATAGGCGCCGAAATTGCCGAGCGCGAGCGCGAAATTGTCGGCGACGAAATAGGAGAAGCCGAGGCCCATCCCGACCACCGCGCGCATGAACAGCTGGCCGGAACGGGCGAGACCGAAGGCGGCGATGGCGGCGAGCAGGGGCATCAGCACGCCCGACAGGGGCCCCGAAATCTTGTGCCACCAATTGGCCTCGGCCGAGCGGATCGAGCGGCCGGCCCGCTCCAGTTCGTCGATCGATCGGCGGAGCATCCAGAAATCCTGCTCGTCGGGATCGACCGAGGCGAGGGTGAACTGGATGGGCAGGATGTCGTCGCCGATCTTGAGGCTCGGCGCCCGGCTGACGACGCCGTTGTTGACGTCAAATCGGCGGACGTTGGTGAGCTCCCAGCCGGGGCGGGCATAGCGGCCGCTCTCCGCCTCGGTGATCCCGACCAGGGTGGTGCCGTCGCGGTCGAAGATGCGCACGCCGGACAGGCGGGTGTCGCGGCCGCTGCCCATCACCTGGCGGGCGAAGATGAGGTCGTCGCCGGCGCGAATCCAGACGTTGGTCTTGGTGCCGGTCTCGGGGGGGACGGCGCCGTAGCCGACATCCTCCCAGGCGTTGAGAGCGGCGGTGGCGCGGGTGGCGAAGCGTTCGTTGAAGACGAACAGGAAGCCGGCCATGACCAGGCTGGTCAGCATCAGCGGAGCGATGATCTGGTGAGCCGAGATGCCGGCCGCCTTCATCGCGATGATCTCGCTATGCTGGTTCATCGTCGCGAAGGTGATCAGCGTTCCAAGCAGGATCGCGAAGGGCGCGAATTGCTGGATCAGCTGCGGGATGCGCAGGGACACGTAGCGCCACAATTGCTCCTCGCCATTGCCGGGCTGGGCGAGGATGCGCCCCGATTCGCCGAGCAGGTCGAGGATCATCAACAGAAAGACGAGCGACGCGAGCACTGCGATGGCGCGCACGAAGAAGGTGCGCGCGAGGTACCAGGCGATCGGCCGGGACGGGAAGAAGTGAAGGTTGATCATGCGGCGGTGATCGCCTGAAGCCGCCTACGCTTGCGCCGCTCGGAGCCGAACATCCGGGCGATGAGCTTGCCGAGCCTCGAGAAGGCGCGCTCGAGAGCGCCGATCGGCTGGCCGCCCGGCTTGTGGGCCAAAGTCCAGTACATCCAGATGATCAAGGCCGCGACCAGGGTGAAGGGTATCCAGATCGAGATCCATGGGCTGACGAGGCCGATTGCGCTGGTCCGCTCGCCATATTGGAAGAGCTTGTGGACGGCGACGACGAACACGATCGCGACGAAGATGCCGAGGCCGGACGTGCTTCGCTTGGGCGGCACCGCCAGGGCGACCGCCATCAGTGGCAGAAGCACCATGATCAGCACCTCGGCAAGGCGGAAATGGAAATTGGCCGAGACCCGATGGCGATAGGCTTCGGCGGTCTCGTTATTGTCGATGACGCGAAGGAGCTCACCGAGATTCAACTCCTCCTCTCCGATGCCGCGCTGGCGGAAGGCCTCGATCGCCGGCAGGTTCACCGGGAAGTCGTAGCTGGCGAAGCTCAGCACCCGCGGCACCGGGAAGCCGGGCTCGTCCTGGACGAGCCGGCCATTGCTGACGCGAAGAAGGATCGTGTTCTCCTGATCGCTCCTGAGGAACGTGCCGCGGTCGGCGGTGACGGCGATCCGGCGACCTTCCTTGTCGTCGACTCGAACGAACACGCCGTGGAGGACCCGGCCATTGTCCTCGCTGTCCTCGACTCGAAGGGTCATGTTGTCGCCGAGCGGCGTGAATTCCCCGACCCGGATCGAGGCGCCGAGCGCGCCCGAGCGAAGGTCGAATTCGAGCCTCTGGTAGGCGAATTCGGACAAAGGCTGGACATAGCCGACGATCGCGAAATTGGTCGCCATCAGGGCGGCGCAAAAGAGATAGGGCACGCGCAGCAGGCGGCCGTAGCCGAGGCCGACGGAGCGAAGCGCGTCGAGCTCCGACGATAGCGCCATGTTCCGGAAGGCGAGAAGGATGCCCATCATCAGGCCGAGCGGGATCCCGAGGCCCATATATTCGGGGATGAGGTTGGCGAGCATCTGCCAGACGATGCTGACCGGCCCGCCTTCGCTCACCACGAAGTCGAACAGGCGAAGCATCTTCTCGAGCAGCAGAAGCATCGCCGCCAGCACCAGCGTGGCGACGAGCGGCACGAACACCTTGCGTGCGATGTAGAAGTCGATCTTCTTCAACACACCCTAAATCCGACGCTCCTCGGCCCCATTTCGGCCCCAAGCTGGCAGCATGAACCGGAGGTGAGATGGCGCACGCCCGTGCGCTCCGCCGGCAATTCCGCCCGGCTATAACTGCCCGGAGTCATGTGGTCATGTCGAAATCGTCGCGATCGGAGGCCGTGAGTGGCTGACGTCGCGCTGCTCTCGAATGGCCGGTCGGCGGGCAGCCAGGCGCTGCTCGCCGGCGTTCGCGCCTATTGCGCGTCGAGAGGAGCGATCTTCCATTACGAGGTCGACGATCTCGGCCAGATCGAGGCGGCGCTGCGGGTGATCGCGCGGGTGCGGCCGAAGGTGCTGGTCGTCAATGGCGGCGAGCAGGCGGTCCAGGCGGTGCTCGCCGGGCTGGTCAGCGGCGACGCGTTCGAGGGCGAGATGCCGCCGATCGCGGTGCTTCCCATCGGCCGCACCAACCTCATCGCCCGCGACCTCGGCGCCGAGGGCGATCCGATCGCGGTGCTGACGCGGATCGTCGAGGTCGCGAGCGGCGACCTCGCACACCATGTCGTCCGGCGGGAGTTGATCGCACTGAGCGCGGGCCGCTCGAACCAGCCGGTGTTCGGCATGTTCGCAGGAGCGGGCGGGCTCGCCGAGGCGATGCTCTATTGCCGCGACCGCCTCTATCCGCTCGGCCTGCCGAGCCGCCTGTGCCATTTCCTCACCGGGTGCGCAGCCTTGTTCTCGCTGGTGCCGATGCCCGGCCGGCTTCAGCCGGTGCGCCCGGCGCCGGTGCGCCTCACCATGCAGAATGACCGACGGCTGGAGGGAAGCTTCCAGCTGCTGATGGTGACGACGCTCGAGCGTATGCTTGCGTCGCGCAATTCGGGCGGCGGCGCCCTCAAGGTGATGGCGGTCGAGCGGCGCTGGCGGCCGATGCTTCGCACCGCCTTCGACGCGATGCGCGGACGGCTCGGCGCGCGCGGAGGCGGCGGAGTCCATCTCGGCCGCGGCGCCGAGCTCAGCATCGAGGGCGAGGGCTCAGGAGTGATCCTCGACGGCGCCCTGTTCCGCGCTAGCGCCGGCGAGCCGATCGTCCTGCGCACGACCGCTGCGCTCCCCTTCCTCAGCCTCGCGGCGGCCTGAGGTCGTCTTATTCCGCGGCGGCATCGTAGCCGTCGCGCCGAGCCATCGCGGTTTCGACGGCGGCCGCGAGCTGGGCGACGGTGAAAGGCTTGCGCAGCACCGGCCGTCCGCCGAGCTCATCCAGGGTTCCCGCCTCGCCGACATAGCCGGTGACGAACAGGATGCCGAGGCCGGGATAGGTGCGGCCCACCTCCCGTGCGAGCTCTACGCCGGTCATGTTCGGCATGACCACATCGGTGATGACGAGGTCGAAGCCGCCCTCCTCCGCGAGCACCTGCAATGCCTCCGCGCCGCTCGACACGGCGTGCGGGCGGTGGCCGAGCTCCTGGAGGGCGCTGACCGTCGAACGGCTGACACGCGGGTCGTCCTCGACCACCAATATGCGGCCGCTATGGAGCGCAGGCTGGACCTCTTCGGCATGGCCGAATACGCCGCGCGGGGCCGAGCTGCTGGACGTGACGCCGACCGCGCGGGGCAGGTAGATCGACACGCTCGTGCCGCGCCCGAGTTCCGACTGGAGGGTGATGTCGCCGCCCGACTGGCGGGCGAAGCCGAATATCTGGCTGAGGCCGAGGCCGGTGCCCTTGCCGACCGGCTTGGTGGTGAAGAAGGGCTCGAACACGCGCTGGAGGTGCTCGGGCGCGATTCCGCGGCCGGTGTCCGCCACGGTCACCCGGACATATTCGCCGGCGTCGAGCGAACCGACCTCGCCCTCGCCGAGCGTGACGTTGGCGACTTCGATGGTGAGGTCGCCGGTTTCCTCCATCGCGTCGCGCGCGTTGACGCACAGGTTGAGGATGGCGTTCTCGAGCCCGTTCTGGTCGGCCCAGACATGCCAGGGTTCGTCGGGAAAGCTGGTATGGACCCGGATCCGCTCGCCGATCGTGCGGTCGATCAGCTCAAGCATGTCGTTGACCAGGGTCGAGGGAGCGATCGCCTCCGGAAGCAGCGGCTCGGCGCGGGCAAAGGTGAGCAGCCGCCGGGTGAGCGCGGAGGCGCGGGTCGCACCTTCCAACGCGCTGTCGATATGCGCCTCCGCCTCACGCGGCGACGTGCGCAGCCGGCGCTTGGCGAGGTCTAGCCCGCCAACCACGACTGCGAGCATATTGTTGAAATCGTGAGCGATGCCGCCGGTCAGCTGGCCGACCGCCTCCATCTTCTGGACCTGGCGCAATTTCTCCTCGGCGGCGGCGCGCTCCGCCATCTCCGCCTGGAGCCGTTCGTTGGCGGTGCTCAGTTCCTTGGTGCGTTCGCTCACCGCCCGTTCGAGCTCCGAGGAGCGTTCGGCCTCGAGATCCGCCCGCGAGCGTGCGATCCGCCCTTCCGCGAAGGCGCGATAGGCCCAGTAGGACAGGACGATGGCGAGCAGGCTGATCGCCACCGCGACCCAGCCCAGCCATTGCATGAACCGGTCGGCACGGTCGGCAGCCGCCTGCCGCGCGCGCACCCGCTGGTTCAGCGTCTCGCGGCCGGCGCGCTCGATCGCGTCGAGCTGCGCCTGAAGCAATTCGAGCGCGTCGGACTGCGCGGCGCTGTAGAACAGCCCGATCCCCGCCATGCCTTCGCGACGGCTCGCGGCGGTGGCGGCGCGGGCAAGCTCCTCGCCGCGGCGGTTGAACAGCTGGCGCAGTTGGTCGACGCGCTCGACCTGCTCCGGATCGTCCCGGACGAGGTCGCGCAACTGGCCGATCTGGTGCCCGGCGCGGCGCCACTCCTGATAGTAGAAGGTCCCGCTCTCCCTGGTGAGGTCGAGCACGTAGCGGCCCATTGCCGCCTCCGCGCGCGCGATGGATCCGTCGACGGCGCGGACGAGATGCATTGATTCATAGACGTTGCGCTCGAGGGCGAGGGCGGCGTCGCGGTCGCGGTTGGTGAGGGTGACGAGAGTCAGCAGCCCGATCAGGATGATCGCGCCGACCAGCGCGACGGCGCTCGCCCACCGGCCCTGCCACGCGGCCGGCTCCGAGGCGTCGGGCGCGCCGGTGCTCGTCTCATCCGCCATTCGGCCTCCCTATTAGAGGAAGGTTACCGGCATTTAAAGCATACAGGCGGTTGATACGGTGTCGGTATGTCCCGGGGATGGGTCAGCCGATCACGCCGGCGGCACGGCCCGCGCGTTCGAACATGGCCAGGATGTCGGTCACTTCCGCCTCGCTGTGCTCGGCGCAGAGCGAACAGCGCAGAAGGGTCATGTTGGCGGGAGTCGCCGGCGGACGCGCGAGATTGACGTAGAGGCCCTCGGTGAGGAGCGCCTCCCACATTGCCGCGCCGCGCTCGAGGTCCGGCATGATCACCGCGATGATCGCCGATTGCGGCTCGTCCGTGCCGAGTTGGAAGCCAAGCGCCTTGAGGCCGCCGTGGAGGCGCTTGGAATTCTCCCACAGGTGCGCGCGCTTGTCCGATCCGTGCATGAGCTTGCGGATCGAGGTGGCGGCGGTGGCGACGACGCTCGGGGGAAGGGAGGCGGTGAACACGTAGGGCCGGCAAACCAGCCGGAGGATCTCGAACTTGGGATGGTTCGAGACGCAGAAGCCGCCGACCGTTCCAACGCTCTTCGAGAAGGTGCCGATGACGAAGTCGACATCGTCGAGAACGCCCTGCGCCTCGGCGACCCCACGGCCGTTCTCGCCGATGAAGCCCATCGAATGGGCCTCGTCGACCAGAACCATCGCGCCGGCGGCCTTGGAGACGGCGACCATCTCCTTGAGCGGAGCGATGTCGCCGAGCATCGAATAGACGCCCTCGAGAACGACGAGCTTGCCGGCGTCGGCGGGGATTCGGGCGAGCCTTTTCTCCAGCGCGGTGATGTCGTTGTGGCGGAAGGGGACGATCTCCGCGTCGCCCATCTTGCAGCCGTCATAGATCGACGCGTGGCTGTCGATGTCGAGGACGATGTAGTCGCCCTTGCCGGCGATGGTGGAGATGATCCCAAGATTGGCTTGGTAGCCGGTCGAGAACACCATGGCATGATCCATGGCGTAGAAGTCCTTGAGCGCGTCCTCGACCGCCTTGTGGCCGGCATAGGTGCCGTTGAGGACACGGCTGCCCGTGGTGCCCGAGCCGAACTCGTCGAGCGCCTGCTTGCCCGCCGCGATGACGTCCGCGTCGAACGTCATGCCCATATAATTGTAGGTGCCGAGCAGGATCGTCTCGCGGCCGTTGCAGATGGCGCGGGTCGGCGACAACACCTTCTCCATGACAAGGCCGAACGGATCCTTGACGCCCGTGGCGAGGAGGCCCTCGCGCTGGGCGATGAGCGGGTCGAACTTGGAGAAGAGGTCGCGGCCGTGGCCCTCCGGCGCCGGCGGCGCGGCGGGGTCCAGGCTGTCGATGCCGGCTTCGGTCATTTAGCTTTCCGAATTCCTGAGGTTCTCGATGGCGTCGACGAGCTGGCCGACCGTCTCGATCTCCGCCTGCATGTTCATGGTGATGAGGATGTCGAACTCGTCCTCGACCGAGGCGACGAAGTCCATCACGACGAGGCTGTCCCACTCGAGATCGCCCGCGAAGGTGGTGGTGTCGGTAAGCGCGGCATTCTTCTTGTTGAATGGCGCGATCAGCTCTGCGACCTTGTCGAAGGTCTGGTCCCGGTCTGTCATGGCTGCCCTTTAGGTGCGTTGGGGCGGCCCTGCCAAGCGATTAGGGCTGAAGCGCGGCACTGTGGCGGCGAAGCCGGGAGCGCGAGAGGGGGAGAGCGATCATGGCCGACGATTCGGGCGCCGCGGCGCCGAAGGGATTTCCGCCCAACTCGATCCACGCGGTGCGGACCGCGCAGCAGATCCACGTCACCTTGTCGCAGATGGCCGACCAGAAGGCCAACATGCTCCTCGCCGCGACTTTCCTGGTCTTCACCATCGCTCTCGGGCAGGCGAGCGATTCCGCCGAGCCGCTGCCGCTTCTGATCCTCGGCGTTGGCGCCTTCTTCTCGGCGGTGCTGTCGATCCTCGCCGTGATGCCGGCGACGCGTTTCCGCACCGGGGGCCGGCTGAACGTCCTGTTCTTCGGCTCATTCGAGCAGCTGAGCGAGGACGAGTTCCTCGAGCGGGTGATGCGGGAGCTCAAGTCGGAGGAGGGATTCCTCACGATCATGCTCCGCGATCTCTACCAGAACGGGGTGGTGCTCGCCCGCAAGAAGTACCGCCTGCTCGGCCACGCCTATCGCACCTTCCTCGCCGGGCTGTGCCTCAGCTTCCTCGCCTTCGTCGTCGGGCTGTTCGTCAACCTGCCGACCGTTATTTGAGCCAGCCCTCGGCGCGGTACCAGTCGGCCGTCGCGCGAAGGCCGCCGGGCGTCCGGATCTGCGGCTGCCAGATCGAAGCGGGCGGCCTCTTCTCCGCGGCCGCCACCCAGTCGGGATGGCAGAAATAGCGCACCCGGTCACGAGTCAGCTTGGCGTTGGACCGGCGGACGAGGCGGTCGATCCCGGCGGCGCCGTGAAGGACGAGGCGCGGCATCGCCACCGTTGCGGCGCGCTTACCGAACACTCGGCCAAGGGTGCGAGCGAAGTGGCGGTGGGCCCAGCCGTCGGCCACACCGTCGTCCGGCTCGTAGGTCTCCGACCAGCTGTCATCGGCCGGGATGACGTCGAGGATTAGGCGGCACAGGTCCTCGACATGTATGACCGAGAAGCGGCCGCGCGGCGGGAGCGCGACGAGACCGCGCCTGGCCATCTTGAACAGCTCGAACGTCTCTCGGTCGCCGGGGCCGTAAATCGCCGGCGGGCGGATGATCGTCCAGTTGAGGCCGGAGGCGGCGACGATCCGCTCGGACTTGGCTTTGGACCAGCCATAGTCGGATAAGGATGGCTCGCGCGCGGACAACGACGAGATGTGGATGAAGCGGCGCAGGCCCGCGGCCCGGGCGGCGTCGACCATCGCCGCGGTTCCGCCGGCGTTGACCTGCTCGAACGCGGCTCGGCTGGGGCCGTTGATCATTCCGGCGATATGGACTGCGACGTCCGCGCCTTCGCACAGGCGGTGCAGCGTGTCGGCCCGGTCGAGCGTCCCCTCGACCCACTCGACACCGTCTTCTGGCGGTCGCCAGGATCGGGTCAGCGCCCGCACCGGGTGACCGCGCTCGCGGGCGACGCGGATCAGATGCTGGCCGACGAAACCGGTGCCGCCGGTGACGGCGAGGGTGGGTAGGGGACTGCGCTTCACTGATTACCTGTCGAGCCAGATGTTCACATCGTGAACATTGTTCGTGCCACGAACAATGTTGCCGCTCGTCCCGAGCGAAGTCGAGGGGCGCCGGGTAGGGAATCCGTGCAAGCGCCCCTCGACTACGCTCGGGATGAGCGGAGAGCTTTGTGTCCTACAGCCTAGAGCGGCGACCAGCCGGAGGCCGGCTCCTCTTCATCGTCCTCGATCGCGGCGCGGTTGAGGGTGCCGATATGCTGGATGAGCTTGTCGAGCACGGCCTCGACACCTTCGCCGCTCAGTCCGGAGACCTGAAGCACCTTCTGACCGGCTTCGGCCTCGAGCTCAGCGGCGAGCGCGTCGGCGAGCTCTTCGTCGATCGTGTCGACCTTGTTGAGAACGACAACCTGCGGCTTGGCCTCGACCCCGGCGCCATAGGCGACGAGCTCGTCTGCGACGGTGCGGTAGGCGGTCGCCACGTCGTCGACATTGGCATCGACGAGGTGGAGAAGCACCCGGGTGCGCTCGATATGGCCGAGGAATCGGTCGCCGATCCCGGCGCCGTCGACCGCGCCTTCGATCAGGCCCGGAATGTCGGCCAGCACGAAGTCGACGCCCTTGTGGCGGACCATTCCGAGCTTGGGCTGGAGCGTGGTGAACGGATAGTCGCCGACCTTGGCCTTGGCGTTGCTGACCGCGTTGAGGAAAGTCGACTTGCCGGCATTGGGAAGGCCGACGAGGCCGGCGTCAGCAAGCAGCTTGAGACGAAGCCACACCCACATCTCCTCGCCGGTCCAGCCGGTGCCGTGCTGGCGGGGAGCGCGGTTGGTCGAGGTCTTGTAGCTGGCGTTGCCGCGGCCGCCGTCGCCGCCACGCAGAAGCACGATGCGCTGGCCCACCTCGGTGAAGTCGGCGAGGACATGCTCCTTGTCTTCACTGAGCACCTGGGTCCCGACCGGGACCTTGATCACGAGGTCGTCGCCGCCCGCGCCGGTGCGGTTGGAGCCCGCGCCGCCGGTGCCGCGCTGAGCGCGGAAATGCTGGGTGTAGCGGAAGTCGATGAGCGTGTTCAGGCCCTCGACCGCTTCGAACACGATGTCGCCGCCCTTGCCGCCGTCGCCGCCGTCAGGGCCGCCGAATTCGATGAATTTTTCACGGCGGAAGCTGACCGCACCGGGGCCGCCTGCGCCGGAGCGGATGAAGATCTTCGCCTGATCGAGAAAGTGCATGGCCGCGACTTAGGAGGTCGGGGCAGGAGAGGGAAGGGCGGTCAGGGCTTGGCGCGCTTGCCGGCCTGCGCTTCGGGATGGTGGGCGGCGATCTGCGCCTTCAGCGTCCGCGAGGCAAGGTCGCGGGCGGCATCGCGGGGGAGGCCGAGCGCGTCGGCGATCGAGTCGCCGAGCAGCGAGTCGCCAAGCGCCGCGAGGACGAGCCACAAGGTGCTTTCGGGCACGTGATGCTCCTCGTGGCTGACGCTGAGCTGGTTCACGAGAGCACGGATTGATTCGAGGATTGGATTGAGAGCGTCGCGGTTGCCGGACAGGATCATCCAGGCGGCAAGCGCCCCGGCGCCCTGCTTGCCGAATGCGTCGAAGGTACGGTCGACGATCTCGCGGGGATCGGCCTCGCCATGGCGAGCGCGCTCGACTGTGTCGACGATGGCTCGGGTGACCTGCTCGGCCATGGTCCGGACGAGCTCGGCCTGGAGGCCGGCGGCCGAGCCGAAATGGTGGAGGAGGTTGGCGTGGGTCTTGCCGATCTCGGCGGCCACGGCCTTCAAGGTGACCGCCTGCGGGCCCTGCTCGATCAGCAGCCGCCGAGCCGCATCCAGCGCCGCGGCCCGGCTCTCGGCGGGCGACAGTCTCTCACGCACTATTGACACGAGTGTAAGTATCTTTCATTGCCTATCGTCAGGGAGATAGCCTGATGAATCGCGTTGCGACACCCGCCGACCTGACGATCACGCCGCGCGACCGCCGCTTTGGCCGCGGGCTTTCCGCGAATCGCTGGTGGGTTGCGAACGATCCCATCGCGACCGCCTTCTACAACGCGCTGTCGGCGACCTTCCCCAAGGGCGAGGCCTTCTTCGTCGAGAGCGTTCGCGCCTTTCGCGACGGCGCTCCCCAAAAGCTGGCGCAGGAAATCCGCGCCTTCACCACCCAGGAAGTGATGCACAGTCGCGAGCATGTCGCCTTCAACAAGAAGGCGGTCGACGCGGGCTACGACCTGTCGAAGCTCGAGGAGCGGGTGGTATGGCGGCTCGACCTTGTGAAGTCGAAGCACCCGATCGTCAGCCTCGCCGCGACCATGTGTCTGGAGCATTTCACAGCCATCCTCGCCCATGAGCTGCTGCGCGATCCGCGCCACCTCAAGGACGCCGATCCCGAGGCCGCGGCGATGTGGCGCTGGCACGCCATCGAGGAGATCGAGCATAAGGGCGTCGCCTACGACACCTGGCGCCACGCGACCAAGGACTGGCCGCGCTTCAAGCGCTGGGCGGTCAAGGCGAAGGTGATGCTTCTCGTCACCCGCAACTTCCTCGTCGACCGCTCGATCGGCGTTCGCGAGCTGCTTCGCCAGGACGGAATCACGGGCTTTCAGGCGTGGCGGCGCATGTTGTGGTTCGCCTTCGTCCGCCCGGGGATGATGCGTAAGATCCTCGGCGCCTGGCTGAGCTTCTTCATGCCCGGCTTCCACCCGTGGAATCACGACGACCGCAAGTTGATCGAAGGCGCGGAGAAGCAGCTCTCGGCAGAGCCGGCGCTGGCCTGAGTGCGAAGCCCTCTCCCCGTCGGGGGAGAGGGCCGGTTACGCGGCCATCATGCAGGCCGGAAGGGGCATAGCGGGTACCTTTGCCGCAAATTCCAGCTCCAGTTCGGCGCATTCGGCCTCACCGCCGCGGCCGGCGCTGAAGCGGGAGCGGACCGCGCCGGCCGGCCTGAAGCCGAGCTTGCGGAGCACCCGGCCCGACGCCGGATTGTCGATGAAATGGCCGGCGACCAGGCGCCGAAGCCGGAGGCTGTTGCAGGCGAAGCCGATCACCGCCCGTCCGGCCTCAGTCGCGAAGCCACGGTTCCAGTAAGGGCGTGCGATCCAGTAGCCGAGCTCGACGTCGCCCTCGGGGGTGTCGTGGATCCCAATCGCGCCGACGAGCTGCGGCGCGCCGTCGGTGCGCTGGAAGATGAGCGACGCCGGCCGCCTCGGGTCGCGCTCGCGCATGACGAACGCCTCGGCATGCTCGGGAAGATAGGGCCAGGGGGCGCTTGCGAGGTTGCGGACGATTCCTTCGTCGGCGATCGCGGTGAACAAGGCGGGGGCGTCCTCGGCCCAGGCGGGCCGGAGCAGCAGTCTTTCGGTCCTTGCGAACATGCTCTTCTCCCTTCCGCCGCCGCCCGTGCCCGACATGGGTGACGGTCCGGCGACATTTCGATGAGGGAGAAAAAAGAAAGGGAGAGGGGGCTGCCCCTCTCCCTCATCTGGTCCCGCTCTTGAGACCCTTTGGGGCTGCCCCTTCCGGGAACAGCCCTTTCTTGACTGTTCCTATTCTGCGGCCTCGGCCATTGCCTCGACGCAGATAAACTTGCGCCCAAGGCGGCCCGCGCGGAACGCAACGGTGCCGTCGGTAAGCGCGAAGAGGGTATGGTCTTTGCCCATGCCGACATTCTCGCCGGCATAGAATTTGGTCCCGCGCTGACGCACGAGGATGTTGCCGGCGAGGACGTTCTCACCGCCGAACTTCTTCACGCCGAGACGGCGGCCGGCGCTGTCGCGACCGTTGCGTGAGGAACCGCCTGCTTTCTTATGTGCCATGACTCTGAGCTCTACTCTCTAAATCTTCAGGCTTGGTTATTCGCCTTCGCCGGCGCCCTTATCAGACGCGGCCTTCTTCGTCGACTTCTTCTTGGGCGCGTCCACCTCACCGGCGGTCGGCTCGCTCTTGGCGGGCGCCTCGGAAGCGGCTTCCTTCTTGGCCGTCTCCTTCTTCGGCTTCGCCTTGGCCGGAGTGTCGATCTGGCCCTCGGCGCCCTCGACCTTCAGCGGCGCATCCTGAGCGACCGGGGCGTCCGAGTCCGCCTTGGCGGCCTTCTTCGGAGCGGCCTTCTTCTCGGCCTTCTGATCGCCGATCGCGGTGATGCGAAGGATCGTGTACTGCTGGCGATGGCCCTTCTTGCGCCGGTAATTGTGGCGGCGGCGCTTCTTGAAGACCACGACCTTTTCGCCCTTGGCCTGGGCGATGATCTCGGCCGACACGGTGACGTTTCCGGCCTTCACGTCGGCGCCTTCGCCGGCGAGCAGCACGTCGTCCAGCGTGACGCTGTCGCCAGCTTCGCCGGCGATCTTCTCAACGGCGATCTTGTCTCCGGCGGCGACGCGATATTGCTTGCCGCCCGTGCGCACGACTGCGAACATGGGCTTCTTCCACTTGAGGTCAAAATAGCTTGCCCGCGCAGGACGGGCCCAGCGCGGGAAAGCAGCGCAGGTAGATGCGGGACCCTTTTGTGTCAACCGCCCTGTTGCCTAGTGACGAAGCTCCCGCTTCAGGCGATAGCGGCCGCCGTCGCGACCGTCGAACATGCCCGCGATCGCCGGATGCTCGACCGGCGCCGAGTTCCGGTCGGCCTCCAGATTCTGCTGGCTGACATAGGCGATGTAGCTGGAGTCCGAATTCTCGGCGAGGAGGTGGTAGAAGGGCTGGTCCTTCGGCGGACGCGCGTCCTCTGGGATCGACTGGTACCATTCCTCGCTGTTGGCGAAGACCGGGTCGACGTCGAACACCACGCCGCGGAAGCCGAACAGGCGATGCCGAACCACGTCGCCGATCGCGAAGCGCGCATGGGCGACGCTCGGCGGCTTGGGGTTGGTGTCGTCATATTCGGTCATGCGCCCAATCTAGGCATGGCGGACGGCGGGAACAAGCAAGGCCCACGACATGCTTGGCAACGCCGATTCCTTGGTCTAGAGCGCCCCGCTCATCGGCCCGGCTCCTTCCTCAGGAGCCGCAATGAGCCCTCGCGGAGAGGTGCCGGAGTGGTCGAACGGGGCGGTCTCGAAAACCGTTGAGCGCGCAAGCGTTCCGAGGGTTCGAATCCCTCCCTCTCCGCCACTTTCCCTCACTATAATCGGCCACCGCCTTCTTCGGCGGAGGGTGGACCCTTGCCTGATCGGAGGGGGTGCAAGGGTCCGATGCTTAGACGCCGCCGCTCCCGCGGAGCCGCACGTGCCCGTAACGGATGGACAAGAGCAGCCGCGATTGCCTAGTAGCCGCCTTCCCGAGCGGTCGGCCTTGCGGGGGCAGGCGGGCGCTCCTCGCTGAACGAGAGGCGGACATGGCGGGCGGCGGCCTCGAGGCCGTTTTCATGCAGAATCGCGCGGCGCTGCTGCGCTTCCTGCGCGCGCGCGGCGCCGGCGATGCTGCCGAAGACCTGCTCCAGGAATTGTGGCTGAGATCGTCGGCCGGCGCCTCGGGTCCGATCGCCGATCCACTTCCCTATCTCTACCGTGCCGCCAACAACCTGATGCTTGACCGCCGCCGGGGCGAGCTTCGCCGCGAGCGCCGCGACCAGGACTGGACCGAGGCGACCGCCGGGCCCGTTCTGGGCGTGGCCGATGAACCGACGAGCGAGCAGATATTGATCGCTCGCGAGCGGCTTGCGGCGACCGAGGAGGCGCTGAAGGCGCTTGGCGAGCGCACCGAATTCGTGTTCCGCCGCTTCCGCGTCGAAGGCGCCGGCCAGCGCCAGATCGCCGACGAGCTTGGCATCAGCCTCAGCGCCGTCGAGAAGCATCTCCAGAAGGCCTATCGCGCCCTCGTCGAATTGAGGAGGCGGTTCGATGCGGAATGATCGGGGCCGCGGCGTCTTGTCCTTGAGGTGGTGTAGATGACGGACAGGCGGGCTGACATTGAAGCGGAAGCGATCGGGTGGGTGATCCGCCTTCGCGACGCCGGCGCCGACGAATGGGCGGCCTTTACCGATTGGCTGGAGGCGGATCCCGCCAACGCCGCCGCCTATGAGGAGGCGGCGCTCGCCGAGCAGGAGTGGGAGGGGATCGCTCCGGCTGAGCGTCCCGCGGCGACGCCGCGCCCGGCCGCTCGGCCGCTGACCCGCCGCTTTTTCCTTAGCACCGGGATCGCCGCTGCGCTCGCCGGAGTGATCGCGCTGGGGACTCTTCAGACCCAAGGCACCTATACCGTCGAGACCGCGGCGGGCGAGCGTCGAACCATCGAGCTGCCCGACGGCAGCCGGGTCGACCTCAATGGAAGTAGCCGGATCCTGCTCGACCGCGAAGACCCGCGAGTCGCGACGCTCGAGCGAGGCGAGGCCCTGTTCACCGTCGTCCACAATGACGCCGATCCGTTCGAGGTCCGTACGGGGGATGCGCTGCTCCGCGATCTCGGTACGGTGTTCAACGTGCGTCGCGACGGCGAGGCCCTGGATGTCGCGGTCGCCGAAGGCGTGGTCGAATATAATCCGGGCCGCGCCGCAGTGACGCTTCGCGCGGGCATGGCGCTTCGCCGCACCGCCGACTCGCCGCTACAGGTCGAGCAGCGTGCGCCCGAGGCGATCACCGGCTGGCGCGACGGCCGACTCGTTTACGACGCGGCGACGATCGGTGCCGTCGCGGAGGACCTTTCGCGCAACCTCGGAGTGCCGATCCGCGCCGAGCAGGAGGTCGCCGGGCGGCCGTTCACCGGCGTGATCAGGGTTGACGATGGCGCCGAAACGATCCAACGGGCCGCGCGGCTGATGGGGGTTAGCGCCCGTCCGTCCAACGGGGGGTGGACATTGACGGCGGGAGCCAGTGAGACGCCTTAGACCCCTGATTTTCTTCGCCTGCCTGCTGTTTGCCGCCCCCGCCGCTTTGGCGCAGGGGCCGCACCAGCTCGATCTGCCCGGCGGACGGCTCGGCGACGCCGTTGTCGCGCTGGGCCGGCAGGCGGGCGTGAGCATCGGGATCACCGATCCCGCTCTCGCGGCGCGGCGGGTCGCACCGGTGCGCGGCCGCTACACGGTCAACCAGGCCCTGGCGCTGCTGCTCCGGGACAGTGACGGCCGCTACCTTCAATATGACCGGACCACCTTCCGGATCGTGCGCCGGCCGACGCCGCGGCCGCGCTGGGCGCAGCGGGCGCCGACCCCAGCCGTCGCCGGCCATCCGGTGCAGCAGGACCATGGGGAGCCGCTGGTCGGGGAGGGGGAAGACCTCGTCGTAACCGGGGCCCGGCTGCCGGTGACTCTCGCTTCGTACCCCGGCTCGGCCGAGATCGTTCGCGACGACGATCCCGCGCTGGCCGGAGTCCCCGGCAGCGAGGCCCTGGTGGCGCGCCTGCCCGAGGTCAGCTCCACGCATCTCGGGCCCGGCCGCAACAAGCTGTTCATCCGCGGCCTCGCCGATTCGAGCTTCAACGGCCCCACACAGGCGACGGTCGGTCAGTATCTCGGCGAGACGCGCGTCAACTATAACGCCCCCGACCCGGACCTCAGGCTGTACGACATCGACCGGATAGAGGTCCTTCAGGGGCCGCAGGGCACACTTTACGGCGCCGGCTCGCTGGGCGGGATCATCCGGGTCTTGCCCAATGCGCCGCGGGTCGAAGGATTCGAAGGGTCGGCCTCGCTCGGGGCTTCGGCGACCTTGCATGGCGAGCCGGGCGCCGATGCCGCCGCTACTCTCAACCTGCCGCTTATCCCCGATCGGCTGGCGCTTCGGGTCACCGGCTATGGGGTGACCGAGGGCGGCTATATCGACGACACCCTGCGCCGGGTCGACGACGTGAACCGCGTGACCGCGGTCGGCAGCCGGCTCGGCCTTCGCCTCGTCAGCCCCGACGAGTGGACAATCGACGTCAGCGCGACGGGCCAGCGGATCAGCGGCGACGACGGCCAGTTCGCCGATCGCGACGCGCCGCCGCTTACCCGTCGGAGCGCGATCGAGCAGCCGTTCCGAAGCGACTATATGCTCGCCGATCTGGTCGTTTCGAAGGAATGGGGTGATACCCGCTTCGTCACCGCGCTCGGCTATGTGAACCAGCGCCTGTTCGAGCGCTACGACGCGACCCGCTTCGGAATGGAGGCGCAGCTGTTCGAGCAGGACACGCGTGTCACCTTGCTCAGCGCCGAGAGCCGACTGTCGGGCGGCGTTTCGCCGGGCCTCGCCTGGCTGATCGGAGCCAGCGTCATCAGCAACGATGCCGAGCAGCGCCGCTTCGCCGGTCCCGTCGATGCGCCAGTAGCGATGCCGGGCGTTTCGAATCGCATCCTCGAGGCGGCGGGTTTCGGCCAGCTCAGCGTGACGCCAATTGCGGACCTCGCCGTCACCGCCGGCGGTCGTCTCACCCATTCGAGCCTGTCCGGTGAATCGCTCGGCGTCGAGCTGCGCGTGCTCCAGCCTTTGTTCGGGCCGCAGGCGAGCCGCAACGAGACCGCCTTCCTGCCGTCGCTGTCGGTGGCCTGGACCCCGCGGAGCGACCTCGTCCTGTTCGCGCGCTACGAGGAGAGCTTCCGGCCGGGCGGGCTGTCGGTCGCCGGCGACTTCATCCGCCGCTTCCGCAACGACACGGTCTCGGCGTGGGAAGCCGGCATTCGCTACGGCGGGCGCGGCGCGCCGGTGAGCGCGGCATTGTCGCTCGCCTATACCAATTGGGACGACATCCAGGCCGATACGATCGGTCTCGACGGCTTCCCGACCACGGCGAATATCGGCAACGGCCACATCGTCACCCTGGACTTCCGCCTCGGATGGCGGCCGCTGCCGGGCCTCAATCTCGAGATCGCCGCGGTCGCCAATGATAGCGAAGTGACCAACCCGAACCCCAATATCGACATCACCACGAACGCGCCGCTGCCCAATGTCGCCGACCTCAGCGCGCGCGTCGGTGCGGACTATCGCACCGCGATCGGCACGGGGACCGAGCTCGTTCTGACCTCCACCGCCCGCTATGTCGGCCATTCGCGGCTCGGCATCGGCCCGATCCTCGGAGTGGAGCAGGGCGGCTGGCTCGATATCGGCCTCGGCGCGAGGATCGAGCGCGGCGGCCAGGCCTTCTCGCTGACCGTCACCAACCTGCTCGACCAGGCCGGCAACCGCTTCGCCTTCGGTTCGCCCTTCACCCTGGTCGAGAATCCGCAGGTGACCCCGATGCGCCCCCTGACGGTCCGCCTCGGCTGGCAGACCGCGTTCTAGATTTTTCGTTTCGGCCGGTGCGGGTCAGTCCGGCCCGCGGCGTCATCCCGATCAGAAGGCCCGCGCCACGTCCGGCGCAGCGGCAATCTCACAAGGGAAGACATCGAGAATGCGTCACCTGCTGGCTTGCACCTGTTTGACCCCGGTCCTTCTTGCCGCGACCGGCAATCCGGCATTCGCCGACCGCACCGTGAGCACGGCGACGACGGCGCCGATCGCGACCTCGACCGCAACCTCGGGCGGGCCCGACAACGTCGTCGTGACCAGCGCCGGTTCGATCAAGCTGACCGGCGGCACCGCGATCACGGTCGACAGCAATAACAGTGTCAGCAATGCCGGGACGATCGAGATCCTCAACGCGAGCGACGCGACCGGAATCCTCGCCCAGCCCGGGCGGACGGGGAACATCACCAACAGCGGCACCATCCGCCTCACCGAGGACTATACGCCCACCGATGCGGACAAGGACGGCGACATCGACGGTCCCTTCGCTCAAGGCGCGCGCCGCTATGGCATTCGCATCGCTCCCGGCGGCAGCTTCACCGGCAACGTCATCAACTCCAATCGTATCGAGATCGAGGGCAACGAGTCGGCGGCGATCGCACTCGACAGTCGTCTCGTCGGCGCGCTCACCAACAGTGGCGCGATCGACGTCCTTGGCAACAACAGCTTCGGGATTCGGGCCAGCGACGTCACCGGCAACGTCACGATCAACGGTGGCGTCAGCGCTCGCGGGCAGAACAGCGTCGGAGTGGCGCTCGACGGCGACATCGGCGGCGCTCTGGTGTTCCAGGGCCTGGTCAGCGCCACCGGCTACCGCTCGACCACCCCGCCTGCCGACGCCAGCAAGCTCGACGCCGACGACCTGCTGCAGGGCGGCCCGGCGGTCCGGATCAGCGGCGACGTCGCCCGCGGGATCGTGTTCGCGGCGCCTCCTCCCAACAACAGCACGACGGACGATGACGAGGACGACGACGGAGTCAAGGACGCCGAGGAGGGCACCGCCACGATCCAGTCGGCCGGGGCCGCGCCGGCCGTCTTGATCGGCTCCGCGACTGACAACATCACCGTTGGTGCGATTACCGGCAACACCAGCGGCCACGGACTGCTCATCGAGGGCAGTGTCACCGGGGCGGGGGTCTATGCCGGCATCAACGGCAACGGCGTCCAGATCGGCGGTCTTGGCGGGAACGTCACCATCGCCGGCGGGATGACGGTGAGCGGCACGGTCACTGCCAGCTCGAACGGCGCAAATGCGACCGGCATCCGGATCGGCAGCGGCGCGAGCGTTCCGGCGATCCGGGTCAGCGGCACGGTGCGGGCCCAAGGCGGCGGCGACGCTGGCGACCTCAGCCGCGCCATCCAGGTCGACGCCGGCTCCACGGTCACCACGATCCGCAACTCCGGCAAGATCGAGGCCTCGGCCGGCGCCAACGGATCGGCCGCCGCCATCGTCGACCTCAGCGGCGGGGTCACGCTGGTCGAGAACCAAAATCTCATTGCTGCGGCGGGCGGCCTCGCCACGCAGCGGGTGGCGATCGACCTCGGCGCCAACACGAGCGGAGCGACGGTGCGGCAGACGCGCCTCGCCGGCACCAACACGCCCGTCCCGGCGATCACCGGCGACATTCGCTTCGGAAGCGGCAACGACCTGCTCGAGGTCGCCGACGGCACCGTCACCGGCACGGCCTCGTTCGGCGCCGGCGCGGACCGGATGGCGCTGTCGGGCGGCGCGCTATTCAGCGGAGCCGCGGATTTCGGCACAGGCTCCAACCGGCTCGAAATCGGCGGAACCGCGCGCTTCGTCGGCACGCTGACCAATTCGACCGGGCTGGACGTCGCGATGAGCGGAGGCACCTTCCACGTCACGCAGACGGGCGGCGTGGCTCTGAACTCGCTCAGCGTCGGCAACGGCGCCACCCTTGGAGTCGACATCGACGGCGCGGCGGGCACGCACACCCGCTACGACGTCGCCGGTGCGGCGAGCTTCGGCACCGGCACCGAGATCCGGGTCCGGCTTCGCAACGTCAGCGAGGCTGCCGGCCGCTACGTGGTGGTCGACGCCGGCTCCCTGACCAGCGCCGGAGCGATAGGCTTCGACAGCGACACCTTGCCCTTCCTGTTCCGCGGTACTGTCGAGACGAACGCGGCGGCCGGCGAGGTCGCGGTCAACATCGCCCGCAAGACCGCCACCGAGCTCGGCCTCAACGGCTCCGCCTCGAGCGCCTATGACGCGGTGTTCGACGCGCTCGACTCCGACAGCAAGGTCGCCGGGGTGTTCCTCGGCATCGCCGACGGCGAGACGCTTCGCTCGCAGCTCACCCAGCTCCTCCCCGATCATGCCGGCGGCACGTTCGGGACGGTGACGCTGGGCTCGCGCGCCACCGCGCGCTTCCTCAACGATCCGCGCCCGGTCGGCGCCGAGATGGGCGGCGGCTGGCGCTTCTGGATCCAGCAGGCGGGCTTCGGAACCTCGAAGGACCTCGGCGACACCGCCTCCTACGACGTCAGCGGCTGGGCCGCGTCGGGCGGGCTCGAGCGCGAGCTCGGCGCCGGGGCGATCGGCGGCACGCTCGCCTACATCACCGGCTCCGACGCGAACGGCGACAACGACAACAGCGTGCGAAGCGAGCAGTTCGAGCTCGCCGCCTATTGGCGCGGCACGTTTGGGCCGTTCCACGCGTATGCCCGCGGCTCGGCGGCGAGCGTGTCGTTCGACTCGACCCGCATCTTCACCGGGACCACCCAGGACGGCGAGGCGGTCACGCGAACCACGAGCGGCGAGTGGAACGGCACCCTGTTCTCGGCCGGCGCCGGCCTGTCCTATGATCTCGACCTCGGAGCGCTCCACCTGCGCCCGTCGCTCGCGCTCGATTATTACCGCCTCAGCGAGGACGGCTACGAGGAGAGCGGCGGCGGCGACGCCATCGACCTCATCGTCGACGGCCGCGACAGCGACGAGCTCGCCGGCACCGCCGCGCTCGCCGTCGGGATGGAATGGGGCAACCGGTCGGCCGACCAGTTCTGGCTTCGCGCCGAGGCCGAGGGCGGCCGCCGCCAGATTCTGGCAGGGGCGCTCGGCGAGACCGTCGCGCGGTTCGGCGACGGCGACGATTTCACCTTGGAGCCCGAGGAGCGCATGTCCGGCTGGACCGGTGCCGTTCGCCTCGTCGGCGGCCAAGGCGGAACCGTGGTCGGCGCCGAGCTTCTCGCCGAGGAGCAGGACGGCCGAGCATCGATCGGTGGCCGAATCTCGCTCCGAATCGCCTTTTAAAGGGGGAGGGTAAGGGCGCCGGTCCGGCAGTCGCCGGCGCTCGCCTTCCCGTTAGGTCGAACGGGCTTGGCGCCGATCGACCTCGACGGCTTGCTCTCTTCGCTTCGTCAAGCGGGGAAGTTGCGGACCGGAATCTTCAGCGCCCTGTCAGCCAGATCAGCAGGACGAGAAACACCCCGACACCAACGCCGGCAAGCGCGCCGACGGTGGGCTGGCCCATGGCAACTCCGATCGCGGCGCCGGCGACGATGGCAAGGGCGAGGAGGGAGCCGCCGGCGGCGTTGCTTCGGCGCGGATCGGGATCGGTCATGGCGGCCCTATGGCAGTCGGAGGGCACGCTTTCCAGCGCCGGAATATGCTCAACAACTTGTTGAACATGGCTGTGCGGCACTTCGTAAGCCCGCATCCTTATGGTCGCGGCAATCCCACCGTTCACAGGTGTTTGCGTCTTGTATTCTCACGTGCACGTCCCAGACGCCGCCGCCGCCACCGAGGCGGCCGAGCTCATCGAGCAGTTCGGCGGTTTTGCGGCCGACGAGGCGGCGGCGCGGGCGATCCGCAGCCGCGAGCTCGGTAACGTCATCCATTATTGCCGCTGGCGGCAGATCCAGCGGCTGATCGAGGTGCTCGGCGAGGAGCCGGTGGACGCTACCCGCCACTAAAGCGAGGGGGCGCCGCCCTCCTCAGTTGCAGCGGAACATCGATCCGTCGCCGGTGCGGACCTCGTCGCTGCCGACGCGCGTCAGGCTCGACCGAGTGATCTCATCGTCGAGCTCCGCGACCAAGGTACGGCCGTTCTCGATCGACCAGGTGCCCTGTTCGCCAGCGGGCGTGACGAACTCGCCATTGGCGTCGAAGCGGATCTGCTGGCTGCAGTCCTCATCGTAGCTCCACAGGCCGGCAAACCAGGCCTCGGTGACGGCGGCGGGCCGTCCCATCGAAACTGCGAAATAGATAAGGGCGATCAGGAGGACCGCGCCGACCCCGCCCAATGCGAGGAAGAGCGGCAGCTTGCTCGGCTTGCGCGGCTCCGCGGGCCATGGCTCGCCGGGAGGAGCGGTGTCCGGACCGGGGCCGTGGGGCGGGTCGCTTCGGGGAGGAGGTGCCGCCCCGACCGCCTTGTCGGCACGATGGAGCGATACCGGCTCAACCGGGGGCGGGGGAGGAGGAGCTGGCGGCGCGCTCTTGCCCTTGCCGATGTCCACCGGCGCCGCCTTGGTCTCGAGATCGTCGATCGACACGGTGCCGGTCTTGGGCGTGCCGTTCTGCGCCTGCGCCTGCAGGTCGCGCGCCTTGAGGGCGATCCGGTCGATCGCCTCGTCGCGCTGTTCGAGCCAGTCGATCCATTGCGAAGCGGCGAGATGGTAGCTGAGTTCGCCCGGATCGATCCGCTCGAGGCGTAGCGGGATGATCGCCTTGCCGAGCTGGTCGGCGAGGATGAGCTCGCGCTCGACATGGCGGCTCTTGGCCGAGTTGGAGCAGAATAGCAGCAGCACCGCGCTCGACTCGCCGATCGCCTGGGGAATGGCGCGGGCGAAGGAGGCGCCGGGCTCGACGTCGCGCGGAGCGATCCAGCAGCGAACGCCCTTGATGTTCAAGGCACGCTCGACATGCTCCGCCACTTCGAGCTTCGACGAATGGTGACTGACGAACAGCATGGGCGATTTGTCGCGGGTCACCATTCCCTCACCGAAGGAACTGCCCCCTCCGCCTGTCGTCGCCATCATCGTCTCCCCTCACGCGCGGTCAGTCGGTACATTGGGAACGTCCCGCACTTTTTTGCAAGGTCGATCCGACCGACATAGCGGCAGCGAAAGCGCTCGGGCGCGTAGAGAGCGAGCATCGCCGCGAAGGATTCGGTCACATATACGGTGTTCGGCGGGGTGACCGGTTCGATCCGGGCCGCGCGCGACACTTCGGTGCCCTGGTAATTGGGTCGGCCGGTGATCCGGTCGGTCGTTTCGTAAACCGACCCGTAATGCACCGCGATGCGCATTCCGCCCTGGTCAGGCGGTAGACCGAGCAGCGCCGGATCGACTTCCATCAGCGTGCGCTGGAGTTCGAGGGCGACGTCCGCGCCAGGACCGGCGCCGTCGACCACCGCATGCAAGGCGTCGCCCCAGGTATTGGCGGCGATGACCGCGCCGTCATGGGCGGTGAGGACGGCGGAGATTCGCCCCATCACCTCGCTGTCGAACGCTGGGAGCGCCGACTCGGTGAGCTGCGAATAGCCGGCATAATCGGTGAACAGGATCGATGCGAGGCGGCGCGGGAAGGGCGGGGGATCGCCCGCCGGCGGCCGCGGATAGTCGCGGTCCACGCCTTCGG
Organism: Allosphingosinicella sp.; assembly: GCA_046293155.1. Lineage (GTDB taxonomy): Bacteria > Pseudomonadota > Alphaproteobacteria > Sphingomonadales > Sphingomonadaceae > Allosphingosinicella. The sequence continues at coordinate 85,597 of JBKBPQ010000010.1, read as the reverse complement.
GTGCAACGACCACCGTCTCGCCGCCATGGTCGCGCCACAGCCGAACGTCGGCAGCGGTACCGACCGGCCCTCCCGGGCTGCCGTCCCACAAAGCGAGCTGGAAGCAGCGGGTCGCGAGATGCTGGGCGCGGAGCCGCGCCATGCCCATCGCCACCGCAGCGCCATATGCGAACAGAGACGGGTCGTTCACGAACTCCATCTCGGTGGCGAAGCTGACTCGCCGCGCCCGGGCGAGAACGGCCTCGAACCGCGCGACCCAGGCTTCGCCCGCCGGCCGGACGGACTGGGCGATGAAGTCTTCCGTGGCGCATGGCAGGACGATGTGGAGCTCGCCGCCGCGGTCGAGCACCGTCTCCGCGATGATGATGTCCGCTCCGGCCGCCGCCGAGCCGAAGGCGTGGCCCGCCTTTCGTTCGTCGAGGATAGCGGAGATCCGCTCCTTCAGGCGCCGCTCCGCCGCCTCGTCAGCCATGAAGATGTGGCCGACATAATGGAACGCCGAGGGCGGGCGGATCGAGTCGAGCAAGGTTTCGCGCTCGGCCTCTCCAATGCCCGCGGCATCGGCGACGAGTCGAAGCTGGCGAAGCGTCCCGGCCTGATCGCCGAAATTGGCGCCCGGCAGGCCGGTCGCCTCGCGCAGCGCTTCGGTTGCTGCGGCGACGTCGCCGAGGATCAGCAGCGCCTCGCCGCGGGTGGCGCCGCAATAATAGTCCTTCGGCTGGGCGACGTTCGGCAGCTTGAGGATGTCCGAGGCCAGCCGCCGCGCCTCGTCGGTCTGTCCCGTCAGCAGGGCGAGCGAGGCGGCGTTGATGCCTGGATAGGAATCGCCCGTTTCCTCGAAAATCCGGCGATAGGCATAATAAGCGCTCGCCAGTTCCTCCTGGGAGCCGGCCTCGATCCCGCGGTCCTTGAGGAGGCGTGCGCCCAAGGCGCGCTTGTCAGGATCGTCGCTGCAGTCGAGGCCGTGCGAATGGTAGAGCGACAGCGCGCGCTCGGTGTCGCCCATTCGCGCCAGAGCCAGCGCCTGCTCGTGCTTGAGGTCCTCGGAAGGGTTGCCGTCGGCAATCGCCCGAGCGGCGATGTCGTAGGCGCCGAATAGGTCGCCCCGCTTGCGCGCCTCCCGTGCTTCCCTGACCGGGTCGCTCATCCCCTTAGCCCCGCGATGTGAGGCCGATACATGGCCGATCCGGGAAGCGCCGCCAAGCGTCAGGCGCGGCGCTGCTCCACCGCGGCGATGGCGGCCGCAACCGCTTGCTCGGCATTCATCTCGCTGGTGTCGAGGATATGAGCGTCGTCCGCCGGCCTCAGCGGCGCCTCGGCGCGGCCGGAATCGCGCTCGTCGCGGGCGCGGATGTCGGCGAGGACGTCCTCATAATGGACGTTTAGGCCGAAGCCGACGAGCTCGGCGAAGCGGCGGCGGGCGCGCACTTCCGGCGCCGCGGTGACGAACAGTTTCGCTTGCGCCTGCGGCGCGATGATGGTGCCGATGTCGCGACCGTCGAGCACAGCGCCGCCGGGGGTCGCCGCGAAGGTGCGCTGGCGCTCGAGAAGCGACTCGCGCACCATCTTGTAGGCGCTGATCCGCGACGCAATCCCGCCCACCGTCTCGCCCTTGAGCTCGGGGTCGGCGAAATCGATCTGCGAAATGTCGCAAGCGCGCGCCGCGGAGAATTCGCTCTCCGGGTCGCCGCCGGTCTGGAGAAGGTTCAGAGCGACGGCGCGGTAGAGCAGCCCGGTATCGAGATGGGGAAGGCCGTAATGGGCCGCGAGCGCCCGGGCGATCGTGCCCTTGCCGCTCGCCGCGGGTCCGTCGACAGCGATGATCATTGGGCGAAAGCGGGCGTGGCGGCGGTCATGCGCGGGGCTTTTGACAGCGGCATCTGCCTGTGGCAAGGCGCCCGCCGATCCGGCGCCGTCGCCTCTATGCGAGAGCGGCCCCATGTTCCTGTTACTGGAGATTTTCCACCCATGGTGAAGCCTGAATGGGGCACCAAGCGGACCTGTCCCAAATGCTCAACCCGCTTCTATGACCTCGGCAAGGAGGATCCGGTCACCTGCATCGAATGCGGCGTGAACTGGTATCCCGAGCCGGTCCTGAAGTCGAAGCAGCCACTTCCGTACGAGGCCGCCAAGCCCGAGAAGGAAAAGGAGACTGCGGACAGCGATCTCGCGGCCGACGATCTCGAGATCGATGTCGACGAGGAAGCCGAGGAGAATCCGGACGACGAGGTCGATCTCGGCGGCGACGACGATATCGGCGTTCCGGGCGCGAACGACGAGGACGAGGAGGCGTAAAGCTTCTTCAAAAAAGGGCGGGCGAACGGCTTGCGCGCCGCGCCCGCCTTGCCTAAATGCGCGCTTCCGGCCGGACCCAGCGGCCGTGACGGAGGTGTGGGGCCGTAGCTCAGCTGGGAGAGCGCTACAATGGCATTGTAGAGGTCAGGGGTTCGATCCCCCTCGGCTCCACCAGCCTTCCAGTTCACACCTCCAGCCTGACTTGAGCCTCAGCCGCCTGTTCGCGCGGCTGCAGCCGCGTTATGCTCGTTCCCGCTTTGGGGAGGCGGCGATGCGTGGCGGTATGGTTGTGACGCTTTCATGCGTGGTGCTGCTCGCCGGCTGCGGCGAGCATTTTCCGGTGGGCGAGCGGCTGTGGCCGGGTTCCTACGGGCCGCCTTACGGCCAGGACCTCTATCGCCCGCACCCTGCCGAACATGTCGCGAGCGGAGAGCGGCACGCTCAGTTCCTGGCCGAGGAGAGCCGGTCCTACAGCTCCCATCAGGCGTGCAATGCCGCGATGGAGCGCCTTCTCGCGCAGCCTGGCGGAGAGCATCATGGGCCGGTGGCGATCTCGCCGCTGGAGACGATGGGTCACCATGTCGCCGACGGAGTCACCCACGAATATCGCTGCAGTGGCTACAAGATGAGCCAGCGTGCGTGGCGGTCCGGCGAGGCCCACGGCGAGGGGCACGCGCCGGCACATTGATAATTCCCGGCGCGGGGCTGTTCCGCGCCGGTACGGCCCACAGAAATCGCGGTTAACGCGATTGCGCCGCTGGTAAACAAATCGTTAAGTCGGCGACATGACCCGGCTGACCCCCGTCGTGAAGCGGCGCATTCGCAATCCCGGCAACTTTCCGCGCGCGGTGGCGATCGCGCAGCCGATCGACCTCGCCGAAATGCCGCGCTGGATGGAGGACGCCAAGCTGTTCGCCACCGGCTGGGTCGCCGGACTGATCGTGTTCGGCGCCTTCCTCGCCTGATCAGCTTTCCAGCTCGAGCCCCAGCCACTCTGCCATCGTCGCCAGCTCGGCCGCGAGACGCTCGCGGGTCTCTGGCGGCGCGTCAGGCTCGAGATGCGTGCCTCGAACGAGCAGGCGGCCTGACTGCCGGTCGGCCTTGAGGTCCACTCGCGCGACGAAGGCCTCGTCCATCAGGAAGGGCAGGACATAATAGCCGTGAACGCGCTTGTCGGCGGGCGTGTAGATCTCGATGCGGTAGCGGAATCCGAACAGGCGCTCGGTGCGTGAGCGCTCCCAGATGAGCGGATCGAACGGCGCGAGCAGGGCCTGAGTCTGGATTCGGCGAGGCCGGCGTGCGGCGGCATGCAGATAAGCGGGCTGGCGCCACCCTTCGACTGCCACAGGGAGCAGGGCGCCGTCCTCGACAAGTGCCTCTATTGCCATGCGGGCAGGGGCGGGCTTCAGCCGGAAATAGTCGCGCAGGTCTCCCGCGGTCGCGACTCCGAGGGCGCTTGCGGCGATCCTGACCAGTTCGCGCTTGGCATCTGCGGCGCTGGGTGTGGCAAGCGTGAGGGTCGCGGACGGAATAACCCGCTCGGTGAGATCGTAGACCCGCTCGAAGCTTCCGCGTCGCGTCGCGGTGGTGACGTGGCCGGCCCAGAACAGCCATTCCAGCGCATGCTTGGTCGCGCCCCATTCCCACCAGCCTGATCGGCTCCGGCCATGCTCGAAATCGGACGCCGCCATCGGACCTTCGTCGCGGATTCGGGCGAGGAGCGCCTCGGCCTCGCAGCGGCGCTCGGTGGCGAAGCGGCGGACGCTGCCCCAGCCGGTCTCGCCGCGGTCGGCCTCGGCCATGCGCCAGCGCAGCAGGGGGTGGAGGCCGAGCGGCAACAGTGACGCCTCGTGGGCCCAATATTCGAACAGCCGGCGCTTCCCCTTCGGGCCCCAGGCGGTGCGGTCGAGCAGCCCGCGGTCATAAGGCCCGAGCCGTGAGAAGGCCGGCAGGTAATGGGCGCGGGCGAGGACGTTGACGCTGTCGATCTGGTGAAGGCCGAGCCGATCCAGGGTGCGGGCGACATGACCCCAGTTGGGGAGGGTCGGCCTGGCGCCGCCGAACCCCTGGGCGGCGAGGGCGATTCGCCGCGCGGCGGCAAGGGAGATGCGGTCGCGCGGCGTGTTCATCGGCCGCATCAAGCGAGCTCCCGCCGCTCGGTCAACCGGCTAAACAGCGGCCCACTCATGCGCGGGGCCCGCTTTTCAGCGAAACCTCACAAGTCGCTCATGCCGCTCACCCGTCATCCGGTGCAGTCGAGGGGCTCACTCGTTCAGAAGGGCAGGGACATGGCGGCAAATTCGGAGACGGGAAGCAGAGGGCTTGGCAATCCGTGGCGCTTGGCAGGTTGGGGCACCGCCGTGCTGCTCCTGCTGCTGCCGCTCGTGGCGATGCGCTTCGGCGACGAAGTCAACTGGACGGAAAGCGACTTCATCTTCGCCGGCGTCATGATCGGTGGAACCGGCGCATTGTTCGAGCTGACGGTGCGGATGTCGCGCAACTTCGCCTACCGAGCCGGCGTCGGATTCTCGCTCGCGGCCGTCTTCCTCACGGTCTGGGCGGCCGGCGCAGTCGGAATGATCGGAGACGAGGACAACCCCTACAATCTCCTCTTCCTCGCCGTGATCGGCCTGGCGCTGGCCGGCAGTATTGTTGCCTTCTTCAAGGCCCAGGGCATGGCCATCACCATGGCCACGGCGGCGGTTGCGCAAGTCATCATCTCCTGTGTCGGCATGTCGATCGACCTGCGCGGCGGCATCTTCAGCGCCGGCTTCGGGGGCATCTGGCTGATCTCCGCTGCCCTGTTCTGGAAGGCAGCGCGGGACCAGGCCGCCGCCCGCGGCTGACGCGCTTTTGCACACACCTCGCAGGTGATAGAAGTCGTGGCATGTTCACCGACATGCACGACGGCACCGCCGAGGACTGGGCGCACATCGCCCAGGCCCATCGCCAGCACCAGCAAAGCGCGGCGGCGAAGCAGATCATGGAGAGCCTCGCTCGGCTCGAGGCGATCGAGGTCGGTTTCGCCGCCAACCAGCTGACCCACAGCCTGATGGCCGGGACGCTGGCGCGGCGCGCGGGGGCGAGCGAAGAAGAGGTGGTCGCGGCGCTGTGCCACGACCTCGGAAAATTGTTCAGCATCCCGAACCACGGCCCGATCGCGGCGGAGATGCTGAAGCCCTATGTGAGCGAAGACATCTACCACGCCATCTACTGGCACCAGTCCTTCCAGGGCCGCTATTATTTCGAGCATCTCGGGCTCGACCCCGAGGCGCGCGAGCGGTTTCGGGACGAGAGCTGGTACGATTTCGCGGTGAAGCTGGTCGACGAGTGGGACGCCCCGGCCTTCGACCCCGCTTTCGACGTCGATCCGCTCGAGAGCTTCGAGCCCGAGGTGACCCGGGTGTTCAGCAGTCCGAGGGCGATGGTCTGAACTCAGGCGTCTTCCGGCAGCGAGTGGCCTTCGAAGATCTTGCCGTCATCGCAGACCTTGTGGAGCTTCCAGCCGAGCCAGGCCGAGACGAGGCACATCGCGGCCGCGAGCAGCAACTGGTCCACCGTCTGCATCTCGAGCAGCGACAGGCCGGTCGAGATGATCGAGCCGATCACCATCGCGAAGCTGTTGACGATGTTGTTGGCCGCAACCGTTCGCGCCGCCTCGCTCTTGTGCACCGTGGTGGTGAGGAACGCGTAGAGCGGCACGACGAACATGCCGCCCGATATGGCGATCCCGAGCAGGCAGCCGACCAGCTTGAGCGCATCGGGATGGGAGAAGAAGTCCCAGAATTGTAGCAGCGTGCCGTCCGGCGTGCGCTCCCACCCCTGGCACACCTGATAGAACAGCACGATAAAAACGCCCATCACGATCACCGAGGGCGCGGAGTAGCGGGCGGAGACCTCGCCCTTGAGCAGGCGGTTGATCACGATCGAGCCGATCGACACGCCGATCGAGAAGATGGCGAGGAACAGGCTGGCGACCTCCTTGTCGGAGGTGAGCACGTTCTTCACCAGCGGCGGGAACAGGATGAACAGCACCGCGCCAACGGTCCAGAAGAAGCTGATCGCGATGATCGCCATGAACAGGCGCGGGATGTGCATCGTCGCCCGAACCAGGTTCACCGAGGAGCGGATCACGTTCCAGTCAATCTTGTGGCCGGGCTCCTCCGGCGGCGCCGGAGGCACTTGACGGCCGGCGAAATAGCCGATCAGCGCGACCACGAAGCACATCACCGCCGCGGTCTGGACCGCGATGACTCCTGCGATGATCGTGCCGGTGAGGATGGCAAGATAGGTGCCGGCCTCGACCAAGCCGGTGCCGGCGAGCACCTCCTTGCGCTCGAGATGCTGCGGCAGAACCGCATATTTGATCGGGCCGAAGAAGGTCGAATGGATGCCCATCGCGAGGAGCGCGAGGAGCATCAGCGGGATCGCCGCTTCCATGACGAGGATGTCGAGCCAGCCCATGACCAGGCCGCCCGCGCCGATGGCCATGATGCCGATCTCGCACCCCTTCACGATCCTGATGATCTTCGCTTTGTCGTTGGCGTCGGCGAGTTGGCCGGACAGTGCCGACAAGGTGAGGAAGGGCAGGATGAACAGCGCCGTCGCGAGCGCGCTGAACCAGGTCTCCGAGGCCTCATCGCTGAGCACCTGGTAGACGACGAACAGCACCATCGCGTTCTTGAACAGGTTGTCGTTGAACGCGTTCAGGAACTGAGTGACGAACAAGGGCAGGAATCGCCGCTTGCCGAGCAGATGCAGGCCGAGATCGCCGCTCATGCGCTGGTCTGGACGAGAAGGAGCGTCCGGCCGGACGCGGGAGATGCGTGCACTTTCAACCTTCCTGTCGGGCCGGCAGCCGGTGCGGCATAGCCGCTCCGGAACCCGCGAGACAAGGCTTTGGCTCCCAATTGCGGATCGGGCGCGTTAGAGGCGCCGTAATGCTCACCCTTCCCAACCTGCTGACGCTGTCGCGGATCGTCGCGGTGCCGGTCCTGGTGGCCTTACTGTGGGCGCCGAGCACGGTCGAGTTCGCGCTCGCTTTTGCACTCTACGCCCTGGTCTGCGTCACCGATTATTTCGACGGCTGGCTGGCGCGGCGGATGAAGACGGTGTCGAGGCTCGGCGCTTTCCTCGATCCGATCGCGGACAAGATCATGGTGGCGGCGGTGCTGCTGATGCTGGTGTCGACCAGGCAGCAGGGTGTCGAGCCGGTCATCGCAGGTCCGCACATCGTCGCAGCTTTGGTCATCCTGCTTCGCGAGATCCTGGTGTCGGGCCTGCGCGAGTTCCTCGGCGGGCTCCAGGTCTCGGTGCCGGTCAGTCATCTCGCCAAGTGGAAGACGACCTTCCAGATGGTCGCGCTGGGCGCGCTGATCCTCGCGGGTGCGGTGGAGGGCGACTGGGTGCTGCGGGTCGGTCTCGCCTGCCTGTGGGCCGCGGCCTTGCTCACCCTGGTCACCGGCTGGGCGTATCTCCGCATTGGACTGAGGCACATGGCCTGACGGCTAGGCCGCCGACTTCAGGGCGTCGGCGAGCAGGCGGAATTCCTTCTCGCGGGGGCTGCCCTTGCGCCACACCAGGGCAATGCGGCGGAAGGCGTGGTCGGCCTTAAGCGGTCGGGCCTCGACATCGGTATTCTCAAGGATGCCGGCCTTGACCGCCATTTCCGGTATGAGAGTCATGCCGAGGCCGTTGTCGACCATCTGCACCAGCGTGTGGAGCGACGTGCCCATGATCGACGCCTCGGCGCGAAGCTCGGGCCGGTTGCACGCCGCGAGCGCATGGTCCTTGAGGCAATGCCCATCCTCCAGGAGCAGGAGCTTGTCCTCGTCGATCACCGCCGGAGTCACCGCGTCGGGCAGGTCGTCGGCGCCGCCAGGCGGGAAGGCGATGAGCAGGCGGTCGTCGAACAGAGTCATGCTGTCGACGTCGCCGCAGCGATAGGGGAGGGCGAGCAGAACGCAGTCGAGCGCGCCGCGATGCAGGGAATCGCAGGCGGCCTGGCTGGTCTCCTCGCGCAGATAGAGCCTGAGGTCCGGCCATTGCTGCCGAAGCCGCGGCAGCAGCGTCGGCAGCAGGAACGGCGCGATCGTGGGGATGACTCCCATGCGCAGCTCGCCCGACAGCGGCTTGCCGGCCGCCCGCACCATGTCGGCGAGCTCCTCCGCTTCGCGCAGGATGCGCTGTGCCTTTTCCGCGACGCGCACCCCCAGAGGCGTGAAGCGAACGACGCGCTTGGTCCGTTCGACCAGGGTGACCCCGATCAGGGATTCCAGCTCCTTGATCCCAGCCGACAAGGTGGACTGGGTCACGAAGCAGGCATCGGCGGCGCGACCGAAATGGCCATGGGTCTTCAGCGCCACCAGATATTGGAGCTGCTTCAGGGTAGGGAGATAAGTGCTCATAGACCCAATCGATCAATAGCCGAGAACTTATCAATTTGTCCAATGGCGATCGCGGCCCATATAGCGACCGCGGATTTCCTCCAGAAACCTCACAAAAAACAGGAGCACCACACCGATGCTGACCGTCGGCGACAAACTTCCCGAACTCACCCTGCCGGTTCAGCAGGGCACCGACGCTCTGCCCGCGGGCGAGACGATCAACCTCGCCGAGACGAACGGCAAGTGGAAGATCCTCTTCTACTGGCCGAAGGACTTCACCTTCGTCTGCCCCACCGAGATCGTCGGCTATGGCGACCTCAAGCAGGATTTCGCCGACCGTGACGCGGTCCTGATCGGCGCTTCGACCGACACCGCCCACGTCCACTTCGCGTGGCGCCGGTCGGACGAGGACCTGGCCAAGGCCGACTTCCCGTGGATTGCCGACAATGGCGGCAAGCTCGCGGAGGCCCTCGGCATCCTCGACAAGAACGAGCATGTCGCGTTCCGCGCGACCTTCATCATCGACCCGGACAATGTGATCCAGCATGTCACGGTCAACGGCCTCAACGTCGGCCGCAACCCCGCCGAGACGCTCCGCGTCCTCGACGCGCTGCAGACCGATGAGCTGTGCCCGTGCAACTGGGAAAAGGGTCAGGACGTCCTGCGGCCAGCCGCTTAAGCCCCTGGGCGGCTCTCTCCCCTGAGGCCGCGACGTCCAACGGGAGGGGCGCGGGAGCAATCTCGCGCCCCTCTTTTTTTGTTAACGCCTCCCCGGCACGTCAGCGGGAGGATCATAGGAGTTTTCGATGTCCCTCAAGGAATTCGCCGAGACGCTTCCCGACTATGCCAAGGACCTGCGCCTCAACGTCGGCTCGCTGCTCAACGACCAGACGCTCGGTGACCAGCGCAAGTACGGCCTCCTGCTCGCCTGCGCGCACGGCTCGGGCCACCGTCCGCTCGTCGCCGCCGTCGAGGCGGAAGTCGAGGGCAAGCTGACCCCCGAGGCCGCCAATGCCGCACGCGCGGCCGCGGCCGTGATGGCGATGAACAACGTCTATTACCGCTTCGTTCACCTGTCCTCGAACCCGGTTTACGGGACGCTGCCGGCGAAGCTGCGCATGAACGTCATCGGCAACCCCGGCATCGACAAGGCAGACTTCGAGCTGTTCAGCCTCGCGGTCAGCGCGATGAACGGCTGCGGCATGTGCATCGACAGCCACGAGCGGGTTCTGCAGCAGCACGGCGTCAAGGCCGAGCATATCCAGTCCGCCGCCCGCATCGGCGCTGTCCTGAAGGCCGTCGCGACCGTCCACGCGACCCTCTAAACGACAAGAAAGCCGCCGGCTCGCTCCACGCGTCCAGCGGCTTCTTGCGCCTACTCCAGGCCGAGCAGCCAGCGCTGGAGCGAGACCGGAGCCACCGTCGCTCCCGGAGCGGTTCGAACGAGCTCGGCACGGTGGGCCATGATCCATTCGAGGCATTGGGTGCGGGTCTCGAACACCGGGTAATTAGCCCGCGCCGGCCGGCAATTCCGCTCGTCGATCAGGAAGCGGGCGCCGGAGCGGCAGCCCGGCATTCCGGACCAGTCCCGATGCGGGGCCCGAACGGCGGGCGCCCACCAGGTATGGCTCGGGTTGAGCCGCTCGGCTCCCGCACGGTCCATCGCCTCTCCTCTCCATTTCCCCGCCCTGTTTCGGGCGTGAGGCGGAGGGGCTCTTCCGAGGCTTGGGACGAGCCCCTCCGCTGTTACGATAGCTTACTTCATTTGACGCCGGCGAGCTCCGCCTCGTCCTCCGCGGCCTGGCTGTGGCCGCCGGGGCCGATGTTGCGGTCGAGGTCGAAGCGATCGGCGTCCATCACCTTCGTCCAGGCGGCGACGAAGTCCTCGACGAACTTTCGTCCCGCATCGTCCATCGCATAGACCTCGGCGAGGGCGCGAAGCTGCGAATTGGAGCCGAACACGAGGTCGGTCCGGGTCGCCGTCCACCGCTCCTGATTGGTCCGCCGGTCGGTGCCGACGAACACGTCGTCTGCATGGTCGTCGACCTGTTTCCACGCCGTCGCCATGTCGAGCAGGTTGACGAAGAAGTCGTTCGTCAGCTGCCCGGGGCGGTCGGTGAAGACGCCGTGCCTGGAGCCGCCATGGTTGGCGCCGAGCACACGCAGGCCGCCGATCAGAACCGTCATCTCCGGAGCGCTGAGGCCGAGCAGCTGGGCGCGATCGACCATCAGCTCCTCGGTCGGGACGCTATATTCGACCTGGAGATAGTTTCGGAACGCGTCGGCCTTCGGCTCGAGCGGAGCGAAGCTCTCGGCATCGGTCTGCTCCTCGGTCGCATCGCCGCGGCCCGACGTGAAGGGCACGTTGACGTCGTGGCCGGCATCCCGCGCCGCCCTCTCGACGCCCACGCAACCGCCGAGCACGATGAGGTCGGCGAGGCTGACTCGGCCGCCGAAATCGGACTGAATGCCCTTGTAGACGTCGAGCACCCGAGCGAGCTCCGCAGGCTCGTTGACCTCCCAGTCCTTCTGCGGAGCGAGGCGGATCCGGGCGCCGTTGGCGCCGCCGCGCTTGTCGGAGCCGCGGAAGGTCGCGGCCGACGCCCAGGCGGTCTTGACCAACTGGCTGACGCTGAGGCCGGAGCCGGCGATGGCGGACTTGAGGCTCGCCACGTCGCTGTCGCTGAGCACCGGACCGGCGGGCACCGGGTCCTGCCAGATCAGGTCCTCTTCCGGCACCTCGGGCCCGAGATAACGGACCTTCGGGCCCATGTCGCGGTGGGTCAGCTTGAACCAGGCGCGGGCGAAGGCGTCGGCGAACTGCTCCGGATTGCGGTAGAAGCGCTCGGCGATTTCCCGGTATTTCGGGTCCATCTTGAACGCCATGTCGGCGGTGGTCATCATTGTCGGGACGCGGCGATCGGGACTGTGTGCACCTGGCGCCAGATCCTCGGGCGCGACGTCCTTCGGCTGCCATTGCCATGCGCCTGCCGGGCTCTTGATGAGCTCGTACTCATAATCGAGCAGCATGTGGAAGAAGCTGTTATCCCACGTCGTGGGGGTCGGCGTCCACGAGCCCTCGATGCCGCTGGTGATAGTGTCGTCCGCCATCCCGCAGCCATGGGTGCAGGTCCAGCCGAGGCCCTGCTGGGCAATGTCCGCGCCCTCTGGCTCGGCCCCAACCTTGTTGGCGTTGCCGGCGCCGTGCGCCTTGCCGAACGTGTGGCCGCCGGCGGTGAGGGCGAGGGTCTCCTCGTCGTTCATCGCCATTCGGGCGAAGGTCTCGCGGATGTCGCGTGCCGACTGAACCGGATCGGGCTCGCCTCCCGGGCCTTCCGGGTTGACGTAGATGAGGCCCATCTGGATCGCGGCGAGGGGGTTTTCGAGCGCCCGGCCAGACTTCTCGTCGATGCGGGTCTCGCCGAGCCATTCCTCCTCGGTGCCCCAGTAGATGTCCTTCTGCGGCTCCCACACGTCCTCGCGGCCGCCGCCGAAGCCGAAGATCGGCCCGCCCATCGACTCGATGGCGACGTTGCCGGCGAGGATCATCAGGTCGGCCCAGGAAAGCTTGCGGCCATATTTCTGCTTGATCGGCCAGAGCAGACGGCGCGCCTTGTCGAGGTTGGCGTTGTCCGGCCAGCTGTTGAGCGGAGCGAAGCGCTGCCCGCCGGAGGAGGAACCGCCGCGGCCGTCGCCGGTGCGGTAGGTGCCGGCGCTGTGCCAGGCCATGCGGATGAAGAAGCCGCCATAATGGCCGTAATCTGCCGGCCACCAATCCTCGCTCGCGGTCATCCGGGCGCGAAGATCCGCCTTCACCGCCTCGTAATCGAGGGATTCAAACTCGCGGGCATAATCGAAATCCGGCCCGTAGGGGCTGATCTCGGCGCCGTTCTGGTGGAGGATGTCGAGCGGCAGCTGGTTGGGCCACCAGTCGCGGTTGGTCCGTCCGAGCAGGGACCGGAGCGCCGCCGGCTCCTTGCGCGGGTCGCTGAGCGGGCTGCCGGTGGTCTTCGCGTCCATAAATGCTCTCCCGATCCTGCTGCGCCGAGTCGCGCCGTCGCGAGGCGGCTTAGGAAGGGAAGACGCTAGGCCTCATCGCTTCATCGCAGAAACGACTTAAACCGCGATTTCTGATCGAGCGGGCAAATGACGCGACGCAGCAGCACTCCTGCTGCGCCGCGCAATGATCACGCCACGCCGCTGTCCTTCTGATGCGTCGGCATCAGCCACACGGTGCCGCGGCCGCGAAGCACATAGACGAGCCCCTCGCCCGATCGCATCGCGTTGCGCAGGCCGGAGACCAGGGGCCGGAGCTCCACTTGAAGGCTGGCCGAATACATCAGCATGAGGTCGCCATCGACAGTGAGTTCGCCGGAGCCGTCGAGCTCGATCGCCTCGATCTCGTCGACCGGAACCGGCGATTCGACCACGAACACGCCGGCGCCCTCGAGCTTCGGCTGCATCAGGCCCGCGCCCGACAGCGCTCCCGAGATGCTGGTGTGCATGTGGGTCTTGAGCTGGATCGTGCCCTCGCAGGCATAGAAGGCCTTGTCGTCGAGCAGCAGGGCGTCGCCCGGCCCATCCATCTCGGCGATGATGAACTCCTTGTGGGTGAGCTCGGTCCACACCTCGCCCTGGCCCGAGAAGCGGGTCGAGAAGGCGCTCTCGCCGGTGCCGGCCGACTGGATGGCGCGCTTGAAGAAGCCCGCGTTGGGATCGTTCTTCTGCACTTCGGCAGTGATCCGGCCGTTGGAATATTGGAAGGCGCCGGGCTCGAGCAGCGCAGAGCCGCCGTTGAGCCTGAGGCACACCTGCCGGCCGATCTGCTTCTGGCGGCCGACATAGGTCACCACGTTGCGGGTCACCTGATAGACCTCGATCGTGCAGCCGCGGCCGGCCTTGCTGTCGATCAGACTGCGGAATTCGCTCATGGAAGATTCTCCCCCCTCTCCGATGGATCGGGAGGAGCTTAGCGCGCCGGACGGCCCCCACGAAGACCAAACGACCAACCCGGCGTTCGCTACGGCGAAATGGGACCGCTAGAAAAATGCCTGCGCGGGAACTATCTTTTCACCGGTGGGGGCTAGGAGTAGCGGAATGTTGTCGGGCTTCGGCGCCTATCTCGACTCGGTCAAGGCGCGCGACCCCGCGCCTCGGAGCCGGTGGGAGATCCTGCTTTATCCGGGCGTGTGGGCGCTCGGCTTCCATCGCGTCGCTCACTGGCTGTTCGGCGGCGAGCTCTATTTCCTTGCGCGGCTAGTCAACCATATCGCGCGCTTCTTCACCGCCATCGACATCCATCCCGGCGCCAAGATCGGCCGCAACTTCTTCATAGACCACGGCTTCACCGTGATCGGGGAGACGGCGGAGATCGGCGACGACGTTACGATCTATCAGAATGTGACGCTCGGCGGCACCAACCCGACCGACGGCGTGCCGGGCAAGCGGCACCCGACGATCGGGGACGGAGTCATCATCGGCTCCGGCGCTCAGGTGCTTGGGCCGATCACCGTCGGCGCCCGCGCGCGGATCGGCGCCAATGCGGTGGTGACCCGCGACGTACCCGAGGGCGCGACGATGACCGGCATCCCGGCGAAGCCGACCCTGGTCGAGGCCGAGCATTACCAGAAGGATTTCGTGCCCTACGGCACGCCCTGCTCGGAGGTGTGCGATCCGATGGGGCAGAAGCTCGAGCAGCTCCAGGGCGAGGTCGAGCGGCTCAGGAAGCGCCTCGCCGAGCTCGCCGAGGAGCGCGACGTGGCGCGGCGCCAGGTGAAGGCGGGCGTCAAGGCAGGCGATCGGGCCTGATGGGTACCGTCCACCCTTTTCCGGTGGCGACATCGCAGGTGGGATTTGAGCGCTGGGAGCTCGCGCGCATCGTCGACCTCTACGGCCGGATGGTCGCCGCGGGCCTGTGGAAGGACTATGCGATCCAGTTCGGCCGCGACGCGGCGAGCTTCTGCGCCTTCCGGCGAAGCGCCGAACATCCTGAATATCGAATCGAGAAGCGCCCAGCCCTGCGCTACCGCCAGGGCATGTGGGCCCTGATTGCCGAGGATGGCCGGGTGCTTCGCCGCGGCCACGAGCTTGGCCCGGTCCTGGCGCCCGTCGAGCGGCGGCTGCTCAAGGTCGTGAACGAATAGGCCGCAAAAGAATGGGCCCCGGCGATGCCGAGGCCCAGTTGCCTTCCCGGATCGAGGTGAGGCCGTCAGGCGCTGATCGCCTGGCGGTCCACCGGCGCCAGCCGCGCCTTGAAATGATCGGGCAGCGGATTGATCACCGCCCGCCGGGTCTGCGCCCAGAAAGCGGAGAGCATCAGCAGCGCCGAGCCGATCACCAGAGCGGTCAGAGCGAAGCTCAATTCGACCGCGCCGTAATTCTGAAACAGGCTGTTGAGCGCATAGAGGACGTAGGCGAGCGCCGAGACCAGCAGGGCGCGCCGGTCCACCGCGACCGCGGCCACTCCGAGGAGGATGTAGAGCGCGATGACCAGCGCCGATTCCGCCGGCTCGACCACGCCTTCGGTGAGGCCCAGCAGGGCGAAGACGGGGTGGACGATCATCGGCGCGGCCAGCAGGTGGAGCCAGAAGGCGACGTCGGAACGGCGGGTCTCTCGCCTCGGGTCCGACGTGTCCCAGCGCATCGCCAGCGCAAACACCCCGATGCCGAGCAGAAGCACGGTCAGCAGGAAGACCGTGTTCTCCCCCGGGTCACCGTCCTGCGGAAGCGTCGAGGCGACGAGCGACAGGATCAGCCCGGCGAGCGCGGCAGTGCCGGCCGCGACCGTGATCGGAACGCGGAACCGCTGCCAGTGCACCCAGGCCGCTCCGGCAGCCACGGCTGCGGAACCGGCGAGAAGCATAGCGAAGGCGGTCACGTTGTCGTTGAACCTCTCCTCGCCGATCGCGATCCCGGCGCCGACGAGGACGGTCAGGAACACGCCGCCGACAAAGGCGAGCAGGAGGATGATGCTCGGCAGCGCCATGCGCCGCTTGCGGGTGAAGAATTCGGCAAGGCTCCACGCCACGCCCGCGACGAACAGGCCGGCGAAGGGCGAGGGGCCGTCGAAGTCGATGTGCGGCGGGATGGTGTTGGCGAGCCAGCCCACGGCGACCAGCAGGATCACCGTCGCGAGGGCAACGAAGATGTCGTTGAACCCGGTCAGCAGCCCGAAATGCTCCTCGTCCGCCGCCGGAAGCGACTTCTGCCGCGCCACGAAATCGCGCAATTGCCGCGCCGCCTCGGGCGTCAGCGCGCCCGCCGCGACCGCGGCTTCGAGATCGCTCTCGCTATACATGTGCCAGTCCTCCCACCTGTTATGGGAGCGGGTCTAGATGGGTGTGATAGTAGAGCAATACAGTCCTGCGGAAGCCTATTGTCCCTGAAGCCTCTGCAGGCTCGTCATCGCCTGCTCGGCGCCGGATTGGGGGACGATCTCGCCCGTTCGGTCGGTGATCTGGTCCCACATTCGCGCCACCGCCTCGGGAGTGCGGTCATCGGCGGGGAGCGCCACTCCGCGGGTCAGCGTGACATAGGCGGCCTGGACCACGCCCGCGCCTGCGCCGACGATCGCGTTGGTCGGCGCGTCCTCGCTGACCAGGAACAGGACCGCGGGCGCGACCAACTCCGGCTTGAACAAAGCGAGCAGGTCTGGCGGGAAGATGTCCTCGGTCATCCGCGTTGCCGCGGTCGGCGCGATGGTGTTGACCCGGACATTGTATTTGGTGCCTTCGAGGCTCAGCGTCTTCGCCAGACCGGCGAGACCAAGCTTTGCCGCGCCATAATTGGCCTGGCCGAAATTGCCGTAGAGGCCGGTGGACGAGGCGGTCATCAGGATTCGGCCATAGGCTTGCTCGCGCATCAGCTCCCACACCGCCTTGGTGCAGTTGGCCGAGCCGTTGAGATGGACGTCCACCACCACCCGGAAGTCCGCCATGTCCATCTTGGCGAAGCTCTTGTCGCGCAGGATTCCGGCATTGTTGATGAGGATATGCACGGCGCCGAAGGCCTCGCGCGCCTCGGCTACCATGGCCTCGACCTGGTCGAAATCCGTGACACTCGCGCCGTTAGCGATGGCAGTTCCGCCGGCGGATTTGATCTCCTCGACCACCTTTGCGGCGGCGTCGCTCTGGCCGGAACCGTCGCGGGCGCCGCCGAGGTCGTTGACCACCACCCTGGCCCCGCGCCGGGCGAGCTCGAGCGCATAAGCACGGCCGAGGCCGCCGCCGGCGCCGGTGACGATCGCCACGCGCCCTTCGAAACTGATTGCCACGCTTTACCCCTTTTCCGTCATCCCCGCATAAGCGGGGATCCAGCTTTCTTCTTCAGCTTCCAAGCAAAAGGAAGCTGGATTCCCGCTTCCGCGGGAATGACGGGGAGTTTCGGCCTTTAGCGGGGGCCGCGGCCGCGCTCGTAGGTCTGGGTGCAGCGGTCGGTCTGGCCACGGGTGCACGGCGGATAGGTCGCGGTGGCGGGACGGCTCTGGAAGACCTGCGCCTGGTTCGGCGCGACCACCAGCGGCCCCGCGCCGGCCGGGACCGGCTGGTTGGCGCCCGCAGGCACGTTCGGAGTCTCGGAAACCACTGGGATTCCGCGCGCGTCGCGCTCCTGGGCGATCGCGGTGCCGCCGACCATCAGGGCCGCGGCGACGAACAAGAGCTTCATTCTCATGCCTCCTCGAACGGACGGCGCGCGATGAACTCAGGGGAGGGCGCGCCGACGCTTACACAGGCCGGGGATAATTCTACCGGCACCGCAACGAACGCAGCCGGAGCAAATTGTTCCCTCAAAGACTGATTCAGATCAGGCGGCGCCTTCGGAGTCGAGCGCGTAGCCGGCGGAGCGCACGGTGCGGATGATGTCGGCGCGGCCCCCTTCATTGATCGCCTTCCTGAGGCGGCGGATGTGGACGTCGACGGTGCGCAGCTCGATGTCGCTGTCATGGCCCCACACGCTGTCGAGCAGCCGCTCGCGCGAGAAGACGCGGCCGGGATGTTCGAGAAAGTGCTTGAGGAGTCGAAACTCGGTGGGACCGAGCGGCACCGGCTCGCCGCCGCGCTTCACCTTGTGGCCGACGATGTCCATCTCGATGTCGGCATAGGCAAGCTGCTCTCCGGCCAGAGCCGGCCGGACCCGGCGAAGCACCGCATTCACTCGGGCGAGCAGCTCGCGCGGGCTGAAGGGCTTGGTGACATAGTCGTCGGCTCCGGTCTCCAGGCCGCGGATCCGGTCCGTCTCCTCACCGCGCGCCGTGAGCATGATGATCGGCACGTTGGCCGCCTCGGGCAGCCGGCGAAGCCGCCGGCACACCTCAATTCCGCTGATCCCCTCGACCATCCAGTCGAGGAGGACGAGGTCCGGAACGCGCTCGCGCACCATCATCAAGGCTTCCTCGCCGTCCGGGGTCGTCTCGACCTCGAATTCCTCCCGCTCCAGATGGTAGGTGAGGAGCTCAACGAGCGCCCGGTCGTCCTCGACGAGGAGGACGTGGCCCTTCTTAGTCATCTTGATCGTGCACGATGCCCAGCGGGTCCTTGCCGCGCGGCCTTTCGTTCATCCGCTCGCCGGTCGCGGCGAAATAGACCATCTCGGCGATGTTGGTCGCATGGTCGCCGATCCGCTCGAGATTTTTCGCGACGAACAGCAGGTGAGCCGAGGCCGTGATGTTCTGCGGATCCTCCATCATGAAGGTGAGCAGCGCCCGGAAGATCGAGTTGTAGAAGTCGTCGACGGCGCGATCCCGCTCGCACACATCCAGCGCCTTCTGCGCGTCGCGGGCGGCGAAGGCGTCGAGCACGTTCTTGACCATTTCGCCGACGATCCGGCCCATTTCCGGGAGGAGCGACAGCGGCTCGATCTTGGAGCCTTCAAGACGGCCGGCGCGCTTGGCGATGTTACGGGCATAATCGCCGATCCGCTCGACCGCGCCCGCGATCTTCAAGGCGGCGATGATGTCGCGAAGATCGTCGGCCATCGGCGCGCGCAGCGCGATGACGTTCACCACCGCTCGCTCGACCTCGGCCTCGAGCGCATCGATGCGCTCGTCGCGGGCGATGATCTCCCGCGCCGCCTCGGTGTCGCGGCGGACCAGTGCCTGGATGGACTCCCGGATCGCCGCCTCGGCGAGTCCGCCCATCTCGGCGATGTTGGCGCGCAGCTGGTCGAGATCCTCGTCGAATGCTTTGACGGTATGTCCGGTGGCCATGATTCAGCTCCTGCGGCCGCGCTTATCCGTAGCGGCCGGTGATATAATCCTTGGTGCGGGTCTCGCGGGGATTGGTGAAGATGTCGGACGTCGCGCCATATTCAACAAGGCTTCCGAGGTGGAAGAAGGCGGTGCGCTGCGACACGCGCGCGGCCTGCTGCATGTTGTGGGTGACGATGACGATGGCGTAGCGGCCGCGAAGCTCGTGGATCAGCTCCTCGATCTTGGCAGTGGCGATGGGGTCGAGTGCGCTGCACGGCTCGTCCATCAGGATGACCTCGGGGTCGACCGCGATGGCGCGGGCGATGCACAAGCGCTGCTGCTGGCCGCCGGACAATGCCGTGCCGCTCTCGGTGAGGCGGTCCTTCACTTCGTCCCACAGGCCGGCGCGCTTCAGCGAGCGTTCGACGATCACGTCCATGTCGGCCTTGCCGGCGGCGAGGCCGTGGATTCGTGGGCCGTAGGCGACGTTCTCATAGATCGACTTGGGGAAGGGGTTCGGCTTCTGGAACACCATGCCGACGCGGGCGCGCAGCTGAACCACGTCCATGTCGGGAGAGTAGATGTCCTCTCCGTCCAGCTCGATCCGCCCCTCGACGCGCGCCGACGGAATGGTGTCGTTCATTCGGTTCAAGGTGCGCAGGAAGGTCGACTTGCCGCAGCCCGACGGGCCGATGAAGGCGGTGACATTCTCCTGGCTGACGTCGATCGACACGCCGTCAATCGCCTTCTTCGAGCCGTAGAAGACGTTGACGTCGCGCGCGGTGATCTTGGGCGTCTCGACTGGCGCCGGGGCAGAAGCCGGAGCGGCGACTGCTGGCGCGGGGACGGTAGCGGTTGCGGTATCGGTCATAAGGGTCACCAGCGCCGTTCGAACTTGTTGCGGAGGTAGATGGCGATCGCGTTCATCGCGAGAAGGAAGACGAGGAGGACGATGATCGCGGCGGAGGTCTTCTCGACGAAGCCGCGCTCGACCTCGTCGGACCAGAGGAAGATCTGGACCGGAAGGACGGACGCCGGGTCCGTCAGTCCGTCCGGCGGGGTCGCGACGAACGCGCGCATGCCGATCATCAGCAGGGGCGCGGTCTCGCCGAGCGCCCGGGCCATGCCGATGATCGTTCCGGTGAGGATGCCGGGCAGAGCCAGCGGCAGGACGTGGTGGAACACCACCTGCACCTTGCTCGCCCCGATGCCGAGCGCGGCGTCGCGGATCGACGGCGGCACCGCCTTGATCGCATTGCGCGCCGAGATCACGATCACCGGCATGGTCATAAGCGCCAGCGTGAGGCCGCCGACGATCGGCGCCGAGCGCGGCAGGTGCATGAAGTTGAGGAAGATGGCGAGGCCGAGAAGGCCGAAGATGATCGACGGAACCGCGGCCAGGTTGTTGATCGACACCTCGATCATGTCGGTCCAGCGGTTCCGGGCGGCATATTCCTCGAGATAGACGGCACTCAGAACCCCGATCGGAAAGGCGAGGGCGAGAGTCACCAGCATCGTCAGGAGCGAGCCCTTGAACGCGCCCCAGATGCCGACGACGGTCGGGTCGGTCGCATCCGATCCGGTGAGGAAGGTCCAGTTGATCCCGGTGCGCACCGCGTCCTGACCGGCGAGCCGCTCATAGGCCTCCCGAGCCTCGCCCCCGCTGTTGCCCTTCGCGGCCTGGTCAAAGGCGCTGGAGGCCGGCAACCACAGGGTTCCGCGTTGGCTGAGCAACGTGGGATCCTCGATCACCGCGTCGCGCAGGGCGAGGCGGGCGGCGCCGGAGAAGAGCGCCGGGCCTTGCGGCCCATATTGGGCCTGGGCGGCGCGGTTGATCACGCTGTCGAAGTCGACGGACACAAGCGCCGCCTCGGGATTGGGGCCGCGCAGGCTCGCCTCGCTGACCATCAGTCCGCTGGCGGGGAAGTCGACGTCGAGCTTCAGCTCCGTGGCGGTGAAGCCGCGGATTCCGTTGCCGATCATGATGACCAGCAACAGCGCGAGGAATCCGGCCGATAGCACGACGGCGCCGAGCCCGAGCAGCTTGAAGCGGCGCTCAGCGGCGTAGCGGCGGCGGATCCGGCGTTGCATCGCCTCGCCCGACCAGTCGGTGGGAGCGCGCACGGCGCGGGCGGCGTCACTCATAAGCTTCCCGATATTTCTTCACCACGCGCAGGGCGATGATGTTGAGCGCGAGGGTGACCAGGAACAGCACCAGGCCGAGCGCAAATGCGGCGAGGGTCTTGGGGCTGTCGAATTCCTGGTCTCCGGTGAGCAGCTGGACAATCTGGGTGGTGACCGTGGTGACGCTCTCGAACGGATTGATGGTGAGGTTGGCGGCTAGGCCGGCGGCCATCACCACGATCATCGTCTCGCCGATCGCCCGGCTGACCGCGAGCAGGACTCCACCGACGACGCCCGGGAGGGCGGCGGGAACGAGCACCTTCTTGATCGTCTCCGACTTGGTCGCGCCCATTGCGAGGCTGCCGTCGCGCATCGCCTGGGGCACCGCGGCGATGCTGTCGTCGGCCATCGAGGAGACGAACGGGATGATCATGATGCCCATGACGAGACCGGCGGCGAGGGCGGATTCGGTCGAGCTTGGGATTCCGATCGACACGGCGAGGTCGCGCACCGCGGGGGCGACGGTCATCGCCGCGAAATAGCCGTAGACCACGGTTGGAACGCCGGCGAGGATCTCGAGGATCGGCTTCATCCAGCTGCGCACCCGCGGAGCGGCATATTGGGTGAGGTAGATGGCGCTCATCAGACCAAGCGGGATGGCGACGATCATCGCGATGATGGCGCCGATGAAGATGGTGCCCCAGAAGAGTGGCACCGCCCCGAATGCGCCCGATGAGCCGGCCTGGTCGGGACGGATCGCGACCTGCGGGCTCCAGTTCAATCCGAACAGGAACTCGACCGGCGACACCATCGAGAAGAAGCGGACCGACTCGAACAGCAGCGACAGGACGATCCCGAGCGTCGTGACGATCGCGATCAGCGAGGCGACGAGGAGGATCGCCATGATCGTCCGCTCGACGCGGGTGCGGGCGCGGAAGCTCGGCGAAACCCGGCTGAAGGCGAAGGCGCCGCCGGCGAAGGCGACGAGCAAGGCGACCGCGAGACCGATCCACCAATAGAAGGAGATGGCCCCCTCGTAGACTGGAGCGAGCTCGCGCGCCTGCGGGTTGAAGGCCGTGTCCGATGCGCCGGTAGCAAGGCGATAGGCTTCGTTGAGGATCGCCTGACGCTGCATGCCGAAGCCCGGCAGGCGCTGCGCCTCGGGGCTTGCGATCACGTCGGAATAAACGAGGCTGCCGGAGACGTTGCCCCACATCGCAAGGAACAGCAGCGCGGGCACGACGGCCCACAAAGCGACATACCAGCCATGCTGGCCGGGAAGCGAATGGGGGCGCGGCTTGCCTGGCCCGGCAAAGGCCGCCGCGCGCGCGCGCCCGGCGAGCCAGGCGATCACGCCGAGGCCGAAAATCAGCAGTGCGATGGCCGAAACTGCCACGTTACCTCTTCACTCGAACAAACGACGACCGCTCATGCCGAGTCTCCCCGGCATAAGCGGAAGTCCAACTCAACCCGCCGCCTTACTGAAGCGCGGCGGCAGTGATCGGCTGCGGGTTTTGGACCGCCTGCAACGCCGCCTGCCGCTCCGCGTCGGGCAGCGGAATCATGCCGCGCTGTACTAGATAGCCGCCCGGATTCCACGCCTGAGAATAAGCATTGAGGAATTCGCGCAGGCCCGGGATCGCCTGAAGGTGCTCGCCCTTCACGTAGATGTAGAGCTTGCGGGCACCCGGATAGGTGAAGTTCTGGATGGTTTCCGAGGTCGGCGCGACGCCGGCCAGCGGAATGCCGCGAACGCGCTCGCGGTTCGCGTCGAGGAACGAATAGCCGAGGATTCCGACGGTGCCGGGGTTCTCGGACACGCGCTGGACGAGCAGATTATCGTTCTCGCCCGCCTCGATATAGGCGCCGTCCTCGCGAATCTGGGTGCAGACCGCCTTGTGGCGATCCGAGTCAGACTCCTTGAGCGCCTTCATCGCGTCGTCGGTGTCGCAGCCCTTCTCGAGGATCAGCTCGGCAAAGCTGTCGCGGGTGCCCGAGGTCGGCGGCGGGCCGTAGACCCTGATCGCCACGTCGGGCAGCGCCGGGTTGACGTCGCGCCAGGTGCGAGCGGTCTGCGGGCGGCCGAACGGATTGGCGGCGAGCGCCGCGTAGACGTCGCGCGCGGTAAGCTGGAAGCCGGTGGGCTGCCCGTTCGACTCGATGAGGGCGAGGCCGTCGATTCCGACCGGAACCTCGATGATCTGCTGGACGCCGTTACGGTTGCACAGCTCGATCTCGCTGGCCTTGATGCGGCGCGAGGCGTTGGCGATGTCGGGGTGCTGCGGGCCGACGCCGGCGCAGAAAAGGTTGATGCCGCCGCCGGTGCCGGTCGATTCGACGATCGGGGCTGCGAAGCCGGCGCCCGACTGGCCGAAGCGCTCGGCGACGGCCTGGGTGAACGGGTAGACGGTCGACGACCCGACGACTCGGATCTGGTTGCGGCCGCCGGCTGCATCGCCGCCGCCGGTCGCGCCCTGGCCGCAGCCTGCCAGCGCAAGGCCCGCCGCGGCGAGCGTAACAAACAGTCTCTTCATGAACCCCTCCATGGGTTGGAAATAGCGACGCTTGCCGAGCCTAATCTGACGAGTCGGTGACAGTCTCGTGACAGCGGCTCAAACCACTCAGAAGTCGACCTGTGCCCGAACCGCGAACACGTCGACCGGATAGTTGCGGTCGCCGCCCGTCGCGGGCAATCGGGCGTCGCGATAGTCGAGCCGCGCATAGTTGACCAGGAAGCGGACATAGTCGGTCGGGATCCAGGTCAGTCCCGCCTGCCAGCCGGCCTGGCGACCGCCGGTGATTCCGTTCGAGTTGAGGTCGAGATGGTCGTAGCGGACCGCGACCTGGACGGCTCCGAAGCCGCCTTCCTCGATCGCTCCGCCGCGCCGCACTCGGGTGCGGTCGAATCGGGCTCCGCGATAGCCGCGGCTCTCGCCGGTGAGGAACCAGCCCAATTCGACATAGCCGCCGAACATGTTCGGCTCGGCGCCGGTGCGGCTGTCGGCGTCGAGCCAGTGCGCCTCTGCGACGGCATGGAACGGGCCGTGGATGACCGCCGCCTCGAGGCCGTAATTGGTCTCCGAATCAACTGGCAACGCCGGGGTGGCGACGAAGCGCACGTCGGTGGCGTGGATCAGCGGGCGCTGGCGGTAGCGGGTGGTTGTGCCGCGGTCGACGAGGTCGCCATTGTCGCGCCAGTGGGCCGAGGCGCCGAAATGCAGCTGGGTCTCGCCCACGTTCGGCGCATAGACGAAGCGGCCGTCGATGCTGATCGTGTCGTCGCCGTCGTCGAGATCGCGAAGATTGTCGATGAAGACGCCGGCCTGGGCGGTGATCGGGCCCTGCGCGTAGGTCGCCGAGGCGCCGAGGCGGCGCTCGAAATTGAAGGCGTCGGTGAAGGCGGCGCGCTCCACGAAGGTGGAGAACCGCGAGCTGATCAGCTCCTCCAGCGACTGGAAATTATTGTGCTGGCCGACGGTGAAGGTCAGCGGATTCGCGGCCTTGTAGGTCAGTATCGCATCGGTGATCTCGACGATGCCCTCTGCGAGGTCGACCTCGAACGTGTAGCCGAAGCCGCCCGGCGCGGTGCCTTCGACACCGATTCGGGCGCGGCGAAGCTCGTCGACCCAGCCGAGATCGCCGGCGACGCCGTCAGGCGCGTCGACATGTCCGAAATCATATTGGACCCGGCCGCGCGGCTTGATCGACCAGCCGTCGGTCGAACCGAAACGGGGAGCGCCCTCGAAGCGCCGGTTGTCGTCGTCCTGGGCGTGGGCAGGCGTGGCCGCGACAAGGGCGACGGCCGCGAGCAGGCAGGCTTTGGTGATCTTGGTCATGATCCCTCCGGAATTTCGGAAGGTGATATGAAGACCAGGTGACGCCGAAGCGTCAGGCGCGTGACAGTTCTGTTACACCCTGCGCGCGCGGCAGGTAAACGCGCACCGACGTGCCTTCGCCCAGCTTGGAGCGGATATCGAGCCGCCCGCGGTGACGGCCGACGATGTGCTTGACGATGGCGAGGCCGAGCCCGGTGCCGCCGACCGAGCGGCTTCGGCCGGCGTCGATCCGGTAGAAGCGCTCGGTGAGGCGGGGAAGGTGCTCGGGCGCGATTCCCTCGCCCTGGTCGATAACCGCGAGGCGGATGAGCTCGGCGCCGGCATCGTCGAGGCGGACGCGGATCGGCGTTCCGGGGCGGCCGTAGCGGGCGGCGTTGGAGACGAGGTTATCGACGAGCTGGGCGAGCTGCGAGCGATCGCCGGCGACGACGGTCTCGCCAGCATCATTCTCCACCAGCAGCTCCGACTGCTTCTCCTCGAGCAGGTTCGCGCAGCTCTGGCGGACCTCCTCGATCAGCGGGAGCAGGTCGACCGGGTCGCGCGGCACGGTGTAGCGCTCCGCCTCGATCCGCGACAGCGACATGAGGTCGTCGACGAGGCTGCGCATCCGCCGCGCCTCGTCGTGCATCACCTTCAGGAAGCGTTGGCGGGTTCTGGGGTCGCCCGCGGCATCCTCGTCTTGAAGAGTCTCCAGGAAGCCGAGCAGGGTGGCGAGCGGCGTGCGCAGCTCGTGACTCGCATTGGCGACGAAGTCGACGCGCATCTGCTCGGCCGCATGCGCCGGGCTGCGGTCTGCGAGGCGGACGATCCGGCTGCCGTCGGCAAGGCGGGTGACGGTCATCTCCCACCGGTCAGTCGGGTCGCCCAGCCCGACGAGCTCGGTCCGGGTTTCACGTTCGGGCGCCTCGCTGGGCCGGTCGGCAAGATGTTCCGCGGCGCCGGCGTGGCGGATGGCGAGGCGGACGTCGACGCCGGCGATATGATCGCCGAGCAAGGCGCGCGCCGCCGGATTGGCGAGGACGACGCGGCGGTCCCGGATGAACAGCAAAGGATGGTCGAAAGCGTCGAGCACTTCCGGCAGCTCGGGCAGCGGCGCCTCTTGCTCGTCGTCGGCCGGCGGGGCCGCTTCCATCGGCAACGGGCTGTCGGTCAACAGCCAGATCGCAAGCATGACGGCGGCGCCGGCGCCGAGACCGAGCAAGAGGGCGAACGGCTGAGGCGCGACGGCTGCGCCGAGCATCGCGAGAAGCCCGACTGCGGCGGCAAAAAGCGCCCGAAACGTCCTGTTTTGCGTCACTTGGCCCTTTCCGCCGCGACCGCCGCGCTCGATTCGGTGCGGCTTTACAACTATTAAACGACAGTCGTGCAACAGGAAGGCGGATGAGCTCGGACGACGCCTTGAAGCCGAAGAAGTCGGCCGCGGACGCCCTGCCGACGCGCCGCACGATGCTCGCGCTCGGCGCGGTCGCGGCCTCGACCGTGGTCACCGTGCGGCCCGCCTTCGCGCAGACAGCGGGTTCGGTAATCAACTGCGAGATCCCGGTCCCGTCGCAGCAGTTCGCCGGCCAGTATATCGCCGCGGACGGCAGCGTAGTGCCCCCCGGCACGCCTGGGGCGGTCGCGCCGGCGGGCCGACCGCTCAGCGGCGAGGAAGTGCGCGTGATGCTGAACGGCTCCACCCCGCCGGGCATGGATCCGCAGGCGACTCAGGCCTATGCCAATTATATCCGCCGGCTTCAGTCCGGCATGAGCGGCTTCACCTGCTACGCTTCGCTGATGCAGCGTTAACCGGCTTTGGCCTATGACCGGCCATCATGGCCGGGCCTATCTACATCGCCGATGCCGAAGGGCTGCGCACGGTCGTGCTCGAGGGGCTGACCGTGCTGTTTCACCCGCGCTCAGGCCAGACCCATATCGTCGCTCCACCGGCTCCAGAGATCCTCGACGTCCTCTGTGAAGGTGAGGCGGATCTCGACGGCCTCGTCGCCAGGCTGCGACAGAGATTCGACTTCGATGAGGCGGAGGGAAGGGCAGCAATCGCGGCTCGGCTTTCCGAACTCGAAGCGGCCGGACTGGTGCGGCGGTCATGAGGCACCGCCTCAGCCTGACCGTTGGTCCGCTGTCGTTCCGGATCGGTTCGGCCTGGCGAGAGCCGGTCGCCGCGCTTCGGCGCCTCTATGCGGGCTATCCCACTGGCGAGGTCGCCGACTTCACGGTGCGGCTGGAGCCGGTGACGCCATGGCGTCGCTGGGTACGTCCGGCGGTGGCGATCGCGGGCGATTATGTGCTGCCCGACGCCGCGCCGCTGCCGCTCGCGCACGGTCTGGTGGCCGCCGAGATGGGCATGAATTTGCAGATGGCGCTCGGCGAACGGGGCTACCTCCTGCTTCACGCCGCGAGCGTCGAGAAGGACGGCCGGGCGCTGATCCTCACCGGCGAGTCCGGCGCGGGCAAGTCGACCCTCGCCGCCTGGCTCGGCGAGCATGGCTGGCGCTTCATGGGCGACGAGTTCGCCCTTCTGGAACCGGAGACGGGCCTGCTCTTCCCGTTCCCGCGCGCGGTGAGCCTCAAGAACGAGTCGATCGACGCAATGCGCGCCTTCGTGCCGGAGGAGCGGTTTGGGCCGCGGCTGGAGGGCACGCCCAAGGGCACGATCCGCCACGTCCGGCCGAACGATGGGGCGGTTGCGCGAATGACGGAGCCGGCGCGGCCCGCGCTAATCCTGTTTCCACGCTTCGGTCATGCCGCGGAGATCCGCCCGGTAGGGCCCGCCGAGGCGTTCATGCGGCTGACCCAGGCCTCGACCAATTATGTCGCGATGGGCGAACGCGGCTTCGACGCGCTCACCACGCTCGTCCAGAACTGCCGCGGCCTGGCGCTCGACTATCCGGACGGCGAAAAGGCCGCGGAGCTCATCGAGCTGATCTGGGCGGAGGCCAGGCGATGAGTGCCCGGCTGCTCGTCCGGGCGCTTCGCGATCCCGCGTCGCTTCACCCGAATTGCGACTGGACCGGCCTCATCGCCGCTGCCCGCGCCGAGCAGCTGGTCGGCAGCCTCGCCTTCCGGCTCGAAGGCTATGAGGTTCCGGAGCGGGTCGGGCGGCTGCTCGCGATGCACCGCGCCGATGCGGAGCGGGTGCGGGTGCAGGCCTTGTGGGAGGCCGAGATGGCGCGGCGGGCGCTGGCGCCGCTCCGCGCGTCGGTGGTTCTCCTCAAGGGCTCGGCTTTCCACGCCGCCGGACTGGAGGCGGCGCAGGGGCGCAATGTCGGCGATCTCGATATCCTAGTGCCGCACGATGCGCTGCGCGACGTCGAGCAGGCGCTGATCGCCCATGGCTGGGAGCGGATGAAGGAAGCCGACGGTTATGACGACCTCTATTACCGCCAGTGGATGCACGAGCTGCCGCCGCTCATCCACCGCGAGCGCGACCGCATGGCCGATGTCCACCACACGATCCTCCCGCTGACGGCCCGCCCGAGGCCGGACGCCGAGGCGCTAATCGCCGCAAGCGTGGCGCTTCCGGACGGCCTGCGAGTGCTCGCTCCTGAGGACATGATCGTCCATGCCGCCGCCCACCTAATCGCCGACGGCGACATGACGGGAGGCCTCAGGAACCTCTGGGACATCGATCGCCTGATGCGCGAATTCTCACGCGTGGAGGGTTTCTGGCCGCGGCTGCGCGAGCGGGCGGAACGTCATGGCCTCGGCCGCGCCGTCAGGCGTGCCGCGCGCCTCTCGCATGACCTCTACGCAACGCCGCTGCCGCCAAGCTGGCGTGGGTGGAGCGGCGTCGACATCCTGTTCAGGCGCCGGCTACTCGGGCGCAACGGCTGGGGCCAGCCGACGCGGCCCGCGACCCGTTTCGGCTTCTACGTTCGCGGCCACCTGATGCGGATGCCGCCGCTGATGCTTGCCCGGCACCTCGTCACCAAGGCGCGGGCGCAGGCAGGTCAGAGCGTCTCCAGCGCGCCGATCAGCTCCGAATAATCGTCGACCACGGCGTCGGCACAGAGTTCCCCGACCGGGCGGTCGAGGAAGCCGAAGCTGACTGCCACGAAGGGTAGGGATGCAGCCCGCGCGGTGTCGGCATCGACGATCGAATCGCCGACAAAGGCGGCGCGGCCGCCGCCGGCGCGGGCGATCGCCTCGCGCAAGGGCGCGGGATCGGGCTTGCGCACGGGCAGGGTGTCGCCGCCGACCAGAGCGTCGAAGCGGTTTTCCCAACCGAGAGCGTCGATGAGCATTCGACTCAGGCTCTCGGGCTTATTGGTGCAGACCGCGGTTCGGACGCCGCGCGCCGTGAGACCATCGAGCGCGGCGTCGACTCCGGCGAAGGCGGTGGTGCCGACGCAGATGTTGGCGGCGTAGAAATCCATGAAATGCGGGAAGCCCTGCTCGACCAGCGTCTCGTCGGAGGCGCCGCTCTTGGCAAGGCCGCGGCGGAGCAAGGCGCGGGCGCCGTGGCCGACGAGATGACGCACCGTCTCAGGCTCGATCATCGGGCGGCCGAGCCGCCCGAGCGCGTGGTTGAGCGCTGCTGCGAGGTCCGGCGCGGTGTCGGCAAGGGTGCCGTCGAGGTCGAAGGCGACGATATCGAAGGGGAAATCGCTCATTGCTCCGGCGCTTAGGTGCGAGCGTCTGGAAATCGCAAGGGCGGCATGCCACAGCGCGGCTCATGACCGATCGACCCGTCGCCGCCATCATCCTCGCCGCCGGCAAGGGCACGCGGATGAAGTCCGACCTCCACAAGGTGCTTCACCCGCTCGCTGGGCGGCCGATTCTCGAACATCTGATCGCGAGCGTCGAGGCGCTCGGCGGCCATGAAACCGTGGTGGTCGTCGGAAGCGGGCGCGAGCAGGTCGAGCCGCTCGTCCAGAAGCATGGCGGCACCGTCGCGGTCCAGGAGCCACAGCTCGGCACCGCCCATGCGGTTCAGCAGGCTGAGGGGGCGCTCGCCGGCTTCGATGGCGACGTGCTGATCCTCTACGGCGACGTTCCGCTCGTCAGCACCGCGACGATGCGACAGATGCTCGACCGCCTCGCCGCCGACGATGCGCCAGCGGCCGTGGTGCTCGGCTTCCGGCCGGTGGACACGCTTCGCTATGGCCGCATCATCGCCGACGGCGACGGCACCATCATCAAGATGGTCGAGCACAAGGACGCGAGCGACGAGGAGCGGCTCGTCGACCTGTGCAATTCCGGAATGATGGCGGTTCGCGCCGCCGATTTGTGGCCGCTTCTCGCCCGCGTCGGCAACGACAATGCCGCGGGCGAATATTACCTGCCGGACATCGTCATGCTGGCAGCCGCGGACGGGCGTCGCTCGGTGGTGGTCGAGACCAGCGAGGCCGAGGTTGCCGGCGTCAACAGCCGCGCCGAGCTGGCGGGGCTGGAGGCGGCCTGGCAGCAGCGCCGCCGCGCCGAGATGATGGACGCTGGCGTGTCGCTTGTCGTTCCGGAGACAGTCTGGTTTGCGCACGATACGAAGATCGCGCCCGACGTGACGATTGAGCCCAACGTCTTCTTCGGCCCCGGCGTCACGGTCGGCGAGCGCGTACGGATCCGGGCGTTCAGCCACATCGAGGGCGCGACGATCGGCGCGGGCGCGGAAGTCGGTCCCTATGCCCGCCTTCGTCCCGGCACCGAGCTCGGCCCGGACAGCAAGATCGGCAATTTCGTCGAGACCAAGAAGGCGAAGTTGGGACGTGGCGCCAAGGCCAATCACCTCACCTATCTCGGCGACGTCGAAGTCGGCGCGAAGGCCAATGTCGGCGCCGGCACGATCACCTGCAATTATGACGGCTTCTTCAAATACGGCACGTCGATCGGCGAGGGCGCCTTCATCGGCTCCAACACCGCCCTGGTGGCGCCGGTCAGCGTCGGCCCCGGTGCCATCGTCGGCGCCGGAAGCGTGGTGACGCGCGACGTCGATGCCGACGCGCTCGCCGTCGCCCGAGGCCGCCAGGAAGCCCATCCCGGCTGGGCCAGGCGCTTCCGCGATAAGATGCTGGCTAAGAAGAACAAGGCTTGATCTGATATCATGATATGATATCAGTATATCATGCGCTTTCTGGCTGACCTATCGGACGATGATGTGAAATGGCTCGACGCGAAGGCGGCGGAGGAGGGAAAGTCGCGCGCCGCTCTCGTTCGAGAAGCCGTTTCGGCTTACCGCGCCGAATATGGCAGCAGTAGTGACAAGGAGCGGCGTCTCGCGGCTTTGCGAGCGGGTTTCGGGGCCTGGAAGGATCGCACCGATATTGGCGATTCGGTTGAATGGCAGCGCCGGGAACGCGCCTCTTGGACCCGCCCTTGGGACCCCGATTACGATCAGGTCAGGGCCGAGTTTCCGGACCTGTTCGATGAAGAGGATGACCGCGAGCGCGAGCTTTACCGCAAGTGAGCGCCGTCTCGTTCGACAGCAACATTCTGATCGACGCATTGCGCGACGATGACCGCGCTCAGACTGAACTCGAGCGCGTGGACGATCGCTGGATCAGTCGGATCACGTGGATCGAGGTGATGTCCCGTGTTGACGAAGTCACCATCAAACCGACCGCCTCGTTGCTGTCCGCCTTCCGCATCGACGAGCTCGACGCCGAAATTGCTGCGCGCGCGGCGATGTTGCGAAACGAACGCCCTTCGCTGAAGCTTCCGGACGCGGTAATCCTCGCCTCCGCTCAAGTGCGCGGGCGAATCCTCGTCACTCGAAACACCAAGGATTTTCCCGCCAAGTTGCCGGGAATCCGTGTCCCCTACACGCTCTGAAGGAAAGAACGACTGCATGTGCGGCATCATCGGAATCGTGGGCGCCGAGCCCGTTGCGGAGCGGTTGCTGGAGGGGCTGAAGCGGCTCGAATATCGCGGCTATGATTCGGCGGGAATCGCGACGATCGTCGACGGCGCGATCGAGCGGCGGCGGGCGCCGGGCAAGCTAAAGAACCTGGCCGCCAAGCTGCGCGAGGCGCCGCTCGACGGCGACACCGGCATCGCGCACACGCGCTGGGCCACCCACGGCGCGCCGACCGAGGACAATGCCCACCCGCACATCGTCGGCGAGGTGAGCCTCGTCCACAACGGCATTATCGAGAATTTCAAACCGCTCCGCGACGAGCTGATCGCCGCCGGAGCGACCTTCGCGAGCCAGACCGACAGCGAGGTGGTGGCGCATCTGATCGCGCGCGAGGTCGAGAGCGGGAAGAGCCCGCGCGAGGCGATTGCAGCGGTGCTTCCGCGTCTGCACGGCGCCTTCGCGCTGGCGGTGATGTTCCGGAGCGATCCCGATCTGTTGATCGGCGCCCGGCTCGGCGCGCCGCTCACCGTCGGCTACGGCGAGGGCGAGAATTACCTCGGCTCCGATGCGCTGGCGCTGGCGCCGCTCACCCAGCGCATCGCCTATCTCGAGGAAGGCGACTGGGTCGCGGCCAGCCGCGACGGAGTCGAGATTTACGACAGCGCCAACCAGCCGGTGAAGCGGCCGATCGTGAACAGCGGCGCTTCGGGCCAGCTCATGTCCAAGGGCAATCACCGCCACTTCATGCAGAAGGAGATTTACGAGCAGCCGGTCGTCGTCGCCCAGACGCTGCAATCCTATCTGCGCCCGCTCGAGCAGTGCGTCGCGCTGCCCGACATGGATTTCGACCTCGCCACTGTCGAGCGCGTCGCGATCGTCGCCTGCGGCACCGCCTCTTATGTCGGGATGATCGGCAAATATTGGATCGAGCAGTTCGCCCGGCTTCCGGTGGAGGTCGATGTCGCCTCGGAATATCGCTACCGCGACCCGATCCTGCTCCCGAACACGCTCGGCATCGTCGTCTCCCAGTCCGGCGAGACCGCAGACACGCTCGCTGCGCTCCGCCACATGAAGGCGAACGGGGTCACCACCGCCGGAATCATCAACGTTCCGACCAGCTCGATGGCGCGCGAGGTCGACCTTCTCCTTTCGACCCACGCCGGGCCGGAGATCGGCGTCGCCTCGACCAAGGCTTTTACGTGCCAGCTCGCGGTGATGGCGGCGCTCGCGGCCAATCTTGCCCGCGCAAAGGGCAAGCTCCCGGCGGGCGAGGAGCATCAGATCGTCCAGCATCTCAGCGAGGCGCCGGCCGCGATGAGCGCAGCGCTCGCCCACGACGCCGAGATCGAGCGGATGGCACATACCATCGCGAGCGCCCGCGACGTCCTCTATCTCGGCCGCGGCCCGGATTATCCGATGGCACTCGAGGGCGCGCTCAAGCTGAAGGAGATCAGCTACATCCACGCCGAGGGTTATGCCTCGGGCGAGATGAAGCACGGGCCGATCGCGCTCATCGACGAGGCGGTGCCGCTGATCGTCATCGCTCCGTCGGGGCCCTTGTTCGACAAGACGGTCAGCAACATGCAGGAGGCGCAGGCGCGCGGCGCCAAGGTGGTGCTGATCTCCGACGCGGACGGTATCGCCCAGGCCGGCGGCGACGCGATGGCGACGATCGAGATGCCCAAGGTGCATTCGTTGATCGCGCCTCTGGTCTATGCGATCCCGGTGCAGCTCCTGGCCTATCATGTGGCGGTCGCGAAGGGGACGGACGTCGACCAGCCGCGCAACCTCGCCAAGAGCGTCACCGTCGAATGAGGGGGTCGTACGGGTATGGAGATTGTGATCGTCGTGGCGATTTTCGCCGGCATTGCGTTGATCGTGCTGGTGGCCGCGAAGAAGGGGAAGGGCCACGGCCACCGCGACCGCGACTACAGCTCCGACAGCAGCGACAGCTGGGACAGTGACGGCGGCTCCGACAGCGGGTGCGGCAGCGGCTGCGGCGGCGGGGACTGAGCCTCAGCTCTTCTCGAAGGTGAAGACGCCGTAGCGCATTGCGCCGGTGCGGTAGGCGAGGATCAGGCGCGGCAGGCTCAGCGCGAACTGCCGGTTGAGGGTCGATCGGCTCATCAGCAGGCGGCGATAGCGCGCGGTGGTGAGCACGCGCCCGGCGACCCGGCGCGTGACGATGCTCCAAGTACGGCGGACCTGGCGGCTCAGATCCTCATAGCTGAGCGTGCGCAGGCCAGCGTCGGCGGCCAAGTCTTCATATTCGCCGCGCGTGCCCATGCCGGGCAGGCGACCTTCGCGGCAGATCGGCTCGAGCAGGTGGCGTACGCGCCAGCGGCTCGGCGAGTCCTCCGACAGCCAGGCGCAGACGACGAAGCGGCCGCCGGGCTTCAGGGTGCGGGCGACCTCATGGAACAGGCCGGCTTTGTCGGCCATGTGCTCGGTGCTTTCAATCGCATAGACATGGTCGAAGCTGGCATCGGCCATGCCGTTGGCGAGCCAATCGCGCACGTGGAAGGTGAGGGGGCCGGGACGCGCCCGAGCGATGCGCGCCTGCTCCTCGGACAAGGTGAAGCCGGTGACACTGACACCGAGCCGCCCGGCGAAGCGCGCCGCGGTGGCGCCGTAGCCACAGCCGATGTCGGCGAGATGGTCGCCGGCTTTCACGCAGAGCCGCCCGGCGACGAGGTCGCTCAGGGCGTCGGTGGCCTCCGCCACGCTTTCGCGGCCGCTCCGCCACAGGCCATGGTGGACATGTTCGCCCCAGATCTCCCGATAGACCTGGTCGAGCTCGTCATAATGGCCGGCAACGTCCGCCTGTCCCTGCGGAGTCGTCGGCTCGATCATGCCGCGTTCCGAAATTGGAGAACGCCGTCCTCCAGACGGCCGAAGCGCAGGTTCATGAGGTCCGCGGCGTAACTTTGCTTCAGCCGCCACGGCCCGCGGTCGCCCTGCTTCGGAAGGTCGGCGAGTGCACGGCGGACGTAGGTCGAGGTGAAGTCCAGAAATGGGCGCTCGGCGATGGTCGGATCACGCGCCGGCATGACGACGGCCTGGCCGCGCCGACGCATTCGGTTGAGAACCCGGCAAACGAAAGCTGCCGACAGATCCGCCTTCAACGTCCAGCTCGCATTGGTATAGCCGAAGATGGAGGCGAAATTAGGAACATCGGAAAAGAACAGGCCTTTGTAGGCCATCGTGTCGCCGAGGCGGACGGGGCTGCCGTCGATGCTGAGGGTCGCGCCGCCGGCGAGCTGCACCTGAAGTCCGGTCGCGGTGACAATGACGTCGGCGGGGACTTCGCTGCCATCAGTCAGGCGAAGCCCGCTCGGCGTGAACCGCTCGATCTGGCCGGTGGCGACGGAGGCGGAGCCCGAGCGGATCGCCGCGAACAGGTCACCGTCCGGGGCGAGGCACAGGCGCTGGTCCCAGGGATTGTAGCGCGGCGTGAAGTGGCGGAGCTGATCGGCGCCGACCTCCTTCTCGGTAAGTTCCAGAAGCTTCGCTTTCACCTTGGCCGGACGGCGGCGGGAGAGGCCGAAGAAGAATTGCTGGAGAAGCACGTTCTTCCAGCGCGTGAGAGCGGCGGCGGTGCGGAACGGAAGCACGCGTTCGAATGCCTTCGCGATCTTGTCCCGCGACGGCCGTGCCATGACGTAGCTCGGCGAACGCTGGACCATGGTGACATGCGCCGCCTCCTTCGCGAGGGCAGGCACCAGCGTCACGGCTGTCGCTCCGCTCCCGATCACCGCGACGCGCTTGCCGCGCCAGTCGAGATCCTCGGGCCAGAATTGCGGCTCGACGATCGGGCCGGCGAAGCTGTCCTCGCCGTCCCACCTCGGTCGATTGGCCTCTTCGTAGCTGTAGTAGCCGGAGCACAGGATGAGGAACCGACAGGTGCGAACGCTCCGGTCAGCCGCTTTCACGCTCCACCGCGCGTCCGCGGACGACCACTCGGCGTGGGTCACCTTCGTGCCGAAGCGGATCTGCTTGTCGATTCCGACCTCGACGGCAGTCTCCTCAATATAGTCGCGGATCTTGTTCCCGTCGGCGATCGCGTCGGGGTCGCTCCACGGGCGGAAGCTGTAGCCGAGCGTGTGCATGTCGCTGTCGGAGCGGATGCCTGGGTAGCGGAACAGGTCCCAGGTACCGCCGATCGCCTGGCGCGCTTCGAGGATCGCATGGCGCGCCCAGGGGCACCTGCGCTGGAGATGATGCGCCATGCCGATGCCCGACAAACCGGCGCCGACGATGATCACGTCGAAATGGTCTGTATCGGGCGCCATCCCGCAACGGCTCGCACGCGCTGCCGCCGCCGGTCAACACGTTGACGCTCGTCTCGCCATGTCCGAGAAGCGGGCCATGATCCTTACGCTCGCCGCCGCCTTGCTGATGCAGCCCGCCTCCCAACCCGCGCCCGCCGCGCCGGGCCCGGCTTATCTCGCCGAGCAGCGCCGGGCGCTCGAGGAGCTGAGCCCGGCAGACGGCTGGCGGACGACGCCCTCCGGCCTCAAATATCGCGTTCTGATCGGCCGCGGCACCGGCGAGCATCCGACCGTGCGGGACCGGGTGATGGTCCATTATGTCGGCCGCTTCACCAATGGGGAG
Organism: Allosphingosinicella sp.; assembly: GCA_046293155.1. Classification (GTDB taxonomy): domain Bacteria; phylum Pseudomonadota; class Alphaproteobacteria; order Sphingomonadales; family Sphingomonadaceae; genus Allosphingosinicella. The sequence continues at coordinate 49,363 of JBKBPQ010000010.1, read as the reverse complement.
GTGTTCGACTCCTCGGTCGAGCGGCGCGAGGCGGCGACCTTTCCGCTCGGGCGCCTGATCCGCGGCTGGCAGGAAGGCATCCCGATGATGAGCGTCGGCGAGCGCTGGGAGTTAGCGGTTCCCGCCGAGCTCGCCTATGGCACCGGCCGCGGCCCCATCCCCAACGGCGCGACCCTGTTCTTCAAGGTCGAGCTGATCGACGTCCTGCCCGCCGAGGAGGCGCAGCGCTGAAGGCGCGCCGCACCGGCATGACCGCTCAAACGCTCACGCATCTCGACGCCTTGGAAGCAGAGGCGATCCACATCATGCGCGAGGTCGTCGCGGAGTGCGAACGGCCGGTCATGCTTTACTCGTGCGGCAAGGACAGCTCGGTGATGCTTCACCTGGCGAAGAAAGCGTTCTTTCCGGCACGGCCTCCTTTCCCGCTCCTTCATATCGACACGACCTGGAAATTCCGGGCGATGTACGATCTTCGCGACAAGGTCGCGGCGGAGAGCGGGATGGAGCTGATCGTCCATCGCAATCCGGAAGCCGAGGCGCTGGGCATCAACCCGTTCGACCATGGCAGCCGCCACACCGATCTGTGGAAGACGGAAGGATTGAAGCAGGCGCTGGAGAAATACAGCTTCGACGCGGCATTCGGCGGCGCCCGACGCGACGAGGAGAAGAGCCGTGCCAAGGAGCGAATCTTCTCGTTCCGATCGGCGAGCCATCGCTGGGACCCACGCAACCAGCGGCCCGAGCTGTGGAACCTCTACAATGCGCGGAAAGCGCGGGGCGAGACGATCCGGGTCTTTCCGCTGAGCAATTGGACCGAGCTCGACATCTGGCAATATATCTATCGCGAGAATATCGAGATCGTGCCGCTCTACCTCGCCGCGCCGCGACCGACGGTGGAGCGCGACGGCACGATCCTGATGGTCGATGACGAGCGCTTCCGCTTTCGCAACGGCGAGCGGGTCGTGGAACGCACCGTGCGCTTCCGGACGATGGGCTGCTATCCGCTGACCGGCGCGATCGAGAGCACCGCGGCGACACTGCCCGAGGTGATCGCCGAGATGATCAGCGCCACCACCTCTGAGCGCCAGGGCCGGGCCATCGACCATGACCAGCCCGCCTCCATGGAGCGAAAAAAGGCTGAGGGGTATTTCTGAGGTGGCCGACGCGCACGCACCTTCTGATGCCCGCGCTGCGGTCGAGGACTTCCTCACCGCGAACCGGGCGAAGTCGCTGCTTCGCTTCATCACCTGCGGGTCGGTGGATGACGGAAAGTCCACACTGATCGGACGTCTGCTCTACGACAGCAAACTGCTCTTTTCCGACCAGCTCGAGGCTCTGCAGGGTGAGGGCCTCGACTTCGCCTCGCTGGTCGACGGGCTGTCGGCGGAGCGGGAGCAGGGCATCACCATCGATGTCGCCTACCGCTATTTCGCGACCGACAAGCGTAAGTTCATCGTCGCCGACGCGCCTGGCCATGAGCAATATACCCGCAACATGGCGACTGGAGCCTCGACCGCGGACGCGGCGGTGATCCTGGTCGACGCGCGCAAGGGCGTGCTCACCCAGACGAGGCGGCACAGCTACATCGCGGCGTTGCTCGGCATTCGCGAGGTCGTGCTGGTCGTCAACAAGATGGATCTGGTCGGCTTCGACCGAGCCGTCTTCGATGGCATCGCGGCGGATTACCGGGCGGTGGCCGACAAGCTCGGCATCGGCGCCGTCCAGGCGATCCCGGCCGCGGCGCTGCACGGCGACAATGTCAGCCGCAAGAGCGCGGCGATGCCCTGGTATGACGGCCCGACCTTGTTGGAGCAGCTCGAACGGCTGCCGGTTCGGGCGGGCGGCGCGGCGGAGCAGCCGTTTCGAATGGCGGTCCAATGGGTCAACCGCGCCGGCCAGGATTTCCGCGGCTATGCCGGCACCGTCAGCAGCGGGCAAGTCCGGCCAGGCGACAGCGTTCGAATCCTCCCCGGCGAGGCGCGCTGCGTCGTCGACCGGATCGTCACGCTTGAGGGCGATCTCGACGACGCCGTGGCCGGGCAGGCGGTCACACTCACTTTCACCGAGGAAGTGGGCTGCGCGCGAGGCGACGTGATCGCGGCGTCGTCGGAGCCGCCGAGCGTCGCCGATCGGCTGGAAGCGATGCTGGTGTGGATGGCGGCCGAGCCGTTGGTGCCCGGGCGCTCCTATTGGCTGAAAATCGGCACGCAGACGGTGAGCGCAAGCGTCGCTCGCGTGGCCGAGATCACCGACATGGCGAGCCTCAAGCCTCGCGACGGCGAGGCGCTCCATCTCAACGATATCGGCCGCTGCGAGCTGGTGCTGGACCGGCCGGTGGTCGTTCTGCCTTATGCGACAAGCCGGGATTTCGGCGGATTCATCCTGATCGACCGGGCGAGCAACGGCACTGTCGCTGCAGGAATGTTGCAGGCGGTGCCTGAGGCGGCCAACGAGCAGGCGGCGGAGCACGGGCATGGCCGGATCCTGTGGCTGAGCGGCGCGCCCGACGAGCGCGTCGCCTTCGCCCGCCGCTACCAGCAGCGCATGCAGGCGCGCGGGCGGCCGACCGTGGTGCTCGACGAGGACGGGCTTCAGGCTGGGCTCAACAGCGACCTGTCCGGCCCGGAGGCGGAGCCGGAGCGTCAGCGTCGAATCCGCGAGCTTGCGCGGATGATGAGCGAGGCGGGACTGGTGGTTCTCGTCGCCGCCGACATGCCGGCCGACGAGCGCCACGGCACCCCGGTCGACGTGTCGCAGGGCGACCTGCCCGACGACTAGGCCGGGGCGCGGCGCCCGAAGAACAGCTCGAACGACGGCCGCGCCTGCGCGATCAGCATGACGAGGCCGGTGACGGCGCGAAGGCCCGCCACCTCGGCCGCGGCGATCAGCGGCGTGCGTTCCGGGTGGTAGACCATGTCCAGTACCGTGGCCCCCAACGCGGCTGCGGGGATCGCGGTGAGGATCGAGTCCGGCATCGGCACGCCGCCTTCGAGCCCGAGCGGTGTCGTGTTAATCACGATCGAGGCCCCGGCAATCGCCGATCCCGTGAAGGGCGCTGTCCGAATGCGATCGGGAGCGCGGCTGCGCAGAGGGTCCGCCCGACCGGTGTCGCGGACAAGAAGGACGATCTCGGCAGCGTCGCGGTCAAGCAGATGATCGACTGCTGGCGCCGCTGCCCCGCCAGCGCCGAGGATCACAGCCTTGCGGCCGGCGATCTCCGCAGACTCCAGCGCGGCGGCGACGCCGGCAAGATCGGTGTTGTCGCCGACCAGCGCGTCTCCGTTGCGATACAGGCAGTTGGCGGCGCCGATCCGCTCAGCCGCGGGCGTGAGCCGGTCGACCAGCCTCGTCACGACCTGCTTGTGCGGCGCGGTGACGTTGCACCCGCGCCAGTCCGGATCGTGGCGACGCCCGTCGAGGAACGCGGACAGTCCCTCCGCCGTGACCCGCGTCGCCTGGTAGCGGGCATTCAGTCCCAGAGCGGCAATCCAGCGGCTGTGGATGGACGGTGAGAGGGAATGGGCGACGGGGTCGCCGATCACCTCCGCGTAGGCGTCAGGCATCGAGCGGCTGGCGCCGCCGGTCGAGGAAGGCGGCGATCTCTTCGAGCGGCACGTCATCGGCCACGAAAGCCTCGCCGATGCCGCGGGCGAGGATCAGCCGCACCTTGCCGTCGACCGCTTTCTTGTCGTTGCGGATTCGCTCGGCGAGACGTTCTCCGTCGGCTGGGAGCCCGGCTTCGTTGAGCGTGGTGGGAAGAGCGACGGCGCGCAGGTGCGTCTCGACGCGCTCGGCGTCCTCGTCCGCGCACAATCCGCGTTCGGCGGACAGGCGGAAGGCGAGGCACAGGCCGATCGCGACCGCCTCGCCGTGGAGCAGCCGGTAGCCGCTCTCCGCCTCGATCGCATGGGCGAAGCTGTGGCCGAGATTGAGCAATGCGCGGCGCCCGCCGGAATCGCGTTCGTCCTCGGCGACGATCGCGGCCTTCATGCGGACACAGGTCGCGATAGCCTGCTCGCGCACCGCCTGCTCGCCGGCGAGGAGCACGGCTCCGTTGGCCTCGCACCAGGCAAAGAAGTCCGGATCGCTGATCAGGCCGTATTTGACGACTTCGGCATAGCCGGCGCGGAGCTCGCGGACGGGGAGGCTGTCGAGGCAGTCGGGGTCGATCAGCACCAGGCTCGGCTGGTGGAAGGCGCCGACCATGTTCTTGCCGGCGGGCGTGTTGATCGCGGTCTTGCCGCCGACCGAGCCGTCGACCATCGCGAGCAGGCTGGTCGGCAGGTGGATCAGGCCCACTCCGCGCTTGAGGATCGCCGCAGCGAAGCCGGCAAGGTCGCCGATCACGCCGCCGCCGAACGCCACGACATGATCGCCCCGGCCGACTCCGCGGGCGATGAGGTCGTCGATCAGGCGGGCGAGGTGCGACCAGTCCTTGGTGTCCTCGCCCGGCGCGATGACGATTCCGTCGGGGAGAATGCCGGAACGGCTGAGGCCTTCGGTCAGCCGATCGCCCTGCGCCGCGAGCACGTTGCGGTCGGTAACAACGACGATGCGCCCGTCGCGCGCATAGGGGGCGAGCATCTGGCCGGCCCAGTCGAGGCCGCCGGATTCGATACGGACGGGATAGGAGCGGTCGCCGAGGTCGACGTTCACCATGGTCATCGCCGTTCTCCGCATTGGGCGCGGTCTAGAAGCTTGTGATCGGCAAGCACGAGCGCGACCATCGCTTCGAGCACCGGCGCGCCACGGATGCCGACGCACGGATCGTGGCGCCCTTTCGTCGAGATTTGCGTGTCACGCCCCTCGCTGTCGATCGTCGCCTGCGCCCTGGCGATCGACGAGGTCGGCTTGAACGCCGCGCGAAGCACGATCGGCTGGCCGGTCGAGATTCCGCCGAGGACGCCGCCGGCATGGTTGGAGGCGAAGCCGGGTGCGCCGTTCCCGGCTCGCAAAACGTCGGCATTGTCCTCGCCGCGGGCACGGGCCGCGCCGAAGCCGTCGCCGATCTCGATGCCCTTGACGGCGTTGATCGACATGGCGGCGGCGGCGAGCTCGGCGTCCAGCTTTGCGTAAACCGGCGCGCCCCACCCGGCGGGGACGCCGGTCGCGACGCATTCCACCACGGCGCCCAGCGACGAACCCTCCTCGCGCGCCGCTTCGATGGAGCGGGACCAACGCAGCGCCGCCGCAGGGTCGGGGCAGAAGAAGGGGTTGGAGTCGATCTGGCCTTCATCGAAATACGAGCGCTCGATCGGATCGCCGCCGAGCTCGACGAGGTAGGCGCGGACCGTGACTTCAGGAATAACAAGCCGCGCGACGGCGCCGGCGGCGACTCGTGCGGCGGTCTCGCGGGCCGAGCTTCGCCCGCCGCCGCGCCAGTCGCGAAGGCCGTATTTGGCCTGATAGGTGTAGTCGGCATGGCCGGGGCGGTAGGCGCCCGCATTTGGCGCATAATCGGCGGGTCGTGCGTCGACATTGTCGATCATCAGGCTGATCGGCGTGCCGGTCGTCCGGCCCTCGAAAGTGCCGGAGAGGATCCGCACCCGGTCCGGCTCCTTGCGCGCGCTGGTGACCGCGCTGCCGCCGGGGCGGCGGCGGTCGAGCCACGGTTGGATGTCGGCTTCGGTCAGCGCGAGGCCGGGGGGGCAGCCGTCGATCAGCGCGCCGATCGCAGGCCCGTGGCTCTCGCCCCAGGTCGAGAAGCGGAAGACGCGGCCGAAGCTGTTGACCATCAGGCGCCGTCCTGGATGCGCGCGCCGAGGCCGCGCATCAGGTCGGCAAAGCCGGGGAAGCTGGTCGCGATCATCTCGGCGCCGTCTACGCTGACGGGAGCCGCGCTGGCCAGCCCCAGCACCAGGAAAGCCATCGCGATGCGATGGTCGCCATGAGAGGCGACTTGCGCACCCCCACGCACGGAGCCGCCGCGGATGCGCAGGTTATCACCTGCAACCTCCGCGTTCACACCGCAGGCCTCCAGGCCGGCGGAAATGGCGGCGAGTCGGTCGCTCTCCTTGTGCCTGAGCTCGCCTAGGCCGTGCATCACCGTTTCGCCGTCGGCGAAGGCGGCGGCGACGCCCAGCAACGGATATTCGTCAATCATCGCGGGAGCTCGGTCAGCGGGGACCTCGATGGCGCGCAGGTGCGAGAAGCGGACAATGATGTCCGCGACCGGTTCGCCGCCGAGCTGGCGCGGGCTCGCGAGCTCGATCGCGCCGCCCATCTCGCGGAGGCATTCGATGAGACCGATGCGGGTGGGATTGATACAGACGTCGCGGACTCTAACCTCCGAGCCGGTGGCGAGGAGCGCTGCAACGATCGGGAAAGCGGCGGACGACGGGTCGCCAGGCACTTCGATCTCGGTGCCGCGCAGCTCTCCGTTCTCTCCGAGGAAGAGTGGCAGCATGCGCTCGCTATGGTCGCGGCTCAGGTGCGACTCGCTCACGTCGACCGGCTGATCGGCCCCGAGGCCGGCCAGTAGGATCGCCGATTTGACCTGAGCCGATGCGACCGGCGAAACGTAGCGAATCCCGCGAAGCCTCCCGCCGTGGACCGTGATCGGCAGGGTGTCGCCACCCTCGATCCGAGCGCCCATCTCCCGAAGCGGCTCGATCACGCGCCGCATCGGCCGCCGTGACAGAGAGGCGTCGCCGACGAAGGTCGCGCAGACCGGCCGCCCCGCGACGGCGCCCATCAGCAGGCGCGCGGTGGTGCCGCTGTTGCCACAGTCGATCGGCGCCGGCGGCGAACGCCAGGCTCCGCCACGCACCCGCCAGACATCGCCGTCGCGATCGACCTCGGCGCCGAGGGCACGCACAGCCTCGACGGTCCGCATCACGTCGTCGGACTCCAGCAGCCCGCTGATGCGGGTCTCGCCCTCGGCCATCGCTCCGAGAATCAGCGCGCGGTGCGAGATCGACTTGTCGCCCGGAACCGCGATGTCGCCGCGCAGAGGCGCTCCCGGATGGGCAGTCAGCTTCATGGCCGGCTGATCGTCCGCGCGGGCGCCGGAGGCAAGCTTTACTGGCCCTGGGCCGGATCGTAGACGCGCACCTGCAACATTGTTGGGCTATCCGGCCTCTCAAGGCGCAGTGGGAGACAGGATATCGATGTCGGTTGAGATGAGCAGGGAAGGCGTCGCCAAGTCCTACGACCGCCTCGCGCCGGTTTATGACTGGCTGTTCGGTCCGGTGTTCCGCAAGGGCCGCGCGCAAGCGATCCGGCTGGCCGAGAAGGCGGCGGGGAAGGGCGGCCGGATCCTCGAGATCGGCGTCGGCACCGGCATCTCGCTGCCTTTCTATTCGAAGGACACCCGCCTGGTCGGCGCCGACATCTCGGAGGACATGCTCAAGGTCGCTCGCAAGCGCGTCGAGACGCTCGGCCTGACCAATGTCGAATCGATCGAGGTCGGCGACGCCGAGAATCTCCGCTTCGAGGACGCCAGCTTCGACGTTGTGATGGCGCAATATGTCGTTAGCGCGGTGCCCAATCCGCATCGCGCGCTCGACGAGTTCGCGCGGGTCGTGAAGCCGGGCGGCGAGATCGTCATCGCGACGCGCCAAGGCGCCGAGCGTGGCCTGCGCAAGAGCATCGAGAAGACGCTGATGCCAGTTACGACCAAGCTCGGCTGGCGCACCGACTTCCCCTTCGCCCTGTTCACCGACTGGGCGGCCCGGCGGCCGGATGTACGCCTCGTCGAACGCAAACCGCTGCCGCCGCTTGGTCATTTCGCGCTGCTTCGGTTCGAGAAGCTCAAGGGCGGCTCGCAGGCTATCGCGGCCTGACCGAACACCTTATGATTGCCGGATAAACGAAGGGGCGACGATGCCGAGCTTCCGGGAAGAACTGGCGACCCAGCGATGGGACGACCACCGCTTCTACCATCACAGCCTGGTCAACCAGAGCCTTCACTTCGTGTCGGCCTGCACGTTCCTGGCCTGCTACGCCTTGCTGTTGGTCGACGCTGCAGTGGCAAGCCTGGTCGCCTGGACCGTCGCCATGTGGAGCCGTCAGTCGGGCCATTTCTTCTTCGAGCCGAAGAGCTACGACACCGTCAACGACGTCAGCCACGAATATAAGGAAGACGTGAAGGTCGGGTACAACCTGTTCCGCAAATGGGTGTTGATGGGCATCTGGGCGGGTCTGCCCTTGGCGCTGGTCATCGACCCGACCTTCCTCGGCCAGTTCGCGCCGGCGGAGACCTGGTGGCAGCTCGCGCGCCAGATCGGCTGGTTGTGGCTCGGCCTCGGCCTCGGGGGGCTGCTTTTCCGGGTGATCCAGCTCTGCTTTACCCGCGGGGTCCAGACCGGTCTCGTCTGGGGGACCAAGATCGTCACCGACCCGCTCAACGACTTCAAATTGTACCGAAAGGCGCCGGCGCGCCTGCTCCGCGGCGAGAAGTACGACCACGGGCTGGTTCCCGCGGGATAAGCCGCCTCCTGCGTGGAGGGTGTGAAGGGCGCCGCCGGCGGGGCGGCGCCCCTTCGAGTCAGAAGATGATCCAGAGGATGATCAGCAGGAGGATGAGGCCGCCGAGGCTGATGCCGATACGCATGTGGACTGCTCCCTGTCGTTACGTACGGTGAACGACGCCGAAGCTTGCTCGTTCCGGCTGGGAATCTAACCCTCAGCTCGGTGGACCCGAAGCCGCTCGAGCGCGTTTGGTAAGCCATGGAAAACACGGCCTTAATGACCAAAGCGCTGACCTACGGCGTCGGATCCTTCCTCGTCGCCCTGCCCAGCATGTTTCTCGCCTATTGGATGATGGTCTAGGGGCCGAACCTACTTGTAGGCGATCGCCGCGCTCGCCGGGCCGGCCAGCGGCAGCACCTCGCAACGCTTGAAGCCCGCCTCCAGGCACCAGCTCTCGAAGTCGGCGCCGGTGAAGTCGAAGGCATCGCCGAACTCGATCAGCATGTTCAAGGACATCATCAGGCCGAAGGCGTTCTCCCGCCGGTCGTCGTCGATGATGTTCTCGATCGCCACGAACGCGCCGCCCTCGGGCAGGGCGTCATACGCTTTGGCGATGAGCTGCTTCTTCTTCTCGAGATTCCAGTCGTGGAGGATCATGCCCATGGTGATGAGGTCCGCTTGGGGGAACTCGTCCGTGAAGAAGTCGATCGTGCCGGTCGCGAGACGGCCGTTCAGACCCGCGCTCTTGATGCGCCGCTCGGCGATGGGCTGGACGACCGGCAGGTCGTACGACACCGAGCGGATATGGCCGTGGCGCTGGGCGACGATGGTCGCCAGCTGCCCGGTGGCGCCGCCGATATCGGCATGGGTCTTGTAGGGCGAGAAGTCGAACTTCTCGGCGAAGGCGTTGAAATTGCCCATCGACACGCCGGTCATCGCGTCCATGAACTGCTCGAGCCGCGCCGGATCGGCATAGAGCTCGTCGAACATCGGCTTGCCCGAATGCTTGACCTCGTTCTGCGGCTGGCCGGTCTTCAGTGCCGGCGTGAGGTCGGCCCAGAAGCGGTAGAGGCGGGCATTCGCCATCTCAAGGATACCGCCGATATAGGATGGCTGGTTGCGGTCGAGGAATTGCGCGGTCGCGGGCGTGTTGGCGTAGCGGGCCTCGGCGCCGTTGCCAGTGCGTTCCAGCATCCCGATCGCCACCAGGGCGTCGAGGAAGTCGTAGGTTCCGCGCGAATGCAGCCCCAGCGCCTGCTCGATCTCCGCGCCGCTCAGCGGGCCGCCAGACAACTCGGTGAACAGGCCGAGCTCGACCGCGCTCAGCAACACTTTCGACGGCCAGAAGCCCATTCCGATCTGAAGAATCTGCTCCGGCCCAACGCCATTCTGCATGATGAAATCTCCCACGCTCTCCAGGAAAGCGCGGGAGATTAGAGGCCGATCGAACCAGCGCAGGCGCGGCGCGATCAGGATGGGCGATCGCTCGACCGAGCGACCAAAGCCGCTCGGCCTGCGATGCGCGTGACTTAAAAGCCGACCCTCAGCGCGACCGATGCGCCGCTGCGGTCGCCATTGTCCTGGCCGATCGTCGTCGATCCGGCGACTTGGAGGCTGATGCCGTTGGTGATCTGCAGATTGGCTCCGAGCGACACCCGCCCATAGGTTTCGTCGTTGCCGGCCACGACCCACTGGTTGACGATTTCCGGCGCCGCGGTCCCGGCGTAGCGGATCGTGCGAGGATCGTCGTCCAGCTCCTTCTCGACGGTCGCGGACAGGAACGGCGCGACCCGGCTTCCGCCGATGTCGAGATCGGCGTTCAGCTCGACCCCGAGGCTTCCGACCAGCTGGTCTAGATCCTGGTCCTGCACGGCGAGGGTGAGCACGGGGTCGCCCGTCTCGGTGAACCCGTCGATCTCCGCCTTGGCGTAGCTGATGCCCGCGACCGGTCCGACACGGACCTGGCCGAGGTTGAACAGATAGCCGATCTGGGCGCCGGCGACGATCGTGTCGGCGTCGGTCTCTCCGGTGATCTCGTCGATCACCGCGTCGCGGCGGATTCCGAGATAGCCCTGGCCGATTCCGCCATAGGCCTCGACGAATGCGCCGCCGCCCGACCATGAAGCATAGGCACCGACCTGGCCCATGTCGCTGGAGAGGCTTCCGCTGCCGCTGAGGAAGCGGGTGTCGCCGTTCGACAGGCTTGCGGCGGCGCCGACCAGCCACGAGCCGCCGTCATATTCGATGCCGCCGGTGGCGCTCCACCGCTCGGCCCGGAACGCCAGGCTAGTCTGGGTGTCGTCGACCCGGCGCTGTCCGTAATCGGCACCGAAGAAGACCCGAAGCGGCGGGCCGTCGCCCGAGCTGCCAGAGTTGAGATCGAGCCGGTTCTGAAGCGCGTCGCCGAACGAATCCGCGGCGAGCATCACCGTCTCGCCTTGCGCCTCGAGCTGAAGCGGCGCTTCGAGCTGGCGGACGGCATAGGCGCCGACGATCGCGAAGCCCGCCGAGGTAAGGTGGACGTTGTCGGCGTAGAACAGGAAATTGTCGGCGCGCCCGGCGGCGACATCGGCGGCGGTGGCAGCGCCGGCGCTTTGAAGGCCGTAGGCGCCTGGGTTGGCTTGGACCCGGTCGCCGATCAGATTGAGATCGAGGTAGTTCACGATCACGCCCTGATTGGCGAAGTTGGCGAGGCTGGTCCTCATCCCCTGGTTGAACGCGCTCGAGAAGGCGGTTCCGGCCGGGGCGCTGGGCTGGCCGACGGCTTCGGGAAGCCGGCCGACGTCACCGGCGAGGAAAGTGATGTTGCGCGCCCCGGCATTGACCAGGGCGGTGAGCCCAGTGGTCGCCTCGACCACGCGCGGGGCCGCCGCAGCAGCGGCGCCCGCGACGGTGCCGCCGCCTAGGCGGTAGGCGCGGGCGTCATTGCCGCCGATTGAAATGACGAGCAGGTCGTTCGGGTCGAAGGTGCCCGGCACCCGCGGGAAGGCGGCGGGGCCGCCGCCGGCGAGGAAGGACTGATATTCGAGCTGGAAGCCGAGACCCGGGATCCCGTTGATGTTCCCTGAGCCGGTGAACGCGCCGCCGATTGCGAAATTGTCGACTGGCGCTCCGAGCAGCAGCGACATGGTGTCGACGAAGTTGGTGCCGTTGCTGAAGCGGCCGTTCGCATAGGCGGCGGGCCGCGGTATGCCGGTCAGCTCGAAGAAATTGCCGTCGTCGGCATAGGAATCGCCGAAGGCGATGATGCGGTCGACCCGCTGCGCCTGGGCCGGCGCGGCCATCGAAACACCGCCAAGCAGAATTGCCGTCGTGGCAAGCAGGCGCGACGAAAACTTCCTCATTTTCTGATTTCCCCTACGTAAAGGCCGCCGTCTGACGCAGCGTGCCGAAAACTCCCGCACAGCCATGGTGTCCGGCCAATAAGGCATTGGCAAGGCGGGTTTATCCGCAGGCTGCGAATTGCTGTGGATTTCAGCCGGCGATCTTCCGGCCGAGGGTTTCCTTGAGGATCTGGCGCTTGATCTTCTTGTCGGTAAGGCGCTTGTCCTGCGTCCACCAGCCTTCGTCGTGCATCGCCTTTGCGGCGGCGACGAACCGGTCGGCGACCGCATCGAAATCGGCGTCGCTGTAGTTGAGGCTGAAGATGAGGCGGCCGGTGCCGACCCAGCTCAGCATCAGGCCGTGCAGCCGAAGATAATATTGGAACATCCAATTGTAGCGCGACGGCTGGTCGTAGCCGACGGTCCAGATGCTCGACAGGTTTGACACGCGGGGCGGCAGTCCTTCCGCCTCGAGGCGCGCATTGAGCGCCCCGGCGCGGGCGTTCCAGCGTTCGTCGATGCCGTCGTAAACGGCGCGGATCTCAGCGCTTTCGAGGCGGCGGAGGAAGGCGTTCATCGCGCCCATCACGTAGGGATGCGAGTTGAACGTGCCGCGCGCGATCAGCGGATCGGCGGGCTTTTCCTCCTTAAAGCGGCGCATCAGGTCCGCACGGCCGGTAAGCACCCCCACCGGAAGGCCGCCGCCCAATGACTTGCCGTAGGTGGTCATATCGGGCGTCACGTCGAAATATTCCCGCGCGCCTCCGGGGGCGAGGCGGAAGCCGACGAATACCTCGTCGAAGATCAGGATGATGCCGGCCTCGCGGCAGGTGTCGGCGAGGCGTTTGAGCCAGGCGCTGTAAGCCTCTCGGTCGGCCGGCCGCGACGCCCGGCCGGCGACGAGGGCGGAATCGGCCGGAGCGGCGCTATTGGGGTGGAGCGCCTGCAAGGGGTTCACCAGCACGCAGGCGATGTCCTTGCGGGTCTTGAGGACGTGAAGCGTCTGATCCGACATGTCGGCGAGTGTGTAGGTCCGCTCGGCCGGAACCGGGTTGCCGATGCCTGGCTGAACGTCGCCCCACCAGCCATGATAGGCGCCGGCGAAGCGCACGAGATGTGAGCGGCCGGTATGGTAGCGGGCGAGCCGCACCGCCTGCATCACCGCCTCGGTGCCCGACATGTGGAACGACACCTCGTCCATGCCCGACACGGCGCGAAGCCGTTCGACATTGTCGGCGACAACCGGGTGGAACAGGCCGAGCACGGGCCCGAGCTCCGCGACCATCGCGGCGCCTTCCCCGATCGTCTCCTTGTAGAAGTCGTAGCCGAACAGGTTGACCCCGTAGCTTCCGGTCAGGTCGTAAAAGTCGTTACCGTCGAGATCGGTGACCTTCACGCCGTGCGACGACTTCAGGAACACCCCGCTCGGCAGCTTGTCGCGCACGATCCGGCTGAACTGGAACGGCACCCGGTAGGTCGAGGTGAACTGCAGGTCGGACAGCCCGTCGCGGGTTTCCTTGGTGAGTGCGAGCGTCTTCGCGAAGCGCCGGTGAAATTCCTCCGACAGCCTTTCGAATGCGGCGCGGCGCCGGTCGGCGACCTCCAGCGTCGGGTCGTCCGCGGTGAAGAACTTCGCCTCGTCATAATCGTAGAAGGGGATCATGCCCGCGACGCGCTTGGCCATCTTGGCATGGCCGGCGAGGCCGGGATGCTTGGCGCGCGACAGGTCGAGCCGCTTCTTGCCCTTGGTGAAGCCGAGGGTGAGGAGTGCGGCCGCCGCAGAGGCGACGGCGATATTCCGGCGTTTCATTTACCTCGCCTGCTCTATATGGGCGCCGCCCCGCGGCCCTCTTTGGGAAACCGACTGCTCGCAATGCGCTCTGCCCTGCACCGACTTGTCGCTCAAGAGGATCTGAACTTCCTCCTGACCAATCGCCTGCCGCGGCGGCTGACGACGCGGTTCATGGGCTGGTTCTCCAAGATCGAGAATCCGGTGGTGCGCAAGACCTCGATCGCTGCGTGGAAGCTGTTCACCGACCTCGATTTGTCTGAGGCGGCGAACACCAAATTCCGGTCGATGCACGACGTCTTCACCCGCCAGCTGAAGCCCGGCGCGCGGCCGGTTGATCCGCATCCGGAAGTCCTGGCCAGCCCCTGCGACGGCATCGTCGGCGCCTGCGGCCGCATCGACGGCGAGCATCTCTACCAGATCAAAGGCTTCCCCTATACTTTGAGGGACCTGCTCGGCGACGAGGCGGACGCCGGCACCTTCCGCAACGGCCGTTTCGTGACCATCCGGCTGACCAGCTCGGACTATCACCGCTTCCACGCGCCGCACGACCTCGTGGTGGACGGAGTCACCTACATTTCCGGCGACACCTGGAACGTGAACCCGATCGCGCTGAGGCGCGTCGAGAAGCTATTCTGCAAGAACGAGCGCGCGCTGGTCCATTGTCGGCTGCAGCCGACGGGCCACCCGATCATGCTGGTGCCGGTTGCGGCGATCCTGGTCGCCAGCATCCGCTTCAACTTCATCGACACGGTGCGCCACCTGCGCCCGCGCCATGAGCGCAACCGACGGCGCAGGGGCGTTCCCAGGGCCGGCGCGACGCGCACCCGGCGGAGGGGCGGCGGCGCCAGGCTCGGCGTCGTCCACCGCATCCCCTGCCTCGCCGATCTCGCCAAGGGCGAGGAGATGGGATGGTTCGAGCACGGCTCGACCATCATCCTGTTCGCCCCCGACGGCTTCGACCTCGCCGAGGGGGTCGGCGAGGGCACCCGCATCAAGGCCGGCCAGGCGCTGATGCGGCTCCCCGCCGAGGCGCGAGCCAAGGCTGGGGAGTAGACGCAGCGCTTCTTCAGAGGTCGCGGCGCGCTGGGAGCGCGCTTTTCAGCCCTTCAGCGTGGCCAAGGCTCGCTCGAGCCGCGCCAGCGCCTCGTCCAACGTCGAGTCCTGCTTGGCGAAGCAGAGGCGGACGAGGTGGGTGACCGGATCCTCGGGGTAGAAGGCTGAGATCGGGATGCCCGCGACCCCGGCTTTCTCGACCATCCAGTCGCAGAAGGCCTCGTCGCTCAGCGCGATTCCGGAAGCGGCGAGATCGAGCGACAGGAACCAGGTCGCGGCGCTTGGCTGGGTGGCGAGACCGAGCTTCGCCAAACCGGCGGCGAGGCGGTCGCGGGAGCGCTCGAAGCCGGCCCGGCTCTCCTCGACCCAGACCGACTCATGCTCCAGCCCCTGCGCCACCGCCCATTGCAGGTTGGGCGGCGTGGTGAAGGTGAGGAACTGATGCGCCCGCGCCAGCACCTTGGCGAGGGCAGGAACGGCGCACATCCAGCCGACCTTCCAGCCGGTGAGCGCGAAGATCTTGCCGGCCGAGCCGATCTTGACGGTGCGATCGGCCATGCCCGGCTCGGCCATCAGCGAGCGGTGGCGGGCTCGGTCGAACACGACATGCTCCCACACCTCGTCGCAGATCGCGATGAGGTCGTGGGCGACACAGAAGCGGGCGAGGGCGGCGCGGTCCTCCGGCGACGCGATGGTCGCGGACGGGTTGAGGGGATCGTTGAAGATGACGAGCTTGAGCTTCGGCGATGCGGCGGCCTCGAGCGCCTCGGACGTGATCCGCCATTCGGGCGGCTCGAGGCGCACGTATCGCGGGACTCCGCCGGCGCGGCGGACGAGCGGGCCGTAGGCGTCGTAGAGCGGCGGAAACATCAGCACCTCGTCGCCCTCCTCGACGAGTGCCAGGATCGCGGCGGCGATCGCCTCGGTGGCGCCGGAGGTGACCACGACATCGTCGGCGGTGAGGTCGAGGCCCTGCTCGCGCGCATAATGCGAAGCGACCGCCTGGCGAAGCTCGGGCAGGCCCATCATCGGCGGATACTGGTTGGACCGGGTCAGCAGCGCGTCGGCGGCCGCCTGAAGCACCGCGGGCGGACCGGCGCCGTCCGGAAAGCCCTGGCCGAGATTGATCGCGCCGGTCTCGCGAGCGCGCATCGACACGCGCTCGAAGAATGAGATCGGCATTGCGGCGTAAAGCGGGTGCACGCCGCTCCTATGGCGCGGCGTCGGCGGTCCGCGCAACCGGCAGCTCGTTCCAATGATCGAGCAGGTCGGCGGCGTCGCGGTAAATCGCCACCGCTCCGGCGGTGCGCAGCTCCTCTTCCGGGAACCCGCCGGAAAGCACGGCAATGCATCGAAGGCCCGCGCGTTTCGCCGCCTGGATGTCATAGGGCGTGTCGCCGACGACGATCGCCTCCTCCGGCTTGAGGCCGCCCTTCTTCAGAGCCGCCTCGAAGATGTCGGGACAGGGCTTTGAGGCCTCGACATCGTCCTTGCCGGTGGTGAAGGAGATGAGCTCCTTGCCGAGCAGATCGACATAATGATCGACCTCTTCGCCGCCGGCCGAGGAGGCGAGGACGACCTTCAGGCCCTCGTCCCTGGTGCGCCGGAGCAGATCGCTGGCGCTCGGGAAGGGCCGCGCCGTCGGCATCAGCTCGCCTTTGTAGATCTCGCCGTGGCGCTCATCGATCGCGTCCTGCTCCTCCTTGCTGGCATCGGGGAGCAGGCTCGGGACGAGATTGTCGCCGCCCTTGCCGACCTGGCTATGGATTTGCTCGCGCGTGAATTCGTGGCCGTGCTCGCGAAAGGCGCGCTGCCACGCCTCCACGTGCATATCGTTGGTGTCGACGAGGGTGCCGTCAAGGTCGAAGAGGATCGCGCGAAGCCGGGTCATGCCCGCCCAACGCGCCGGCCCGTCAGTTCAGTTCCCGCCCGACGGGGTAGAGCAGGTACCGGTCGTCATAATAAGCCGAGCGCTCGTAGAACCATTGCAGCCGTCGGTCGGCGTCTCCTGCCAGCTCGGGATCGGCGGCAACCGCGGCCTGGAATTCCCGTCCGAGGGTCGGGTTCGTCTCCATCATGCGCTGCGCCAGCGGCTCGACCGCATATCCCTCGATATATTCGGTGCGCTGGAGGATGTCGGGGAAGAAGCCCCAGGCGAGCAGCGAGTCCGGGCTTAGCGGCTCGAGCAGGGCCGCGGCCACCAAGGCAAGCGGCTGGTCGGCCGGCACGCGGATCGATCCCGCCGGGAAGCTCTCGGCGCGCTGCTCGCGACGAACGCTCTCGACGCGCATCGGCACATGGCCTTCGCTCGCCGGCTGGAGCTGCGGATTGACCAGGCGCGCCATTTCCAGCGTGACGGTGCGCGGCGCAGTCATCGTTTCGAACTGGACGCCGTGAAGGCGCAGCCGCTCGATCACCTCGGGACGGCTTGCAGGCACCCACCAGGCGCGGGGGAGGGCGACGGTCAGCGACGGCTCCTGCACGAGCACGCGCATCGTCGAGTTCTGCGGCCGGCCGAGCCAGCGCACCTCCTGGCGGCTCGAAATGGCCGATTGGGAAGTCTCGTAGGCGATTCCGCGCCACGGGATGGTCGGCCCCGGCTGCTCGCTCGGGCGCCAGCCGAGGATCACTTCGCCGGGACGAGCGGCGCGGTCGGACGCAATGGCCTGGCGCAGGCTCGCGGTTTCTGTCGCCGCGAGGCGAAGCGCCTCTTCCATCAGCACATAGGTGCCGAGCACCCGCTGACGGTAGGGCTTCAGGCTGTGGTTCTCGACCAGCACCGTCGGCACCCGCGCGAAATCGCCATAAGCGTGGGACAGGCGCGGCTGGGCGGCGAAGTCGATGATGCCTGCGGCCGGGTCGCGGTCGTCGATCGCGAAGATAAGGCCCGAGGGGATATGGCCGGCGCGGCTCAGCGCCCGGTCCATGTTGGCCCGAAGCACAGTGTCGAGCCAGCGGCCGATCGCCGGCGACTGGGCGTAGCGCCCCTCGCGGCCCTGGAAGCCGTAGGTGATGTCATATTGGTAATCGACGCCGTCGGTGACGTGGATGTCGAAATAGAGGACCGGATCGATGCGGCGGATGAGGCCGATCATCGCCTGCATCTCGGGCGCGTCGGCCTTCAGATAGTCGCGATTGAGGTTGATGTTGCGCGCGGTCGTCCGCCAGCCCTGCGAGCGCGGCCCGCGCTGGTTGGGCCGGTTGAATGGCGAGCTTCGCTCGTGCCCGTCGACGTTGAAGATCGGAACGAAGACGAGGTCGACATTGTCGATCAGCCTCGCCCTGCCCCGCTGGGTGATGTCGCGAAGCAGCATGAGCCCGGCATCCTTGCCGTCGATCTCGCCGCCATGGATTCCGGCCTGGACCAGCACGCGCGGGCGCAGGCGCCCGTCATTGCGGCTGGCGATCACCGCATAAAGCTCGCGCCCTTCCGAGCTTCGCCCGAACGGCTCGATTCGCAGCAGCGGCGAGGCGGCCACGAGCCTCTCGATATAGGCGCGGGTCTCGTTGTAGCTCGGCGTGGTCTGGAAGCCGCTCGCTTCGGCCGGCGTGATCCAGGCGTGGTCCCGAGGCGCGATCAGCCGCTCGCTGGCGCCGCGCCACGCCGGAGCGGGCGGCAGCGGCGCTTCCACTTCCATTCGCTGGGCGGCAGCCGCAGCCGCCGCGAGCAGGAGCCCCGCGGAGAGAAGGAGACGTGCGATCATGGGCGCGAGTCCGTGAAAGTCAGGTCCTGTTCTTGCGGATGATCGCGAACAGGATGAGCAGGAAGGCGGCGAGCCGGATCGCATAGACCCAGCTGCGCTCCTCGACCGGGATGTTGCCGAGCGCGAGGATTGCCTGGACCACGCCCAGGAGCAGGAAGGCGATCGCGAACGACTGGAACAGGAAGTCGCGAGTCCGCTTCCAGAAGCGCAGGAAGAACAGGGCGCAGGCGAAGAAGCCGAAGGTGACCGCGCCGGCAACGAAATCGAGAAGGGTCATGCTTCCTCCTCGCTATGGCGCCAGATGAAGCCGAACAGCAGCACGCTGACCGCGGCCAGCGACAGCAGCAACCGGGTCAGCCTAAAATCAACGCTGGGGATCAGCAACAGGTCGAGAATCACCACGAAATTGTTCGCGGCGAGGAAGACGAAGCAGAGCGCGCTCCACAGGAGCAGCGGCGCCCGCGTCTTGCGATAATTGCGCGCGAGCAACCAGGCGCAGGCCGCGCTCGTCGCGAAACAGAGGAAATAGACGATGGCGGGAAGGATCTCGGCCATGGTCAGTCCTTCTTGAGTCTGAATGAGTCGGCAAAGGCGGTGATGCCGGGGTTCGCGGCCGCGACGATCATCCGCCGGACGGCGTCGGGGCTCCGGGCATAATATTGCTCGGCACCCTCCACCAGGTCGTCGAGGGCAGGGTCAACCGGCTGGTAGCGCGTGGTCCCGCCTTCCTCCACCATGACGAGCCCGGCGACGCACAACCGTTCGAGGCTGTTGTTCACCACCAGGTCGCTGGCTCGGAGCGCCGTCACGATGTCACCGCGAGTCCACCATCGGTCCGGCTCGCGACGAAGCAGCAGCAGCGTCTCCAGCGACCAGGTGGAGCGGAATGTCGCCCTGATGAAGCTTTCTACCTCTTGCTCGGAGGCCATTCGTCCCAACGTTCTCGCTTGTCCTCGTCCCGCCGCCCGTTCCGGGGGTACCTAACCCCCCAGGCTCGTGAGGCAACCCCTGACTGCCCCTTTTACGATTTTGATGGAGCGTTCCGGCAAGGCTGCGCTATGGATGCACCGCGAGGCCGGGGGGCCTGCCAACACTTTGAGGGGGGAGGATAAAGTTTAGGAGTAGCACGTGAACGCCGAGAGCCCCCGAGAATTTCTCGACCGCCGCCAGCTCGTCGCTGCTCTGCGCAGCTTCCGACGCGGCGATTTTTCCGTGCGCCTGCCCGAGGACCTGACCGGGGTCGATTCGGAAATCGCGACCCTGTTCAACGAGGTGGTCAGCCTCGAAGAGCAGATGACCAACGAATTCGAGCGCCTCTCCCGCGTCGTCGGCAAGGAAGGCAAGATCACCCAGCGCGGTTCCGTTCGCGGCGCGACCGGCGGCTGGGAAGCCAAGCTCAAGGCTTTGAACGAGCTCATCGAGGACATGGTGCAGCCGACCGCCGAGGTCGCGCGAGTCATCGGCGCGGTCGCCAAGGGCGACCTCTCCCAAAGCATGACCGTCGAGATCGACGGACGACCGCTGCGCGGCGAGTTCCTGCGCATCGGCAAGGTCGTGAACACGATGGTGGACCAGCTCGCCTCGTTCGCGTCCGAGGTGACTCGTGTGGCCCGCGAAGTGGGCACCGAGGGCAAGCTGGGCGGCCAGGCCAACGTGAAGGGCGTGGCCGGCACCTGGAAGGACCTCACCGACAACGTGAACGCGATGGCGACGAACCTGACGTCGCAGGTCCGCAACATCGCTGAGGTGACGACCGCGGTGGCCAAGGGCGATCTTTCGAAGAAGATCACCGTCGACGTGAAGGGCGAGATCCTCGAACTGAAGAACACCATCAACACGATGGTGGACCAGCTGAACTCCTTCGCCTCCGAAGTGACCCGCGTGGCGCGCGAGGTGGGCTCGGAGGGCAAGCTCGGCGGCCAGGCCAAGGTGGAAGGCGTCGCCGGCACCTGGGCCGACCTCACCGACAATGTGAACCTCATGGCCGGCAACCTGACCGGCCAGGTGCGTAACATCGCCGACGTGACGACAGCCGTGGCCCGCGGCGACCTCTCCAAGAAGATCACTGTGGACGTGAAGGGCGAGATCCTGGAGCTGAAGAACACCATCAACACCATGGTGGACCAGCTCAACGGCTTCGCCTCCGAGGTGACCCGCGTGGCGCGCGAGGTCGGTACCGAGGGCAAGCTCGGCGGCCAGGCGCAGGTGCCCGGAGTCGCCGGCACCTGGGCCGATCTCACCGACAGCGTGAACCGGATGGCCGGCAACCTCACCGGCCAGGTGCGTAACATTGCCGAAGTGACGACCGCGGTGGCGTTGGGCGACCTTTCCAAGAAGATCACCGTGGACGTGAAGGGCGAGATTCTCGAGCTCAAGAACACCATCAACACGATGGTGGACCAGCTCAACGGCTTCGCCAGCGAGGTGACCCGCGTGGCCCGCGAGGTGGGTACCGAAGGCAAGCTCGGCGGCCAGGCGCAGGTGCCTGGTGTCGCCGGCACCTGGGCGGACCTCACCGACAATGTGAACCTGATGGCCGCGAACCTTACGGGTCAGGTGCGCAACATCGCCGAGGTGACGACCGCGGTGGCGAAGGGCGATCTTTCCAAGAAGATCACCGTGGACGTGAAGGGCGAGATCCTCGAGCTCAAGAACACCATCAACACCATGGTGGACCAGCTCAACGGCTTTGCCTCGGAAGTGACGCGCGTGGCACGCGAGGTGGGCTCGGAAGGAAAGCTCGGCGGTCAGGCCAAGGTGGAAGGCGTCGCCGGCACCTGGGCCGATTTGACGGACAGCGTGAACCTGATGGCCGGCAACCTGACCGCTCAGGTCCGCAACATCGCCGAGGTGACCACGGCCGTTGCGCGCGGCGACCTGTCCAAGAAGATCACTGTGGACGTGAAGGGCGAGATTCTCGAGCTCAAGGACACCATCAACGTCATGGTGGACCAGCTCAATTCGTTCGCCTCGGAGGTGACCCGCGTGGCCCGCGAGGTGGGCTCCGAAGGTAAGCTCGGCGGCCAGGCCAAGGTGGAAGGCGTCGGCGGTACCTGGAAGGACCTCACCGACAACGTGAACGACCTCGCCGCGAACCTCACCGGCCAGGTCCGCAACATCGCCGAAGTGACGACGGCGGTGGCCTTGGGCGATCTGTCCAAGAAGATCACCGTCGACGTGAAGGGCGAGATCCTCGAGCTCAAGAACACCATCAACACGATGGTGGACCAGCTGAATTCCTTCGCCTCCGAGGTGACCCGCGTGGCCCGCGAGGTGGGTACCGAGGGTAAGCTGGGCGGCCAGGCGCAGGTCCGCGGAGTCGCCGGCACCTGGGCCGACCTCACCGACAACGTCAACCTGATGGCCGCGAACCTGACCGGCCAGGTCCGCAACATCGCCGACGTGACGACCGCCGTGGCGCGCGGCGACCTTTCGAAGAAGATCACCGTCGACGTGAAGGGCGAGATCCTTCAGCTCAAGGACACCATCAACACCATGGTGGACCAGCTGAACGGCTTCGCGAGCGAGGTGACCCGCGTCGCCCGCGAGGTGGGTACCGAGGGCAAGCTCGGCGGCCAGGCCAACGTGCCTGGCGTCGGCGGCACCTGGAAGGACCTCACCGACAACGTGAACCTGATGGCCAACAACCTGACCAACCAGGTGCGCGGAATCGCCGACGTCGTGACCGCGGTGGCGCAGGGCAACCTCAAGCGGAAGCTGACGCTCGACGCGAAAGGCGAGATCGCCGCTCTGGCCGAGACGATCAACTTCATGATCGAGACCCTCGCGACCTTCGCGGACCAGGTGACCAACATGGCCCGCGAGGTCGGCATCGAAGGAAAGCTCGGTGGCCAGGCCCGCGTTCCGGGCGCAGCCGGCCTATGGCGCGACCTCACCGACAACGTGAACGCGATGGCGAACAACCTGACCAGCCAGGTGCGCTCGATCGCCGACGTGGCCACCGCCGTGACCAAGGGCGACCTCACCCGCTCCATCGCCGTCGAGGCGTCGGGCGAGATGGCCGCGCTCAAGGACAACATCAACGAGATGATCCGCAACCTCAAGGAACAGACCTTGAAGAATGCGGAGCAGGACTGGCTCAAGACCAACCTCGCCCGGTTCAGCCGCATGCTGCAGGGCGAGCGCGATCTCACCACCGTGTCGAACCTGATCATGTCCGAGCTCGCGCCGCTGGTGAACGCGCAATATGGCGTGTTCTACGTGGCGAGCCGCGAGGGCGACGAGCCTGTGCTTGAGCTCGCCGCGAGCTACGGCGCCGAGAGCAAGGACGAGCTCAAGAACAGGTTCAAGCTGCGCGAAGGCCTGGTCGGCCAGGCGGCGGCGGACAAGCGGCCGATCCTGCTCGAGAACGTGCCGGGCGAGTTCGTCCGGATCGGGTCCGGCCTCGGCCATGCCACTCCGGCCAACGTCACCATCCTTCCGGCCCTGTTCGAGGATGACGTGAAGGCGGTGATCGAGCTCGCCTCGTTCAGCGAGTTCAATGAGACCCACCAGAGCTTCCTCGACCAGCTCATGGAATCGGTCGGCATCGTGCTCAACACGATCGCCGCGACCATGCGCACCGAGGGCCTGCTCAAGCAGTCGCAGCTGCTCACCCAGGAGCTTCAGGCGCGCCAGACCGAGCTCACCACCAAGCAGGAAGAGCTGCACAACACCAACGAGGAGCTTCAGGAGAAGGCGCAGCTTCTCGAGAACGAGAAGAAGCAGGTCGAGGCCAAGAATATCGAGATCGACATGGCCCGCCGGGCCATCGAGGAGAAGGCGGAGCAGCTCGCCCTCACGTCGAAGTACAAGTCCGAGTTCCTTGCGAACATGTCGCACGAGCTCCGGACTCCGCTGAACTCACTGCTCATCCTGTCGAAGCTGTTGTCGGACAACCCGCACGGCAACCTCAACGAGAAGCAGGTCGAGTTCGCCCGCACCATCCACTCGGCGGGCTCGGACCTGCTCAGCCTCATCAACGACATTCTCGACCTGTCGAAGATCGAGTCCGGAACGGTGTCGATCGAGATCGGCGAGATGCCGATGAACGCGCTCAAGCTGCACATGGAGCGGACCTTCCGCCAGCTCGCCGCCGACAAGGACCTCGACTTCCAGGTCCGGGTCGACGACAGCCTGCCGGCGACCATCCGAACCGACGAGAAGCGCCTCCAGCAGATCGTTCTCAACCTGCTGTCCAACGCCTTCAAGTTCACCTCGCACGGCAGCGTCACACTCGACGTCAAGCCGGCGACGAGCGGCTGGAGCCCCAACCATCCGGTGCTTCGCGGAGTGGACCAGGCGATCGAGATTTCGGTCACCGACACCGGCATCGGCATCCCCGAGGACAAGCAGAAGCTCATCTTCGAGGCATTCCAGCAGGCCGACGGCACCACCAGCCGCAAATATGGCGGCACCGGCCTCGGCCTCTCGATCAGCCGCGAGATCGCCCGCTTGCTCGGCGGCGAGCTTCAGGTGAAGTCGAAGCCGGGCGAGGGCTCGACCTTCACCCTGTTCGTGCCGCTGAACGCCACCGCGCCGCTGAGCGCAGGGGCGCCCGCCACCACGACCGCGCGTTACGACAATAGCGGCGCAATGGTGCCGAGCGCGCTGCCGATCGGCTATGACGTCAACGACGACCGCGACGACCTCGGCGACTCGCCCTTCGTCCTGATCGTCGAGGACGATCCGACCTTCGCGGCGATCCTCCTCGATCTTGCCCGGGGAGTCGGCCTAAAGGGCGTCATTTCGACGGCCGGGGCGGGAACGCTCGCACTTGCCCGCAAGCTGAAGCCGCACGCGATCACCCTCGATCTCGGCCTCGCCGACATCGACGGATTCGTGCTGCTCGATCTCCTCAAGCACGATCCGAAGACCGCTCACGTGCCGATCCACGTCATCTCGGGCGCCGACAAGGTCGCCAAGGTGATGGAGATGGGCGCGTTCGGCGTGACCGAGAAGCCGGCCGACGATGCCGAGCTGACCAAGGTCTTCAAGAACCTCGCCAAGGCGGTGAAGAAGGACCGCAAGGTCGTCGAGCTGCTTCCCGACAAGTCGAAGAGCCACGAGGTGCCGGAGCTCGCGGGCGCGAAGATCCTCATCGTCGACGACGACATCCGCAACATCTACTCGCTGACCAGCGTTCTGGAGAGCTACGATGTCGAAGTCCTTCACGCCGAGCGCGGCAAGGACGGCATCCTGATCCTGGAACAGACTCCCGGCATCGACATTGCACTCATCGACATCATGATGCCGGAGATGGACGGGTACGAGACGATGCAGCAGATCCGGCAACGGCCGCAGCTCGCCGACGTGCCGCTGATCGCGGTCACGGCCAAGGCGATGAAGGGCGACCGCGAGAAATGCCTCGAGGCGGGCGCGTCCGACTATATCGCCAAGCCGGTCGATATCGACCTGCTGCTCGCGCTTCTGCGCGTGTGGATCGCGCGGGCGCGCGAAAATACCGTGCGTGCCGGCGCATCGCCGCTACAGGGTGCTGCCGAGTAACAGATGGCTTCGACCAAACCTGCACTCGCGAAGGCCGCGCCGGCGGCAGCGCCTGCTTTGGCCCCGGCCGAAGCCGCCGCCGAGCGCGCCCGCGTGCTCGTGGTGGACGATGACGAGCGCAACCTGCTCGCCATCCGGACGGTGCTGGAGGACGTCGCGGACGTCGTGGTCGCGACATCGGGCGAGGAGGCGCTTCGTCACCTTCTGAAAGGCGAGTTCGCGGTCATCCTGCTCGACGTCTACATGCCTGGCATGGACGGCTACGAGACCGCCCAGATGGTCCGCTCGCGCGAGCAGACTAAGCGTATCCCGATCGTCTTCCTGTCCGCGGTCAACAAGGACATGGAGCATCTGCTGCGCGGCTATTCGATGGGCGCGGTCGACTATGTGTTCAAGCCGGTCGACGCGACCGTGCTTCGCTCCAAGGTCGCCGTGTTCGTCGACCTGTTCAACATGACCAAGGAGGTCGAGCGCAAGGCCAAGGCCGAGCAGGAACTGCTCGATGCGAACCTCAAGGCCAATGCCGAGCTTCTGCGCACCGAGCAGGAGCTGCGCAGGGCGCAGCAGCGTCAGGCGGCGATCATCGAGTCGCTTCCGATCGTCCTTTATCTCGAACCGCTGGAAGGCACGCCGCGGAAGCCGGACTTCGTCAGCGGCGACTTCAAGGCGGTGACCGGCTTCGACTTCGCCGAGCTGCGCGAACAGCCGAACCTGTGGGCGGAGAGGCTCCACGAGGAAGATCGCGAGCGCGTGGTGGCGGCTATAGAGGCGCGCAAGGACAGCGGCGTCGGCTCGGTCGAATATCGCTGGCGATGCGCCGACGGCAGCTGGAAGCACTTTCACGACCAGTCGATCCTTCTTCGCGACGCCTCCGGAAACCCGGTCGAGTTCGCCGGCACCTTGATGGACGTGACCGACCGGCGCCTGCTCGAGAGCCAGCTCGTCCAGGCCCGCAAGATGGATGCGATCGGCCAGCTGACCGGCGGCATCGCTCACGACTTCAACAACCTCCTCGCCGCGGTGCTCGGCGGCCTGTCGATCATCGAGAAGCGCCTGCCGCTCGAGGAGGAGCATAGGAAGATCCTCGGCATGGCGCGGCACGCCGCGGAACAAGGCTCCGAACTTGTCCGGCGCCTGCTCGCCTTTGCTCGCAAGCAGCAGCTTCGGCCCGACCGGATCGAGATAGACCGTCTCGCCAAGTCGGTGTCGGATCTCCTCGCCCACACGCTCGGCGGACTCGTCGAGGTCGAATGGCAGATCGGTGAAAATCCCGGTTGCGCCTTCGCTGACGAGGCGCAGCTCGAGCTCGCGCTGATGAACCTCATCATCAACGCGCGCGATGCCATGCCCGACGGCGGCACCATTACGGTCGCCTCCGATAACCGGACCGTGACTCCGGACCACGCCGAAGGCGATCTCACGCCCGGCGACTATGTTGTCCTGTCGGTGAGCGACACGGGCCACGGCATCGCCCCGGACATGATCGAGCAGGTGATGGAGCCCTTCTTCACCACCAAGGAGGTCGGCAAGGGCACCGGCCTCGGCCTGTCGATGGTCTATGGCTTCGCCAAGCAATCGGGCGGCGCCATCCGTATCGCAAGCAAAGTCGGCGAGGGTACACGAGTCGAGATCTGGCTGCCGCGGGCGCAGGCATCCACAGAGACCCAGGTCGGGAAGGCGCGGGAGGCCGCCGAGCAGCCGGAAAGCGACCCGCTCAATATCCTGCTCGTCGATGATCATGACGGCGTGCGGGCGATCACCGCGGGCCTGCTCTCTGATCTGGGCCATCAGGTGACCACGGCTGGTGACGGACCGGAAGCCTTGGCGTTGATCCAGGCGTCGGCCCACGATTTCGACCTGCTGGTCAGTGACTATGCCATGCCGAAGCTGTCTGGCGCCGAGCTTATCCGCCAGGCGCGCGAGCGCGTTCCGGGTCTGCCCGCCATCATCATCACCGGTTACGCCGACAAGGAATCGATTGGTGAGCGGCCCGACAATGTCGCGATCCTCTCGAAGCCGTTCACGCCGGAGCAGCTTCGTTCCTGCCTGACCGCGACCGTCGAGGCGGCCAAGGCGGTCGCCTGAGCTCGGCAGGGAATCTGCACGAGGGCTGACTCCCGGGTTCAGGCTGAGGCAGGGCGGCGCGGGCTAGAGTGCCGGCCATATCACCCTGCGAGGACCATCGATGCTGTTCCGTGCCGCCACCATCTTTGCGCTCACGCTTGCCGCTTACGGCGGCACAGCGTCGGCGGGCGCCACTACTGCTGCTGCTGCGGTCCAGATGCCCGATGCCGGCGCTTGGACGATCGGGCCGATCATCCGCGGCCGCAACTATTCGCGCGGCATGCCGCTGCACCCTACGCCGCTACGCGGCGGCGGGTTCGCGATCGATCTGCCGCAGGCGCCGGGCAGCGTCCACTACGTCACCTTCCGCCACGGATCGCTCGCCGGGAAGCGCCGGATCGTCATGCGCTACCGGATCGAGGCCGCTCCCGGCGTTCGGATCGTGCCGCGCACCAACCCGGCGCAGGCGTCGATGATCACGCCCTACTTCCAGCGTAGCGGCGACAATTGGACGGCACGCGGGCCTTATGAGAGTTATCGCTGGTACGCGACCTTCGCGACCCAGTCTCCGCTTCGCCCCGGGACGTTTGAGATGGTGGCGCCGCTCAACGGCAATTGGACGGCGGTGATGACGTCGAGCGCCCGGACCAATCCCGAAGGGTTTCGGGACGCCGTCGCCAATGCCGATCAGGTCGGCTTCGTGCTTGGCGGCGGCGACGGTTATGGCCACGGCGTCTACGCCACCGGGCCAGCCCGACTGATCGTCACCGAATTCCGCGTCGAATAGCCCGCGCTCAGGCCGGCACGATGTCCTGCTCGATCGCTCCGAAGATGGAGTGGCCGGCCTCGTCCTCCATCCAGATGCGCACATTGTCGCCATGCTTGAGGAAGGGCGTCGCCGGCTTGCCGTCCAGGATCGTCTCGACGGTGCGGACCTCGGCGAGGCAGGAATAGCCGCGGCCGCCGCGGTCGACCGGCTTGCCGGGACCGCCGTCCGCGTCGCGGTTCGAGACGGTGCCGGAGCCGATGATCGAGCCGGCGCCGAGATTCCGAGTCTTGGCGAGATGGGCGATCAGGGTGCCGAAGTCGAAGGTCATGTCGACGCCGGCGTCGGCGCGGCCGAACGGCTGGCCGTTGAGATCGACCTTGAGCACGCCGTGGAGCTTGCCGTCCTGCCAGGCCGGCCCGAGCTGGTCAGGGGTCACGAGCACCGGCGACAGCGCTGAGGCAGGCTTCGACTGGACGAAGCCGAAGCCCTTGGCGAGCTCGGCCGGGATGAGGTTGCGCAGGCTCACGTCGTTGACGAGACCGACCAGCTTGATGTGGCCGAGCGCTTCCTCGCGGGTGCAGCCCTGCGGCACGTCGTCGGTCACCACCACCACCTCGGCCTCGAGGTCGCAGCCCCAACCCTCGTCAGCAAGCGGGATCGGGTCCCGAGGACCGAGCAGCTCGTCTGAGCCGCCCTGGTACATCAGCGGGTCCGTCCAGAAGCTCTCCGGCATCTCGGCGCCGCGCGCCTTCCGAACCAGCTCGACATGGTTTACGTATGCCGAGCCGTCGGCCCACTGATAGGCGCGGGGCAGGGGCGCGTCGGCCTGCCGCTCGTGGAAGCGCATCATCGGGATGACCTCGTGGGCGAGGTCCGTCGACAGCAGTTCGAGCTGGGGCGCCACCTCCGCCCAGTCGTCGAGCGCGGCCTGCAGTGTAGGCGCGATATGGGTCGCGTCTGCGCACCAGGCGAGGTCGGCGCTCACCACGACGAGGCGCCCGTCGCGGCCGCCCTTCAAGGAACCAAGCTTCATTCGGGCAGCCTCGCTTTCGGAAAACCGCCCCAGGCGGTGTCATAGTCTTTCTGGAGCGCGTCGCTCTCCAGCGCGAACCGGGTCGGGCGGTAGGGCCAGCAGGTTTCCACCATGAAGGCCATCGTCCCCTCGATCTTGTGCGGCTTCAGCTCGGCCTCGCTCGCCGCCTTCCAGCTCGCCACGTCCGGACCGTGGCCAGCCATCAGGTTGTGCAGCGACAGGCCGCCAGGCGCAAAGCCCTCGGCCTTCGCGTCATAGGCGCCGTAGATGAGGCCCATGCACTCGCTCATCACGTTGCGGTGGAACCAGGGCGGGCGGAACGTATCCTCGGCGACCATCCAGCGCGGGGGGAAGATGACGAAGTCGGCATTGGCTCGGCCCGGAACCTCGCTGGGCGAGGTCAGCACGGTGAAGATGCTGGGATCCGGATGGTCGTAGCTGATTGTGCCGATCGTGTTGAACAGGCTCAAATCGTACTTCCACGGCGCGAGATTGCCGTGCCACGCGACGACGTCGAGCGGGCTGTGGTCGAGATCGGTGACCCACAACGAGCCGAGCGACTTCTGGACCAGCTCGAATGGCTCCTCGCGGTCCTCGAACCAGGCGCGCGGAGTGAGGAAATCGCGCGGATTGGCGAGGCCGTTGGAGCCGATCGGCCCGAGGTCGGGAAGCCGGAACAGCGCGCCGTGATTTTCGGCGACATAGCCGCGCGCCTGGCCGTCCGGAAGCATGACCCGGAAACGTACCCCGCGCGGAACGAGTGCGACCTCGCCGGGCGCGAGGTCGATGCGGCCGAGCTCAGTCAGCAGCTCCAGCCGGCCCTGCTCCGGAATGATCAGAAGCTCGCCGTCGGCGTTGAAGAAGGCGCGTCGATCCATGTTCTTGGTCGCGCGGTAGACGTGGACGGTGACGCCCTCCAGCTCCTCCGGCGGACGGTTGCCCATCATCGTCGTCATCGAATCGACGAAGTCGCTCGCCGTCGCCGGCATCCGCAGCGGGTCCCAGCGCAGCCGGTTCGGCGCCAGCGGCTCGGCGCGCGGGTCGCACGAGAAGAGCGGTGCGCCTTCGTAGCGGCGATAAGGGGGGTGCTCCGCCGACGGTCTCAGCCGGTAGAGCCATGAGCGGCGATTCTGGTCGCGCGCCATGGTGAAGGCGGTGCCGCTCAGCTGCTCCGCATAGAGGCCGAAGGGCGGCCGTTGCGGCGAATTGCGCCCCTTCGGCAGCGCCCCCGGCACCGCCTCCGTCTCGAAATGCCCGCCAAAGCCGGGAAAGTAATCCGATCCACTCAAGAGCCCACCTCCGTCACCCCAGCGAAAGCTGGGGTCTACTCAACTCCGCGGCGTGCCGCAGCCGGTAGATGCCAGCCTTCGCTGGCATGACGAACTAGGCCTCCGCTTTGGCCGGGATCACCCCGCGGCGGATCTGGTCGAGCTCGATGCTCTCGAACAAAGCCTTGAAATTGCCCTCGCCGAAGCCCTCGTTGCCCTTGCGCTGGATGATCTCGAAGAAGATCGGTCCGACCATATTCTCGGTGAAGATCTGCAGGAGCAGGCCCTCGCCGGTCTCCGGTGAGCCGTCGATCAGGATCCGGCGGTCGCGCATCGCCTGAACGTCATGCTCGTGGTGCGGGATGCGCTGGTCGATCATGTCGTAATAAGTGTCGGGGCTGTCCTGGAACTTGATCCCGGCGGCGCGAAGCGCGTCGACCGTCTGGAAAATGTCGTCGGTCGCGAAGGCGAGGTGCTGGATGCCTTCGCCCTTATATTCCTTCAGATATTCCGCGATCTGCGAATAATCGTCCTGGCTCTCGTTGAGCGGAATCCGGATCTTGTCGTCCGGAGCGGTCATGGCGCGCGACAGGAGGCCGGTCTGCTGGCCCTCGATGTCGAAATAGCGGATCTCGCGGAAGTTGAAGATGCGCTCGTAGAAGCCGGCCCAATGGTTCATCCGGCCGCGGTTCACATTGTGGGTGAGGTGGTCGAGCGTGTGGAGGCCGGCACCGGGGCCGCACTCGGCGATCGTATCGAAGTCCTGCTCGTAAAGGCGCTTCTGCGCGGCGGGATCGACGAGATAGAGATAGGAGCCGCCAATTCCTTCCAGGGTCGGCAGGTCGAGATCGCCCTTGGTCTCGGTGGCACCGCGCTCGACCGCGAGCTCCAGCGCCTTCTCGGCGTCCTGCACTCGGAACGCCATCGCGCTCGCTGAGGGGCCGTGCGCCGCGCGGAACTCGGCGGCGTGGCCGGTCGGCTCCATGTTGAGGATGAAGTTGATGTCGCCCTGGCAGTAGCGGCGGATCGCCTTGCTGCGATGGTTCCCGACATGGGTGAAGCCGAGCTTGGTGAACAGGCCCGCGAGCGCCTCCGGATCGGGGCCGGTGAACTCGACGAATTCGAAGCCGTTGAGGCCGATCGGGTTCTCGCGAACCTGCTGCTGCGTCGCCATGGCGCGCTCCTTTCCAAGCAATCTGACGGGTCGGCGCCCCTCCTACTCCGCCAGTCGCGCGCAGGGAAGGGGAGCGCGGGCGCCGGCGGCGCGCACGCGTCGGTCGAGCTGATGTGACACGAGCGGTGAGCGACTAGTGGTGTCGGAAAAGGGAATGGCGCACCCGACAGGATTCGAACCTGTGACCTCTGCCTTCGGAGGGCAGCGCTCTATCCAGCTGAGCTACGGGTGCATTCCGCGGGAGGAGGGGCGTCTAGCAAAAGGATAAGCGGCGAACCAGCCCCTATCCGCGCGGCGGAACCGCGATCTGCTGGAAGCTGCCGAGGCCGCAGCTGGCGCGGGCGCTGCCGTCGGCGCGCACCAACGTGATCGTGTCGGTGCTGCACAGCCGGTCCGTGGAGCTTCGGTAGATGAAGCGGCTTCCGTAGAGGCTCTCGCAGACCTGGGGCAGGCGGTTGCGCATCAGCCGGCCGTCGTCGAGCGAGAAGTCGACGGTGCGGTCGTCGCGCACCGCCACGCCGGCGATCCGCGCCTTCTCGATGCAGCTCACCGGCGGCGCCACCGGGTTGGCAGTGGCGAGCGCCCAGCTGTCGGTCGAGCGCGCGACGCCTTCATCGCCGGTGCAGCCGGCGAGCGCCGCGAGGGCGAATGTAGCGGCTCCGATCGAAACCCTCATGCCTTCACCCCTTCTTGGCCAGCCGCGCCGGCACCGTACCCGGCGGCGGAGTCTTGGGCTGGTACCGGCACAGATGCGCGACGACGCAGCGCCAGCATTCCGGCTTCCTCGCCTTGCACACGTAACGGCCGTGCAGGATTAGCAAATGGTGGGCGTCGCGGCGATAGGGCTGGGGAGTCACCTTATCGAGCTTCTTCTCGACCTCCAGCACCGTCTTGCCCGCGGCGAGGCCGGTGCGGTTGGCGACCCGGAAAACGTGCGTATCGACCGCGAAGGTCTCGTGACCGAACGCGGTGTTCATGACGACGTTGGCGGTTTTTCGGCCGACTCCCGGCAGCGCCTCCAGGGCGTCGCGGTCCTGAGGCACCTCGCCGCCATATTGATCGACCAGGATTCGCGACAGGGCGATGACGTTCTTCGCCTTGGTGTTGAACAGGCCGATCGTCTTGATGTGCTGCTTCAGGCCCTCCTCGCCAAGCTCGACCATCGCCTGCGGAGTTCGCACCTTGGCGAACAGGTCGCGGGTGGCGAGGTTAACCCCGGCGTCGGTCGCCTGCGCCGACAGCACCACCGCGACGAGCAAGGTATAATCGTTGACGGACTCGAGCTCGGTCTCGGGATTGGGAGTGCGTTCCGCGAGCAGCCGGTAGAATTCCGGTATATCCTTTTTCTTCATGGGCCTTACCGAACGGGCCGAGCCTGCCGGCGACCTGTCCTCCCCCTCTCCCAAACGGGCGGGATTTCGGCAGGCTCAATCCCACCCATTATAGGCCCAGGACGTCGGCCATCGCGTAGCGCCCGGCGCCGCGGCCGTGCAGCCAGAGGGCCGCCTGAACCGCGTCGCGGGCGAAGATGGCGCGGCTCTCGGCTCGGTGGCCGAGTTCAATCCGCTCGCCCTCCGCAGCCAGCACGACCTGGTGGTCGCCGGCCACCGATCCGCCCCGAAGCGACGCGAAGCCGATATGGCCGGACTGGCGGGCGCCCGTGATTCCGTCGCGGCCGCGTTCGCTATGGCCGGCGAGGTCGATTCCGCGCCCCTCGGCGGCCGCCTGGCCGAGCAGGAGTGCGGTTCCGGACGGCGCGTCGACCTTGTGGCGGTGGTGCATCTCGACGATCTCGATGTCCCAGTCCGGGCCCAGCCGGGCCGCCGCCTCGCGGACGAGATGGGCGAGCAGGTTGACCCCGAGCGACATGTTGAACGCCTGGAGCACCGGGATCCGCGTCGCCGCTCGGTCGATGGCCGCGTGATGCTCGTCGGTGAGGCCAGTGGTGCCGATCACGACCGGACGGCCGGCGTTTTCGGCCGCGGCCAGGGTTCCCGCGAGGCCCGCAGGCGACGAGAAGTCGATCAGCACGTCGCACGACTCTGCAAGCGCCACCACGTCGTCGCCCTGGTCGGCGCCGCCCGCCATGCGCGCGCGCTCATCCTCTTCCAGAACGGCGGCGATGGCGCGCCCCATCCGTCCCTTTGCTCCGACGATGCCGATGCCGATCATGCGCTTCCTGTCGCGGAAAGCGCCTCCCCATGCAACCGGCACGGGGGCGGAACAGTCGCAAACAACGGGCGTTACCCCCCGCAATCGAACTTGCCGGAGTAAATCAAATGGCAGAGCGTGATCGTGAGACCGTGGTGGTGACCGATGGCGATCGTGGCGGCGGCGGCGCCGTTCTCGCGGTCGTGCTTCTGATCGCCGTGCTGGTGGTGCTGTTCCTCGTCTTCGGCGGCATGGACATGTTCGGCGGCGGCGGCGAGACGACCGACATCAAGGCCGACATCAACGTCAAGCCGACCAGTTAAGCTCGAACATACAAAAAGGAGCGCGTGGCCGGTCGGCTGCGCGCCCCTTTTTCATGCCCCGAACGCAGCGCGGCGGTCAGGCGATCGACTGGCTGCCCGGCGCGTCGAGCGGCTCGGAGGCGCGCCAGCGGCCCTCCGCGCTGCGCTCGAGCGGCCGAGCACAGGATTCGCAGAAAGCGGCATAGCCGCCCTGCCTGCGCGTAATGGATTGGAGGGAGGGGCGGTGGTGACCGAACAGGCAGGCGATACTCATAAGCTTCAAGATAAGCTCATGAGAGTCGCCCAAAAAGCCGCGAAGCGACGAGCCGATTCAAGTTGCTCGCGGCCTGTGGCCGAATTGCTTCAGCGGTGATCCAGCCGCCCGTCCTGGCTTAGTGCCGTGCCACGGCCATCGTGGCCCTGCTCGCCGCAGGAGCACCGCCCGGCGCGAAATTGTCGTAGATCGCGCGCGCCGCGCTGGCGATGACCGCCGGGCGGTTGTCCCCATACCGGGCGAAGAAGACGACTGCGATGCGCTGCCCGTCGGGCAGGGTCAGAAAGCCGACGTCGCCGGTATAGCCGTTGAGGGTCCCGGTCTTGTTCTCGACGTGCGTGCCCGGCGGCAGCAGTCCGCGGATCCGGTTGGAGCCGGTCCGGCAGCGCGCCATCATGTCGAGCAGCATCGCGCGGCTGCGCGGCTGCAGCGCCTGACCCGCATCGATCAGTCGAAGAAGGTTCAGCATCGCCACCGGCGTGCTGGAATCACGCACGTCGCGGAGGTCGCGGCGGTCGGCAAGAAGCTGGGCGATGGTGCGATCGACGCGCATCCCGGTGATTCCGTACGCCCGCAGCCACTGGTCGATCGCGGCGGGGCCACCGAGCATCGCGATCAGCTGGTCGGTCGCGCGGTTGTCGCTGCGCGTGATCATCGCGTCCATCAGCCGGTAGGCGCTCACGCCGCCGATCGTGTCGTCGAGGCTTCGCCGACCGGCCTCGACCTCGTCGAGATAGACCGCGGCAACGGCGATCTTCATCGTGCTCGCCATCGGAAAAGCTTCACCGCCGTTGAAGCTGACCATCTCACCGGTCGAGAGGTCCAGCGCCGCGAAGCCGTAATCGCCCGGGTTTTCGGTCGCCAGCGACGCAAGCCTCTGCTCGAGCTGCTGAAGGCGCCCCGAAGACTGGGCCCAAGCCGGCTGAGCGACCAGAGCGAGGATCCAGACCAGCCACGCAAAACGCCGCATGCGCATACTCCATTGAAAACGCGGGACCTGAGGGCCCGAAACTGTGTTCTTCCTTCAGATTTTCCGATCTCGCGAGAGTCCAAGGTTAACCGGGCGTCAGCTATGCGATGCCCCGAGAGTTTTTTGCGCCGACCGGACAGGCGTGCCTGCAACCGTGCCGCCCCGCTCGCACCTTACTCAGACCGTCGCTAAGCCACCGCAATGGACATGTCCGACATCCGCAACATCGTCATTCTCACTGGTGCCGGCATATCGGCGGAGTCCGGCGTCGCCACCTTCCGCGGCCCCGACGGGCTGTGGGAGGGGCATCGCGTCGAGGACGTCGCGACGCCTGAAGGCTTCGCGCGTGATCCGGCGCTCGTTCAGCGCTTCTACGACGCACGACGCGCTCGGCTTCACGAGGTTCAGCCCAATGCCGCTCACGCGGCGCTTGCGCGGCTCGACAGCGAGTGGAAGGGCGACCTCCTCATCGTCACCCAGAATGTCGACGACCTCCACGAGCGCGCCGGCGCCAAGCGGCTGCTCCACATGCATGGCGAGCTCAAGTCGGCCTGGTGCCGCGCCTGCGACGCACGCCTGCCGTGGGAGGATGACCTCGGCAGCGGCCCGGCGTGCCCGGACTGCGGAGTCGACGGCAAGCTGAGGCCCGACATCGTCTGGTTCGGCGAGATGCCGTACGAGATGGAGCGGATCGACCGAGCGCTCATGGAAGCCGACCTGTTCGTGTCGATCGGCACGTCCGGGGCGGTCTATCCCGCCGCCGGCTACGTCCAGACCGCCCGCTATTGCGGTGCCCGAACCCTCGAGATGAATCTCGAGCCGAGCCAGGGCAGCATCTTCTTCCACGAGACCCGCCTCGGAAGGGCAGGGGAGCTTGTCCCTGATTGGGTGGAAGAGGTGCTTGAAGCGAACTGAGAGCTAGCCGGGTTCCCCCGCCACCGTCGCATCGGCGGCTGGCTGCACGACGCCTTCCTCGCGGATGTCCTGCTTGGTCGGCCGGTGCGGGAAGCCCTCGAATAACGCGCTCAGCTTGTAGGGCTCCACTCCGTCGCTCGAGATTAGCGCGACCGAAGCGTTCGCAGGGTTGGGCTGGGCTTGGAACCACTCCGGCGTCAGGTGAAGCCACTGCATGATGAAGGCGCGCACCGTGACGCCGTGGCTGACGACGATGAAATTGCGGATCCGCCAGCCATTCTCGCGCTCGCGATTGTCGCGGATCAGCGTTCCGAACACGCCCTTCACCCGGTCCGCGACCTGGACCCGGCTTTCGCCCATCGGCATGGGCGCGAAGAACTCGCCCTCGAACTCGACATGCTTCTGGTAGTGGGCGTGCTCGCGCGGGAAGAGCTGGGGCAGCTCCTCGTCGGCGATCCCATCGAACAGGCCGTAGCTCATCTCGCGTAGCGCCAGCTCCTCGATCCGATCGTAGGCAATCTCGTTGGCCTTGAGCGCCGCCTCGATCCCGAGGCAGGTCTCGCGGGTCCGCTGGTAGGGTGAGCAGTAGATCCGCGTGCCGCCCGGCTCCTGGGTCTTCAGCCACGCCGCGATCGCCTCGCCCGCGGCTCGCGCCTGCTCGTGGCCTTGAGGCGCGAGCGGCACCTTCGGGTCGGGCAGGCGCTGATATAGGCTCCGGTTGAGATTGGCGGCGGATACCGCATGGCGGACGAGAAGGATGTTGATCGGGCGCGGCATGTCAGGCGAACGCACATCGGCGGCGCGGGTGCCCGATTTGCGCGCTCGGCCAGATTCGTGTAGTGGCCCGCCCGCTATGACCAAAGCCCTGGACCTCGGTACAAACGAAGTCGTCAGCCCGCTGGGCTGACGGGCGCGTCGTTGCGCCCGTGACGAGGGCGCAGCGCTTCAGCTGGTCGAACTTTCCCCAATCATCGGAAAAGCTCAGACGCCGGAACGGCCGCCCTCCTCGCGGGATTTCACGTGGGGAGAGTAGGATGAGTACGAAGTTTTCAGTGCACGAGAGCGGGGGAGCCCCGCTCAAGCTGTGGGACAGCCACGCGCCGTTCGAGGCGCAGGCGATGCAGCAGCTGCGCAACATCGCCTCGCTGCCGTTCATCCACAGCCACGTCGCCGGAATGCCCGACGTGCATCTCGGCCGGGGCGCCACGGTCGGCTCGGTGATCGCCACAAAGAAGGCGATCATCCCGGCCGCTGTGGGCGTGGACATCGGCTGTGGGATGTCGGCGGTGCGCACCAGCCTCACCGCGGGCGACCTGCCCGACAATCTCGGCGCGATCCGGGCCGACATCGAGCGCGCCGTGCCTAAGGGCTTCGAGACGAGCCAGAAGGCCAATCATTCGAAGGGCGGCTGGGCGTCGACCCCGAATTCGATCGGCCGCGTCTGGCACGACCGGTTCGAGGACCGCTGGCGCCGGATCAAGTCGAAGCACCCGAAGGTCGACGGCAAGACCACCGACCAGCTTGGGTCGATGGGCGGCGGAAACCACTTCATCGAGATCTGCCTCGATGAGGAGGACCGCGTGTGGGTGATGCTCCATTCGGGAAGCCGGGGAACCGGCAACCGGATCGGGACCTACTTCATCGACACCGCGCGCGAGGCGATCGCCAAGGAACGGCTCGACTTCCACCTCGCCGACCGGGACCTTGCGTTCCTGTCGGAGGGGACGGAGCTGTTCGACGATTATATCGAGGCGATGAGCTTCGCCCAGGATTACGCGATGGCCAATCGCGAGATCATGATGGGCAGGGTCCTCGATGCGCTTCGCGGCCATGTGCCCCCGTTCAAGACCGACAAGGCGGCGATCAACTGCCACCACAATTATGCGGTCAGGGAGCATCATTTCGGCGAGGATGTCTGGGTCACCCGCAAGGGCGCGGTGCGCGCCCGCGAGGGCGACCTCGGGATCATCCCGGGATCGATGGGAACGGGCAGCTTCATCGTCGAGGGCGCGGGCAGCGCGGACAGCTTCCACAGCTGTTCCCACGGCGCCGGCCGGGTGATGTCGCGCACCCAGGCGAAGAAGCTCATCACCCTGGAGCAGCACCAGGAGGCGGTGAAGGGCATCGAATGCCGAACCGACGCCGGCGTGATCGACGAGAGCCCCGCGGCCTACAAGGACATCGGGGCGGTGATGGAAGCGCAGACCGACCTGGTGCGGATCAAGCACCGGCTGCGCCAGATCATCAACATCAAGGGGTGACAGGTGAGGCTCGCCGAAAGGCGGGCCTCGCTTGTTAGTAGAGGCGCACCAGCGCCATGTGTTGGCCGGCCTTAAGGCGGTCGATCTCTATCCCTACGAAGGCAAGCAAGGCGCCGGCCGGCCGCCACGGCGCGGGATAGCGCTCGACGAGCTCGAAACCCCCCGCCTCATCGGCCGCAACCAGAGCGTAGCGGGCATCGCGTCGGACATTCGAGAGGCCCGCCCAGCGAAGCGACAGCTCGGCGCGGGACACCGTCTCGGGAGCGGCGGCCACGGCACGCGAGGGATCGGCCGCGGCGGCCTGGGCCAGCGCGGTCGCTTCCCAGCGCGGATGGTTGTTCTGCAGCGACAGCATGGCGAGGTTCGCCGCCACCGCGACGGTGAGGAGCGTTGCGGCGCGCTTTGGCGCCATTCGCGCGAGCCAGGCGGCGACGAGGATGGTCGCCGCGACCGCGGTCGGCGTGAAGTAGCGCGGGTTGAGCACCAACTTGTGCGACAACAGTGCGACAAGAAGGAACGACGCCGCGCCCATCGCCAGCACTGGCGCGAAGCGGCGCCAGCCCATCCCGCCGCGCCGCATCGCCAGCGCCGCCGGGATCGCCAGCCAGAACAGCAAGGCGAATTCGTTGTTGACGAACAGCACCAGCAGCGGATCGACCGCTGGATGAAGGAGCAGGTTGCCTTCCTCGTTTGCCGCGCGGTCGAGGCTGGAATCATGGTTGAAGGCGAGGGTGTAGCGATGGAGTGGATCGCCGGTCATCGCCCACTGGAACGCTGCCTCACCGAGCAAGACCAAGCCCGCGCCGCAGCCGACCGCGACCAGCGCCCAGCGGGGGAACGGACTGCCGAGTAGGAACAGGATGCCGAGACCCGACAAGGCCAGTACCGCCGTCTCCCGGCTCAGCATGGCGAGGCCGAAAGCGACGCCGGCGAGCAGGCAGCGGCTCAGACGCAGTCGCTCGACCGCGCCCGCAAGCAGCCAGGCGCCGAGCATCAGGAAGACCGCTTCGGGATTGTCGCAATTAACGATCGAACCGCCGGTGGCGATCAGCGGCATGCTCGCGAAGAGCAGGCCGGCCATCCATCCCGCACGGTCCCCGGCGACTCGCCGGGTGAGCAGGATGCCGACGGCGACGAACGCCGCATACCAGGCGATCGCTGTCAGATGCAGCGCGAGCGGATCGGCTCCAACCGCCTTGATCGCCGCGGCGAGGGTGAGCACGAGCGGGAAGCGGGTCGTCCAGTGGCTGTCGCCCGCGAATGCACCGTTCTGCGCCCATTCGAGCGCTCCGAAATAATAGAATTGGTCGTCCGAAGCGATGAACCCGGTCCACCCGACCGCGACGGCAACGGTCCCGACCAGCAGCACCAGCGCCGGCCAAGCGACTATCGGCCTGCCTGCCAGAGCTGGGCTGCGGGTGCGAACGTCTTGCGCTAGGGTGGCCATTCAACGTGGCTACGCCTTCAGACGGGAGGCCGCGACTGTCGCTTCAGCGCCGTCCCGCAGGCGGACAAGCGACGTCGAAAGGTTACTCGACCCAGTCGAGCCCGATCTCGCGGTAGAGACCGCGATCCTCCTCCCAGTCCGGCTTCACCTTGACGTGGAGAAAGAGGTGGACCTTGCGGCCCAGAAGCTCGGCAAGCTCGGTGCGCGCGGCTTCGCCGATCTGGCGGATCATCGCTCCGCCCTTGCCGAGAACGATCGCCTTCTGGGTCGGGCGGCCGACGAGGATTTGCTGGTGGATGGCCACCGAGCCGTCCTTTCGCTCCTCATATTTCTCGGTCTCGATCGCGCTCGCATAGGGCAGCTCGGCGTGGAGCTTGAGGTAGAGCTGCTCGCGGGTGACCTCAGCGGCGAGCATGCGGTCGGTCGCGTCCGACACCTGATCCTCGGGGAACAGCCACGGCCCCGCCGGCATCCGCTCGGCGAGCGCGGCCTTGAGGTCGGCGACCCCGTCTCCGGTGGTCGCCGAGACCATGAAGGTATCGGTGAACTTCACCCGCTCGTTCATTCCGGCGGCAAGCGTCAGCAAATCATCCTTCTTGGCGATATCGACCTTGTTGAGGACGAGGATCTTGGGCTCGCGACGCTCGGCGATGCGCTGGGCGATCTGCTCGAGGCCGCGGCTGAAGCCCTTCGAAGAATCGACCACCAGCGCGATCGCGTCGGCGTCCTTGGCACCCTCCCACACCGCGGCGTTCATCGCCCGATCAAGGCGGCGGCGCGGCTCGAAGATGCCCGGCGTGTCGACGAGCAGCACCTGCGTCTCGCCGAGCAGCGCGATGCCCATCAGCCGGGTTCGGGTGGTCTGCGCCTTGGGCGACACGATCGCGACCTTCTGCCCGACCAGCGCATTGACCAAAGTCGACTTGCCCGCGTTGGGGGCGCCGACCACGGCCACCAGGCCTGCGCGTTCTGCCATCACTTAAATCCTCTCATGCGGAGAAGGGGCTTAGCCCAGTTTCTCCAACAGCAGACGGGCCGCTTCGGTTTCGGCCTCCTGCTTGCTCGTACCCTCGGCCTGCGCCTCGCCGGCGCCGCGGACGGAGACCTCGACGATGAACTTCGGCGCGTGCTGCGGTCCCGACCGGTCCACCAGACGATATTCGGGCGGTTTGCGGTTGTTGGCCGCGGCCCATTCCTGGAGGCCCGACTTGGGATGCTTGGGCGCCGAGCGCTGCTCGTCGATGAAGCTTTCCCACTGGCGCCGGACGAAGGTCTCGGCCGCCGCGATTCCGCCCTCAAGGTAGAGTGCACCGAGCAACGCCTCGATCACATCGCCGAGCACATTATCGCTGTCGCCGGCGCCGTCCTCCAGCGCCTGCTTCCCGAGCCTCATGCGCGGCGCGAGGCCGATATTGCGGGCCACTTCGGCACAGGTCTCGCGCGACACCAGAACGTTGAGCCGCCGCGACAGCTGGCCCTCGCTCTCCTCGGCGAAGCGGGCATAGAGCCAGGAGGCGATCACCACGCCAAGCACCCGGTCGCCGAGGAACTCCAGCCGCTCATAATCGGCGCCGCCGCGGCTCGAATGGGTCATCGCCCGCTCGAAGAGGCTGATGTCGGCGGGGGCGTGGCCGGTCTCGGCCTCGACCCACGCGGCAAGATCGCTCACGGATAGGTCATCCCGATCCGGTCCCACCGCGCCGCGCTGAACCAGGTCCAGGGCAGCAGCCATTCGGCCGACCCGTCCGTCGACCAGAAGCTGATCAAGGCGCGCCCCTCGAGGTTCTCGAGCGGAAGCAGGCCGACCCCGCCGCGCGCGACGGGGAAGCGGCCGTCGAGGCTGTCGTCGCGATTGTCGCCCATCACGAAGACATGGCCTTCGGGCACGGTGAACGGCGCGACATTGTCGCCCTCGGAGGCCGGGAACTGGTCGATCGTGTCGAAGCTTCGCCCCCCTGGCAGCGTCTCGCGCACCAGCGGATAGGAGCAGGCGGGTCCGTCCGCGGTCGTGATCAGCCGCGCGGCGCTGCCCGGATAGGGGTTGCACGGGCTGTTCTCGGACACCGGAACGATGAACTGGCCGGCGGCCTGACGCTGGATCGGCTGGCCGTTGAGAATGGTGGCGCCGTCGCGGATCTCGATCGTGTCGCCGGGAAGGCCGATGACCCGCTTCACGAAATCCTCGTTGCGTGGACCCGGATAGCGGAACACCGCGATGTCGCCGCGCTCCGGCAGAGCGCCCATCACCCGGCCGTCGAACTGGACGATCCCGAACGGGAAGGAATAGCGCGAATAGCCGTAGGGCCATTTGGCGACGAACAGATAGTCACCGATCATCAGGTTCGGCAGCATCGACCCGGACGGGATGCTGAACGGCGCGAACAGCAGGCTTCGCACCAGCAAGGTGATGACTCCGAGGATCAGAAGGAAGCGAAGGAAGCTCCAGATCGACTCCTTCTCCTGCTTCTTCTCGGGCGGCGCTTCCGCCGCAGCCGCCGCAGGAGCCGGATCCGCCGCCGGCGCGGCCTTGTCGCTATCGCTTGCCATGCGCGTCCCTTCGCTTGGCGCGGGGGTTCGGGTCAAGCGAAGCCTGTGCCCCTATGGTGCAGCTATGTGCTTCATCCCGCGTTGAACTGCGCCTAGGGGCAATCGAGTGATCAGGG
This sequence comes from Allosphingosinicella sp., assembly GCA_046293155.1. GTDB lineage: Bacteria > Pseudomonadota > Alphaproteobacteria > Sphingomonadales > Sphingomonadaceae > Allosphingosinicella. The sequence goes on along the minus strand of JBKBPQ010000010.1, from coordinate 7,281 downwards.
AGTGTGAAATGGAAGACGCCTGGCAGGCGCTGGACGGCGCCGCCGCTGAGACGAAGACTCTGGCCGGCTTGTTCGCCAGCGAGACCGATCGTCTCGACCGGCTGGTCCTCGAAGCGTGCGGAATCCGCTTCGACTTCGCCAAGACCCATCTCGACGGCGGCCTGATCGAGCGCTTCACGACGCTCGCCGAGGCTCAGGACCTCGCCGGCCAGCGCGAGGCGCTGTTCGCGGGCGCGATCGTCAACCCGACAGAGGACCGCGCCGCGGAGCATAGCGCCGAACGCGGCGAGGGGGCTCCGGAGAGCGTCGATCAGGCGCGGCAATTCCACGCCCGGATGCGCACCTTGATCGACGCGGTCGAGGCAGAGGCCTTCGGCCCCGTCCGCCACATCCTCCATGTCGGGATCGGCGGCTCTGCGCTCGGCCCCGAGCTGATCGTCGATGCGCTCGGCCGTGAAGCGGACCGATACGATACCGCGATCGTCTCCAACGTCGACGGCGCCGCGCTCGCGCAAGCGATCCGCCATTTCGATCCGCATTCTACTCTGCTGGTGATCGCCTCCAAGACCTTCACCACCACCGAGACGATGCTCAACGCCGCCTCGGCCCTTCAGTGGATGGAGGAGAATGGCGTTCCCGATCCCTACGGCAGGGTCATCGCCGTCACCGCCAGCCCCGACAAAGCGCTCGAGTTCGGAATCGACGAAACCCGCATCCTTCCGTTCAGCGAGACCGTCGGCGGCCGCTTCTCCTTGTGGTCGTCGATCGGCTTCCCCGCCGCGCTTGCGCTCGGCTGGACCGCGTTCGAGGAACTGCTCGAGGGCGCCGCCGAGATGGACCGCCATTTCCGCCATACCGAAATCGCCGATAACGTCCCCATCCTCGCTGCCTTCGTCGACCGCTATTACGCCAACCTCCGCGGCTGCTCGACTCGTGGGGTCTTCGCCTATGACGAGCGGCTTCGACTGCTTCCTCCCTACCTCCAGCAGCTCGAGATGGAATCGAACGGCAAGAGCGTCCGCCTCGACGGCTCTCCTGTCGGCCGCGCCACCGCCCCCATCACCTGGGGCGGAGTCGGCACCGACGCCCAGCACGCCGTGTTCCAGCTCCTCCACCAGGGCACTCACCTGGTGCCGGTCGAGTTCATCGCCTGCGTCGAGCCCGGCCACACGCTCTCCTTCGAGCATCACGCGCAGCTCCTCAGCAACTGCTTCGCCCAAGGCGCGGCTTTGATGGCCGGCCGCTCGTCCGACGACCCGCACCGCAACTATCCCGGCGACCGCCCCTCGACGACGATCCTTCTCGATCGCCTCGACCCGCGAAGCCTCGGCGCCCTGCTCGCCTTCTACGAGCACCGCGTGTTCGCCAACGCGGTGCTGCTCGGGATCAATCCGTTCGATCAGTTCGGAGTCGAGCTCGGCAAGGAAATGGCCAAGGCCATCGACACGCCAGGCGCCCTCGAATTCGATCCCTCCACCCAGGCCCTCATCGGCCGCGCCTTCGGGATTGAGGAAGAGGGCTAGCTCACTCTCATCGAGATCGTCCATTAGGCAGGAGACCGCACCCCGCCCATATCGCCCGCGTAACCAATTCCCTCAGGAGCCGACCCGATGCCCGCCACTTACGATTATGACCTGTTTGTCATCGGCGGCGGCTCGGGCGGTGTGCGGGCGTCGCGGGTGGCGGCGGCGCATGGGGCGCGGGTGGCTCTCGCCGAGGAGTTCCGCCTCGGCGGCACCTGCGTGATCCGCGGCTGCGTGCCCAAGAAGCTGCTCGTCTACGGCGCCCATTTCGCCGAGGACCTTCAGGACGCCCGCCGCTTCGGCTGGGAAGTTCCAGCCTGCAAGTTCGAGTGGAAGACCCTGCGCGACAACGTCCTCGCCGAGGTCGACCGGCTCGAGGGCATCTACGGCGGCATCCTCGAGAACAACAATGTCGAGGTCTTCGACCAGCGCGCGACGATCACCGGCGCCAACGAGGTGACGCTCGCCGACGGCACGAAGATCAAGGCAGCGACCATCCTCGTCGCGACCGGCTCATGGCCGATGGTCCCGGACGTTCCCGGCGCCGAGCATGGCATCACCTCCAATGAGGTCTTCCACCTCGACGAGATCCCGCAACGCGCGGTGATCGCCGGCGGCGGCTACATCGCCAACGAGTTTGCCGGAATCTTCCACGAGTTCGGCTCCAAGGTGACTCTGGTGAACCGCGGCGACCGGATCCTTCGCGGCTATGACGAGCAGATCCGCGACCGCCTTCTTCAGATCAGCCTGACCAAGGGCATCAACTTCCTGTTCAACGCGCCGTTCGAGCGGATCGACAAGAAGGAGGACGGAAGCCTTCTCCTCCACCTCGCCGGCCAGGATCCGGTCGAGGCGGACATGCTTCTGTGGGCGGTGGGCCGGAACCCGAACACGGCCGGCCTCGGACTCGACAAGGTTGGGGTCGAGCTCGGCAAGAATGGCGCGATCCTCGTCGATGAGGACAATCAGTCGAGCGTCCCCAGCATCTACGCGATCGGCGACGTCACCGACCGAGTCCAGCTGACGCCCGTGGCCATCCGCGAGGGCCAGGCGTTCGCTGACAGCCTGTTCGGCAACAAGCCGACCCGGGTCGACTATCAGAACATCCCGAGCGCGGTGTTCAGCCACCCGCCGATCGCGGGCGTCGGGATGACCGAGAGCCAGGCCCGCGACAAGCTCGGCAGCTACAAGACCTACACCGCCGACTTCCGGCCGATGAAGAACGTCCTAGCCGGCCGCAACGAGCGCGCCCTTTACAAGATGATCGTCGATGAAGGCACAGGACAGGTCGTCGGTCTCCACATGATCGGCCCCGACGCGCCCGAGATCCTCCAGGCCGGTGCCATCGCCGTGAAGGCCGGCCTCACCAAGGCGCAGTTCGACGACACCATCGCCCTCCACCCGACCATGAGCGAAGAGCTGGTGCTGATGCGGTAAGGCGGGGCGGCGGCTCCACGCCGCCGCACCCGTCCGACGTCAGCCGGGCCGGTGGCCATCTGTTAGCAGTTGCGCCGGCAGAACGGCCAAATGAGGGGCCGTGTCGAGCAACATGGCCGTGTGAATTGCCGCGCTCTTTTCGACAGCCAGGCGATCCGCACAAGATTGGCGAATAGGGCCGGCGTCTTCAGAAGGGCTTGCCGGTAATAAGCGGATTGCGCTCCCTCTGTGAGCGCGAAGGCATAATCTTCGGCCAGTTTGGGCTCGTTATCGAGCACGTAACGGTGCCCGGGTGGTCGGAGCCGGCGGACCAGGTCCATGGCCAGCGAGAAGTCGGCTCCTGTCGGGGTGGGGGCGGTCGCCATGTCAGTCCTCGCATGGAGCGGTTGAGCTGTCCTCCGCCGCGTCGGGGCGAGCGGCGGCGAGATCGAGTTCGATCGACTGCGCCGATGATGAGCGGTGCGGGTCGCTCGCGGTGACAACGACCGTGTAGCGGCCGGCTGCAGCCTCGTTCGGCACATGCCACTGCGCCGAGCGAAGCGTGCTCGTCAGCTCCGCGCCCCGGGCGCCCCGGCGCCTGAGCCGTTCGTCCGGCTGCACCTCCCATCGCCAGCGCAGATCGTCGCCGTCATCGTCCTGCGCCTCGGCTGTGAGGGAAATCGTCGAGCCTGGACAGGGCGTGTAGCTGCTTGCCGACAGGCTGGTGATCCGCGGCGGGGATGTCCGATCGGAGAGGATGTTGCCGAACAGGAAGACCCCGAGCGAGACGATCGCGATGAAGGCCGCGATGTTGCCGACGCCGGTGGAAGCGATGGGCACCCTCGCTTGCGTGAACGCAGCGAAATAATAGGCATATATCAGCAGCAGGATTGCGACTGGAAGAGACAGGAAGAAAATCCACAGCGCAGCCGTGTGGGTGTAGGGCTTCTGAATGATCCCCATGATGGACGGAAGCAGTACCAGGCACAACGAGACAAGAGCCAGCGCTGCGGCAATACCGATCTTGTAGACCTCTTTCAGTTGGGCGGAGTCCATCGCGGCGCGTCTCCCCCTGACGCCGGCAGCAACGATTCTTTACAACGATTTGAAGCCTAGTTCGAGACGCAATTCGTCGAGTGCACCGCCCAATCGAGCAAACTCACTGCGTCCGCTGATAGGTCCCCTGCGGCGCGTCCCCGATCGGGGCGATCGTGAAGGCCGTCGCTCGGCTCCCGTCCGCTGCGAACTCGACCTGGAGCAGCGGGTTGTTCTCGAAGGCAAACCGATTGGCGCCCAGCGAGATGAGCGGCTCGCGGGGCCGCTGGCCGCGCTGGTAGTAGAGCCGGTCGCCGTCAGCTAGGATCGCGCGCTCGCCGAACGCTCCCGCATAAGCGGTAAGCGGCAAGGCCGCGGAACGCCGCTCGCCGCGCGCCGCCATCGTGTCTGCAAGTGCCAGCATCCGCTCGCGATCCGCGCCGGTCGCGTTCTGGGCGAGCTGGCGAAGCGCCGCGGCATGCGCGACGTCGAGCGCCGCGGGCACCGGCGTGACGATGTTCGGCGCATGTCCGACCGCCTCCCAGTCGCGCCCGGTCGACGCCAAGACCGCGCGGCCGACCGACACGCTGAGGATGAAGTTGCCGGCGATCGGCACCAGGTCGTTACGGAAGCCCGCCCCGCCGGTATTCTCTCCGACCAGTTGCCCGAGCCGGTACCCCGCGACATGGCCGGCAAACTCCTCCGCCGCCGAGGCTGTGGCGTTGCTCGTCAGCACGTAGAGCGGCTTGCCGATCATCCGCCCGGCCGGCACGTCGGCCAGGGTCGCGGTCCGGTCCGGAGTCTCCGAACCGTTCATGTGGAAGGTCATCAGCGGCTGACCGCCGGCCATGAAATGGCTGGTGATATATTGCACGGCCGCCGGACTCCCGCCGCCGTTGCGCCTGAGGTCGATGATCACCGCGTCGCCGCCCGACAGGAAGCGCATCGCCGTCTCGAGCGCCGCTGCCGAACTCTCGCCGGTCCAGTCGAACCCGTCATACGCCATGTAGCGCACGTTGCCGGGCAGCACTCGAAGCTCGCGAATCCCGTAATTGCGGCTCCGTGCCTGGCGCTCATAGGCGGCGGGATCGGGCTCGCGGCCGCCCTGACCGGTGAACTGCGCCGCCGCTCGCGGATCGTAGCGGAAATTGAGGTGCCGGTCGCGCCCCACCCGGGTCAGATCCTCGTTGATCCGCTCGGCGAGCAGGTTGGCGTCGCTCGTCGAATAGCGGCCCGAGCTCAGCCCTTCCGCCAGCACCGCGTCGAGCGCCGGGCGCCGTTCCGGAAGCACATAGCGCTCGGCGATCACCCGCCGCACCTCGGCGACCACCTGTTGGGCGTTCACTGCCGCGGTGGCCGGGGCAGGTCGGCTGGCGGGCTGTGCCGCCAATGGCGCGGCGAGGCAGGCGGCTGCGGCGAAAAGCAAGGCGGTCGTACGCTTCATCGGAAAACTCCCCATTTCCTGCCTCCTTATCCCTTGGGGCGAGCGCCGGTTTGCGGCAAACAGCAGGGGAAGCTTGCCAGTTTCTGGCATGGAAAGGACCGAAGCGGCGCCATGCGGCAAACACTCGACGCGCTCGACCGCCGGCTGCTCGCGGCCCTCCAGAAGGACAATCTCCAGACCGCCGACCAGCTCGCCGAGCAGGTCGGCCGCTCGCCCTCCGCCATCGCCCGTCGGGTCCGCCGCCTGCGTGCAAGCGGCGCCATCGCCGCCGATGTCGCTATCATCTCTGACCGAGCTGCCGGCCAGCCCCTCTCGGCAATCGTCCACATCCAGCTCGAGCGTCACGCCCCCCAGGAAGGCGACCGCCTGCGCCGCCGCCTCGCCGCAAGCCCCAACGTCCAGCTCCTGCTCGACATCGCCGGCACCTTCGACATCCTGCTGCTGGTCGTCGCCCCCGACATGGCCGCCTATAACGCCTTCGCCGACGCCAATCTCGCCGAACACCCCGCCGTCCGCCGCTTCGAGACAAGCTTCGTCAAGAAAAGGGTGAAAGCGACGCTGGCCTTTCCGATCGCGGGCGAGGGAGAATAGTTCTCGGCCGACCCCTTCCAAAATAGGATTTCGCCTGCCACCGTCGGCGCGTGACTTGTCTCTTTGCCGCCGCACGCCGCCGCTCCTCGCCGCCACCGATTGCCGTCCGAGCCGGATCAATCACTTGCCCCATGGTCACTGCGAACATTGGTGACGATTCGGCGTTCGGCGGGGCCGTTCGATGAACCGAATCGGGGGCGAATCGGCCGACGTCGTCATCGTCGGCGCGGGACATAACGGCCTCGTCTGCGCTTATTATCTCGCCGCCGCGGGCATGAAGGTGACGGTAATCGAGGCGCGCGACGTGGTCGGCGGCGCCGCGGTGACCGAGGAGTTCGCGCCGGGCTTCCGCAACTCTACCGCGAGCTACACGGTGAGCCTGCTCCAGCCGCAGGTGATCCGCGACATGGATCTGGAGCGCCACGGGCTTCAGGTCGTGCTCCGCAAGGTCGACAATTTCCTGCCGACGTTGGGCGGCGACTATCTGCTCGGCGGTCGCGGCGGCCTAACCAAACGCGAGATCGCCCGCCACTCGCCGGCCGATGCCGCCAATTACGACGCCTATATCGCCGCGCTGGATTCCGTCGTCGGCGTGCTTCGCCAGTGGCTTCTGCGCGCGCCGCCCAATGCCGGCGGCGGCTTGAGCGACCTCATCGCTCTTGCTTCGCTCGGCCGCGGCGTCGGCCGGCTCCCGCTCGAGGAGCAGCGCCACCTTGTCGACTTCTTCACCAAGCCCGCCGCCGAAGTGCTCGAACGCTATTTCAGCACCGAGCTCGTCCAGGCCCTGTTCGGCTTCGACGGAGTCGTCGGCAATTTCGGAAGCCCGTGGACGCCGGGCTCGGCCTATGTCCTCCTCCACCACGTGTTCGGCGAGGCGGCGGGGGTGGCGGGCGCCTGGGGCCACGCCATCGGCGGCATGGGCGCGATCACCCAGGCCATGGCCAGCGCCTGCCGTGCCAAGGGTGTTGAGATCGTCACCGGAGCGCCGGTCTCCGAAGTGATCGTCGAGAAGGGAAGGGCGGCCGGGGTCGTCGCCAACGGCACCGCGTATCGCGCTAAAGCGGTGGCGGCCGGCGTCCACCCAAAGTTGCTGTTCACCCGCTTGCTGCCCGACGGCGCGGTGCCGGAGGACGCCGCGAGCCGAATGGCGCATTGGAAGAGCGAGTCCGCGACCTTCCGAATGAACGTGGCGTTGTCGGAGCTGCCGCGCTTCACCTCGCTGCCCGAGCCCGGCGACCATCTCACCGCCGGGATCATCATCGCGCCGTCGCT
>JBKBPQ010000009.1:0-163694 GCA_046293155.1 Allosphingosinicella sp. | reverse complement strand
CCGAATGCTCGGAGCCGAACGCGATGACGTCCTGGAAGTCGTAGCTGAGGATCGGCATGTCGAGGTTGACGACTCCGACGATCCGGCCGTCGACCACCGGGTTGTTGGCGAGATAGCTCGCGCCAAGCAGCCCCTTTTCCTCGGCGGTCACTGCGGCGAGCAGGATCGGGCGGCGCGGCCGGTTGGCGGGGTCGTTGAACTTGCGCGCAACCTCGATCAGCGTGGCGATGCCGGTCGAATTGTCCATCGCGCCATTGTAGATGTTGTCGGCCGAGCCCGCCGGCGCCGGGCGCTGGCCCTGACCATGGTCGTTCAAAGTGCCGACATGGTCGAGATGGGCCATCAGCACGACATATTCGTTGGCGAGCGCCGGGTCGGAGCCCGGGATGATCCCGACCACGTTGGGGCTGTCGAACGTCACCGCCTGGGTCGCGCGCTCGGCGCGAACGTTCGGCCTCAACGCGAATCCGGCCGGGCGGCGATTGGCCGCGACATCGGCGGAGACCTGCGCCCAGCTGCGCCGTGCGCCTGCGAACAGCGCGTTGGCGACCGGCGCGTCGGCGACCGCTATGAACTTCAATTGCTGGTGGGGCGGGCCCGCATTCCCGGCGTCGTTGACCCAGGTCATGCTCGGCCGTGCCGTTCCGGCGGCCACGCGGGCCATCGGCGAGCGTGCCGCGGCCGCTTCGGGGCGAAGCATGATCGCGCCGACGGCGCCGCGCGCCGCCGCCATCTGCGCTCGCGCGCTGCCGAGATGGGCGCTGACGTCGCTGCGCAGGCCCTCGGGCAGGCCGGCGAGCATCACCACCACTTTGCCGCGGACGTCGAGGCCGCGATAATCGTCATGGCCCTGGCTCGGCGCATCGAGCCCGTAGCCGACGAACACGAGCGGCGCCTCGACGGCGATCGGCGCGGCCTGGTATCCGCCCAGGAAGGCGAAACCCTCGCCGGAAGCGAAATTCTGGTTGCCGACCCGCAGGGTCGCGCCCGGCTGCGCGGTCGAGCGCGCGAGGCGGACCTGCTGGTACCAGCTGCCGTCATTGCCGGGCATCACCCCAAGCCCGGCGAATTGCGCGGCGACGTAGCGCGCCGCGATCTCGTGGCCCGGCGTTCCGGGATCGCGGCCGCCAAGCAGGTCGTCGGACAGGAACATGACGTGGCTTCTGAACGCGGCCGGAGTGAAGCCGAGCTCCGTCGCCCAACGCAGGTCCTCCGCACTCAGCTGGGCCGGAGCAGGCGGCGTCCCGGCCGGTGCCTCGGCCTCGGCCGGCTGCTGCCCGTGGCCATGGTCGTGCCCGTCGTCATATTGGGCTGCGGCGGGGGCCGCGAGGAAGAGAGCGGCGGCGCTCGCCACGAGCAACGACTTGAAACGCATTTATGATTTCCCCTCCGAGAAGTGTGTTGCGGGCATAATGCGGCTTCCCTATCGGATCAATCGCTCGTTGCGCCGCGGCACGCAGCCGGTGCTTGCCCTCATGTCTCCGGCTGCTATAGACCCCGCCGACCGGCGGCCCGGCGGGCGTGGCGGAACTGGTAGACGCGCTGGATTTAGGTTCCAGTATCGAAAGATGTGGGGGTTCGAGTCCCTTCGCCCGCACCAGGCATCTGCTTCGTATGATGCGTGGCGCCGAACGTTTTTCCGAGCCCTGAGTGGCGCACTCTAGAAAGCTAAGCTGACGATCATGCAGACTGTCGAGACGTTGAACGAGGGCCTGAAGCGCGGTTACCGCCTCACCATCGCGGCCAAGGAGATCGATGCAAAGATCGATCAGGAGCTGAAGACCATCGCGCCGCAGGTGCGCATGCCCGGCTTCCGCCCCGGCAAGGTGCCCGCGAATCTAGTCCGCAAGATGCACGGCCCGCGCCTCGAGGCCCAGGCGCTCGAGACGGCGATCCAGGAAGGCGTTCAGAAGCTCCTCGTCGACAACAAGATCCGTCCGGCGATGCAGCCGAGCGTTCGTCTCGAGCAGGACCATGAGTCAGGCAAGGACGCCGTCGTCGAGGTCGAGGTCGAGACCCTTCCCGACGTTCCCGAGGCGAGCGTCGACGGCCTGAAGCTCGAGCGCCTCCAGGTCGAGCCGACCGACGCCATGATCGACGAGGCGGTCGCCCGCATGGCGGAGGGGCAGAAGAGCTTCGATCCCGCGCCGAAGGGCCGCAAGGCCGAGAAGGGCGACCTGCTCATGATCGACTTCGAGGGCAAGGTCGACGGCGAGCCGTTCGAAGGCGGCAAGGGCGAGAACATGTCGATCGAGCTTGGCTCGGGACGTCTGATCCCCGGCTTCGAGGACCAGCTGATCGGCGCCAAGGCCAACGACCAGCGCACCGTCAATGTGAGCTTCCCGGAGGATTACCCGGTCGACTATCTCAAGGGTAAGGCCGCGACCTTCGACGTCACCGTCAACGAGGTCCAGGTTGCCCGCGAGTCCAAGGCCGACGACGCCTTCGCCAAGTCGATGGGCCTCGAGAGCCTCGAGCAGTTGCGCGGGCTCCTGAAGGGTCAGGTCGAGCAGGAGCTCAACGGCCTCACCCGCACACACATGAAGCGCCAGCTTCTCGATCAGCTCGCGTCTGCGCACGATTTCCCGGTCCCGCAGACCATGGTCGAGGCCGAGTTCGACCAGATCTGGAAGCAGCTCGAGCATGAGGCGAGCCATGAGGCCGATCCCGAGGCCGCGCGCGCCGAGATGGAAGCCGAGCGCGACGATTACCGCCGGATCGCCGAGCGCCGCGTGCGCCTCGGCCTGCTCCTTTCGGAGATCGGCCAGAAAAACGGCGTCGAGGTCTCCAACCAGGAGATGAACGCGCTGATCATGCAGGCGGCCCAGCAATATCGCCCCGAGGATCGCCAGCGCTTCGTCGAATATGTCCGCCAGGAGCCGATGGCCGCCGCCCAGCTTCGCGCGCCGCTCTACGAGGACAAGGTCGTCGACTTCATCTTCTCCAAGGCCGAGATCACCGACCGCTCGGTGACCCGCGAGGAGCTGGAAGCCGCGATCGAGGCGGAAGAGGGCCACGTCCACGGCCCGGGCTGCGGCCACGACCACGATCACGACCATAAGCCGGCGAAGAAGCCGGCCGCCAAGAAGAAGGCCGACAAGGCCGAGGCGGCTCCCGCCGAGGACAAGCCGGCCAAGAAGCCCGCGGCCAAGAAGGCCAAGGCCGACGACGCTCCGGCAGCCGAGGCGGCCGCCAAGCCGAAGAAGGCTGCCAAGAAGAAGGCGGACTAATCCAAACCCGTTCGTGCTGAGCTTGTCGAACCACTCTCCTTCTTAACCCGCTTGAGGTAAGGGAAGGGGGCTTTCGACAGGCTCAGGCCGAACGGTGGTGGGGTTCAATTTAATGGCGCATGACCTGGACGGCATCCGGATCGCCGTCCTCCTTCCTTGCTACAATGAGGAAGCGGCGATCGCCCAGACGGTCGCCGGCTTCCGCGCCGCGCTTCCGAGCGCCACCATCTACGTCTACGACAACAACAGCTCGGACCGCACCCGCGAGGTCGCCGCGGCCGCCGGCGCCGTCGTCCGCACCGAGAAGATGCAGGGCAAGGGCCATGTCGTGCGGCGCATGTTCGCCGACGTCGAGGCCGACATCTATGTGATGGCCGACGGCGACGCGACCTACGACTCGTCCGCCGCGCCCGCGCTCGTCGCCAAGCTGATCGACGAGCAGCTCGACATGGTCGTCGGTGCCCGCCAGTCCGAGGTCGAGAGCGAAAGCTACCGGCCCGGTCACGTGCTCGGCAACAAGCTGTTCACCGGAATCCTCGCCAGCCTGTTCGGCCGCACCTTCACCGACATCTTCTCCGGCTACCGGATCTTCTCGCGCCGCTTCGCCAAGTCCTTCCCGGCGCTCGCTCGCGGTTTCGAGACCGAGACCGAGATCAGTGTCCACGCCCTTGAACTCGCGATGCCGGTCGGCGAGGTCGTCACCGCTTATGGCGCGAGGCCGGAAGGCTCCCAGTCAAAGCTCTCCACCTACCGAGACGGCTGGCGGATCCTGAAGACGATCATGCACCTGTTCCGGATCGAGCGGCCGGTGCTGTTCTACGGCGGCTTCGGCCTGTTCCTCGCCGCGATCGCCGTGGTGATCTCGATCCCGCTGGCAGTCACCTACGTCCAGACCGGCCTCGTTCCGCGCTTTCCGACCGCGATCCTCGCCACCGGCCTGATGATCGTTGCCTTCCTCAGCTTCGTGTGCGGCCTCATTCTCGACACGGTCGTGCGCGGCCGGCGCGAGGTGCGCCGCCTCCATTACCTTGCGCTTCCCGGCGTCGCCGATCTCGTGCCGGCGTCGCGGGTCGAGCCGTCCACGGTCAGGGCAAAGCTCCAGGCATGAAAAAAGGGAGCGGTTGGGGCCGCTCCCTTTCGTTCCCGCCCGGGTGAAAGCGCTTAGGCCGCGATCGGCAGCGGCTCGGCTTCGGACGCCTCGGCCTCGCGGTCGACCGGCTCGGCCACCGCCGGCTTGGCGGTCTTCGCAACCTTCGGGTTCGGCGCGATCAGCCGCGTCGTCAGAACGAGCAGGCCGAGGCCGATATAAAGTCCGATCGCCGCCTGCCAGCTGAAGAAGAGCAAGGGAGCGAACGCCACGCGCAGGATGTTCGGGTTGAAGCCGAGATCCTCGCCGATCCCCTGGCAGACGCCGAAGAAGGTGTCGTCGCGGAGGAGGAGGTTGGTGTTCGCATTCTGCATCGACTTGATCCTTTTCCCCAAGAAGGGCCCGGGCCCTGACGGACCACCCTCAGCACGAGCCGTGCCAAAAGTTGTAAGTCCTTGTTTTTCAAGAACCTGTCTGCCGGCAGCGCAGTCAGGTGGAGCGGCCCCTCGGGAGATTTCACCGCAAGTTGGTAAATCCCGCCTGCTCGTGGGCAGGGAATTAGGAACGATCGGTTTCCGAACAAGATCGGTTCGACAAAGCGGCACGTCGCGACGACGAAAGAGCGAGCTAGTTCAATCGCGGCGAGGGGAGGGGGGTAGATGTGCGGCGCGCCTGCCCGTTTCATTATAGCCGAATTTGTGCTATCTAGCTCTTAGGGCGTGTTTTTGTTGGCCTGCCGGGGGAGACGTGCATGCCCACGCGATTGGTAATCGCTTACTCGATCATCGCTGTCTCATTGATCATCGCGGCTGTGTTGGTGGCGAGGATTAGGATGCGCGCGCGCCGCGCGCGACGGCGCGACTATCACATCGATATCCGTTTGGGGGACTAGCCCGCTCGATCCCGCCCGGCGGCAAGCGGCAGGAAGGCGAGGCGCTCTCACCACGCGATCGGGCACGGGCTGAGGCATGGGTGTAGGGGCTTGAACCGCCGCTCGGTTCCTCCGATGTTGGGTGCCTGATCCTCAAACCACAGGGCTCTCTCGTCACCATGGACCATCTCGACATCACCGCCGGCCTCATCCCCATGGTCGTGGAGCAATCGAACCGCGGCGAGCGCAGCTTCGACATCTATTCGCGGCTGCTGCGCGAGCGGATCATCTTCGTCACCGGCGGGGTCGAGGACCATATGGCCTCGGTCATCACCGCCCAATTGCTGTTCCTTGAGTCGGAGAATCCGAAGAAGGACATCTACATGTACATCAACTCGCCGGGCGGCGTGGTGACGGCTGGAATGGCGATCCATGACACGATGAACTACATCCGCCCGCGCGTCGGCACGGTGTGCATCGGCCAGGCCGCCTCGATGGGCGCCTTCCTCCTCTCCGCCGGCGAGCCGGGCATGCGCGTCGCTCTGACCAACGCCCGGATCATGATCCACCAGCCGTCGGGCGGCGCCCAGGGCATGGCCTCGGACATCGAGATCCAAGCCAAGGAGATCCTGCGCATCCGCCACCGGATGAACGAGCTGATGGCGCAATATACCCGCCAGCCGATTGAAGAGATCGAAAAGGCTGTAGAGCGCGACCGCTTCTTCGGTGCGGAGGAGGCCAAGGCCTTCGGTCTGGTCGACGAAGTGTTCGAAAAGCGCCCGCAGCCGATGGACGAGGAAACGAAATCCGCGGCTTAACGATTAGGCCATTGTGATCGATGTAATTTGCAGTCAGGATGCTCCCTTCGGGGGGCATCCGGCGGCACGAAATACGGGCCGTTCGCGGCCTGAAGGAACGACATGACGAAATTGAGCGGCGGCGACTCGAAGAGCACCCTCTACTGCTCCTTCTGCGGAAAGAGCCAGCATGAGGTCCGCAAGCTGATTGCCGGGCCCACCGTGTTCATCTGCGATGAATGCGTCGAGCTGTGCAACGACATCATCCGTGAGGAGACGAAGTCGGCGCTGGTGAAGACCCGCGACGGCGTCCCGACTCCGGCGGAGATCTGCAAGGTCCTGGACGACTATGTGGTCGGCCAGAGCCACGCCAAGCGCGTCCTCTCGGTCGCGGTCCACAACCACTTCAAGCGGCTCAACCACGGCGCCAAGGGCGGCGAGGTCGAGCTCGCCAAGTCCAACATCCTGCTTGTCGGCCCCACCGGCTGCGGCAAGACCCTGCTCGCGCAGACCCTGGCCCGAATCCTCGACGTTCCGTTCACGATGGCCGACGCGACCACCCTCACCGAGGCCGGTTATGTCGGCGAGGACGTCGAGAACATCATCCTGAAGCTGCTCCAGGCCTCCGACTATAATGTCGAGCGGGCGCAGCGCGGCATCGTCTATATCGACGAGATCGACAAGATTAGTCGCAAGTCGGACAATCCCTCGATCACCCGCGACGTGTCGGGCGAGGGCGTCCAGCAGGCGCTGCTGAAGCTAATGGAGGGCACCACCGCCTCCGTGCCGCCGCAGGGCGGGCGCAAGCATCCGCAGCAGGAATTCCTGCAGGTCGACACGACCAACATCCTGTTCATCTGCGGCGGCGCCTTCGCTGGCCTCGAGAAGATCATCGGCGACCGCCTTGAGGGCAAATCGATCGGCTTCGGCGCCCATGTCGCGGCTCCGGACGAGCGCCGCGTCGGCGAGGTTCTGCGCCAGGGCGAGCCTGAGGACCTCCTCAAGTTCGGCCTGATCCCCGAGTTCGTCGGCCGCCTTCCGGTCATTGCGACGCTCGAGGATCTCGACACCGAGGCGCTGGTCAAGATTCTGAAGGAGCCGAAGAACGCCCTCGTCAAGCAGTATGCCAAGCTCTTCGACATGGAGGACGTGAAGCTCAGCTTCACCGAGGACGCTCTCGTGGCCGTCGCCAAGAAGGCGATCGAGCGCAAGACCGGCGCCCGCGGCCTCCGCTCGATCCTCGAGAACATCCTCCTCGATACGATGTTCGACCTCCCCAGCATGGACGGCGTCGACGAGGTGATGATCGATCACGAGGTCGTCGAGGGCCGCAAGGATCCGATCCGCGTCTATGCGGAGAAGAAGGGCGAAAGCGCCGCCTGACACGGGTCGTCCCTCAAAAACTGATCTGGATTGGGGGCTGCAGTCATGCGGCCCCCTTTTCATTGGGCTATCCTCCGCGGCGCCGACTCGCAGGGAGGTGCGACATGGACACGCAGCAAACGTCCGCTCCAACGCTCAGCTACACGGCCGATCCCGACAAGCTCCAGGCCTTCATGGGCAAGATGGTGGGCGACATGTCCGCCGCGATCAGCGGGGCGCTGGTCATCATCGGCGACAAGCTCGGCCTCTATCGCGCGCTCGCCGAGATCGGGCCGGCCAGCTCGCTGGACCTCGCCAACCGCACCGGAATGGCGGAGCGCTATGTCCGCGAATGGCTCGCCGCGCAGGCCGCCTCCGGTTTCGTCGATTACGACGTCGACACCGGCCTCTTCTCGATGTCGGCGGAGCAGCAGATGGCGCTCGCCGATCGGGATTCGCCGGTGTTCGTGGCGAGCGCGTTCCAGCTCATCGCCTCGGTCTATATCGACGAGCCGAAGATCGCCGAGGCATTCCGAAGCGGCACGGGCGTTGGCTGGCACGAACATCACGAATGCCTGTTCCGCGGCACCGAGCAGTTCTTCCGCACCGGCTACCGTGCTCATCTGATTAACGAATGGCTCCCGGCAATGCCGGGCGTCGTCGAGAAGCTGCGTGCCGGCGCGAACGTGGCCGACATCGGCTGCGGCGCCGGCGCTTCCACCATCGTGATGGCCCAGGCTTTCCCGAACAGCCGCTTTCACGGTTTCGACTATCATGCCCAATCGATCGGGCGGGCTCGCGAGGCCGCGGGGGAGGCGGGCACCCCGCCGAACCTGCGCTTTGAGGTCGCCACTGCCAAGGACACGCCGGGCGCCGATTACGACCTCGTCGCCTGCTTCGACTGCTTGCACGACATGGGCGATCCGCTGGGAGCGGCGCGGAAGATCCGCCAGATGCTGAAGCCCGACGGCGTGTTCATGCTGGTCGAGCCGTTCGCCGGCGACTCGCTCGCCGAGAACCTCAACCCGGTCGGCCGGATGTATTATTCGGCATCAACGATGATCTGCACCCCAGGCTCGCTGGCGCAGGAGGTCGGCACGGCGCTGGGTGCGCAAGCGGGGCCGAAGCGCTTGTCCTCGCTGCTGGAGGAAGCGGGGTTCAGTCAGGTCCGGGTCGCGACCCAAACCCCGTTCAATCTGATCATCGAGGCGCGGCCGTAACCCACAGCTAAGACGGGTCTGCTAATTGATGCATCGATTTCATGGCCCCATATAGCTGGGGCAGCGGAGTCATTCGGCTCCGCGAGGAGTAGCTTGTGACCCAATCCTATCCCGTCCTCCCGCTTCGCGACATCGTCGTCTTCCCGCACATGATCGTCCCGCTGTTCGTCGGGCGCGACAAGTCGGTTGCGGCGCTGGAGAGCGCGATGGCGGCGGACAAGAACATCTTTCTCGTCTCCCAGCTCGATCCCGCCGAGGACGATCCCGACCGCGAGGCGCTCTACGACCTGGGAGTCATCGCCCAGGTGCTTCAGCTGCTGAAGCTGCCGGACGGCACCGTGCGGGTGCTGGTCGAGGGTAAGCAGCGCGCGACTTTGTCGACCCTGTCGAACGAGGGCGGGCATCTCACCGCCGAGGTCGACCTCATCGAGGGCGAGGAGCCGGAGGGCGCCGAAGTCGCCGCGCTGATGCGCTCGGTCGTCGAGCAGTTCGAGAATTATGCGAAGCTGAACCGCAAGCTGCCCGCCGAGACCGGCATGCAGCTCTCGCAGATCGAGGAGCCGTCGCGGCTCGCCGACGCGGTCGCAGCCAACATCTCGATCAAGGTCAGCGACAAGCAGGCGCTGCTTGCCGAGCAGGACCCGGTGCGCCGCCTCGAGATGGCCTATGCCTTCATGGAAGGCGAGCTTGGAGTCCTCCAGGTCGAGAAGAAGATCCGCAGCCGCGTCAAGCGGCAGATGGAGAAGACCCAGCGCGAATATTATCTGAACGAGCAGCTGAAGGCGATCCAGCGCGAGCTCGGCAACGAGAGCGAGGAAGGCGGTGGTGACGAGCTCGCCGAGCTTGCCCGCAAGATCGAGCGCACCAAGCTCAGCAAGGAAGCGCGCCAGAAGGCGACCTCGGAGCTCAAGAAGCTGCGCGCGATGGCGCCGATGTCGGCCGAAGCCACGGTCAGCCGCAACTATCTCGACGTTCTGCTCGGCCTTCCGTGGGGCAAGAAGTCGAAGCTCAAGCACGACATCACTGAGGCCGAGCGGATCCTCGACGAGGACCATTACGGGCTTGAGAAGGTCAAGGAGCGGATCGTCGAATATCTCGCCGTCCAGGCCCGAACCAACAAGCTAAAGGGACCGATCCTCTGCCTCGTCGGCCCGCCCGGCGTCGGCAAGACTTCGCTCGGCCGCTCGATCGCACGCGCCACGGGCCGCGAGTTCGTTCGCCAATCGCTGGGCGGAGTCCGCGACGAGGCCGAAATCCGCGGCCACCGCCGCACCTATATCGGCTCGCTTCCCGGCAAGATCGTGTCGAACCTCAAGAAGGCCGGAACCAGCAACCCGCTGTTCCTGCTCGACGAGATCGACAAGCTCGGCCAGGATTTCCGCGGCGATCCCGCCTCGGCGTTGCTTGAGGTGCTCGACCCGGAGCAGAACAACAAGTTCCAGGACCATTATCTGGAGCTGGATTACGACCTTAGCGACGTGATGTTCGTCACCACGGCGAACTCGCTGAACCTCCCGCAGCCCTTGCTCGATCGAATGGAGATCATCCGGCTGGAGGGCTATACCGAGGACGAGAAGGTCGAGATCGCCAAGCGCCACCTGCTCACCAAGCAGATCGAGAGCCACGGCCTCAAGGAGGGCGAGTTCGAGCTCACCGAGGACGGCCTCCGCGCGCTCATCCGCTACTACACCCGCGAGGCCGGCGTTCGCACGCTCGAGCGCGAAATCGCGCGTTTGACCCGCAAGGCGCTCCGTCACATCCTGGAAGGGAAGGCGGAGAGCGTCACGATCACGCCCGACAATCTCTCCGACTATGCCGGCGTCCGCAAATTCCGCCACGGCATCAGTGAGGAGGAGGACCAGATCGGCGCGGTCACCGGCCTCGCCTGGACCGAGGTCGGCGGCGAACTTCTGACCATCGAGGCCGTCACCGTCCCCGGCAAGGGCACGATCAAGACGACCGGCAAACTCGGCGAGGTGATGCAGGAGTCGGTCCAGGCCGCCTTCAGCTTCGTGCGCGCCCGCGCTCCGGCCTACGGCGTCAAGCCGAGCCTGTTCGCGCGCAAGGACATCCACGTCCACTTGCCCGAAGGGGCGGTGCCGAAGGATGGACCTTCGGCGGGCATCGGCATGGTCACCGCGATCGTCTCGACTCTGACCGGCAATGCCGTTCGCCGCGACGTTGCGATGACCGGCGAGGTGACCCTGCGCGGCCGGGTGCTGCCGATCGGCGGCCTCAAGGAGAAGCTGCTTGCCGCGCTTCGCGGGGGAATCACCAAGGTGCTGATCCCGGCCGAGAACGAGAAGGACCTCGCCGACATCCCGGCGAACATCCGCGAGGGCCTCGAGATCGTCACCGTCGCCCATGTCGACGAAGTTCTCGCCCACGCCCTCGTCACACCGATCTCTCCGATCGAGTGGACCGAGGCCGACGAGCTCGCGGCGGTGCCGCCGTCCGAGCTTCAGGGGCCGGGCGAAGCCGGAGGTGTTTCGATCCGGCACTGATTGTTGCACCGCAACAACGATTGTTGAGCCACAAGGGGCGCGTTTCCGGCGGAAATGCGCCCCTTTCCGTTTGACTCTCGCGCATCGGTGCGACCATCATCCGAGTCTCTGGCCGCCGCGCGGCCAAGGGGGAATCAGCGGCAGGGGTGCGCAGCAGATGAACAAGCAGGAGCTTATCGGCCAGGTTGCCGACACGACGGGACTGGCGCGCGGGGATGCGTCGAGGGCGGTGGAAGCGGTGTTCGACACCATCAGCAATGCCCTCAAGCGCGGCGACGAAGTGCGCCTGGTCGGCTTCGGCACTTTCTCCTGCTCGCAGCGCAAGGCGTCGACCGGCCGCAATCCGCGCACCGGCGAGCCGATGCAGATCAAGGAATCGACCCAGCCCAAGTTCAAGCCGGGCAAGGGGCTCAAGGACTCCGTCAACACCTGACGCGATCGGGCCGGATCGCGTCCGGAAGCTTTCCTCTTGACCGAACGGACCGGCGGCTCCATTTGGCCGCCTCCGGAGCGTGGGCGCGTAGCTCAGTGGTAGAGCACACCCTTCACACGGGTGGGGTCGCAAGTTCAATCCTTGCCGCGCCCACCACGCCTCCCCTTTAGAGCAACGACTAAGGCAGCAGGACAGCTGCGCCTTCTATGCTGCCCGCGCGCACCGCGGCGATCGCCTCGTTCGCCTGGGCGAGGGGGAAAGTCGTGGTGATGACCTTCACGGCATCGCGGCCGACGCGGTCCATGAAGGCGATGCCGTCGTCGCGGGTGAGGTTGGCGACCGACACGACCTGCCGCTCGCCCCACAGGTCTGAGTAGGGGAAGGCGGGGATGTCGCTCATGTGGATGCCGCCGCAGACGACGCGGCCGCCCTTGCGCACGCGCTTCAACGCTTCCGGCACCAGCGCCCCGACCGGTGCGAAGATGATGGCCGCGTCGAGCTGTTCGGGCGGCGCTTCGTCGGATCCGCCGGCCCAGGTGCAGCCGAGCCGGCGCGCGAAATCCTGGCCTGCGCTGTCGCCGGGCTTGGTGAAGGCGAAGACGCGGCGGCCGTCGCCGACGGCGACCTGAGCCAGGACATGGGCGGCCGCGCCGAAGCCGTAGAGGCCGAGCCGGCGGGCATCGCCAGCCATCCGGTAGGAGCGGAATCCGATCAATCCGGCGCAGAGCAAGGGCGCAGCCTCAACGTCGTCATAGACGTCGGGAATGGCGAAGCAGTAGCGCGAGTCGGCCACCATGTGGGTCGCGAAGCCGCCGTCGCGGGTGAAACCGGTGAAGGTCGGGGCGTCGCACAGATTTTCGGCGCCGCTCATGCAATAGGCGCAGGCCCCGCAGGTGCCGCCGAGCCAAGGCACGCCGACTCGGCAGCCGACGGCGAATCCGGCGACTCCCTCGCCAACAGCGATAACCCGGCCGACCACTTCGTGACCAGGCACGACCGGCCGCGGGCCGGCGATGTCGCCGTCGACGATGTGGAGGTCGGTGCGGCAGACGGCGCAGGCCGAGACCTCGATGAGCAGTTCGTTCGCCCCGGGGCAGGGGAGGCTGCACTCGACGGGTCTCAGCGGTTCCCCGACCGCCCGGAACTCCATCGCGTGCATCCTGTCAGCCATGCTGCCGCCACATCTCCAGCCAGGCCTCCGCATTGCCCATCGCGTCGTTGAGCGGCGTATGGTCGTGCGGCGTGATCCGGTAGCGTTTCCACGTCGCCGTCTCGAGGGGCTTCTTCCGAAGGCCCGACCATACGTCGCCGATCCGCCGTGCCGAATGGCCGAGCAGCTGCTGGTTGGTGTGGTTCAACAGCTCGAAGTTCATCCACTGGAAGTCGAAGCCGGGATTGTCGCTGACCATCACGAACCGGCGCCGCGGCTCACGCATGCCCTCGAGCCAGTCGGCGAAATCGAGGATCCGCTGGCGGATCGAGTAGGGGGCTGCGAGATGCTCCTCGCGAGTCATCCCGATCGCCGCATAGGCCTCGGGCCAATAATGCTCGCTCTCGGGCCGCATGTTGCCGGAATCGAAGAAGCGGCTCAGCCCTTCCTCGATGATGACGGCGGCGAAGCTGATCATGTCCCCGTGCATTGGCGCAGGGCCGCTCGCCTCGACATCCATGGACAGGAGCAGCGTCATGGCGTCAGCCCCACCAGCGCGTCGATCGCGCCCTGGAGAATGTAGGCGGCGGCCATCTTGTCGACCAGCTCGGCGCGGCGGGCCCGGCTCGCGTCGGCGTCGATCAAGGTGCGCGTAACCGCCTGGGTCGACCAACGCTCGTCCCACAGCAAAATCGGCAGGCCGAGCGGGGCCAGGTTGCGGGCGAAGGCGCGGGTCGACTGGGTTCGGGGCGAATCGCTGCCGTCCATGTTGAGCGGGAGACCGATGACGATACCCTTCACGCTCTGCGCCGCGACGATGCCGCGCAGCTTGTCGAGGTCCGCGGCGAACTTGGTCCGCCGCAGCAGCTCGGCCGCGGTGGCGATGGTCCAGCCGGCGTCGCACAGCGCCACCCCGATCGTCTTGGTGCCGACATCGAGCCCCATCAGCCGTCCGCCATTCGGCAGCGCCTCCCGGAACTCGGCTGCATCGGCCGCGATCATTCCGCCTCGCCCACGAAGGTCGCCAGCCGCGCCTCGACGTCTGCGCGGATGTTCGACCAGAACAGGGCGTAATCGTAGACGTGATAGTTGTTCCCCGGGAGCACGTAATTGCCAAGGTCGGGAAGGTCGGTGCCGATCAGCAGGAAACCACGCTCGTCGCAGCGCGCCGGCGCCGCCTGGGGCTGAAGCGTCGCGTTCGTGAGATCGCCATTGGGGATCAGCGTTCCGAGATTAGCCTCGCGTGGCGCGGAGTCGCCAGCATTGCCGGTGAGCGGATTGGTGCAGACCATGGCGGTGCCGGCGCGCGGCTGGCCGTTCAGACCGGGGGTGGCCTCCCAGGTCTCGACGATCATCGCGGGATCCGCTGGCTCGGCGAAGCTCATCCACGACAAGATACAGTTCGACTGCCCCGCCCGCTCGCAGGCGGGGAGGGGAAGGGTGGGGAGATCGACCGTCGTCGAGATCGGCCACCCGATCACATAGGTCGCGACGATTCGCTCGGCCTCGGGCGCGTTGGCGATCCGCTCGCGCAGGAGGCGCATCAGGTGGAGGCTGCCCTGGCTGTGGCCGGCGAGAATGATCGGACTGTCCGCGGGAGCCTGCTTGAGGAACTCCTCATAGGCTGCGAGCACGTCGCGATAGGCGTAATCGAGCGCGCGCCGGGCGTTCTCCTGATCGGTGAGGAAGGCGCCGAACGTCGCCTGGCGATATTTGGGCGCCCACACGCGGCCGACATGGTTGAAGGCGCTCGCTTGGCTGCGGACGAACAGGTTCGCCCGCCATTGCGACTCCTGGTGGTCGAGCGGCGCGTTCCAGGCGTCGCGCTCCAGGAAGGAGGTCGGGTGGATGAAGAAGACCGACGCCCTCGGCTCGCCCTCGGCGGGCTGCACACCCTGCGGCAACCACAGCGACGGATTGTTCGCGATGTCGGGCCGGGCGATCCACAGCTGCGCGTCGGCATAGGTGACGTTCGGCGCCTTCGGCACCTCGACGAACTCGGTTGTCGGAATCGTCGCCCAACGAATGAGGACGGGCGCCAGCGCCGAATAGGCGATTCCGCCGGCGATGACGAGAAAGGTGATGATCGCGACCAGCCACAGGAACCGGGTTGCGCAACTTCGACGGGGCTTGGCCATGTTCCGGCGTCCAAGCCGAACGGAATGGCGGATGCAAGCCCGGCGTCTCCTTGCCGCACTGCAGCGCCGCTGCTAGCAGCCCGACCAATAGGTGCGTTTTCGCACTTATCTCCAGAAGGTTCTTAGATGTCCGTAGACGCAGCCACCGTGCGCCATATCGCCAAGCTGGCCCGCATCGCGGTCTCCGACGAGGAGGTCGCGGCGCTGGAGCCGGAGCTCAACAACATTCTCGGCTGGATCGAGCAGCTTCAGGAAGTCGACGTCACCGGCGTCCAGCCGATGACCGCAGTCATCCCCAACAAGCTGCGCATGCGCCAGGACATGGTGAATGACGGCGGCATCCGCGACGACGTGCTGGCGAACGCGCCGGCTGCCGAACACGGCTTCTTCGCCGTCCCCAAGGTGATCGAATAGTGGCCGACCTTACCGATCTTTCCATCGCCGCTCTGCGCGACGGCGTCCGCGACGGCAGCTTCACCGCTCGCGAGGTCGCCGAAGGCTTCATCGCCAATGTCGAGAAGGGCCGGGCGCTCAACGCCTACATCGTCGAGACTCCGGACCATGCGCTCGCGGCCGCCGACGCCGCCGACCGGGCCCGCTCGTCGGGTGAGCTTAAGCCGCTGTCGGGCGTGCCGATCGGCATGAAGGACCTGTTCGCGACCAAGGGCGTGCAGACGACCGCGGGCAGCAACATGCTTGGGGGCTTCAAGCCGGTTTACGAGAGCACCGTCAGCCAGAAGCTGTGGGACGCCGGCGCCGGGATGCTCGGCAAGCTCAACCTCGACGAATTCGCCATGGGCTCGTCGAACGAGACCAGCGCCTACGGCCCCGTCATCTCGCCATGGCGGCGCAATGACGGCGGCAACGCGCCTCTCGCGCCCGGCGGCTCGTCCGGCGGAAGCGCCTCGGCAGTCGCGGCGCGGTTGTGCCCAGGCGCGACCGGCACCGACACTGGCGGCTCGATCCGCCAGCCGGCTGCCTTCGTCGGCATCTCGGGCATCAAGCCGACCTACGGCCGCTGCTCGCGCTGGGGAATCGTCGCTTTCGCCTCCAGCCTCGACCAGGCCGGCCCGATGGCCCGCGACGTCCGCGACTGCGCGATCATGCTCGAGGCGATGAGCGGCTTCGACCCGAAGGATTCGACTTCGCTTGACCTGCCCGTGCCCAGTTGGGAGGCCGCGCTCAGCAGCGACGTTCGCGGCAAGAAGATCGGTATCCCGAAGGAGTACCGCATCGACGGCATTCCCGAGGAGATCGGGCGCGTCTGGGACGAGGGCATCGAGCGTATGCGCGATGCCGGCGCTGAGATCGTCGAGGTCTCGCTGCCGCACACGAAGTACGCGCTTCCGACCTACTACATCATCGCGCCCGCCGAGGCGTCGTCCAACCTCGCCCGCTATGACGGCGTCCGTTATGGCCTCCGCGGCCAGAGCGACGGCGGAATCGACTCCATGTACCAGGCGACCCGCCACGACGGCTTCGGCGCCGAGGTGAAGCGGCGGATCATGATTGGCACCTATGTGCTCTCCGCCGGCTTCTACGACGCCTATTTCAACCAGGCGCAGAAGGTTCGGGCGCTGATCGCGCGCGATTTCGAGCGGGTCTTCAACGAGGTCGACCTGATCCTCACCCCGACCGCGCCGAGCGCCGCCTTCGCGCTGGGCGACAAGAGCTCGGACCCGCTCGCAATGTACCTCAACGACGTGTTCGCGGTCCCGGCGAGCCTTGCCGGCCTTCCCGCCATGTCGGTGCCCGCGGGGCTCGACGGCCAGGGCCTGCCGCTCGGCCTGCAGCTGATCGGTCGTCCGTTCGACGAGCAGGGCGTCCTCAACGCCGGCCTCGCTCTGGAAGAGCGCTCCGGCTTCAACCATCGCGCGGAGGCCTGGTGGTAATGTCCGACTATCGAATCCATGGCGCCACCGGCGAGTGGGAGGTCGTGATCGGCCTCGAGGTTCACGCCCAGGTCGTGTCCAACGCCAAGCTCTTCTCGGGGGCCTCGACCGAGTTCGGCGCCGAACCGAACCAGCAGGTCAGCCTCGTCGACGCGGCGATGCCGGGCATGCTGCCGGTGCTCAACGAGGAGTGCGTCCGCCAGGCCGTGCGCACCGGCATGGCGCTAAATGCCCAGATCAATGCCTGGTCGCGCTTCGACCGGAAGAACTATTTCTATCCGGACCTTCCGCAGGGCTACCAGATCAGCCAGCTCTACCACCCGATCGTCGGCGAGGGCGTGATCGAGGTCCTCCTCGACGACAAGGACGAGAGCACCGCCAAGCAGATCGGCATCGAGCGCATCCATCTCGAGCAGGATGCGGGCAAGATGCTTCACGACCAGCATCCGTCCTACTCCTATGTCGACCTCAACCGTTCCGGCGTCGCCTTGATGGAGATCGTGTCGAAGCCCGACATGCGTTCTCCCGAAGAAGCAGGGGCTTACGTCCGCAAATTGAGGTCGATTCTACGTTATGTCGGCTCGTGCGACGGCAATATGGAGCAGGGCTCGATGCGCGCCGACGTCAACGTGTCGGTCCGCAAGCCCGGGCAGCCGTTCGGCACCCGCACCGAGACCAAGAACGTCAATTCGGTCCGCTTCATCATGGCCGCGATCGAATATGAGGCGCGCCGCCAGATCGAGGTCCTCGAGGAGGGCGGCACGATCGTCCAGGAGACCCGGCTGTTCGACCCCGACAAGGGCGAGACTCGAAGCCTGCGCTCCAAGGAAGAAGCGCACGATTATCGTTACTTCCCGGACCCGGACCTGCTCCCCGTCGAGCTGTCGGACGCGTTCCTGAGCGAGTGTCGCGAGAGCCTGCCCGAGCTTCCCGACGCCAAGCGCCACCGCTACGAGCAGGAGCTCGGCCTCAGCGCCTATAACGCGGCGGTGCTGACCGCCGACGTGACTACGGCGCGGTGGTTCGAGGAATTGCTGGCCGCGACCGGCAAGGCCGGCCCCGAGATCGGCAAGGCGGCGTCCAACTGGGTCATCTCGGACCTGTTTGGCGCCCTGAACCGGCTCGGCCGCGACATCACCGATAGCCCGGTTTCGCCGAAGCAGGGCGCCGAGTTGCTGAGCCTCGTCGCCGACGGCACCCTGTCAGGTACGCTCGCCAAGCAGGTGTTCGAGATCATGCTCGAGACCGGCCAGGACCCGGGCGTCATCGTCGAGGAGCGCGGGCTCAAGCAGACCTCGGATACCGGCGCGATCGAGAAGGTCATCGCCGAGATCATGGCCGCCAACGCGGATAAGGTCGCCGAATATCGCGGCGGCAAGGACAAGCTCTTCGGCTTCTTCGTCGGCCAGACCATGAAGGCGATGGCCGGCAAGGCCAATCCGCAGGTGGTCAACGAGCTGCTCAGGAAGGCGCTGGGCTGAGCCTGAGAAGAGGAGGGGATCGATGTCCACGAGTGCGAACCCCGAGCTCTACTACGTCCCCTACGAGGCGTTCCTGAGCGACCTCGAGGCGATCGCGCGCCAGCTCGACTCCGACAGCTGGAAGCCCGACTTCCTCGTCGGCGTCGGCCGCGGCGGCCTCGTCCCCGCGGCCTATCTGTCCCATCGCACCGGCATCACCATGCTGTCGGTCGACCACAGCTCGGGCGACGCGGCCTTCGCCGACGAGCTTCTGGAGAAGCTCGCCGCCAAGAGCCGCGAGGGCTCGAAGATCCTCATCGTCGACGACATCAACGACAGCGGCTCGACCATCGCTTATCTGCGCGAGACGCTCGCCAGCCACGGCTGCCGCGAGGAGCATATCCGGGTCGCCGTTCTGGTGAACAACGTCAGCTCCAAGGCCCGCGCCGAATATGCCGGCACCAACATGGACCGCTCCGCCGACAAGCGCTGGTTCGTCTTCCCCTGGGAAGCCGTCGCGACCGCCGATCACCTCCTCGAGGATGCCACCGAAGTCCCCGAACGTCTCGCCTAGCGGCGCTGCAGCGGCTAGCGTGACCCTCTACCGAGGGGACCCGACATGACCGATCTCGCCGCCTTCATCGCCGGCCTGCCCAAGGCCGAGCTTCACATGCATATCGAGGGCAGCCTCGAGCCCGAGCTGATGTTTGCGCTCGCCAGGCGCAACGGCGTCGAGATCCCGTTCAACTCGGTCGAGGAGGTGCGCGCGGCCTACAGCTTCTCCAACCTCCAGGACTTCCTCGACATCTATTATCAGGGCGCCAACGTTCTCCAGACCGAGGAGGATTTCCGCGATCTCGCCATCGCCTATTTCGACCGCGCCGCCGCCGACTCAGTGGTCCATGCCGAAATCTTCTTCGACCCCCAGACCCATACCGACCGCGGAATCCCGTTCGACACCGCGATCAAGGGCCTGCTCGCCGGCATGGACCAGGCCAAGGCGAAGCACGGCATCAGCTCGAAGCTCATCCTCTGCTTCCTCCGCCACCTCTCCGAGGAGGCCGCATTCGAGACTCTGAAGCAGGCGGAACCGTGGCTCGATCGGATCGAGGCGGTCGGCCTCGACAGCTCCGAGCTCGGCCACCCGCCGAGCAAGTTCGCCCGAGTCTTCGACCGCGCCGCCGAGCTCGGCCTCAAGCGGGTCGCCCATGCCGGGGAGGAGGGGCCCGCCGACTATGTCTGGGAAGCGCTCGACCTGCTCCGGATCGACCGCCTCGACCACGGCAACCGAAGCCTTGACGATTCGAACCTCGTCCGCCGCCTCGTCGACGAGCAGATGACCCTGACCGTTTGCCCGCTGTCGAACCTCAAGCTCTGCGTCGTCCCCAGCATGGACGTCCACCCGGTCGACCGGATGCTCCGTGAGGGCCTCCGAGTCACGCTCAACTCCGACGACCCCGCTTATTTCGGCGGCTATGTGAACGACAATTTCCGCGCCGCCGCCGAGGCGAGGGGCCTCGGCCGCGACGACCTCGTCACTCTGGCGCGCAACAGCTTCCTTGGCTCCTTCCTGCCGAAGGACGAGATCGACGCCCATCTCGCCAATGTGGAGGCCTACGCGGCGGCGAACTGATGCAAGCGCCGGCGGGAATGCCTATGTCGGGCGCAACAGCCGGAGACCCGCAATGACCGACACTGCCGCCACGACCTTCGACCTCACGCCGCCGACCGACGAGCAGCGGCGCGAGCTGGAATCCACGCTCACCCAGGACGAGGCGCGGGTGCTGCTCAACCACGGCACCGAGGCGCCCTTCTGCGGCGTGTTCCTCCAGGAGAAGCGCCCCGGCGTCTATACCTGCCGGCTGTGCGGCCTGCCCCTGTTCAACGGCGGCGCCAAGTTCGAAAGCGGCACCGGCTGGCCGAGCT
The DNA here is from genome assembly GCA_046293155.1 of Allosphingosinicella sp. Classification (GTDB taxonomy): domain Bacteria; phylum Pseudomonadota; class Alphaproteobacteria; order Sphingomonadales; family Sphingomonadaceae; genus Allosphingosinicella. The sequence continues at coordinate 143,624 of JBKBPQ010000009.1, read as the reverse complement.
TCACCAGCCCGTTCGCCGAAGGCCATCTCGGCACCATCCGTGACACCAGCTACGGGATGGTCCGCACCGAGATCGTCTGCGCCCGCTGCGGCAGCCACCAAGGCCACGTCTTCGACGACGGCCCGCCGCCGACCGGCCTTCGCTTCTGCATCAACTCGGTCAGCCTGGAATTCACTCCGAACGGCGAGCCGCTCCCCGACAAGCTCGGCCGAGGCGCCCCCGAAGGCGAGTCGCTCGGCTAACCCCCTGCAATCTCGTCGATTGGCCCCGCGAAACGCGGCGTTGGTCGGGCGAATGCGCTCGCCCCACGTTCTAATCGACTGAACCGCTCCTTTCGTCGACGTTCATGCACGGCTCACCGGCGCCTCATATATTGAAGGCGGTGAAAGGGAGTGAGTTTCATGTCGAACGTCATCTCGATCAGCGACCTGCGCGGACCCGTGAATCCGGCCATCCGCGGCTATCAGCCGGTCTACCACTCGAATGAGGTCAATCGCTGCCCCGGCTGCGGTCGCACTCATTGGCTGATCGGCCGGCTGCTCGCGGAATGCGCGTTCTGCGCCACCGCGCTGCCGCTGTCGGACGGCGGAACCACCGGCGAAGGCCTGTTCCGGCTTCATCGCACGCCGAGCGAGGACCAGCTCGCCGCCTGAGGTTCAAGACTTACAGAGCTCGCGCGGGGAGGCGCGACAACGGGCCCGGACGCCAGCTTCCCGTCCGGGCCCGAATGCTTTTCGGGGTCGAGGGGTGAGGCTCCTCGACCGGCTTCATTGAAAAGGCCTCCCACCCGTCCGGCGGGAGGCCTTTGCTCACTTAGTGACGAGTGCCTCCGTTGATCGGAATCCGCCGACCGCGCTCGGCTTCGGCGGACTTGGGGAGGGTCACCGTCAACAGGCCCTCGCGGAAATCCGCCTTCGCGCCGCTCTCGTCGACGTTCGAGGGGAGCTGGATCCGGCGCTCGAAGCGTCCGTAGAAGCGTTCGGAATAGCCGCGATCCTTGTCCTCGCTTTCGCTCTTCTTCTCGCCGCGGAGCGTCAGCATGCCGTTCTCGAGCAGAAGCTCGACATCCTTGTCGGTCATGCCGGGCATCTCCGCGGTGATTCGAAGCTCGCGCTCGTTCTCGCTGAGCTCGACATTCGGCCAGGCGACGGAGCCCCGGCCCATGCCGGAGCCCACACTCGGCCAGCCGCCGAACATGTCGTCGAACAGGCGGTCGACCTCGCGGCGGAAGCTCATCAGCGGGCTGTCGTCACCGCGGTAATGGACCGGAGCCGTGCTGCTCTGCCGGCTCCAGGGGACGAGATCACGCATAGCCATCTTTATCCTCCTTGGTTCACAGGCGTTGCACAACCGGACTCCCGGCGCTGGCGCGCCGGGAGTGGGATGCAAGGCGTTACGCCGCCTTGCGTTCCTTGTTGTCGTTGTCCGGCCGCTGATCGGCGATCTGTGAAGGGCCGGAGCCCCCGCCGATCTCGATCCGGCGCGGCTTCATCTCCTCGGGGATCTCTCGCACCAGCTCGATGGTGAGCAGGCCGTCGCTGAGGTCGGCGCTTCGCACCTGGACATAATCGCCGAGCACGAAGCTTCGCTCGAACGAGCGGGTGGCGATGCCGCGATGGACGTAGCGGCGCTGATCGTCGCCGTTCCTGCGGCCGGTGACGGTCAGCAGGTTCTGCTTGGCGGTGATGTCGATTTCGTCACGCCGGAACCCGGCGACCGCGAGGCGGATGAAGTAGCGGTCTTCGCCCTCCTGCTCGATGTCGAATGGCGGGAAGTTGTCGTTGGTCGCGAGCTGAGAGCCCGCCTCGAGCCAGTCGAACAGCCGGTCGAAGCCGACGGTGGAGCGGCGGAAGGGTGTCAGGTCAAAGTTCCTCATATCCAAGTCCTCCTGAGAGCAACGTTGTTTACGAGGAGCGCCCGAGAGAGCGGGCGCCCTCATGGGTCACCGGGCCCGAAGCGCCCGGCACGAGCCTATATGGTTTTTCGACCAATGCTTTTCAAGTGGTTGGGCATTTTCCTACAACAGGCTGTTCATGCTATGTTCGCCGAATCATGGCTGCTCCACCGCCGATCCTGATGTTCATTCCCGTGACGCTTAGGCCTCGCAACGACGGCTGGTCGCCGGAGCTGCAGCTGCGCTTCATTGAATTGCTCGCGGGCGGGGCCACACCCGGCGGAGCGGCGGGGCGGCTCGGAAAGAACCGGCAGAATGCCTATGCGCTTCGCCGCCGGCCGGGTGCGGAGAGCTTCGCGGCAGCGTGGGACTCGGCGGTCGCTTGGGCGCGTTCGGTCCGGGTCGAGGCGCAGCGCGGCGGTTCTCGGGTCGCCAAGGTCGAACCGCCTGTTGCACCTGACGTCGCGAGGGCGATTGCCAAGCGAGGTTATCGGGAAATCTGCAGCGCCGGCGTCCGTTCACCGGATCGCGCGCGGCGGACGTTCAGCGCCGTGCTCGACGCGCTCTACGGTCCCAAGAGCGACAACAGCGACGCCGCCGAGGCCGGATCTCGATCGCCAAGCGATACTGAACTTCGTGCACTTTGCCGCCGCTCTGTCGCTTTTCGGCGGGCGGGGCTAAGGCGCGGTCCATGCTGAAGAAGACCGCCACGCCCGACATTGAAGCTCTGACCCTGATCGAGGAACGGCTGCGCTGGCTCGCCTCCTGGACGATCCACAATGCCAATCACATCCGCGAGAGCGCGGATGGGCTGAAGGTCGGCGGCCACCAGGCGAGCTGCGCCTCGATGACCGCGATCATGGCCGCGCTCTACTTCCATGCGCTCGGTCCCAACGACAAGGTCGCGGTGAAGCCGCATGCCGGCCCGGTGCTTCACGCCGCCCATTATCTAATGGGCAGCCAGAGCCGCGAGCAGCTCGAGAATTTCCGCGGCTTCGGCGGCATGCAGTCCTATCCGAGCCGGACCAAGGACAGGATTCCGGTCGATTTCTCGACAGGCTCGGTCGGTCTCGGAGTCGCCGTCACCGCCTTCGCCAGTCTCGTGCAGGACTATCTCGTCGCCCACGGCCTGATGGACCCGGCCGACATCGGCCGAATGGTCGCTTTGATGGGCGATGCCGAGCTCGACGAAGGCAATATCTACGAATGCCTCATCGAGGCGGCCAAGCACGACATCCGCAATTGCTGGTGGATCGTCGATTACAACCGCCAGAGCCTCGATGCGACGACCGCGGACCGCATGTTCCGCCGCTTCGACGAGATTTTCGCCGCCTGCGGCTGGCGGGTCGTCACTCTGAAATATGGCAAGGCGATGGAGGCGGCGTTCTCCGAGCCGGGCGGCGAGGCGCTCAAGGCGTGGATCGATGCCGCGCCGAACGCCGATTATGCGGCGCTGACTTATCTCGGCGGCGCCGCCTGGCGCGAGCGGCTGCTCAAGGACGCGCCCGAGACGAAGCCGCTGCTCGACGCCCGGGACGACGAGGCGCTCCAGGCGCTGATGACCAACCTCGCCGGGCACGACATGGCAAGCCTCGTCGAGGCATTCGACGCCGCAAAGGACGACGTGCCGACCCTGTTCATCGCCTACACGATCAAGGGCTACGGCCTGCCGTTCGCCGGGCACAAGGACAACCATGCCGGCCTGATGAACCCGGGGCAGATCGCCGCCCTGCGCGAGCAGATGGGCGTCGTCGAGGGCGACGAATGGGAGCCCTGGGCCGGGCTCGGCGGCAACAGCGCGGAAGCGGTTCGCGCGCTGGTCGAGAGCAGCCGGGTCGCCCGCGAGAAGCGCTCGCGGCCGTGGAACGTCGCCGACGTGCCGTCGATCGCGCCGCCGCCGGGCGACGAGCAGTCGACCCAGGCCGCCTTTGGTCGGATCCTCAACGATCTCGCCAAGGCGGGCGGACCGCTCGCCGATCGCATCGTCACCACCTCGCCGGACGTCACCGTGTCGACCAATCTCGGCGGCTTCGTGAACCAGCGCGGCCTGTTCCGCCGCCAGGAGCTGGCGGACGTGTTCGCCGCCGCGAAGATTCCGTCGGCGCAGAAATGGGCGGGGCGTCCGGCGGGCCAGCATATCGAGCTCGGAATCGCCGAGAACAACCTGTTCCTGATGCTCGCCGCGCTGGGCCTCGCCGGTGACCTGTTCGGCGAACGGCTGTTCCCGATCGGCACCGTCTACGACCCGTTCATCGCCCGCGGGCTCGATGCCCTCAACTACGCCTGTTACCAGGATGCCCGCTTCATGCTGGTCGCGACTCCCTCGGGCTTGACGCTGGGCCCTGAGGGCGGCGCCCACCAGTCGATCAATCCGCCGCTCATCGCGCTCGGCCAGCCGGGCCTTCGCCATTACGAGCCGGCGTTCGTCGACGAGTTGGCGCTCCTTATGGAGGAGGGCTTCCGCCTGATGCAGTGCGTGGATGGCGAGAGCGTCTATTTCCGCCTCACCACCCGAACCATCCACCAGATCGAGCGCTCCGACGACAGCTGGAAGGAGGGCGCCGTCGCCGGCGGCTACTGGCTTCGCGAGCCGGCACCGGGAGCCGAAGCCGCGATCGTCTATTCAGGCGCGATCGCACCCGAGGCGCTCGCTGCCTGGGAGGCGCTGAGCGAGGACCTGCCCGGCCTCGGCCTGCTCGCGGTCACCTCGCCAGACCTTCTCCACCGCGGCTGGAGCGCCCGCCAGACCGCCCGCTGGAGCGGCAGGCCGGGTGAGCCGAGCCATGTCGAGAAATTGCTCGGCTCTCTGTCGCGCGACGCCGGCCTGGTGACCCTGATCGACGGCGCGCCCGCGTCGCTGAGCTGGATCGGCGGAGTAATGGGCCACAAGGTGAGCCCGCTCGGCGTCGACCGCTTCGGCCAGACCGGCAACCTTCCCGACCTCTATCGCGCTTATCGCCTCGACGTCGACGCGGTGGTCGAGGCGGCGGCGGAGCTGTTCCTCGCGTGACCGCCCGGAACAATGGGCCCGCTGCCGCGCTCTTCGGGCAAGCCATTGGGAGGAAGAACGCATGATCCGCCAGCTCATCCGCGCCGAAGTCGGGCGGCGCATCGGTCAGCGCGTGACCGCCAACCGTAGCGGCGTCGGCGGTGCCCTCGTCGGCCTCGCTGCGCCGTCGATCATGCGCCGCATGTCAATGCGAACCGGCCTGCTGGTCGCCGGCGCCTATGCGGCCAAGAAGCTCTACGACAAGAAGCGCGAGATGGACCGCACCCGCATGCCGCTCGCCCGCGTCACTCGAAGCGGGCCAGCCACAATGCCGCGATCAGCGCCGCCGCACCCAGTGACAGAACCCACGTCGTCAATTCGAGCGTAGCGACCCCTGCCGGTTTCACCTCGTGCGGCTTGATCCGCCGAAGCACGGCACACGCGTTGCGGCGGGCGAGGGTGAAGACGAGGATGCCCATGGCGACGAAAGCGGTGGCGATCGCCTTCGGAACCCAGGACGGCTCCATCTTCTCGAACAACGCCTGAAAGGCGAGACCGACGGCGACGCAGCCGAGGCCGGTTCGAAGCCAGCCGGCGAAGGTGCGCTCGTTGGCCAGCACGGTGCGGTCCTCGGCGAGATCCGTCCGCTCCTTAGCGCCGGAGCCGTCCACGCTACCGCCCAGTGGGCCTCGGTTGCTCGACCGGTCTTTCACCGGTCGGGCGCACCTCGGGTTGTCGCGGCTGGGTCTGCTGCGGAGTTTGCGGCGGCGGCCCGGCCGGCGGCTGTCGAACCGGGGGCGTTCCCGGCTGTGGCTGGGCGGGCTGGAGCTCGCCCTCCGACGGTTGCTGCGGCGGTGCGCTCGGATCGAATGGAATCTGCTCAAGCGGCAGCCCGTCGGGACCGAGGAAGGAATTGGCGTTCGGATCCGTGACGTTGCCGGACTCTTCCGTCAGCGGGGCGGCCTGCGGCACCGGCGCTGGGGCGGCCGCCGACACGCCGAGCGCCTCGGTCATGAAGCTGCGCCAGATCCGGGCGGGCAGGGCGCCGCCGGTGATCCCGGGCAGCGGCCGGTTGTCGTCATTGCCGATCCACACCCCGACCACGAGATCGCCCGCGAAGCCGATGAACAGCGCATCGCGATAATCCTGGGTCGTGCCGGTCTTGCCGAAGGTCGGCACCGACAGGTTGGCGGCAGTGCCCGTGCCGCGCTGCACGACTCCGGCCAGCAGGTCGCGCATCGGCGCGAAGGCCGGATCGCGCTGGAGACCGCGCTGCTGCGCGGGGAACCAGCTGCCGAACCAGCCCTCGCTCGGCGCGCGTTCGGCCAGCCCGTTGGGGACGACCGGATAGCCGTCGGCGGCGACCGCGGCATAAGCAGCGGTCATCTCGATGAGCGTGGTGCTGGCGGTGCCGAGTGGCAGGCTCGGATTGGCGGGTAGGGGACTCGTGACGCCGAGGTCGCGGGCCGCTCGGATCACCTCCTGCAGACCAACCGCCTGGGAAACGCGGACCGTCGCGACGTTGCTCGATCGTGCGAAGGCCTCGGCCAGGGGGATCGTGCCCGCATAGCTCTGGCCGTAATTCTGTGGGGTCCAGTCGCCGATGGTTAGAGGCGTATCGGCGACGGGGGTCGCCAGCGAATAGCCGCGCCGAAGCGCTGCGAGATAGGTGAACAGCTTGAAGGTCGAGCCCGACTGCCGCCGCGCCTGAGTCGCCCGATTGAAGGCGTTCTGAGCGTAATTCCTGCCGCCGACCATGGCGACGACGCTGCCGTCCGTGCGCATCGCGACGAGAGCCGCCTGGGCCCTACCGAGGCCGGCGCCGCGGATCGTGCGCTCGGCGAGACGCTGCAGGTCGATGTCGAGCGTGGTACGGATCTCGGTCTCGCCGTAGGTCTCTTCGTCCTCGACCTGCGCGGTCTCGGCAAGAACCCAGTCGGCGAAGTAGGTGCCGGTCGGCGTGCGATCGCGCGGGGCGACGCGCAGCCGCGCCGGGCGCATCGAACGACGCTCACGCTCGGAGATGAAGTCTGCCTCGACCATGCGTCGGCCGACCAGCCTCGCACGCTCGCGGGCGCCTTCCATGTTGCGCGTCGGTGCGAGACGTGACGGCGCGTTGACGACGCCGGCGAGCATCGCCGCCTGCTCGAGCGTCAGATCCTCCGGCGTGACGGAGAAATAATGATGGGCCGCGGCGCGGAGGCCGTAGACGTTGTCGCCGAAATAGACGTTGGAGAGGTAGCGGCTGAGAATGTCCTCCTTGGTCAGCCACGCCTCGAGCCACAGCGCGATGAACGCCTCCTGGATCTTGCGCGTGCCGGTGCGGTCGGCGCCAGTGAAGCTGGTCTTGGCGAGCTGCTGGGTAATGGTGCTGCCACCCTCGACCATTCGGCCAGAGCCAAGGTTGCGCGTCATTGCCCGAGCAAGGCCGTAGGGATCGATGCCGATATGGCGGAAGAAACGGCGGTCCTCGACCGCGATGAACGCTTGGGCGACGTGAGGCGGAAGCTCGGTGACGTCGACCGCATCCTCGATGATCGCGCCGCGACGGGCGATCGTCTCGCCGTTCGATGCGAGCACCACCAGGCTCGGAGCGCCGAGCGGCTGTAGCGAGCGGTTGAGCGGCGCGGTAAAGGTCAACCAGGCCACCAGCAGCACGAACAGGACGAGCAGAGCCTTGAGCCCGAGGCTGAACCAGCGCGGCCAGCGGTGCGCGCTCGTCGGATGCGGGTCCTCCGGCTCGGGGATGTCGAGCCAGTCGGTGTCGTCGTCCATGGCATAGGCCTGGCGCGCGCGGCTTGGATAATCGTCAGCCATGGATCAATCGTTCGGGCCCCAGGACATGGGGGGAAATGCCAAGCGCCGCAAGCTGTTCCGGCCAGTCCGTGGACAAGATGAGTGAAGCCGCAGCTTCCGCCATTGCGGGCGCGGTCTGAAGACCGAAGCCGCCTTGCCCTGCGAGCCAGAAGAAACCGGGCGCAGCGGGGTCAAAGCCTGCGACAGGGGTGCGATCCGAAGCGAAGGTGCGAAGGCCGGCCCAGCGATGCTGCACGCGCGGCACGGCGAGCGTCGTATATTCCTCGACCTTCCAGGCGGCGAGCGCGATGTCGTACTCCTCAGGCTGAGCATCGCAGGGATCGTCGGGAACTTCGTCGACCGGAGACGCGGCGAGGCGGCCTCCTTCCGGCAGAATGTAGAAGTCGTCGACGGCGGTCTTGACGAACGGCCAGCCGGAGCTGTCGGCGCCGTCCGGCGGATCGACGATGATGATGGTGCGCCGCAGGGGGCGTAAGCCGAGCGGGGCGACGCCGGCCGTCCGAGCAAAGCCGTCTGCCCAGGCACCGGCGGCGTTGACCAGGATCGGCGCCGCGTATCGCTCGCCGGATTCGGCGACAGCGGTCCAGAGGCCTCCCTCCGCCCGTACCGCGGCGATGCGCGCTCCGGTCAGCACTTCGCCACCGCTGAAACGGATCTTGCGCGCGTAACCTTGAAGCAGCGCATTCGCGTCGAGGCGCAGTCCCTCCGTGTCGACGAGGCCGGCAATGACCTTGCCCGTCCCCGTGCGCAGCGGCGGGAACAAGGCGAGCATCTCTTCCGCGCCGACCCTGCGAATGTGCGGCGCGTGGGGTTTCATCACCTCCGCGAGTTTGTCGAGCGTCGGAAGCATCTCATCGGTCGCGACAAACAGGGCGGTGGCGGTGCGGGCGATCGGCGTCTCGCTGAACCCGTTGGGCGGCTGCTGGAAGAAGGCACGGCTCGCCGCGGTCAGGCTTCGGACGATCTCGTTGCCGATGCCGAAATGGCTGAACGTGGCGCTTCGGCCCGAGCTGTGGTGGCCGATCGCTTCCTCGGCCTCGAGCACGGCCACCCGGCGATGTCCCGACAAAGCCGCCCCAAGCGACAGCCCGGCGACGCCGCCGCCGACGATCAGTACATCCGACTCCACCTGGTTGCTTTAGCCGGCCAGTCGAATTGGAACAGAGGGTCCGTGCGCGATTTCGGCCTCAAAAGGCTCGACGGGGCGGCCAAGCAATGCAGCAACGATGCGTTCGGCGGCACGGCCGTCGCCGAACGGGTTTGGACGGACGCCGTCGTGGGGCCGGAGAGCCAACTGTTCGAGTTCGACGTCCGCCGCGCCAATGATCGCGTCGGTCTCTGTGCCGGCAAGGCGTGCCAGGCCAGCGGTGACCGACTCGGGGCGATCAGTCGCGGTCCTCAGTACCAGCGTCGGCTTGCCGAGCGTTGCCGCCTCCTCCTGCACCCCTCCGGAGTCGGTGAGGATCAAGTCGACACGTTGCATCAGCCGAAGCATGGTCGGGAAGGGGAGGGGGTCGAGCAGAGTCATGCCCGCGCGACCTCTCAGAATTGAACTGACAGGCCCCGCGACCTCCGGATTTGGGTGGACGGGCAACACGATATGGGCTCGGCTCCCAGCAATTCGGGCGAGGGCGGCGCAGATCCTCTGCAAGGGCTCGCCGAAGCTCTCGCGCCGGTGGATCGTCGCCAGCAGCAGCGGTCGGTCCGAAGGAAGCGCCGGCACGGCCGCGTCGGCGGCTTGGCGAAGCTCGCGGTCTCGCGAAAGTCGGCCGAGGACGGAATGGACGGCGTCGATGCCACTGTTGCCGGTCACGAAGACCGACTGCTCCGCTGAGATGCGCAAGTTCGCTGCGGCGGTCGCGGTAGGGGCGAATAACTGATCGGCGATCGTGTCTATGGCCTGACGATAGCCTTCCTCAGGCCAGGGATTGCCGGTGTCGAAGGTCCTGAGGCCCGCCTCGACATGGGAGACGGGGATTCGGCGCTGGAAGGCGGCGAGCGCTCCCGCCAGCGCAGAGGCGGTGTCGCCCTGAACGATGACCCTGTTCGGCGCTTCCTCGTCGAGAACACGCCCGAGCCCCGCCATTGCACGTGCGAAGAAGCCGTTCAGCGATTGTCCCGCAGACATGAGACCCAGATCAAGATCGGGTCTCATGTCGAAGAACATCAGTGCCTGGTCAAGCAAGTCGCGATGTTGCCCCGTGACACAGAGACAAGAGGTCACATCGGGGCAAGTTTCGATCGCATCCAGAACTGGCGCCATCTTGATGGCTTCGGGACGAGTCCCGATCACGGTCAGAAGCTTCATGCCTTCCCCCCAACCGGCGCTCGGCCGGTTGGAAGATCAAAGCATAATTATTAACCTACGTGAAGAGCTGTGACTAACGACGGCTGCGAGCGTCGGCTCGGTTGGCGAGATAGGCCGCGCAATTGGTGCGGATGTCGGCGCTATCGGAGCTCGTCAGCGAATAGGCGTGGGCCAATGTCGACAGGAACTGGGCCGGATCATCCTGGCTGCCGGCAGCGCGGCAGATGGTGGTGATCGACGACAGGTCCAGACTGTTGCCGCCCGAGGCGCGCCGCACCTGCGGGCGCTGGTTCGTGGACGCCACCGCCGGGCGGCGCACCGGCTGGGCCATGCGGCGCGGCTGAGCCGCCTCCGCACGAGCCTGGATGTCGAGCGCCCGCCGGTCGACGTCCGGCAAAATCTTCGACTGCGACAGCAGCATCGCCAGGAAAATGCTCATGTGAAATGCTCCCCCCAAACATCAACGAGCGTGGCAACGGGAATGGTTAACGCCGCGTAAAACCGTATCGCATGTGTAATCTTCTGTTTACCCGGCGACGGCGCGCGGCTTTAGCGGGCCGATGGACGACCATCACTTGGCGATGAAGCTCGCGGACGACGCAGGCAAGCTGCTGCTCGAACTGCGCAAGCGCGGCCTTGAAGGTGCGGAGCTCGGCTTGGCAGGGGACCGCGAGGCCAACGCGCTGATCCTCGACGCGCTCCGAACTGCGCGCCCGGACGACGGGCTGCTCTCGGAAGAGTGTATAGACCGGCCGGACCGGCTGCACATGCGGCGCGTATGGATCGTCGACCCGCTCGACGGGACGCGCGAATATATGAGCGGACGCGACGACTGGGCTGTCCATGTCGCTTTGGCGGTGGACGGGAAGCCGCAAGCAGGGGCGGTCGCGGTGCCGGCAATGGGCCGTCTGTTATCGACTGCTGCGCCCGCTGCGGCGACTCGGCAGTCACGCGAGAAGCCGGTGATCCTGGTGAGCCGCACTCGCGCGCCGGAGCTGGCCGCGGCGCTGGCCGCTCATCTCGGAGCGGATCTTCGACCCATGGGGTCGGCCGGCGCCAAGGCGGCGGCGGTAATCGCGGGCGAAGCTGACCTCTATTTCCACGCCGGTGGCCAGCACGAATGGGACAATTGCGCGCCCCTCGCTGTGGCGCTCGCAGCGGGGCTCCATGCGACCCGGGCAGACGGCTCGACGATCATCTACAATCAGGCTGACGTTCGCGTACCCGACTTGGTTATCGGGCGTCCGGAGCTGGCGCGAGAAGCCGTGACGTTCCTGCGAAGTCAGTCGGCGAGAGCGGGCTGAGCGGGTTCGATGCGCCCGACGAGCCGCTGTTCTTCCCAGATCTCGACCGGCGCATTGTGCGCGAAACGGCGGGCGAATTGCAGCGCGCCCTGATCGTTGAAGATGCCATATTCCTCGGCGCGGCCATCGCCGTTGCCGGCGCCGGTGAGCACGAAACGATAATGCGGCATCTGGGGTCCCCCTGAACTTACTCATATCTATTAGCTTTTGGGGGCGGCCGAGTCCACCGGCGGCAAACCGCAGCCGCGATCAGAGATAGTGGCGAAGAAGCAGCCAGCGCGCCTTCTTCTCGTCGAACGGAAGCGTGTAGGCGGGGCTGCTCGACGGCAGATCGACGAGAGCGAGTCTTTCACCGGGGCCCAGCTCGCGGCGACCGATCCGGGCCGCCGTGCCGCCGTTGAAGGCGATCGCGCGTAGTTCCGGAAGAGTCGCCACCAGCGCGCGAAGGTCGCTCGCGGCGTGGAGCCGGAGGTCGGCATCCAAGCTTCCGGGTCGATGTGCGGCGGCGACGGTGTCCCACAGGCCGACGCCGGCTTCGCGCAGCATGGCGAGCCGCTCCTCATAGCCGGCAGGTTCCAGCGGGCGGTCGATTACCGCCCCGATCAGTCGCCAGAATTGGTTGCGCGGATGGGCATAATAGCGGCCCGCGGCGAGCGACACGGCGCCGGGCAGGCTGCCGAGCACGAGGAGACGCGCGTCCGACCGCACGACCGGCGGGAAACAATGCTGGAGCCGCGATTCCACGCTCCCGTCTGGCCGCACTTGATCGCGCGCCGCAAGGGCGGGATAGGCGAACGATGAAGATCCGAGGGGGATGCCATTGCCGAGCGGTGCGGTTCGAGGCCGAGGTGCCGGAGACGGTCGAGGTGCTGGACTGCAATTGCTCGATCTGCAGCATGACGGGCTTCCGCCACCTGATGGTGCCGCATGCCGATTTCCGGCTGCTGAGCGGGGAGAGCTCACTCGCCAGCTACCGGTTCGGCACCGGCGCGGCGGAGCACCTGTTCTGCCGCACCTGCGGCGTCAAAAGCTTCTACCAGCCGCGCTCGCACCCCGAGGCGTGGAGCGTGAACGTCAATGCGCTCGATGGCACCGAAGGCCTGACCATGACCGTGCGCGCGTTCGACGGGCGCAACTGGGAAAGTTCGGCCGTCGCCGCGGGCTATTCCGGCACGGGCTCCGGCACCGTCCCGAACGCATAGGCGTCCATCGCCAGGATATTATAGGTGTAGCTGTGGTGGAGGCGCCGGCCCGGCTTGCCTTCGCCGGCACCCAGCGCGACGAAGAAGGGCAGGAGATGCTCGTCGGTCGGGTGGTTGCGCAGCGCCTCGGGGGCGTCGTTCATCACCCTCAGCAGGGCATCGCGGTCGCCCGCTTCAGCGCGGTCGGCCAGCCAGCTGGTGAAGGCATCGACCCACTGCCGATCCTGGCTCCGCCCGGCGAACACCTCGCGCAGATTGTGGGAGATGCTTCCGGAGCCGACGACCAGCACGTTGCGCTCGCGCAGCGGCGCCAGCGCCCGGCCGACCGCGTCGTGCCATTCGGTGCGGCGGCGCGGGTCGATCGAGACGGTGACGAGCGGGATGTCGGCGTCGGGGAAGATCAGCGACAGCGGTACCCAAGCGCCGTGGTCGAGCTGCGGCGCTTCGCTTCGCGCCGGACTCAGCCCCGCCTCGCTTAACAGGCGGAATGCTTCGTCGGCGACGTCCGCCGCGCCTTCGGGCTCGTACCGCATCTCGAACAAGCGTCGGTCGAAGTTGCCGAAATCGTGCCAGGTGCGGAAGCGGGCCGGGGCGCGGACGACGACGCCTCGGGCCTCGTCATGCGCGGAGGCGACGACGATGGCGTCGGGGCGTTCGAGGTGGCGGCCGAGATCACGCAGGAAGCGCGACGCGGCCTCGTCGCGGATCGCGAGGTCAGGGGCGCCGTGAGAGATGAAGAGGGCGGGTTGCTGGATCATGATGACTATGACCTAGGCGGCGGCGCGTGGTTGCGGAATATCAGCACCGGGCAAATGGGCGTTGCGGATACGGCAACGCTTTGCAGCGGGTTCGCCAGCTTCTAGGTTTCGCTCAAAAGCAGAAGGGGAGAGCTGCGGATGGTGTCGAGGCCGGATGGAGGAGCGGCGCCGGGAGCCGGTGAGGCGGAGGTGCTCGAGCCGAGGAAGATCCGGCTCGTCATCTCGGCGTCCTCCGCCGGCACCGTATTCGAATGGTACGACTTCTTCATCTACGGGACGCTGGCGACGTTCGGGATCATCGGGCGGGTATTCTTCCCGGGCGGCAACGAGACGCTTCAAACTCTGCTCGCCTGGGCCGGCTTCGCGGTCGGCTTCGGCTTCAGGCCCTTGGGCGCGATTCTGTTCGGCTATCTCGGGGACAAGCTCGGCCGCAAGTACACCTTCCTCATCACCATCACCCTGATGGGCGTGGCGACCGCGGGGGTCGGCCTCATCCCCTCCGCAGCAAGCATCGGCATCGCGGCGCCGCTTTTGCTCATCTTCCTCCGCATCCTCCAAGGGCTCGCCCTCGGAGGCGAATATGGCGGCGCGGCGATTTACGTGGCGGAGCATTCGCCGCCCGGCCGCGCCGGCTTCTACACCAGCTTCATTCAGGCCTCGGTCGCGGGCGGCTTCGTGCTCAGCCTCGCCGTCGTGCTCGTCTGCCAGGCCTTCCTGTCTCAGGAGGCGTGGAACGAATGGGGCTGGCGCGTGCCCTTCCTCATCTCGCTCATCCTGCTGGCCATCTCTTTGTGGATGCGCCTCAAGCTGTCCGAGAGCCCGGTGTTCAAGGCGATCAAGGAAGCGGGCCACACCAAAGGCAACCCCTTCGTCGAGAGCTTCCGCTATCCGGGCAACGTCAAGCGGCTCCTCGTTGCCCTGTTCGGAATCGCCGCGGGCCTGACCGTGATCTGGTATACGGCGATGTTCTCCACCCTGTCCTTCCTCAAGGGGCCGATGCGTGTCGAGGGAACGACGGCCGAGATCATCGTCGGGGTCGCCGCCCTGTTCGGGCTCGTCTGGTTCGTCGTGTTCGGGCGGCTTTCAGACCGGATCGGGCGGCGCAAGCCGATCCTGATTGGCTACGCGCTCACTTTGATCCTGCTGTTCCCGATCTTCTGGCTGATCGGCAGCGCCGCCAATCCGAACCTGGCGGCGGCGGCCGAGCGGGCGCCGGTGGTGATCCAGCGCGAGAGCTGCGAGTTCGATCCGTTCGCCCAGGCGCAACGCGAATTTTGCGGCCGGGTGATCGGCGAACTGACCAAGCTCGGCGTCCGCTACAGCTTCGCCAACCCGCCGGTGCCTGCCTTCGCCATGGCGACGTCGGGCCCGCAGGCGGTGGCAGTGACGATCGGCGGCGCTCCGCATATCGTCCGCGACACCGCCGAGGTGAGGCCGCTGCTCGAGAGCGCGGGCTACGACTTCGATCCGGTCGTGCCTGGCCCGGGCGGCATCGCTTTGATCGTCGTCGCAATTCTTGCCATGACGGCGCTGTCGGGCGCGACGTTCGGGCCGGTGGCGGCTCTGCTGTCCGAGATGTTCCCGCCACAGATCCGCTACAGCTCGATGTCGATCCCCTATCATTTCGGCACCGGCTATTTCGGCGGCTTCCTGCCGTTCATCGCCAGCTACATCATCGCCCGTACCGGCGATCCCTATTCGGGCCTGTGGTACACCTGGGGCGTGGTGCTGATGGCCCTGGTCGTCAGCTATTTCTGGCTGCCGGAGACGGCGGGGCCTACCGGGAAAGCCGAACATTGAATTGAGGGGCGGCGCCGCGCTACGGGCGCACATGCCCTCCGCCCCACCGCTTCGTCTGCGCCTCGACGGCGCCGCTCTCGTCGCCAACTGGCGCTGGCTGAAGGCGAAGGGCGGCGGAGCGGCGTGCGGGGCGGCGGCTAAGGCGGACGGATATGGCCTCGGCGCGCGTGAGGTGGTGCGGCGTCTCGCCGAGGCGGGCTGCAGGGATTTCTTCGTCGCGACCTGGGCGGAGGCAGAAACTATTGCCGACCTGGTCGGGGATGCGTCGCTCAGCGTCCTCCACGGCTTCTTCGACGACGACCTTGCCTATGCGCTGAATTCCCGCGCGCGGCCGGTGATCAATTCGGCGGCGCAGGCGCGGCGCTGGCGGGAAACCGGGCGGCCCTGCGACGTGATGATTGACACCGGCATCAATCGGCTCGGGCTGTTGCCGGAGGAGGTCGCCGCCGGCGCACTCGAGGGGCTCGAGATCGAGACCCTGCTCAGCCACTTCGCCTGCGCCGATGAGGACGTGGCCAAGAACGACGAGCAGCGGCGGCTGTTCGAGGAAGTCTCAGTGCGGGTGCCGGCGAAGCGCCGAAGCCTGTCGAACAGCGCCGGCATCTGCCTCGGCGCCGACAATGCCTATGACCTGACCCGGCCCGGGCTCGCCCTCTACGGCGGCATTCCGCGCGCCGAGGCGGAGGCCCATATTCGTCAGGTCGTTCGGGTCGAAGCGAGGGTAATCCAGCGCAAGCGCGTCGAAGCGGGCGGGTCGGTTGGCTACAATGCGACCTTCATCGCGCGCGAGCCGTGCGAGCTCGCCATCCTCAACATCGGCTATGCGGACGGCTATCTGCGGGGTTTCTCGGGCACCGGACGGGCACTCCATGAAGACCGGACGCTTCCCGTTGTTGGCCGTGTGTCGATGGACCTCACCGCCATTCGGGTCGACGCTGCTCCCGAGATCGCGGAGGGTGACTGGATCGAGCTCGACTTCGACCTGCCGAGCGCCGCGCAGCAATCGGGCCTCAGCCAGTACGAGCTGCTGACGACCCTCGGCAGCCGCTATGCGCGGGTGTGGAGCTAGCGGCCTATTCGCGGTTCTTGCGGGAGCGGCGCAGCCACAAGGCAACGCCCAGTGCCGCGACCGCGCCGCCGGCGATGAGCGCCGCCTGGGTGCGGGAGTTGCGCCGCCACTCATCGGCCGCGGCCTGGTCCAGCCAGTAGCGACCTTCTTGGGTGAGCTGAACCACGTCCTGGGCCATCAGGTAGCTGAGGCCCTTGCGCAGGGCATGATCCTGCGGCTGGTAGGTGACCGCTTTGTCGGCGCTCGTCGCCCCGACGCTCGTGAGATGCTCGATCACGCTTCGGCGGCCGCGGCGCATGGCGGCGGCGATGGTCGGTGCGTTTGTGGCCATTAGTCGCGCTCCACGCAAAGGGCGATGCCCATGCCGCCCCCGATGCACAACGTCGCCAATCCCTTTTTGGCGTCACGCTTTGCCATTTCGTAGATCAAGGTCGTCAGCACTCGGGCGCCCGACGCGCCGATCGGGTGGCCGATGGCGATGGCGCCGCCGTTGACGTTGACCTTGTCCGAATCCCAGCCGAGCTCCTTGCCGACGGCGAGCGCCTGGGCGGCGAAGGCCTCGTTGGCCTCGATGAGGTCGAGGTCCGCGATGGTCCAGCCGGCTTTCTCGAGCGCGCGCTTGCTCGCCGGGACGGGTCCGATGCCCATGATCGACGGGTCGACGCCCGCCGAGGCCCAGCTGGCGACGCGGGCGAGGATCGGTGCGCCGCGGCGTTCCGCTTCCTCGCGGCTCATCAGGACGAGGGCGGCGGCGCCGTCATTGATGCCGCTGGCATTGGCCGCGGTCACCGTGCCGTCCTTCTTGAAGGCCGGGCGAAGGCCGCTGACGCCTTCGACGGTGGCGCCGGCGCGGATATATTCGTCGTCCTCGACGACCGTGTCGCCCTTGCGGCCCTTGATCGTGACCGGGACGATCTCGTCCTTGAACCGGCCCGAGGCACGCGCCGCTTCCGCCTTGTTCTGGCTGGCGACGGCGAACTCGTCCTGGGTCTGGCGCGTGATCTGGTACTGCTCCGCCAAATTCTCGGCGGTGATGCCCATGTGATAGCCGTTGAACACGTCGGTCAGGCCGTCCTTAATCATCGTGTCGACCATCGACAGGTCGCCCATCTTTGTGCCGCCGCGGATGTGCTGGGCGTGAGCGGAAAGGCTCATGCTCTCCTGGCCGCCGGCGACCACGACATTCGCATCGCCGGTCTGGATCGCTTGGGTAGCGAGGGCGACGGCGCGAAGGCCCGAGCCGCACACCTGGTTGATGCCCCAGGCGGGGACCTCCTTGGGCACGCCGGCTGCCATCGAGGCCTGGCGCGCAGGATTCTGGCCCTGGGCGGCGGTGAGAACCTGGCCCATGATCACTTCCGACACCTCGTCGGGCGACACGCCGGCCTGGGCAAGCGCCGCCTCGATCGCTGTTCGACCGAGCTCGTGGGCGGGGGTGGAGGCGAAGGCGCCGAGGAACGCGCCGACCGGCGTTCGCTTGGCGGCGGTGATGACGACGTCGGTCATTACGTTCTCCTATACCTCACCGTTCATCCTGAGGAGCCGTTGAGCCTGTCGAAACGGCGTCTAGAAGGATCAGATGCGTGCTTCGAGACGGGCCTTCGCCAAGCTCAGTCCCTCCTCAGCATGAGCGGGGGATGATTGGTTGCGGTCGGCTGTATCAATTCGGGCTGACGCGCGAAAGCCAGGCGGCGAGGGGCTGCCACAGCTCGTCCTGGGCCTTCGACCCGACGACCATCCCGACATGGCCGCGGTCGAGATCGAGGCGCTCACCGGCGGCAATGGCTGAGGCGTGAGGGACGATTCGGTCAGTGGTCGAGACGATGTTGAGGAGCGGGCAGGGGAGAGAGGACGGGTCGATGACCTCGCCGCCGACGGTCCAGCGGCCGTTGCCGGGAAGATCGGCATCGAGCAGGTCCTCGAACATCTCCCGGGCGGCGGCAGCGCCGATCGGCGGGCCGTCATTGGCCCAATCCTCGAGCGCGACGAAGCTGGCGGCCGCTTCGCCTTCGAGCGCGGCGAATTCCTCGAACTTCCTGACCGTGCGGTCCGGATCGAGGCTCCAGAAGGCGGCTTGGAGCACCTCCATCGGCAGCACGCCGAGCCGTTCGGCGAGGTCCCGATTGTCCCGCCACAGCCCGGCGAGGCGTTCGCGCTCCGCTTCGGGAAAGCCGTGGAAACGCCACGGAGCGGCGATCGTGGCGAGGCTTCGGGCGCCGCCGAGCTGTGCCGCCGCCGCGGCCATGGTGCCGCCGAGGCAATAGCCGGCGAGGTCGGGCCGCTCCGCCAATGTCGCCATCAGCGGGAGCAGGATCTGCTCGACATGCCCGGCAACCGACAGGTCGTGGCGCGCTTCATCGGGCCATCCCCAGTCGAGCAGGAGCACGCGCCGCCCCTGGCCGGCGAGCCAGCGCAGAAGCGAGCGGTCGCCAAGGTCGAGCACGGTCGGCGGATTGATCAGCGAGGGGACGAACAGAATGTCGGGCCCGTCGCCGCCATAATCGCGCAGGGCCGCACCGAGCCGCTCAGCGAGCACCGGCGTACCCGGCTCCTGCGTCGGTCGTGGAGCCTCCTGATATCTGCGCAGCCCCTCCAACACGCGCCTCAGGCGCTGCGGATTTGCTGCGGTTTTGCTGCGCACAAGATCGAGGAACAGGGGGAGCGGCCGCGGTCTGTGTTGCAGTGCGGCAAAGGAAGGTGGTAGGGCCGAGCCTGCGCTGTTGAAGGATCCTGGCATGGCGACGTCCCAGCCCAATGACGAGAATGTCGTCGTCATCAAGAAATATGCGAACCGGCGTCTCTACGACACCGAGAGCTCCTCATACATCACGCTCGACCGGCTCGCGCAAATGGTGCGGCAGAAGCGCGACTTCAAAGTGATCGACGCGAAGAGCGGCGAGGACATCACCCACAGCGTCCTCACCCAGATCATCATGGACGAGGAAGCGCGGGGGACGACGCTTCTGCCGGTCAATTTCCTGAGGCAGCTGATTGGCATGTACGGCGACCAGATGCAGTCGTTCGTGCCGCAATATCTTGAAGCGTCGCTGGAGACCCTGCAGCGCAACCAGAGCCAGTTCCGCGACGCGATGAGCGGTGCGCTGACCGCCAATCCGCTGGCCGAGATGACCCGGCGCAACATGGAGATGTTCACCGCGGCTGCGACCGGAATGCGCCCGCCCGCGAAGGACGCGCCGGCGCCCGAGGCTTCGAAGAGCGAGCTCGCCGAGCTTCGCGCCCAGCTCGCCGAGATGCAGAGGAAGCTCGACAAGCTGGGCGAGTAAGTTTCTCCCTGTCCGCGAAGCGGATGGCGAGGGGGACCATGCGAAGCATGGTGGAGGGGTAATTCCTCTGCGTGTCTCCCGGCTTTCAAACTACCCCTCCACCATCTGCTGCGCAGATGGTCCCCCTCCCCATGAAGCCTCGCTTCACAGGGAGGAACGAGTTAGCGCGGCCTCCGAAACATCAGGGTCATTCGATCGCTCTCGCCGATGGCGAGGTAGCGGTCGCGGTCCTGGTCGCCGAGGCGGAGCGACGGTGGCAGGGTCCACACGCCGTTCGGCCAGTCGGCGGTGTCGCGGGGATTGGCGTTGATCTCGCTCGACCGGACGAACTCGAAGCCGGCTTCCTCGGCGAGGCGGCGCACGGTCGATGTCTTGATGTAGCCGCTGGTGCGCTCGCGCTCGGCATCGGCATTTTCGGGCAGGCGGTGGTCGACGATGCCGAGCACGCCGCCGGGCTTAAGCATCGCGAACATCTGGCGGAACGCCTCGGCGCTATAGTCCTGGCGGTCGCGCTGGTAGCCCATCCGCCAGTTGTGAACGTTGCGGAAGGTGAGGACGACGTCGGCGCTGCCGTCCGGCACCCGCGCGTCGTCGGCTGCGAAGGCGGGGAAGTCGGCGAGACGGACATTGCCGTAGAGAGAAGGATTCTCGGTCATCATGCGGTTGAGCGCGCGCGGCTCGCCGAGCGAGGCGGCATGATAAGTGCCGCCGCCCTGGAGGACGTAGGGCGCCAGGATCTCGGTGTACCAGCCGCCGCCGGGCCAGATCTCGACGACCGTCTGGTTGGGCTGGACCCCGAAGAAGGCGAGGGTGTCGAACGGATTGCGGTAGCGGTCGCGCTGGACGTTGGCCGGGGTGCGGGTGGAGGCTGACACCGCGTTGCGCAGCGCGTCGTGCCACGGCTGGTGAGCGCCGACGTCGGCATGGGCCTGATGATGGCCGTGGTGCTGTGCCGCCAGTGCCGCTCCGCCGCCGGCAAGCAAGGCGACGGCCAAGGTGAGCTTCAACCGCTTCATCATTCCTCCCGGATCGGATTGCGCCCCGGGCCGGGACGCACCAGATGTCGTGCCGGTTGATGAAGGATCGCGAATGACGGCGCAACAATGGTCTTGGGGAGCGGCGGGAGTTGCGCTCGTTCTGGCGATCGTGGCTGCGCTCGCGGACCGAAAGCGGCAGCGGCGCGACCATCTCGATGCAGTGGGCTGGGTGCCGTGGCGCGGGATTCAGGTCGCGGCTATGTTCGCCGTGCTCGGGCTGGCGATCCTCGGCTTCAAGCTCGGGGACTGACGGTCTAAAGGCAGGCCTCGAGATAGGGCTGGTCGAAGCCGAACATCTTGGCCTTTTCGAGCGTGTAGGGACGAAGGCCCATCGAGCGGTACTCGCCGATGATCTTGCCGTCAGGAGTCTCGTCCAGATATTCGAACTTGAACAGCTCCTGGGTGACGATGACGTCACCCTCCATCCCGATCACCTCGGTGATGTTGGTGGTGCGGCGCGAACCGTCGCGGAGGCGCTTCACCTGGACGATGAGGTCGACCGAGTCGGCGATCTGGCGCGAGATCGCTTCCTTCGGAACCTTGATGTCCGACATCATCACCATGTTCTCCATACGCGCCAGCGCCTCGCGCGGGCTGTTGGAGTGGAGCGTACACATGGAGCCGTCGTGGCCGGTGTTCATGGCCGCGAGCATGTCGAAACATTCCGGGCCGCGGATCTCGCCGAGGATGATCCGGTCGGGACGCATACGAAGGGCGTTGATGACGAGGTCGCGGATGCTGATCGCGCCTTGTCCTTCGAGGTTGGGTGGACGGGTTTCGAGCGGCAGCCAGTGCGGCTGCTGAAGCCGGAGCTCGGCCGCGTCCTCGATGGTGATGACACGCTCGCCCGGGTCGATAAGCTTCGACAAGGCGTTGAGCATCGTCGTCTTGCCCGAGCCGGTGCCGCCCGAGACGATGATGTTCATCCGGCTGGCGCCCGCGATCTTGAGCAGGGTCGCCATCTTGTCCGACATCGAGCCCCAACCCTTCATCATGTCGAGGGTGATCGGCTTCTCGGAGAATTTACGGATCGAGATGGCGGTGCCGCGAAGCGACAGCGGCGGAATGATGACGTTGACGCGGCTGCCGTCCTGAAGGCGGGCATCGGCGAGCGGAGTCGTCTGGTCGACGCGGCGGCCGACCTTGTTGACGATGCGCTGGGCGATCTGGAGGAGATGGTCCTCGTCGCGGAACTGGATCTGCGCGAGCTCCAGCTTGCCCTTGCGCTCGATGTAGGTCTGGGTCGGACCGTTGACCATGATGTCCGACACGTCGGGATCGTTGAGCAGCTCCTCGAGCGGCCCGAGGCCGAGGAGCTCGTCGACGAGCACTTTCTCGAGCGCGAACTGCTCCCGCCGGTTGAGGTTGATCTTCAGCTCGGCGAGCACCTCGCCGATGATCGGGCGGAACTCCTCGGCGAGCTCGTCCTTGCTGAGCGTCGCCGCCGCCTCGGGGTCGACGCGCTCGAGCAGGCGCGGAAGCACCTGCTCCTTGATGCGGTGGATCGAGGCTTCGAAGCCCTCGCCGCGTGAATTGCCCTGCTCGCCGCTCTGTGCCTGGCGGTCATCGAGGCGCGCCATCGCGTCGCTGCGGTCGGCAACTTGAGGCGGCGTGTCGTCGACGCTCGGAAGGCTGTCGATCGGCGGGAATTGCGAGCCGCCGGCGCTGTCCGGAGTGATCGGCGCCGGGCCCTTCATCGGCTTGGCGACACCGAAAGACGGGCGCCCACTCCCCGGTCCGCCGGCCCCGCTGCGACGTCCAAAAGCACTCATATCCTGGCCTTACCTCGCCCAAAACATTGGATTTCCCCGGCTGACAGGGTGAATAGGCGCGAAACTTTGACAATTGACTAACCCGCCCGCACGGGAGCCGACGTGACCGCTCCCGCCTTTCACACGTCCGCGCCCCGGAAGGCGCTGCTCATCGCGCTCATCGGCTTCTTCCTGCTCTCTGTGGGCGACGCGGTCGTGAAGACCATGGCGGGCCAATGGTCGGGGAGCGGCATCGCGCTTCTGCGCTACTCGATCGGAGCGGTCGGGCTCGCGGTCTATGTGAGGCTTGCCTACGGGCGCAGCGCGTTCCGCCTCCCCAAGCCGTGGCTTCAGGCGGGACGGGGCGCCGCGGTGGCGGTGGCGACCTTCGGCTTCTTCATGGGCGTGATGGTCATGCCGCTCGCCGACGCCACCGCGATCGTCTTCACCAGCCCGGTATGGACGGTGATCCTGTCCTTCATCTTCCTGCGTGAGCGGCCCGCGCCGGCGGTGCTGGTGTCGATCCTGCTCGCATCGGCCGGCGTCCTCCTCATCCTCCGGCCCAACGTACTGGAGCTCGGCATCGAGGCCTTCTTCCCGCTGCTCGCGGCGGTGGCGATGTCGTGCCTGATCATCCTCAATCGACAGGCCGCGGGTCTTGCGCCGGCAATGGTCATGCAGATGCTGGTGGCGGTGATGGCGGTCCCCGTCCTGCTCGCGCTCGCTGTGGCCGGCCATGTGAGCGGCGAGCCGCGACTGGCGATCACGACGCCGGAGTGGAGCGTGGTTCTTCGCTGCGCAGTTGTGGCGGTGACAGCGACGCTGGGCCATTGGTGCATCTTCCGGGCGACCGAGCTCGCCTCGGCGGCGACGATCGCGCCGATGACCTACGTCCAGCTGCTCGTCGCGACCGGCGCGGGCCTGCTTCTGTTCGGCGACGTCCCGACGCTTCCCAAGGCCGCCGGTGCGCTTCTGATCATCGCCGGCGGCCTGTGGCTGTGGTCGCGCCAGCGCCCCGAAAGGACCACGGACGGCGAAGCCTGATCATGCTATGAGGTCCGTAAGGGGGAGGGTGTCTCATGATCGCAATGCTCGCTGCTGCCGCCCTGGCGCTGCAGTCGTTCAACCCGGACATTTCGCAGCTCGGCTGGCTGAGCGGGCACTGGCGCACCGAGGCGCAGGAGCAGGGCTGGACCGAAGAGTTGTGGAGCGGCACCGAGGGCCAGACCTTGCTCGGGCTAAATCGGACAGTGCAGAATGACCGCACGGGCGGCTTCGAGTTCATGCGGATCGCGGCCGACGAGCAGGGACCTGCCTTCTATGGATCGCCGTCGGGTGCTCCGGCAGTGCGCTTCGCGATGGTTGAGTCGCGCCACCACATCGTGGTGTTCGAGAACCGCGCGCACGATTACCCGCAGCGCATCGTCTACCGGCGGGAAGGAGACACGCTGATAGCGACAGTGTCGCTTGCCGACGGCAGCAGGCCGATGAGCTGGACCTTTCGGCGCCAGCCCTGAACGGAGCTAGGCGGGAACCTCGGCCCGTTCGGCGAGGACGGTGAGGCCGCGCTCGTTCACTTCGGCAAAGCCACCTTCGATGGTGATCCGCTCCGGCTCGCCGCTGGCGCTGCGATGGATGAGGAGGTCGCCATTGCGCATCGTCGACATGAAGGGCGCATGGCCCTCGAGCACGCCGAAGTCGCCCTCGGTGCCGGGAACGACGACCATGTAGACCTCGTCGGAGCGGACGAGCTTCTCAGGGGTCACGAGTTCGAAATGAAGGGGCATTCTCGACGTCCTCTCCCCTCCCGCTTGCGGGAGGGGCCGGGGGTGGGATCATTCAGAGGTTAGAGCTGATCTCATCGACCAGCCCCACCCCTCGATCCCCTCCCGCGAGCGGGAGGGGAGGCACTCTTACGCTTCCTGAGCGAGCTTCTCGGCCTTGGCGACGGCGTCTTCGATGCCGCCGACCATGTAGAAGGCCGCCTCGGGCAGGTGATCGTACTCGCCGTTCACCACCGCCTTGAACGAGCGGACCGTGTCCTCGATCTGGACGAACTTGCCGGGGATGCCGGTGAACACTTCGGCGACGTGGAACGGCTGGCTGAGGAAGCGCTGGATCTTGCGCGCGCGGGCGACGACCAGCTTATCCTCTTCCGACAGCTCGTCCATGCCGAGAATGGCGATGATGTCCTGGAGCGACTTGTAGCGCTGCAGGGTCGCCTGGACGGCACGGGCGGTCTCGTAATGCTCCTGGCCGACGGTGCGCGGCTCAAGGACGCGGCTGGTCGAGTCGAGCGGGTCCACCGCCGGGTAGATGCCGAGCTCCGAGATGGCGCGCGACAGCACGGTGGTGGCGTCGAGGTGGGCGAACGAGGTCGCCGGCGCCGGATCGGTAAGGTCGTCCGCGGGGACGTAGATCGCCTGGACCGAGGTGATCGAGCCCTTGTTGGTCGAGGTGATGCGCTCCTGCAGCGCGCCCATGTCGGTCGACAGGGTCGGCTGGTAGCCCACGGCCGAGGGGATACGACCGAGTAGCGCCGACACTTCCGAACCCGCCTGGGTGAAGCGGAAGATGTTGTCGACGAAGAACAGCACGTCCTGGCCCTCGACGTCGCGGAAATACTCCGCCTGGGTGAGGCCGGAGAGAGCGACCCGGGCGCGGGCGCCCGGCGGCTCGTTCATCTGGCCGAAGACGAGCGCCACCTTGGAGCCCTCGGAGATGGCATTGCCATTCTCGTCCTTGGCGATGACGCCCGCGTCGAGGAACTCGTGATAGAGGTCGTTGCCCTCGCGGGTGCGCTCGCCGACGCCGGCGAACACCGAGGTGCCGCCGTGGCCCTTGGCGATGTTGTTGATCAGCTCCTGGATGAGCACGGTCTTGCCGACGCCGGCGCCGCCGAACAGGCCGATCTTACCGCCCTTGGCGTAGGGGGCGAGAAGGTCGATGACCTTGATGCCGGTGACGAGGATCGAGGTCTCGGTCGACTGGTCGACGAACTTCGGCGCCTCGGCGTGGATCGGGGCGGTCTCGGTCGCCCCGATCGGACCGCGCTCGTCGATCGGCTCGCCGACGACGTTCATGATCCGGCCGAGCGTCTTCGGACCGACCGGAACGCGGATCTGCGAGCCGGTGTCGGTGACGGTCTGGCCGCGGGTCAGGCCGTCGGTCGAGTCCATCGCAATGGTGCGGACGGTCGACTCGCCGAGATGCTGGGCGACCTCGAGGACGAGGCGCGAGCCGTTATTGTCGGTCTCGAGGGCCGAGAGGATCGCCGGCAGCTCACCGTCGAAGCTGACGTCGACGACGGCGCCGATCACCTGCGCGATACGGCCGACATTGTTGGTGGTGGAGCGCTGCATCTCAGCGACTTGGGGCTCAAGCATGTCTGTTTCCTGCTTCGTCGAAGTGGTTAGAGCGCCTCGGCGCCCGAGATGATCTCGATGAGTTCCTTGGTGATCGCGGCCTGGCGCGAGCGGTTATATTCGATCGACAGGCGGTTGATCATGTCGCCGGCGTTTCGCGTCGCATTGTCCATCGCGGTCATCTGCGCGCCGTAGAAGCCGGCCTGGTTCTCGAGCAGCGCGCGATAAATCTGGACCGCGACGTTGCGGGGGAGGAGCGTCGCGAGGATCTCTTCCTCGTCAGGCTCATATTCCACCGCGGCGCTGGTGCCGCCCTCGGCGCCTTCCGGCACCTTGACCGGAATGATCTGCCGCTCGGTCGGCTCCTGAACGAGCGCCGACTGGAAGGTCGAGTAGACGAGGTGGGCCACGTCGAACTCGCCGGCCTCGTAGCGGGCGATAAGGTCCTGGGCGACCGCATGGGCGTGATCGAACGCCGGGCTGCGCATGCCGCTCATGTCCTGGTCGTGGTGAATGCCCTGCGGGTAGAAACGCCGGAGCACCCGGCCCTTGCGGCCGACCAGATAGAAGCGGACGGTCTTGCCTCCCGCGGTCAGCTCCTCCGCCTTGCGGCGGGCTAGCTTGACGATGTTGGCATTGAAGCCGCCGGCGAGGCCGCGCTCGCCGGTCGCGACGACGATCAGGTGAACCTGGTCGCTGCCGGTGCCGGCGAGGAGCTTCGGGCTCTGCGGACCGACGACGATCTTCGACGCCAGGCTCGCCATCACCGCCTCGAGCCGCTCGGCATAGGGGCGGCCGGCAACGGCCTGGTCCGTCGCGCGGCGAAGCTTCGCCGCGGCGACGGTCTTCATCGCCTTGGTGATCTTCTGCGTCGACTTGACCGACGCGATCCGCCCTTTGAGTGCCTTGAGGCTGGCCATCTATCCGGTCCTTACGCGAACGACTTCGCGAAGTTGCCGATGATCTCCTTGAGCTGCGCAACAATCTCGTCGGAGAGCGCGCCGCTGTCGCGGATGGTCGTCAGCACCTGGCCGTGCTCGCTGCGGACATGGTTCAGCAGCTGGGCCTCGAAGCGGGTCACCGCCTCGGTCGGGATGGCGTCGAGATAGCCGTTCACGCCGGAGAAGATCGACACGACCTGCTCTTCCATCGGCATCGGGTTGAACTGCGGCTGCTTCAGCAGCTCGGTCAGGCGGGCGCCGCGGTTGAGGAGCTTCTGGGTCGAGGCGTCGAGATCCGAGCCGAACTGCGCGAACGCCGCCATCTCGCGATACTGGGCGAGCTCGAGCTTGATCGAGCCGGCGACCTTCTTCATCGCCTTGGTCTGCGCGGCCGAGCCGACGCGGCTGACGGAGAGACCGACGTTAATCGCCGGGCGGATGCCCTGGTAGAACAGCTCGGTCTCGAGGAAGATCTGGCCGTCGGTGATCGAAATGACGTTGGTCGGGATATAGGCCGACACGTCGCCCGCCTGCGTTTCGATGATCGGCAGGGCGGTCAGCGAGCCCGCGCCGTTGTCCTCGTTCATCTTCGCGGCGCGCTCGAGCAGGCGGCTGTGGAGATAGAAGACGTCGCCCGGATAGGCTTCGCGGCCCGGCGGACGGCGCAGAAGAAGCGACATCTGGCGATAGGCGACGGCCTGCTTGGACAGGTCGTCATAGACGATGACGGCGTGCATGCCGTTGTCGCGGAAATACTCGCCCATCGTGCAGCCGGTGTACGGTGCGAGGAACTGGAGCGGAGCCGGCTCGGACGCGGTCGCGGCGACGACAATGGAATACTCCATCGCACCATTCTCTTCGAGCGCGCGGACGATCTGGGCCACGGTCGAGCGCTTCTGGCCGACCGCGACGTAGATGCAGTAGAGCTTCTTGCTCTCGTCGTCGCCCTTGTTGAGCTCGCGCTGGTTGATGAAGGTGTCGAGTGCAACGGCCGATTTGCCGGTCTGACGGTCCCCGATGATCAGCTCGCGCTGGCCGCGGCCGACGGGGACGAGGGCGTCGAGCGCCTTGAGGCCGGTTTGCATCGGCTCGTGGACTGACTTGCGCGGGATGATTCCCGGCGCCTTCACCTCGACTCGGCGGCGCTCGGTCGCCTCGATCGGGCCCTTGCCGTCGATCGGGTTGCCGAGGCCGTCGACCACGCGGCCGAGCAGACCCTTGCCGACGGGCACGTCGACGATGGTCTGGGTGCGGCGGACGGTCGAGCCTTCCTTGATCTCCGAGTCGGAGCCGAAGATCACGATGCCGACGTTATCGGCTTCGAGGTTGAGGGCCATGCCCTGGGTGCCGTTCTCGAACGCGACCATCTCGCCGGCCTGGACATTGTCCAGGCCGTGGACGCGCGCGATGCCGTCGCCGACGGAGAGCACGGTTCCGACTTCGGACACCTGCGCTTCGGTGCCGAAGCTGGCGATCTGGTCCTTGATGACCTTGGAGATTTCAGCGGCGCGGATATCCATTGTCGTGCCTTAGCCTTTCATCGCGTGAGCGAGGGTGTTGAGTTTGGTGCGGATCGAGCTGTCGATCATCTGGGAGCCGATCTTCACGACCAGGCCGCCCAAGAGAGCGGGGTCGACGTTGAGATCGACGTTGATGTCGCGGCCCATCCGGGTGCGGAGATGCTGCTTGATCTGGGCGACCTGATCGTCGTCGAGCGGCCGCGCAGAGGTGACCTCGGCGGTGATCTCACCCCGGTGACTCGCCGCCAGCAGATTGAAGGCGCGGATCACTTGCCCAAGCTGGGAAAGCCGGCCGTTCTGCGCAAGGACGCCGAGGAAATTGCGGGTGAGCGGGTCGAGCTTCATCTGCTCGGCGACTGCACCGATGGCGCGCGCCTTCTCGTCGCGGCCGATGAGCGGCGAGGTGGTGAGCTCGGCAAGCTCGCTGGATTCGGCGAGCGCCTGCTTGAGGCCGGCGAGGCTCGTGCCGACGGCTTCGATCTTCTTCTCGTCGCGCGCCAGCTCGAACAGAGCGAGGGCGTAGCGACCCGCCAAACTTGCCTGAATGCCGCTGGAATTATCCACGCGCGTCGATGCTCCGAACAAGGAATGTGTGCCACGCGAAAAGGGGCGCTCGGCGCGCCCCCCAATGGCTCGCGCGGGCTGCTAGCAGGAGCGCCGCGGGGATGCAACCGCAGCCTTGTCGCAGCCGCTGCGGTCTTCGTCACGGAGCCGTCGTGCGCGGCCGCCAAGGGGGTAAGTTGGGCGCGCCAGGGGAGATGCTGCTATGGCAACGGCATCGGTTCAGATCCAGCGGTTCCACCGCAATCGTTCGGCGATGTTCGATCTCGGCCTCACCGCCGAGCTTGCCCGGCTGTTTGAAACCGGCCGCGATGCTCGCGATTCCGCCTGGCTCGACCGCTTCTACGACGTCGCCTGGTTCGCCGCGGTCGAAGCCGCCGGCGTCTATCCCGGGCCGGACGGGCTTCCTTATTTGCGCCTCGACCTGCCCAAGGACGGAAGGGCGTTCGATTCGCACTGTCTGGCCAACCGTGCCGGGGACTGCCTCGCCGCTGGCTGGGGCGCGGCCCTGTTCGCGAGCGCCGACGACCCGCCCGAGGCTGCGCAGTTCGTCTTCTCGCTCGGCGTGCTCGACAGCCTGATCCGCTACGATTCGCCCGACGGCGATCCAGTCGACGTCATCGAGAGCGCGCTCGCGCCCGCGCCGCAGCCGCGCAAGCGCGGTTGGTTCGGCCTCGGCGCGAAAGAGACGCCCCGCCAGGTGCTGCTCGCCACCCCATCCGACCAGTCCCTGCCGCCCTACGCGGCCAAGGCGCTCCACAAGCACCTCACCCAGGTCTGGGACCTGCGCAATCCGCGCGTCCAGCTGATGACCGACATGTCGCTTCGGCCGCACCGCCACCTGATGATTGGCAAACGGCGCAGCGAGTTCCCGGACGAGCAATCGGCCTGGATCGCGATGCAGCACGTCCTCTGGCACCTGCCGCCTATGCGCAGCGCCGTGCTCCTCCCGGAGAATTGGCGCCTTGAAGAGCTGACTCCGCTCCGCGACCTCTTCGCCGGCGCACCGGGGCTTTGACAGCAAGAGCCGGGACGCCCCGGTCCGATCGGTGAGTCTAAGTGCCTCCCAACCACGGAGGAGAGACTCACATGACCTACCGAATCCAGGGGCTGGATCCCGCGCCATTCCGGCCCTTGTTCCGAATGAGCGACGATGCGCTGCGCGAGCGCCGAGCCCGCCGGGTCACGGCCGCCGGTCCCGGCTTCCCGTGCCGAGTGTCGCTGGAGGAAGCTCGGAACGGCGAGCAGCTGATCCTCGTCAACCATGTCAGTCACGACGTCGACACGCCGTTTCGCGCCAGCCATGCCATCTATGTCCGGGAAGACGCGACCGAGGCGCCTATATATGAGGGCGCCCTTCCGCCGATGCTCGACCACCGCCGGATCAGCCTGCGCGCATTCGACGCGGAGGGAATGCTGATCGACGGGCTCGTGGTGGAGCCGGGCGAGGGCGATGCGGCGGTTCGCGACCTGTTCGGCCGCTCGGACGTCGCCGAGATCCACGCCCACACTTCGGGCTATGGCTGCTTCCTCGCCCGCATCGAAAGGAGCTGAGCGATGCTTGCCACTGCCTTTCGACCGGACCAGTTAGACACGGTGAATGACGTCCCCGCCATCGACTCGGACAGCGCCTGGCGTGCCGTCCTCTCCCGCGACCGTAAGGTCGACGGGCGCTTCGTCACCGGCGTTCTCACCACCGGCATCTATTGCCGGCCGTCGTGCGCGGCGCGACACCCGAAGCGGGAGAATGTCCGCTTCTTCGCGACCGGCGCCGAGGCGGAGGCCTCCGGCCTGCGCCCGTGCCTGCGGTGCAAGCCCGACGAGATCACGCGCGAGGCCAAAGCGATGGAGGCGGCGCTGAAGCTGCTCGCCGAAGCGGAGGAAGTGCCGTCGCTCGAGGCGCTTGCCGCCGCTGCCGGCTACTCGCCGCACCATTTCCACCGCCTGTTCAAGCGCGCAACCGGGGTCACGCCCGCGGCCTATGCCCGCGGCCTCCGCTCGCGTCGTGCGACGCAGGCGCTCGGAAGCAATGCCCGTATTACCGACGCCATCTATGACGCCGGCTATTCCGGTCCGGCCCGCTTCTACGCCGACGCAAAGGCGCGGCTCGGCATGACTCCGTCCGCCTGGCGCGACGGAGGCCGCGGCGAGACGGTGCGCTGGGCCATCGCCGAGACCTGGCTCGGCCGAATGCTGGTCGCGGCGACCGACAAGGGCATCTGCCGCCTGTCGTTCGACGAGGACGAGTCGGACCTGCATCGCCGTTTTCCCAACGCTACCATCGAGCCGGGAGGGGAGGGCCTCCAAGACCTGGTGGCGCGAACGATCGCCGCGGTGGAGGCGCCCGAGCGCCCGCACGATTTGCCGCTCGACGTGCGCGGCACGGCTTTCCAGGAGGCAGTGTGGCGCGAACTCGCCCGAATTCCGCCCGGCGAGACGCTGAGCTACGCCGCGCTCGCCGCCCGGGCCGGAAATCCGCGTGCGGTGCGCGCTGCGGCAACCGCCTGCGGCGCGAACCAGATCGCGATTCTCATCCCGTGCCACCGCGCCCGCCGCGGCGACGGATCGCCGGGGGGCTACGCCTATGGGCTTGAGCGGAAGGCGAGGCTGGTCGAGCGGGAAGCCGGTTGAGCTTCAGTTCCTGGGGTTCGCTGCCGGGGCGGGCCGCGGTGCCGGCGCGGCTCCGCCTTCCTCCTGCCGAAGCCGCATCGTCAGCCGTTCGAGCATCTCCCGCGCCGATTCGGTGCGGCGGGTGCCGGCCCGGCGGTAGCGGTCCTCGAGGCGCTCCCTGCGCTGGCGCTGGCGTTCGCTCTCGTTAGTGCGAGGCGGTACGCGGAAGGCGTCGGCCCGGATGATGGCGATCGCATCGCGGATCATCCCGCGCTGCTCGAAATCCGACGCCAGTTTGTAGGTGAGTCGAGTGTCGCTCGGGGCGAGGTCATGCGCCCGGTAGAGCGCCGCCTGCGCTTCGTCGGGGGGGACGATGCCTTGTGCAGCGTAGGAATCGTAGAGCGCCTCGAACAGCAGCGGGTCCGACTGGTTGAGCTCGGTTGCCCGGGCGATCAGCCGGCGCGCGGAATCCCATGCCGCACGATCGGTCGAGTTCGCTGCCTTCAGCGCGTCGATCTGAAGCATCGCCTTGTGCATCAGTCCGCGCGGATCGTCCGGAGCGACCGACAGCAGCCTGTCGACTGCCGCCATCGCCGCCTGATCGTGGTTGGCTGTCCGCTCGACTTCGGCCAGCAGGCGCAGCGCGAACGGGTCGCTAGGGAAGCGCGCGGTGATGGCCCGAACTTCCTCGACAAACCTCGGGAAATCCGCGTTGCGGACGCCCTGACTCATCCGGATCTCATGCTCCATCAGCGCTTGCTCCGCGGCACCGACCGTGCGGATGTTGATCGAACCTATGTCGAACTCGCGGAAGGGCAGCTGGATCACGTTCCAGCGATTCCTGCCCGAATAGTCGAACAGCTCGCTGTTAAGGTCGGTGAGGTCGCCAAACGTGCGCGTTGCCGCGTCGGCATAAGGGACGCCCTGATTGACCAGCGCGAGATATTGCTGGAGCTGCCGCCGCCGCTCGGGATTCTCCCAGGTGTAACGGACGAGGAGCCATCCGAGCGAGTAGAGCAGGTCCACCTCGGCGACATCGCGATAGCTCTGAGCGGCGAGCATGTCTCGGACGTGCAACCAGCGGCTCATGTTGGTGAAGCCGAGATTAGGTCGGAACGCACGCAGTCGGAATTCAATCGGGTGTCCCACTTCGACCACGTTGTTGGGGAGGAACTTGGTTGCGCCCCAGAACTCCGCGAAACCTTCGCTGTACCAGGTCGGGTAGGTCGCCGGAAAATACTGGTACATGAAGTGGTGAGTATATTCGTGGAGCAGGATGCTCTCGGCATCGATCACCTGGTTGCGCCCGTTGCGGGTGCCGACCATCATCATCCCGCGGGCGTCATCGACATAGTAGCCGGCGACCCCGTCGGACCCGATCATCCGTCCAACCGCATTGGTGTTGGCCAGGAGGAAGACGCGGAGCCGGTAGGGACTGGGCGGGGCTTGTACGTTGTGCACCCGGCGCAGGATGAAGTCGAACTTCTCGAGCTTTTCGGCGAAGTCGCGCAGATCGGCCTCGCTGCCTTCGCTGTAGACGATGAAGTTGCGTGTGCTCGCTTCCCGCCATTCTGCTTGGGCAGCCGTGGTCCAAAGCATCGCGGCAGCCGCGATGAGCAACCTGACAAGCATATACAGTCCCCTGGTTGGCCGGAGACTAGCACAGCAAGGCGTTGGGACAATGGGGTTAGTTGCCGGACCTTTCCGGCGCGCAGCGATAGACGAGCCGCTCGTTGGGCTGGTCGGGGAGTGACTCCTCGAGGTCGCGCTGGCGATCGGCGAGGATGGCGAGGTCCTCCTGGTTGCGGGTACAGCTGCGCTGCTCGACCCGCCGGCGCAGCTGCCGCGCTTCGTCCATCGCCGAGACGGACAACAGATAGCGGTCCACGACATAATCGCCGGTCACTGGGTTGAACTCCGTGACGCTCACCGTCTGCTCGCTGTTGGGGACCAGTACCCGTCGCCACACGTCGCCATAGCGGGCATATTGGGTGCCGTTGTTGACGCAGCCGCCTTTCTCCCAGGCGAGCTCGACCTCCGGCTCGCCCGACACCGTCACCCGGCTGCGCTCGCGGTCGAGCGTGCAGATGTTGGTGCCGACATAGCGGTCGGGATCGGGCGTGACGCTCGAGGTGACTCGACCGTCCGTCTCGATGCTGTCGAGGCCGGGGCGGGTGAAAAAGACGATCGCCGCGCCGAGCAGGAGGGCGACTCCGACACCACCGGCGATCAGCGCTGGGCGGTGCTTGTCCTTGAACAGCAGGATGCCGCCGGCGCCGAGCCCGGCGATTGCCAGCACGAGCAGGCCGATGGCGAGGCCAGTGCGGTTCTCCCGACTCTGCTGAAGCTCCGCGAGGGCGCGCTCGTGGCGGGCATCGGCGTCACGCAGCCGCGCCGCCTCGTCGGCCTCGCGGGCGCGGCGTGCTTCCTCCTCGCGCTCCGCCTCGGCACGGGCAAGGTCGGCGGAGCTCACGCAGCCGGCGTCGACCGAGCGGAACGGCTGGCGTGCCTGGCGCAGGAAGGCGACGACCGTGGCGACAGGGATCGCGAAGGCGAAGCTGGAATCGCCCATGTCGTTGCGGGTGATCATCCGATTGACGCCGATCACCCGGCCGCACGCGTCCACCAGCGGGCCGCCGCTATGGCCGCGCGCGATGGCCGCGGTGTGAACGATGATCGGCCCGATGTCGCCGCGCCTGAGGTCCGAATAATTGCCTGAAGAGCGGGTCGGCGGCAGGGGACGAATATAATCCTGCATCGACTGGGCGGTGGCGAGGTCGACATTGCCGGGATAGCCGAGCGCAGCGACGGAGGCGCCGGGGCCGATCGCGCCGGTGAACAGGGCGACCGGCGGCACCGATCCTTCCTGGATCTCGAGCAGGGCGAGATCGCGCGCGCGGTCCGCCGCGATGATCCGGGCGCCGTAGGACTGACTCCCCTCGGAGGGCACCACGCCGATCACGACATTTTCCGGGTCGGCGATGGCGAGGTCGACGACGTGGGCGTTGGTGACGATGCGGTTGGGCGCGACCGCGAATCCGCTGCCGTGGCCGAAGTCGATGATTTCACCGTCCTCGACCTGGACGACGACGACCCGCACCACGCCCCGGCTCGCCGCCGCCACGTCGTCCTGCGCCCATGCCGGAGCGGCGAGGGCGAACAGGCCGAGCAGCGCGAGGAACAGGCGGGTGACCGGGCTCTTCACCATGCGCGCCTTCTAGGAAGGGCGCAGGTGAAGATGCAAGGGCGCCTTAGCCTTCGTCGCCGCCGATCGCCGCGCCGCTGGCGCTGAGCTGGGTGTCCTCGACGTCTACGACCAGCTCGGCCTCGTCCTCGCTCTCCTCGATTCGGGCGGCGGAGACGACATGCTCGTCGTCGGCGACGTTGAACAGGCGGACGCCCGCCGATCCGCGGCCGATTACTCGAAGGTCACCGAGCGACATCCGGATCATCTTGGCCTGGTCCGTGACCAGCATCAGCTGGTGGCCCTTGCTAGCCGGGAAGCTGGCGACGACCGGGCCGTTACGGGGAATATTGTCGATGTTGGTGATGCCCTGGCCGCCGCGGCCGGTGCGGCGATATTCGTAGGCGGACGAGAGCTTGCCATAGCCATTGGCGCAGACGGTGAGGATGAACTGCTCGCGCGCTTTCAATTCCTCGTAGCGGGCCTCGTCCATCCGGCGCGGGGCGCGGTCGGCGTCCTCGCCCTTCCAGGGGGCGTGGCGCAGATAATCCTCGCGCTCGTCCTGGTCGCGGATTCCGGCCTTGTGGAGGATCGACAGCGAGATCACCTCATCGCCGTCGCGAAGGGTGATTCCGCGAACGCCGGTCGAGTTGCGGCTTTGAAACTCGCGAACGTCGGTGCCGGGGAAGCGGATGGCCTTGCCCTGGCGAGTGGCGAGAAGGACGTCGTCCTCCTCGTCGAGCAGGGCAACTCCGATCAGCCGGTCGTCGGCATCGTCGCCCTCGAACTTCATCGCGATCTTGCCGTTTGACGGCACGTTGGTGAACGCGTCCATCGAGTTGCGGCGGACCGAGCCCTTGCAGGTCGCGAACATGACGTGAAGCTTGCCCCACTCGCTCTCGTCCTCGGGCAGCGGGAGAACGGTCGAGATCGTCTCGCCTGCGGCGAGCGGCAAAAGGTTGATCATCGGGCGGCCGCGGGTGGCGGGGCCGCCCTCCGGCAGCCTCCACACCTTGAGGCGATAGACCTTGCCAAGCGTCGAGAAGAACAGGACTGGCGTGTGGGTCGAGGTGACGAACAGCTCGGTGACGGCGTCCTCGTCCTTGGTCGCCATTCCGGCGCGGCCCTTGCCGCCGCGATTCTGGGCCCGGAACGTCGCGAGGGTGGTGCGCTTGATATAGCCCTGCATGGTCACGGTCACGACCATGTCTTCGCGCTCGATCAAATCCTCGTCGTCGATCCCGTCGGCGGCGGGCGCGATCTCGGTGAGGCGCGGGGTCGCATACTGGTCGATGATCTCGTCGAATTCCTCGACCATCACCTCGAACAGGCGGACCCGGTTGCCGAGGATCTCGAGCAGCTCGCCGATCGAGTCGGCGAGCTGGCGGAGCTCGCCGCCGATCTCGTCGCGGCCGAGCGCGGTAAGACGGTGGAGACGAAGCTCGAGGATGGCGCGGACCTGGGCGTCGGACAGCCGGTAGCTGTCGCCGCCGACCTCATGCTCGACCGCCTCGACCAGGGCGATATAGGGCGCGATCTCGGCGATCGGCCAGTCGCGGGCGAGCAGCGACGCGCGCGCCTCGGCCGGCGAGGCGGAGCCGCGGATCATCCGCACGACCTCGTCGAGATTGGTCACCGCGATGACCAGTCCGAGCAAGATGTGGGCGCGGTCGCGCGCCTTGGCGAGCTCGAACTTGGAGCGGCGGGTGATCACTTCCTCGCGGAACCGAACGAACGATTCGATCATGTCCTTGAGAGTCAGAGTCTCGGGACGGCCGCCGCGGATCGCCAGCATGTTGGCCGGGAAGCTCGACTGCGCCGGAGTGTGCCGCCACAGCTGATTGAGAACAACTTCCGGGGTCGCGTCACGCTTGAGTTCGATGACGATGCGGACGCCCTCGCGCGAAGATTCGTCGCGGATGTCGGAGACGCCCTCGATGCGCTTTTCCTTGGCCGCCTCGGCGATCTTCTCGACCAGGCCGTTCTTGCCGACCTGGTAGGGGATCGCGGTGAGAACGATCGAGCGGCGGTCTCCGCGGCCCTCCTCGATCTCGTGGCGCGAGCGCATGATGATCGAGCCGCGGCCGGTCTGATAGGCGTTGCGAGCGCCGGCCTGGCCGAGGATCAGCGGCCCGGTCGGGAAGTCCGGAGCCGGGACATGCTCGATCAGCTCCTCGATGGTGATCGCGGGGTTCTCGATATAGGCCTTGCACGCCTCCAGCACCTCGCGGAGGTTGTGCGGCGGGATGTTGGTCGCCATTCCGACCGCGATTCCGCCGGCGCCGTTGACGAGGATGTTCGGGAAGCGCGCGGGCAGCACCTGCGGCTCGCTCTCCGACGCGTCGTAATTGGGCTGGAAGTCGACCGTGTCCTTATCGATGTCGTCGAGAAGGGCGTTGGCGACCCTTGCGAGGCGCGCCTCGGTGTAACGCATCGCCGCGGGCGGATCCGGGTCCATCGATCCGAAGTTGCCCTGACCGTCGATCAGAGGCACCCGCATCGACCAGTCCTGGGTCATTCGCGCGAGCGCGTCGTAGATCGAGCTGTCGCCGTGCGGGTGATATTTACCCATCACGTCACCGACGAGACGCGCTGACTTGCGGTAGGGCCGCCCGGCGACGAAGCCCGCCTCATGAGCGCCGTAGAGGATCCTGCGGTGGACCGGCTTCAACCCGTCGCGAACGTCGGGAAGCGCGCGCGCCACGATCACCGACATCGCATAGTCGAGATAGGAGGTCTTCATCTCCTCGACGATGGAGATCGGCGAAATATCGGAAGGGTCGGCGAGGACCGTCTCGTCGGACAAGGGCTCAGGCTTTCAGGTGATGTGTCGGATGGATGACCGATCTAGCGGGTGAGGGGGCCAATGCCAAGCCTCGCGCGCGCATACGCGCGTACGCGCACGGGGAGCTTTGGATGCACCCGTCACCCCAGCCTTGAGCCGGGATCCGGCCTTCTCGAATTGCCTGTGCTAACGCCGACGCCCGGGGCGCGGGCCCGACACGCCAAGCTCCTGCAACAGGTGGTTCATGCCGTAGGCATGCTGCAAAGCCGCCGTCACCGCGGCGGTGGTGACTAGGACCGAACGATTGACCTCCGGGTCGTAGCCGTAGGCGTTGCGCTGGGTGAGGACGGTGGAGTCGAAATTGGCGCCGATGATCTCGCCCGCCGCGTTGACCGCCGGGGAGCCTGACGAGCCGCCGATCGTGTCGGTGCTCGCGGCGACGTCGAGGATGGTCTCGGGCGGAATGCGGTCGCGAGCGGCGGCGAGTCGGGGAGCGAGGTCGAACGGCTCGGCGCCGGTGGCTCGGTCCCACAGGCCGGCGAAGGTCGTGGCGTAAGGGACGGTCCGGCCCTGGTGGGTCCAGCCCTTCACCCGGCCATAAGTCAGCCGCAAAGTACCCGTCGCGTCGGGATAGAGGCTGGTGCCGTAGATGGCGAAGCGGGCGCGGGCCAACGCCTCGCTGGCGCGATCGGTCGGCGCCTGGACCGTGCCTTCATATTCGGAGCGAGCGGCACGGGTGACGTCCTGGATGCGCAGCAGGAACTGGATGAGCGGGTCGTCCGACGCCTGAACCGCGGCGAGGCCGCCTTCCCACAGGGCCCGCCGAACCGCGGGCTCGCCGAGCCGGGTGCCGCTGGTCAGCCGCCGCGCCAGCGCTTCCGGGGATTCGTTTCCGAGCAGGGTGCGGATTCGCGGGTCGTCGGCGGTGAGGATCTCGCGGGTCTTGCTGAGCCACCAGGCGAGCTGGACTTCGTCGAGCGTCGGATAGCTCGGCCGCTCGGCGAACAGACGCTGCTCGACCTGGGGCAGGCGCGCGTCGCCGAACTCGGTCAGGCGGTCGGCATTGGGCTTGGGCCGCTCCTGGGCGTCGCGGACGATATCCTCGGCCCAGTTGAACAGCTGCGAGCCGCCGCCGGCGCGGGTCTCAAGCAGGTAGTAAGCCGGATAGAGCCGCCGAACCTCGCCCTGAAGCGCGGCGAGGTCGCGCCACGGATCGCCGATCTCTCGGGCGAGTTCGGGATTGGCGGCGACGCGGCGGCGGAAATCCTCCTCGCCACTCTGGCGCGCGGCCATGAAGCGGGCGTCGATGAGCGCCTGCTGACGGCCGTAGCCGCGCTTGTACGTGTTCTCGACGCTGGAGATCGCCTGGCCGGCGATGAACGCATTCTCTTCGCTCGCCTGGGCGAACTGGATGAGGCGGCCGCGAAGCTCGCTGTTGATCAGCTGCTCTAGCGGAAGCGTGACCTCGGCGACGGTGCGCAGCTGGTCCTGGGTAAGCAGCCGCTGGGTCGCTCCGGGGCTGCCCGAGAGGAAGACTGGCTGGTTCTCGCGAGGCGGCGCCGGGTTCCAGCGGAAATGGTTGGGAGTCGCGACCGGGCGGTCATTCTCGTAGATGCGCACGAAGGCGGCATCGACGGCGAAGCGCGGGAAGCTGAAATTGTCGAGATCGCCGCCGAAGGCCGAGGCGCGGTGCTCGGGCGCGAAGGCGAGGCGAACGTCGCTGTAGCGGCGATAGGTGTAGAGCTTGAACTGGCCGCCGCGATAGAGGCTGACCACCTGGCAGCGCCGGCTGCGGTCGTCGCCGCACGCTTCCGCCTCGATCCGAGCCTGTTCGGCGTCGCGGGCGCGGGTGAACGCCTCGCCGGTTAGGCCGCGGCCCGCCGCCTGCATGCGCTGGGTGACGTCGGAGATGTCGGTGAGGATTTCCGCGGTCATGCCCGGGCAGCGCAGCTCGCCGGCGCGGCTCGACGGAGTGAAGCCGGTCAGGACGTAATTGCGCTCCTGAGTCGACAGGTCCTCGACGCAACCCGAGGCGACATGCTCGTTGGTCAGGATGAGGCCTTCAGGACTGACGAGCCCGCCCGACGCTCCGCCGATGCGAACCGAGGCGAGCCGCACCCGGTCCAGCCACGCCTGATCGACGTTCGTGCCGAGATCGCGGTTCGCCTGGGCGATCGGGAAGTTGTCGAACGTCCACATCCCCTCTTCGGCGGAGGCGGGAACCGACAGGAAAGCGGAGGCGAGCAGGGCGGGGATCAGGCGGCGGCGCATGATTACTCCTGGATGGATGGTCGGGGAGACAGGATTCGAACCTGCGACCCTCTGCTCCCAAAGCAGATGCGCTACCAGGCTGCGCTACTCCCCGACTGCGCCTCCTCTAGGGAAAGGCGCGCGGGCTGGAAAGAGTGCGATGACCCCGCCGCCAGGCCAAGCTTCCCCAGTAATCTTCGTTAATGAAAAAGGCCTAAATTTGCGGGGATTGCTTACGGAACTGGCGTATTGCGAGTTGACCCAAAGCAGAGTCCAAGTTATTCTGCGAAGTCTCCCCAATAGAGACCAGAAACAGCCGCTCCCCCGGCGCGGCCCGACTCCCGCCCCCATGCTTTGCGCGGGGCGACACGATCTTTGCGTGACTGAAGTCCAAGAGCGGTTGGTCCGGTTTCTCCGGATGAGGGGACGCGTCTGCGTTCCTTGTGGGCACTTCCGAACTAGCCGGCCCTGCGGCCGAACAACCTGGAGGAAGACCATGACAAGTCCCACCGACACCACCACGCGCGGCGCGACCCCGACCACCAATCGCGGGCCGTCTCCCGACGCTGACACCGGCGATCGAATCGAGGCCAGCCTTGATCTGCGGACGCGCCAGCGGGACTACGAGGAGGAGCAGGGGTTCGACGAGGCCTTCGACATTGCGGTGCCGCTGACCCCGCTGCCCTTCTTCACGGTCAGCGGGCGCTACACTTATGCGCGGCAGATCTCGCTGCCGATCACGCCCATTCCGATCCCACGGCCGATCCCGGAGCCGATTCCGGAGCGGATCCCGACGCCGATCGGCGGCCTGATGCCCACCGACGAGATCTATGACGAGGACGTCAACGCCATCGCCTTCTACCAGCGCGAGGAGGTCCAGCTCGACGTCGACGGCCGCTATCCGCAAATGATGATCAGCGGCACGCGCGCCAATCTCTTCACGACGGTCGGCCACTGGGTCGCCAAGGTGAAGAAGACCCCAGCGGGCTGCTACGAAGGGTCGATCTTCTACAAGAACGGCACGCCCGGAGCGATCCCGCACACCTTCGTCAGCGCGAAGGTGGTGGGCGGCCCGTTCCCGGCGACGCGCAAGCTGGAGGTCGTCTTCTCGGGCGGCGGCGCTGCGGCCTTCACCCGCACCTACGCCTTCGACTCGGCCTACCGGCGCAAGGTCGAGTTCGAATATGACCGGGTGTCGGACGCGGTCGCCGTGACCAGCATCAATACCCACGCCCATCCCACCCGGCCCGCGTCCCTGGCCAACGAGTCACTGAGCATCGAGACGGTATTCCGTCGCTCCGGCTTCGACGCCACGGTGAGCGCGGGAAGCGGCGTCGTGCCGATCGCGGCCGCCGGCGGGGATTCGCTGTGGACCGACCAGGAGATGCACGACGCGATGCAGATCCACTGGTCGCGCTTCGCCAATAAGCCGCAATGGGCCATGTGGGTGCTGTTCGCCCGCCTCCATGTCAGCGGCAGCAGCCTCGGCGGGATCATGTTCGACGATATCGGACCGAACCACCGCCAGGGCACGGCGATCTTCAGCCACGCCTTCATCGCGACCCCGCCGGGAGGCGATCCGAACCCAGCCGCCTGGGTGTCACGGATGCGCTTTTGGACGGCGGTTCACGAGATGGGGCACGCCTTTAACCTGGCTCATAGCTGGCAGAAGTCGCTCGGCGTGCCGTGGATCCCGCTCGCCAACGAGCCCGAAGCCCGCAGCTTCATGAACTATCCCTATTATGTCTCGGGCGGGCAGTCGGCCTTCTTCGCCAACTTCCACTATCGCTTCTCGGACGGCGAATTGCAGTTCATGCGTCACGCGCCCGAACGGTTCGTTCAGATGGGCAATGAGGCCTGGTTCAGCACTCACGGCTTCCGCGAAGCGGCTCAGCACGGCAATCCGGACTATGAGCTCAAGCTCACGACCAGCCAGTCGGGGAATCGCTTCCCCTATCTAATGCCGCCGGTCGTCGAGATCGCCCTGGTCAACCGCACGGGCAGGACCAGGACGGTGTCGAGCGCCCGCATCAGCGAGCGCGAGGACTTCACCCTGATCCTCAACGGCGAGCGTCAGGACGCTCGGCTGTGGATGCCGTACATGCGGCATTGCGGCGAAGGCGACGACAAGGTGTTGAAGCCGGGCGAGGCGCTGTACGACAGCGTGATCGCCGGCGCCGGTAAGAATGGCTGGGACATGGCTGAGCCGGGCCGTTACTGCGTCCAGGCGGTGCTCGAGGTGGACGGGCAGCCGGTCTATTCCAACCAGCTGATGGTCACGGTCGAACCACCGCGTACGCGCGAGGAGGAAATGCTCGCCGGCGACCTGTTCACGCCGGAAGTCGGGCAGGTGCTGACCGCCAACGGCACCCGCGGCCTGTCCGACGTGTCCTATGTGCTGGAGAAGGCCACCGAGCTCACGGACAATCCTGTCTCGAAGCTCGCCGCGGTCGCCCTCGCGACGCCGCTCGCCTACAGCTACAAGCTGCTCGAAACCGACGAACAGGCGGTGGCGGGCGAGGCGCCCCAGCAGCGCGTCGAGGTCTATCCGGCCGATCCGCAGGCGGCCCGAAAGCTGATCGACGGCGCGATCGAGGACGATGCCGACGCCCTCGTCAACGCGGTCGGCCACACCCGCTTCCTGCGCGACGCGCCGGTGCTCGCCGCGCTCGACCGGGAGGAGGTACCAAACAGTCCGGAGGCCTTCCTCGCCTTCACAGCGGACGCCGAGAAGGCTGACGCTGCGACGGCGGTGCCGCTCAGTGACAAGCTGCGTTCGCTGCTCGACACGAAGGCGGCCGGCCTCAGCCAGTAAGCTTCGCTTCTTCGGGAGCCGGTTGCCCCCGGCTCCCGCTTTTTCTGTTAAGGGTTACGAGCTGTGCCGACTCTGAAGCTCTCGCTCGAGGAAGGGTTCGACAAGGACCATGTCGTCGTCTTCGCCGACGGCAAGGTCATTGCCGACGAGAGCGACGTCACGACCCGCTACCAGATCAGCCTCGCGCGCCTCCTCGACTTGGAGCTCGCCGGGAACGAGGAGGAGCTGGTGGTCTCGCTTCCGGAAAGGGGGCTGGAAGGGAGATTGCCCCTCTCCGGCGCGCCGCCCAGCCATCTGCGCGCCTCGGTCACCCGTGATGGCCGCGGAATCGACCTCAACACCGAAGCCCCGATGGGCTACGCCTGACCGTTCAGCGCGCGGCGACTGGCTCGATCCGCTCCGGCGCATTAGCGACTTCGGCCAGCATCGCCGTCCACGCGGCGACATTTTGCCTCAGCTGCGCGGGATCGACCTTGTCGAGCGTGTCGTCGGCCGTGTGATGATAGTCGAAATAGCGCGTGCCGTCCTGGTTGAGGTCGATCGCCGCCGTGCCGGCGCGCGCCCAGGCGCCGAGGTCCGCGCCTCCTCCTGCGGCATCCCGACCGGCGGCGATGCCCAGCGGAGCCAAGGCCGTCGCCACCCGCCGCTGAAGCGCCTCGTTCCCCGGAGCGAGATTGAAATCGACCCGCCAGATGCGGTCGGCGCCGAAGTCGCTCTCGCTGATCAGAACGACATCGCCGTCGCTCCGGTGACGGCGGAAATAGTCACCGCCGCCGAACAGGCCGATCTCCTCGGATCCGAACAGGACGACCCGAATCGTGCGGCGCGGCTGGCCGGAACGCATGATCCGGTGCGCCGCCGCGGTGGTGATCGCGACTCCGGCGGCATTGTCGAACGCGCCGGTGCCGAGATCCCAGCTGTCGAGATGGCCGCCGATCAGGATGGTGCCGGCGGCGGGATCGCTGCCGGGCACTTCGGCGATGACGTTTCCGGACTGGCGGGTGCCGAGCTGGCGCGGGGTCATGGTGAGGCGGAGGCGCACCGGCTGGCGAAGCGCCGCCGCGCGCCGAAGCACCCGCTGGAGCTGCTCGGCATCGGGGAGGCTGAGCGCGGCCGCCGGGATCGGCCGGACGCCCTCGGCGAAGCTCTGAACGCCGGTATGGGGATTGCGGTGATAGTCGGTGCCGATCGAGCGGATCAGGATTGCCGCGGCACCGCGGCGTGAAGCGAGGGTGGGCCCGGCGCGGCGGGCGGCACCGAACGGACCGTAATGCGAGCCGTCCTGGGTAACCTGCATGGCATGGCTCACGAAGACGATCTTGCCGCGAACCTCCTCGGCCGGCGCCGCCTCGAACGCTTCCATGCTGTCATAGCCGACGACCTCTGCCTCGATCCCGTTCGCCGGGGTCGCGCCGCTGTTGCCGAGCGCGGTCAGCACGAGCGGCTGCGGGTAGGGCGAGAGGATCTCCGCCCGCTCCACGCCGCGCACCCAATAAGGCACGTCGAACGTCTCGATCCGCACGTTGCTGAAGCCGAGCCCGCGAAGCCGCGCCGCGGCCCACTCGCGGGCACGCGCCTCAGCCTCGCTGCCGGCAAGCCGCGGCCCGATCTCGGTGGTCAGGCCTTCGACCAGGTCCCAGGCGAGATTGTCATTGGCGAGGGCATCATCGCGCAGCTCAGCCACCCGTTCCAGCGAGGGAGGAACGGCGGTCTGAGCGATTGCGGTGGAGGAGAGGAGGGCGAGGGCGGCGACAGCAGCGAACATCTTCATGGTGCGGCTTGCTAGCCAATGGCGCCGCCGCGACAAAGCCCTTTCGACGAATGGCGGCTCATGTCGTTCGTCGGAACGCCAGGTTTGCGAATCCGCCG
Source organism: Allosphingosinicella sp. (assembly GCA_046293155.1). Taxonomy (GTDB): domain Bacteria; phylum Pseudomonadota; class Alphaproteobacteria; order Sphingomonadales; family Sphingomonadaceae; genus Allosphingosinicella. Next base: position 99,511 of record JBKBPQ010000009.1, on the reverse strand, counting down.
CCGAGCCACTAGGTAGCGCGCCAACCTTTTCGTTACCCCACATCATCGGAGCACAGCGCCGCCATGGCCGCCCAATACGCCTTTGTCATGAAGGACATGACCAAAACCTTCCCCGGCGCCCAGAAGCCGGTGCTGAGCAATATCAACCTGCAATTCTATTTCGGCGCCAAGATCGGCATCGTCGGCCCGAACGGCGCCGGCAAGTCGACCCTGATGAAGATCATGGCCGGCATCGACAAGGAATTCTCGGGCGAGGCCTGGCCGGGCGAGAACATCACCGTCGGCTACCTTCCGCAGGAGCCGCAGCTCGATCCCAACAAGACCGTGCTCGAGAATGTCCGCGAGGGCGCCGGCGAGACGGCGGCAATGGTCGACCGTTTCAACGCCATCTCGGCCGAGATGGGCGATCCCAAAGACGATACCGATTTCGATGCCCTGATGGAGGAGATGGGTGACCTCCAGGCCAAGATCGACGCGGTCGACGGCTGGACTCTCGACAACCAGCTCGAGGTCGCGATGGAAGCTCTGCGCTGCCCGCCCGGCGACTGGTCGGTCGAGAATCTGTCGGGCGGTGAGAAGCGCCGGATCGCGCTCACCCGCCTGCTCATCCAGAAGCCGTCGATCCTGCTTCTCGACGAGCCGACCAACCATCTCGATGCCGAGAGCGTCGAGTGGCTCGAGAACCATCTCAAGGAATATGCCGGCGCGGTGCTGATGATCACCCACGACCGCTACTTCCTCGACAACGTGGTCGGCTGGATCCTGGAGCTCGATCGCGGGAAATACTTCCCCTACGAAGGCAATTACTCGACCTACCTGGAGAAGAAGGCCAAGCGCCTCGAACAGGAGGAGCGCGAGGAATCCGGCCGCCAGAAGGCGATCAAGGACGAGCTCGAGTGGATCCGGCAGGGCGCCAAGGGCCGCCAGACCAAGTCGAAGGCGCGTATCGCCAAGTTCGACCAGCTCGTCGAGGCGCAGAAGAACCGCACGCCCGGCAAGGCGCAGATCGTCATCCAGGTGCCCGAGCGCCTCGGTGGCAAGGTCATCGAGGTCAACAACATCTCGAAGGCCTATGGCGACAAGCTGCTGTTCGAGGATCTGAGCTTCTCGCTCCCGCCGGGCGGAATCGTCGGCGTGATCGGCCCCAACGGCGCCGGCAAGTCGACCCTGTTCAAGATCATCACCGGCGCCGAGAAGCCGGACAGCGGCACGGTCGACATCGGCCCGACCGTCCACCTCGGCTATGTCGACCAGAGCCGCGACGACCTCAATCCTAAGCACAACGTCTGGGAGGAGATCTCCGACGGTTTGGACTACGTGAAGGTCAACGGCCACGACATGTCGACCCGTGCCTATGTCGGCGCCTTCAACTTCAAGGGCCAGGACCAGCAGAAGAACGTCGGCAAGCTGTCCGGCGGCGAACGCAACCGGGTCCACATGGCCAAGATGCTGAAGCGCGGCGGCAACGTGCTCCTGCTCGACGAGCCGACCAACGACCTCGACGTCGAGACCTTGGGCGCGCTCGAGGAAGCGATCGAGAATTTCGCCGGCTGCGCCGTGGTCATCAGCCACGACCGCTTCTTCCTCGACCGTCTCGCGACCCACATCCTCGCCTTCGAGGGCGACAGCCACGTCGAATGGTTCGAAGGCAATTTCGAGGCCTATGAGGAAGACAAGCGCCGCCGCCTCGGCGACGCCGCCGACCGGCCGACGCGCATGGCCTACAAGAAGCTGACCCGGTAAAACCCCGGCTCAAGCCGGGGATGACGAAGGGTATGGAGCCCGCCTACTTCGCCACCGAAATCGAATTCCGGCGCTGGCTGCAGGCGAACCACGTCAGGGCACCGGAACTCCTCGTCGGCTTCTGGAAGAAGGGCAGCGGCAAGCCGTCGATCGACTGGCCTCAGGCGCGGGACCAGGCGCTGTGCTTCGGCTGGATCGACGGGGTTCGCCGGTCGCTCGGCGACGAGGCTTATACCATCCGCTTCACGCCGCGCCGCAAGGGCAGCGTGTGGAGCAAGGTCAACATCGAGCGTTTTGAGGCGCTGAAGGCGGCGGGCCAGATGACGCCCGCGGGCGAACGCGCCTTTGACGAGAAGGTCCGAAGCGGCGTCTATGCCTATGAGAAGCCGCTCGCCGAGCTGACCCCCGACGAAGAGGCGCGGTTCCGCGCCAACGCGAAAGCCTGGGCCGACTGGGAGACGCGTCCGCCCGGCTACCGCAAGGTCGTGCTCCACTGGATCACCAGCGCCAAGAAGCCGGAGACCCGCGCCCGCCGCTTCGCGACGCTGATCGAGGACAGTGAGGCCGGCCGCAAGATCGCCGCCTACGACATAGGCCGGAAGAAGGACGGATGATCACCGTCACGTCCGCTTTGTGCGTGTGGAACGGCGAGAAGGGCAGTTGGCACTTCCTCACCGTGCCGGCGGATCAGGCGGTGGAGATCCGGCTCGCCACCATTAGCCCGCGCACGGGCTTCGGCTCGGTGCGGGTCGAAGCGGCGATCGGCGACGTGCGCTGGCGCACCTCGATCTTTCCGCAGAAAGAGGGCGGCTATCTCCTCCCGGTCAAGGCGGACGTCCGCCGACGCACGGAGATCCGCCCCGGCGACGAGGTGACCTTCACCCTGGACCTCGTCTGACTTCTCGGTGCGGTCAGCGTGCGGCTGCGAGCGCCGCCTCGCCTTCGTCGAAGCGTGCGACTGCCGCGGGAGAGGGGCGGGTGACGAGGCTGACCAGGATGGTCACGGCGAAGCTCAGGAAGAATCCGGGCACCATCGCGTAGAGCACCGCCTCGCTGAAGGAGCGCCCGTCGGGCATCAGCGGCAGGATACACAGGATGACCGTCCCGGCCCCGACCAGAACGCCCGCCAGCGCGCCGGCAAGCGTCAATCGCCGCCAGGTGAGGCTGAGGATCACGAGCGGCCCGAAGGCCGAGCCGAACCCGGCCCAGGCGTCGCCGACCAGGCCGAGGATCGTGTTGTCCGGTGAATAAGCGAGCGCGATCGCCGCGAGCGACACGGCCAGAACCGAGGCTCGGCCGACCGTCACCAGCTCGCGCTGGCTCGCATCCCGGCGCAGGAAGACTCGGTAGAAATCCTCGGTGAGCGAGCTCGATGAGACGAGAAGCTGCGAGCTGATCGTGCTCATGATCGCGGCGAGCAATGCGGCATAGAGGAAACCGGTGATCAGCGGGTGGAACAGGATCTGGCCGAGCAGGATGAAGATCGTCTCCGGGTCGTTGACCGGAATGCCGTTGCGGGTCGCGTAGGCGAGGCCGACGAAGCCGGTCGCAAGCGCACCGATCAGCGAGACGCCCATCCAGCTCATGCCGATGTTGCGCATCGTCGGCACGTCCTTGACGGAACGCACCGCCATGAAGCGGGTGATGATGTGCGGCTGTCCGAAATAGCCGAGGCCCCAGGCGAGCGACGAGATGATGCCGAGCGCTGTCGTTCCGGCGAACATGTTCATTGCGGTCGGATTGACGCTGGTCACCGTCGCGGCGACGTCGCCGTCCAGCGCCAGGAAGGCGACGAGCGGCACCATGATCAGTGCCACGAACATGATGATGCCCTGGACGAAATCGGTGAGGCTGACGGCGAGGAAGCCGCCGATCAGCGTGTAGACCAGCACGGCGCCGCCGGTGATCCACAGGCCGAGCGAATAATCGGCGCCGAACGCGCTCTCGAACAGCTTGCCGCCGGCGACCATGCCCGACGAGGTGTAGAGCGTGAAGAAGATGATGATGACCAATGCCGACACGATCCGCAAAGCATGGCTGCGGTCGTCGAGGCGCTGCGAGAAATAAGCGGGGATGGTGATCGCGTCGCCGGTTTCCTCTGTGTGGACTCGGAGGCGTGGCGCCACGATCAGGTAATTGGCGAGCGCGCCGGCGAATAGCCCGATCGCGATCCAGCTGGCGGACAGCCCGGCGAGATAGGCGGCGCCGGGAAGGCCCATCATCAGCCAGCCGCTCATGTCGGCCGCGCCGGCGGACAGCGCCGCGACCGACGGGCTCAGCCGCCGGCCGCCGAGGAGGTAGCCGCTGACGTCCGCGGTCGACTTCCGCCACGCATAGACGCCGATTGCCAGCATCGCCGCGAAATAGATGGCGAGCGAGATGATCGCCCCGGTCTCAACGCCCGCACCCTGCATGACCCCCGTACTCCCCTAGGCCGGCTTGAACTCGCCGCTCTCGGCATCGAGCACATGGAGGATGCCGTCCGCAATCGCGAAATAGGCCCCGTGGAGCCGAAGCCGCCCGTCCTCGACCCGCTCGCGCACCCAGGGGAAAGTCATCAGGTTGCGTAGCGAGACTCGCACGCCTTCGAGCTCCATCTCGCGGACCGCCTCCGGCCCAAGCTCCGGATATTTGCGCCGGACCCGCTCGCGCGCCTCGTCCAGCATGTCGACCCAATGGGCGATGAAGTGGCCTTCGCCCGAAGGCGCGCCCTTGAACCGGTCGGTGAGCGCCGCCGCGCAACCGCCGCAGGCGCCGTGTCCCATCACCACCAACTCCTTTACCTCGAGCTGGGTGACCGCGAATTCGAGCGCGGCGGAAACGCCGTGATACGCCTGGTCCTCCTCAAAAGGCGGAACCAGGGCGGCGACGTTGCGCACCACGAACATTTCGCCCGGCCGAGTATCGAAAATCTGGGTGGGATCGACTCGGCTGTCGGAGCAGGCGATGACCATCACTTCGGGGCTCTGCCCGGCGGCAAGCTCGTCCCATCGCTCGCGCTGCTCGGCCCAGCCGGAGGAACGGAAGCGGCGGTAGCCGTCGATCATTTGGCGGAAGAGTGGCATGGCGAGCGGCTAGCGAGCCGTGCGGCAGGCGGCAACCCCGGTTGAGAAGCGGCGGTCCGCTCGCTATGTGCGCCGCATGTCCGAGCCCGTGCCCCTGAACACCGTAGCGACCCCGAAGCAGCGCAAGCCCGACTGGATCCGGGTCAAGGCGCCGACCAGCACCGGTTTCGCGGAGACCCGCAAGCTGATGCGTCGCCTGAACCTGGCGACGGTGTGCGAGGAAGCGGCTTGCCCGAATATCGGCGAGTGCTGGACCAAGAAGCACGCCACGGTGATGATCCTCGGCGACACCTGCACGCGCGCCTGCGCCTTCTGCAACGTCAAGACCGGCATGCCGCGCATGGTCGACCCGATGGAGCCGGAGAATGTCGCGGTGGCGGCCGCCGAGCTCGGCCTCAGCCACATCGTCATCACCTCGGTCGACCGGGACGATCTGCCGGATGGCGGTGCCAGCCAGTTCGTCAGGGTGATCGAGGCGCTTCGCCGCAACACGCCGACCACGACGATCGAGATCCTGACCCCCGATTTCCGCAACAAGGCGCAGGCCGCGGTGGAGCGGATCGTTGATGCGCGGCCCGACGTCTACAACCACAATCTCGAGACGGTGCCGAGGCTGTACCCGACCATCCGCCCGGGCGCGCGCTACTACGCCTCGCTGCGCCTGCTCGAGAGCGTGAAGCGGCACGATCCGACCATCTTCACCAAGTCCGGAGTGATGGTCGGTCTCGGCGAGCAGCGGCTCGAGGTTCACCAGGTGATGGACGACATGCGCTCGGCCGACGTGGATTTCCTGACCATGGGCCAGTATCTCCAGCCGACGCCGCGCCACGCCAAGGTCGAGGAGTTCGTCACCCCGCAGGCGTTCAAGGCGTATGCGTCCATCGCCCGCGCCAAGGGCTTCCTGCTCGTCGCCGCCTCGCCGCTGACCCGGTCGAGCTATCATGCCGGCGACGATTTCGAGCGCCTGCGCGCGGCTCGGGAGGCCAAGTTCGCGAAGGTGACGGCCTAACGCGATGCCCAAGCACAGCGAGACCCGGAACCTGCCCTATACGCCGGAGCAGATGTTCGACCTGGTCGCGGACGTTCGGCGCTATCCCGAGTTCCTGCCGTGGACAGCCGCAGTGCGAATCCGCTCGGACAGTCCGACCGAGACGATCGCCGACCTCGCGGTTGGCTTCAAGGCGATCAAGGAGACCTTCACCAGCCGAGTCCGCAAGGACCGGCCCGGCTCGATCGAGATCGACTATATCGAGGGGCCGCTCAAATACCTCCACAACAGCTGGAAGTTCAGCTCGGACGGGCAGGGCGGCACGAACATCGACTTCTGCGTCGACTTCGCCTTCAAGAGCCGCATGTTCGAGATGCTCGCCGGCCAGGTGTTCGACCGCGCGCTGAGGAAGATGATCGGCGCTTTCTGCGAGCGCGCCGAGCAGCTCTACGGGCCGTCCGCTCCCGGCATCAGCAACTCAAGGGCGCACAGCGCCGCCTGAAGCCTGACGCCGCCCCGGCCGAGGTCGCCGAATTCTTTGAGGTCGGCGACGACCTCGTCCGGATCCGCACCGCGCCGCGCGCGGGCGAAGACGACCGTTCCGACGGGCTTCTTCTCGGAGCCGCCGCCTGGGCCCGCAATACCGGTGATCGCCACGGCAACGTCCGTCCCGGTCTTCACCAAGGTCCGCTGTGCCATCGCCCAGGCTGTGGCGATCGAGACGGCGCCGAACGTCTCCAGCACGTCGGAGCTGACGCCGAGCAGACCCTGCTTGGCTTCGTTCGAATAGGTAACGAACGATGCCTCTAAAACCTCTGAACTGCCGGGGATTTCCGTTAGTGCGGCGGCGACGAGACCGCCGGTGCAGCTCTCCGCGGTGGCCACGCGCAGTCCAGCTGCGCGGTTCGCCTCGACGACCTTTCGGGCCATGTCGACAAGCTCGCGGGGAAGGGTGAAGTCGCTTCTCTCGTTCATGGGATCTCGTTCATCGACACGGTCGCAATCGCCTGCGCCGATATGCCCTCGCCGCGTCCCGTGAAGCCGAGACGCTCGGTGGTGGTCGCCTTGACGCTAACTCTGGTGAGGTCGAGCCGCAACAAATCGCCGATGCGCGCGCGGATCGCCTCGCGGTGCGGCCCGATCTTGGGCGCTTCGCAGATGATCGTGACGTCGACATGCTCGATCCGGCCGCCGCGCTGCTCGACGAGTGAGCGGGCATGTTCGAGGAAGAGCGAGGAGGGGGCGCCGCGCCATTGCGGATCGCTCGGCGGGAAATGGTCACCGATGTCTCCTGCGGCAATCGCTCCGAGCAAGGCGTCGGTCAGCGCATGAAGGGCGACATCGGCGTCGCTATGCCCCTGGAGCGCTCGACCGTGCGGAATCCGGACGCCGCCGATCCAAACATGATCGCCTTTCTCGAAGGCGTGGACGTCGAAGCCGAAACCGGTCCGGGTCGAGCGATGTGCTCGGAGCAACGCTTCCGCGCGCTCGAAATCCTCGGCGGTGGTGAGCTTCAAGTTGATCTCGTCGCCTTCGACCGTGGCCACTTCCAATCCCCCCCGCATCGCCAGCGCCGCATCGTCGGTGAATTCGCCGTCGGCAAGGCGGTCGTGGAGCGCGCGAATGGCCGTCAGGTCGAAGCATTGCGGGGTCTGCACCCGGAGCAAGCCGGCTCGCTCGACTTCATCGATGAGCGTGCTCGACCCGCGGCGGAGGCTGTCCACGACCGGCAAGGCCGGCACCACGGCAGCGGCGCCCTTGGCCAGCGCATCCAGGCAGCGGTCGATCACCGATCGTGGCACCAGCGCTCGTGCGGCGTCGTGGATCAGGACGACGGCCTGCTGTTCGCCGAGTGCGGTGAGGCCCTTTGCGACGGATTCCTGTCGCGTCGCGCCGCCGGGGATCGGTTCGCCCAGCTCCAGCCCGGCGACAGCATGGTCGTACAGCGACCGGTAGTCCTCGTGGATGACCACCCGTATCTCGTCGACCCGCCTGTGGCGCAGGAATGCGAGCACTGTCCGCCGCAGCACCGGCATCCCGCCGAGCTGGCGAAATTGCTTCGGCAATCCCTCGCCGGCACGGGCGCCGCGGCCGCCGGCGACGATCAGCGCGATGACTCGGGGAAGGGCGGGGATGTCGCTCACGCGCCGGCCCTAGCCGAGGTCCAACTTGCCCGCCAGCGGGTTAGCCACTATCTGGCGGCCTCCCATGAACCGGTTGAAGCCCATCCAGATCGGACCCGTGCGGGTCGAGACGCCAGTGATCCTGGCGCCGATGACGGGCGTCACCGACATGCCGTTCCGGCGCGTCGTCAAGCGCTACGGTGCCGGCCTCACCGTCACCGAGATGATCGCGAGCCAGGCGGCGATCCGCGAGACCCGCCAGTCGCTCCAGAAGATGGAATGGTGTCCGAGCGAGGACCCCGTGTCGATGCAGCTCGCCGGCTGCTCGCCCAAGGAGATGGCCGAGGCGGCCAAGCTCAACGAGGACCGCGGCGCGGCGATCATCGACATCAACATGGGCTGCCCGGTAAAGAAGGTCGTCAACGGCGACGCCGGCTCGGCGCTGATGCGCGACCTGCCGCTCGCCGCCTCGCTGATCGAGGCGACGGTGAGGGCCGTGAAGGTTCCGGTCACCGTTAAAATGCGCATGGGCTGGGACCATTCCAGCCTCAACGCCCCCGAGCTCGCCCGAATCGCCGAGGATCTCGGCGCCCAGATGATCACCGTGCACGGCCGCACCCGCTGCCAGATGTACAAGGGGGAGGCGGATTGGGGCTTCGTCCGCTCGGTGAAGGAGGCGGTGAAGCTGCCGGTCATCGTCAACGGCGACATCTGCTCGATCGAGGATGCCGAGAAGGCGCTCGACCAGTCGGGCGCCGACGGCGTGATGATCGGCCGCGGCGCCTATGGCCGTCCGTGGCTGCTTCGCCACGTGATGCACTGGGCGCAGACCGGTCAGCGCCTCGCCGACCCGATCCTCGACGAGCAACTCGCCGTGATCCTCGAGCAATATGAGGCGATGCTGGAGCTGTACGGCCCGGCGATCGGCGTCAATTGCGCGCGCAAGCATATCGGCTGGTACACGCGGGGCCTCTACAACTCGGCCGAGTTCCGCAACGAGTTTAACAAGGTCCTCGATCCCAACCAGGCCAAGGCGATGTTGCGCGACTTCTACGCGCCTTGGCTCAGCAAGGCGGCCGCCTGACGGCTCAATCCTGCACATCCTGCGACGAAGAAGGCTCAATGTGTGTTCTTTGCGCCACAGCCCTGTGCTAGAGCCGGGGTGTGGACGTAGCGCAGGGCACGATCGAACATGAGCAACAGGACGCTCGGGGGCAGGAAAGCGGGCGCCTGAGCGGCCGTCGCCCGGCGTGGCTGATACCGGCGCTCGAAATCGGCGCCCTTTTGCTTCTCATCGCCACCACCACGATCAGCTACTTCGTCATCTCGGGAAGGGATTCCCCGGACACCTGGCTGGACCCGCCCATCGTCGCGGCGCTCCTCGTTGCGAATCTCATGCCGGCGATGGCGCTGATGGTTTTGGTTGCGCGACGGATTGCAAAAAAGCGGGCCGCGCGGCTGGGCTTGGGAGAGGGCCGGCTTCACGTCCGGCTGGTGGTGCTGTTCTCCATTATCGCGGCCATCCCGACGCTGCTGGTAGTCGTGTTTGCGTCTGTTCTGTTCCAGAGCAGCCAGGAATTCTGGTTCTCGGACCGCTGGCGCGGAAGCGTCGAAAATGCGGTCCGTCTGACGCGGCAGGCTTATGACCGAGAAGTCACGCGGATCCAGAACGAGAACGTCGCGATGGCGACCGATCTCGCGCGGGGGCTTCTCGAAGTCGACTATGACGACCCGCAGTTCAGCCAGTTTTTCGGTCAGCAGGTGCTCAATCGCAACCTCTCGGAAGGCATCCTCCTGAGGTTCACCCCTGAAACCGGCATTCAGGCCCTAGTTCTCGTCAATCCTTACGAACGTCCGCTCGAGCAGGCGATAGATCCACGGCTGTTCGCCCGCGCACAGGAGCCGCTCCAGACCGTCATGGTCCAGGAGCAAAACAGGATCGGTGCCCTGACGCGCTTCCCGGCGGGTGATGATCTCTACCTCTATGCCGCACGTGTCTATGGAGAGAATTCCGGTTTCGTGCCGCAGGACGCGGCCGACGAGGCCGGTCTCGAATTCGAGCGGGTAATGATCGACCAATTGCGTCGAGGCGACGCGCTGCAGCGCGATTACGAGGCCCTGTCGACGGAGGCGAGGGCGCTCCAATTCCGATTCAATGCGGCGATCCTTGCCGTATCTATCCTGATCGTGGCGATCGCCATCTGGGTTGCCTTGAGGCTCGCCGACCGGCTGGTGCGTCCGGTGGGCGCGCTGGTCGGCGCCGCGCGAAGGATCAGCGAAGGCGACCTGGCCGCGCGCGTGCCGCAGACCGGGGCGGGTGACGAGTTGAGCACGCTCGGCGAGGCATTCAACGCCATGACCGAACAGCTCGAGGAGCAGACAGGGGCTCTGGTATCGGCGAACCAGCAACTGGACAGCCGGCGAGCGTTTATGGAGGCGGTGCTGGCGGGCGTGACGGCCGGCGTGCTTTCGATCGACCAGGATCGGATCATCCGGCTGGCCAACACGACGGCCGAGGCGCTGCTGCGAACGAGTGGTCTCAGCCCGGTCGGGCAGAAGCTCGTTGATGTCGCGCCGGAGCTCGATCAGCTTCTCTCCGATTCCGAGGCCGAGAATATCGTCCAGTTCGCGACCCGCGGCGATCCGCGCACCCTCGCCGTGAAGACCGTCGCAGTAGAAGGCGGGCATGTGCTCACCTTCGACGACATCACCGAGCAGCTGATCGATCAGCGCCGCGCGGCGTGGTCGGACGTGGCGCGGCGGATCGCGCACGAGATCAAGAACCCGCTCACTCCGATCCAGCTCGCCGCCGAGCGGCTGCAGCGGCGCTACGGCGCGGAAGTCACCTCCGACTCGGCGACTTTCGAGCGGCTGACCGGCACCATCGTCCGCCAGGTCGGCGACCTTCGCCGGATGGTCGACGAATTCTCGTCCTTCGCGCGCATGCCCAAGCCCGTCTTCCAGCCGGAAGCGGTGACCGACATCGCTCGCCAGGCCCTGTTCCTTCACGAGGTTGCGCATCCTCACATCGCCTTCAGCCTCGAGGCGCCCGAGCCGTCGCCGACCCTGGTTTGCGACCGCCGCCATCTCGGCCAGGCGCTCACGAACATCGTCAAGAACGGCGTCGAGGCGATTGAGCAGAAGCGCGAGGAAAGCGGCAGCAATGGCAGCGAGCGGATCGCGATGCGGATCGCCGAGGAGGGCGGGCGCCTGATCATTGAGGTCGAGGACAGCGGCATCGGCCTTCCTGCCGATCGCGGCCGGATCACCGAGCCTTACATGACGACTAGAGCCAAGGGCACCGGCCTCGGCCTCGCCATCGTCAACAAAATCGTCGAAGAGCATTTCGGGCAGATCGAGTTCGCCGATGCGCCCGGCGGCGGCACGTTGGTCCGCCTCGTCTTCGATGTCGAGACGCTCGCCCGGATGGGCGGCGGCGCTCGAATTCATGAAGAACAGTCAGTTGGTGGTTGAACTCAATGTCGCTTGATATTCTCATCGTCGATGACGAGCAGGACATTCGCGAGCTTGTCGCGGGCGTGCTGCAAGACGAGGGCTATACGACCCGAACGGCCGCCAACAGCCAGAGCGCGCTCCAGGCGCTCGCGGACCGGCGGCCGTCGCTGGCGCTGCTCGACGTCTGGCTCCAGGGCTCGAAGCTCGACGGCCTCCAGCTGCTCGAGGAGATCAAGCGCCGCGACCCGACCCTTCCCGTGCTGATGATCTCCGGCCACGGCAATCTCGACACCGCTGTCGCGGCGATCCGCCAGGGCGCGGTCGACTTCATCGAGAAGCCATTCGAGGCCGGGCACCTGGTCCACCTCGTCCACCGCGCGACCGAGACCGAGCGGCTCCGGCGTGAAAATGAGAGCCTGCGCCAGCAGGTCGGCCAGGAAATGGAGCTGACCGGCTCGTCGAGCGCGCTGAACCAGGTGCGTGCGACCCTGAAGCGAGTCGCTGCGACCGGCAGCCGCGTTCTGATCACCGGGCCCGCCGGCGTCGGCAAGGAAGTGGCAGCGCGCCTCCTCCACAATTGGAGCCCGCGCACCCGCGGCCCCTTCATCGTCGTGGGAGCGGCGCAGATGGCGCCGGAGCGGGTCGAGGAAGAGCTGTTCGGAGTGGAGGAGGGCGGCGAGCTCGTCCGTCCCGGCCTGCTCGAGCAGGCGCATGGCGGCACGCTCTATGTCGACGAGGTCGCCGACATGCCGGCCTCGACCCAGGCCAAGATCCTTCGCGTGCTCACCGACCAGAGCTTCTCGCGGGTCGGCGGGCAGCGGATCGTCAAGGTCGACATGCGGGTGGTCTCGTCGACCGCGCGCAACCTCCAGGACGAGATCGCCGCGGGCCGTTTCCGCGAAGATCTCTATTACCGCCTCAACGTGGTGCCGGTGCACGTGCCGGCGCTGTCGGAACGGCGCGAGGACATTCCCGAGCTCGTCACCCGGTTCGCGGCGCGCTTCGCGGCGGAGCGGCGGGTGTCGACTCCGACCATCTCCGGCGACGCTCTGGCGGCGCTCCAAGCCTATGACTGGCCGGGCAACGTGCGGCAGCTGAGGAACGTCATCGAGCGGACCGTGATCCTGGCGCCGGGCGAGCGGATCGGCTGCATCGAGATCGACATGCTCCCTCCCGAGATCCTCAGCGACCAGGCCCAGCTGACTCCGAGTGAAGCGGTCAAGGCGATCATGGGCACGCCGCTTCGCGAGGCGCGCGAGACGTTCGAGCGCGAATATCTGCGGGTTCAGATCCGCCGCTTCTCCGGCAATATCTCGCGCACCGCGACGTTCATCGGCATGGAACGGTCGGCTTTGCACAGGAAGCTCAAGGCCTTGGGCCTCGGCGACACGCGCAACGAGGGCGACGAGTAGCGGCGGGCTGCATTTTGCCGCCGGATCGCCTATAGCGGTCGGAAATTCGCCACTCGGGTGAACAACAGAAGCTCGTAAACAGCCGATCGGGGAGAGCGGGATGGCCGACAAGGTCAACAATCTGCAGGACATGTTCCTGAACAGCCTCAGGCGGTCGAAGACCCCGGTGACGATGTTCCTCGTCAAGGGCGTCAAGCTCCAGGGGATCATCACCTGGTTCGACAATTTCTCGGTGCTCCTGCGCCGCGACGGCCAGGCCCAGCTCATCTACAAGCACGCCATCTCTACGGTGATGCCGGCCCAGCCGATCGACCTCACCGACATCCAGAAGGCGTTCGACGAGCAGAGCGCGAAGAAGAAGCCGACCCTTCTCCAGGAAGTTTTTCTCGGGGCGGTTCGCCGTTCCGGGGAGCCGGTGACGATGTTCCTCGTTAACGGCGTCATGCTTCAAGGCGAGATCGCGGCCTTCGACCTGTTCTGCATGCTGCTCCAGCGCGACGGCATGTCCCAGCTCGTCTACAAGCACGCCGTCTCGACCGTGCAGCCCGAACATCCGGTCAGCCTGCACGAGCCGGCCGAGGACATGCCCGAGGAGAAGGGCGCCTGAGCGTATTCAATCGCGACGACGCGGACGTCGCCCGCGGAGCACCTGCACTCATCGCACTTCCGGACCTCGGCAGCGCCAGCCGCCGCGACACCGAGGCGCGGCTGGAGGAGGCGGCGGGCCTTGCCGAGGCGATCGGCATCGACGTCAAGGAGAAGCGCGCGTTCAAGATCCGTGCTCCGAGGCCCAAGACCCTGTTCGGCCAGGGTCAGGTCGACGCGATCGCCGAAGCGATGCGCGAGTCCGAGGCCGAGCTCCTGATCGTCGACGGCACCGTGTCGCCGATCCAGCAGAAGAATCTGGAGGACGCGGTCAAGGGCAAGGTCATCGACCGGACCGGCCTGATCCTCGAAATCTTCGGCGAGCGCGCGGCGACGGCGGAAGGGCGGCTCCAGGTCGAGCTCGCCCATCTCGACTATCAGGCGGGCCGGCTGGTGCGGTCGTGGACCCACCTCGAGCGGCAGAGGGGCGGCTTCGGCTTCCTCGGCGGCCCGGGCGAGACCCAGATCGAGGCGGACCGGCGGCTGATCCGCGACCGGATGGCCAAGCTTCGGCGCGAGCTGGAGCAGGTCACCCGCACGCGCTCGCTCCACCGTTCGCGCCGGCAGAAGGCGCCGTGGCCCGTGATCGCGCTGGTCGGCTACACCAATGCCGGCAAGTCGACGCTGTTCAACCGGCTGACCCGAGCCGAGGTCTTCGCGGAAAACCTGCTGTTCGCGACGCTCGACCCGACCATGCGCGAGATATCACTTCCGGGGCTGCCCAAGGCGATCCTGTCGGACACGGTCGGCTTCATCTCCGACCTTCCGACCCAGCTCGTCGCCGCGTTCCGGGCGACGCTGGAGGAAGTGCTCGCGGCCGACATCATCGTCCATGTCCGCGACATCTCTCACCCGGACAGCGACGCCCAGCGCGAGGATGTCGAGCAGGTGCTGAAGGAACTCGGCGTTCTCCATGACGGCGAGGGCGGGGAGGGCGCCGAAGGTGCCGCGCCGATGATCGAGGCCTGGAACAAGATCGACCTGCTCGACGGTGACGATGGTCCCGATGTTCCCACTGACGTCCTGTCGGAGCGCGCCGCAATCCTGGCCGAAGCGGAGCGGCGTGAGGACGTCGTCGTGCTGTCGGCGCTGAGCGGGGAAGGGGTCGACGACCTCCTCACCTGCGTCGCGGCGCACCTCAGGAAGGACTCGCGCCTCCAGGAAGTGACTCTTGGCGCCGGCGACGGCGAGGCGATCGCATGGCTCCACCAGCATGGCGAGGTCCTCCACCAGGAAAGCGAAGGCCTTGAGACCCGGCTGATCGTCAGGATCGCCCCGGCGGAATGGGAGCGCTTCCAAGCGCGGCGGTGACGGAAGGTCACACGAAGGTCACACCAGACGCGTGCGTCCTGGTCGACTGCAAAGCTGACAAAGTTGATGGGTGGAGCACTTTTCCGGAACCTCCGCTTTCGTCCCTGATGGGACGTCCAGCCGCTGGTTCCGCAACGCGGCGATTCGGCTTCTAATTCTACGGCCGTAAGAGAACATTAGTAGAACATATGGGAAAATACACGAGGCTAGTGCGTCGGCGCGAGCTGCTTCTTCGCGCGGCGCCAGAGGTCCTCATACTGGTCGAGGCTGAGGTCGCGAAGGGGACGGTCGGCCATTTGCTCGACGAGGCGGTAGCGAGACTCGAACCGCCGGGTGGCAGCCGCGAGGGCGGCTTCGGCATCTAGTCCATAGTGACGCGCCAGATTGACGACAGAGAAGAGGAGGTCGCCGATCTCGGCTTCGCGCTCGGCCGCGGTTTCGGCGGCGTCGATCTCGGCGAGTTCCTCGTCGATTTTGTCACGGGGGCCGCAGGCGTCGGCCCAGTCGAAGCCCTGGCGTGCGGCGCGGTTCTGGATCTTCTCGGCGCGGCGGAGGGCCGGCAATGCGAGGGCGACTCCGTCGAGAACGCTCTTGTGGTCGGCGTCGGCTCGCTCGGCGGCCTTCAGCGCTTCCCAGTCGGGGCGTTCGGCCTCGCCGCCAAAAATGTGCGGGTGGCGGCGGACCATCTTGTCGCAGATGGCGCGGATGACGTCATGAATGGCGAAGGCGCCGCGTTCCTCGGCCATGCGCGCATGGTAGACGACCTGGAGCTGGAGATCGCCGAGCTCGTCCTTAAGCTGCTCCATGTCGTCGCGCTGGATGGCGTCGGCGACCTCATAGGCTTCCTCGATCGTGTAGGGGGCGATCGTCTCGAAGGTCTGCTCGACGTCCCATTCGCAGCCGGTGTCGGGATCGCGCAGGCGCGCCATGATCGCGACGAGCTCGTCGAGAGGAGTGGAAGTGGTGTCGGTCACGTGAAAGCAGCTCCACACGTAAGTGCGATAATATACATTATGTAAAATACGGACGCGATCACGACCGCAGGACCAGAGTCCGCCCTTCCACGCCCCAGCTGCTCAGCGACGACAGGAAGTTCATGCCGAGCACGTTCATGTCGCCGAACGCTTCCGAGATGTGGACGGCGACATTCTCGCGCTCGATGTCCCCGATGCTGATCGTGTCGGCGCGGCCGCGCTCGACGGCGACGGTGCCGTTCGCCGTGCGCACGATCGCGGGGAAACCGCTGCGCGGTTCGATCCCAACGCGCTGCGCAGTCTCGTGCGAGATGCTGGTCGTCGTCGCGCCGCTGTCGATCAGGAAACGGACTCGCTCGCCATTAACCTCGGCATTGACCCAGAAATGACCGTCGGCGGCCAGGCGGATCCGCGCCTCGCCCGGCGCGACCTGCTCGATCTCGCCGCCACGTGCTGCCAGCAAGAGCCGGTCGCCAAGCGCCGCGAACTCGCCGCGGAACGTGAAGATGACGAAGCCGGCGGCGAAGATCAGCACCCAGGCGGCGAACATCTTGAGCGCCGTGCTCATCGGGATCCGGCGCACTGCAAGGGCGCTGCCGACGAGCACCAGAGCGCCGATCAGGTACAAAACGTGGATCGCCTGATCCCCGCCCTCACTCACAACTCGATCTCCATGCCGTCAAACCCGGGTTCTACATGGGGAGGAAGTTCGCGCAGCAAAGAGCGGTAGTCCATGCTGTTGTCCATGTGGGTGAGGATGGCGCGTTTGGGCTTGAGGCGCTCGATATAGGAGAGCGTGCGCTCGAGATGGCTGTGAGTGGGGTGCGGCCGGGCACGGAGCGCATCGACGATCCACACATCGAGGCCTTCGAACAGGCTGGCCATGTCGGCGGTCAACTCGTTGAAATCCGTGGAATAGCCGACGCTTTTATCATCCTGTTCAAAGCGCAGGCCGGTGCTGGTGATGTTGCCGTGCGGCTGCTCGACGCTGCAGACGGCGACCGGGCCGATCGCGAGGCCGTGGGTGAGCAGATTGGGCTCGGCGCTCGCCGGATAGCCCCACTTCCCTTCGAACACGTAGTCGAAGCGCTTGGTGAGGCTGCGCAGGGTGCGCTCGCCGGCATAGCCCGCGACCGGCGACCCACGATTGTGGAAGATCTGCCTGAGGTCGTCGATGCCGTGGCAGTGATCGGCATGCTCATGGGTCCATATCACCGCGTCGACGTCTCCGACGCTGGCTTCCAGGAGCTGCGCGCGCATGTCGGGCGTGGTGTCGACGAGGATTCGGGAGTCGTCGGCACTGACGAGGATCGACACGCGCGTGCGGCGGTTGCGCGGCTCGTCCGGATCGACGCTGCCCCAGTCGCTGCCGATGCGGGGTACGCCGGTGGAGGTGCCGCAGCCGAGGATTCGGACTTTCATCTTGGCCCCCTCTCCCCCGCGGGAAGAGGGCTGGGGTGAGGGGGTTCGGGTTCGGTGATTATCCGGCGAGTTCGGGCCCCCTCACCCAACCCTCTCCCCGCGGGGGTGAGGGCTTTGAACCGTGCCCTTCCCCTCATCGTCTTGCCTTGGTGAAGAGGCGGTAGAAGTTGTTCGTGGTGGTTTCGGCGAGGTGCTCGACGCTCTCCCCGCGCAAGTTCGCGAGGAAGCGGGCGGTGTCGGCGACGTAGGCGGGCTCGCAGGGGCGGCCGCGGTGGGGGACGGGAGCGAGGAAGGGCGAGTCGGTCTCGATGAGGAGGCGGTCGGCCGGCAGGTCCTTGGCGGTCGCCTGGAGGTCCTCGGCCTTCTTGAAGGTGACGATGCCGGAGATGGAGATGGTGAGACCGAGGTCGAGCACCTTGGCGGCGAAGTCACGGCTCGCGGTGAAGCAGTGAATGAGCGCGGGATAGGCGCCCTTCCCCATCTCGTCGGCGAGGATCGCATAGGTATCGTCCTCGGCGTCGCGGGTGTGGACGATGAGCGGAAGCCCGGTCTCGCGCGCGGCGGCGATATGGGCGCGGAAGCTCTGGCGCTGCCGGTCGCGGTCGGAGCGGTCGTAATAATAATCGAGGCCGCTCTCGCCGATCCCGATCACCTTGGGGTGAGCGGCCCTGGCGACGAGGGTCTCGGTCTCGACGTCCGGGTGAAGGTCCGCCTCGTGCGGGTGGACGCCGACCGACGCCATGACGTCATCCTCGCGCTCGGCGGTGGCGATGACGTCGTCCCACTCGCTCGAGCGGGTTGAGATGTTGAGCATCGCGGACACCCCCGCCTCGCGAGCGCGGGCGAGGACCGCCGGCTGCTCCTCGACGAGGCCGGCATAATTGAGGTGGCAATGGCTATCGACGAACATGGAGGGTGAGATAGGCGCGCCCGCCGCGATGGGGAAGGCGCTCGTTTATCCGGCGCGTGCTCGGCGGATCGGCCAAAGTGGCGGTGAACGCGACGAATTCGTCGCTGCTGCGCACGTTCGTCGCAGCCGGAAACGCTCTGGCCGGTCCGCCGCAGCTTCCTGAGGCTCGGTCGCCCGGGAGTCCGTGGCGTTTGAGCGACATGGCATCTCTGCCTCGCAATCTTTCGAGAGCGAGGGGACCATGTCGACCACATCCAGCAAGATCTTCCGGGGCACGGTGTTCGCACTGCTTCTGAGCGTCGCGCCGGTCGCTTCCGCGGTCGGTCAGGAAGCCGGCTCGCCCAATGCGGCGGCGGCCCGCCCGGTGGTGGTGCAGACCGCCAGCGTCGCGAGCGAGGCGGCGGTGCCGCAGCCGACGATCCTCGAGAGTGCCGGCGAAAGCGTGATCGGCCATGCCGAGACGTTCAGCGCCGAGATCGAGGCCGCCAATGCGCTCGAGGCGGAGGCGGACGACCTGCGCCCGGGCCAGTTCCTGTGGCGGCCGGAGCGCGCCGAGAATGGCGCGGTCGAGATCGTGGTGAGCATCGAGCGGCAGATGGCCTATGTCTATCGCGCCGGCACGCTGATCGGAGTGTCGACGGTGTCGACCGGGCGGCGCGGCCACTCCACTCCCACCGGCAGCTTCACCATCCTCCAGAAGAACCGGCGCCACTTCTCGAACCTCTACAACAACGCGCCGATGCCCAACATGCAGCGGCTGACCTGGGGCGGGATCGCGCTCCATGCCGGAGCCCTGCCCGGCTATCCGGCGAGCCATGGCTGCGTCCGGCTGCCGATGGAATTCTCGCGGCTGCTGTTCGGGGTGACCAGCCTCGGCGGGCGCGTGCACATAATTGCCGATACGCCGCCGAGCGCCGCGGGCGCGCTGGCCTTCGCCACCGGCGAGACTCCGCGCAGCCGCCGGGTGAGCCTGGCGTCGCGCTGACGAGGAGTTTCGCGGCCGCCGGGGGGAAGCGGGCGGTTTCGCCCGACTGGCGACCGCGCCAGGGCCCGGAGAGGGATGGCTTCCCCCTCCCCGGGCCCTTTTTAGTCGTCGGCGCCGAGGTCGAGCCGCGGGAAGAGCGGCGACGGAGCCGTGAGGTTGAAGCTGGCCGCCTCGGAGATCCCGGCGAGGCTTCGGCTCTCCTGCGGGATGCCGAGCTGGTCGAGGAGCTTGGCGGCCGAGCCTGGGATGACCGGCTGGATGGCGATTGCGAGCATCCGGATCGCCTCGATGAGCGTGGCGAGAACCGCGTTCATCCGCTCTGGGTCGGTCTTGCGCAGCGTCCAGGGCGCTTGGGCGTCAATATATTGGTTGCAGGCGAAGACCGCGCGGAGCCACGCCTCGATGCCCTGGCTCAGCGCGAGCGCCTCGAAATGAGCGGGCATCTCGTCGGTGAGCGCCTTGCGGACGAGGTCGAGCAGCTCGCCGTCCGCGGGATCGCCCTTGCCTCCCGCGGGAAGCTCGCCGCCCAAATTCTTGGCAATGAACGACAAGGTGCGCTGGGCCAGGTTGCCGAAGCTGTTGGCGAGGTCGGCATTGACCCGGGTCACGATCGCCTCGGCGCTGTAGCTGCCGTCCTGGCCGAAGCTGACCTCGCGCAGAAGGAAATAGCGAAGCGCGTCGACACCATAGCGGTCGGCGAGGTCGAGCGGGTCGGTCACGTTGCCGACCGACTTCGACTCTTTGACGCCGCGGTTGAGAATGAAGCCGTGGGCGAAGACCTGGCGGGGAAGCTCGACGCCGGCGGACATCAGGAAAGCCGGCCAATAGACGGTGTGGAAGCGGGTGATGTCCTTGCCGATGATGTGCAGACTCGCCGGCCAGAACTTGCGGTAAGTCTCTGAATTCGTGTCGGGATAGCCGACGCCGGTCAGGTAGTTGGTAAGTGCGTCGACCCACACGTACATGACGTGGTCGGGGCTGTCCGGGACCTTGACGCCCCAGTCGAAGCTGGTGCGCGAGATGGACAGGTCGGAGAGGCCGCCCTCGACGAAGCGAAGGATCTCGTTGCGCCGGGTCTCGGGACGGATGAAGTCGGGGCGCTCCTCGTAGAGGCGCAGAAGCGGCTCCTGGTAGCGCGACAGGCGGAAGAACCAGCTTTCCTCGACGGTCCATTCGACCGGCGTGCCCTGCGGCGACAGCCTGGTGCCGGAGTCCGGCCCCTCGTCGACGGTGCTGAGCTCGCTCTCGTCATAATAAGCTTCGTCGCGGACCGAGTACCAACCCTCGTAGCGGCCGAGATAGAGGTCGCCGCGGTCGGCCATCGCCTGCCAGATCGCTTGGCTGGCTCGGTGGTGATCCGGCTCGGTGGTGCGGATGAAGCGGTCGTAGGAGATGGTAAGCTTGTCATCCATCTCCTTGAAATAGCCAGACATTTCGCTCGCAAGATCGTGCGGCGTGATGCCCCGGTCGCGGGCCGCCTGGGCCATTTTCAGGCCATGCTCGTCGGTGCCGGTCAGGAAGAAGACGTCGCGGCCCTTGAGGCGCTGGTAGCGCGCGATCGCGTCAGTCGCGATCGCCTCATAGGCGTGGCCGATATGCGGACGCCCATTGGGATAGTTGATCGCGGTGGTGATGAAGAAAGGCTCGGCCATGCGCGGTCTTTAGAGCGCGACGGGTGCCGATCAACCCTTGGCGGCGAGGCCGGCGATGAGGCCGCCCATCTCGAAGGCGGTTGCCTGGGCGTCGAGCGATTGGCGGACGGCGATGGTCGCGAGGTCGTTGGCCTGCTCCCACAGCTTTAGTGCCTCGGCCAGTGCCGGGCCGCGGCGCTTCCGGGCTTCCGCGGCGATGAAGGAAGGTGCGCGGGCGAGGAAGGCCTCGTAGCGCGGCTGGGCGGCTTTGAGGGCCAGGCTCTGGGCGAGCGCTGCGCGATGCTCGTTCGTGGGATCGCCGCTCTGGGCGATCACACGCATGGCGGAGTCGAGCTTGTCGACGTCGAGCCCCTGATAGGCGAGCGCCCGACCCGGAGCGCCGCCGGCGGCCTCGGCGAGCGCATCGATCTCGCGCGGAGTCGCCTCGGTCAGAACGGTGCGAAGCGCTGCCTCCATGTCGCTCTGCCCGAGCGGGCCGAGGCGCAGCGTGCGGCAGCGCGAGCGGATGGTGGGGAGAAGCCGCTCCGGGGCGTGGCTGACGAGCAGGAACAGGCTGTGCGGCGGCGGCTCCTCGAGGCTCTTGAGGAGCGCATTGGCGCCGGACGGCTCGAGATCGTCGACCGAGTCGATCAGGACGACCCGCCACGGCGACAGCGACGAGGTGGTCGCGAACAGGCGGCTGAGCCCCCTCACCTGCGCGACGGTGATCGAGCGGGCGAGCTCGGTGCCGCTGTCCTTAGGAAGCCGCTCCAGGGTCATGAAATCGGGGTGACTTCCGGCGGCCATCAGCTTCGCCGCGGGATGATCGTCGGGGACGTCCAGGCCGGGGCGAGGCACGGGTCCCGCTCCCTGCGCGAGCACCCGAAGCGCCGCCTTGCGCGCGAAGGTCGCCTTGCCGATGCCGCGCGGGCCGGTGACCAGCCAGGCATGGTGGAGTCGGCCGCTGTCGAGCGCGGCCCGGAAGGCGTCGACAGCCTCGCGATGGCCGTAGAGTTCAGTCACAGCAGGTCCTCGAGCGCGGCGACGAGGCGCGCGGTGACGTCATCCTCGCTACCGCTCGCCTCGATCAGGCGGAAACGGTCGGGATCGGCGGCGGCGAGATGCTCGAACGCACGGTTGATGGCGTCATGATAGGCCTGGTCGCGGGCGCCGAAGCGGTCAGGATTGTCCCCGTCGCGGCGGCTGGTGCGCTTCGCCGCCTCCTCGTTGGGAACGTGGAGAAGCAAGGTGCGGTCGGGCAGGAAGCCGCCGCTGCCAACGTCATGAAGGGCGCGGATTCGGTCCTCCCCAACCGCGCCCACGATGCCTTGATAGGCGAGCGAGCTGTCGAGGAAGCGGTCGCACAGCACCCACTGGCCCGCTTCCAGCGCGGGCAGTATCGTGCGCTGGACGTGATCGGAGCGCGCCGCGGCGAACAGCAGCGCCTCGGCCTCGGCGCTCCAGCGGTCGACCGCTCCAGACAGGAGCAGGGTGCGGATTGCCTCGGCGCCGGGGCTTCCGCCCGGCTCACGGGTCTCGATGACGTCACGGCCGCGCGCGCGGAGCGCCGCCGCGAGGCGCCTGCCCTGCGTCGACTTGCCGACCCCTTCTCCGCCCTCGAGCGTGATGAAGCGGCCGCGGCTCATCCCATGCCGAGGATATGCTTGATGCCGGCCCACATGCGGCCGAAGAAGCCGGCCTCCTCGACCGCCGCCTCGGCGACGAGCGGCATCGTCATGGTCGGAACGCCGTCGGCCTGAACGACGAGATTGGCGATATGCTGGCCCTGCGCGATCGGCGCCTTGACCGGGCCATCATAGACGATCGAGGCGCGCAGGTTGCGGCCGAGGCCGGCGGGAAGCGTCGCGGCGAGGTTGCGTGGGGCGACGAGGCCGACCGTGTCGCTGCTGCCGAGCTGGACCTGGGCCTCGCCGACCCGGGCGCCCTGCTGGAAGAGCGGGCGGGTCTGCCAGGAGCGGAAGCCCCAGTCCATGAAGCGAACCGCCTCGGCGGCGCGGCCGTTGAAGCTGTCGAGGCCGGCGATGACCATGATCAGGCGACGGCCATTCTGCTCGGCCGAACCGGTGAAGCCGTAGCCGGCTTCCTCGGTATGGCCGGTCTTGAGGCCGTCGGCGCCGGCCACGCGGCCGAGCAACGGGTTGCGGTTGCCCTGCGTGATTGCCTGGCCCGAGCCCATCGTGCGGCCCCACGTGAAGCTCTCCTGACCGTAGAAGCGTCGATAGAGCTGGGGATGGTTGCGGATGGTCGAGCTCGCCAGAGTCGCGAGGTCGCGGGCGGTGGTGTAGGTGACTCCGCCGTCGGGCCAGCCGACCGGGTTGCCCCAGTGCGAGTTCCTGAGGCCGAGCGCCTGGCTCTGGCGGTTCATCAGGTCGACGAAGCCCGCCTCCGTGCCGCTGATGCACTCCGCGAGCACGACGCTGGCGTCGTTGCCGGAGAGGGTGACGATGCCGTGGAGGAGGTTCTCGACGCTGACCTGCTCGCCGGCGGAGAGGAACATGGTCGAGCCCGCCTGCGGGCCGTGCCAGCGCTGCCAGGTCTCCGGGCGAACCGTGCACATGCGGTTGAGCTGGAGCTCGCCCTTATCGATGAGGTCGAAGGCGACGTGCGTCGTCATCATCTTCGCCATCGACGCGGGCGGCATGCGGCGGTCGGCGTCGCGTTCGAACAGAACGGCGCCCGACGAAAGGTCGACCATATAGGCGACAGGCGCGCTGGTCGGGCCTTGGTTGGCGATCGGCGCCGGCGTCTGACCCTGGGCGGGCGCCTGAGCGGTCGGCGCCTGGGCGCTTGCTGCAATGGCGAGGAGCGGGACGGACGCGGCGGAAACGAGCAGTCGGAGCTTCATCGAGACAGCATCACCACAGGAGGAAGGAGGAACGCCCCTCTCCTGCCGGGAAGCGCCGCCTGCGACAAGGCGGAAACCTGCGATTTAGCGCGAAATGCGGTCGGCCAGCAGCGCAACGGTGAGGCCGTAGAAGTTCGAGCAATTGTAGTCGAGGATCACCCTGTAGTTCTGCGTGAGCAGGTAGGCGGGCGCTCCGGGACCGTCGGGCTCGAGCAAAGATGCCATCTCGGTGTCGGGGATTCGGGCAGAGCCGGTCGGCACGATTCCGAGGCGGCGCCATTCGGCCATGGTCAGCCAGCGGCTGTGGCGGGCGAAGACCGGGGCGCAGCGCGGGGCGCGCAGGTTGTTGCGCACGGCGTTGCGGTCGAGGTTGGCGGGCACGGCCACCTCGACGCCCCACGGCACGTTCGGCTTCCAGCCGGCGTTGCTGAGATAGTTGGCGATCGAGGCAAGCGCGTCGATGTGGCTGTTCCAGATGTCGGCGCGGCCGTCGCCGTCGCCGTCGACACCTAGGCGGATATAAACGGATGGGAGGAACTGCGACTGGCCGGTGGCGCCGGCCCAGCTGCCCTTGAGGGTCGAGCGCGAGAAGCCGCGCTCGGCCATTTTCAGGGTGGCCACGAACTCGGTCGTGAACAGGTCGCGGCGGCGGCCGTCATAAGCAAGGCTGGCGAGGCTGTTGAGGAGATCGAAATCGCCCATGATCCGGCCGAACGACGTCTCCTTGCCCCAGATCGCCACGACCACGCCGGGATCGACTCCGTAGCGCTGGCGGATGACGTTGAGGGCGCCGATATTGTCGGCGTAGCGGCTTCGTCCCTGAGCGACGAGCGCGGGCGTGACGTGGCGGGCGAGATAGGGCGCGAACGGCGGGCTCGCGGTGCCCGGAGCGCCGCCCGGCTGCTGGCGGTCGAGCTGCACCGTGCGCGGCGAGAAAGCGAGGGTCGGGAAAATCCGATCAATCGTCTCCGGTCGCACGCCCTCGGCAAGCGCAGCCTGGCGAAGGCGCGGCAGATAGGCCTGAAATCCCTCGTCGCTGAGGCCGCTGACCTGGATCGCCGTCGAGGTCGCGGCGTTGGCGCTCGCGGCGAGAGCCGGGGTCGGAAGCGGGCGGCTCGCCACTGCGGCCGGGACGCTGCGCCCGACCAGCATGGCCGAGTGGACACCCTGCGCCTGGTCGGCGACGCCCCCGCCGGTGAAGCTGGCCAGGAGGAAGGACAGAGTATTCAGCAGCATCCACTCACCTCTTTGCCGAGACTATGTCACGGACTTGTTGTTCCATGAAAGACTTGACATGGCCGTTCGCTGAATGCGTTGCGCCAGAACGTGTGGATGGGTGGCCGAGTGGTTTAAGGCAGCGGTCTTGAAAACCGCCGTGGGTGCAAGCCCACCGTGGGTTCGAATCCCACCCCATCCGCCAACATCCTGAACTTCCAGCCGAAATAGCAGCTAGCGGGGAGCCGCGCGCTACCGTAACGTCACCGGAGAGGACGGCCCACAAGAGGCCGCCGGCGGGGAGTGCGAGATGGCGGAAGGGAATCGCGGCCACATCAGACTGACGTCGCACCCGGGATCCCGGGGGCCGGCACGCTTCCCGCTTCACTGGGGCGCCGCGACGGCCGCCGAGCGCGGGCCGGTCATCGCGACCGTCAATGCCGGAGCGGACCGCAACGCGATTGGGGCGCATGGCGGCTCGTATTCGATCTACCGCGCGCTTGCGATCTCGTCGGGAGCGATGGACCCGCAGGCGCGGCCGGATCTTCACGACACCTCCCCGGTCTGCGAGATCGGGCCGCATCCGCAATGGTGCGATCCCGGAAAGATCGTGTCGCTCGATCCCTGGGGACACCGGGTGGCGCACGACTTCGGCGAGCTGATCGACCAAGGAGTCGACCTTCGTCCGTCGATCGCGATTACCAAGGCGCGGCTCACCCTTCACGAGATCAAGGAGGCGATCGCCGCAGGTCGGCTCGCGGTGGACGGCGAGATCGTTCACGAAGCCGGCGACGTGTCGGTGACCAAGATCGCGGTGGATCCCGTGTGGTGGCTCCCCGGAGTCGCCGAGCGGTTCGGGGTCAAGGAAGGCGATCTTCGCCGCTGCCTGTTCGAGCAGACCGGCGGAATGTATCCGGAGCTGGTCACCCGGCCGGACCTCAGCGTGTTCCTGCCGCCGATCGGGGGGATGACACTCTACATCTTCGGCGACGTCGCCGAGCTCGGGAGCAAGAAGCTCACCTGCCGGGTCCATGACGAGTGCAACGGCTCCGACGTGTTCGGCTCCGACATCTGCACCTGCCGGCCCTATCTCACCCACGGGATCGAGGAGGCGACGCGCGCGGCCCAGGACGGCGGCGTCGGCCTCATCGTCTATAACCGCAAGGAAGGGCGCGCATTGGGCGAGGTCACCAAGTTCCTCGTCTACAATGCTCGCAAGCGCCAACCCGGAGGCGACCAGGCCGCGACCTATTTCGAGCGGACCGAATGCGTCGCCGGAGTCCAGGACGCGCGCTTCCAGCAGTTGATGCCGGACGTCATCCACTGGCTGGGAATCAGCCGGATCGACCGCTTCGTCTCCATGTCGAATATGAAGTACGATGCGCTGGTCGGCGGCGGCATTGAGATCGGCGAGCGCGTGCCGATCCCCGCCGAGCTGATCCCGCCCGACGCCAGCGTGGAGATGGAGGCGAAGAAGGCGGCGGGCTATTTCACGCCCGAAGGCGCGCCGAGCGAGGAGGCGCTCAAGAAGGTCGTCGGCCGCGACCTTGGGAAATTCTGACGGCACATGAGCTATGACACTGAAGTGCTTCGCCGACTGCTGAGCGCGGCTGCGGTCCGCGAGCGGGCGCACGAGATGCTCGAACTCGGGTTGACCGGACAAGTCGAGGGCTGGCGGGTCGATCTGTCGAAGCTCAGCGATGCGGCCGAGCTGACCGCCGAGGTGACCCGACAGGCCTATCCCGACCTCGATATCCCCTTCCATGCCCGCTGGCGGCATTTCATCGCCGGCGAGCCGCGCTTGCCGCGGGACGGCAAACCGGCTGAGCGAGCACGGGCGGCGTTCGATCTCGTCATCCTCTCCGTGCTGCTCGACGCCGGCGCCGGGGCAGGCTGGCGCTACCGGGACGGTCACGTCACCTTCACCCGATCGGAAGGGCTGGCGGTGGCGAGCCAGCGCATGTTCGAGGTCGGCGCTTTCTCCGCGGAGGCCGGTTCGCCGCTCCGCGCCGATGGCGGCGCGTTGGCTGACCTTAAGGCGGATACGCTCGCCGCCGGCTTCCAGGTCGATGACGCCAATCCGCTGGTCGGCCTCGATGGACGTGCGGCGCTGATCCGGCGGCTCGGCACTCAGGTGCTGGCTCGGTCGGACCTGTTCGCCAGCCAAAGCGAGCCGCGGCCCGGCGGGCTCTACGACGTCTTGGCGTCACGCGCGCTCGGCGGAAAGCTGCCGGCGGCGGCGATCCTCGAGCTTCTGCTCGAGGCGCTGGGTCCCATCTGGCAGGACCGGTTGGTCGTGGACGGCGTCGCGCTCGGCGACTGCTGGCGGCATCCGGCGATCCGCCGCGGTGACGCCACCGACGGTCTCGTGCCGCTTCACAAGCTGTCGCAATGGCTCGCTTACTCGCTGATCGAGCCGCTCCAGGAGGCGGGCATCGAGGTGGTGGACATCGACGGCCTCACAGGCCTTGCCGAATATCGCAACGGCGGTCTGTTCGTGGACGCGGGCGTTCTTCAGCTGACTGATCCCGGTGACGCCGATCGCTCGCACCATGTCTCCGACCCGCTCATCGTCGCCTGGCGGGCGATGACGGTGGCGCTGCTCGACCAGATGGCGCCGCAGGTTCGCGACCTTCTCGGCGTCAGCGAAGCCTCCTTCCCGCTGGCGCGCATGCTCGAAGGCGGCTCGTGGGCCGCGGGCCGGCGCATCGCCAGGCAGCGCCGCGCCGACGGCGGCCCCCCTTTCAACATCATCAGCGACGGGACGGTGTTTTGACGATGGACAGCCTCACGATCGTTTCGCACCCCCTGGTGCAGCACAAGCTCACCAAGCTGCGCGACAAGGACACGCCGACATCGGTGTTCCGAGCCCTCGTCCGCGAGATCGCCACCCTGCTCTGCTACGAGGTCACGCGCGACCTTCCGACGGAGCTTGCGCGGGTCGAGACACCGATCACCGAGACCCAGGCGCCGGTCATCGCCGGCAAGAAGCTGGTCTTCGCACCGGTTCTGAGGGCCGGCCTACAAATGGCTGAAGGCATGCTCGATCTCGTGCCGTCGGCGCGCGTCGCGCATATCGGCCTCTATCGCGATCCGATGTCGCTCGAAGCGGTCGAATATTATTTCAAGACGCCGGAGGATTGCGCCGAGCGGCTCGTCATCATCGTCGATCCGATGCTTGCCACCGGCCATACTGGAATCGCGGCGGTCGACCGGCTCAAGGAGGCCGGCGTGTGCGACATGCGCTTCGTATGCATGCTCGCCGCCCGGCCGGGCGTCGAGGCCCTTCGCGCCGCCCATCCCGACGTGCCGATCTGGGCGGCCGGGATGGACGACGAGCTCAACGACCATGGCTATATCGTTCCAGGTCTGGGCGACGCCGGCGACCGGATGTACGGGACTCGGTGATGAAGCACGAAGAGACTGCGGACCTTCCCTATCTGCGCAAGGTCGTCGGAGCGTCGATGGCCGGGACGGTCGTCGAATGGTACGAATTCTTCCTCTACGGCACCGCCGCGACGCTGGTCTTCGGCCACCTCTTCTTCCCCGATACTGGCAACGAGCTCGACGGCATCATCGCAGCCTTCGCCACCTATGCGGTGGGCTTCATCGCCCGGCCGCTCGGCGGAATCGTGTTCGGCCATGTCGGCGACAAGGTCGGCCGCAAGTCGCTTCTCCAGTTCAGCCTGATCCTGATCGGCGCCTCGACCTTCCTGATGGGCTGCCTGCCGAGCTTCGACACGATCGGCTATTGGGCCCCTGCCCTGCTCGTCACCCTGCGCTTCATCCAGGGCTTCGCTCTGGGCGGCGAATGGGGCGGCGCAATCCTGCTGGTGACCGAGCACAGCCCGAACCGGAGCCGCGGCTTCTGGGGCAGCTTCCCGCAGGCGGCGGTGCCGATCGGCAATCTGCTCGCCACCATCGTGCTTCTGACCTTGTCGGCGACCCTCACCGAGGAAGCGTTCCTCAGCTGGGGCTGGCGAGTCGGCTTCTGGCTGTCGGTCGTGATCGTGGTGATCGGCTATTATATCCGTACCCAGATCAGCGATTCCCCGATCTTTAAGGCCGCCAAAGAGGAGATCGAGACCAAGGCGGAGGCCGGCTACGGCCTCGTCGAGGTGTTCCGCCGCTACCCGCGCGGCGTGTTCACCGCGATGGGCCTGAGGTTCGGCGAGAACATCCTCTATTACATGGTGGTCACCTTCTCGATCACCTATCTCGCCCATGTCGGGGTCGACACGACTCGGATCCTCACCCTCCTTTTCCTCGGCCACATCCTCCATGTGATCACGATCCCGTTGGTCGGCCGTGCGAGCGACACGTTCGGGCGCAAGCCGGTCTATATCCTCGGTGCGGCGCTCACCATGGCCTGGCCGTTCGTCGCCTTCCCGATGCTCGGCAGCGGTGACACGGTGACGATCCTCGCGGCGATCATGCTCGGGCTCGTCGTCCACGCGATGATGTACGCGCCGCAGCCGGCGATCATGACCGAGATGTTCCCCACGCGAGTGCGCTATTCAGGCGTCTCGCTGGGCTACCAGGTGACGGCGATCGTCGCGGGGTCGTGGGCGCCGCTGATCGGCGCGTGGCTTCTGCGGGAATATGACGCCTGGCAGCCGATCGCCTTCTACATCCTGGCCGCGGGCGCTGTGAGCCTGATTGCCGCCTTCATCATGCGCGAGAGCAAGGGCACGTCGCTGGTCGCGATCGACGAGGCGGACCGCCAGCGCCTCGGCGGAGCGCCGACGCCAGGCATTGCACCGATACCGTAATCGCCACAGTCGATCAGTCGGAGCGGAACTCTCCGGTGCATCGATCATTCGAACGCCTATATTGAGCACCGATGGCGGATTCGAACGTGCGCAGATACTTTTTCGACCTCTGCGAAAATGGCGACTATTTCCCCGACCGCGAGGGCTGCGAGCTGTCCGACGCGTCGAAAGCCTATGAGATCGCGCGCGAAAAGGTCCGACGAATCTTCCGCCGACGCCTGCGCGAAGGCCGAATCCCGCTGGGCGGCTATGTCAGCGTCCGCCTCGACTGCGGCGAGCGGCTGATGTTCGTGCCCTATAGCGAAGTCCTCGCCGCCGCCTGAGCACCAATCCCGCAGAAATGGCGTGCGTCGTGGCAGTTGATCGCGAGCGGCGGAGCCGATAGCCTCCCGCTTATCAGGGGGGCGACTATGCAATTGATCCGGTTCGCTTTGGCGATACTCGCGCTTTTCCTGCCTGCCACCGCGCAGGCGGAGTGGCGGCGCGCCGAAAGCCCCAGCTTCATCGTCTATAGCGACGGATCCGAGGCGCGGCTTCGTGAGCGGGTTCTTCTGCTGGAAGATTTCGACCGGCTGCTGCGCACCCTGACCACTTACGAGGAGCCGCCAACCGCCGCGAAGCTGCACGTCTACCTGGTCGATAATCAGCGCGCGCTCACCCAGATCCGCGACCTCGGCCGCAATGTAGGAGGCTTCTACAGCGCCTCGGCCGAGGGGATCGCCGCCTTCGTCAGCGTCGCCGGCGGCTCAGGCAATCTCAACGAGATTCTGTTCCACGAATATGCGCATCATTTCATGCTTCAGCATGCGCGCGCCGCCTACCCGTCCTGGTACATCGAGGGCTTCGCAGAATATTTCTCGACGGTGCGGTTCACCCGCGATGCGATCGACATCGGGAACTATTCGGCCAACCGCGCCGCCTGGCTGGTCAATCATGAGTGGCTGCCGCTCGATCGGATCCTCGGCGGAACGCCGGCAGGGGCTATGAGCGGCGAGGCGACGGCCATGTTCTACAGCCAGAGCTGGTTGCTCACCCACTATTTCTACAGCAATCCCGAGCGTCAGTCGGCGCTGACCCGCTATTTGAGCGCCATGCGGACCACCGATCCTGTGTCGGCGATCCAGGTCGCGACCGGAATGAATGCGGACCGGATGGGCCGCGAGCTGCGCAATTATATCCGCGGCGGCTCGATCGCCTTTCGCCGCATGCGCCGCGGCAGCGCGGAGGCGCCTCCGCCGGTGACGGTGACGGTTCTGCCCCGCGCCGCCGACGACCTCATCCTTTACTACGCGGCCCTTCGCATCGGCATCAGGGACGCGGTGGAGGCCGCCCAGCTGCAGGCGATCCGGGCCGCCGCTTCACGTCATCCCGCCGATCCCTTCGCCCGGCGGGTGCTTGCCCATGCCGAGCTCCTTCACGGCGACCGGGCAACAGCGGCTCGCCTGCTCGACTCGCTGATCGCAGAGCTGCCCAACGACGCCGAACTCATGTACCTGCGCGGACGCCTTCACCTTGAGAGTGCGGACGAGGCGGAAGACCCCGAAGCGCAAGTGCGCCTCGCCCGGCAATGGTTCGTCCGCGCTCACCGCGCCGATCCCAACCATTTCCAGACGCTGTACCGCTATTTCGAGGCGGTTCGGAACGGCCCGGATCGGAGGACCGACAACACGGCGAACCTCATCCTCCTCGCGCACCAATTGGCGCCGCAGGTCACTGAAGTCCGCTTCGCGGCTGCCGCCTTGATGCTCGAGCGGGGCGACGCCGCACAGGTCGTCGCCCTGCTTGCGCCGATCACCTCCGACCCGCACGACGCCCAGGCGGCCGCGTCGGCTCGCCAGATGATCGCCGTCGCTCGGCAGCTCGCGGCCGGCGGCACGCCCGCGCCTGCCAACGCGGACAAGCCCTCCGACTGAGCGCGCCACCCTTCCCTCGCGCGTGGCAAAGGGCTAATCGCGCGCCATGCAGATGAAGAGCACGCATGGCGGCAAGATCACCGCTTTCGACTGGGCCGATCCGTTCGGCCTCGACGACCAGCTGACTGACGAGGAGCGCATGGTCCGCGACACCGCGGAAGCCTTCGCTCAGGACAAGCTACTTCCGCGGGTGACCGAGGCCTATCTCCACGAGCGGTTCGACCGCGAGATCATGACTGAGATGGGCGCGCTTGGCCTACTTGGCGCGACCATTCCGGGCGAATATGGCGGCGCCGGCCTCAACTATGTGAGCTACGGCCTGATCGCGCGGGCGGTGGAGCGCGTCGACAGCGGCTACCGCTCGGCGATGTCGGTCCAGTCCAGCCTCGTCATGCACCCGATCAATGCCTACGGGACCGAGGAGCAGAAGCGGAAATATCTTCCCAAGCTCGCCAGCGGCGAATGGGTTGGCTGTTTCGGCCTCACCGAGCCGGACGCCGGCTCCGATCCCGGCGGCATGCGCACCCGCGCCCAGAAGATCGACGGCGGCTACCGCCTGTCGGGCTCGAAGATGTGGATCACCAATTCGCCGATCGCCGACGTCTTCGTCGTATGGGCGAAGTCGGACGCTCATGACGGCAAGATCAAGGGCTTCGTGCTCGAAAAGGGCATGAAGGGCCTCAGCGCGCCGAAGATTGAGGGCAAGCTCTCACTTCGCGCCTCGATCACCGGCGAAGTGGTCATGGATGGGGTCGAGATCCCGGAGGAGAATCTCCTCCCCAATGTCGAGGGCCTCAAAGGCCCGTTCGGCTGCCTCAACCGCGCTCGCTACGGGATCGGCTGGGGCGCGATGGGAGCGGCCGAGGCCTGCTACCACGCGGCGCGCCTCTACACTCTGGACCGCAAGCAGTTCGGACGGCCGCTCGCCGCCAACCAGCTCGTTCAATTGAAGCTCGCCAACATGGTGACCGAGATCACTCTTGGCCTTCAGGCCGCGCTTCGAGTCGGCCGGCGCTTCGATGCCGGCGAGCTGATCCCCGAGACGATCAGCCTGATCAAGCGCAACAATTGCGGCAAGGCGCTGGAGATCGCGCGCACCGCCCGCGACATGCACGGCGGCAACGGCATCTCGGCCGAGTTCCACGTCATGCGCCACGCGGCCAACCTCGAGACGGTCAACACCTATGAGGGCACGCACGACGTCCACGGCTTGATTCTGGGCCGCGCGATCACGGGCATCAGCGCGTTTTGAGCCTTGGTTCGAGGGACCTGCTGCTTGCGGCGGGCGCCTTCGCCCTGATCTTTGTGACCATCGTCATGGAACGCGTCTGGCCGCATGAACTCTGTGGCGGCTGGCACTGGCTCACGCTGCCCGTCTTCATCGGCGCAGGACTTGTGATCATGCGCCTCGTCTCCGGTTTCGTCGGGCGCGGCTCCGGCTGCCTTCTTGGTCTGGCGGGGATCGCGTTGACCATGCTTTGGCTCGACGAGGGCGGCATGTTCTGTTCGGCGAGGGCCGGATGAACAAGCCGCTCTCCGGCCTGAAGGTCCTCGAGCTGGCCCGCATCCTGGCCGGGCCGTGGGCGGGGCAGCTCCTTGCCGACCTCGGCGCGGAGGTGGTGAAGGTCGAGCGCGCCGGGTCGGGCGACGACACGCGGCAATGGGGGCCGCCCTTCGCCGCGGACGGCGCGGCGGCCTATTTCCATGCCTGCAACCGCGGCAAGAGCGCCATCGCGGTCGATTTCAACGATCCTGAAGACCTTGAGCGCGTTCAAAGCCTCGCCGCTGAAGCCGATGTGATCATTGAGAATTTCAAGGTCGGAGGCCTCAAGCGGTTCGGCCTCGACCATGACAGCATCAGCGTCGCCAATCCGGGCGTGATCTATTGCTCGATCACCGGCTTCGGCCAGGACGGGCCTTACGCGCACCGGGCCGGCTACGACTTCATCATCCAGGGCATGGGCGGGATCATGTCGCTGACTGGTGAGCCGGACGGGCCGCCGCAGAAAACCGGAGTCGCCTTCGCCGACATCTTTACCGGCGTCTATTCCACGGTCGCGATCCTCGCGGCGCTTCGCGAGCGCGACCGGACCGGCGAGGGCGCGCATATCGACATGGCGCTTCTCGATACGCAGGTCGCCGTGCTCGGCAACCAAGCGCTGAACTGGATGGTGTCGGGGGAGGTGCCGAATCGCATGGGCAACGGCCACGCCAACCTCGTTCCCTATCAAGCGTTCAGCGCGAGCGACGGCGACGTCATCGTCGCGGTCGGCAATGACCGGCAATTCGAGCGGCTGTGCGCGATCCTCGGGTTGGAGGAGCTGGCGAGCGACGAACGCTTCCGCACCAATCCAGCTCGCGTCCTGAACCGCGACACGCTCATCCCCCTACTCCAGAAGGCAATTGCCGAGCGAGGATGCGCGGAACTCTCCGAAGCCCTTGAAGCGGCCGGGATCCCGGCCGGACCGATCAACGACGTTGCGCAGGTCTTCCACGACCCGCAGGTGCGCCATCGCGGAATGAAACTGAACTTCGATGGCGTTGCCGGTCTCGCCTCGCCGATCGTCATCAACGGCAAGCGCCAGGTTTCCGATCGTCCCGCTCCTCTTTCTTCCCGAGCGCGTTGACCCGCGTCGATGACGTGAGTTAGGCTTCTATTGCGCCTTCGCAAATTCGAGCTTGCTTCAAGGACTTAACCCAAGTAGCGGTGCTCGCCCTATTCAATGCGGGAGGGTTTGAAATGCGTTTAGCCGTTGTTGCTTTGTCTGCGTTGCTTGTCGCGTCCCCGGCCTACGCAATCGGCCAGTCGAGCACGACCGGCGGCGCCTCCGTCCGTTCCTCGAACGAGGGTCCGCAGGGCCCGTCGGAAGCCGGCACAAACGCGAACGGCGAGCGCCGTATCTGCCGCCGGATCGAATCGAGCGCCAACCGCACCAGCGCGCGCCGCGTCTGCCTGACCGCGCGCGAGTGGCGCGATTACGACCGTAGCCTCGCCGACTGATCAGAGAGCAGGTCGGGTCCTGCGAAACAGCAGGATCGGTTCGTCCTTGTAGAGAGCGGGCTCGCGGATCGCGAAGCCCGCTTTTTCTATGACCCGGATCGAGGCCGCATTTTCGGGATCGATGATCGCGACATGTTGATCCGCCGCGAGCGCCGAGTCCGCCCAGCGCAGTGCGGCGGCGACTCCTTCCGATGCATAGCCCTGGCCGTGGGCATGGGCTGCGAAGACATAGCCGAGTTCGGGGATGCCTTCGATACTGGGCTCCATCGCCCGCTTGAAGTCGGCGAAGCCCAGCTGGCCGATCACCGCGCCGTCGGCGCGCCGCTCGACGATCCAGTAGCCGTAGCCGAGCAGCATCCACATTGCCGGGCCGCACAGCATCCGGCGCCAGCTGTCCTCGCGCGGCTGGGGGACGCCGCCGATATAGCGCATGACCTCGGCGTCGCCGGTCATCGCGGCGACGGCATCGAGGTCTTCCGCCCGGTGCGGGCGAAGGATGAGGCGCTCGGTCGTCAGGACCGGAATCACGCCCCTTCCCCGCTCGCGCTGGAGCTTATTTCTTGCCGGTGAGCTTGAGGCCGCCGAAGCGCTTGTTGAAGCGCGCGACCTGGCCGCCAGTGTCGAGCATCTTGCCGGCGCCGCCGGTCCATGCCGGGTGAGCGGTGGGATCGATGTCGAGCTGTAGCGTGTCGCCTTCCTTGCCCCAGGTGGAGCGGGTCTCGAACACAGTGCCGTCGGTCATCTGGACCTTGATCATGTGGTAATCGGGATGGAGGTCGGTCTTCATGGATCGAATTCTTTCCGGATTTCGGCTGGTTTCCGACCAGCCTACTGGTCAGGGAAGCGGCGCACTTAGCGGCTGGTCCTTTGATTGACAAGGTGGAGCGGTGGGCGTAGCCGCCGTCACCGCGAAGGTGCTGCCCGTAACAGGGCGGTGAAAATGGGAAGCCGGTGCGAAACCGGCGCTGTGCCCGCAACTGTAAGCGGCGAGCCTGTCATCCGCAAAGGGTGGAAAGGCGATTGAGCCGCAAGCCAGGAGACCTGCCTTCGCCGTCGTCCGCGCCCGGCCGGGACCAGCCGACAGCGCGTGGCGCCGCCGTGGCATGACGCCGCGCCGGTTCCTCCGAGGCGACATTCACGTGTCGCTTGAAGGAGGAACAGATGATTTCCCTATTGTTCGTCGCAACCTTGCAGCCTCCCCTCGTCGATCCCGAGGAAGAGGTCGTGGTGACCGCATCGCGTGTGCCGGTCGCCGAAGATGAAGCCCCAGCCTCCGTCACCGTGTTCGGCGCCGAGCGGATCGAGGCGCTCGGCTTCAGCCAGGCGAGCGACCTGATCCGGCTCGCGCCCGGCGCCTCCGTCTCGGTCTCCGGCGGCCAGGGTGCGCTGACCCAGGTCCGGCTGCGCGGCGCCGAGGCCAATCACACCCTCGTCTTCATCGACGGAATCGCTTTCAACGACCTTGCCGCCGGCAACCAGGCGCGGTTCGAGACCTTCAGCGCCGACGGCCTCGCCCGTCTCGAGCTGGTGCGCGGGCCGCAATCGGCTTTGTGGGGCTCCGAAGCGCTCGGCGGAGTCGTCGCGATGGAAAGCCCGGACCCCTTGGGCGCGCGCCGCCTCGTCGCGGGCGCGGAGATCGGCAGCCGCGACTCCCTGAGGACCTCGGGGGCTTTCGCGACAGGCGGCGCCGAAGCGGGCCTGTCCGGGACGCTGAGCATTGCGCGCGGCGACGGCATCGACATCCTCGGCGGCGGCAGCGGCGACCTCGACGGTTTCGAGAATTGGACGGCGTCGCTCAGGGGCGCGGTGCGCCTCGGCGATTTCAGCGCGGGTGCGGTCGGGCGCTATGTGCGGCACGAGATCGAATATGACGGCAGCGACCCGTTCACCTTCCAGCGCGCCGACACGGGCGACGTTTCGGAGGTCGACACCGCGGCCGGCCGGGTCTGGCTCGGCTATGGCGACGCCGTGACGCCATGGCAGGTGCGCCTCGAGGCCCAGCATCTCGACAGCGAGAACCGCAATCGGATCGCCACGACACGGACCAATGACAGCTATGGCCGTCGGACCCGTCTGGGCGGGCAGGCCATTCGGCGTTTTGACGCCGGCGCCACCCGCCACACGGTCGTTGCCGCCGCCGAGCATGAGGGGGAGGCGTTCGGCACCCGCGACCTGCAGTTCGGCGGCGCCTCGGACCGCGATCTGGAACGCAGCCGAACCGCGTTCATCGGCGAATGGCGGGCTGAATGGGGGCCCCTCACCACCGACATCGCCCTTCGTCACGACGATTTCAGCGCGTTCGAAGATGCGACGACCCTGCGCCTTCACGCCGAGCTCGAGCTCGGCGGCGGCGTGTCCCTCGTCGGCGGCTATGGCGAGGGCATCGCCCAGCCGAGCTTCGTGGATCTGTTCGGCTTCGGCCCAGGATCCGGCTTCGTCGGCAACCCCAATTTGCGGCCGGAGCGGTCGCAAGGGTTCGAGGGCGGGATCCGCTGGCAGCGCCCCGCCTTCGCGCTGGAGGCGGTCGCCTTCTCGAACGACCTTCGCGACGAGATCGTCGAGGATTTCAGCATCTTTCCCAACTACACGGTGGTGAACGCGCCGGGAGCGAGCCGGCGGCGGGGGATCGAGCTGTCCGGCGAATGGCAGCCCATCGCGGGCCTGAGCCTGTCGGCCAACTACACCTATACCGACACGCGCGAGCCGGAGGGGCCCGCCACGGACGCCCTGCGTGAAATACGCCGGCCTGAGCACACGGCCAATTTGGCAGCGGACTGGTGGACGGGGCCGCTGACGCTTGGCGGGTCGCTGGCCTATGTCGGCGACCGGATCGACCGAGACTTCGACCTGTTCCCCGCACCTATTGTTAAACTCGGCGCCTATGTACTTGGAAGCGCACGCTTTGCTTACCGGATCAGCGAGGTGCTCGAAGCCTATGCGCGGGTCGAGAACCTCTTCGACGAACATTATCAGGACGTCGTCGGCTACGCGACTCCGGGAAGGTCGGTCCATGCGGGCCTTCGGCTTCGTTTCGGCGATTAGCCTGGCGCTCGCCGCCTGCGCCGCGCCGCGCGCGCCTCAGGCACGTGGGCCGGCGCCTGTGCGCGTGGTGTCGCTCAACCTGTGCACCGACGAGCTGCTGCTTCTGCTCGCCGCGCCGGAGCAGATCGCCTCGCTCAGCCATCTGTCCCAGAAGCCGGAGGAGACTCCGCTGTGGCGCGAGGCGCGGCGGCACCCGGGCAATGACGGCACGCTTGCCTCCGCCGCGGTCGTTGAGCCGGACCTCGTCCTCACCATGGGCGGCGGCGGCGACCGGCTCGGAATCGCCGCGCGGCTGGGCGTGCCGACCGTGGACCTCTCCTATCCGCAGAATATCGACGACGTCATGACGTCGATCCGGACCATTGCGAAGGCACTGGGACGCGAGACCCAGGGCTCGGAGGCGATCGCGCGGATCGAGACGTTGCGCCGGTCGGCACCTGCCGCCGCGCTCGAC
The DNA here is from genome assembly GCA_046293155.1 of Allosphingosinicella sp. GTDB lineage: Bacteria > Pseudomonadota > Alphaproteobacteria > Sphingomonadales > Sphingomonadaceae > Allosphingosinicella. Next base: position 61,583 of record JBKBPQ010000009.1, on the reverse strand, counting down.
ACCTTATGGGTCGGCGGCGGCGGGCGCACCGTCGCTGCGGAAGGGTTGGAAGCACAGTGGATGGCGCTTGCGGGGCTGAGGCAGCGCCCAGTCGGCGGCGATCGCATCGAACTGGAGGAGCTGCTGGTGCGCCCGCCCTCGGTGCTTCTGCGCAGCGATTATCGCGCGAACCAATATTCGCAGGGGCAGGCCTGGCTGAATCACCCATTGGCCCGAGCCGCGCGCGGCAGCCGCACGATCGCCACCGACGGCCGCCGCTGGACCTGCATGGGGCCGCCGCTGGTCGACGAGATCCTGCGTCTGCGCAGGGAGATCTCGGCATGAGGCATGGCGTCATAGCGGCCACCGGCTTGCTCGCCGTGCTCGCCTTCGCGGCGGCGCTTCTGCTGCCCTGGTCGAGCCTGCTGGCGCTCTACGCGGCCAATGCGGACCTCGGCGTGAGCTTCCTCGTCGAGCTTCGCCTACCGCGCGCGGCGCTGGCCCTGGTTTATGGCGCCATGCTGGGCGCGGCGGGCGCGGCGATCCAGGCGCTGTTCGGCAATCCCCTTGCGTCCCCCGACCTCACTGGAACGACCAGCGGAGCTGCGCTTGGCGCCGTCGTCACCGCCTACATCATCGGCGCTGCCAGCAGCTTTGCCATGGCGATCGGTGCCGTGTTCGGCGCACTCGCCAGCCTCCTTCTCCTGATCGGGCTCGCCGGTCGCCGCGCCGAGACCGCCACCCTGCTCCTCGCCGGCCTCGCGATCAGCGCGCTCGCCGGGGCTCTGACCACTCTGGCGCTGGCGCTCGCCCCCTCCCCCTTCGCCTTCTACGACGCTTATTCCTGGCTGATGGGCTCGCTGATCGACCGAAGCCTGCCGCAGCTCGGCTTCGCCGCCGTCCCCGCCTTCGTCGCGATCCTGTGGCTGGCCCGGCTCGCCCCGGCGCTCGACCGCCTCGCGCTGGGCGAGGAGGTCGCCGACTCGCTCGGCCACGATCTCGGCCGCCTTCGGCTCCAGGTCATCTGCCTGAGCGCTCTTGGAGTCGGCGCCTGCGTCGCGATCTGCGGCGCGATCGGCTTCATCGGTCTCGTCGCGCCGATCTTCGCACGCCGCCTGACCGGCGGCCATGCCGGACGCGCGATCCTGCCCGCGGCGCTGATCGGGGCCTTGCTGCTCAGCCTCGCCGATCTCGCCAGCCGTTTCGCGCCCCTCGGCCGCACGCTGCCGATCGGAGTGGTCACCGCATTGGTCGGCGCGCCCTTCTTCCTTTGGCTGGTGGCGAGGATGCGGTGGGGGATAGCGCGATGAGCCTCGTCGACGCCCTCGCCCTCGCCCTTCCCGGACGGCTTCAGCCCACCAACCTGCGGCTGGAGGCCGGCACCCTCACCTGCCTGATCGGCCCGAACGGCAGCGGCAAGACCAGCTTGCTCCATGCGCTTGCCGGCATCGGCCGCTCCTCGGGAGGAACGCTGATTGACGGCACGGCGTTGCGAAGCGCTCCGCCCGCCCTTCGCCCGAAGCTCGCCACCTACTTGCCGGCGGGCCGCGACCTGCGCTGGCCGCTCAATGCTCGCGACCTCATCGCGCTTGGCGGGGCCTCGGCGGAGCAGATCGACCATTATGCCGACCTTCTCGACCTCGACGTCATCGAAGCGCGGACCGTCGACCATCTGTCGACCGGCGAGCGCAGCCGCGTGCTGATCGCCCGCGCCTTGGCGCCGCAGCCGAGGCTGCTGCTCCTGGACGAGCCCACCGCCAATCTCGATCCGCTGTGGCAGATTCGGCTGATGAAGCTGGTTCGGGAGGAAGTGGCGCAGCCCGGGCGGGCGGCAATCGTCGCGATGCACGACCTTGATGCCGCGGCGCGCTACGCCGATCGCCTGATCGTGATGAGCGCAGGCCGAATCGTCGCGGACGACGCTCCCAAGCATGTGCTTGAGAGCGCCGTCATTCGCGACGTGTTTGGGATCGTTCGGCAGAACGGTCACTGGGTGCCGTCCGCCGCGAATGACTAGGCCGAGGGCGGGTCGGCGATCATCGCCGTGAAATTGGCCTCGGCGGCGAGCTGGTCGCCGACATAGGCCCGGCCCCCGAACTTGCAGACCCGCGCGCGCTTCTGGACGAAGCTGACGTCGAGGCGAAGCAACACGCCGGGCTCAACCGGCGTGCGGAACTTGGCGCCGTCGATCGCCATGAAATAGACGAGCTTGCCCGAGCCGGCGAGGCCGAGCGACTGGACCGCGAGGACGCCGGCGGCTTGCGCCAGCGCCTCGACGATCAGCACGCCCGGCATGATCGGCCGGCCAGGGAAGTGCCCCTGGAAGAAGCCCTCGTTGATCGTGACCGCCTTGATCGCGCTGATCCGCTCGTCGGGGACCAGGCTCTCGACCCGGTCGACGAGCAGCATCGGGTAGCGATGGGGCAGCGCCGCCATCACCGCCCGTACGTCAAGCGCCCCCGCGTCAGCCGCGGGAGCGCTCTGGTTCGGCGAGTCCGTCACCGGCCCTGCGGGCGCGGCTGCTGCGGCTGCGGCTGGGCCGGCTGGGCGGGCGCCGCCTGCTGCGGCAGCGGCGTGACGCTGACCGCGGGGAGCGAGCGGTTGAGCTGCGCGAGCACGTCGTTGGTCACGTCGAGCGCCGGCGAATTGCCGAGGCGAGCGTCGGTCGAAATGATCAGGTTGGCGCCGCGGGCCGTCATCACCTGATTGTAGATCGGCTCGAGCGCACGGTTGAGCTGGACGGTCACGTGAACCCGGGTGCTCTCAAAATTCTGCTGGAGGGTCTGCAGCTCCTGCGCGGCGCTCTGGCGGCGTTGGTTGAAGGCCTCGAGGCGCGGCCGCAGAGCGTTCTCGGCCGTGGTCCGAGCGGCCCCGCTCAGGCTCTGGATCCGCGTAACCTCGGCTTGGAGCGCCTGCTCCTCGGTCTGCAGTGGCGCGAGCAGGGTCTGACGGCGCTGCTGGAAGTTGGTGTCCTGCGCCTGAAGCGCGTTGGTCGCGGCGACGCAAGCGGTGCACTCGCGAAGGACGCGGTCGGTGTTGACGACGGCGGTCACGGTCGCGGGGAGACGCTGCGCCATGGCGCCGGTCGGAATGACGGCCGCAATCGCGGCCCCGACAAGAAGCTTGGTCTTCATCAGAAAGCGGTTCCTACGTTGAAGGTGAAGATGCGGGTGTCGTCGCCTTCCTGGCTGAGCAGGGGATAAGCAACGTCGATCCGGAACGGACCGAATGGTGAGTTCCAGTTGACGCCGAAGCCGACCGAAACGCGCGGCGACGGCGTGTCCCCGACGAACAACTCGGCGAAGGCCGGGGCCGCTTCGCGGATCAGTGTGGTGCCTTCCGGGCACTGCGCATTCGGGGCGACGCGGGTGATCGGGCCCGAGTTCGCCGCCTGGCAGGTCCTGAGCGTGAGCTCGGACTGCGGCGTGAGGTTGAGCAGGTTGGGCTGGCGAACGCCCCACAATGCGCCGACGTCGACGAACACGGACGGGCGGATGCCAAGCTCGCGAATCGAGTTTCCGACCGGGATCTCGAGCTCGAGATGGCCGAGATAATAATAGCGGCCGCCGATCGCCTCGTCGCGAACCTGATCGTCGCTTTCCTCAAAGGTTAGGTTGCCGTTGGCGTCGAGGACCGGACTGCCATCCGCGTTCACCTCATACAAACGCCGAAGCACGCGCGGCCCGACGCCGCGGATGTCGAAACCCCGCATCTGCGGACTGCCCAGCGTGAAGCGATCGGTGAGCAGGATCGGATCGACTCCGGGCTCGCCCTCCTCGAAGCTGAAGATGGCGCCGCCTTCTGCGCTCGCGGACAGGACGAAACCGCCGCCGATGCTCCAGTAGCGGGCGGCGCTCGCGCGGGTACGCAGGTAGCGCACGTCGCCGCCGAGACCGGCGAAGTCCTGGCTGAGCAGGGCACGGAAGCCGTTGGTCGGCCGCAGGCTGTTGTTCAGAGTCGAATAGACCAGGGTGTAGCCGAGGCTCGACACCACGCGTTCGCCGAGAAGATCGCAAAGATAGCGGCCCGCCAGCAGCGGATCGCAGGCGGGAGGAAGCGGGCCGGTGCCGTCGGGATCGCTAAAGTAGATTTCCGGAGCAAGGCCAATCTCGCTCAGGTTGAGGCTGTAGCGCAGCGCCAACTGCATCCGCTCGGTGAGCGGCACGCCGACGCGGATCTGGCCGCCGGTCGTCACCTCATCGAACGTGCTCTGGCGCTCGTTGCCGACGAAATTGAAGCTGTTGAGGTCGCGTCGATAGAGGTCGAAGCCGATCGCGACGTTGCGGTCGAACAGATAAGGCTCCGTGAAGCCCAGCTCGAACGAGCGCGAATAGCTCGAATAGTTGATCGCGGCGCGGAGCTGCTGGCCGAGGCCGCGGAAGTTGCGCTGCTGGACCGACAGGTTGACCAGGAACTGCTCGATGCTCGAGAAGCCCGCCGACAGCTGAAGCTCCCCGGTCGCGCGCTCTTCGACCTCGACGTTGAGCGCCATGCGGTCGGGCGCAAGCTCCTGCTGCTCGATCTCCAGATTCTCCTGGAAATAGCCGAGGCTGTTGATCCGGTCGCGTGAGCGGCGAAGGCGGATCGAGTTGAACGGATCGCCCTCCGCGAGCCGGAACTCGCGGCGGATCACCTTGTCGGCGGTGTTGGTGTTGCCGGAGATGTTGATCCGCTCGACATAGGTGCGCTGCGCCTCGTTCACCTGAAAGTTGATGTTCATGGTGAGCGTTTCGGGATTGCGGGTGAAGCGCGGTTCGACGTCGGTGAAGGCGTAGCCGTAGAGGCCGGCGAGTTCGTTGAGGCGCGTGACCGTGTCCTCGACCTGGCGGGCATTGTACCAGTCGCCGGTCCGCATCGGCAGCGCGTTCTGAAGCGCCTCGCTGCTGAAATCGCGGATCTCACTGTTCACGGTGACATCACCGAACTTGTAGCGCGGACCTTCCTCGACGACATAGGTGATGATGAAGTCGCGCCGGTCGGGGGTCAGCTCTGCGACCGCCGAGACGACACGGAAGTCGGCATAGCCCTCGGTCAGGTAGAACTGACGCAGCTTCTGCTGGTCGAAGGCCATCCGGTCGGGGTCGTAGGTGTCGTTGCCGCCGCCGAGGACGTTGAACGGGAAGCCCCGCGCTTCGCGGGTCGCCATCTCGGCGATCAGGCGGCTGTCGTTATACGCCTGGTTGCCGATGATGTTGATCTGGCGGACCCGCGAGCGCGGCCCCTCGTCGATCTCGAACACGACATCGACGCGGTTCTGGTCCAGCTGGACGATCTTCGGCTCGACGCGAGCGGCGAAGCGACCCTGACGGCGATAGAGCTCGATGATGCGCGCAACGTCGGCGCGGGCGCGGCTGCGGGTGAAGATCTGGCGGGCGGCGAGGCGGATCTCGGGAAGGATCTTGTCGTCCTTCAACCGCCGGTTGCCCTCCAGGATGATGCGGTTGATGACTGGGTTCTCGCGCACCTGGATGACGATGTTGCCGGTCTCGACGCCGGCGATCTGGACGTCGGCGAACAGCTCGGTCGCGTAGAGCTCGCGAAGCGCCTGGTCGATGCGGCTTCGGTCATAGGCCTCGCCGGGGCGAAGCGTGATGTAGGAGATCACCGTCTCCGCCTCGAGGCGCTGGTTGCCGGTGACGCTGATCGAGCGGACGACCTGCTGGGTGGGCGCAACGCTCGGCGGGGTCAGCGGGACGGTGGGAACCTGCTGAGCCGGCGCGGGCACCTGGGTCTGCTGCGACTGGCCGCCCTGCGCATGCGCGGAGGCGGAGAAGCCGCCGAGCGCGGTTCCGACCAGCAGCAAGGTGCAAAGGTGGCGGCCTTTTGGAAAAGCTTGATGAGACGTCACGTGGTTCCCGCCCTAATATGTCGCGCCGGCGGAACGGCCGGCTTCTCCCTGTCGTCGGTTGCCCTGCCCCAACCCGTCAAAGCGATCAACCCGCGAGCCTGTTGAACAGGCCGAACGAAACGAGATCGTTGAACGTGATGAAGATCATCAGCGCCAGAAGCACCATCAAACCTGTCCGGAATGCCCATTCCTGCGCCGCCGGGCCAAGCGGTTTCCGCCTCACGCCCTCGATGAGGTAGAAGAGAAGGTGACCCCCGTCGAGCAGAGGAATTGGCAACAGGTTGATGAATCCCAGATTAATCGAGACGACCGTCATCAGCCAGAAGAAGGGCAGCCAGCCGAGGCTTGCCTGCTGACCGGACACTTCGGCGATCTTGAGCGGACCGCCCAATTCCTTGACCGAGCGGGTGCCGGTGACGACCTGGCCTAACGCGACGACCATCGACTCCACGGTCCCGATCGTCCGATCAACAGCGGCGCCGAGCAGTTTGTGCGGCGGCAGCCGCTCGAGACTCGCCCCGACGCCGGGCGCGATGCCGAGGCGGCCGATGCGCGCGCTGTTGCCGAATTCGTCCTCGACGGTCTCGTCCGCCGACGTCATCGTCACGGTCATTTCCTGGCCGTCGCGGACGACGGTCAGTTCCATCACGGTGTTGGGGCGGAGCGAGACGTAGCTGCTGAGGTCGGCGAAGGTGTCGACGCCGCTGCCGTTGATCGCGACGATCTCGTCGCCGGGCCGAAGCCCCGACGACGCGGCCGGGCTGTTCGGGATGAGCGAGCCGACGGTCGCGGCGGCGGTCGGGTAACCGTTGATCGCGAAGATCGCCATGAAGGCGACGATCGCGAAGGCGAAGTTGGTGAAAGGCCCGGCCGCGACGATGATGAAGCGCTGCCACACCGGCTTTGCCTGGAAGGTCTGGTTGCGCTCTTCGGCCGGCAGGGCGAGCCATTCATCGCTCGGCGTGGAGGCGGGGTTCATGTCGCCCTTGAACTTGACGTAGCCGCCCAAGGGCAGCGCCGCGACCTTCCAGCGGGTGCCGAGCTTGTCGGTCCAGCCGAACAGCTCCTTGCCGAAGCCGATCGAGAAGGTCTCCGCGCGAACGCCGAACATTCGGCCGGCGAGGTAATGGCCCATCTCGTGGATGAACACGAGCGGCCCCAGCACAGCGAGGAACGCGACGACGATCAGCAGGAAACCCGGTTCGGTCAAACGTGGATCTTTCCAGTCACCTGGCGAGCGACGGCGCGCGCCTCGGCATCGATCTCCAGCACATCCTCGATCGTCGCCGGCGTGGGCGGATCGTAGGCGGCCATGACGTCCCCCACAATTGCGGCGATATCAAGGAAGCCGATCGACCGCGCAAGGAAAGATGCGACGGCTACCTCATTGGATGCGTTGAGAATCGCCGGCTTGGCCCCTCCGTCCGCCAAAGCCTGCCTGGCCAGCGACAAAGCGGGAAAGCGCTCCAGGTCCGGAGCCTCGAAGTCGAGCCGGGCGATCGTGGCGAGATCGAGGCCGGTGCAGGGAGTCGCCATGCGTTGGGGCCACGCCAAAGTGTAGGCGATCGGCACGCGCATGTCGGCGGGACCGAGCTGGGCGAGAAGCGAACCGTCGCAATATTCGACGAGGCTGTGCACGATCGATTGGGGGTGCACGACGGCTTCGAGCTGGCCCGGCCCCACCGGGAACAGGTGATAGGCCTCGATCAGCTCGAGCCCCTTGTTCATCAGGGTCGCCGAGTCGACGGAGATCTTGGCGCCCATCGACCAATTGGGATGGGCGACAGCCTGCTCCGGGGTCGCGGCGCGCATCTCGTCGAGCGTCCAGCTGCGGAACGGGCCTCCGCTCGCGGTGAGGATGATCCGCCGGATCTCTGCGGCGCGCGAGCCGTGGAGGCACTGGAAGACCGCATTGTGCTCGGAATCCACGGGCAGCAGCGTCGCTCCGGAACGCCGAGCCGCCTCGGTCATCAAGGCGCCGGCGGAGACCAGCGCCTCCTTGTTGGCGAGAGCGACGATGCCGCCGCCCTCCAGCGCGCGCATGACCGGGGCGAGGCCGGCAGTGCCGACGATCGCCGCCATCGTCCAGTCGGCCTGCGCGCCCGCGGCCTCGACGATGGCATCGCAGCCGGCGGAGACGCCGACATTGGTGCCTGCAAGCGCGGTCTTGAGCTCGTCGTAGCGGCTCGAGTCGCCGATCACCGCGCGTTCGGGCCGGAACTTGCGGGCAAGCTCGGCGAGGCCGGCCACGTCACTATTCGCGGTGAGCGCGACGATGTCGAAGGCGCCCTCCCCTTCGCGCTCGATCAGGTCCAGGGTCGAGCGGCCGACCGATCCGGTCGCGCCCAATATGGTGATTCGCCTCGCCATCGGTTCAGCCGGTCCAGAGCCCCGCCATCAGCACGGCGAGGGTCGCGACGCTCACCGCCATCAGCCCGTCGATCCGGTCTAGAACGCCGCCATGGCCAGGCAGGATGGTGCCGCTGTCCTTGACGCCGCAGCGCCGCTTGACCCAGCTTTCATAGAGGTCGCCGCCCTGAGCGATCGCCGCCATCGGCGCCCCAAGCCAGGTGAACGGTGCTCCGAGCGCGAAGAAGTCGGCCGCGAACCAGCCGCAGACGCCGGCGCCGACCGCGCCGCCGATGAGGCCGGCCCAGGTCTTGGCCGGGCTGACTCGAGGCGCGAGCTTGGGCCCGCCGATCGACTTGCCCGCGAAATAGGCGAAGATGTCGGTAGCCCAGGTGACGATCATCAGCCAGAAGATCAGTCCGAAACCCACGGCCCAGCTCAGCACGAGCAGCGCGAATGAGGGGATCGCGACATAGACGAAGCCCCACCCCAGCGTCGGGCGACGGCTTGCGAGCCCCAACAGCAGTCCCGTCGCAACCGCGGCGGCCATGGCGTACCAGGCCGGAGCGAAGGTGCCGTCGTCGATCGCCCACATCTCCTCGCCGCTGCTCAGGCGGACCGTTTCGATCGCTCCGGCGGGATAGAGATATTCGCCGCCGCCGAGCAGCAGCAAGGCCAGCAAGGCCACCGCGAGCCAGGTCCACGGCCAGGCGATCCGGTGCATGTCCGACCATTCGGCGAGCGTGATAGCCGCGGCGATGGCGATGAGAATTCGGAACGGCCAACTGCCGAACCAGATCGCGACGCTCGCCACCGCGATCATCAAAACGCCCATCGCGAAACGGGTGGGCAGGTCCGGGACGTGACCAGGCGTGCCGGCGAGCGGCGGAGCGGTCGTCGGTTCCGGCGGACGCTCGCTCACAAGCCACCATAGCGGCGGTCGCGGCGCGCATATTCGTCGAGCGCCGCGCGCAGATGGTCCGGACCGAAATCGGGCCACAGGGTGTCGGCGAAGATCAGCTCCGCATAAGCAGCCTGCCACAGCAGGAAGTTGGACAGGCGATATTCGCCGGAGGTTCGGATGAGGAGGTCGAGCGGCGGCAGGCCGCTGGTGTCGAGGACGGAATCGACCATCGCCTCGTCGATCGCGTCGGGCGTCAGCTCTCCGGCGGCGATCCGCGAGCCCAACGTCCGCATCGCCCGGACCAGCTCGCCGCGGGCGCCGTAGTTGAGCGCGACCGCGACGGTCATGCGGTCATTGTCCCTGGTCCGCTCGACCGCCTTGTCGACCATCTTCGCGACATCGGGCGCGAAGGCGGTGTGGTCGCCGAGGATGCGAAGCCGAACGCCTTCCTTGTGGAAGCCGTCCAGCTCCTTCTGGATGTAGAAGCGCAAGAGGCCGGTGAGGTCGTTGATCTCCTCCTCCGGGCGCCGCCAATTCTCCGACGAAAAGGCGTAGAGCGTGAGGCACTCGACACCCGCCTCGCCCGCTGCGCGAACGGCGCGGCGGGCCGCCTCGGCGCCCTGCTTGTGACCGGCGCCGCGCGGAAGCCCGCGCGCCTTCGCCCAGCGGCCGTTGCCGTCCATGATGATCGCAACGTGGCGCGGAACGCGCGGGTCGCGCGGCCCAGCTGCGTCCGGCTGAGGCTTTCCCGCCAACGCTTGCGGGGCGGCTGAAGCCGGGCGGGCGCTCACTTCTGGAGGATTTCTTTCTCTTTGGCGGCGACGATCTGGTCGATCTCCTTGACCGCGTCGTCGGTCAGCTTCTGGACCTCGGCGTCGAGGCGCTTGTGGTCGTCCTCGCTGATTTCCTTCTTCTTCTCGTCGGTCTTAAGCGAGTCCATGCCGTCGCGGCGGACGTTGCGAACGGCGATCTTCGCCTTCTCGGCATATTGGTGCGCAAGCTTGACGAGCTCCTTGCGGCGCTCCTCGGTGAGGTCCGGGATCGGCAGGCGGATGTTCTGGCCGTCGGTGATCGGGTTGATCCCGAGGCCGGCATTGCGGATCGCCTTCTCCACCGGAGTGACGTTCGAGCGGTCCCACACCTGCACCGACAGCATGCGCGGCTCGGGCGCCGACACGGTCGCAACCTGGTTGAGCGGCATGTTGGCGCCGTAAACCTCGACCTGGATCGGATCGAGCAACGCGGTGGAGGCGCGGCCCGTGCGAAGTCCGCCCAGGTCGTGCTTCAGCGCCTCGACGGCGCCGTGCATCCGGCGCTGAATGTCGTCCTTGTTATAGGCCGGCATTTTGTCCTCCCTCATTCTTGTCGCTCTGGACGATCGTCGCCACGCCCGCCCCGTCGAGGACTCGGGCAAGGTTGCCCTGCTCGCGGATGTTGAACACGACGATCGGAATGTTGTTGTCACGGCAAAGCGCCACGGCGCTGGCGTCCATCACCTTCAGATCCTCGCTGAGGACCTTGTTGTAAGTGACTGTATCGAAGCGCTTGGCATCCGCCACCTTCTTCGGGTCGGCGCTGTAGATGCCGTCGACGCTGGTGCCCTTGAACAGGGCGTCGCAATTCATCTCGGCGGCGCGCAGTGCAGCAGCGGTGTCGGTCGTGAAATAGGGGTTTCCGGTGCCGGCGGCGAAGATCACCACCCGGCCCTTCTCCATGTGGCGGACGGCGCGGCGGCGGATATAGGGCTCGGACACGGTCGCCATCGGGATCGCCGACTGGACCCGGGTATCGACTCCGATCTTCTCGAGCGCATTCTGGACCGCGAGCGCGTTCATCACCGTCGCGAGCATGCCCATATAGTCGCCGGTGGCGCGGTCGAAGCCCTTGGCCGCGCCGGCAAGGCCGCGGAAGATGTTGCCGCCGCCGATGACGAGGCAGAGCTCGTGGCCGGCCTCTTTTGCTTGCTTGATCTCTTCGGCGAGGCGCCCGACGGTCTCGGGCTCGATTCCGAACTGGCCTTCGCCCATCAGGGCCTCGCCAGACAGCTTCAGAAGGATTCGGTTGAAGCGCGGGCGCGGCATAGGGTTTTCGGGTCCGTTCGGCGTCTGCGGGCTGAGGTGGCGCACCTTAGTAAGGAGACGCCACCCTGCCAAGCATCTTGCCCCCGCCGCATCGGCAGCGGGGGCAATGTCGTTTCAGGCGACCGGCTCGGCCTTCTGGCCGACGCCCGACGCGGCGGCGACTTCGGCCGCGAAGTCGCTTTCCTGCTTCTCGATGCCTTCACCGATCTGGAAGCGGATATAGGCGTTGAGAGCGATCGCGCTGCCGAGTTCCTTGGCCTTGGCCGCGATGACGTCCTCGACCTTGGTCTTGTTGTCCATCACGAAGAGCTGCGACAGAAGCGCATTCTCCTTGCGGAACTTGGCGATTCCGCCCTCGACCATCTTGGCGACGATGTCGGCGGGCTTGCCGGACTCGTTGGCCTTCTCCGTGGCGATGGCGCGCTCGCGCTCGATCATCGCCGGATCGAGATCCTCGCCGCGCAGCGCCAGCGGGCTGGCCGCGGCGATGTGCATCGCGAGATGCTTGCCGAGCGTCTCGAGCTCCGCCTGGTCGGCATTGCTCTCGAGGGCGACGAGCACGCCGATCTTGCCCAGGCCCGGAGCGGCGGCATTGTGCACGTAGGACACGACCCGGCCTTCGCCGACCTGGAGGACGGCGGCGCGGCGAAGCGACTGGTTCTCGCCGATCGTGGCGACGTTGCTGGTCAGCTTGTCCTGGACCGTTCCGCCGCCCGGATAATCAGCGGCGAGAAGGCTCTCGACGGTGCCGGCACCCTGGAGAGCGAGGCTCGCGACGGTGCGGACGAAGTCCTGGAACTGGTCGTTCTTGGCAACGAAGTCGGTCTCCGAATTGACCTCGACGACGGCGCCGCGATTGCCATCGACGGCGACTCCGATCAGGCCCTCGGCGGCGACCCGCCCGGACTTCTTGGCGGCGGCGGCGAGACCCTTGGCGCGCAGCCAATCGACCGCGGCCTCCATGTCGCCGTTGGTCTCGGCAAGCGCCTTCTTGCAGTCCATCATGCCCGCGCCGGTGCGCTCACGCAGTTCCTTAACGGTCGCGGCGGTCACTTCAGCCATGTCTCATATCCTTTTGGTTGGCGCCCCGGCCGAAGCCGGGGCCCAGTACATTGGTTGTGCTGGACCCCGGCCAGTGCCGGGGTGCTGAACTGTGTTTAGGCGTCGGCCAGCGCGGCTTCGGCCGGCGGCTCGTCCATCGCGCCGATGTCCTGGCCGCGAGCGGCGGCGCCGCCCTGCTTGCCGGCGAGCACCGCGTCGGCGACCGCATCGGTGTAGAGGCGGATGGCGCGGCTGGCGTCGTCATTGCCCGGAACCGGGAAGGCGATGCCGTTCGGCGACACGTTGGTGTCGAGGATGGCGACGACCGGGATTCCGAGAACGTTGGCTTCCTTGATCGCCAGCTCTTCCTTGTTGGCGTCGATCACGAAGATAACGTCGGGAAGGCCGCCCATGTCGCGGATGCCGCCGAGCGAAAGCTCGAGCTTGTCGCGCTCGCGGGTGAGCTGGAGGACTTCCTTCTTGGTCAGGCCGGCGGTGTCACCGGCGAGCTGCTCCTCGAGCGCCTTGAAGCGCTTGATTGAGCCCGAGATGGTCTTCCAGTTGGTCAGCATGCCGCCGAGCCAGCGGTGGTTGACGTAATGCTGGCCACAGCGGCGGGCCGCTTCCGCGATCGGATCCTGCGCCTGGCGCTTGGTTCCGACGAACAGCACCTTGCCGCCGGCCGCGACGGTCGAGCGGACGAAGTCGAGAGCGCGGGCGAACAGGCCGACGGTCTGCGACAGGTCGATGATGTGGACGCCGTTGCGGTCACCGAAGATGTAAGGCTTCATCTTCGGGTTCCAGCGGTGGGTCTGGTGGCCGAAATGCGCTCCGGCCTCGAGCAATTGCTGCATCGTGACGTCGGTGGACGCCATAGGGTATCTCCTTCCGGTTCTGCCTCTGCGGTGCCTGTCACCCCGGACGAGTCCGGGGCACCGGTATGGTGGCTCCGCATGTGGGATGGGCGCGCACTTAGTCGCACCGCCCGCGAAAATCAACGCCTTGATCGCGCCCCAGGACGTCCCGGTCGCAGCCTCGTCGCTCCACCACGTTAAGCACGATGGAGCAAAGTTGCCGTTTAACTGTTTCAGGCTGTGGACAAATCTGGGGATTGGCTGTGATGCATCTGTTGGCGATCCTGTTCTTCGCGGGCGTGCTGGGAGCATGCGCGGCCTTGCTCTGGTCGACCATCGACGAGCACAGGGCCCTGATCCTCGGCAACCTGCCGTGGCGAGCACTCCCGCCCGCGCCGACGATCCTTGCGATCCGCCGGGTCAGCTACTGCGCGACGCCCTCAAGCAATTCCGAGACGCCGGTCCTGGCGAGGATCGTCTCTCCGGCGATGGTGCGCTGACCGAGCAGCGCCTGGCTTCCCGTTCCGGCTGGTAGATAGACGTCGGTGCGGCTGCCGAAGCGGATGATCCCGACGCGCTGGCCCGCCACCACCTTCTCTCCCTCTTTGACCCAGCAGACGATGCGGCGGCCGATCAGGCCGGCGATCTGGGTGAAGGCGATTCGGGTGCCGTCGGTACCCTCGACCAGCAGATGCTGCCGCTCATTGTCCTCGCTGCCCTTGTCGAGCTCGGGATTCACCGTCTTGCCAGCGACATAGGCGAGCTTCTTCACAGTCCCTTCGATCGGCGAGCGGATGATGTGGGCATCGAACAGGCTCATATATATGGAGATCCGCACGACGGGCTCGGGATCGAGCGAGCCGTCCTCGAGCAGCTCGCGCGGCGGCACCACGGTGGAGATCATCGTCACCGTGCCGTCGGCCGGCGACACGATCAGGCCCTTGCGCAGCGGCGTGGTGCGGACCGGGTCGCGGAAGAAGGCGGCGATTCCTAGCCCGATGAAGGCCACGAACCAGCCCAGAGTGTCCCAGTCGATCACCCACCAGCAGAACAGCGCCAAGGCGGCCGCGGCGACGAGGAACCTGCGTCCATCGGGATGGACCGGCGGGATCCGCCATTGGATGCTCGCTGGTGGCGGCGGGTCCGGCTTGTCGAGCGACGGCATAAGAAGAGGACCTTAGGAAGGGTTCTTGCCGCTTACAACAGCGTGTCCCGCACCGGCGGCGGGGCAAGGGCCTCAGGTTCCTCGGACTGCGCTACGCCGGTCTCGCCGGTCGCGGCCAGACGGCTGCGCAGGCGCAGATAGCTGCGCACGCTGAGCGGGATGCTGACGAGATAGCCGAGCGCGAGCAGCGCCAGCGTCGTCCACGGTACCGCCACCAAAGCCGCCGCCACCGCCACCAGGACCACGACGGCTTCGAAACGGACTCGCTGACGAAGACGGAATTGCGGGCGGAAGGTCGCCAGGCTCGACACCATCAGAAGCGCGACGATGCTCGTCCACACGGCGACGAGTAGCGGCATGCGCAGCTCGGGAAGCCCGCTCCAGAACCACAGATAGAGCGGGGTCAGCGCGAGCAGCGCCCCGGCCGGCGCCGGGACTCCGGTCAGATAACCGTGCGGGCGGTGCGGCGGGTCGGTGCGGTCGATGCCGGCGTTGAAGCGCGCGAGACGAAGGGCGCAGAACAAGGCGAGAAGCAAGGCGACCAGCCAACCGAAGCGGCCGAGCCCGTTCAGCGACCAGGTATAGAGAATGAGCGCCGGCGCGACCCCGAAGGAGATGGCGTCGGCGAGACTGTCGAGCTCGGCGCCGAAGCGCGTCTCGCCGCGCACCAGCCGCGCGATTCCGCCGTCGATCCCGTCCAGCACGGCCGCGACCAGCACCAGCAGAACCGCCGCTTCCCATTCCCCGAGCAAGGCGGCCCGAATCGCGGTGAGGCCGGAGCATAGGCCGAGCGCCGTCACCAGGTTGGGAAGGATCGCCCTCAACGGGATCCCGCTGCGACGGCGCCGCGGCCGTATCATTGAGCGATTCCCGTCACGGCGCCCTCGCCCCGCGTCGAGAGCACCGTCTCGCCGGCGATGGTGCGCTGGCCGAGCGCGACGCGCGGGGCATGACCCTCGGGCACGAACACGTCGACCCGGCTGCCGAAGCGAATGAGGCCGATTCGCTCGCCGGCCGTCACGCGATCGCCCGGCTTCACGAACGGAACGATTCGGCGGGCGACGAGGCCGGCGATCTGGGTGATTCCGACGCGAAGCCCATCCGGCTGCTCGAAGACGATGTAATTGCGCTCGTTCTCCTCGCTCGCCTTGTCGAGGTCGGCGTTGAGGAACTTGCCCGGCACGTAGCTGACGTGGCGGACGACGCCGCTCACGGCGGCGCGATTGATGTGCACGTCGAACACGCTCATGAAAATCGAGATGCGCACCAGGGCGCCCTCGCCCAGAGCATCGGGCCCGCGCAGCTGCGGCGGCAACGGCACCCGCTCGATCATCGTGATGAGCCCGTCCGCCGGAGCGACGACCAGCCCCTCCCCTTGCGGAGTCATCCGGATCGGGTCGCGAAAGAAGGAGGCGATGGCGAGCGCGAGGAGCAGGAACGGCCAGACGATCAGCGGCCAGATATAGAGCGGCGTGAAGAAAAGAGCGATCGCTCCGACCACCGCGACGATCGCGATGAATTTGTAGGATTCGCGGTGAATGGCGGGGAAGCGCCACTTCACGGTCGTGGTCACGACGGGCGGCTTGTCGAGCGAAGGCATGGCGCGCCTCTAGCGGGAGCAGCGTCCCATTCCCAGCCCCCGGGAAAGACGCCTGCCGACAGCATATGCTTGAATCGGCGCGAATTGGCGAGCAGGAGACGCCGGCACACCACGAATCTAAACGGGAACCACAATGGCTCACCCCTCAACCGGCGAGCGCCGCCGCACTGCTCGCCCGCCGTCGCCCTGGGGCATGTTCATCCGCGGCTTCATCAAGCGGCCGGTGATGGTCGGCGCCGTCGCTTATTCGACTCGCCGCCTGGTCGAGCACATGATCAGCCGCTGCGACTGGGCCAATTGCAAACTGTTCGTCGAGTACGGCCCCGGCGTCGGCACCTTCTGCCGGCCGATCCTCGAAAAGCTTCCGCCTGATGGGATGCTGATCGCGATCGACACTAATCCCGACTTCATCGACTATCTCAAGCAAACGATCGACGATCCCCGCTTCGTCGCGGTGCTGGGCTCCGCCGCGGACGTCGAGCAGATCATCCGCGATCACGGCCACCAGCAGGCCGATTATGTCACCTCGGGCCTGCCCTTCTCGACGCTGCCCAAGGGGGTCGGACCCGCCATCGCCGCGGCGACGCACCGCATCTTGCGGAAAGGCGGCGCCTTCCTGGTCTATCAATATTCGCCCAAGGTGAAGCAGTTCCTTACCCCGCACTTCACGCGCATCGATCACGCGGTCGAATGGTGGAACATCCCGCCCGCCCAGCTCTACTGGGCCTGGAAGGACTGAGCCGGACCGCCGGTTGATCGCCGCGGGGCGTCATCCTAGACGCACGCCAAACCTGTTCCATTGGAAAGCGAGCACATGGCCAAGATCAAAGTGAAGAATCCCGTCGTCGAGCTGGACGGGGACGAGATGACCCGGATCATCTGGCAGTGGATTCGCGAGCGGCTGATCCTGCCCTATCTCGACATCGACCTTCTCTATTTCGACCTTGGCGTCGAGAAGCGCGACGAGACCAACGACCAGATCACCATCGACGCCGCCAACGCGATCAAGCAGCATGGCGTCGGCGTGAAATGCGCGACGATCACGCCTGACGAGGCGCGCGTCGAGGAATTCGGCCTCAAGAAGATGTGGAAGTCGCCCAACGGCACGATCCGCAACATCCTCGGCGGCACCATCTTCCGCGAGCCGATCGTCATCCAGAACGTGCCGCGGCTGATCCCAGGCTGGACCGACCCGATCGTGGTCGGCCGTCACGCCTATGGCGACCAGTATCGGGCGACCGACTTCAAGGTGCCCGGCCCCGGCAAGCTGATGATCAAGTTCGTCGGCGAGGACGGCCAGGAGATCGAGCACGAGGTGTTCGACTTCCCCAGCGCCGGAGTGGCGATGGGCATGTACAATCTCGACGATTCGATCCGCGACTTCGCCCGTGCGAGCTTCAACTACGGCCTCAACCGCGGTTGGCCGGTCTACCTGTCGACCAAGAACACCATCCTCAAGGCCTATGACGGCCGCTTCAAGGACCTGTTCCAGGAGGTCTTCGACACCGAGGGCTTCAAGGAGAAGTTCGCCGAAGCCAAGATCGTCTACGAGCACCGCCTGATCGACGACATGGTCGCCTCCGCGCTCAAGTGGAGCGGCAAGTTCGTCTGGGCCTGCAAGAATTACGACGGCGACGTCCAGTCCGACCAGGTCGCCCAGGGCTTTGGCTCGCTCGGCCTGATGACCTCGATCCTGATGACCCCGGACGGCAAGACGGTCGAGGCCGAGGCGGCGCACGGCACCGTCACCCGCCATTACCGAATGCACCAGCAGGGCAAGGCGACCTCGACCAACCCGATCGCGTCGATCTTCGCCTGGACCGGCGGCCTCAAGTTCCGCGGCAAGATGGACGATACGCCCGAGGTCACCCGCTTCGCCGAGACGCTGGAGCGAGTCTGCATCGAGACCGTCGAGAGCGGCAAGATGACCAAGGACCTCGCCATCCTGATCGGCCCGGAGCAGAGCTGGATGACCACCGAGCAGTTCTTCGAGGCGATCCGCGTCAACCTCGAGGCGGAGATGGCGAAAGAAGCCCAGCCCGCCTGAGCCCCGCGTCGGGCGAGCGGACCCGCTCGCGGCGGATTCCGAGGCCGATGAAGCGGCCCGGGATCCGCCGCAGCAGCGGGACTCGGTTCAACAGCCGAACGATCAGCGGCGCCTTTTGGAGCGGCCGCTGTGCCGTCAGCAGGCGGCCTATCACGCGGTCCTGCGCCAGCTTCTGGGCGCCCTGGATCGCCCGCGTCGGGAACAGCCGGCGTGCCTGCACTTTGGCGAGCTGCGGGTCGACGTCCTTTCCGTCAGCAAGCGGCGCTGCAAGGATGTTGGCGGCCGCCACCGCGTCCTGGATGGCGAGATTGATTCCGATCCCGCCGATCGGTGACATAGCGTGGGCGGCATCGCCGATGGCGAGCAGGCCCGGCCGGTGCCAGCGGGTCAGCCGGTCGAGCGCCACCGACAGCAAGTGAACGTCGTCGAAGGAGCCGATGCTGTCCGATCGAAGATTCAGGGCCGGCCACGCCTGCTCGACGACCTCGCGGACCGCCTCGATCCCCCTCGCGCGGATCGCGTCGGCGCCTCCCTTGGGGATGACCATCGCCACCTGCCAATAGTCGCCGCGGTCGATCAGGACGACGATCCGCCCTGCCTCCGCTGACCCGCGCAGGGCATCGCCACCGTCGTCGACCTTGGGCAGGCGGAACCAGAACACGTCCATCGGCACGGCGAGGGTCTCGACCGGCAACAGGCCGAGGCTGCGCACCAGCGACGATCGCCCGTCGGCGGCGATGACCAGCCGGGAGCGGATGCTGCCGCCACCCTGGAGGCGCACGCCGGCGATCCTCCCCTGCTCTTCTAAAAAGCTCTCAACCGGCGCATTCATCTCAAGCGTAAAGCCGGGATAGACCTCCGCCTCGTCGCGCAGGAAATCGAGGAAGTCCCATTGCGGCATCATTGCGATGAACGGCGCCGCCGTGTGCAGGTGCGACAGGTCGCCGATCGTCCATTCGCGTCCCGCGATGCGCAGGCGGGCATTGTTCAGCCGGTTGTGCGGGCGCTCCAGGAATCGATCGAGCAGACCGAGCTCGTCGAGAATCTCCATCGTCGAAGGGTGGACGGTGTCGCCGCGGAAATCGCGAAGGAAATCCTTGTGCTTCTCCAGCACCAGAGTGCGAACGCCGGCGCGGGCGAAGAGCAGGCCCGCCATCATTCCCGCAGGGCCGCCGCCGACGATGATCAGGTCTGTCTGCCGATCCGCCATGCCCTCGCTTAGGCGCTCGTTACGGCACCGATGCAAGCCGCTGCTGACAAGCCGCCTTCATCCTGCAAAAAAGCAACATGGCAGCGGACATCACTCACACTTTCGGAACTTCGGGCCTCAGCGACGCTCTCGTCATTCTCGGTGCCGCGGGCATCGTCATTCCGGCCTTCGCGCGCTTCAGGGTTAGCCCCGTCATCGGTTTCATACTCGTCGGCGCCCTGGTCGGCCCAGCTGGTCTCGGCGCGATGGCAAGCCAGTTTTCCTGGCTCAACTATGTGACGATCACCAATTCCGAGGCGATCGCACCTTTCGCCGAGTTCGGAATCATCCTCCTGCTCTTCTCGATCGGTCTTGAGCTCTCCTTCCTACGGTTATGGACGATGAGGAGGCTCGTCTTCGGGGTCGGTGCGACCGAGCTGATCGGCTCGGCAGTGCTGATCGGGGCGGCGCTGTTCGCGGTCGGCTATGCCTGGACTGGCGCGGTCGCGCTCGGACTCGCCCTCGCAATGTCCTCGACCGCGGTGGTGCTCCCGCTGGTCGGCACCTCCAGCGCGGTCGGCCGGTCGGCTCTGGCCATGCTCCTGTTCGAGGATCTGGCGCTCGTCCCGATCATCTTCGCACTGGGCTTCCTCGGCCCCTACGGCTCGGGAACCGACGTCAGCCAGCTGTTCAACATCGTGTGGAAGGGCGCGCTGGTCATCGTCGGAATCCTGGTGATCGGGCGCTGGGTCCTGCCGCGGCTGTTCGCGCAGGCGGCGCGGGCGAAGAGCCCGGAGCTGTTCCTGTCGGCGAGCCTGATCGTCGCGATCGTCGCAAGCCTGATGACGGCCGCTGTAGGCCTGTCCCCTTATGCCGGGGCGCTCCTCGCCGGAATCCTCATCGCCGAAACCGAATATCATGGCGAGGTCGAGGTGATGACCGCGCCGTTCCGCGGCCTCGGCCTCGGCGTGTTCCTGATCACGGTCGGAATGAGCCTCGACATCATGCAGATCGTTGCCCGCTGGGAGCTGCTCCTGATCGCGCTGGTCGGAGTGATGCTGGTCAAGGCGATCGTGACCGGCACGTTGCTGCGAATCTCGGGCGCGTCCAAAAGCGTCGCTGGCGAGGCGGCAGTGCTGATGGCCTCGCCTTCGGAGACGACCTTGATTGTGCTCGGCGCCGCCGGCACCGCCGGGCTGATCGCCGCTGCCACCGCCTCCTTCTGGCAGATCGTCACCGCACTCGGCCTCACCGTGACTCCGCTGCTCGCGCGGATCGGGCGAGACGTCGCGCGCCGCGCCAACCGGGCCGAAGAGGCGGACGGCGTCAAGCACGTGCCGAGCCGCGAGCAGCCGCGCGCGGTGATCATCGGTTTCGGCCGGGTCGGCCGCCTCGTCGCCGACATGCTGGCGGTCCACGACCGGCCCTATGTCGCGATCGATTCGGACATCGACAACGTCACCCAGGCGCTGAAGGACGGCTATCCGGTCATCTTCGGCGACGCGTCGCGAAGCGAGTTCATCGACCGGCTCAATCTCGGCCACGCAAGCGCGCTCATCCTCACCATGGACGATCCCGTGCTGTCGATGCGGCTGGTCAAGCGCGCCCGCGCCTGGGTTCCGGACCTCACCATCGTCGCCCGCGCCCGCGACGCCGCTCACGCCGCCGAGCTCTACCGCGCCGGCGCCACCGACGCGGTTCCGGAGACGCTCGAAAGCTCGCTCCAACTTTCGGAGGCCGTGCTCGTCGACCTCGGCATGGCGATGGGGCCGGTGATCGCCTCGATCCACGAGAAGCGGGCCGAGATGCGCCAGCAGATCATGGAAATGGGCGAGATGGACCGAGAGCCGAAGATCCGGCGCACGCGGATGGAGGAAGTGGGCGCGAATCCCGGCTAGCGGGTAGCGGCAGCGCCTGCTATTGTTCCATCTATGTTCCGGTCTCATCATGGCTAGGCGGGCGGGCAGCGCCGACCTTCCGCTGCATGGCGGGCGCGTGCCGGCCTGGCTCGGCGAGCGCATGACCCGGCTCGGCACCGTCATCGCCGAGGCGATCATCCTCGAATATGGCCGCGACGAGCTGCTCCGCCGCCTCGCCCACCCCTTCTGGTTCCAGTCGTTCGGGGCCGTGATGGGAATGGACTGGCATTCGTCGGGGATCACCACAAGCGTCATCGGCGCGCTGAAGCGCGGCCTCAACCCGCGCGCCGGCGAGCTCGGCATCCAGGTCTGCGGCGGTCGCGGCAAGCATTCGCGCGCGACTCCCGCGGAGCTGACGCTTGCGGAAGAGCGGGCTGGGTTTGACGGGCTCGAGCTGGCGCGGGCGAGCAGGCTCGTCGCGAAGGTCGACAGCGCTGCGGTCCAGGACGGCTTCGACCTCTATCTCCACGGCTTTATCGTCACCGACAATGGCGCCTGGACCGTCGTGCAGCAGGGCATGAACGGCGACAGCCGCAAGGCGCGCCGCTATCACTGGCTTTCTGAAGGCCTCACCAGCTTCGTGGACGCGCCGCACGCAGCGATCGAGGGACAGAGGCAGGGTGAGATCGTCAATCTCGCCGATCGCCGCGCCGCCAGATCGCGCCAGGCTCAGCTCGACCTGCTGACCGATCTGGGCCCGGACCGGCTGGCAAAGGAGATGGCGCTGCTTCGGGCGCCGTCACCGCCACCGGCGCAGGGCGCTTTGCCGCATCTCGACCTGCCCGATCATCATGACGTCAGGCCTGATGACGTCATCCTCCGCCGCCTCCACGGCACCCTCGCCGCGGCGGCCGAGGCCGGGCCGAAGGACTTCCCCGAGCTGCTGCTCGTCCCGGGCGTGGGTGCGCGCACCGTCAAGTCGCTCGCGATGGTCGCGGAGGTGATCCACGGCGCGCCCTGCCGCTTCTCCGACCCGGCGCGTTACTCGCTCGCTCACGGTGGCAAGGACCGCCACCCCTACCCCGTACCGACCAAGGTCTATGACAAGACAATCGGCGTTCTGAAGGCCGCGGTCGCCCAGGCCAAGCTCGGCCAGGACGAAAAGCTCGGCGCCATCCGCCGCCTCGACGAACAGGCGCGGCGGCTTGAGAGCCACGCAACCGGCCCCTCGCTCGAGACTTTCATGGCCGAGGAGCGAACCCGCTCGCACGAATATGGCGGCCGAAGCATCTTCGGCTGGGAACCGCCGGCTGCGGACAGCAGCGCAGCTTAACCCTAATCCGCTCATGCTGAGGAGGGACTGAGCGAAGTAGAAGGCCCGTCTCGAAGCATGCACAGTCCTTCGAGACGCGTCTTCGCCAGGCTCAGCCGCTCCTCAGGATGAGCGGCATGGGTTCCGTTGGGGGCCTAAGCCGTCACTGCTTCCTTCGCGATTGTCTCGCGGACCGCGGCGAGGGCTTCTTCGCCCTTGCTTCCGTCGGGGCCGCCGCCCTGGGCCATGTCGGGGCGGCCGCCGCCGCCCTGGCCGCCGAGCGCGGAGACTGCGGCTCGGACGAGCTCGACGGCGTTGAAGCGTGACGTCAGATCGTCGGTGACGCCGGCGGCGACGCTGGCGCGGCCGTCAGCAACCGCGACGAGAGCGACGACGCCGCTGCCGACGCGGGCCTTGGCTTCATCGACGAGGCCGCGGAGCTGCTTGGGGTCGATGCCTTCGAGCACCTGGCCGATGAAGGCGGTGCCGGCGATCTGCTCGGGGCCGGCGGGTTCCTTGGCCGTACCGCCACCGAGGGCGAGCGCCTTCTTGGCCTCGGCGAGCTCCCGCTCCAGCCGGCGGCGCTCCTCGATGAGGGTGGCGACGCGGGCGGGGACCTCGTCGGGCGAGGCCTTCAGAGTCGCGGCGGCCTCGCGAAGGCGGGTGTCGCGGTCGAGCAGCCAGCGGCGTGCGGCCTCGCCGGTCAGCGCCTCGATGCGGCGAACGCCCGAGCTGACCGCGCTTTCCGAGACGATCTTGAACAGCTGGATGTCGCCAAGCGCGTTGACGTGGGTGCCGCCGCACAGCTCGACCGAGTAATTGCCCTCATCGCCCGTGCCCATGCTCAGCACCCGGACCTCGTCGCCATATTTTTCGCCGAACAGGGCGACGGCGCCGGCTTCGATGGCGTCGGCGTGGCTCATCAGCCGGGTGGTGACCTGCTGGTTCTGGCGGATGTGGAAGTTCACCTCGCCCTCGATCGCCTCGATGTCCTCCGCGGTGAGCGCTTTTGGATGCGAGAAGTCGAAGCGGAAGCGGTCAGGCGCAACGAGGCTCCCCTTCTGGGTGACGTGGCCGCCGAGCCGGTGGCGCAAGGCAGCGTGGACAAGGTGGGTCGCCGAGTGATTGGCGCGGATCCGGTTGCGACGATCGGCGTCGACGACGAGCTTGACCGCGTCGCCGACCTTGACGCTGCCCGCCTTCACCGTCGAATGATGGGCGTGGAGGCGGCCGAGCGGCTTCGACGTGTCAGCAACATCGGCCTCGAAGCCGCTGTCATTGCTGATCTTTCCAGCATCGCCCATCTGACCGCCGCTCTCGCCGTAAAAGGGCGTCTGGTTGGTCAGGAGGATGACGTCATCGCCTTCGCGGGCTTCCTGCACCCGAGCGCCGTCCTTGACGATGGCGGTGATGACGCCCTCGCCTTCGGTTCCGGCATAGCCGGTGAACTCGGTCGAGCCTTGCTCCTCGGCGATGTCGAACCAGACGTCGTCGGAGGCCTTCTCGCCCGAGCCTTTCCAGGCGGCGCGGGCCGCGGCCTTCTGCTCGGCCATGGCGGCGTCGAAGCCGGCGCGATCGACCTGAAGGCCCTGGGCGCGAAGCGCGTCCTCGGTGAGGTCGTAGGGGAAGCCGTAAGTGTCGTAGAGCTTGAACGCGACGGCGCCCGAGAGCGTGTCGCCCTGCTTCATCCCGCCGGTTGCCTCATCGAGCAGTTTGAGGCCGTTGGCGAGAGTCTGGCGGAAGCGGGTCTCCTCCGACAGCAGGGTCTCGACGATCAGCGGCTGGGCGCGAACCAGCTCGGAATAGGCGCCGCCCATCTCCGAGACGAGCTCCGGCACGAGGCGGTGCATCAGCGGCTCGGCGGCGCCGAGCAGATGGGCGTGGCGCATCGCGCGGCGCATGATCCGGCGGAGGACATAGCCCCTGCCCTCGTTGGCCGGCAGGACTCCGTCGGCGATGAGGAAGCCGGAGGCGCGGAGGTGGTCGGCGATGACCCGGTGGCTCGCCTTGCCGGGGCCGGCAGGATCGGTCTTGGTCAGCTCTGAGGTCGCGGCGATCAGCGCCTTGAACGTGTCCGTGTCGTAATTGTCGTGGACGCCCTGGAGCACCGCGGCGATCCGCTCGAGGCCCATCCCTGTGTCGATCGACGGCTTGGGAAGGTCGCGGACGATCTCATTGTCCTCCTGCTCATATTGCATGAACACGAGGTTCCAGATCTCGACGAAGCGATCGCCGTCTTCGTCCGGGCTTCCGGGAGGGCCGCCGGGGATATGCTCGCCATGATCGTAGAAGATCTCCGAGCAGGGGCCGCACGGGCCGTTGTCGCCCATCGCCCAGAAATTGTCCTTGGTCGGGATGCGGATGATCCGGCTCTCGGGAAGGCCGGCGATCTTCTTCCACAGCTCGAAGGCGTCATCGTCGGTGTGATAGACGGTCGCCGTCAGCCGGTCGGCCGGGATTCCCCACTCCCTGGTGAGCAGGTCCCAGGCGAGCGTGATCGCGCGCTCCTTGAAATAGTCGCCGAAGGAGAAATTCCCCAGCATCTCGAAGAAGGTGTGGTGGCGCGCGGTGTAGCCGACATTGTCGAGGTCGTTATGCTTGCCGCCGGCGCGGACGCACTTCTGGCTCGACGTCGCCGTGCTGTAGGGCCGGGTCTCGAGCCCCGTGAACACGTTCTTGAACGGTACCATTCCGGCGTTGACGAACATCAGCGTGGGGTCGTTCTGCGGCACCAGCGGCGCCGAGGGCACGATCTGGTGCCCCTCGCGGCCGAAATGGTCTAGGAATGAGCGGCGGATGTCGTTCGTCGAAGTCATTTGGTTGACTTAGGCTTCGCCCCCGGACCGGGCAAGGCGAAGCGCTGGCCCGAGACGCTGGCGCGGCGAATCCGCTTGCGATTCTTTCCGCACAGGTAGAGCCTGATCACTTCGGTTTCAGACGCGGTACCGCGTCATCCTCGCGGACCGCCCGGCGGACGGAGGAGACGATCATGCCCGACAGATCCGGTGCTACAAGAGCGGTGGCGCTCGTCGGGCCTGGCGGGGCTGGCAAGACCAGCCTTGCCGAGGCCCTTCTTTTTGCGAGCGGCACGATCGACCGTCAGGGTAGCGTCGACGCCAAGACCAGCGTCGGCGACTCGAGCCCGGAGGCGCGGGCGCGCGGCGGTTCGACCGAGCTCAATTTGATGCGCTTCGACTATCTCGGCGACAGCTTCGTCATCGCCGACTGCCCCGGCTCGATCGGCTTTTCCGCCGACGGCGCCCGCGGAGTCGCGGCTTGCGACCTCGCCATCGTCGTGGTCGACCCGGAGCCCGAGCGCGCCCATCTCGCCGAGCCGGCGCTTCGCAAGCTCGAGGCACTCGGCGTGCCGCACCTCATCTTCGTCAACAAGATCGATCAGGCGCGCGGCTCGATCCAGGCTTTGCTCGAGGCGCTTCAGCCAATGAGCGCCTCCCCGCTGATCGCCCGCCAAATACCGATCCGCGACGGCGAGAAGATCAGCGGCTTCGTCGACCTCGCGCTCGAGCGCGCCTTCCACTATCGCCCCGGCAAGCCGTCCGAGCAGGCCGCCATCCCCGACGATCTCAAGGAGCGCGAGAAGTCCGCGCGCTTCCACATGCTCGAGCAGCTCGCCGACCATGACGACGCGCTGATGGAAGCGCTGCTGATGGACGAGGAGCCGGACCCGAAGACGGTCTATGCCGACCTCGCCAACGAGACGGGCCGAGGCCTCGGCGTGCCCTTGCTGTTCGGGTCGGCGCTCAAGGGCTTCGGGGTTCGGCGGCTGCTCAAGGCACTTCGCCACGAAGCGCCGGGGCCGGAGGCGACCGCGGAGCGGCTGCTGGCGGAAGGCCAGTGCGCCTTCATCTTCAAGACCAGCCATGGCGGCGCGATGGGCCGACTCGCCCTCGCCCGCATCTTCGGAGGCAGTCTCAAGGAGGGCGCCGAGCTCGCCACCGCGAGCGGCGAGCCGGTGCGGATCGGAACGATCTTCCAGGTTCAGGGCGAGAAGATGGTGAAGGCCGCCGAAGGCCGCACCGGGGACATCGTCGCCATCGCCAAGCTGGAAGGAGTCGCGGCCGGCGACTGGATCGGCAGCGGCGAGCTGCCGCCGGCCCCGGAGGTTGAGCTCGACACGTCCAACTATGCCGTCGCGATCGCCACCAAGGAGCGCAAGGACGACGTCCGACTGTCGACCGCTCTTCACAAATTGGTCGAGGAGGACCCAGCCTTGTCCTGGGAGCAGGACGAGGCGGTGCACGAGACCCGGCTCAAGGGCGTCAGCGACGAGCATATTCGCGTGACGATCGACCGGCTGAAGAGCCGCTACGGGGTCGCGGTGACGTCTCGTCCGCCGCAGGTCGGCTACCGCGAGTCGATCCGTAAGTCGGTCACCCAGCGCGGCCGCCACAAGAAGCAGTCGGGCGGCCACGGCCAGTTCGGCGATGTCGTGATCGAAGTTCGCCCGCTGCCGCGCGGCGAGGGCTTCCAGTTCTCCGAGAAGATCAGCGGCGGCGTGGTGCCGAAGCAATGGTTCCCCGCGGTCGAGGCGGGGATCCGCGACGCCATGGTCAAGGGGCCGCTCGGCTTCCCGGTCGTCGACGTCGCAGTGACGCTGATCGACGGCTCATATCACAGCGTCGATTCATCCGAGGTCGCGTTCCGAACAGCGGGGAGGATCGCGATGAGCGAGGCGCTGGCTGCTGCCTCGCCCCACCTGCTCGAGCCGGTTCGGCGGGTGACGATCCTCACCCCTGGCACGGCCTCCTCGAAGGTGACCTCGGCGGTTGCCAGCCGGCGCGGGCAGATGCTCGGAATGGAGCCGCGCGAAGGCTGGTCGCGCTGGGACCGGATCGAGGCGCTGATCCCGGAAGCCGAGATGCAGGGCCTCGACGCGGAACTGAGGTCGCTGAGCCAGGGCTTGGCGAGCTACGAATCCGAGTTCGACCACCTAGCCGAGCTCAACGGCCACCTCGCCGACAAGGTCGTGCACAAGGAGCTCGAGCCGGCCTGACGTAATTCCTCCCTGTCGCCGGAGGCGATGGGGAGGGGGAACATGCGCAGAATGGTGGAGGGGTAGCAGCGCTCTGCTGAGTTACCCCTCCACCATCCGCTGCGCGGACGGTCCCCTCCCCGCGCCTCGCGGCAGGGAGGAATTCCTTAAGGCGTCGCCCTCTCGGCTGCGCCTTCGAGGCCGGCTGGCGGGGCGACGACTTCCTCCTTCGGCTCGCCCGCCGAAATGACCTGCGCGGCGACCAGATCGCCGATCACGTTCAGAGTCGTCCGGCACATGTCGAGGAAGCGGTCGACCCCGAGCACCAGCGCGATCGCGGCCGGGTCGATCCCGACCATTGCGAGGATCAAGGCGACGACCGGCAGCGATCCCGCCGGAACGCCCGCGGTGCCGATCCCACCGAGGATGCAGACCAGCATCACCGTGATCTGCTGCCACAGGGTCAGCTCCATCCCGAAGAACTGGGCGAGGAAGATCACCGTGACGCCCTCGAACATCGCGGTACCGTTCTGGTTGGCGGTGGCGCCGACGGTGAGGACGAAGCGCGAGACCCGGCGCGGCAGGCCGAGCTTCTCGTCGGCGACCCGAAGAGCGGTCGGCAAGGTCGCGTTGGACGAGGCCGTCGAAAAGGCCATCACGGTGGCTTCCTGGGTCTCGCGGAAGAAGGCGATCGGATTCTTGCGCCCGAGCGTCGCCAGCAAGGCCGGGAACACGATGAACATCTGTATCCCGAGCGCGAGCAGGACGACGCCGACATAGGCCGACAGCCGGATAAGCAGGTCCCAGCCGAACACCGCGGCGAGGTTGAACATGAAGCAGGCGATCGCGATCGGCGCCAGCTTGATGACGATTAGGATGAGGGTCATCGTCACGTCGAACAAGCCTTCGAAGCCGCGCTGAACCAGCCGCGCATTGGCCGTGTCGGTGAGCAGCAGGCCGATCCCGAAGAACAAGGCGAAGATCATCACCGAGATGATCGCAGCGTTGCTGCCCATCGCCCCGACGATGTTGTTCGGGATGAGGCTTACGAAGGCGTCGATCCCGCTCGGCTGCTCGGCCCCGGTGCGGATGATCTCGCTGGCGCGGTCGCCGGATTCGGCCAGCATCGCCTGGGCCGCCGCTCGGTCGACTCCGGCGCCGGGCTCGAGCAGGTTGACCACCGCGAGGCTGACCGCAACGGCGATCGACGACACGACGACGGTATAGGCGAGGGTGCGCAACCCGACGCGCTTCAGCGAGCGGATCTCGCCCATCTCGGAAATGCCGACGACCAGCGCGGAGAAAACCAGCGGGATCACCAGCATGAAGATGAGCCGCAGGAAGATCTGCCCGATCGGCCCCGTGACATAGGTGGTGACCGTTTCGACCCAGGCCGCGTCGCGCGCCCCGGCATAGACGGCGAGACCCGCCCCCAGGCCGACCAGGAATCCGATCAGCATCTGCATTTGCAGCGAGGTGCCCCGCTTGGTGTCTACCCGCTCGACCACTTCATGCCCCTTGTCTTGATAGGCGCCGGATGCGTCCACCTTTGCCGCCATTTGTCAACGTCCGCGCGCTGCTGCTAGACCAAAGTCGATGGCCGACGTCTTCCTCTCCTATGCGCGCCCCGACGAGGGCCGCGCGGCGATCGTCGCCGAGGGGATCGAGGCGGGCGGCCGAAGCCTGTGGTGGGACCGCCGGCTGGCGTCGGGCGACGATTACGGCCTCGCGATCGAGCGTGAGATAGACTCGGCGCGCTGCGTCGTCGTCGCCTGGTCGAAGGCGGCGCACGATTCGCTGTGGGTTCGCGCGGAGGCCAATGCCGCGCTCGACGCCGGCAAGCTCGTCCAGCTCAATTTCGACGGCGCGCGACTGCCGCTGCCGTTTACGATGATCCACTTCCTCGATTTCCACGCGTGGACTGGCGCTCGCGAGCAGGCGCCCTGGCCGGAGCTCGAAAGCCGTGTCGACGCGCGGATCCGCGGCGAAAGCGTGCCGCAGCCCGGGCCGGTGATCGATGCCGGCGGCGTCGAGATCGTCCAGCCTCCGGAAGGCCGGCTACAGGGGTTCGACCGAGTCGCGATCCTCGGCTGGGCGAGCCTTGGCGCAACCCTTCTTGTGGCGCTGTGTGTCCTCCTAGCAGTGCGCAACCAGGTCAGCGCCGCGGCCCTCGGGCTAATCAGCGTCGTCGCCTTGGCGGTGTCGCTGGCCCTGCTCGGCACCTCCGCCTTCGTGCTCGGCCGTACCTTGCAGGCGAGCCGGCGATGACCGGGGGCCGGATTGCCGCCTTCGTGTCCGCCGCACGGTCGCTTCTCGTCGTGCAGGTGATCGCGGCGCTCCTCGCGGTCGGAGTGACTGCATGGGCCTTTTTCGAGGTTCGCGGACTGGTCGCCGAGCGCGAGGAGCTGCGCGCACGGGTCGCGGAGCTCGAGGCACAGGCCGCTCAGCCGCAGCAGACGCTCACGCCGGTGCCGCTGGGGCCGGATCCGACGATCAACCAGATCCTTCCGCCCGAACTGATGCTGCCGCCGGAGATGAACGAGACCGTCCCGATGACCGTGCCGGAGGGGGGCAACGTGACGACGCCGATCACCCCGCCCGGCGCCACCGTGCCACCGGGCAACACCACGACGCCGCAGCAGCCGAACCGGTGGAACCAGCAGCCGCCGACCACCAGGCCGCAGCTCGACTGCGAAGGCGCGGACCGTGGCCGCCCGGGCTGCCGACCGCTTCCGGAGCGGCCGCCGATTCAGCAGCTTCCCGATCGTCTCACCCCGCGCGGCGAGCCGCTCGCCCCGCAGCAACAGCCGCAGAGCACGCCGCCCCGCGATAATCAGGCGTAGGCGTAGGGCCCGCCTCTGGCGAGCGCGGCCTGGTAGGCCGGGCGGGCGTGGATCCGCTCCAGCCATTCGATGATCGCGGGTCGGCTCGAGTCCAAGCCGGCGCGGCTGCGAGCGGCTTCCAGCGGGAAGCTCATCATGATGTCGGCCGCGCTGAACTCGTCGCCGGCGAACCAGGGCCGGTCCTGAAGCTCCGATTCCAGCCAGTCGAGGTGCGGTTCCACCATCGCCTGGAATTTCTTCTGAGCGGTCTTGCCGAACATCGGCACTCGGCCGAGCACGAGCTTGGCGAACAGCACCGGCATTAGCGAGCCTTCGGCATAATGGAGGAATTGCCGGTAGCGGAGCACCGCGTCGCGATTGGCGGGCGGGCCGAGGCGGCCCTCCCCTTTCTCCACGAGATATTCCACGATCGCACCGGTCTCGACGAGGATCCGGCCCTGGTCCTCGACGATCGGCGATTTGCCGAGCGGGTGAACCGCGCGAAGCGCCGGCGGCGCAAGCATCGTCTTCGGGTCACGAGCGTAGCGGCGCACCTCGTAATCCAGCCCAAGCTCCTCCAGCATCCACAGCACCCGTTGCGAGCGGCTGTTCTCGAGATGGTGGACGATGATCATGGCGCTCCCCTGCTGGTGGCGAAACGAGACGGAACTTGTGTTGCGTGGCTTCGTCAACCAAGGCCCCTGCCATGCAACAAGCCCGCGGACCAGATATCATGACGAGCGGCACGGCCACGCAGCGCGGCTGGCGAGGCCCCGGCATGGCCGAGTTCGTCGCGTTGATGGCGGCTCTGATGGCGTCGAACGCGCTGGCGATCGACTCCATGCTGCCTGCATTGCCCGCGATCGGCGACGCGCTCGGCGTCGGCGAGGACAATCGCCGCCAGCTGGTCATCACCGTCTATCTGCTCGGTTTCGGGATCGCTCAGCTCGCCTACGGCCCGCTGTCCGACCGCTACGGGCGCAAGTGGCTGATGGTCGGCGCGCTCGCCTTCTACGGAATCTTCGGGCTGCTCGCCGGCCTGGCGTCGAGCTTCGAGCTGCTGCTCGGCGCACGCTTCCTCCAGGGCATCGCCGCGGCGGCGACGCGGGTGCTTGTCATCTCCGTGGTTCGCGACCGCTATCAGGGCTCAGGAATGGCGCGGATCATGTCGATCACCATGATCGTGTTCATGATCGTGCCGGTGCTCGCTCCCACCTTCGGCCAGGGCATTCTCGCGATCGGGACGTGGCGGCACATCTTCATCGTCCTCGGAGTCTATGGCGCGGTGCTCGCCTTGTGGCTGGTGCTTCGCCTGCCCGAGACGCTGGCGCCCGAGAACAAGCGGCCGCTGTCGGTGCGGAGCATCTCGGAAGCGGTGTGGACGACGGTTCGCGTCCGCCAGTCGATCGGCAACACGGTGGCCCAGACCCTGCTGATGGGCGCACTGTTCGCCTTCATCAACTCGATCCAGCAGATCGTGTTCGACGTGTTCTCCCGCCCGGAGCTGATCGGCCTCGTCTTCGCCTGTATCGCCGGGCCGATGACATTGAGCTCCTACGCCAATTCGCGGCTGGTGATGCGCCTCGGCGCCCGCAAGCTGCTGCTCACCGCCCTCTCCTGCTTCACCGCGGTGGCCTGCGCCCATCTCCTGTTCGCGGCGACGTTCGGCGAGCAATTGTGGGTCTTCGTCACCTTTCAGGCGGCGACCATGGCCTATTTCGGAATGATCGGCGCCAATGCCGGCGCACTGGCGATGGAGCCGCTGGGCCATGTCGCCGGGACCGCCTCATCGGTGCAGGGCGCGATCACGACGATGGGCGGAGCGACGATCGGCTTCATCATCGGCCAGAACTTCAACGGCAGCACGATCCCCTTCCTGATCGGCTTCACCGCGTGCGGGGCACTCGCCTTGGCAGTCGCCTTCTGGGCCAACCGCCTGCCGTGCCGCGACTCGCATGACGAAGCGGAAATCGACGTTCAGGAAGTGACCACTCGGCCGGTCTGAGCCAGACACGAAAGAGGGGCCGCCGGCCACGCCGAACAGCCCCTCCCCCAACCCCTCCCGCAAGCCGGAGGGAGTAGTCCTTACGCCTCGTCGTCGGCGCCGCCGGTCATCAGCGCTTCGCTGACCTCGCCGGTGCGGCCGCGGATCGCCTTCTCGATCTTGGCGAACAGCTCCGGATTGTCGGTGAGGAACTGCTTGGCGTTCTCGCGGCCCTGGCCGATCCGGGTCGAATCGTGGCTGAACCAGGCGCCCGATTTCTCGATGATCCCGGCTTTCACGCCGAGATCGAGCACCTCGCCGACCTTGGACACGCCCTGGCCGTACATGATGTCGAACTCGACCTGCTTGAACGGCGGCGCGAGCTTGTTCTTCACCACCTTCACCCGGGTGGAGTTGCCGATGATGTCGTCGCGGTCCTTGATCTGGCCGGTGCGGCGGATGTCGAGGCGCACGGAGGCGTAGAATTTGAGAGCGTTGCCGCCGGTGGTCGTCTCCGGATTGCCGTACATGACGCCAATCTTCATGCGCAGCTGGTTGATGAAGATGACCAGGCACTTGGACTTGGAGATCGAGCCGGTGAGCTTCCTGAGGGACTGGCTCATCAGGCGCGCCTGGAGGCCGACATGGCTGTCGCCCATCTCGCCCTCGATCTCGGCCCGCGGGACGAGCGCGGCGACTGAGTCGACGATGAGGATGTCGATCGCGTTGGAGCGGACCAGGGTGTCGGTGATCTCGAGCGCCTGCTCACCGGTGTCCGGCTGCGACACGATGAGATTGTCGATGTCGACGCCCAGCTTCTTGGCATAGACCGGGTCGAGCGCGTGCTCGGCGTCCACGAACGCCGCGGTCCCGCCCATCTTCTGGGCCTCGGCGACCGCGTGGAGCGCCAGGGTGGTCTTGCCCGAGCTTTCCGGCCCGTAAATCTCGACGATTCGGCCGCGCGGAAGGCCGCCGATTCCGAGCGCGATGTCGAGGCCCAGCGAGCCGGTCGAGATCGTCTCGATGTCGATGGCCTCCTTCGAGCCCAAGCGCATCGCGCTGCCTTTGCCGAACGCGCGGTCGATTTGAGCCAGCGCTGCTTCGAGAGCCTTCTGCTTGTCCACGTTGAGAGGGGATCCTTCGGAAACGACTTTGAGTGATGCCGCCATGGCCTGTTCCTCCCGTTAGAGCGTCGCCCTTGCGCGATCAATGACGGCTTCTGTACCGCATCTGTTCCGTAGGAACAAGTAGGAAACGAATAGGAAGAACAAAATAGGTCGC
The DNA here is from genome assembly GCA_046293155.1 of Allosphingosinicella sp. Classification (GTDB taxonomy): domain Bacteria; phylum Pseudomonadota; class Alphaproteobacteria; order Sphingomonadales; family Sphingomonadaceae; genus Allosphingosinicella. Next base: position 28,275 of record JBKBPQ010000009.1, on the reverse strand, counting down.
CACGAAAGTGCGACGACCCGTGGAACGACGCCACGGCTCGCCCGCTAAGAGGCGAAAGCCAGCGGACATGAGTGAATTACAACATCAACGGGCCTCGGCCCCAACCCCGAACTATGACGTCGCCGCCCGCCACCTGATGGGCGATGCGGCGTTCGCGAGCATCGTCGGCACCTTGAACAGCGGCGTCGTGCTCGTCGCCTTCGCCGTCTATCTCGGCGCTAGCTCCACGCTGATCGGCATCCTCGCCGCCCTGCCCTTCCTCACCCAGCTGCTTCAGGTGCCGGCGGTGCTGATGCTGGAGCGGATTCGCTCACGGCGCCTGTTCGCGCTCGTCTTCCTCTTGCTCGCCCGCCTCGCCTTGCCGGTGGTCGCGATCCTCGAATTCATCCCGGACCGCCGCCTCGCCCTCGCCGTCCTGGTGATCGCCGAGACTTTGCACTGCGCATTCAACGCCATGGCCGGCTGCGCCTGGAACAGCTGGATGCGAGACCTCGTGCCGGAGCAGAGGCTCGGCAGCTTCTTCGGCCGGCGCACCGTCTATGCGACCGGCGCGGGCATCGCCGGAACGCTGATCGCCGCTTTTGCCCTCGAATTCGCCCAGCCGCTCAAGGGGGGCACCGGCTTCGTCTTTGTCGCCCTGTACGGCCTCGGCTTCCTCGCCAGCCTGATCAGCACCTGGAAGCTGAGCCGGGTTCCCGACGTTCCCGGCGAGCGGCGTCCGCCGGAACAGAAACTGGGGCCCATGCTGCTCAAGCCGCTCAAGGATTCGAACTTCGTCCGCCTCATCCGCTTCATGGCCTCCTGGCAGTTCGCGGTGAACCTCGCCGTGCCGTTCTTCACCGTCTTCCTGATCGAGCAGCTCGGCTACAGCGCCGGCTTCGTCCTCGTCCTCAGCCTGGTCAGCCAGGTCGCCCATGTCGCGGTGGCGCGCTATTGGGGGCACCTCTCCGACCGCTTCACCAACAAGAGCGTCCTCACGGTGACGGCGCCTCTGTTCATCCTGTGCATCGCCGCCATGGCCTTCGCCGGCGAATCGGGCATGCCGGGGCTGACCATGGCCTATCTGGTTGTGCTTCATGCCTTGATGGGCCTGGCGACTGCAGGCGTGACCCTGGCCTCTGGAGCGATCGGTTTGAAGCTGGCGCCGCAGGGTTCCGCCAACGTCTATGTAGCGACCAATGCGCTGGTCACCGCGGCGGCGGCCGGCACTGCGCCGATCCTCGCCGGCATCGGGGCTGAGGTGCTGAGGGTGCGCGAGCTGGCCATTCAGGTTCTCTGGCTTTCGCCGGAGGGCAAGAGCGACCTCGTCGCGATCGGTCTCAGCGGCTGGCAGCTCTTCTTCCTGATCTCCGCCTTCATCGGACTCTATGCGCTTCACCGGCTGTCGGCAGTCGAGGAGCATGGCGCCATCCCGCGCAAGGAGATGATGCAGCATGTGCTGAACCAGGCGCGTCGCGGGGTCCGCAACGCCTCGCCGGTCGCCGGCCTCCGCGCCGCCGTCGCCTTCCCCGCCGGCGCCCTGATGCAGGCGCGGCGCTCCAAGTCGAGCGGCTAGGCCTCGGGTCGCCTCACCGTCTCCAGCGCTGCGCGCATCGCCTCCTCGATCCCGGGCTGGGCGAGGATGTCGTTGTGAGCCGCGTTGGGGAAGACACGGTCGAAGACGAGATTGGGAATGGCCGCCCTGAGCGCGTCGGTCCGCGCTGGCCGGATCAGCGTGTCCCGGCCGGCGGCGATGATCGCGACCGGGATCCGCGCCTCCTCGAGCGCTTCGACCGAGCTCATCTCGTGCTTGAACAGCAGCGAGATGGGCAGCCAGGCGTAGGATTCCCGCGCCATCGCACCGAGGGAATCGAACGGCGTGATCAGGATCAGACCGGCAAGCGGCCGCTGCGCCGCGAGCTGGGCCGCGACCCCGCTGCCGAGGCTGATCCCGACCGCGACCACGCGCTTCGGGCGATAGCGCTCGACGACCAGGTCGTGGATCGCGGGCGCATCGTCGATAAGCGCCGCCGCACTGGGCGTTCCGGTGCTCGGCGCGTAGCCACGATAATGGAAGGCGGCGAGCGGGTGCTCGGGATAGATGGTGGCGAAATGCTCGGCCAGTGCCTGCGCGTTCGACGCGTTTCCCGAGAAGAGCAGAAGCAAGGTGCCGTCGCCGCCCTGGCGCCGCGCCGGGATGTAGACGCCCCCGAGACGGTCGCCGTTGGGGCGATCGAGGGTGAGGCGCTCGATTCCCGGCGCGAGCGGGCCGGCGGCGGGAACCGCCCAGTTCGGAAAGATCAGGCGAGTCTGGCTGAGATAGGCGGCGGTCGCAGCGATCAGGTAGAAACCGACGGGAATGAGGAGGAAGGCGGTCATCCGTCTCGACCGTCGGGTCATGGCCTAGCGGGCCATGGCCTCCTCGATCGCCGGCTCGATCGAATCGATCGTATAGGGCTTGGTCAGCGTCGGCGCGTCGGCATGGGCCGCGGGCGGCGGCTCGACGTGGCCGCCGGTGGCGACGACGAAGGGCTTGCCCGTCTCGGCGAGCTTGTCTGCGACCGGCCACACGCTCTCGCCGTCCTTGAGCTGGACGTCGATGATCGCGACGTCGAAGCCGCCCTGCTCGACCTGGCTTAGGGCCTCGGAGACCGAATCGCAGCTGGCGACGACCTTGTGGCCGAGGGAATCAAGAAAATCCTCCAGCATCATCGCGATGAGGGGCTCGTCCTCGACGATCAGGATGCTACGCGCTTCACTCATGACGCGTGGGTTAGCGTCTGTTTCGGAAAGGAAAAGACCTATTTGGTCCGCAGCGTGTCGCGCACGGTCTCCGCCAGCTGCTGGACCGAGAAGGGTTTGGGCAGGAACGCCACGTTGTCGATGTCGATCGACTTACGGAGCTGCTCCTCGGCGTAGCCGGAGATGAACAGGATCGGCAGGTCGGGATGGGTCTCGCGGGCGTGGCGGACCGTGGTCGGGCCGTCCATCGTCGGCATGACGACGTCGGAGACCATCAGGTCGACCTTGTCCTCGCGGCGCAGGATCTCGAGCGCCTCCTCGCCGCTCTCCGCGCACAGCACGGTGTAGCCGTGGCGGGTGAGCGCACGCTCGGCGACGGCTCGCACGACCGCTTCGTCCTCGACCAGCAGGATCGTGCCGCTGCCCCACCAGTCGCCGGGCTGGCTCTCCTTGGCGAGCTTCGGCTTGGGCGCTTCCTCCGTCGCCGCGGCCTGGTGGACCGGCAGGTAGATGGTGAAGCTAGTCCCCTCTCCGATCTGGCTGTCGGCGAAGATGAAGCCGCCCGACTGCTTGACGATGCCATAGACCGTGGAGAGGCCGAGGCCCGTTCCCTTCCCCACCTCCTTGGTGGTGAAGAAGGGCTCGAAGATTTTGGAGATGAGGTGCGGCGGGATTCCGGTACCGGTGTCGGTGACCCTGAGCGCGGTATAGTCGCCGATCGGGAGGATGTCGGTTCCCATCCGCCGCACGTCGTCGGCCGAGACCGCGAAGGTCTCGATGCTCAAGGTGCCGACGCCCTCCCCCTTGGACTGCATCGCGTCGCGCGCGTTGACGGCCAGGTTGACGATGACCTGCTCGAGCTGGCCCGGATCGGCCCGGATCGCGCCGAGGTTGCGACCATGCTTGACTTGGAGCTTGACCGTCTCGCCGAGCAGGCGGTGGAGCAGGTGCGAAACCTCCGACACCGCGTCGGGAAGCTGCAGGACCTGCGGCCGAAGCGTCTGCTGGCGCGAGAAAGCAAGCAGTTGGCGCGTCAAGTTGGCGGCGCGGTTGGAGTTGCTTCGGATCTGCTGGATGTCGTCATAGTCCGGGTCGCCGGGCAGATGCCGCATCAACATCAGGTCGCAGGTCCCGAGAATCGCGGTCAGAATGTTGTTGAAGTCGTGGGCGACGCCGCCTGCGAGCTGGCCGACCGCCTGCATCTTGGTGGCCTGGGCGATCTCGCGCTTGAGCCGCGCCTCCTCACTATTGTCCTTGAGGCTGAGAAGCACCGCCGCGTTGCCGAGTCCGCGCGCTCCGGCGACGGTCAATGCAACCGGCTCTTCGGGATTCGAGCGCAGCCGCACCGCAAGGTCCCCGGTCACTCCTCGGCCGCGCGCGTAACGGTGGACGAAGTCGGAGACCGCGCTCTTGTCCTCCTCGACGACGAGGTCGCCGGGCCAGGCGACCGATTCCTTCGGCCCCAGCCCTGCCGCCTTGCGGAAGGCGCGGTTGAGGAAGGTGAAGCGGCCGTCCATGTCCGCGAGCGCGAGGCCGAGCGGGATATGTTCGAGAAGGACGTGCACCCCCTCCTCCCCGCTCGCTCCTGAAAATCCGAGCTCGTCGAGCATCAGGAACAGTGCAAGCCCGTCCTCGCCCTCCTCGACCGGGACTCGAAGGATGCGCAGCGGAGTCGCCCCGCGCCCTTCGATGGTGAAGTGGAACTGGCCGCTGTTCGTCGCGGAGAGGAAGCGGACGAGCTGAGCGCCGCTCACGTCCTCGTCGGTCTCGCCGGTGGCGCGCACCGCGAAGACCTGGTTTGCGGCGATGATGGTACCGCCGGGATCGGCGAGCACGGCCATGATCCCGGCCTCGCCTAGGCGTCGGCCCGCCCGTCCCGTCACCATGCGCTTCGTTTCGGCGGCGAGATCGACATCCTCGGTCCGCTCGAAGCGCCACACGAGATGACCGGCAGCCGCGCCGGCGAGTCTAGCCTCGACGCGCATGGCCGCGCCGGCAAGCATCATGCGGGGGAGTGCAGCGCTTCCCTCGCCGCGCGCCTGTGCGGCGGCGGCGTGGAGCTGGCGCGGGTCGTCGACTCCTTCAGCGAGCTCGCTGATGCTGGCCGGAGCGCCGAACCAGCGGCTGAACGTCTCGTTGGCGGCGAACAGCTCGAGGTCCGACGCCGAGGTGATCGCCAGCGCCGCCGTCCCGCCCGCGCCGTCGAGGACCACCCGCAGCAAATTGGGGTCCAGCGCCTCCGGCTCCTCCTCGACCGCGACGACCTCCCCGCGGCCGCCCGTCCCGACCAGCAAAGCGAGGATTCCGCCTGTGGCGATGGTGCCGCCGAGGAACGCCGCGGCGAACAGCGGATCGCGCACCGCCCACAGCAGGATCGCGCTGGAAACGAGCGCGGCGGCGACGAACAGGACCAGCGACGGGCCCGTCCGAACCCTGTTGCTTCCGAATCCCCTGTCCGCCGCCGCGCTTGCCATTCCCTACCAGATGCGCACGCGGCGCTCCGGCGCAAGATAAAGTGACGCGGTCGGCGCCGGATTGTACGCGCTGTACCACGGATCGAGGTTGCGGACGACCGCGACCCGCTGCTCCGACGGCGAGTGAGGATCGGTCACCAGCCTCTGCAGAAGGTTCGCCTCGCGATATTTGCGGCGCCACACCTGCGCCCAGCCGAGATAGAAGCGCTGGTCTCCGGTGAAGCCGTCGATGACCGGCGCCTCGCGGCCGCCCAGGGACGCGCGATAGGCGTCATAGGCGACGGTGAGGCCGGCGAGATCGGCGATATTCTCACCGAGTGTCAGCTGTCCGTTGATCCGGCGCCCGGGCAGCGGCTCGTACTGGTTGTACTGCTCCACCAGCTGCGCGGTCAGCGCGTTGAAGCGCTCGCGGTCCTGGGGCGTCCACCATTCGCGAAGCGCGCCGGTCTGGTCGTAGCGGCTACCCTGGTCGTCGAAATGGTGGCTGATCTCGTGGCCGATCACCGCCGCGATGCCGCCATAGTTGATCGCCGGATCGGCGTGCGGGTCGAAGAAGGGCGGCTGAAGGATCGCGGCCGGGAACACGATCTCGTTCCAGGTCGGGTTGGCGTAGGCGTTGACCGTCATCGGGGTCATGAACCACTCGCTTCGGTCGACCGGTTGGCCGAGCTTGGCGAGCTGGCGGCGATACTCGAACTCGGTCGCGTTGCGGATGTTCTGGATGAGATTGTCGCGGCTGATCTCGACGCTCGAATAATCGAGCCAGCGATCGGGATAGCCGATCTTCGGAGTGAAAGCGGCGAGCTTGGCGCGGGCGCGCTCGCGGGTCTCGGGCGACATCCAGCTCAGCGACGCGAGCCGGCGGTCCATCGCCGCGATGACGTTGCGGACCAGCTCGTCGGCCTGGGCCTTCGCCTCGGGCGGGAAGTGTCGTTCGACGTAGATCCGGCTGACGTCGTCGCCCACCAGGCCGGTGACGGTATCGACGCCGCGTTTCCAGCGCTCCTCAATCTGCGGCGTTCCGTTGAGGACGGTGCCGCGGAAGCCGAAATTCGCGTCGACGAAGGCGCGGTTGAGATAGGGCGCGGCGCCGTCGAGCAGGCGGACCAGAAGCATGTCGCGGAGCACCGGCACCGGCGCCTGGCCCACCGCGCGGGCGATCCCGGTGAAGGCGGTGGGCTGCGAGACCAGGATCGCCGGCTGGTCGGCGAAGCCGAGCGGAGCCAGCCACGCGCTCCAGTCGAAGCCCGGCGCCTCGCGCTGGAGCTCGGCGATGGTGCGGCGGTTGTAGGTCTTCTCGTCGTCGCGATTGTCGACCCGCGTCCAGTGCGCCTGGGCGATCTGCCGCTCGAGGCCGACCAGCGCGGCGGCGCGCGCCTCGGCATTGGCTTCGCCCGCGAGCGTGAGCAGCTGCGCGACATAGGCCTGGTAAGCCTGCCTCTTCTGGGCGAGCGAAGCGTCTTCGCTGAGATAATAATCACGGTCCGGAAGACCTATTCCCGACTGAGTAAGACGCACGATCATCTGTGTCGGGTTGCGGTCGTCGGTGGTGACGAAGCCCGCGAACGGCCCCGGCACGCCCTCACGGAATATCTGGCCCGCAACGCGGGCGAAATCGGCGCGGCTATCGATCGTCCGGATGCGTGCGAGATCGGGTTGCAGCGGCGTCAGGCCCGCGCGCTCGATGGCGGCTTCGTCCATGAAGCTCGCGTAGAGGTCGCCGATCCGGCTTCCGGGCTGCTGCGCCGCTTCCTCGACGATTGCGCGGGTGCGCGAACGTGACAGGTCCTCGAGCATGGTGAACATGCCGTAATTGGAGCGGTCGGCCGGGATCTCGGTCGTGCGGTCCCAGGTGCCGTTGGCGAAGCGGTAGAAATTGTCGCCCGGATTGACGCTCCGGTCCATGCCGGCGAGGTCGAAGCCGAAGCTGCCGATCTCCGGCCGTTCGGCGGACGCCGCGAGCGCCGTTTCAGGCGCTGAAGCCTCGGCGCTGGTATCGGCGGTGGTGGCGCAGGCGGCAAGGGAGAGAGCGGCGGCGGAAGCAAGCAGAAGGTAAGTGCGGCGCATCATTGGTCCTACCGGGGAGGTGTATGACTGAGCGATACACCTGCGCCGGTAGGTTCAGTTTTGCAACGCTCTTTCGAGCTGCGGCCGCCGCTCCTTGCGGCGCTGCCATTTGCGGGCGATGCGCACCCGCCAAATCCACCCGGCCACGAGATAGCCGACCAGCCCGGCGGCCGCGCCGATGATGAACAGGCCGGCGAACAGCGCTGGCGCCGCGTCCGACAGCAGCCAGCCGACCCATTCGCTGAAGCCCGCGCCCTGTGCCGACAAGGCCTGGAAGGTGCTGATGTCGGCATGGAAACCAAGCTGGTTGCCGGTCCAGATAGAAGCCAGCATGATGAACGGGGTCGTCGCCGGGTTGCTGAGGAACGTCATCGCCCCGGCCAGCGGAACATTGGCTCGAAGCGGCAGCGAGACCAAAGTCGCTCCGATGATCTGTAGGCCCGGGATCATCAGGAAGATCCCGATGAGGATCCCCACGCCGACACCGCGCGGTACCGACCGCCGGGTGAAGCGCCAATATTGGCTGTGAAGCGCACGGCCGGCGAAGCGGCGGACCAGCTTCGATTCCTGCAGCTGCTCACGGGTCGGGGTATTGTCGCGAATCAGGCGGGCGAGACGGTCACGCATCGTCGGCACCGCTAGCGTCACCCTGAACTTGTTTCAGGGTCCATTGAGACGCATGCACCGCTTTCGGCGACCAAGCGCTCGCTGTCCGCTGTTCCTTCATCCGCCCGATCACCCGTGCCTTATGCGCCGGTGACGTATAACAGTAAATCACCCATGTTCCCTTAACAGGCGGCCTTGTTCGCGCTTCCAATCCTTCTCGGCCTGGTACTCGCGCTTGTCGTGGGCCTTGCGGCCCTTGGCCAGCGCTAGCTCGACCTTCGCCCGGCCCTTGGCGTTGAAGTAGATGGACAGCGGCACGAGCGTCATGCCCTGGCGCGCCACCGCACCGAACAGCTTGTTGATCTCGCGGCCCTTGAGCAGGAGCTTGCGCGGCCGCTTCGGCTCGTGATTGTGGCGGTTGCCGTGGCTGAACTCGGGGATGTTGGCGTTGATCAGCCACACCTCCCCCTCCTGAACGTCGGCATAGCTCTCGGCGATCGACCCCTCACCGAAACGGAGCGACTTCACCTCGGTGCCGGTCAGGGCGATGCCCGCCTCATAGACCTCATCGATCGCATAATCGAACCGCGCGCGCCGGTTCTCGGCGACGATCTTCTTCTTGTCGAACTCGGTGGGACGCGGGCGGGCCATGGGTCTCTCTCCCTCTCCCGCCTGCGGGAGAGGGTCGGGGTGAGGGTGTGATGTGGGAGGTCAAACCTCGCCTGTCGAGCAGGCGCGCACCTCGTACCCTCACCCTACCCTCTCCCGCAAGCGGGAGAGGGCTAAATCAGCCCCGCATGCTCCAAGGCCGCATCCACCGCCCGGCGGCTCGCCTCGGACGGCGGGGTCATCGGGAGGCGGAGGTCGATCGGGAAGTCGCGCAGGCGGCTCAGCGCATATTTGGTCGGGCCGGGCGAGGCGTCGCTGAACAGTGCGGCGTGGAGCGGGTAGAGGAGGTCTTGGAGTTCCAAAGCCTTCTTCCAGTCGCCCTTCAGGGTCGCTTCCTGGAATTCGCTGCAGAGCCTCGGAGCGACGTTTGCGCTGACCGAGATGCAGCCGACGCCGCCCATCGCGTTGAAGCCCAAAGCCATGTCGTCATTGCCCGAGAGCTGGGCGAAACCGGTGCCGCAGGCGAGGCGCTGGGCGGTGACTCGCGCCAAATTGCCGGTCGCGTCCTTGATCGCGACGATATTCGGGATCTTCGCCAGCCGGCCCAGCGTCTCGACGCTGATGTCGGCAACCGTCCGCGACGGCACGTTGTAGACGAAGATCGGCAGCGGGCACGCCTCGGCGCACGCGGCGAAATGGGCGTAGATGCCCTCCTGGTTGGGCTTGTTGTAATAAGGAACGACGACGAGCGCGCCGCGGGCGCCGAGATCGGCGGCCGCCTTCATGTGCTCGATCGCGGTCCGCGTCGAGTTGGAGCCGCACCCGGCGATGACCGGCACCCTGCCCGCCGCCTGCTCGACCGCGATTCGGATCACCCGGCGCTGTTCCTCAACGCTCAGAGTCGCCTGCTCGCCGGTCGTACCGATCGGGACAAGTGCATGACTCCCTTCGGTAATTTGCCATTCGACGTGAGAACGGAAAGTCTCCTCGTCAAACGCTTCACCGCGAAAAGGCGTCACCAGAGCCGGTATCGAGCCGCGGAACATGGAACCCTCCCAACCTCGCCCCTACGACCCTCGTAGATGCCGCAGGGTTTGTGGGGCGCGGGGCCCCGTGTTCAGCGGCTGATAAGGAGCGGGAGGACATTCTGTCCAGCATGCGTAGAAAAGTTGCTTTGGGGGCCCTGTCGGCCGGTGCTCTCATGTCCCTGGGTCTTGTCGGGTCGGGCAATGATCCGGTCGCGGCGGTGGTCCAGCCGCCTTCCGCCTATATCGCTTCCAGCATCGACCAGTGGAACGCGCTTCGCCAGACCCAGACGGCGCCGTTCGAGACCTATTCCAACTTCCTTCTGCGCCACCGCGGCTGGCCGGGGCAGGACGCCATGCGCCGCTCGGCCGAGCGCCAGATCAACCCCGGGATCAGCCAGGCGAGCGAGGTCGTCCGCTTCTTCGCCGCCTTCCCGCCGCTGACCGCGACCGGCCACGCCTATCACTCGCTCGCGCTTCGTGCTCAGGGCCGTCCGCAGGAAGCCCTCGACGCCGCCAGGCGCGCCTGGGCCGCCGGCGCCTTCGCGGAGGAGCTCGAGCAGCGCATGCTCGCCACCTTCGGCCCGCAGCTCAACGCCGCCGACCACGACCGTCGCATCGACGCGCTTCTCAACGAAGGCGAACAGTCGGCTGCGACGCGCATGCTGAGCTACGGCTCTCCGGCGCGGCGGTCGATCTACGATGCTCGCCTCGCGCTCCAGGCGCGCTCGCCCAACGCGGTGACATTGGCCTCCGCGGCCGGCCTTCGCGACCCCGGCCTACTCTACGACCGCGCCCGCTACCTCAACCGCACCGGCAACCCGGGCGAGGCGCGCCGGCTGATGGCTCAGCGGCGCAATCTCGACCGCCATCCGGGCAATCCGGAGCAGTTCATGGAGCTGATGGTCAGCCTCGCCCGAGGCGCGGCAAACGACGGTCAGCACTCGATCGCCTACAACATCGCCAGCCAGGTCGACGACATCTACCCGGCGGGTACCGACGTGAGCGCGAGGAGCTTCGGCGAGCGCGACGAATATACCAACCTCACTTGGCTCGCCGGAACGACGGCGCTGCGCAACCTTCGCCAGCCCGCCGAGGCGGTCGGCATGTTCGAGCGCTACGGCCGCGCCTCGCAGTCGCCGCAGAGCAAGACCAAGGGCCTCTATTGGGCTGGCCGGGCGGCGAGCACCGCAGGCCGCGAGCCGCAGGCGCGCGCGCTCTTCGGCGAAGCGGCCCGACACTACGACCAATATTATGGCCAGCTCTCCGCCGAGCGGATCGGGCAGCCGCTGCGCACGCCGCCGTCGGGCGGAGTCGCGATCAGCGCCGCCGATCGCCAGTCGTTCGAGAACAAGCCGCTCGTCGCCGCCGTCCGACACCTCGGCCAGCGCGGCAGCTGGACCCAGCAGTCCCTGTTCGTCCGCGCGCTCGCCGAGGACCTCGACAACGACGCCCACCGCCAGCTCGCCGCGGAGCTCGGCCGCCAGATCGGCCGCCGCGACCTCGGCGTGCTCGCCTCCCGCGAGGGGCGGCGCCAGGGCGCGACCGACATCTATGCATGGGGCTTCCCGGAGCTGCGCGTGCCGCCAGCGAGCAGCCGCCATTGGTCGGTCGTCCACGGCATCACCCGCCAGGAGAGCCTGTTCGATCGCGAGGCGGTGAGCTCCGCCGGCGCACGCGGCCTCATGCAGCTGATGCCGGCGACGGCGCGGCAGGTGTCCGGCCAGCTTGGCCAGTCCTACTCGCTGAGCCGACTGACCAGCGACCCGGACTTCAACGTGCTGCTTGGCTCGACCTATTTCGCGAGCCTGCTCGACCAATGGGGCGGCAGCTATCCGCTGGCGATCGCGAGCTACAATGCCGGGCCGGGCAATGCCCGCCGCTTCATCCGCGAGAATGGCGACCCGCGCACCCCGGGCGTCGACATGGTGCAGTGGATCGAGGACATCCCGTTCACCGAGACGCGCAACTACGTCCAGCGCGTGCTCGAAAATGCGGTGGTCTACGACCTCCTCTACCCGCAGCAAGCGCGCAGCCCGGCCAACGGCCGCCTGAGTTACTATCTCGGGCGGCGCTAGGTTTAACCTTGTCATCCCCGCGAAAGCGGGGATCCAGCTGCCTGCAATGCAGCTTACGTCAGAAAGAAGCTGGATTCCCGCTCTCGCGGGAATGACAAGGAAGTCGTGTCAGACCGTCCCAACTACATCACGCCCGCCGGCTACCGAGCGCTCCGCGAGGAATATGAAGCGCTGTTCGGCGGCGAGCGGCCGAAGCTCCTCGAGACGATCGCCTGGGCCGCGGCCAATGGTGATCGGTCGGAAAATGCCGATTACCAGTACGGCCGCCGCCGCCTCCGCGAGGTCGACCGGCGGATCAACTTCCTCGCCCGCCGGATGAAGGAGGCCAAGGTCACCGATCCCGCCCGCCAACCCGACAAGTCGAAAGTCTGGTTCGGCGCGACCGTCACCTTGGCAGACGAGGACGACAATGAACGGGTGGTGACCCTGGTCGGCGAGGACGAGGCCGATGCGGGCGACGGCCGGATCAGCTTCTATTCGCCGCTCGCCAGAGCGATCCGCGGCGCCGCGGTCGGCGACACGCGCCTGGTCCGCCTCCCAGCCGGCGACAAGGAATATGAGGTCGTCGGAATCAGCTACCCGGAGGTCTAACGTCCGCCGTAATTGGCCCAGCGCGCCAGCGCGAGGCGGATCTCGCCGTCGGTCAGGCGCATGTCGTGGTTGGCGTCGGCCGAGCGGCGGAAGCTGATGTTGAGATCGCGCACCGACACCCCGCCCCACGGCCGCGGGCCGAGCTGCCGGTACACGATCTCCCTCCCCTCCTCGGTATCCTCAAGCCAGGGATCGAGCCGGTCGAGGCCGTCGCCGCCCCAGCGCGCGCTCCACTCCCTGTCGTCATAGTCCCAGCCGCTGCGATGATGCGGGCCGTCATAGCCATAGCGGTCGTACGTCGTGCAGGCGCCCAGCGAGAGGAAGGCGAGCGCGGCGAAAGCGGTCGGTCGCATGAGCGGGCTCCAGGCGATGCGGCTCTTCGCCGTTAACCAAACGCCTCCGACCGAGCCTTTTCAAGCGCTTCCGCCGCGTCCTTCCAGATATTCCTGCGCCGCCTGTTCCATTTCGGGACGGACCTTGGGCGGCTTGCCCGGAACGTGGCCGGCGAGCGCCTTGGCCACCGCGTCCAGCGCGGCGATGCGGGCCGGCTTCTTGTTGTTGCCGTCGATCACCGTCCACGGCGCCCAGCGCGTGTTGGTCTCGCGGAACATGTCCTTCATTGCCGCGAGATAGTCGTCACGGCGGCGGATGTTGCGGAAGTCCTCCTGCGTAACCTTCCATCGTTTCCAGGGATCGCCGAGGCGCGCTTCGATGCGCTTGCGCTGGGTTTCATCGGTGACGTGGAAGAACAGCTTGACGATCCGAGTGCCGTCCGAGGTCTGCTGTGCCTCGAATTCGTTGATCTCGTCATAGGCGCGGCGCCACGCCTCTTCTTTGGCGAAGCCTTCGACCCGCTCGACCAGAACGCGCCCGTACCAGCTGCGGTCGAAGATCGCGAGCTCGCCGTCGCGCGGCAGCCGGTTCCAGAAGCGCCACAGATAATGGCGCGCTTTCTCGCCCTCGCTCGGCGCCGAGATCGGCCACACCTTGTAGTGGCGCGGGTCGCACTTGGCGGTCATGCGCTGGATCGCCCCGCCCTTCCCCGCCGCGTCCCAGCCCTCGGCGACCACGATGGCGCGGCGGCCGTGAAGGTGAAGGCTCACCAGCAGGTGCGATATGCGCTCCTGCAGCTCGGCGAGAGCTGACTCATAGTCGCCCTTATACTTCTCGCCGGCTTCGTAATCGGACAGGTCGATGGTCATAAGCGGTCCTTCCCCTCCCGCTTGCGGGAGGGGTCAGGGGTGGGGGTACTCCCCAGCCGCACCAGTCTCAACCGGTCCCACCCCCGGCCCCTCCCGCAAGCGGGAGGGGAGTGTGTCATTCCGGGGCGACGACCTTGGCCGGGTCCTTGGGCGCCGTTCCGACTGGCGGGACGATGCGGATGTGCAGCTCCTTGAGCTGTTTCGCCGAAACCTCGCTCGGCGCGTTCATCATCAAATCCTCGGCGCGCTGGTTCATTGGGAACAGCACGACCTCGCGGATGTTCGGCTCGTCGGCGAGCAGCATGACGATGCGGTCGATGCCGGGGGCCGAGCCGCCGTGGGGCGGAGCGCCGAACTTGAACGCGTTGATCATTCCGGCGAAGTTCGTGTCGACATCTTCCTTCGTGTAGCCGGCGATCTCGAACGCCTTGTACATGATGTCCGGACGGTGGTTCCGGATCGCGCCCGACGACAGCTCCACGCCGTTGCAGACGATGTCATACTGGTAGGCGAGGATGTCCAAGGGGTCCTTGGTCTCCAGCGCCTCGAGCTCGCCCTGCGGCATCGAGAAGGGGTTGTGCGAGAAGTCGACCTTCTTCGCGTCCTCGTCATATTCAAACATCGGGAAGTCGACGATCCAGCAGAATCTGTAGGCATTCTGCTCGATCAGGCCGAGCTCCTCGCCGACCCGGGTGCGGGCGAGGCCGGCGAGCTTGGCCGCCTGCGCTTCCTTCCCGGCGGCGAAGAAGATGCCGTCGTCCGGCCCAAGGCCGAGCTCGGCGATCAGCTTGCGCATGCCCTCCTCGCCGTGATTCTTGGCGATCGGGCCGCCCAGCTCGCCGCCCTTCTGGGTGACGTAGCCGAGGCCGGCAAAGCCTTCGCTGCGCGCCCACTCGTTCATGTCGTCGAAGAACTTGCGGCTCTTCTCGGCGGTGCCCGGCGCCGGGATCGCGCGGACGACGTTGCCGCCCTCGACCATCTTGGCGAACAGGCCGAAGCCCGAGCCGCGGAAATGTTCGGTGACGTCCTTGATGATCAGCGGGTTGCGGAGGTCCGGCTTGTCGTTGCCGTATTTCAGCATCGATTCCTTGTAGGGAATGCGCGGGAACTGGCCGGCCGGGGTCACCGACTTGCCGTTGGCGAACTCCTCAAACACGCCCGCGAGCACCGGCTCGATCGCGTTGAACACGTCCTCTTGCGTCACGAAGCTCATCTCGAAATCGAGCTGGTAGAATTCGCCGGGGGACCGGTCGGCGCGAGCGTCCTCGTCGCGGAAGCAGGGCGCGATCTGGAAATAGCGGTCGAAGCCCGCCACCATGATCAGCTGCTTGAACATCTGCGGCGCCTGCGGGAGCGCATAGAATTTGCCCGGGTGGACGCGGCTCGGGACGAGATAGTCGCGGGCGCCCTCGGGGCTCGACGCCGTCAGGATCGGAGTCTGGAACTCGACGAAATTCTGCTCGATCATCCGCCGGCGGATCGAGCTGATCACCTGGCTGCGCAGCAGGATGTTGGCGTGCGGCCGCTCGCGGCGAAGGTCGAGATAGCGATATTTGAGCCGGATCTCCTCCGGATATTCCTGGTCGCCGAACACCGGCATCGGCAGTTCCTGAGCCGCCGACTGGACGGCGACGCTGCTCGCGTGAATCTCGATCTCGCCCGTCGGCAGGTTCGCGTTCACCACCTCCGCGTCGCGCGCGACCACCTTGCCCTCGACGGTGACCACCGACTCGGTGCGCACCGAGTCCAAGGTCGCGAAGGCCGCGTCGCTCGTCTCCACCACGATCTGGGTGAGACCGTAATGGTCGCGCAGGTCGACGAAGAGCAGATTGCCGTGGTCGCGCTTGCGGTGGACCCAGCCGGACAGCTTGACGGACTCGCCGACATGGCTCGAGCGGAGCTCGCCGCAGGTGTGGGTCCGGTACGCGTGCATCTTCATCGCCCTGTCAGAATATTGATGGTGGTGGGATCGGCGCTCCCCCTACCCGCTCACAGGAATATGTCCAATCCTTGAGCGAGGCAGTTTTCAGTGGCGGCCAAGCTCCCTATGAGCGCGCGATGCATATTCACCCGTTGATTACCACGACCGACGAGCTGGCGGCGCTGTGCGAGCGCCTCGCCACCCAGCCGTTCATCACGGTCGATACCGAGTTCATGCGCGAGAACAGCTACTGGCCGGACCTGTGCCTGGTCCAGGTCGCCTCGACCGAGGAAGCCGCGCCGATCGATCCGAAGTCCGATGACCTGGATCTCACGCCGCTGCTCAACCTGCTCGTCAACAACGAGAATGTCCTCAAGGTCTTCCACGCCGGCGGCCAGGATATCGAGATCATCTTCAACCTGACCGGAAGCACGCCGCACCCTTTGTTCGACACGCAAATCGCGGCGATGGCCCTCGGGCTCGGCGAACAGGTCGGCTACCAGAATCTGGTCGAGAGCCTGCTCGGCAAGCATCTCGACAAGGGCGCACGCTTCACCGACTGGGCTCGGCGGCCGCTCGACGCCCGCCAGATCGACTATGCGATCGGCGACGTCACCCACCTCGCCACCCTGTTCCCGAAGATGCTGGACAGGCTTCGCCGCACAGGCCGCGGCGAATGGCTCGACCAGGAGATGGAGCGGATCGCAGACCCCTCCAACTATCTCAACGATCCCGCGGAATCGTGGAAGCGGGTCAAGATCGCCAGCAAGAAGCCGGACGTGCTCGGCCGGCTGAAGGCGCTTGCGGCGTGGCGCGAGATCGAGGCGCGCTCGAAGAACCTCCCGCGCGGGCGGATCATGAAGGACGAGACGCTCGCCGACATCGCAATGCATCCTCCCGCCAACCAGGAGGCGCTCGCGCGGGTGCGCGGCCTCTCGCCGGCCTGGAAAGGCAACGACATCGGCATGCGGCTGATGGACGCGCTCGCCGCCGCCCAACCGCTGCCCGCTTCCGAAATGCCCGCGCGGGACGAACGCGGACCGGCGCTCGGCAAGGAAGGAGCGCTGGTCGCCGACCTGCTGAAGCTCCTCCTCAAGATCCGCGCCCGCGAGAGCAACGTCGCCGCCCGCCTGGTCGCCCGCTCTGAGGAGCTGGAACAGCTCGCCGCGGGCAAGCGTAATGGTCTTGCCATCCTCCAGGGCTGGCGCTTCGAGGAGTTCGGCCGCGACGCCCTGGACCTGGTCGAGGGCCGGCTTGCCTTCGCCGTTCGGCGCGGCAAGCTGGTGATGACTCGTACGGAGGAAAGTGATGCGTAAGCTGGTGGTGGCGGTCGCGCTGTTGACGGCGGCCGGATGCGAGACGGTCAACGACGACATCGCGGCGGATGACGATCCCCGCTACGCCTGCACCATCACCAATCTCGGGGGCCTGGTCGGCCAGCCGGCGACCCAGCGGCTCGGCACCGAGGCGCTGCGCCTCTCCAACAGCCGAACGATCCGCTGGATCAGGCCGGGCGACGCGGTGACGATGGATTACCGCCTCGACCGGCTCAACATCCTGCTCGACGCGTCGAACGTGGTGACGAGCTTCAACTGCGGCTAGACGAACAGAACCCGCGGCTTCTTGTCGAGCGACACGGCAAGCGCCTTCAACCGCCGTTCGACCACTTCGCCGAACAGGGCCGAGTCATGGCTCGGCAGGCGAAGCACGAGCTCGTCGCTCTCGATCCGCAATGAACTGTCCCGGAGCGGCGCCTCGACTCCGGCGCTGAGGCGTTGTGCCAGCCGCATCGCCAGTCCCCATTGCCGTGCGCGCTTCAATGCCCCTTCCCAGCACAAGGCAGCCATCTCGGGATAGGGAAAGCCGTTGCCCCCGAAGTTGGAGAAGAGCGCCTGGGCGAGTATGACCCGCCCCGGCGCGTCGATTGCCACCCAGTCGCCGTGGAGCGCCATGTCGATGCCGCGCTCGGCGCGAAAATCCGGGTGCGCCGCCCAGGCGATGTCCGACAGGAGGCAGGCGGCGAGACGGATCCGGGCGTTCGCCGGCGTGTCGTCGAAGATCGGCTTGATCCAGCGGTCGATGCGGGCGCCATGCTGGGGGAAACGGCCGTGCTCCTCGCCGGCCTCCCGCGCCTCCTCGATCAGCGGGTCGAGCTTGCGGGTCTCTTCGTCGAGATCGTCGTAGAGCAGCCCCTCGCGGACTCCGAACGACGATGAAACGAGAAGGCTCGGCTTCAGCGTGTCGACCACCGCGCGCAGCAGAAGATTGGCGTGGGGCAGGATCGGGACGCGCGCTGCGGTGATCCCGCTTTCCTTGGCGGCCCTAGCTTCAAGACGGGAGAGCTGGCGCTGTAGCGCCTTCGGTCTCCCCGGATCCATTTCATGGTGATGGATGACGGGAAGCGGATGGTTGGTGAGCGCAAGGTCGAGCCGCGCAAGCGAGCGCCACGATCCGCCGACCATGTAGAAGGGCCGCCCAATCGCCGACCCGCAGAAGTCGGTTTTCTCGAGGACCCGGCAGATCCGGCGCAGCAGCGCGGAATCGGGCTTTTCGCGCATCGCGACGAGGCGGAGCACGCCGAGCGGCAGCGACGTCCGGCGCCGCACCTTGCCATTGCCTATATCGACCAGTTCCAGGCTTCCGCCGCCAAGGTCGCCGACGATGCCGTCCGCCTCCGGCGCGCCCGAAATGACTCCGAGACCCGCCAGGCGTGCTTCCTCCTCGCCGGAAAGGATGAGAGGATCGAAGCCGATCCGGCGCACCTCGTCGAGAAAGGCGGCGCCGTTCGCCGCCTCGCGAACCGCGGCGGTGGCGAAGATGCGGGTGCGGACGACCCCCATGTTCTCGACGATGATCCGGAAGCGCGCGATCGCCGCCAGTGCCCGCTTCTGAGCCTCGGTCGACAGATTGCCTGTCTCGTCGATGTTGCGGCCGAGCCCCGCCATCACCTTTTCGTTGAACAGGGTCGAAGGCGCGCGAGTCGCGCCGGAATAGACGACGAGACGAACGGAGTTCGACCCGATGTCGATGGTCGCGACCGGTTTGCGAGCAATCATGTTCGGTCAGGCGCCGCGCGGGAGCTGGAGCTTCTGGGGGCCCTTGCCACCGGTCTTGAGCGCGGCGCCGCGGCCGGACAGCGACGGATTGGTCATGAAATAGCGATGCAGGTTGAACGGCTTCTCGCCGCGGCCAGGGCCCACTCGGGTGTAGGTGCCGTCGCTGTTGAGACGCCAGCTCTGCTCGTTGTCGATGATGTTGGCGACCATCACCTGGTCCAGCACCTGCCGCTCGACCGTCGGGTTTTCGAGCTGAGCGGCATATTCGACGCGGCGGTCGAAGTTGCGCGGCATCCAGTCCGCCGAGCTGATATAGACCCGCGCCTTGCGGCTCGGCAGCGCCTCGCCGTTGCCGAAGCACCAGATCCGGCTGTGCTCGAGAAACCGGCCGACCACGGATTTCACTCGGATGTTATCGGAAATTCCGGGGAGACCGGGCCTGAGGCAGCAGATGCCGCGAACGATCAGCTCGATCTCCACCCCTGCCCTGCTCGCCTCGTAGAGCTTGTCGATAATCTCGATGTCGACGAGCGAGTTCATCTTCGCCCAGATCCCCGCCGGCTTGCCCGCCTTGGCGTTGCGGATCTCGCGGTCGATCAGGGCGGTGACATCCTTGCGAAGCCGCTGCGGCGACATCGACAGGAGCTCCAGCTCCTTGGGCTCGATATAGCCGGTGATGTAGTTGAAGATGTGCGCGACATCCCGTCCGACCCGGGGATCGGCGGTGAAGTAGCTGAGGTCGGTGTAAATCCGCGCCGTAACCGGGTGATAATTGCCGGTCCCGAGATGGCAGTAGGTACGGTGGCCGCCATCCTCGCGCCTGACCACCAGCGACATCTTCGCGTGGGTCTTCCACTCGATGAAGCCGTAGACGACCTGCACTCCGGCGCGTTCGAGGGCGTTGGCCCACAACAGATTCTGCTCTTCATCGAAACGCGCCTTCAATTCGACGACGGCGGTCACCGATTTGCCCGCTTCGGCGGCGTCGATGAGGGCGCGAATCACCGCCGACTGCTTGCCGGCGCGGTAGAGCGTCTGCTTGATCGCGACGACGTCCGGATCTTCCGCGGCCTGGCGGAGGAAGGCGACGACAACGTCGAAGCTTTCATAGGGATGGTGGACGATGATGTCCTTGCCCTTGATCGCGGCGAAGCAGTCGCCGCCATGCTCGCGGATCCGCTCCGGGAAACGCGGCGAGAAAGGCTCGAACTTGAGGTCGGGCCGATCCGCATCGACCAGAATTTCGAGGTCGCTGATGCCGAGGAAGCCCGTTGATTCGTAGACCAGGGCCTCGGTCGCGTTCAGTCCGTCACGGACCATGGCCGAGAGGTTCTCCGGCAGGTCGGCGCCGAGCTCCAGGCGGATGACCCGGCCGCGGCGGCGGCGCTTGATCGCCGTCCGGAAGAAGCGGACGAGATCCTCGGCCTCTTCCTCGACCTCGATGTCGCTGTCGCGGATGATCCGGAACACACCGCCGCCGAGCAATGTGTAGCCGGGGAAGAGCGTGCCGATCTGGCGGCGGATCAGTGTCTCGATCGCGACATAGCGGTCGGCATCGCCCGGCAGCCGGATGAACCGCGGCAGGGTCGCCGGAACCATCAGCAATTCCTGGATCGGCTCGCCGTCCGCCACCCTCTGCAGGTCGAGGATCAGCGAGAAACCCTTGTTGGGGATGAACGGGAACGGGTGCGCCGGGTCGATCGCCTGCGGCGTGATCACCGGATAGACCTGCTCGGTGAAGTAGGAATCCAGCCAGGCGCCCTCCTCCTCGCCGATCTCCTCAGACGCGAGAACCGCGAAGTCTGACTCGCGCAGCAGCCCCTTCAGCGACGACCACACCTCCTGCTGGGCGGCGGTCAGTGCATCGGCCTCGCGGGCGATGGCGACGAGCTGCTGCGACGGAGTCAGACCGTCGTCCGAACGCTCCTCGACGCCTTCCAGCTGCTGGCCCTTGAGGCCGGCGACCCGGACCATGAAAAATTCGTCGAGGTTGTTGCCCGAGATGGACAGAAAGCGAAGCCGCTCCAGCAACGGATGCGCCTCGTTGGTCGCTTCCTCCAGAACCCGCCGGTTGAAGGCGAGCCACGACAATTCGCGGTTGAAATAGAGCGACGGCGGCGCCGCGGGCGCGGCCGCTGGCAGCGAGACGTCGAGGGCCGCGGGCGCCGAAGCCGGATTGTCCATTCTGGCCTTCCCGTTCCTTCTCAAGCCCGCCGCGACGCCCGCCGGATCAGGCCGGCGCCGACCAGCGCGTTGCGGGCAGCGGCAAGCGTCATCCGCTTGCGATGCGCCAGGATGTCGCGGTCCAACGTATCAACGACATTTTGAAGCGCGACATAACTTCTCTCGATCCGGGGCACCAGAAAATCGGCGAGGCCGTCGGGCGCAGCGATGCCGCGGTCGGCGAGCAGCTTGACGAGAAGCTCCGCAAGCAAGGCGTCGTCCGGCTCCACGATTTCCACCTGCGGAGTCGCAGCTAGGCGCGAGCGAAGATCCGGAAGCGCGATCTCCCAGGCCGGCGGCGGCCGGTCGCCGATCATCAGCAGCGGCCGCCGAGTCGCCTGGGCGTCGTTCCAGGCATGGAAGAGCGACTCCTCATCGTGATCTTCCACCCGGTCGAAGACCCTCCCCCGCGTGTGGCGCGCGAAAATCCGGCCGAGCAGCGAGCGGCCCGACTTGCGTGGACCCGTAAGCAAGGTCGCCATGACCGGCCAGTGCGACCAGCGGGTCAGGTGGATGAACGCGTTGCGGTTGGCGTCGCCGACAAGGAAATCCTCGTCGCGGTCCGCCACCGGCCATTCGAAGGGCAGCGCGATCTGGTCCCGCTGCATGCCCGCTCAGCGCCCTCTCGGCCCGGGCGCGGGGGTTGGCGCAGGCGGCGGCACCGGCGTGGGCGCCGGTGTCGGTGCGGGAGTCGGCGCCGGCTGGGCTGGCGGCGGCGCATCGCTCGGGCCTTGGGTGACCGGAAGCTCCTGGGTCGGGATCTCGGTGAGGCCCGACTGCTCCTCCCGTATCTCGCCCTCCGGCAATTCCGGCGGTGGGGGCGGCAGATAAGCCGCCGGCGTGATCAGGGTTGGGTCGGGTCTCAGCAGGCCGGCATTGAAGGCCTGGATGTAGAGCTGGTCCAGCCGCCGGACGCCGTCGGCGAGCATCGCCGGGATCTGGCCGGCATTCTCGGCGCGAAGCTCGAAGCTTCCGATGACCTGCGAGTCCGGGCCGATCTTCGCGGTGAAGCGCGCGACCGCCGGACCGCCGGGATAGAGGCGGCGGAGCTGGACCTCGGGGATGACGATATCGGCGGCGCCATATTGATCGAGCAGCGCCCGCCACCAGCCGCGGCTTCGGCGGCCGGTCTGGGCGGCGTTGAGAAGCAAGGCGTCCGGCCCGTTGCCGACGGGGCGGACATAGTCGACTGGGCTGCTCGCCGTTCGGAACTGCGCCCAGGCATTCTGCCACGGGTTGCGGAATTCGAGCGAATAAGCGGTGGAACCGGTGCGCATCACCGGGATCACCAGCATCGGCGCCGAGCGGCGGATCTCGCCGCTGACGCCCAACATCTCGCCTGTGCGTGCACGATCGAAGAGCAGCCCGAGCCGGGCGACGTAGCGCCTCGGTCCGATCTGCTCCTCCTCGACGACGATCCCGGAGACGATGTCGTTCAGCACCGAATCGGTGAGGTTCGGAGCCTGGTTCTCCGGGCGGCCCGTCGTCCGCGACCACAATTTCTTCCAGCCAAGCCGCTGGGCGATGCGCCAGCCGGCGAGCCGCGCCTCATTGGCATTCTCGCCGCCGACATCGACCTGGATGCCGTCGACCTCGAGGTTGGAGCTGCTGTCGATCGGCGGGATCCCGCGATCCGCCCCTTCGAGCTGCGCATAAACAAGACCGGCGCCGCCGAGCGAAAGAGCCGCGGCGGTCGAGACGAGGAGCAAAGTGCGGAGGTTACGCGTCACGCGCGCCCTTTTGGCGGCTGAAGAGGCGAAAACCAAGCGTGGAAATCCGCGCCGCTTATGGCTAGCGAGCCGCCATGGCCGAAGACCCCCGCCCGAACAGCTCCTATACCTATGCCGATGCCGGCGTGGACATCGCCGCCGGCAACGCCCTCGTCCGGGCCATCGCGCCGCTCGCCAAGTCGACCGCCCGCCCCGGCGCGGACGCTTCGCTCGGCGGCTTCGGCGGGTTCTTCGACCTCAAGCAGGCCGGCTTCAAGGATCCGCTCCTCGTCGCGGCCAATGACGGGGTCGGCACCAAGCTCAAGCTCGCCATCGACAGCGGCCGCCACGACGGGGTGGGCATCGACCTCGTCGCGATGTGCGCCAATGACCTCATCGTCCAGGGCGCCGAGCCGCTCTTCTTCCTCGACTATTTCGCCACCGGGAAGCTGGAGAGCGGAATCGCCGAGCGGGTCATCGCCTCGATCGCGGAGGGCTGCCGAATCGCCGGCTGCGCCCTGATCGGCGGCGAGACCGCGGAGATGCCGGGCATGTACGCCCCCGGTGACTACGACCTCGCCGGCTTCTGCGTCGGAGCGGTCGAGCGCGGCGAGGCCTTGACCGGCGACGAAGTCGCGGCCGGCGACGTCATCCTCGGCCTCACCTCATCGGGCGTGCACTCGAACGGCTTCTCCCTCGTCCGCCGTCTCGCGGCCGACAAAGGCTGGAAGCTAGACCGCCCGGCGATGTTCGACCAGGACCGGCTGCTTATCGACGCGCTGATGGAGCCGACCCGCATCTATATCCGCTCGCTCCTGCCGCTGATCCGCGCCGGGCGGATCAAGGCGCTCGCTCACATCACCGGCGGCGGCCTGCTCGAGAACATCCCGCGGGTGCTTCCGAAGCATCTCCATGCCCGCATCGATGCCGATGCCTGGGAGCAGCCGCGGCTGATGGCCTTCCTCCAGGCCCAGGGGAATATCGAGCCGGAAGAGATGGCGCGCACCTTCAACTGCGGCATCGGAATGGCACTGATCGTTTCCGGAGACGAGCAAGCCGTCGTCGCCGATGCCCTGCGCGAGTCCGGCGAGACCGTCCACGCCATAGGCAGCGTCGAGGAAGGTCAGCGCGGCTGCACCGTCACGGGAAGTGCCGGCACCTGGTCGACCGGCCGCGACTGGTCGGCCACCCACAATGCATGATCCGGTCCGGGTCGGAGTGCTGATCTCCGGCCGCGGGACCAACATGCAGGCTCTGGCCGAGCATCGGAAGCGCGACCCGGCCCGCTCCTATACGATCGCCCTGGTCGGATCGAACGTGCCGGAGGCACGCGGCCTCGTCGTCGCCCGCCGGCTCGGCCTCAAGACGTGGTCGCACAGTCACAAGGGCCTCGAACGCGCCGAGTTCGACCGGCTCATCGAGCAGGCGCTGATCGCCCACCGGGTCGAGATCGTCGCGCTGGCCGGGTACATGCGCCTGCTTTCCAGCGAGTTCGTCGAGCGCTGGCGCGGCCGGATCCTCAACATCCACCCGTCCCTTTTGCCGCTCCACAAGGGCACCGACACCCATCGCCGCGCCCTGCTCGCCGGGGACCTCGTCAGCGGCTGCACCGTCCATGTCGTGACTCCGGAACTCGACGATGGCCCCACCGTCGCCCAGGCGGAGGTCCGGATCCAGGCGCGCGACACGCCCGAAACCCTGGAGCAGCGCGTGCTCGCCGAGGAGCACCGGCTCTACCCGGCCGCGCTGGAGGCCTACTGCCTGGCGGTGCGGCTGGGCGCCGTCGACGTCGCGCCCCTACCGATCGGCGGCGCCCAGATCGGCTGAGGCGAGTCGAGTCGCGCTCGGTACGGCCAATCCTGCTTCATCTGGCGTTCAGCTGAGCGACGGCCTCATTCCTACGCTCAGGAACCGGAAATAGCCCTGATTTCAGCGCGATAATGAGTTAATTCGGTTGCCAGAACGCCGAAAGGTTCCTGCAATCCGTCCCAAAGCCGTAACGACTCGCCGTGTCACGGTTGTTTCGCTTGCGACGAGCCGCTTAAGGCTTCTTGCGATCGCTGGGCGGGCATTTTTCACCCTTCGATAAGACGTGGATCGCGGCACTCCGCCGAAGTTGTTTTGGCGGCGGAGCGTGCCCTTTCGTGCGCATGTTGTTGGAGTGACTATGTTTTCTCGCGGCAAGTTTCTCACCGCGACTCTGAGCGCAGCGGCGCTCACCGGCACCCTGGTGGTGCCAGCTTCGAATCTTCTCGCCTCTCCCGCGCCCGCAAACCAGGCGCCGGTGATCGAGGCTCCCGCCCTTCCCGCCGCTTCCACGCCTGCTCCTGCCCCAGTGGCCCTCGCCGCCGCGCCGGCTCGGCCGGCAATCCTCCAGACGCCCACCGCCGCTGCGCCTGTGGCGCCCGAGGTCGACGAGGCCGAGGATGAGGATGAGGCGGTTTCGGTCAGCGCCCGCGAGCTCGAGTGCCTGACCAAGGTCATTCTCTACGAGGCTGGCGCCGAATCGCGCGCCGGCCAGGTTGCCGTTGCCCAGGTGGTGATGAACCGCGTCGAATCGCCGCGTTTTCCGAACACGATTTGCGGCGTCGTCTATCAGCGCGGCCAGTTCTCCGCGATCCGCTCGTTCAATCCGCCGCGCAACGCGCGCTGGAACCGCGCCATGGCGCTGGCCCGCGACGTTCTTGACGGCCATGAGCCGATGGTCGGTGAGGCGCTCTACTTCCACGCCACCCGAGTCCGCCCGGCCTTTGTGCGCAGCCGCACCCGGGTCGCCACGATCGGCAACCATGTCTTCTACCGCTAATCGCCTCTGAGCAGGGGCGGAACGAAGAAGGGCTCCGGTCACCCGGAGCCCTTTTTGTTGTCGTCAGTGATGACCTTGGATCAGCCGACAATCTCTTCCGGCTTGAAGAAGAAGTCGATCTCGATCTTGGCATTCTCGAGGCTGTCCGAGCCGTGGACCGAATTGGCCTCGATCGATTCCGCATAGACCTTGCGGATGGTGCCCTCGTCGGCATTGGCCGGGTTGGTCGCGCCCATCACTTCGCGGTTCTTGGCGACCGCATTCTCGCCCTCCAGAACCTGAACGACGACCGGGCCGGAGGTCATGAAGGTGACGAGGTCGTTGAAGAAGGGACGCTCGCGGTGGACGCCGTAGAAGCCCTCGGCCTGCTCGCGGGTCATGTGGATGCGCTTGGAGGCGACGACACGAAGGCCAGCATCCTCGAGCATCTTGGTGACCGCGCCGGTCAGGTTGCGACGCGTGGCGTCAGGCTTGATGATGGAAAAAGTGCGTTCGGTCGCCATGGCCGTTCCTTGTAGCTTGCTGTGGGTTGGAAATTGGCGGCTCCCGTAGCGGGGAGCGCCTCCCACGACAAGGTCAGGGACCTTCGAACCAGCGGCCGTTTTCGTCCTGCTTCCAATAGTGGCGCTCGGCACCGTCACGGTCCTTGAGCGCCTTCCAGGCGGCGCGGGCGCCGTCGATCGTCGCGCCGTCGAAGAAGTAAAAGACCCGCTCGAACGCCAGAGCGGCGTCGCGCCACTCGCCGTCGGCAAGGGCGATGTTGCGCGCCCCGTTGGCAGCCGCGGGCTCGGATCCAACCAGGATCGGCTGCTCTGACTCGCGAGGACCACCGGCGCGGCCGTGAGGAAGGAAGCTTTCCGGAGCGTAGGTCCACAACTGGCGGTCGATCGACTCGGCCTGCCGCTCCCCGGCCAGGACCAGCAGCCGTTCCCCACCCGCGAGCAGCTTCTCGCAGATGCTCGGAAGCACCTGCTCCAGAGGTTTCACGGTCAAATGATAGAAATCGATGCGCACCCGGGGCCCTTAGCGCGTCCGGGACGCGCTTGTCGAAGCCCCTGCCCTACGCGGTGCGTCGGCTCATTGCGGCCAGGCGATCCGGGCGTTGTTAAATCGGTGGTAGAGGGTGTCGATGAGCTGCTTGAGGTCGTCGCGGTGGAACGGCTTCACCATGAACGTGTCGGCGCCGAGATCGCGCGCACCCTCGATCACGTTGCGGTCGTCATGGGCGCTCAGCATGATGATCACGATCTGATCGCGGCCCTCGTCCCCGCGGACCGCCTCGACGAAGTCGAGCCCGTTCATCTCCGGCATGTAATAGTCGGAGATGATGATGTCGGGCGCCTCACGCTCGACCGCTGCGATTCCCGCGGCGCCATTCTCGGCGGACTCGATGCGGGTGAAGCCGAAGCTGGTCAGCGCCCGGCTCACCAGGCGGTGCATCATCTCGTCGTCGTCGACGATCAGGACCTTGAGCTGGTCCGGAGTCACCGAGGCGCCGTCGTCCCACGCGCGGACCGCGAGTTCGGGAGCGTTGTCGTCGCAAGGCTGGGCCTGGGTCATTCCGGCTTCCTAGCGCAAATGGATTTCGGGTTTCTTACCGCTCGCGCGCGCTTAACCCGGACTTTACCCAGCGGGGCTACCAAGACCCGGAGTGCCGGAAAGCGCCATCCGTCGGCGCGGCCCCGGCGAGGTCGGAAGGGCAGTTCTGCGGATAAGATGTTGAGCCGCGAACCGAATTCAGCTGAAGCCCCCCAGGCCGGTGCGGCCGCGCCGGGCGAGGATGCTCGTGCTCACCCGCGGGTGCCGTTCCAGGGCTATCGCCTCGAGCTGCTGGCCAAGGGAAAGCCCTGCTCGATCCGGATCCGCGACATGTCCTGCGGCGGCGCCGCGGGCCTTTGCGACGAGGCGCTGGACGTCGGCGCGTTCGTCACGGTCTGCTTCAGCGACGATCACATGGTCGACGCCTGGGTGCGCTGGGTGCGCATGACCAATGTCGGGCTCATGTTCACGACTCCGCTCGCACCCGGCTTCGTGCGCCGGCTGCACAGGGGCCACGGCTCCTTCGTGACCGTCCGCCCCCGCAAATAGGCGACGCCGCCGCAGCGGCGGCCGTCAGCTCGCTGGGCGGAAGATCATCCGGTGCGGGATATAGAGAAAGACTTCCGTCGCTCCGGCGCGCCGCCACTCGACCGGGCGATCCAGGCCTTGCGCCTCGACGCGCTGGTCTGGGCCGAACCGCTCAGCGATCGAGCGCGCATCGGCGGCGATCAGGTCGAGTATCTGGCTACGATACTGGTCTGGCGCCACGATCGACAAGGTGAGCGGTCCATTGGCGCGGATTTCCGCCCTGCCGGCCGAGGGGACCGACCGGATGAACTGCTCGAGCCGGGTGATCGCCTGGTTGGCTTCATCGGCACTGGCTCCGAGCCGCGTCTTGATGAAGAAGGCGACGCGCTCGCTGTCCGGGCGTCCGTCGCCGAAGAAAGCGAGAGTACGGTAATTGTCGGGAGTGAGCGGCACCACGAAGAAATCGCCGATCGCCAGCTCGACGTTCGAGCGACGGGCGAGCTCCAGTGCGCTTCGCACCATCGTGAATATCTCTTCCCGGCGCTGGGTCTGATCGCGGCTGTCGCCCGCGATGATAACCGGGATCAGCGCGCTGTCGGCACGCCGCCTGAGACCGATCGCCGGCAGGCCGCTAGCATCCTCTTCGACCTCAATCACGCGGTTGGTGCGCGGATCGATATAGCTCTGCTGAGCGCGCGTGCCCGTAACGACAATCTCGCCTTCGTTGATATCCTGCGCCCACGCCTGAGTCGGCACGAGCATCAGCAGCGGCAGCAAGCCGCGTTTTACGAACTTCATGAGCACCCTCCCCCTTCAATGGCGGGAGAGTGTCGCGCCGGCCCGGCTAGGTCAATCGGTCGTCAGCGCTCGAAATTATCGGCGACGAAGCGGTCGAGGAGCGCCACGCCATAGCCGGTCGCCCCCTTGTCGTAGAGGTGGCCCGGTTTTTCCGCCCACACCATGCCGGCGATGTCGAGATGCGCCCATCTGACGCCCGGTTCGACGAAGCGCTGGAGGAAGCAGGCTGCGGTGATCGAGCCGCCTTCGCGCGAGGCGCTGTTCTTCATGTCGGCGATCTGGCTGTCCATGATCTTGTCATAGGCCTCGCCCAGCGGCATCC